>NZ_JAPUBU010000009.1:0-22011 GCF_030397705.1 Janthinobacterium sp. SUN100 | reverse complement strand
TCAGCTGCGAAGAAGGAAGAGTATGAAGCAATTTGCTACGTCCGTCAACTCCTTCTTTTTCTCGTCTCACTCGGCATTTGCATGCGTCGTTCAGCGAGGGGGCGAATTATAGCCGTGCCCTGCGCACCCCGCAAGCGCTATTTTTTGCGCCAGATCAAAGGCAATAGGCCTGGCACCGCAATTGCTTATATGAACACATGCACCGACCACCAAGGGGAGCAACTCTGGGCCCGGCAGCAACACTGGGGATAGCCCGGTTCGCTTTGCTTTGCTCCCATCTGTGACAGGTGCTACATTATGGAACACTCTCGATATTCAAAAGAGCGCCGCAGTACAGGGCCCAACGGAGGCAACGAGATCATGTATCAACCGTCAGCTACTTACCGTAGCGCACCGTTTTCGTCCATCGCGGACGCGAACATTTTGCCGGCAGGACAGGACAACGTCCCCGTCATCATTGAAACTTCCCACCAGCGTTCCGTCGCCTTTGGCCTGTCGCCCACGGCCACGCCCGACTTCACGCCGGCGGGCAAGTCCGACCTGTCCTTGCTGATCGAGCAAAACCGCATGCTGCACACGCACGCGCTGCCGGCCATGGAAACCCTGTACCAGCAAATCGTCAACACGCACAATATGGTGATTCTCACGGATGCCAACGGCGTGATCGTGCATTCGCTGGGCGACGATGATTTCCTGGAGAAAGCCAACCGGGTCGCCCTGCAGCCAGGCGTGGCGTGGTCGGAACAAAGCCGGGGCACGAATGCCATCGGCACGGCCATCACGGAAAAAGTACCGACTTTGGTCCATGCGGACCAGCATTACCTGGCCGCCAATCATTTCTTGACGTGCTCCGCGGCACCAATTACCGATCACCGGGGCAATGTCATCGGCGTGCTGGACGTCTCGAGCGACCAGCGCAGTTTCCACAAGCATACGATGGCCCTCGTGCGCATGTCGGCGCTGATGATCGAAAATCAGCTGTTTTCCGCCACCTTCGAAGATGCCATCACCGTGCACTTCCATGCGCGCCCCGAATTCATCGGCACCTTGATGGAAGGCATCGCCTCGTTCACGCCGGGCGGACGGTTTTTATCCGCCAATAAAAACGGCTTGTTCCAGCTGGGCCTGTCATTTGCCGCACTGCAATCACATACCTTCAGCTCCCTGTTCGGCTTGCCCGTGTCTGCCCTGTACGACCATTACCGCACTGCCGCCCCCGGTTTGCTGAACCTGTGCATGCACAGCGGCGTGCGCGTATATGGGCGCGCGCAGTTGCGCCTGTCCAATAGCGTCTTCCAGCACGGCTTTACTGCCAGCACCGACCATAGCGATATCAACGCCGTGCCGGCACAGGTTCCCGCGTCCGCCAGCCATGCGGCCAACGCGGCGCGGCGCCTGTCCGGCTTGCGCTACCTGCGCACGGGCGATCCGCAACTGGAACTGGTGATCGAAAAGGTCAACAAGGTGCTGGGGCGCGACATCCCCATCCTCGTCATGGGCGAAACGGGCACCGGCAAGGAATTGCTGGCGCAAGCCATCCACAACGACTCGCCACGGGCCATGGGACCGTTTATTGCCGTCAATTGCGCATCGATCCCGGAAACCCTGATCGAATCCGAACTGTTCGGCTATGAAGACGGCGCCTTTACGGGGGCGCGCAAGAAAGGCGCGATCGGCAAGATACTGCAAGCGAATGGCGGCACCCTCTTCCTCGATGAAATCGGCGACATGCCGTTTGGCTTGCAGGCGCGGCTGTTGCGCGTGTTGCAGGAACGCATGGTCACGCCCCTGGGCAGCAGCAAATCGATCACCGTCAACGTGGAACTCATTTGCGCCACGAATCACAACTTGCGCGAACGCATGGCCAAGGGACTGTTTCGCGAAGACTTGTATTACCGCCTGAATGGCCTGGTGGTAAAACTGCCGCCGCTGCGCGAACGCACGGACCTGGACACGGTCGTGAAAAAAATCCTCGCAACGGAAGCGCCCGACACACGCTACACGGTGGCGCCGGACATCTTGCGCATGTTCCACCAGCATAAATGGCCGGGCAATTTCCGCCAGCTGACCAATCTCTTGCGCACGGCCATCGTCATGGCGGGCGACGAGCATGAAATCTGTTTACGCCACATGCCTGATGATTTCCTCGACGATATTGAGATGACGCAAGCGACTGCCGCCAGCGCCAGCACGGACCGCATGATCGCGGCCGGCGCCAACCTGGAAGAGATGGAGCAAAGCGTGATCCTCAAGTCGCTCGATGCCCACGGCGGCAACGTCTCGGCCACGGCGCGTGCGCTGGGCGTGTCGCGCAACACGATCTATCGCAAGGTGCCGCACCTGAAATAGCCTAGAGTAAACGGGAAAAACCGGGCGACATCGCGCGCCGGCCCTGCTTGTCGATGGTCATCAGGTCGACGCCCTCCATGTGCGCTGCCATCGCATGCGCGCGTGCGGCTCCCGTGACCATGAAGGTGGTCGACAAGCCATCGGCCAGCAAACCCGTGGGCGCCAGCACCGTCACGCTGGCCAGTTCACGCGGCGAATCGCCCTTCGATGGGTCGAAGATGTGGTGATGCACGAAATCGGGCGTGAACGTGCATTCGTAGTCGCCCGACGTGGCCACGCTGCGCCCCTCCACTTTCAAGGTGGCCGCCAGGATTTCCGCGTCGCGCGGATCCTGGATGCCCAAGGTCCACGGGCGTCGCACGGAGCGCTGCCCACGCGCAACGAATTCCCCCGTATCGAGCAGCGCGTGCCGTATGCCGCGCGCCTGCACGGCTGCCAGCGCCATGTCTGCCGCGTAGCCTTGCGCCAGGCCATTCAAGGTCAGCGCCATGCCCGGCTGAAGAAAACGCACTTCCCGACTATCCCACGCCAGTTGCCGCCAGCCTACCCGCGCCTGCGCCGCGCGGCGCAAGGCGTCCGCCGGCAAGCTTGCCCGGTCTGCCGCCGCGCGAAACAGCTGCCACAAAGGTTGCACCGTGATATCAAACGCCCCATCGCTCCATTGCGACAAGGCTTGCGCCTGCGCCAGCACCGTCAGCAGATGCGCATCCGGCCGGGCCAGGCGGCCGTCACGGTTCAGCTGGAAGACTTGGCTGACGGGACTGTAAATGCTCATCAGGCGGTCGATATTCCTCGCTGCATGCAAGGCGTCCTCGATGGCCAGTTCGGCCTGGCGCTGATCGTGATGCAACACGGTGACGGCGATGGTCGTGCCAAACGCCAGCGCGGCACCGCGATAAGGGCGCACGCCGGACGCCGTGGCCGTGCCCCGCGCCATGCTGCCAGGTAAAGACAAGCCCGCCATACCGGCCACGCTGCCGATGGCGGCGGAAATAAACGTTCTACGCTGCATTGCTGCTCTCCTCTGCCGTGGCCCGGACGATGGGAATGGTGCGGGCACGCTTGATTTCCAGCATCAACGGCGCGCATTTTTCATCGCTGGCGTAAATCACCACGCAATCCATACACTGGAAACACTCGCCATAATCGACTTTCCCGCCAGGCGCGATGGCGTGGTACTCGCAACGGTGACGGCAAGTCTGGCAAGGCGTGCCGCACTCCTTGCGACGGGGTATCCAGTTGAACAGGCGAAAACGTCCCAGCAGCGCCAGCGCCGCGCCAAACGGACACAGGTAGCGGCAAAAGAATTTGTAGGAAACACTACTGAGCAACAGCAAGCCCGCGGAATACGCGACAAACGGCCAGGCCCGCACGAAATTCAGGGTAATCGCCGTCTTGAACGGTTCCAGTTCCACCAGCTTGTCCGTGATCTGGCTGGAAAATACGCTGCTGCCCAGAATGGCCGCCAGCAAGCCATACTTGATCCATTTCAAGCGCCCATCCAAGCGCGGCTTGATTTTCCATTGGGGCAAGCGCAGCCACTGGCCCAGCTTGCCCGTGAATTCCTGCAGGGCGCCAAACGGACACAGCCAGCCGCAAAACGTGCCGCGCCCCCAGATCAGCAGGCTGAGCAGCACAAACGCCCACAGGATCACCGTCATCGGATCGAACAGGAAAAAGCCCAGGCTGCGCCCGGCCAGCAGGGCCTGGATGACGCCCGTGATGTTGACGATCGACAACTGCCCCTGCGCGTAATAGCCGATGAAGCCGATGGTAAACAACAGGAACAGGCGACGGAACCAGACAAATTGGCGGCCATCGCGCACGAGGCGTTTCTGCCATGCCAATGCGCCGGCCAGCAGCGCCAGCCCGGCGAGCAACAGCAGCAACTCCGTCTTGCGCCCTTTCCACGTGCCGCGCCACGTGGCATCGTCGCCTTGCGGCGCCGTGTAAAAATCGGCCGGCAGGCGGTAATTGACATCCACATTGCGGGCAATGCGTTCCGGATACACGATGCCCTTGCTGCGCGTGATCGGCATGGTAAAAGCCAGCGGACTGGCCGCATCGAGCCCCGCCTGGCTGATGACGCGCAAGACGGCGACATTTTCCGTCGGCAACAGCGTCGTATCCGCCAATTGCAATTCCAGGTCCAGGTCGCGCATGTCGATGGGCAAGCCATCCTGCTTCAGCAATAGCCGGTCCGGCACGGTGCCGCGCACGAAATCGTCGCCCAGCACGCTGTAGCGACCGCGCGACATGACGAGAATGGCGTGGTCGCCTTCGTCCAGCCGGTTGCGCAATTTGTTCCAGCTGCGTTCCGTCAACAGATTGCGCCCCACGCTGGGCACGGACACATACGCCAGGTACAGGTCGATAAACACTTCATCCGGCGCGCGCGTGGCTTCCCCATCGAGGCCCGCACCGGGACTGCCGGCAAACAGGCTTTCAATCTCCTTGTTGCTCAAGCGCAGATGCTGGATCAAGCCCTGCTTTAACATTTGCGCGACATCAAGCTTTTCGAACACGTCCATGCGGATGCGCGCGATCTGATCCGGGTCACGGCCTTGCGCGAAGCCAAGTTTTTTGCGCGACACTTTCAAGGCCGACGCCAGCACGCTCTGGTTGATGATGCGCACGGAAGCCGTGGCCTTCGACACGCCATCGATATCGGCGTGCGTGGCGTCCGTGGCGCGTTTCTTCCTGGCATCGATAGCGATATTCTGCTTCAGCGACAGTCCCTGATACTGTTTGACGAACTGGAATAAAGGCGCCTCGCCCAGGCCATCGAGAAACACGGGTTCGTGCTGCGACAACACGGCCACGTCCAGAAAACTCCCTTGGGGATTGATAGCGATCAATAAGTTGACGGGAACGCCGGAAAAGCCGGGGATCGGCGCCAGGTCCACGGATTCAAATACGTAGCCGACCAGCTCCGTGGCCGTGGCGTTTTGCCGGAACAATGGCCAGACGGGCAAGTCGGTCTCCTTGTCGCCCACGACGATGGGAGCAGGAAAACGCCGCGCCAGCTCGGCCTTGGCGAGCACGCCCGCCCACGCCTGTCCCAGGATAAACAGGAATAGCCAGCATCCGATGAACAACCGCATTATCCGCATGCACCACGCTCCGTGCGGCGCCTTGTCGCAAGGCGCCGCGTTCATTTATTAGAAGAAAATAATGCCGCCCAGGGACACGCCATTCATCTTCGCTTCGCCGCCCGTAAAGCCTTTCGAGCGCGTCTGGCCCAGCTCGCCCACCAGGGTGATCGCGCTGTTGAGCGAGTAATACGCGCCCAGGGTCAGGTTGGCGTTCGACTTCAAGCCGCCCGTGCCGGCCGTGTTGTCGTCGTTCTTGCTGATGCCGTAGGACAAGCCCAGTTTCAGTTTGTCCGTCGTCTTGTACGTGCCTTGCAGCAGCCAGTTCTTCGACTTGGTATCGCCCTGATCCGCATCGGACAGGATGCCCAGCCCCTTGCCGCCCTGGAAATTGACCAGCACGCCAGCCGGCCCCATCTGGTACGAGCCGCCCACTTCCACGCCGCGCATGGTCAAGTCATCGACGCCCGGCGTTTTCGACGTGAATTTTTGCGACTTCACGCCCAGCCAGGCTTTCAAGCCTTCCTGCGCATACGTCAGCTGCGCCTGCACTTGCGGACTCGACTTCGAAGAATAGGTCGAGCCTGCAACGATCGGCGTATCGGAGACGGGGCTGACCAGCGCCACATCGGCGCCAAAGCCGCCCGACTTCGGCGAGCTGTACATGATCTGGCCATAGTTGCCCAGATAGGTGTAGCCGGCGCCGATATGGCCCAGGGTCACCCGGCCCCGCTGCGTCGCCTGCACGGGTGCGCCCGAGCCCAGCAAGGTCATGTCGGACAAAATCGCATTCGCGCCGAAGATGCCGTAGTCGCGGCCCAGCTTGAAAGTGCCCATGTGTTCATTGCCAAACGTGAAGAAGGCCTGGCGCACATCGACCACGCTGTTCTGGCTGATGGCGCTATCCGTGGCCGTCGAGTTGTAGATGCCGATCAAAGCTTTCACGTCGTACTCGCCCAGCCGCGAACTTGCCGAGGTGATCAAACCATTCGGCAGCAAGCCGTTGCCGATGGTCGTGCGGTCCTTCTCGCCGCCGCAACCGAGCGCCTGGCCGCCCAGCGCCAGCCCGCCCACGGCATCGCCCGAACACGACACTTGCGTGTAATAGGCGTTGACGATGCCGCCCACCGACACGGTCCAGTCGCCAGCCTTGATATCGACGGCGTGTGCCTGTCCCATCGCTGCGATCGTCATGACACCGAGGCTCCCCAGCTTGATCAATGTATTCATTGCTTCTCCTCTTTCTTCTCTGTTTTTAGTGTGCACACCAGTGATTGATGTACCTCAAGCTTTGGCAATAAGCGTGCCCAGCGCGGCCCATAGGGAGAAAGAGAAAATACGTATTTGACTTGTGCAGCAGCGGATCAATCGCCACTGCCGGTGTTCATTTTTTGACCGCAAGCAGGCATATCGGGCGTCCAGGTAAACAAAAAACTGACGGCCTGGGCCGTCAGCAAAAAGAAAACACCCGGCGGACAGGGAGACACCCATCCGAGTGGCCCGGATGCTTCACCCCGTTACTTCGATGCCAGCTTGAAGACCCACACGGAACCGCCCTGTTCCAGGAAGTTGACCTTCTTCGCCACCTCGCCGCCCCACAGCGGCACGGCGCCACCCCAGCCGGAAACGACGGCCACATATTGCGTGTCGCCATCCTGCCAGGTGACGGGCGGCGCCACGACGCCGGAGCCCGTCTGGAATTTCCACAGTTCCTTGCCCGTCTTCGCGTCGACGGCTTTCAGGAAGCCTTCCGGCGTGCCGTAGAACACCAGGTTGCCGGCGGTACTCATCACGCCGCCCCACAGCGGCGCGTTGTTCTTGATTTCCCAGACGATCTTGCCCGTCTTCGGATCGACGGCGCGCATGGCGCCGATGTAGTCGTCAAACAATGGCTTGATGGTGAACCCCGCGCCGAGGAAGGCCCCGCCCTTCTTGTAGCTGATCGGCTCGTTCCAGATATCCATGCCCCATTCGTTCGCGGGAACGTAGAACAGCTTGGTTTGCGGCGAGTACGCCATCGGCATCTGGTTTTTGGCGCCGAGGAAAGCGGGCGCGGCAAACACGGTCGTGCCCTTCTTGCCTTCCTCTCCCTTGGTGGGGTCGCCAGGGCGGCCGGCGGCAATGAAATTCGGCCGGCCCGTCTTCAGGTCGATGCTGCTGGCCCAGGTGATTTTCTTCACGAATGGAAAGGCGTTCTGCAGCTTGCCCGTGTTGGCGTCGATCACATAGAAGAAGCCGTTGCGGTCGGCCTTGCCGCCGTAGCGCTTGCCATCCATGTCGAAGGTGACGAACTCGTTGGCGCCATCGAAATCCCAGGCATCGTTCGGCGTGTTCTGATACGCCCACTTGATCTGCCCCGTTTTGACGTCCAGCGCCACGGTGGATGACGAGTACAGGTTGTCGCCGGGACGCAAGTGGCTGTTCCACGGCGCCGGGTTGCCCGTGCCAAAGTAGGCGAGCTTGGTTTGCGGATCGTAGGTGCCGCCCATCCAGGTCGAGGCGCCGCCCGTTTTCCACAGGTCGCCCGGCCACGTCTTGTTCGCCGTGCCGGACACGCCGTTGTCGATGGCCTTGCCATCCTTGTCGTAGCGGTGGCCCATATGGCCTTCCACGGTCGGACGGCTCCACACGAGGTCGCCCGTCATCGGATTGCGCGCTTCGACCCGACCCACGATGCCGAATTCCCCGCCCGACACGCCCGTCAGCAGCAAGCCTTCGGCGATCAGCGGCGCAGCCGTCATCGAGTAGCCGGCCGCGTAATCGTCTACTTTCTCTTTCCAGACGATCTTGCCCGTATTCTGGTCCAGCGCCACCAGGTAGGCGTCCAGGGTACCGAAAATCACCAGGTTGCCATACAGGGCCGCGCCGCGGTTGACCACGTCGCAGCACGGCATGATGCCGTCCGGCAAGCGATGCTCATATTTCCACAGCTTGGCGCCCGTTTTCAAGTCGACGGCAAAGATGCGCGAATACGATGCCGTGACGAACATCTTGCCGTTGTGAATCAGCGGCTGCGATTCCTGGCCCCGCTGTTTTTCGCCGCCGAACGAAAACGACCAGGCCGGCACCAGCTTGGCCACGGTCTTGTCATTGATCTGCGTCAACGGCGAATAGCGCTGGCCTTGCGTGCCCATGCCAAACGACAGGACGCTGGCCGGATTCTTCGCCGTGCTGTCGAGCATGGCATTGGTGACATTGCCCACGTCGGCCGCCTGGGCCAGCGATGCCAAACCCAAACCGATGAGTATCCCCATGATTTTTTTCTGCACAATCATCTCCCTCTGTTTTATTAGTATGTGTGTATCAAGTCTTGCGGTGCTCATGCGGCTGGGCATGCAACAGCGCGCACTCTTCATCGGTGAACAGGCGCGAGCGCGTCAAAAAGCGCTTGCCCGTGCCGTTGTCGAGTGAAAACATGCCGCCATTGCCATCGACCACATCGATAATCAACTGGGTATGCTCCCAGTACTCGAATTGCTCGAGTCCCATGTAGAACGGTGTGCCATTCAAATTGCCGAGATAAATGTCGGTATCGCTGACATCGAACTCGCCCAGCGCGTAGCACATGGGCGCACTGCCGTCGCAGCAGCCGCCCGACTGGAAAAACATCAGCGGGCCGTGACGCTGGCGCAACTTGTCCATCATTTCCAGCGCCGCATCGGTGGCGACCACCCGGGCAATTGCTGCACTCATGGCATCCCTTTCTGCGCGCCGCGCCCGGACAGCAAGCGCGGCGCCTGTTGCCGGTTTAGAAGAAGCCCAGCGCTTTCGGGCTATAGCTCACCAGCAAGTTCTTCGTTTGCTGGTAATGGTCGAGCATCATCTTGTGGTTTTCGCGGCCGATACCCGATTGCTTGTAGCCGCCGAACGCGGCATGGGCCGGATACAGGTGGTAGCAATTGGTCCACACGCGGCCCGCCTGGATGGCACGTCCCATGCGGAAGGCACGGGAACCGTCGCGCGTCCACAGGCCGGCGCCCAGGCCGTACAAGGTATCGTTGGCAATCGCCAGCGCGTCGGCCTCATCCTTGAAGGTGGTCACGGACACGACCGGTCCGAAGATCTCTTCCTGGAAGATGCGCATCTTGTTATTGCCCTTGAACACGGTCGGACGCACGTAATAGCCGCCTTCCAGGTCGCCCGCCTGCGTGTTGCGCTCGCCGCCGGCCAGCACTTCCGCGCCTTCCTGGCGGCCGATGTCGAGGTAGGACAGGATTTTCTCCAGCTGCTCCTGCGACGCCTGGGCGCCGATCATGGTGGCGGAGTCGAGCGGATTGCCCTGCTTGATGGCGGCCACGCGCTTCAAGGCCCGTTCGATGAATTTTTCGTAGATCGACTCCTGGATCAGTACGCGCGACGGGCAGGTGCACACTTCGCCTTGATTCAGCGCAAACATCGCAAAACCTTCCAGGCACTTGTCGAAATAATCATCATCCGCATCCATCACGTCTTCAAAGAAGATGTTCGGCGACTTGCCGCCCAGTTCCAGCGTGACGGGAATCAGGTTTTGCGCCGCATAGCCCATGATCAGACGGCCCGTGCCCGTTTCGCCCGTAAAGGCGATCTTGGCGATGCGCTTGCTCGACGCCAGCGGCTTGCCCGCTTCCAGGCCGAAACCGTTGATGATGTTCAGCACGCCCGGCGGCAGCAGGTCGCCGATCAGCTCGATCAACACCATGATGGAAGCCGGGGTTTGCTCGGCCGGTTTCAAGACAACGCAATTGCCTGCCGCCAGGGCTGGCGCCAGTTTCCACACGGCCATCAGGATCGGGAAATTCCACGGGATGATCTGGCCCACGACGCCCAGCGGCTCATGGTAATGGTAGGCATAGGTTTCCGCATCGATTTGCGCGACGGAACCTTCCTGGGCGCGGATGCAGCCGGCGAAGTAACGGAAATGGTCGATGGCCAGCGGAATGTCGGCATTCATCGTTTCGCGGATCGGCTTGCCGTTGTCGATGGTTTCCGCCGTGGCGATCAGGCTCAGGTTCTGTTCGATGCGGTCGGCGATGCGGTTCAGGATATTGGCGCGCTCGGCAGGCGAAGTCTTGCCCCAGGCATCCTTGGCGGCGTGCGCGGCGTCCAGCGCCAGCTCGACGTCTTCCGTCGTGGAACGGGCGATTTCGCAAAATGGCAAGCCCGTGATCGGGGTGATGTTAGGAAAGTATTCACCTTTTACTGGTGCAACGAATTTGCCGCCGATGTAATTGTCATAGCGTTGTTTGAAGGGATTGGCTACGCCCAGTTTGCTGATGTCTGCGAGATTCATGTCGTCCTCTATCGGGTTAATTAGAATGGAAATACTTAATTAAAATCAAACGTCCTGGTACAGATGGGGTGAGTACACGGAGTCTTCCGCAAATGCCGTGCCAGCTCGCCATCCCACTACAAACTTAGCCGGTTTTACCCCCGTTGCAAGGGCGTGGCGTCAATCCCGGCCCGCTTTTCAGCGCATGCCCCGGACTTGGGTGGGGGCGTGGCTCTGTTTGCGTTTTGAACAAGGTGGCAGCATCCTGTTCCAATCCGGGCCAGCCCTGCTGTGCCGCCACGCCGCCGCTGCACAATGGAACAGGTGTACCAGACTGGAACACCTGCGCCTGTGCCATGAAGGAATCAACGAATCACCACGCCCCATGGCAATTCACCCACGGCAATATCGGCCACCTTGCGCGCGCTGGCCGTGTCGATGACGGACACGCTGTTCGAGCGGCCATTGGCCACGTACAGCTTGGCGCCGTCGGCCGTGATGGCCATGTTCCACGGGCGCTTGCCGACGCCAATCGTGGCCGTGACCTGATTGCTGGCCGTGTCGATCACCATCACCGTACCGTCGATACCGTTCGAGACATACACTTGCTTGCCGCCGGGATGGACGGCGATGCCATTCGCATTCTTGCCCGCTGGAATGGTGGCAATCGCCTTGCGCGCGGCCATGTCGATCACGTAGACGGCATTGACCAGTTCGCACGCCACGTAGGCGCGGCCCGAGTCCGGGCTGAAACCGATGCCGCGCGGCCGCAATCCCACGGCGATGGAAGCGACCTGCCGGCGTTGCGCCACATCAATGACATCGACTTGCTCCGCCTCTTCCGCGCTGACCAGCAGCCAGCGCCCGTCCGGGCTGAAGACGGCGTGTTCCGGATTGCGTCCCTGCACCTTGATATCGGCGAGCAAGGTACCTGTCTGGCCATCGAGCAAGGCCACACTATTGTTTTCCTCGACGGCCACGGCCACGTGACTACCGTCTTGCGAGGCGCTGACGCCTTCGGGCGACTTGCCCAGCGCCACCGTGCGCACGGGTGCGCCGCCAGCGTTGTCGATCAGCAGCAAGGCGCTGCTGGCCGCATCCGTGACAAACAATTGCCGCCCGGCGGGGTCGGCGGCGATGCCGCGCGGACGCTTGCCTGCGGCGATCTGGCGCACCACCTGGTCGGTCGCCGTGTCGATCACGCTCAAGGTGCCCGACTTTTCATTGGGAACATAGGCAAAAGGAGCGGCCTGGACAGCGGTACTGGCGAGCGCCGACAGCAGCCAGCACACCTGGCGCAAGCGCAAGAAGAAGTTGGGCATAATCACCTTTTCAATGGCAAAACGAGGGAAAAGCGCGCGGTAGCGGCGCCTCTGACAATTACCGTATGCAAACGCCGTGCCACTGACACGCGTATAATTTCAGCCCACCAATGGAGACATGGCAGGCATATTGCTTGATACACCTACGCAGACCTGTACCGCGCACGCGATCAAGCAGGCTTTTATTCACATTGGAGAATCCGCATGCAGCATCGTTTCCGCCTGAACACCATCGCCAGCCTGTTTGTCGCCGGCAGCGCCACCCTCGCCCCCCATGTCTTTGCCGCCGAGGCAGCTGCCCCGGCCAACGGGCAATTCATGGATACGGTGGTCGTCAGCGGCAACCGCATCGCCCACCCCAGCCAGGAAGTGCCGGCCTCGATCGACGTGGTCGACAGCGCCCGCATCCAGGATGGCCAAATCCGCGTCAACGCGTCGGAAGCGCTGGCCGCCGTGCCGGGCCTGGTCGTGCAAAACCGCCAGAACTACGCACAAGACTTGCAAATCTCGTCGCGCGGCTTCGGCGCCCGCTCGGCCTTCGGCGTGCGCGGCGTCAAGCTGATCAGCGATGGCATTCCCGCCAGCATGCCCGATGGCCAGGGCCAGGCCGCCACTTTCAATCTCGATACGGCCGAGCGTATCGAAGTGCTGCGCGGACCGTTTTCTGCCATCTACGGCAACCATTCGGGCGGCGTGATCCAGCTGTTTTCCAAGGATGGACAAAATCCCCCTTCCGTCGAGCTGAATGTGACGGGCGGCAGCTACGGCACCAGCAAGGTAGACTTGACGGCGCAGGGCCAGGCGGGCGGCATCGGCTACGTGCTCGACGGCTCGCGCTTCCGCACGGACGGTTTCCGCGACCACAGCGCCGCCACGCGCGAACAAGCGTTCGGCAAGATCACCGTCAAGCCCACCGCGGACAGCAAGCTGACCATCGTCGCCAACAGCTTGCACCAAGGCAACACGCAAGATCCCCTGGGCGCCACCTGGCCCACGTTTGCCGCCAACCCGCGCGCCGGCGAAATCGACACGACGGACACGCAAAACCCGAAACGCACCCTGGCCGACCGCTACAACACGCGCAAGAGCATCGACCACCAGCAGATCGGCGCCACTTATGAACAGTCGTTCGGCGATGACCGCCTGCACGTGATGGTGTATGGCGGCAACCGCGACGTGATCCAGTACCAGGCGTTTAATAAAGCATTCCAAAATACCAAAGTGGACGGTCTACTTAAGCATTCGGGCGGCGTGGTCGACTTCCAGCGCCAGTTCTATGGCATCGACACCAACTGGCTGCACGTGAACCAGTTGGCCGGAGGCAAGCTGAGCACCACCATCGGCATCGACTATGGCCGCTCCAGCGATGACCGCACCGGCTATGAGAACTATATCGGCGAAGTGTACGGATTGAAGGGCAAGCTGCGCCGCGACGAGCAGGATGTCGTCTCCAGCCTCGATCCGTATATCCAGGCGGAATGGCAAGGCGGCCCGTGGCTGCTCAGCGCAGGTGTGCGCTACAGCAAGATGAAAGTGGCTGTCGACGACCATTTCCTCAGCAACGGCAACGATAGCGGCAGCCTGGAGTTCAGCCACACGACGCCCGTGCTGGGCCTGCTGTATAAACTGACGCCGAACGTCAACGTCTACGCCAGCGCCGCGCGCGGTTTCGAGGCCCCAACCTTGAACGAACTGTTTTACTCGGGCACGGGCGGCGGCTTCAATTTCAACTTGAAGCCGGCCACCAGCACCAACCTGGAAGCGGGTGTCAAGGCCAGGATCGCCAACAACACGCACGTGAATGCGGCCTTGTTCCAGATCAAGACCAATGACGAACTGGTGGTCGACAAGTCCAGCGGCGGGCGCACCAGCTATCGCAATGCGGGTAAAACCTTGCGCCAGGGCATGGAAGTGTCGTTGGATTCGAACCTGCCATATGGTTTCACGACAAAAGTGGCGCTGACCAGCCTGCACGCCGTGTATGACCAGGCATTTGGCGGCGTGCGCGAAGGCAGCCGCTTGCCGGGCGTACCCAGCGCCAACCTGTTTGCGGAGCTGGCCTGGAAAGATACGTTCGACCGTTTTGGCGCAGCGCTGGAAAGCGTGGCCAGCAACCAGGTCTACGCGGAAGACAGCAACATCGAAAAACCGGCGCCCGGCTACACGGTATTCAATGCGCGCTTCAACGCCAGGCAAAACGTGGGCAATTGGCGCTTCAAGGAGTTTGCCCGCCTGAACAACCTGTTCGACAAGACCTACGTGGGTTCCGTCATCGTCGGCGATAGCAACAAGCGCTACTATGAAGCGGCGCCGGGACGTAATTGGTTGCTGGGTGTCAGCGCCATGTATTCTTTCTAATTAAAAAGCCCGCGCCTCTTCCGATGCGCGGGCTTTATTGTCATTCAACATGGCCTGCTACGGCCGTGCTTCCTTCACACCATATTTCTCGAAGATGGCTTTCAATTCGCCGCTGGCCGCCATTTCGTTCATGGCTGCCTGCAGCAACTTGCCCACGTCGAGCTGCTGGCGGCTGACGGCCAGGCCCACGGCCCAGCCCGCACGCGGCAGGCGGGCGAACGCCACTTCGCTCATGGGGAAAGCGGGATCGCTTTTCAGCACCGATTCGATTTCCGAACGGTTGGCCAGCACGGCATCGAGCTTGCCCGTCTGCAATTGCTGCAAGGCTTCGGCTGCCGTGTCGAAGATGCGCACGTCGTCGCGGTACTTGCCATTGTCTTCGCCCAGCATCAGCATGGCCGCGATCGACACCTTTTCCACGCCGATGCGCTTGCCGGCCAGCGAGGCGACGCCATCGAATTGCGGCACGGCTTGCGCACTGCGCGCCAGGCGCACGGTTTCCACGTAGTATGGCGCGAAGATCTCGACCTTGTCGTTGTCCGCCATCAACCTCTTGTCGACCGGCACATGCAACATCACATCGGCGGGGCCATAACCGAGGTAATGTCCCTTCCACACCATATTGCGCAAATCGTCGTTGAGGTTTTCGCCGGCGGGAAATGGCAACAAGCTCAGTTTCAGCCCCAGCTTTTTCGCCAGCGCTTCGGCAATATCGATATCGATGCCCGTACCCTTGTCGGAAAACGGCGCGAATTCGTTGTACACAGCCACTTTCAGGCTGCCCGACTGCTGCACCTTTTGCCAGTCGGCGCGCGCCGGCGCGGCGGCGCACAGCGCCAGGCAAGCGAGCGAGATCATCGCGCGCGCGCCCCGGAATTGAAATGAACGCATGGGACTCCTTTGTGATCAGTTCGACTTAATTCGACTCGCGGCGCGTTTCCAGATAGGTCTTGATGGCCCACATGGCTTCCTGGTTGAATACGCCTTCGAACGGCGGCATGTACACGGCCCCATTGCGCACTTTACCGTGGCGGATGGTGGTCAGGTAGTAATTGTCCGTTTCCTTGTAGCACGCCTGTTTCTTTGTCTCATTCTTGATACCGAAACAATCGCGGTCCAACTGGCGCAAGTCCGGCGCGATGCCGCCCGAGATGGCTTCGATGCCGTGGCAGCGGGCGCAATTCTGGTTGTAGGCCGAGGTGCCCACCGTCAAGGCCAGTTTGTTGCCCCGATACGGGTTTTGCTCGAGCCACTTGTCGCCTACCTTGGGCAAGCCCGTGGTATCGACGCCTTGCGGCGTGACATTGCCGTGCGCATAGGCATGCGGCAAGGTCAGCAGGGAAGTGAGGGCAACGGCGCCGGCCGCCGCCACGCCGAGCAGGGTACGAATGGAATAGGTCATGCTGGTCTCCTTGGTTTTTTTAGTCAATACCAAAGAAGAGCAAATGCCATGCCATGCACATATGCCCCACATCCGGCCGGCCATGTATCAATTTGGAACAGCTGCAACACGTAGTTGTGTCACCGCGCGCCTCAGGCGGCGGCCACCATGCAGATGCTGCCGCGCGCCTGCTGCTCGAAAGTGATACGCACGGGCAAAAATCGGGCAATCACCTCCGCATTCGTCAGCGCATGCTGCGACACCTTGTTGCAGCTGAAGGTACCGCCGCCCGCCAGCGCCATGGGCAGCAAGAGCTGGTCGGCCAGATGCTCGCCGACGGCCGCGTCCGTCTTGAGATAGGCGCGCACCTCGTTCAACAGGCGCTTGGCCACGGACTCGGCCAGCAAGGACTTTTCGCCGAACGAAGTAAACACTTCCGTGACATGCTCATGCTCCAGGGTCAGCAGCAGGACGTTGCCCGGCCCCTGCTCCGCCGGCAAGCCGACGAGGCGCAGCTGCTTGCCGCTCCAGCCCATGCCGCTGGCGACACGCTCGAGCTCGCGCTGCGCCACCTGCACATGCACGCCCGCCACCACGCTTTCCGCATACCCCGCCTTCCGTTCGCCGCGCTGCAGCAGTTGAATCGGCTGCAAGCGCCGGCACGGTTGCACGGTGGCCGTCACCTCGCCGCCGCCCGCAGGATGAAAGCCGTAGCGTTGCAGCGCGATCTCCACCTCGGCGCCCATCTGCTGCAGGATGCGGCCATACGCGCGCTGCAAAAAATGCACGGGCGGTGCCATGGCATTGTGCGTGCCGCCAGTGACGCGCACGGTGGATGGCCCATCCGCATGCAGCAGGGCCGGCAGCAAGGTTTGCAGCACCAGGGTGCAGCTGCCGGCGCTGCCGATGGCAAAGCGGTAATCGCCGCCGCGCAGGGGGCCGGGAACGAATTCCAGGCTCGACGCGCGCAGCGCCACCGGCGTCGTGCGCGCCCCGCAAATGGCGGTTGCCGCCTGCACGGCCAGCAGATGCTGGCGCAGCAAGCCGGGCTTTTCCCGCCCCGCGCGAATGTTAATCAGGCGAAACGGTTGCCCCGTGATCATCGACAGGCTCAGCGCCGAACGCAAAATCTGTCCGCCGCCTTCGCCTTGCGCTCCATCTATTTCTATCATCTCTCTTATCCTTTGACGCAGACGACCTGCTTCAAGATATGCACGACATCGACCAGCTCGCGCTGCGCCAGCATCACCGCATCGATATCCTTGTAAGCCATCGGGATTTCATCGATCACGTTTTCATCCTTGCGGCACTCCACGCCTTGCGTGGCGCGGATCTGGTCATCCAGGTTGAAGCGCCGCTTCGCTTCCGTGCGGCTCATCGTGCGTCCCGCGCCGTGGCTGCAGCTATGGAAACTCTCCGCATTGCCCTTGCCGCGCACGATAAAGCTCTTCGCGCCCATGGAGCCGGGAATGATCCCCAGTTCGCCCGCGCGGGCCGACACGGCGCCTTTGCGCGTGATCAATACATCTTTGCCGAAGTGGTGCTCCTTCTGCACATAGTTATGGTGGCAGTTGACGGCCTCCACGTGCGTCTGGAACGGTTTATGGATGACCGTGCGCACGGCGGCGATCAGGTTCTGCATCATCACTTCGCGGTTGTTGCGGGCGAAACGCTGGGCCCAGCCCACCGCTTCCACGTAATCGTCGTAATGCTGCGTTCCCTCGGCCAGGTAAGCCAAATCCTGGTCGGGCAGGTTGATAAAGTGGGTGCGCATATCCTGCTTGGCCAGTTCGATGAAATGGGTGCCGATGGCATTGCCCACGCCGCGCGAACCGGAATGCAGCATGAACCATACGGAACCCTGCTCGTCGAGGCACACTTCGACGAAGTGGTTGCCGCTACCCAAGGTTCCCAGGTGGCGGTAATTGTTCGTATTTTTCAGCTTTGGCGTTTTCAGGCAGATCGCATCGAATTCATCCTTCAATTGCAGCCACGCCGCATCGACCACCGAGGGCGGCGTATGCCAGGAACCCTCGTCGCGGCCGCGGTGGCCGCGCGTCTTCGGCGACATCCCGTGCGGAATGGCGCGTTCGATGGCGCTGCGCAGCGGTCCCAGGTTATCGGGCAGATCGTTCGCCGTCAGCGTGGTTTTCGCCGCCATCATGCCGCAACCGATATCCACGCCCACGGCCGCCGGAATCACGGCGCCCAGGGTAGGAATCACGCTGCCGATGGTCGACCCCTTGCCCAGGTGGACGTCGGGCATGACGGCGATATGCTTGTAAATGAACGGCAGGGTCGCCGTGTTGCGCAATTGTTTTTTAGCCGCTTCTTCGACAGGCACGCCACGCGTCCACATTTTCACTGGACGGCTGCCTTCGGTATGCAGGACTTCGTATTCTTCGTTTTTCATCGCTATTCTCTTCTTCTATTGTATAGGGGGTGATGACCAGGGTTGGTGAAACAGTTGCCGACGCATCGGCCCAGGATGTAGTTCCACCGGCATTCATCAGTACGACAACCCGACAAGGGGGACAGGATTTCTGGCAGACGCACTGCGCCTGCCAGGCCGGTCTGACGCGGCTGATCGATGTAATCCTGTCGGCATTCGGGGTACTACGGCGCATGACAAGCGTGGACAGGACGTCTCTTATGTAGTCCTGTCCGCATTCATGCGCTTTGCTTCAACAACCTGGTGCTGCGATATCGATGGCGGCGATTTCTCCCACCCAATGGGCGGGATCCAGCTGGCCGGCGGCAAAGGCGGCGATGATCTTGAAGACGTCGTCGGAAAAACCGCCGATATTCAGAATATCCTCGCGCTCCATCGCCTGCGTGGTGGCATGCGGCGCAATATCGATGCACACCAGCTTTGCTTGCGGATTGCGCTGCTTGAAGACATTCCACTGTCCCATCGTCGCCGTGGCGCCGCTGCGTTTGGCGTCGATCCACGATTCGTTATCGGACACATAAATCACCAGGTCGGCCAGCTCCTTCTTGCTGTTCATGCGCAGCAGCGGCGCGCTGCAATTGGTACCGCCGCCACCGATGGCTGCCAGCTTGGCCGCGTTGCTCATCACGCTATCATCCGCGCCGAGTCCGCACTGCACCACGCTGTGCTCGAACGGCAGCACCATGGCATCCGGATTCTTGCGCAACATGGCCGCCGCCACCAGCGCCGCCACATCGATGCAGCGCACGCTGGACGTGGCGCTGCCGCGAAAACCGCTGACGGGCGAGGACATCGAACCGGAAACGTCGGGGCACACCACCACCTTGCCAGCGATCTGCGGCACGTTCAGCAGCGATATTTCGAGTGCCTGTTCCAGCGCATCGCGCACGATGGCCGGCACGTGCTCGCCGGCCGCCATGCAAGCCGACATCAGCTGGTACGGAAACACCCGTGCCCGGCCAATCGCCTCGGGATCGCGCAACTTGGCGGCGATCAGCTCCGGCATGCCAGCTATCGCATACACGCCGTGGCGGCCAAAGGTATTCAGATTCATGCGCACCATCTGCCAGCTGCCCTGGCGGGCGATCTGCGCCCAATCCTGTGCGCTCAAGGGCAGCGCCGTCAGCATCTGGAAGGGCACGTCCGGTATCGTTTGCGCTGGATCAAGCTTGTAAGCTTCGAACGCGGCCAGCACCGACGGCAAGGCCGCGGCATCGTACGGCTTGCCGATCAGCCAGGAGAAGAAGGCCGCACGCCACGCTTCCTGCGGTTTCGGATGCACCATCTTGACCACGTCGGCCAGCGATGGCGCATTGCCCACGGCAGCGGCCAGCAAGGCTTGTTCCGACGCGCCGTTCAGCCATGCCTGCACCAGCTTTTTCGGACGCGATCCCAGCGACTTGCGGCCGATGGCGCCCGAACGCATGATTTGCACGAAGTTGCGCAGCATCTTGCCGTTGTTAATCACACGCTGAAAGGCCGGCGCGCATTCCGCGGCGCCCTGCCCCGCCAGCACGGCCACCAGCAAGGCCGGCATGTCTTTCATGTAGCCCCGTTCGCGGCAGTACACGGCCGTCTGCGCAATGAAGGCCGGCTCGACCGCCTGACACAGCTCGCGCACTTTCGCCAGTTGCGCTTCGGCGCTGGCATAAAACGTCGTATTCAGGCAACCGGTGGCCGCGTACTGCGCCAGTTGATGCCGGGGCGTCAGCGCGTAGGCGGGTGCGCCTTCGGCATTGCGTGCCAGCGCCGCTGGCATGGTTGCTGTCTGTTGCGCGCTCTGGAATAACTGGGCGTTGGCCATTTTTCGTTCCTCTCTGCTCTCTACGTTTATCTCGTTGGTATCTCCTCTATTGCAAGCGCTGTGCCAGCTTTCAATATTTCTTCAAAAATTACGATAACTCATTGATTTTATTAAATAATATTTAAATACAAGCTGTTCATTGAAAATATCCCTGTCACTGAAATTTGGAATACAATTATCTTTTCAGATAAATTTTTATCCCATATATGCAAGCAAAACGCACCGTCGTCATCGGCTTTCTCGGCACGCAGCTCGACAATGGCAGGGGAGCTGCACGCTGGGAAAAGTGGCGTCCCAGCATCGCCCTGACCCAGCACGAGGACAAGATCATCGACCGCTTCGAGTTGCTGTACGCGGGCAGCCAGTTCGACAACCTGGTACGCCAGGTGTCGCAGGACATCGCCAGCGTCTCGCCTGAAACCAGGCTGATCTCCCATGAACTGCCCATCAGCGATGCCTGGGACTTCGAGAATGTGTATGGCGCGCTCTACGACTTTGCCAATAACTACCCCTTCGATCCGGACAAGGAAGACTATTGGATCCATATCACCACCGGCAGCCACGTGGTGCAGATATGTATGTTCCTGATGACGGAAGCGCGCTATTTTCCCGGCCGTCTCGTGCAAACATCGCCGCCGAAGCGCCAGGCCAGCGGCAATCCCGGCAGCTACGCATTGATCGACCTCGATCTGTCGCGCTACGACCAGATTGCCCAGCGTTTTACGCGCGAGCAGGCCGAAGGCGTGGCCTTCCTGAAGTCCGGCATCGCCACGCGCAATGCGAAATTCAATGGCATGATCGATGAAATCGAGCGCGTCGCCATCAAATCGAAAGCTCCCATGCTGCTGATGGGACCTACCGGTGCCGGCAAATCCTTCCTCGCGCGCCGCGTGTATGAACTGAAAAAATCGCGCCACCAGATCGACGGAAAATTCATCGACCTCAATTGCGCCACCCTGCATGGCGATGGCGCAGCCTCCACCTTATTCGGCCATATCAAGGGCTCCTTCACAGGCGCAGGCTCGGATCGGCCAGGCTTGCTGCGCAGCGCGCACAAGGGACTGCTGTTTCTCGATGAAATCGGCGAACTGGGGCTCGACGAGCAGGCCATGCTGCTGAAAGCCATTGAAGAAAAGCGCTTCTTTCCCGTCGGCGCCGATACGGAGGTACAGAGCGACTTCCAGCTGATCGCGGGCACCAACCGCGACCTGGGCAAAGAAGTGATGGCCGGCCGCTTCCGCGAAGACCTGTATGCGCGCATCAACCTGTGGACATACGAATTGCCGGGGCTGGCGCAGCGGCCGGAAGACATCGAACCGAACCTGGAATACCTGCTGACACAATACAGCGCGGAAACGGGCGAACGCGTGCGCTTCAACAAGGAGGCACACGAGCGTTTCATGCGTTTCGCCACCCTGCCCACCTCGGCATGGAAGGGCAATTTCCGCGATTTATCCGCCGCTGTCACGCGCCTGGCCACCCTGTCGGAAGCGGGCCGTATCACGGATGGTGTTGTCGATGAGGAAATCCGGCGCTTGAAGCGGATGTGGCAGCATCATGACAAGCCTGCCTGGGGCACGGAAATCGACCTGGCCGATATCATGGGAAGCGAGGTAGCCGCGCAGCTCGACCTGTTTGATGCGCTGCAGTTGCAGGCAGTGATCAAGATTTGCCGGCAATCGAACAATATGTCCGATGCCGGCCGTACCCTGTATGCCGTATCGCGCGCGGCGAAAGCCAAACCCAACGATGCAGACCGGCTCAAAAAATACCTGGCCCGCTTTGACCTTGATTGGGATAGGGTCTGCCAACTTAATTAAATGAAAAAAGCAGCGCTTGGCGGTGCCTTTTTTCACGCCTGTCTGCTGACAAAACAAAACCACCAGACGTAAAAAAACCCCAACCGGATCACCGGAAGGGGTTTTTTCGAATAACAAGCCTGACGATAACCTACTTTCACACTGGTTGCAGCACTATCATCGGCGCAAAGTTGTTTCACGGTCCT
>NZ_JAPUBU010000008.1:0-236056 GCF_030397705.1 Janthinobacterium sp. SUN100 | reverse complement strand
TGACCATAGCAAGTTGGTCCCACCCCTTCCCATCCCGAACAGGACCGTGAAACAACTTTGCGCCGATGATAGTGCTGCAACCAGTGTGAAAGTAGGTTATCGTCAGGCTTGTTATTCGCAGTAAGAGAAAAACCCGCTCAGCAATGAGCGGGTTTTTTTTCGTCTGCTGATTCCTTGCTGTTCCCCCTCCCGCTTTCGCTCATTCACCAAGAGTGCACAAAATACAACATCCTTCGATATTTACATAAGTGCTTATATAAATGCTGTTACTATCGCTACATGAAACAAGAAAGCAGCAGCCACTCCCTGACAACCCACGAGGAAAGCGATGATGGACAGCACCCTGAGCATGGCAACGAAGAAATCCCCCCTGGCGCGCCTGATGGCCTATCCCCTGGTGCAGATCGTGCTTGGGATGGTTCTCACCTTTGCCGCTGTACCGCTGGTGATGGGCCTCGCTTCCCAGCTGGTGGACAAGCCTTACCGCATCCTGTGGCCGCAGTTGCTGGCGGCGGTACTGGTGTGGTTTGGCTACCGCTTCTATGTGAGGCGCATCGAAAAGCGCCAGCCGGCAGAACTGGCGATACCGGGCATGGCGGGGGAACTGGGACGCGGATTGCTGCTCGGCGCCGGACTGGTCGCCCTGACCTTCGGTGTGCTGGCTGCGCTGGGCGTGTATCAGTTTAGCGGCGTCAACGCCCTGAGCGTCTTGTTGCTGCTCCCTCTGGCCGAACTGGTGCTGGTCGGCATGGCCGAGGAGATGATGTTTCGCGGCATCCTGTTCGGCGTGACGGCACGTGCGCTGGGCAACAAGGCTGCCATCGTGATCTCATCCCTGGTATTTGCCCTGGCCCATTTGCCCAATGCCGGCTTTTCGCTGCTGGCGATCATCGCGCTTGTCGCGTATGGCGTGCTGCAGGCGGCGCTGTATATGAAGACGCGCCGGCTGTGGGTGTGTATCGGTACGCATATCGGCTGGAATTATTGCGTCGGCCAGGTATTCTCCTCGACCGTATCGGGCCATGCGGCCACGGATGGTCTGCTGCGCGGCGAACTGGCTGGCAATGCCGTGCTGACCGGCGGCGCCTTCGGCGTGGAAGGTTCGCTGGTGACCGTCTTGCTGATCGGCGCCGTCGCCGCGTACGTGCTGCGCCTGGCTTTTGCCAGTGCACCGGGCACGTCGCGGGACTAGTTCACCTGGCGGCCTTATTGTCCGGCCACTGCCGGCGTAGCGCCGCTCCTGGCGACCCACTCGATCAGCGCATCGACGGCCGCGCGGCCATTGCCGTTACCCACCAGGTCGCTATTGATCATGGCGACCACCACGCATTGCTGGTTGTTGGCGTCGGGCACGTAGCCGGCGATGGCCACGACATTTTTCAAGGTGCCCGTCTTGATGCGGGCCCGCGCGGCGGCCAGGCTGTTCAACAGGCGCTTGCGCATGGTGCCGTCCAGCGCCACGATGGGCAGGCTGGACTGGAACTCGGGCGCCCATGGGCTTTGCTGCATTGCCTGCAAGACGCCGGCCATTTGCGCCGGCGCAATGCGTCCCGTGCGCGACAAGCCGGAACCGTTGTCGACCAGCATGCCCTGGGTATCGATATGGTGCCGCTGGAACCATTCCTGGATGACTTGCCGCGCCCGGCTGGCCGTATCTTCCGGCGCCGCCATGGCGACGGGGCGGCTGCCCAGCCAGCCATCGCTTTGCAAACTGCCCAGGCTCAGGAACAGGGTGCGGGCGAGGGTGTTATCAGAGGTCTTGTTGATATCGCGCAAGACCTCCGGCAAGGCGCGCGCCACGTGGTCGGCCAGCATGCGCGTGCCGACAGGTTCGGCCGTCGGCGGCAAGCCTGTGCCTGGTGCTTCGCGCACCGTGCCCGTGATCGTGCCCCCGAGGCGTTTCCAGGTGGCACGGAACAAGCGGTCCGCATAATCGTTGCGATCGAGCACATTGATGCTGGTGGCCTTGCTGCAGTTTTGCGGGAAGGTGCCGTGCAGTATCACCTGCAGCTTGCCGCTCGCATCGCGCCGGTATTCGGGCGGGCGCCAGCCATCTTCCCACTTGGCGCAACTGCCCTTGACCAGTTTCATGTCGCTCGTGATGCTGACATTCTCCAGCGGCGGCTGCATCTGGAAGCTCAATTGCCGTTCCGTCGCACTGATGTTGATATCGATCAGATTGGTGTTCAGCAATAAGGCATCGGGGATGACGTTGTAGCGGAACTCGGCCGACTCGTCGAAGGGCGCGGCGCCGATGTCGGGCCGGGCCGGCTGGAACAGCTGGCGGTCGAGAATCAGATCGCCCTTGATTTTGACGATGCCCTGGTTGCGCAGGGTTTGCAGCATGTGCGCGAGCACGTCCGCATTGAAATCCGTATCGGCGCCGCCGCGCAGGATCAAGTCTCCCTTCAGCACGCCATTGATGACGTCGGCACTGGTGCGCAATTCCGTGCGGCCGCGGAAGATGGGACCGAGCTGCTCTAGGCCCACGGCCGTCGTCACCAGCTTCATGGTGGAAGCGGGCTGCATGCTGCGCTCGGCGCCATGCGACAGCACGGTGGTGTTGCCGCGCAAGACGATGGCGCCCATGGCGTCTTCCGGGATATTCGCGCTGCGCAGCAGCAGGCTGACGGATTCGGGCAATTGCGCGTGGGCGGTCGACAGGCCCAGACCCGCCAACAGCGCAGCCATCAGAACAGGATGTAACATGGTGCTCCTTAGTGGAAAAAGACGTAGGCAACGAAGACGGCGGTGATCACGCCAGCCAGATCGGCGATCAGGCCGGCCGTGATCGCATAGCGCGTCTTGCGGATGCCGACGGAACCGAAATACAGGGCCACGATATAGAAGGTGGTGTCGGCCGAACCCTGGAAGACGCAGGCCAGGCGGCCGACAAACGAGTCGACGCCGTAGGTATTCATGGCGTCGATCATCATGGCTTTCGAGCCGGAGCCGCTGAGCGGCTTCATCATGGCCGTCGGCAAGGCGGGCACGAAGTCTGTATTGATGCCCAGGTTGGCGAAGAACCAGTTCATGCCGCTCATCAGGAAATTGAACACGCCCGCGTTGCGGATCACGCTGATGGCCACCAGCATGCCGACCAGATAGGGAATCACGGTGATCGAGGTCTGGATGCCGCCTTTTGCTCCTTCGATGAACGCGTCATACACATTCACCTTCTTGCGCAGGGCGCCGATGATGAAGATGGCGATGACGCTGATCAATACCAGGTTGCTGACCACCTTCGAGACCAGCTCGATTTCCTGTTTCGTCAGGTATTGCGTGAAATACCAGATCATGGCGACGATGGCGCTCGTCATGCCGCCCATCCAGCCCAGCACGACCCTGTTGAGCAAGTTGATGCGTTGCTTGATGGACACCGTGATGATGCCGACCATGGTGGCCACATAGGTGGCGATCATGCAGGGGATAAAGATGTCGGACGGGTCGGCCGCGCCGAGGATGGAGCGCTGCGCCATGATGGCCAGCGGAATCAGGGTCAGGCCCGAGGTGTGCAGCACCAAAAACATGATTTGCGCATTCGTCGCCTCTTCCTTGTTCGGGTTCAAGGTTTGCAGGCTTTCCATGGCTTTTAAACCGAAGGGCGTGGCCGCATTGTCCAGGCCCAGCAGGTTGGCCGAGAAATTCATCACCATGTGGCCCGTGGCCGGATGGTCTTTCGGAATTTCCGGGAAGATGCGCGAAAAGAAGGGGGCGATCACTTTCGCCAGCCAGCCGACGATGCCCGCTTTTTCGCCGATGTTCATGATGCCGAGCCACAAGGTCATCACGCCGGCCAGCGGCAGGGCGATATCCATCACGCCCATGCGCGCCGTCTCGAAGGTGCCATCGATGATGCGCTTGAAGATATCGGTATCGCCGAGAAACAGCCACTGCAGCACTGCGGCCAGGAAGCCAACGAGGAAAAAGCCGGACCAGATGTAATTAAGTGCCATATGCGATCAGTTCTGTGTGTCGGGAGTAAAAAATGTCTGCAAACAAAGTATAGGGGCAGCCCGATACGAGTTGATGAAAGAATGCAGCAATCGCATGCCAAAAAGTTATAAGCTGGCAGCCTGTTTTCATTGGCGCCCCGTAGCTTGCCCGCGTAGTGTGGGGGATGCCTGTCGCTAATCGCTGTTCGTTACCTTGTCTGCACTGGATCACTGATGATGTTTTTACGCAAAACCGCCTGCGCCGCCGGCCTGGCCCTGTTGACGCTGTTGAATGTACCGGCCCACGCCGCCGATGCTGCGTCCCCCAGCACGGCCCGCGCGAACAAGACCCTACACCTGTTTTTGAGCACCAGCGAGACGGGCCTGGACCCGGCCGTGGCGTCCGATCTGGCCAGCCTGAACTTGATGGAAAACATCTTCGATCCGCTGCTGCGCTATGACTACCTGGCGCGCCCCGTGCAGCTGCAGGGCAATACGGCGCGCGCCATGCCGACGGTGGAAGATGGCGGGCGCACGTACACCTTTCACTTGCAGCCCGGCATCTTCTTTACACAAGATCCCGCTTTCAAGGGCCAGCCGCGCGAAGTGACGGCGCAGGATTATGTGTACAGCCTGACGCGCCTGTATGACCCCAGCCTGAAGTCGCCGTGGTTATTCTTGCTGGAAGACAAGCTGGTGGGCGATGCCGCCCTGAAAACCAAGTTCAGCTACGACACGCCGATCGCCGGCTTGCAGGCGCTGGACAAATACACCCTGCGCATCCGCCTGAACGGCGTCGATCCGAACTTCCTGTTTTACCTGGCCATGCCGGCGACAGCCGTGGTGGCGCGCGAAGTGGCCGAAGCGTACCCGGCGGCAGGACAGATCGGCAACCACCCCGTGGGCACGGGGCCGTTCCTCGTGAAGGAGTGGAAGCGCAGCGACAAGATCGTGCTGCAGGCCAACCCGACTTTCCGTGCCACCGTGTTCCATACGGAGGCCAAGGCGCTGGCCGCCTTGCCGGTCGATGCGCGCGCCATCGCCACCGCGCTGGAAGGTCAGCGCTTGCCGCTGGTCGAGCGCATCGAGGTGCGCATCGTTGAGGAATATCAATCGCGCATGCTGGGTTTTTTGAAGGGTGAATTCGATTACCTGGAGCAAGTGCCGGAATCGATGACGGACATGGTGCTGGAAAACGGCGCGCTGAAACCGGCATTGGCCACCAAGGGCTTGCAGCTGACGCGCTTTCCCGTGCTGCAAACGTATTACATGTGGATGAACATGGACGACCCCGTGCTGGGCGGCATGAGCAAGGACAAGCTGGCCCTGCGGCGCGCCATCGCCCTCAGCTACAACGGCCGCGAAGACATCGCTCTGCTGAAAAAAGGACTGGCCTTGCCGGCGCAGTCGCCGCTGCCGCCGAATGTGCTCGGCTATGACAGGCAGTACCGCAGCCCCGTCGGCTACGATCCCGCGCTGGCGCGCGCCTTGCTGGACCGCTTCGGCTACAAGGCGGGCGCCGACGGTTTCCGCACGCAGCCGGACGGCACGCCCCTGATCCTGACCATGCATACGGAACCGAGCACGGTGGGACGCTTGCGCGATGAGTTGTGGCGCCGCAACCTGAACGCCATCGGCGTGCGTGTGGAGTTTAAAAGCGACAAGAAGACGGAAATCATCAAGGCCTCGCGCCTGGGCAAGGTGCAGATGTTCGAGACCAACTGGATCGCCGACTTCCCCGATGGCGATAACTTTATGCAATTGTTGTACGGCGGCAACGTTGGCCGCGCCAACTATGCCCGCTTCAACTTGCCCGATTACAATAAACGCTATGAGGAGGCGCGCCTGCTATCCGATACGCCGCGCCGACGCAGTCTGTACTTCGACCTGTTTCAGCTGATCCACGCTTACACGCCGTGGGTGTTGCTGACGCATCCCATCTCTGCCGACCTGCAGCAACCGTGGCTAAAAAACTACAGGCGCCACCCCGTGGAATTCACGTCCTGGCGTTATCTGGACGTGGACAAAACCAGGGCTAGCCCCGCAGGCAAGTGACCATGTCGCTGAAAAGGGCATTCATTCCAAAAAGTTATGGTTAGGAAAGCATTTTTCATTGGCTGGGCCCGGATGCATCGCGCTACTCTGAAAATGAAAACAAATAAAGTCATGCGCAAATGTCATAAAAAAATGTACTGCGAGACAGACAGTTGCGACGTGAAAAAAAACAGCCTGACTTGAGAACTCAAGTTTCGATTGCCCAAATAAAGGAGAGACCCGTGAAATTGAAGAAGCTAGCGCAATTGGTGGCATTGATGGGGGTGGTGGGACCGGTGATGGCACAGGAAGCGGCGGCGCCAGCAATGCAACGGGTCGAAGTCACGGGCAGCAGCATCAAGCGCGTCGCCAAGGAAGGCGCGCTGCCGGTGCAAGTCATCACCTTTGATCAGATCGAAAAGCAGGGCATCACGACGACCGAGCAACTGGTGCGCACCCTGTCGGCGAATGGCACGGGCGCCGATAACATGACTTCGGGCAATAACGTGTTTGGCGCCGATGCCGACCGTGTCAGCGGCGGCGCCTCGTTCGCCTCGCTGCGCGGCCTGGGACCATCGAGCACCCTGGTGCTGTTGAACGGCCGCCGCATCGCCACGCATGGCGCCAGCGGCAAGTCGGTCGACCTGAACTCCATTCCGCTGGGTGCAATTTCGCGTGTGGAAATCCTCAAGGATGGCGCCTCGGCCATCTACGGCACGGACGCCATCGGCGGCGTGATCAATTTCATTCTGAAAACCAATTACAGCGGCGTGGAAGCGTCCGTTTCCACCAACGATACGCAGGCAGGCGGCGGCGCCACGCGCCGCGCTTCGCTGCTGGCAGGCACGGGCTCGCTGGAAAGCGATCGCTACAACATCATGGCCAGCCTGACCGTCGACAAGGCGCAGCGCCTGAACGGCAGCGACCGTTCCTTCGTCAACGGCTACCAGCCGGGCCGTGGCCTGTCGCCCGATACCACGGGCACGCCGTTCGCCAACCAGATGGCGGGTGCCGGCACGGCGCTGGGCGCCTCGTTCCAGCTGCCCGGCGACGCGAATAAATACCTGCAAGCCAATCCGTTGAGCTTCCAGGGCAAGTGCGACAGCATCGCCGGCATGTCGCAGTACCAGACGGAGCTGTGGAAAGACGTGACCTCGCCGCTGCGCACCAAATATTCCTGCGCCTACGACTATGGCGCCGACTATGTGCTGCAATTCCCCGTCGAACGGGCCAATCTGTTGTCGCGCGGTACGTTCCAGCTGGCGCCAGACCACCGCATGTTTGTCGAAGTGCTCGGTTCGCGCACCAAGGCCACGGCCATTTTGACGCCGATGCAGGTGCAGGCGACCATCGCCAACAAGAATCTGTATCCGGTCGGCGGCGCGTATTACCAGGACCTGTCGGCCTACATCCCGTCGTTCGACAAGACCAAGCCGATTTCCTACAAATGGCGCGCCAATGACGTGGGGAACCGCACGCAGGAAAACACGACCGACAATGCCCGCGTGCTGGTGGGCTTTGAGGGTAACTTTGGCAAGTGGGATTACAAGGCCGGCATTTCGCGCGCCGAAAGCAGCACCAAGACCAAGCTGACGGATGGCTATTCCTATACGGACAAGCTGTACGCGGCATTGGCGACGGGCATCATCAATCCGTGGGTGGGCGCCGGCCAGAGCCAGACGGAAGCGGCCAAGCAATTGATCGAATCGACCAAGTTCCGTGGCGACTTCCAACATGGCAAGACAACCCTGACGCAGATCGATGGTTCCGTCTCGGGCGAGCTGTTCCAGCTGCCGGCCGGTGCGCTGGCCATGGCAGCCGGTTTTGACTTGCGCCGCGAAGGCTACAGCTTCGGGCAAGATGTCGACGCCATCCAGATCCTGCTGGCGCCAGGCAATGCCGCATTGAAAGATGCCAGCCGTACCGTCAAGGCCGTGTATGCCGAATTGCTGGTGCCGGTCACGAAGGACCTGGAAATGCAGCTGGCCATCCGCCGCGATGATTACAGCCTGGTGGGCGCGACGACGAATCCGAAAGTGGCCTTCCGCTACCAGCCGACGGACTTCCTGCTGTTCCGTGGTTCGGCCAGCAAAGGTTTCCTCGCGCCAAGCTTCCAGCAGCTGTACTCCGGTTCGCTGAGCCAGGAATTGCCGAACGGCGTGATCGACCAGGAAGGCTGCGCCAAGCATCCGGGCGTGCCCGAATACTGCGCCATCGACCGCCTTGACTACAAGACGGGCGGCAATACCAACCTGAAACCGGAAACGTCGAAGCAGGGCAGCGTCGGTATCGTCATCGAACCGGTGAAGGGCTATTCCGCTTCGTTCGACTACTGGGCCATCAACACCAAGGACCGCATTCTGAACCGTACGCCGCAAATCGTGCTGACCAACTACCAGGCGCTGAACCAGTACATCCACCGCAATCCGGACGGCACCATCGAGTACGTGCAGGCGGGCTGGATCAACGCGGCAGGCAGCCGCGTGCGCGGGCTGGACGTGGGCTTGCGCGGCGAAGGCAAGATCCGGGACGCGAAATGGACGGCGACCCTGGATGGCACGTATATGGACAGTTTCAAGTTTGCGGAATATCAAGGCCAGGAATACCAGGAACTGGTCGGCAAGTTTTATACGCGCGACCTGTACCTGCGCTGGAAACACAATGCCAGCTTCGGCGTATCGCGCGGCGACTGGAGCGGTTTGCTGATCCAGAGTTTTTCGTCGGGCTACAAGGACCAGGTGCCGAATGGCGGCAAGGGCGCGCCGCCACCGGGCTTCAAGCCGGACGTGTCCAGCTACACGACGTATAACTTGTCGGGCACGTACACGGGCTTCAAAAATACCACCATCACCGTGGGCATCCAGAACTTGTTCGACCGCGATCCACCGTTCACCGCGCACAACGTGGATGAAGTGGTGGGCGCCGGCTGGGACCCGCGCGTGGCCGACCCGCGCGGCCGTTCGCTGTCGTTCCAGCTGAAGTACAAGTTCATGTAAGGCAACCATGCCGGCGGCGATCCCGCCGGCATGCTAACCTCGTGCGGCGGCGCCTGGCGTCGCCGTTTTTTATTCCAGGAAAGGGCCGCATGTCCAGTCAGACCAATCTCAGCCGGCGCCACTTCGGCGGCTTGCTGGCCGCCACCCTCGGGGCGGCAGGCACACCGGCATGGGCGGCGGCCGCGCAAGGGAAGGGAAAACGCATGCAACAGCAACACGCATTGATCAAACCGGCGCGCCTGCGCGACGGCGACCTGGTCGCCATCATCGCACCGGGCGGTTTTACGGATGAGGAGTCCATCGCCAAGGCCCAGCGCAATATCGAATCGCTGGGACTGCGCGCCAGCCTGGGCGCGAACATCCGCGCCGTGCACGGCAACTATGCGGGCACGGTGCAGCAGCGCCTGGACGACTTGCACGCCGCGTTCCGCGACCCGGACGTCAAGGCCGTGTGGGCCATCCGCGGCGGCTCCGGTTGCATTTCGCTGCTGGCGCTGCTCGACTATGGCTTGATCCAGCGCAACCCGAAAGTGCTGATCGGCTATTCCGACATCACGGCGCTGCACCTGGCCATCGGCCGCCAGACGGGCCTGGTGACGTTCCACGGCCCCGTGGCGTCATCCACGTTGTCCGATTACACGGTGACGCAGCTGCGCAATGTGCTGATGACGCCGCAAGATAGTTACACGATCCCGATGGCGCTGGACAACCACCGCCGCGCGCAGACGCAGCCGAACTTCGCCATCCGCACCGTGCACGGCGGCCAGGCGACGGGACGCTTGACGGGCGGCAACCTGTGCATGGTCAGCGCGCTGGCCGGCACGCCGTATGCGGCCGATTTCCGCGAGCACATCCTTTTCCTCGAAGAAATCAATGAAGTACCGTACCGCATCGACCGCATGCTGTGCCAGCTCGACCTGTCCGTGGGCTTCAACACGGCGGCGGCATTGATGCTGGGCATCTTCGAGCATTGCGAGGCGGCCGAGGGCGACACGGCGCTGACCCTCGATGCCACCCTGGACCAGCATTTGCTGCCATTGAAGGTGCCGGCCGTCAGCGGCTATTCGTTTGGCCACATCCGCCACCAGTTCACGATACCGATGGGCATCCTCGCCACCCTGGATGCGGATCGGCAAACCTTGACCTTGCTGGAAGCCGCCGTGAGCTAGTCTGTTCGTTCGCGCACGGCACAGTACGGGGATAGTCAGTATGCTAGGGGCATGTGCGGCAAGGCATCGGGCCATGCCGGCATCCTTGAACGGTTTGCTCATGATCAACCGCCGCGCCAGCGCCTACATTTTGAGCCACCCGCTGGCCTTCGTGCTGCAGGTGCTGAAGGGCTTTCGCGCCAACCAGGGCTTGCTGCTGGCGGGCGCCGTCGCGTATTACTCGCTGCTGTCCATCGTGCCTTTGCTGATGCTGGTGGTGGTGGCCCTGTCGCACGTGATCGCGCAGGACGAATTGCTGCAGACAATCGGCCATTACCTGGAATGGCTGGTGCCCGGGCAATCGAAGGCTATCGTGGCGGAAGTGGCGCATTTCCTCAACAATCGGGGCGTGATCGGCTGGCTCTTGCTGCTGACCATGCTGTTTTTCAGTTCGCTGGCGTTTACCGTGCTGGAAAACGCCATGAGCGTGATTTTCATTCACCGCGTGGCCATCCGCCGCCGCCATTTCCTCATTTCCGCCGTGTTGCCGTACTGCTACATCCTGTGCCTGGGCGTGGGTATCTTGCTGATCACCCTGGTGGCGGGCAGCTTGCAGGTGATGAGCGAGGAAAGCGTGCGCTTCTTGCGCCACGACTGGGGCCTGGAAGGCGTGTCCGGCGTGTTGCTGTATTTGCTGGGGCTGGCGGGGGAAATCCTCGTGCTCAGCTCAATCTACCTGGTCATGCCCGTCGGACGGCTGTCGATCACGCATGCGCTGATCGGCGGCGTGACGGCGGCCCTGCTGTGGGAAATCGCGCGCCATGTGCTGGTCTGGTATTTTTCCACCTTGTCGCAGGTCAATATCGTGTATGGCTCGATGACGACGGCCATCGTCGTCATGTTCAGCCTGGAAATAGGCGCCACCTTGCTGCTGCTGGGCGCGCAAGTGATTTCCGAGTACGAAAGGGTGGTGCGAGGCGGCGAAGAAGACAAGCCGCTGGCGCTAAGGACTTGATTTAAAAAGATTATTGCACTGCACAAAAAGCTGTGCTATACTCCGTTCAGTGATTGAGATTCGCTTGCGAATAGTCTCACTATCCAGGCTCAGCGCGGCGACCGACAGGTGTAATGTCGATGGCGTGACAGTGCGAAAGAGTGGATTTTTGTAATTCCGGATACGTTGGTCGATTTACACTTGGAGTCACCATGCAGATAGCATGGGAGTCCGAAAATCAGGAGGCACTTTGCAGATAGCACTGGCGTCCATGACACGATTAAAGCATTGGTAATACATTGGAACAAAGCCCGCGACCGCGGGCTTTTTTTTCGTCTGTGGCTGGCGCCTTGGGCAACCTACTGCGCAGCCCGTTCTCGACTCGGCGTTACTCAAGCCGACATCGAGCTTGCTCGCGACGGTTGCTCAAGGCGCCGAGACTTTTACCGCTTCACGCGCCTTCTTTCCTTGCTTATAAAGCTCTGGCGATGAGTATCTTCTGGATATCGCTGGTCCCCTCATAAATCTGGCACACGCGCACGTCGCGGTAGATGCGCTCGACGGGGAAGTCGGATACATAACCGTAGCCGCCGTGCACCTGGATGGCGTCCGAGCAGACTTTTTCCGCCATTTCCGACGCAAACAGCTTGGCCATGGCCGCTTCTTTTAAACACGGCAATCCCGCATCCTTCATGGCCGCCGCGTGGCGTATGAGTTGCCGCGCCGCTTCGATCTGCGTGGCCATGTCGGCCAGGCGGAATTGCACGGCCTGGTGTTCATAGATGGGCTTGCCGAAACTTTCGCGCTCGCGCGCATAACTTAACGCCGCTTCGTACGCGGCGCGCGCCATGCCGACGGCTTGCGAGGCGATGCCGATGCGGCCGCCTTCCAGGCCGGACAGGGCGATCTTGTAGCCTTGTCCCTCTTCGCCGATCATATTTTCCGCCGGGATGCGGCAATTCTCGAACAGGATTTGCGCCGTGTCCGACGAATGCTGGCCCATCTTCTGTTCCAGTCCCGCCACGATGTAGCCGGGCGTGTTCGTCGGCACCCAGAAGGCGCTGATGCCGCGCTTGCCAGCCGCCTTGTCGGTCACGGCCATGACGATGGCCACGTCCGCATACTTGCCGCTGGTAATGAATTGCTTCGTGCCGTTGATCACGTAGTCATTGCCGTCGCGCGTGGCCGTCGTGCGCAGGGCGGACGCGTCGCTGCCCGTGTGTGGTTCCGTCAGGCAAAACGCACCCAGCATGGTCCCTTGCGCCAGCGGACGCAGCCATTGTTCCTTTTGCGCATCGTTGGCGTACATCATGGCGATGCTGCACACGGGGCAATTGTTGACGGAAATGATGGTCGAGGTGCCGCCATCGCCGGCGGCGATTTCTTCCAGCACCAGAGCCAGGGACACGTAGTCGAGGCCGGCGCCACCCAGCGCTTCCGGCACGGCCACGCCAAAGGCGCCCAGCGCGGCCAGTTCCTGCAATTCTTCTTTCGGGAAATGATGTTCCTTGTCCCAGCGGGCCGCGTTGGGCGCCAGGCGCTCGCGCGAAAAACTGCGCAGCGCTTCCTGGATCATGGTCTGTTCTTCATTGAGTATCATGGGACGTCGTCTCGTTTGTTTTTATCGTGAATTCAGGGAGTTACCAGCCGATGGGCTTGCCATCGTAGTTGCGGAACACGGCCTTGTCCGTGGCCGGCAGGCTGGCCAGGGTGGCGCGGATGCCGGCAGCGCTTTCCTCGGGGGAAATATCGGCGCCGGAGCCGCCCATGTCCGTGCGCACCCAGCCCGGGTGGAAAGCCACGCAGCTGACGCCTTGCGGGCCATGCACGAGGGCAGTGTCGATCAGCACGGAATTCAGGGCCGCCTTGCTGGCGCGGTACAGCGAACCGGTGGGATTGCCCCGCTCGCTCAAGGAACCCATGTGCGAGGACAGCACGGCCAGCTTGCCTTTCGCGTTGGCCACCAGCGGCGCCAGGATCGGCAGCAACCGCATGGCCGCCAGCACGTTCGTGTGCATGACGAGGTCGAAATCGGCTTGCGCGGGGAAACCGTCGTGGCGGGGGCCGTACACGCCCGCGTTGAGGATGGCCACGTCGAGCTTTTCATCGTCGAGTTTCCAGCCCAGGCCGGCACAGCCTTCCACGTCCGTCACGTCCAGCTGGTGCGCTTCCGCGCCCAGTTGCTTGAGGGCGTCGCAAGCGTCCGGTGTGCGGGCCGTGGCGATGACACGCCAGCCATCGTGACGGTATTGACGGACGATTTCGTGGCCGATGCCGCGCGAGGCGCCGATGATCAATGCGGTAGGCATATGTTTTCTCCCTGAAAATAAAATGAAAGGGCGCGCACCGTGAACTGCGGTGCGCGCCCGTGCTCAGGAAGAGCTTATACCAGTTCGATCGCCATCGCCGTCGCTTCGCCGCCGCCGATGCACAGGGCTGCCACGCCGCGCTTGCCGCCGGTTTTTTTCAGGGCGCCCAGCAGGGTGACGATGATGCGCGCGCCCGAGGCGCCGATCGGGTGGCCCAGCGCGCACGCGCCGCCGTGGATGTTGATCTTGCTGTGTGGAATGTCGAGGTCGTGCATGGCGGCCATCGGCACGGCCGCGAACGCTTCATTGATCTCGAACAAGTCCACATTGCTGCTGTTCCAGCCCGTTTTCGCGTACAGTTTTTTCACTGCGCCGATGGGGGCCGTGGTGAATTCGTTCGGCGCTTGCGCATGCGTGGCGTGGCCGTGGATTTTCGCGATGACGGTGCAACCGAGTTTTTTCGCCGTCGATTCGCGCATCAGCACGAGGGCTGCCGCGCCATCGTTGATCGACGAAGACGAGGCGGCCGTGATGGTGCCATCCTTCTTGAACGCCGCCTTCAAGGTCGGGATTTTTTCCAGGCGGGCTTTTTGCGGGCCTTCATCGATGCTGACGATGGTGTCGCCGCCGCGGCCGGACACGGTCACGGGCACGATTTCCCATTCGAAACTGCCATCCTTGGTGGCCGCTTGCGCGCGTTTGACGGATTCGATGGCGAAGGCATCCTGCGCTTCGCGCGTGAAGTGATATTGGCTGGCGCACTCTTCGGCAAACGTGCCCATCGAGCGGGCGTTGCCCTTTTCATCGCGGCTGTAGGCGTCTTCCAGGCCATCCATCATCATGTGGTCATAGATCATGCCGTGGCCGATGCGGTAGCCGCCGCGCGCCTTCGGTACCAGGTAAGGGGCGTTGGTCATCGATTCCATGCCGCCCGCCACTACCACGTCGGCGCTGCCGGCGAGCAAGGTGTCATGCGCGAACATGGTCGTCTGCATGGCCGAGCCGCACATTTTCGACAGGGTCACGGCGCCCGTGGAATCGGGCAAGCCAGCCTTGCGCAAGGCTTGGCGCGCTGGCGCCTGGCCCTGGCCCGCCATCAGGCAATTGCCGAAAAACACGTGTTCCACGGCATCCGGCGCCACGCCGGCCCGTTCCACGGCGGCGCGGATGGCCACGGCACCCAGGTCGCTGGCGGTGACGTTGGCAAAGTCGCCCTGGAAGGCGCCCATGGGGGTGCGCGCGGCACCGACGATTACGACTGGATCATTCATGTTGGATCTCCGGTTAGGGGTGGGGATGATGACTGCATACAAAAACGCAGGTGCTGCGGATAAGGGAAGACGTCCTCGATATGGCCGTCTTCGATGCGCTGTTTGCGCGCCTGCCAATATTGCGCCGTCAACAGGTCGGCATGGTGCTGCATGAAATAGGTGCGGATACGGGGATTGCCCAGCAGGAAGGTGCTGAATTGTTCGGGAAACACATCGTGCTTGCCGATGGGATACCAAGGTTCGGCCGACATTTCTTCTTCCTCCGTGCGCGCCTGGGGAATGACGCGGAACTGGCAATCGGTGATGTACTCGATTTCATCGTAATCGTAAAAAACGACACGTTGATGACGCGTGACGCCAAAATTTTTATACAGCATGTCGCCCGGAAAGATATTCGCCGCCACCAATTCCTTGATGGCATTGCCGTACTCGACGATGGCGTGTTCGACCAGGTCGTCGCGGCCTTCCTTCTCGGCATTGCTCAGCCACATGTTCAGCGGCACCATGCGCCGCTCGATGTACAGGTGGCGGATGATGATCTGTTCGCGGTCTTCTTCGATCAGCGAGGGGGCGAACTGTTTCATCTCGGCCAGCAATTCCTCGGCAAAACGGGCGCGGGGAAAGGCCACGTTGGAATACTCGAGCGTGTCGGCCATGCGGCCCACCCGGTCGTGGTGTTTCACCAGCAAATATTTTTGCTGGACTTGCGCGCGCGTGGTTTCCTTGGGCGGCGGGAAAAAATCCTTGATCACCTTGAAGACATACGGAAACGACGGCAGGGCAAACACGAGCATCACCAAGCCGCGGATGCCGGGTGCGCTTTCGAAGTGGTCCGACGAGTGTTTCAAGTGCTGCAGGTAGTCGCGGTAAAACAGCGTCTTGCCCTGTTTTTGCAAGCCCAGTATCGTATAAATCTCACTGCGCGGCTTGCGCGGGAGCAAACTTCGGAGAAATTGCACGTAGGCCGACGGTACTTCCATATCGACCAGGAAATACGCGCGCGTAAACGAAAACAGCACGGCGATCTGTTGTTGCTCGAACAGCACCGTGTCGAGCACCAGCTTGCCGTGACGGTTGTGCAGGATGGGCACGACAAACGGGTATTCGCGGTTGCCGTTGATGCCCTTGCCGACCAGATAGGCGCCCTTGTTGCGGTAGAACAAACTGGTCAAGACCTGGATCTGGTGGTTCGGTTCGATCCTGTCGCCGCCGAACAGCTGCTGCAGCCGCGCTTCCACCTGGGCCACGTCACGCTCCAGGTTGGCAAATGCGCAATCCAGCTGGAAGTGCGTCAGCATGCGCGTCAGGGTGTGGCGCAAGCCGTCCTTGCCCGGGTAATACACGCGGTAGGTGGGGACCGGGTCTTGCGTTTCGATGTATTCCGTGGACACGACGGGACGCACGAAAATATAGTCGTTATTGAAATACGTGCGGTGCAGGATGTTGCAGCAGACGGAATTGAAGAAGGTTTCCGCCAGTTCCGGCTGCTTGTGTTCCGTCAGCATGCCGATGTAGTGCAGCTTGAGTTCGCGCCACACTTCATCGCTCAACTCCGACTCTTCATACTCATCTTCGAGCATCTGCACGCATTCCTGCACGCGCTTGTCATAAAAGTCGATGCGTTCGCGGGCCGCCGTCTGTGCCGCGGCCCAGGCGCCTTGCTCGAAATACTGCTTGGCTTGCTGGCTGGTTTCGCGGAACAGGCGGTAATGCTTGTCGAAGCCGTCGCGGATGGTGCGCGCGATATCGAATGCAATCTGGGAAGAGAGCAGTTTGGGGAAGGCAATGTGCGTCATAGCTGTGCTCGCATAAATAGCTCTTCACCCAGTCGATAGCCGCGCGCCCGTGCTTACTTGGTTTCCGCAAACAGTTCGCGGCCTATCAGCATGCGGCGGATTTCGCTGGTCCCGGCGCCGATTTCGTACAGCTTGGCATCGCGCCACAGGCGGCCGGCAGGGAATTCGTTGATGTAGCCGTTGCCGCCCAGGGCCTGGATCGCTTCGCCCGCCATCCACGTCGCCTTCTCCGCACTATACAGAATGGCGCCGGCCGCATCCTTGCGCAACTGGCGCACGGCTTCCGGCGTGGTGGCGCGGTCGCACGCCTGGCCCACGGCATACACATATGCCTTGCACGCCATCATGGTCGAATACATATCGGCCAGTTTGCCCTGCATCAATTGGAATTCGCCGATGGGCTGGCCGAATTGCTTGCGGTCATGTACGTAAGGCACGACCAGGTCCATGCAAGCCTGCATGATGCCCAGCGGGCCGCCGGACAGCACGGTGCGCTCGAAGTCGAGGCCCGACATCAGCACGTTGACGCCCTTGCCCAGGCCTCCCAGCACGTTTTCGGCCGGCACTTCGCAATCCTGGAACACCAGTTCGCCCGTGTGCGAGCCGCGCATGCCCAGCTTGTCGAGCTTTTGCGCGATGGAAAAGCCCTTGAAATTCTTTTCGATCAGGAACGCCGTCATGCCGCGCGGACCCGCTTCCAGGTCGTTTTTCGCGTACACCACCAGCACGTCCGCATCGGGGCCGTTGGTGATCCACATCTTGGTGCCGTTCAAGACCCAGCGGTCGCCCTTGAAGTCGGCGCGCAGCTTCATGCTGACGACGTCCGAACCCGCGTTCGGTTCCGACATGGCCAGCGCGCCGATGTGTTCGCCCGTGATCAGCTTTGGCAGGTACTTGGCCTTTTGTTCAGCCGTGCCGTTGCGCTTGATCTGGTTCACGCACAGGTTCGAGTGGGCGCCGTAGGACAGGCCGACGGAAGCCGAGGCGCGCGAAATCTCTTCCATGGCGATGATGTGCGCCAGGTAACCCATGCCGGCGCCACCGTACTCTTCGCTGACGGTAATGCCGAGCAGGCCCATATCGCCCATCTTGCGCCACAGGTCCATGGGGAACTGGTCGGTGCGGTCGATCTCGGCCGCGCGCGGCGCGATTTCGGCGGCGGCAAATTGTTGGATCGCTTCGCGCAGCGAGGCGATGTCTTCGCCGTGGTCAAAGGTCAAGCCTGGGAGATGGAGCATGTCGTCCTCGTCGTTATAAGTGTGGCGGTCATGGATGCCGGGTCAGTGAAGCTATGATACTCAGTTGTGACGTTTACGTAAACGTAAAGCGATGCGCGCGCGGCCTGCGCCGCCGCATCGCTGCCTAGCTGGTTTGCGCCTTATCCAGGTTCAAGTCCGCCAGCATGTGCGCGCAAGCGTCTTCATGCGCGCTGATTTCCGCCAGTGCCATTTCGATATCGATGCGCTGCTGTTCCAGGGTTTGCCGGTGTTGCGCCAGCACGCCCAGGAAGCGGTCCATCTGCGCGCGCGTGTCCTTCGGCGACTCGTACATGTCGACCAGGCTCTTGATCTCCGACAGCGCCAGGCCCAGGCGCTTGCCGCGGAGGGTCAGTTTCAATCGGGTGCGGTCGCGCGGCGTGTAGACGCGGCTGCGCCCGCCCGCGCCTTCGCGTTTCGGACTGAGCAAGCCCTGGTCTTCATAGAAACGGATGGCGCGCGCCGTGATGTCGAATTCCCGCGCCAGTTCGGTAATGGTATAGGTCGTCATTGCTGCGGGCGGTGTCGGTTGCATGGGTGGTCGGTCGCTGGATGGGTGCTGCAGGGTAATGGGGGGCAAAGTGCCGTTTACGTCAACGTCAATACTATTGTAGCGTGCCCTGCCCGTGCTGCAACAAAGAAAAAAGAGGACGTGGACAGGGGAATTTGGCGAATAAGGCAACAGTTACTGAAAATAAATTGATTCTTCTGGCGCAAACGCGCTTAAGATCGAGAGTTGGTGGCCAAGATGACACCAAAAAGAGCTTTCCTGGCATAACAGCGACATTCTTTTCGCTGCGATGGCAGTAAAATTTTTCGGGCGCAGATTCTTTCCAACCGGCACGATCAAAAAACAACGTTTCACTCTGAGCACGTTGTTCGAATCGTTTCCATGTTGGAAACAAAATGGCCCTTCTGAAAACTTTGTCTACAAGAAATTGTATGACATGGGCATTGCGTACATCGGTAGAGGAGGGCATTATCCGATACCGTACGTTGTAATGCCAAACCGAGGCTTTGAATCGTGCTGCAGTGCGAAAATCAAGGCCAGCCGCGAATTTGACCCGAAGCCACGCAGAATCACAAGAGAAAATTCGGCCCACTTTTCTACCCGGAAAGCCCGGCCGGAGTGTTAATTGTTAATTGATGCTCTTTTCAAATGTAACATTCTGTATGGTCATTCAAGAAACTGACTTTCATGTTACAACATGAAATAGTACACCTATGAATTCTTCTAACGAACGCGAAAGCTTCAGCCAGCGACTTCAGTTGGCTCTCAAAAACGCCCATTATTCTCCAGACAGCCCGACCAGACTGGCCCGGGAATTCAATATCCGTTTCGACGGGCGCCCGATTACCGTGCATGCAGCTAGGAAATGGTTAGTAGGTGAAGCAATTCCGACGCAAGAGAAATTGCGCATGATTGCCCAATGGTTGGGCGTTCCGGCGGAATGGTTGCGTTTTGGCGGCCCGGAAAGCGCCACGCCGAATGGCGAAGCGGGCAGCGCTTTGTCGCGGTTTGAGTCCGCCGATGTGAAATTAATTGCCGATTTGCAAAGATTGGATGAACATCATCGTCAAATCGCGCGAGAATTTATTCGCATGCTGGTCAGAGTCAACTACCAAAAGTAAGCATTCAGGCCATCCCCGGCCGGCGCCGTCCGCCTTTCGCTGGCGGCGCTCTTCCTGTCCTTTTATTTGCGCAACGTCATACTGGAGACATGATTTTGTCGCACAATAAGACCTCGCATGTTGCGCTGCAGCGGAATTATTTGACAATAATCCCGCGCGCAGCGGCGCAGCGGCCAATACCAGCGCATAATCACATCAGAAGCAGCCAGTTCATCCACTACGGAGCCGAGCATTTGAGCCGTCTTATGAAAAGTAACTACAGCAATACCGCGCAGCTGAAGGACTTGATGACCGTGCCCCCCATGACTGCCGCGCAACATGCGGAAGTGATGCGCAAACGGATCGCCCACCGCAGGATGGTTGAAGAAGCCAGGGATTTGAAGCAGGCCAGTGCCCACCAGTTCGACAAGCGGTGAGGGATGCCTGACCAAAGCTGCTGCGCGTCGGCATAGGTAGTTTGCGATGCTCACCGGCTCGGCGCCCCCGTACTAAAGTACGGTTGCATTTCTCGGCCGCAAATCACTGCCGCTCGCTACGCTTTTGTCAGGCATCGTGACGTGCGTAGTTGGTGATGTAGTCTGTTAGTTTGTTGTTGACTGGTCTGAGGCTTTCAAACCATTCCAGCGCGGCGCCAGGCTGTGCTCGATGCCCAGCAGGTCGATGACGCGCGCTACCGTATGGTCGACCATCTCCGCAATGCTTTGCGGGTGGTGATAAAAGCTGGGTAGTGGGGGGAAGATGATGCCGCCCATTTCCGTCACGGCCGTCATATTGCGCAGGTGCGCCAGGTTGAACGGCGTTTCGCGCACCATCAGGATCAGGCGGCGGCGCTCCTTGAGCACCACATCGGCTGCCCGCGTGATCAAATTATCCGACAGGCCATGGGCCACGGCCGCCAGGGTCTTCATCGAGCACGGCGCGACGACCATGCCATCCGATTGAAACGAGCCGCTGGCGATGCTTGCGCCGATGTCGCGCAGCTTGTGCACCACGTGCGCCTGCGCTTCGATGTCCTTGCGCCCCACGCCCGTTTCCTGGTGCAGGGTCAATACGGCTGCATCCGACAAGACCAGATGCGTCTCGACGCCGGGGATGGCGCCGAGCAATTGCAGCAGCCGCAAGCCATACACGGCGCCCGTGGCGCCCGTGATGGCCACGACGATACGGCGCGGCCGCTGCTGTTGACTATCAGGCATCGAGCAGGGACTTCAGTTCGCCCGATTCAAACATTTCATTCATGATATCGGAACCACCGATGAACTCGCCTTTGACATACAGCTGCGGAATGGTTGGCCAGTTCGAGTAATCCTTGATGCCTTGGCGCACTTCCGGGTCATCCAGCACGTTGACGGTAGCGATGTTTTCCACGCCGCATGCTTTCAGGATCTGGATGGCGCGGCCGGAAAAGCCGCACTGCGGGAACTGGGCCGTGCCCTTCATGAACAGCACGACTGGCGTGTTCGTCACGGTTTCTTTGATCCAGGTTTGTACGTCGCTCATAGCTGCCTCTGATGGGTAAATAAATAGATGCCGTCATTTTATAAGAAAACGCCGGCACGGGTATGCGCTCAAGTCATAAATCGGGCAAGTCAGCCACGTTGACGCTTATAACTGTTTGCCCAAGCACACCGATTGTGCCGCGCCCACGTATTTGCCCCAGGCAACGACGGGTGCATAGCCGTGTTTGGCATAAAACGCCACGGCGCGGGTATTCGCCACGCGGGTGGACAGGTGCAGCCGCGCATAGCCGAAGCAGCGCGCCTGCGCCTCCACATGGGCCAGCAGGGCCGCGCCCAGGCCACCTTGGCCGGGGCGCGCATACATGCGCTTGAGTTCTGCCGTGGAGCTGTCCGGCCCGCCCAGCGGGCGCAGGGCGGCGCAGCCCAGCAGTTCACCGGCGCCATCGCGGGCAATATAAAAACCGCCGCGCGGCGTGGCCGCCTCGGCATCGAAGGAAGAACGGCCGCTGTCGCCATTGATGCGCAGCAATGCTTCCGACAATTCGTCGAGCAGCAGCTGCGCATCCGGGCCGGCCGCGTCCGCCGCCAGGATGACAAGGTCCTGCCCGGCGGCCACGAACTTAACCGCGCAGCTTGGCGAACGCGGCGGCCATGCTGCCGGCCGGTTCCGGCGCGTTGCGCGACTGCGACTGGTGCTGCGCCATGCTGCGGCGGTCGTTGCGGTCGCCACGTTGCTCCGGCTTGCTGCCCGCCTGCGGCGCGCTATCCGTCAAACGCATGGTCAGCGCGATGCGCTTGCGCTTCTCGTCGACTTCCAGCACTTTGACGCGCACGACTTGTCCCGCCTTGACCACCGTGTGCGGGTCCTTGACGAAGGTGTTCGACAGGGCCGAGATGTGCACGAGGCCATCCTGGTGCACGCCGATGTCGACGAAGGCGCCAAAGGCGGCCACGTTGGTGACCACGCCCTCGAGAATCATGTCCGGACGCAAGTCGCGGATTTCTTCCACGCCTTCCTTGAAGGTGGCCGTCGTAAATTCCGGACGCGGATCGCGGCCCGGTTTTTCCAGTTCCTTCAAGATATCGGAAATGGTCGGCACGCCGAAGGTTTCATCCGCATACTTGGCGGGGCTGAGTGTTTTCAGCAGCGCCGTTTCGCCGATGACAGCCTTGATATCCTTCTTGATATCGGCCAGGATCTTTTCCACCAGCGGGTACGATTCCGGGTGGACGGCCGAGGCGTCCAGCGGATTTTCGCCGCCCATCACGCGCAAAAAGCCCGCTGCCTGTTCGTAGGTCTTGTCGCCCAGGCGCGGCACGGCTTTCAGCGCCGCGCGCGAGGCGAACGCGCCCTTCATGTCGCGGTAGGTGACGATGCTTTGCGCCACGCTGGCCGACAGGCCGGAGACGCGCGCCAGCAGCGGCGCCGACGCCGTGTTCACGTCCACGCCCACGGCGTTCACGCAATCTTCCACCACGGCATCGAGCGAACGGGCCAGTTGGCTTTGACTCACGTCATGCTGGTACTGGCCCACGCCGATCGATTTCGGGTCGATTTTCACCAGTTCGGCCAGCGGGTCTTGCAGACGGCGGGCGATGGAGACGGCGCCGCGCAGGGACACATCCATGTCCGGCAACTCTTTCGAGGCGAACTCGGACGCCGAATACACCGACGCGCCCGCTTCCGAGACGACGATCTTCGTCATCTTCGCTTCCGGATGCTGCTTGATCAAATCCTGCGCCAGCTTGTCCGTCTCGCGCGAGGCGGTGCCGTTGCCGATGGAAATCAGGGACACATTGTGCTTGGCGGCAAGACGGCCCAAGGTATGCAAGGAACCATCCCAGTCGTTCTTCGGCTGGTGCGGGTAGATCACGGCCGTGTCGACCACTTTACCGGTGGCATCGACCACGGCGACCTTGACGCCCGTGCGCAAGCCAGGGTCCAGGCCCATGGTGGCGCGCTGACCGGCGGGCGCGGCCAGCAGCAGCGCTTTCAGGTTGGTGGCGAAGACGTTGATGGCGTCGAGTTCCGAGCGTTCGCGCAGCGCGCCCATCAGTTCCGTTTCCAGATGCATGAAGCTTTTCACGCGCCAGGTCCAGCGCGCCGTATCGGCCAGCCATTTGTCGGCCGGACGGCCCTGTTGCTTGATGCCGAAGCGGGCGGCGATGCGGCCTTCGCACGGGTTGTGCGGCGCATCCCATTTCGGTTTTTCCGCCTCCGTATCCAGGCGCAGGGTGACGTCGAGGATGCCCTCGCGGCGGCCGCGCAGCAGCGCCAGCGCGCGGTGCGATGGCACTGTGGAAATGGTTTCCGAGTAATCGAAATAATCGGCGAATTTTTCGCCTTCGTCCTGCTTGCCTTCCACCACTTTCGATTCGACGATGCCGTGTTCCTGCACGTATTCGCGCAAGGTTTGCAGCAGGGTTGCATCTTCGGCGAAACGCTCCATCAGGATCTGGCGCGCGCCGTCGAGGGCCGCCTTGGTGTCCGCCACGCCCGGGTTGTTGCCGTCGGCACTCGTGAACGCTTCGCGCAGGAACTTGCCCGCTTCCATTTCCGGCGTCAGTTCCGGATTGTCCAGCAAGCCGTCGGCCAGCGGCATCAAGCCCGCTTCGATGGCGATCTGCGCCTTCGTGCGGCGCTTTTGCTTGTATGGCAGATACAAGTCTTCCAGGCGCGTCTTGTCTTCCGCGTGCATGACGGCGTCCAGCAGCTCGGGCGTCATCTTGTTCTGTTCCGTGATCGAGGCCACGATGGCGGCGCGCCGCTCTTCCAGCTCGCGCAGGTAGCGCAAGCGCTCTTCGAGCAGACGCAGCTGGATATCGTCGAGGCCGCCGGTCGCTTCCTTGCGGTAACGGGCGATGAAGGGCACGGTGGCGCCTTCGTCGAGCAGTTCGATGGCGGCGGCAACCTGCACCGGTTTGGCGGCAAGTTCAAGGGCAAGACGTTGTTCGATAGTGGGCAGCATGGTTGTTTCCAGAGCGATCAAGCCTGGAATGATACGCAATCGGCGCGATTGCGCAATCTTGACAGCGCAAATGGACTGTGCGTTGACAACAGCTAACGGGGTGGCAGCAGCGGGGCCGGCAGCAGCGGGCTGGCGGGCGTCGGCGGCGGCGGGCGCTGCGGCGTGACGGATTTGCCAAAGGCATTGCCCATGCGGTGTTCGAGGGCGGCGCGGTTGTACAGGCCCAGCTGGTTCGACGGGCGCTGCATGATCGCTTCCGCGCCGGACAGGGCGGGCGGCTGCCGGTTCACGGTGTTGCTATCTGGCAATAATTTTTCATTCAAGCAAGACATCGATTGCGCGCGCTTGCCATTGACTTCCACTTCCACGCAACCCTTCTCCGGCGCGGCCGCCTTCACGACGACGGTGTGCTCGTCCGCCTGCGCGGGCAGGGCGGCGCAGGCCAGCAGCAATAGTGATAACAGGCGTGCCATGGTGGCTCCCGCAGTGGTGGATCAGGCGTTCAGCATAGCAAGATCATATGTCGCGGCGATGACACAGGCCGGCATGCGGGCCGATGCCATGTCATGCAGTTGTCATTTTATGAAGCTACCATCTTGCCATTCTGCAGACAACATTGCAGTCAAGACACTTCATGAGCAGGATTTTTCGTTGATTCCCCTGGAAAATGACACTAAGCCACCGCCGCGCCGCAACGGGCAATGCCCTGTCCGCCTGCTTGCTGATGACATTCATGACATTGATGACATTCGTGCGGCCGGCTGCGGGTGCGGACGGTGCTGACGCCAGCGCGCACTCGACCCTGCGCTTCGACTTGCCCGCCCAGCCGCTCGATGCGGCCCTGGTGGCGTTCGGCGAAGTGACCGGGTATTCCGTGCTCGTCAGCAGCCAGCTGGCGGCCGGTCGCGTGGCAGCGCCCGTGCGCGGCGACTACACGCCGGCCGAAGCGCTGCAGCGCTTGCTGGCAGGCACGCAGCTGGGCGCGCGCTTCAGCGGCAGCAACGCGTTTACCTTGCTGGCGCTGGCCGACGTCCCCGTGGCGCCGGCGCCCGTGCCAGCCGAGGCCGCCCCTGCCGCGCTACCGTTGCAAGGCTATGCGGCCATCCTGCAGCGCTCGCTCACGCGCGCCCTGTGCCGCTTGCATCCGGACGCCTTCGGCCGCTACCGCCTGGCTTTCCAGCTGTGGCTTGACGAGCGGGGCAAGGTGCGCGCCGTACACGTGCTGGAACCGAGCGGCGTGGAACAGCGCGACCGCGCCGTGCTGCAGCGTTTGCGCAGCCTGCTGATGGATGGCGCGCCACCGGCGGGCTTGCCGCAGCCGCTGACGATTTTATTGACGCCGCGGCCCGATCCGGATGCCGACTGCGCGCCCTACCTGCTGGCCGGGGCGCCCTGACCATGCCGGAATTGCTCAAAACCACCTTGCGCAAGCTGTTCCTGGAACGCTACGGACAGTTTCGCCGCCACTTGCAGCGCCGCCTGGGCTCGGAAGACCTGGCCAATGACGCGCTGCATGAAACGTATCTGCGGGTCGAACGGATGAATGCGCCCGAGGCCATCAGCTACCCGTCCGCCTACTTGATGCGCATCGCCATCAACATTGCGGAAGATCAACGCCGCGACAATGCGCGCCTGCTCAGCTTGCCGGATATCGACGACCTGTACGAGATGGCCGACGAGCTGGCCGACCCGGCCCGCACCTTCAGCGCGCGCGCCGAACTGGAAGAACTGGAACGGGCCTTGCAGGAGTTGCCGAAACGCCGGCGCGCCATCGTCATCGCCGCCCGCGTCGACCAGTTGCCGCACCGCGATATCGCCGAGCGCTTCGGCATTTCCGCCCGCACGGTAGAGAAGGAATTGCGCGCCGGCCTGGAACATTGCTGCGAGCGCATGGGACGCGATTTCATTCAGCGCTTCGGTCCCGGCGCGGGAAAAACGTCTAAACATCATGACTGAACAAGCGGAAGACGACATGAGTGTCATCCAGAAGGAAGCGCAGGCGTGGGTCGTGCGCCTGGCCTCGGGCCAGGTCAGCGAGCGCGATGCGCAAGTGTTTCGCCACTGGTGCGCGCGCAGCCGCAAGCATGCCAACGCGTTTGCCGAGGCGCGCGCCGTGTGGGGCGCCATGGCGCCGGCCGCGCGCGCCGTCAAGCGGGCGCAGGCGCCTGTCAACACGGCGCGGCGCGCCTGGCTCGGCGGCGCCGTGGCCGCCTCGCTGGGCTTGCTGGTGCTGCGCCCGCCCATGGACCTGTGGCCGGCCGTCGCGGGTCTTGCCGCCGACTACGCCACGGGCACGGGCGAACAGCGCGAAGTGGCGCTCGATGGCGGCGTGCTGGTGCAGATGAATACGCAGACGCGCCTCGACGCGGCGCCCGTGCAGGACGGCGCCGCGGCGCTGGTGCTGCTGGCGGGCGAGGCGGAATTCCAGGCCGGCTTGCGCGGCGCGGCGCGCGTGCGCGTGCAGGCGGGCGACGGCACCGTGTCGGCCGGCAGCGCCCGTTTCAATATCCGCCTGTTCGGCCAGGAAGTGTGCGTGACGTGCCTGGCGGGCCGCCTGCGCGTGGCGCAGGCCGGCAACGATGCGGAACTGGCGGCCGGCCAGCAGCTGCGCTACCGGCCCGAGCATTTCGGCATCGCCCGCGCGGTGGCCAGGGGCGACGTCAGCGCGTGGCGCCAGCGCTTGCTGGTGTTCAAGCAAAGCACCCTGGCCGAGGTGGTGGACGAGGTGAACCGCTACCGTCCCGGCAAGCTGATCCTCAATGGCGACGCCTTGAAACTCACGCGCGTGCAAGCGAGCTTTTCGCTCGACCGTCTCGACGACGTGATCGCCCTGATCCAGGACGCGTATGGCGCGCGCGTGACGCGGCTGCCGGGCGGCATCGTGCTGTTTGGCTAGCGATGCACGCCGATGGCATGCCGCCAATTATGACATTTTCATGACCTTTTGCAGTCCCGGACCTTGTTCCCTGTCAATGCTGCTGGAAGCCGCGAATCAGTGCCTGCCGCCCGCCCCGTGCGTGCCGCGCGCCGCCTCGCGATATCGGTCAGCAACGGAACATGAAAAGGGAATGTCGCCATGCAGCGAAGCAAGTCGGTCACGAAACACGCATCCTCCTCCGCCATGGCGGGCAACCGCAGCGGGCGCCCGGTGCGCCTGAAACCGCTGGCGCTGGCCATCGCCGTGCTGCTGCAGGCAGGCGGCGCGCAGGCGCAGCAGCCGTTCAGCGGCGCCTGGTTTGCCGGCAAGGGTGCGCAGCAGGGCACGGCCGCGGCCACGGGACGCTTGCCGAATGGCCAGGCCATCCTCGGGACGGACAATAAGCAGGCGCAGCAGCAAAAAGCCAATGCCCAGCTGCAAAGTTCGCTGAACAATCTGCAACTGGCGGCGCGCGCCATCGCCGTGCAGCAGGCGGCCCAGCAGGCGGCGCGCCAGGCGGCCATCGCCGCCGGCTCGAAGGTGCCGGAAGGCCTGGCCGAAGGCGGCTTGAAAGTCGACAGCAACAGCCTGACGGCGGGCTGGTTCAATGCGAACGGCCCCACGCAGGCGCAGGCCGACGGCAAGACCGTCGTGACCGTCAAGCAGACGGCCGACAAGGCGATCCTGAACTGGGAAACGTTTAATATCGGCCAGAATACCACCCTGCAATTTGACCAGTTGGCGAACTGGTCCGTACTCAACCGCGTCAACGATCCGCTGGCCCGTCCCAGCCAGGTCCGCGGCCAGATCAAGGCCGACGGCACGGTCATGCTGGTCAACCGCAACGGCATCGTGTTTACGGGCAGCAGCCAGGTCGACACGCGCAGCCTGGTGGCCGCCGCCGTGGGCATGAGCGACAGTCAATTCAAGAAGGGCATCTACAGCGAAACGCAGGGCACGGGCTTCAAGCCCACGCTGGCCAATGACCTGGCGCTCAACGGCAGCGTGGTCACGCACGCCAACGCCACGGCCGACGTGGTGGTGCAGGCCGGCGCGCAGATCAGCACGCGCAAGCCGCAGACGGTGACGGAAGGCGGCGGCTATGTGCTGCTGGCCGGGCGCGAAGTGCATAACGGCGGCAGCCTGTCGGCGCCGAATGGGCAAGTCACGCTGGCCGCCGGCGACAGCTTCGTCATCCGCAAGGGGCTGGGGACGGACGCCAACCAGACTTCGAGCACCCGTGGCAACGAGGTCGACGTCAAGTTCAACGCGCAAAGCGGTGCCGGCAAGGTGACGAATGCGGGCCTGGTGCAGGCGCTGACCGGCGACGTCACCCTGACGGGCCGCGACGTGAAGCAGGCCGGCGTGTTGCTCAGCAGCACCAGCGTGACGACGCGCGGCACCGTGCACCTGAAGGCCGACGGCAGCGAAGGCCTGGTCACGCTGGCTCCTGACAGCCTCACCACGGTGCTGCTCGACGACAGCGGCGCCACCGCGCTGGATGTGCAGCGCGACGCGCTCATCAAGGATTCGGCGCTGCTCAGCGACGGCGCCTATAACCGCCGCGACCTGTCGCTGATCCAGATTGCCTCCGGCGGCGATATCGCCTTCGACAGCGGCTCGCTGACCCTGGCCACCGGCGGCCAGGTCAATGCGCTGGCCACGCGCCGCACGCAAGTGGCGCGCGGCGCCGCCATCGACGTCTCCGGCGCCGTCGGCGTGAACGTGGCGATGGCTTCGAACAATGTGCTGATCAATGCGCAGGGCAACGAGCAGCGCGACGCGCCGGGCAACCGCGACAGCAAGGCCCTCAACAGCACCGACCTGTGGGTCGACCGGCGCGACCTGGTACGGGTCGCGGCCGGCACCAACGGCTATCCGACTGACCGCTGGTACACGGGCGGCGGCTTGCTCGAAGTGAGCGGCTATCTGAACACCAGCGGCCACGGCATCGGCGAATGGGCGGCGCAGGGCGGCACGGTGGCCTTCCAGGGCGGCGAACTGGTGACCCAGGCCGGCTCTAAGCTCAACGTGTCCGGCGGTACTTTCGACGTCCAGACGGGCATGATTCGCCAGAGCTGGCTCAGCGGCAAGGATGGCCAGCTGTACCGGCTGTCGACGGCGCCCGGCGACGTGCTGTATACGGGCGTCTACCAAGGCTACGCCGCGCACCACCAGCGCTGGGGCGCGGAAACGACGGAAAATTTCGCCAATCCCCTGATCGGCGCCCAGCAACGGCTGGAAAACGGCTATACCGTGGGCCGCGATGCGGGCCGCGTGGTGGTGGGAACCACATCGGCCGTGCTCGAAGGCGCGATCGAATCGAGCGTATTCCAGGGCGAGCGCCAGCAGGATGCGCGCGACGCCACCCTCGACAGCTACCGCCAGTCGCAGTTGGCCGCCGCCCGCAGCGGCCAGCTGGTGCTGGGCCAGCTGGCGCCCGTGTATGACGCCGCCAGCGCGCAGCTGCGCGACAATCCCGCGGCGCTGCTGAAGGCCATCCACATCGGCGCCGGCGGCGCCAGCGCCGGCAATCTCCTGCGCGAAGATGCGCTGCCCGAGAATCTGGTCGGCAAGACCTACCTGGACGCCGGCTGGCTCAACGCACAACACCTGGGCGGCATCAAGGCCTATGCCGGCAGCGCCATCGAGGTCGACACGGCGGTGCAGGTCACGCCGGGCGGCGAAATCGCGCTGCATGCGCCCCAGGTCAAGGTCAACGCCGGGCTGACGGCGCGCGGCGGCAGCATTGCGCTGGGCGACATCGTCAGCAAGCCGACCACCGGCACCACCGCCTGGCTCGATACGCCGGTCGCCACGCCGGCGGCCGGAGCAAAGGTGGGCATCGAGGTGACGGCCGGCGTGACGCTCGACACGCGCGGCCTGTGGAGCCAGCTCAAGCTGGATCCGGCCAACACGTCCGGCTTGCCCTATGTCAACGGCGGCGCGGTGGCGCTGGTCAGCAGCGGCACCGTCAACCTGGCGGCCGGCAGCGTGATCGACACGTCCTCGGGCGCGGCCGTGCTGGCCGACGGCAAGCTGAAGGGCGGACGCGGCGGCGACATCAGCTTGCGCTCGAATCAGAACGATCCCAACGGCGTCAAGTCGGAGACGCTGGTGCTCGATGGCGAACTGCGTGGCTACGGCGTCAACGGCGGCGGCACGCTGACCATCGACAGCGGCACCGGCGTGGCGCTGGGCGGCGGCGTGCTGGCCGGCAATGGTGTGTTGCTTGCAGGCCAGTCCGTCCCCGTGCACCTGACCTTGGCGGAAGCGTTCACCATCAAGGCCGGCACCGTGCTCGATGCCGATTTCAGCTACGTGAGTACGCTGGTCCCTGCCGGCCAGCCCTTGCTGGACTTGCCGGATTTCAGCGCGGCGCGTCCCTACACCCTGCCGGTCGCCTGGGTGGTGCCGCCCGCCTCGATCAGCTATGAATTCATCTTCATCACCGACAGCAAAGGCATCGTCTACACCAGCGGCATGACCGTGCCGGCCGGCGTCACGCTCACGGGCGTGCGCGGCAAGCTCGGTTCCGGCTACCTGGTGCCGGCCAACGCCTTCCCGAACGGCATGCCGGTGCCCGCTTTCAACGCCAGGGTGGCCGCCGGTACCGCGTTCGTGGCTGACGTGACCTTGCAGGCGGGCGAGCGCTTGCTGGCCGGCAACCGTGCGCCGAAGGACCTGGTGGTCAAGCCGCTGCTGGTGCTGGACAATGAGATGTTCCAGCGCGGCTTCGCGCACTACAACATCAACGGTCAGCAGGGCGTGCAGGTGGCGCAGGGCGCCACCATCGACGTCACCATGCCATTGCTGCGCGCCGACCTGGCGCTGGCGGCGCAATTGCCGACCGGCACCGATTCCGCCGCCGTCCTGCAACCGTGGCTGGCCCCGCTATGGCAGGAAAATGCCGTGAAAGGCGTGCTCAAGCAACGCGCCGGCGCCGATATCGCGCTGTCGGGCGGCACCCGCAACGCCAAGGCGCCGGTGGTGGTGGGCCAGGGCGCCACGCTGCGCGTGGATGACGGCAAGAGCATCAGCCTGACCGGCAATGGCCAGATCACCGTGGAAGGCACATTGAGCGCGGCCGGCGGCCGCATTTCCGTGTTGCCGGGCATGCTGGTCACCGGTGGCGAGATCAACCGTCCAGACGGCAGCGCCAATGCCCAGTCGATCTGGATCGGCGAGCGTGCGGTACTCGACGTGGCCGGACGCGCGGCCACCGCCACCGACGCCCAGGGCGGCGTGTATGGCCATGTGGGCGCCGGCGGCACCATCGAGATCGGCGCCAGGCATAACCTCGACGCCACCCAAGTCGAGGCGGCCGACGCCTTTGTCATCGTGCGCCCCGGCGCACGCCTGGAAGCATCCGGCGCCGCCGCCTTGCTCGACCTGCCCGGTCAGGGCAGCGTGCAGGTGGCCAGCGACGGCGGCAGCATCGCGCTGAGCTCCTTCCGCGGCTTGTTGCTTGACGGCACCATGCATGCGGCAGCGGGCGGGACAGGCGCGGCCGGCGGCACCTTGGCGCTCAACCTGGAAGCGCCGAACTACGGCATCGTCGGCAAGCTCGACTTGAAGGGCCTGGGCGTGGAAGACGCGGTGCGCGTGCCGCGCGAGCTGGTGCTGTCGCGCCTGCAGGGCGAAAGCAGCCTGGCCGCCGACCTGCAGGTGGGCGACAGCGATCCGGCATTGCGCTATGGCGTGGCCCGCCTCGGTGCGGACCGCGTGGCCGCCGGCGGCTTCGACCACCTGGCCTTGCTGTCGAACGGCTTGATCAGCTTTGATGGCAACCTCGACCTGTCGATGGGGCAGAGCCTGCGCCTGACGTCCAGCGCATTGGCCCTGGCCGGGGATGCCGGCGGCGCCAGCGCGCAAGTCAAGCTGGCGGCGCCCTACATCCGCCTGGCCGGCACCAGCCGCACCCAGAGCGACGACCACCTGATGCCCAATCCGGTGCGCGGCTCCGGCAACGGCGGCGTCGGCAGCGGCAAACTGGGCGTGCCCAACGTGGACGACCACGCCAGTCTGACGCTGAATGCCGCGATGATCGACCTCGCCAATGCCGTCAATGTCGGCAGCAACGGCGTGATCGGGCAAAACGCCGCCGCCGACCTGGAAGTCAAGCGCGATGCCTTTGGCGAGCTGGCGCTGCGTTCGAGCGGCGACATCCGCATGCGCACGGCGGCCGCGCTGTACACGCCCGGCAACCTGACCCTGGCGGGCGCGCAAATCTATCCGGTGAGCGGCGCCACCGGCAAGGTGGAGGTGGGCAAACGTAACGTGATCAACGAATTCGGGCAATTGGCGACCGAGTTCGATCCGGCCCGCAAGCTGACCATCGAGCGCAGCGGCGACCCTGCCGCGCCGTTGCCGGCCCTGCCCTACTCGGTGTTCGGCTCGCTTGAACTGAGTGCCGGCACGGTGAACCAGGGTGGCGTGGTGCGCGCGCCGCTGGGAAAAATCACGCTGGGCCAGAATACGAATGGCGCAGTGACCGGCTACACCAATCTGCTGCCTGGCAGTGTGACGTCGGTCAGCGCCAACGGCCTCGTGATGCCGTACGGCGGCTCGCTCGATGGCCTGAGCTACATGATGGACGGCGTCGACGTCGCGTACAAGGGCGTGGGCAATGACCCGGCCGTCGTGCTCACCGGCAAACACGTCGATGTGCGCGCCGGCGCCGTGCTCGACCTGTCAGGCGGCGGCACCCTGACCGGCGCGGCCTTCCTGGCCGGACGCGGCGGCTCGACGGACGCCCGCCTCAACCCGCTGGTGCAGACGTCCGGCAAAGGCAGCTTCGTGCTGCCGGGCCTGGCCACGAATCCCGTCTACGCCATCGTTCCGGGCGCGCAGCCGGGCTATGCGCCCATCGTGGCCGAGAATGGCGCCGGCGATCCGGCGCTGGGCCGCCAGATCACCGTCGGCGCCGGCGTGCCCGGCCTGGCCGCCGGCACCTATACCTTGCTGCCGTCGAGCTTTGCGCTGCTGCCCGGCGCGTTCCGGGTGGAGCTGAACGGCCTGGCTGCCGGCGGCTTGCCCGTCGGGTCGGCCACGGCCATGCGCAACGGCTCGTTTGCTACCGCCGTGCAGCTGGGCACCAGCAATACCGACCGGCGCGCGGCGCTGCCATCGCAGGCGGTATTGACGCCGGCCGACGTGCTGCGCAGCTATTCGCAATACAATGAAACGAGCTACGGCGCATTCGCGCTGGCGCAGGCGGTGCGCGACGGCGTGCCGCGGCCGCTGCTCGAACGCGACGCCAAGGCGCTGCACATCGAACTGGTGCAGTCGAATGCGGGTGCTGGCGGCACGGGCGTGATGCAAGATGCGCTGCGCTTTGCCGGCACGACCAACTACACGCCAGGCAAGGACGGTTTCGGCGGCAGCGCGCTGCTGCTGGGCGGCTCCGGCAAGAACTACGAAATCATCGGCGGCGCCAGCGCGCCCACCGTCGACTTCAAGGGCATGGCGGTGCGGGTCGACGCCCTGAACGCCATCGGCGCCCCGCGCCTGGGCATCGGCGCTTTGCCTACCGTCAACTACAGCAGCACCAACGGCAACCAGCAAGCCAATATCGCCCAGTTCCAGGGCGGCGTCGATAACATCGTGGTGCGCGACGGCGCCGTGCTCAAGGCTGGCGAAGTATTCCTGGTGACCAATAGCAAGGCTGGCGGCATCGTCATCGAACAGGGGGGCGGCATCAATACCCTGGGCCGTGGCGCCGCCGCCTGGGATTCCAGCAACGGCTATGTGTATGCGCCGGGCAAGTCCAGCGTGCTGGCCGTGTCGAATGGCCGGCTGGACATGCTGGCGCCCGGCGTGAGCACTGATCCGCGATCCGGGCCGGGCCGCATCGACATCGGCGCCTGCGCGGCGGGCGCCGTGTGCAGCGGCAGCACGCCGCTGTATTCGGAAGGCAGCATCGTCGCCGCCACCGACCAGAGCTTCAACCTGCGCGACGCCACCACCTATGGCACCCGCAACCTGGTGCTGGCTGTGGGCGGCATCAATGTGGGCAGCGCGGCGTCGCTGGCCGCCATGGCCGCGCGCGACGCGTTGCCGGCCGGACTGACCCTGAACCAGGGCATCCTCGACCGCCTGCTGCGCGGCGACGCCAGCGCGGGCGCGCCGGCGCTGGAAAGCCTGGCGCTGACGGCGCGCGACGCCATCAATTTCTATGACAGCGTCGAATTGTCGACCATCAACGCGAGCACGGGCAAATCGTCGCTGGAGCGGCTGGTGATCGGCACCCCCGCGATCTACGGCTCCGGCGGCAGCGACGCCGTGGCGCGCATCAAGACCGATGTGCTGGTATGGAACGGCGCCACGACGGCGCCGGGCCTGGTCGCCAGCGGCGGCGCCGGCGGCGGCAGCGGACGCCTGCAGGTCGACGCCCGCCAGGTCGAGTTCGGCTATGGCCCGAACAGCCGGCCCGACACCATCCACGGCATGGACCGCCTGATCCTCGGTTTTGCCGATGTCGCCATCAATGCCAGCGAGCGCATCACGGCCAACCACGCGGGCTCGCTGTCGGTGTACCAGTCGCAAAGCGGCTGGGATGCGGACAGCAAGGGCTATCTGCGCAGCGGCGGCAACCTGGCGCTGAACACGGCGCTGCTCACGGGCGCCGCCGGCTCCGTCAACAAGATCAAGGCGGGCGGCGACATTCACGTCGCCAGGCCGTCCGGCGCGGCCGCCACCGTCCCGGGCGCGGCCGCGCTGGCCGGCGCACTGGGCGCCGAAGTGGCGCTGGACGGGCGCAGCGTGACGCTCGACACGGCAGTGCTGTTGCCAAGCGGAAAGCTCAGTGTGTCCGCTGAGCAAGACGTGGTGCTGGGCGACGGTGCCCGGCTTGACCTGGCCGGGCGCAAGATCGATTTCAACGGCGTGCCCAAGTACAGCTGGGGCGGCGACGTGGTGCTCGACAGCCGCCACGGCGACGTGCGCCAGGCGGCCGCTTCCACCATCGATTTCTCGGCCGTCTCCAATCGCGCCGGCAAGCTCACCGCCACCGCGCTGGACGCGCAGGCGGGCAGCGTGGCGTTGCTGGGCAGCATCACCGGCGGCAGCAGCGGCCACTACGACGCGGGCGGCACCGATGTGCCGTTCGCGGCGGGTGGCCTCGACGTGCGCGGCCAGCATATCGAGGATTTCAAGGGCTTGAACCAGCGCCTGAGCAAGGGCGGCGTGTTCGGCAGCCGCAGCTTCCAGCTCAAGCAGGGCGACCTAGTGCTGGAGAATGAATTGAAGGCGCGCGAAATCACGGTGTCGGTGGATGGCGGCCGTCTGGCCGTCAACGGCACCGTCGACGCCAGCGGCGAGCAGGTGGGCAGCATCCGCCTGGCTGCGCGCGACGGCGTCAGCGTGGCCGGCAGCGCGCTGCTCGACGCCCACGGCAGCGTGCTGCGGGTCGACAGCTACGGCCAGGTGATCGAGGCGCCCAACCGCGCCGTGATCGACATCGATGCCGGCAGCGGCCGTCTGGTGCTCGATACCGGCGCGCGCATGGACTTGCGTGCCGGCACGGCCGGCAAGCCCGAGCGCATCGCCTCGCTGGGCACGCTGGAACTGAGCGCCCGGCGCCTCGGCGGCGCCACCGGCAACGACGTTGCCATCGATGCGGCCGGTCCGCTGGCCATCGACGGCGCCCGCGCCATCACGGTCAACGGTTTCTGGTCGTACACGGACGCCCGCCCGGGCACGGAAACGACGGCCGACGGCCGCCCTTACCAGATCATCGACCAGGCTTACCTGGACCGCAAGCACGACGATAGCATCGATTTCATGAAGGGCGCCCTGGCCAACGACGGGCTGATGAACGGCCGCCTGTCCGGCCTGCGCAACTACAAGGACGCCTTCCACCTGCGTCCGGGCGTGGCCATCCTCAGCGCCACGCCGGACGGCGACCTGCATGTCGATGGCGACATCAACCTGTCGGGCCACCGCTACGCCAGCGTCAATCCGCACACGCAGAAGACCGGCGTGGCCGGCTCCGGCGAAGCGGGCGCGCTGGTGCTGCGCGCCGGCGGCAACCTGAACGTCTTCGGCAGCATCAATGACGGCTTCGATGGCAAGGCCTTGCCGGTCACGCCGGACGACAAGGGCTGGATGCTGGCCAAGGGCCGGGTGCCGTTCGGCGCCGACGTCATCGTGCCGCATGGCGAGTTGGTCACGCTGGCCGACGACACCTTCTTCCAGTCCGGCCGCACCCTGAACTACGACTTGCCGATGAAACCGATGAGTTTGCGGGCGGGCACGGCGCTGCCGTCGCAAGCGACCTTGACGGCCGACGTGGAATTGCCGGCCGGCACGGTGCTGGGCGGCGCCGTGCGCAATGCCGCCGGCGCCGTCGTGTATGCGGCCGGCACCGTGCTGGCGAAGGCGGTCAAGCTGGGCAGCGGCACGCGGCTCGACGCCGGCACCCGCTTGCCTGTGGGAATGTCCGTGGCGGCCATGACCTGGCCCGGCGGCGTGCCGCTGCCGTACCCGGTGGGCGCCGTCAGGGACACGCCGAGCCCCGACTACGACGGTGACGGCTTCCCCGATACGCCCGCCAATGGCGTGGCGCTGGCCGGCGAACTGAAGCTGCGCAAGGGCGCGCTGGTGCCGAGCGAAACCTGGGTGCGGCTGCCTGACGGCGCCGATTCGGTGGCCCTGCGTCCGGCCGATGCCGACGGCAACCAGGGCCGCAACTGGGCGTTGGCGCCGATGCTGGCCAGCGGTTCGCAGTCGTGGTCGTTGCGCCTGGTGGCCGGTGCCGACATGCAGGCGGCCGATACCCGCGCGCTGCGCCCCATGGGCGACAACCGCAGTCTGCTGCTGGCCGATCACCACTACGGCGCGGTCCTGGGACTCAGCTTGCCGAAGGTGGCGGCGCCGCCGATCGACGGCGTGGCGGGCAATTTCTACTGGATGGGCGACTCGGAACTGTATGTCGGCTATCCCGCCGGCACGCAGGTCAATCTCGCCGAATTTGAGAGCGTGGAAGCTCTGCTGGCGTACAACCAGTGGAACGTGGGCGACCTGGTGACGTGGCTGCCCGAAGGCGCCAGTTTCCCCATGGTAGCGCTGCCTGCGCGGCAACAGCTGTTCAGCGTGCTGCGTACCGGCACGGGCGACCTCGACCTGCTGGCCGGCGGCAACTTCAGCCAGAATTCGCCGTACGGCGTGTACACGGCCGGTACCCAGGCGGCCAATGTGGCGGCGGCTTACCGGCTGCCGCGCGCGGCCGATCGCAAGGGTTCCATCCTCGGCCCCGATGGCGACGCCTTCAAGCCCTACGTCGACGGTGGCGCGCAAAGCCTGTACCAGGCCTGGTATCCCGAGCATGGCGGCAATGTGCTGGTGCGCGCCCAGGGTGACGTCACCGGCGACCTGGTGGGTGGCGGCTACAGCACGGAGCGTCGCCCCGACGACGTGGGCTATTTGCGTCCGCAGCAGGACAGCAGCGCCGTCGGCACCTGGCTGTGGCGCCAGGGCACCGGCAGCGCGGTCGCCCAGGGCGATGGCGTGCCCACCGCCTGGTGGATCAACTTTGGCAGTTATGTCGCTGGCGGTCTCGGCACGAACTACCTGTACGAGACCCAGCCCGTGATGACCGGCTTTACCGGCATCGGTACCCTGGGCGGCGGCAATCTTGTACTCGAGGCGGGCAGGGCCGCCGGCATGCTGTCGCCGCGCACCGATCGGGGCGCCAAATTCGTCACGCGCAGCCAGGGCCTGAACCTGGCGGTGGCCAGCACCGGCCGGGTATCGGCCGACGGTTCCGCGCTTACTCTGACCGGTGGTGGCGACCTCGACGTGCGCATTGGCGGCGGCCTCAATCCGGTGGCCGAAGTGCGTTCGTTTGCCGACACGACCGACGAGATCACGCCGGATACCCGTTTTTCCGGCACGCGTGGCGACCTCAATAGCACCTTCGTCAACCTGCGCGGCGCCTTGCGCATGGAGGCGGGATCGGTGGGCGGCATCGAGCTGCGTTTCGACATGGGCGACAGCCAGGAGTCGCGTGCCCATCAGGTCTACACGGCCACCTCGTCCATCGCGGGCGGCGGGCCGGTGGTGGTGCCGGGCGACTCCGGCGTGCGCATCGATGCGCGCGGCGACCTGGTGCTGGGCGGCGTAGGCGACGCCGGCCGCGTCACCCAGATCAACAACGGCACGCCGTTCACCGCGAAGGGCGTGGCGCAGGACGGCGAGGGCTACAGCTGGTTCTCGCTGTGGACGCCGTCGACCGCCATCGACCTGTTCAGCGCGGGCGGCAACCTGACGCCATCCACGGCCTGGAGCGACGACCGCGCCAGCGGCAATCAGGCTTCCAGCGGCGGGCGTTTCGTGATGCCGTCGCAATTGCGCGCGGTGGCCGCCAGCGGCAGCCTGTATGTCGGCAACTCCGCCCAAGGGGCGAGGGATATGGACACCAGCACCAATGCGCCGGCGCGGCCGGCCACCGGCCTGCTGCTGGCGCCATCGCCGGTCGATGCGCATTTCACCCGCCGCACGCCGGGGCAGCTGGAATTGCTGGCCGCCGATTCGATCTACGCCGGCGCCTATACGGTGACGGCGTCGGGCGCCGATCCGACCGCGCTGCCGAGCCCGTTCAATCCGGGTTTCGCGGGCGTTTCCGGCACCACCGCGTATGGCGACACGTACACGCATAACGTCAACCAGGAGGCACAGGCGCCCAGCATGCTGTTCGCGTCGCGCGAAGCGGGCGCTTCACCGCAGCGTTATCCGCTGTTCACGCTGACGCCGCCCACCGCCTCGGGCTACGCGGTGCAAGACCAACTGCCGGCGCGCTACTACGCGCTGGCGGGCGACATCGTCGGCTTGCGCACCGGTTCCATCATTACGCGCGGCGGCGGCAAGTCGGCCAGCCACAGCACCTGGTACGAGGGCGCCGGTCCCGTCGATATCCGGGCCGGACGCGATATCGTCAACTCCGGCACGGCGCTGGGGCTGGTCGAAGCGACGCCACAGGGACTGCTGGGCTGGACTTCGGAGATCGCGTACGCCAACCCGTCGCTGCCGCTGCGGCCGACGGAAAACTTTGTCGGTTCGGCGCGCGGCAATCTGATACTGCACAACAATCCAGACGAGGTGTCGGTGGTGCGTGCCGGCCGCGACATTCGCTATAGCACGTTCTACGTGGGCGGTCCGGGCACGCTGGAAGTGACGGCCGGGCGCGATATCGACATGGCCGACAAGGCCGAGCTGAAGAGTATCGGGGCGGTGACGCATATCACGCCTGGCGACCGTAGCAGCGGCGCCAGCATCGCGGTGGCGGCCGGGGTCGGGGCGTACGGTCCCAACTATGACGCCTTTGCCGCGCGCTATCTCGACGCTGCCAACCTGATCGACCCAGGCAAGCCGCTGGCCGACCAGCCCGGCAAGGCGGTGGCCGTGTATGGCGGGCGCCTGGGCCTGGCCGACTGGTTGCGCGCGGAATTCGGCTACAGCGGCGACGCGGCGGGCGCGCCCGCCTTCCTGGCGGCGCGTCAAGGCGAGCTCGACAAGTCTCTCCAGGCCAGCAGCAGCGGCGCCAGGCGTGACCTGCAGCGCGAATACGGCCTGTCGAGCCAGCTGCATCTGGTCAACTGGCTGGAAACCCGCTACGGCGCCGGCCAGCGCAACAGCGCCGGGCTGACCTTCGATGCCGGCAGCATGGACGCGCGCAAGTTTTTCGCGGCCTTGCCGGCCGAGCAGCAGCGCGTCTTCCTGCGCAACGTCTATTTCGCCGAACTCAAGGCTGGCGGGCGCGAGTACACGGCTGCCGGCGGCGTGCGCGAAGGCAGCTATCTGCGCGGCCGCGAAGCCATCGCCACGCTGTTCCCGAGCAAGGATGCGCAGGGCAAGCCCGTGACCTATGCAGGTGACCTGACCATGTTCAGCGGCGCCACCTACTATCTGGACGGCACTTCAGGCGGCAGCACCAAGCGGCCGCGCAAGGGCGTCAATTACCTGACGCGCCAGCAATATGTGCTGGGGGGCGACATCCACGCCCCCGTGTTCGACCTGGCCGATGCCGGCATCCACACCGATTTCGGCGGCAACATCGACATCCTGACCCCGGGCGGGCGCACCCTGGTGGGCGTCGATGGCGGCTTCGTGCCGGGCGAAGGCTCGGGCGTGCTGACGCAGGGCGCCGGTGAAATCCAGATCTACGCCCGCGACAGCATCCTGCTGGGCCAGAGCCGCATCTTCACCACCTTCGGCGGCAACATCCTGGCCTGGTCGGCGCAGGGCGACATCAATGCGGGCCGCGGCTCCAAGTCCACCGTGGTGTTTGCGCCGCAGCGCCGGGTCTACGACGACATCGGCATGGTGACCTTGTCGCCGACCACGCCGAACACGGGCGCCGGCATCGCCACCCTGAACCCGATCCCGGAGGTGCCGTCCGGCGACATCGACCTGATCGCCCCGCTGGGCAGCATCGACGCGGGCGAGGCGGGCATCCGCGTCTCGGGCAACGTCAACCTGGCGGCCTTGCAGGTGGTCAACGCGGAAAACATCCAGGTGCAGGGCAAGGCCACGGGCATGCCGGCCATCGCCGCCGTGAACGTGGGTGCGCTCAGCAATGCCAGCGCGGCCGCCTCGCAAGCCGTGACGGCGGCGCAGGACGTGCTGCAGCGCGAACGGGCGGCCACGCGCCAGGCGCAGCCGTCGCTGTTCACGGTGAAGGTGCTGGGCTTTGGCAACGAGCAGGCGGACGAAGCCGGTGTTGGCAAGCACACGGGCGGCGAACCGCAGGCGTCCAGCTACCAGCCGGCCGGCGTGGTGCAGGTGCTGGGGGCGGGGCCGTTGACGGCGCCGCAGCTGCAGGCGCTCACGCCGAACGAGCGGCGCGGTTTGCAGCCTTGAGCGGAGTTTTATGAACATTTGATGACATTCGGCAGTCGCCGCGCGCGGCGGCTGTCTAGGCATCAGTAGATCAGCATTAGCAACAAAAATACGCCGGCCCAGCGCCGCAACACAGGGCAACCGTTTGATTTTAAGGTGAATGGAAGATGCGTGAAATGACAACCAAGGGCAGGGGCGTGCCGCCAGCGGCGCCTGCAACCGCCTTGACGATGCTGTGCCTGGCCATGCTGGCGCTGCCCGGCATGGCGCGCGCGCAGGACGCGGTCCCGGCGGCCGCTCCCGTGGCCGCGCCGGAACGGCAGGTGACGATCGAGGAATACCTGGTGCGCGGCAATACCGTGCTCGATGCGCGTGCCATCGAAGAGGCGGTGACGCCCTTCCTGGGGCCGGGCCGCACCCTGAAGGACGTGGAAGGGGCGCGCGACGCCCTTGTTGCGGCATATCAAGCCCGCGGCTACCAGTCCGTCTACGTGGACTTGCCGGAGCAGCAGGTGGAGCAGGGCGTGGTGGTGCTGCAGGTGAGCGAAACGAAGGTGGGACGCTTGCGCGTCGTCGGCGCGCAATACAACTCGCCGCTCGACGTGCGTCAGCAAGTGCCGGCCTTGACGGAAGGCAAGGTGCCCGACTTTACGCAGGCGCAAGTGGAGCTGACGGCCCTGAACCGCGGTCCCAAGCGCCAGGTGATGCCGCTGGTCAAGCAGGGCAGCCTGCCCGGCACCATGGACGTGGACTTGAAGGTCGAGGACAGCAGCCCGTGGCGCGCCAGCGTCGGCTTGAACAACGATTACAGCGCCGATACCAAGAAGTTGCGCAGCAGCATGTCGGTCGGTCACGACAATCTGTGGCAGATGGGACATAGCGCCACCATCAGCTTTTTCGGCACGCCGGGCGACCTGAACCAGACCAAGGTGTGGTCCGCCTCGTACGTGGCGCCGATCGGCACGCAGGGCTGGAGCGTGGAAGCGACCGGCTACCAGTCGAACAGCAACGTGGCCAGCACGGGCGGCACCAGCGTGCTGGGCAAGGGCCACGCGCTGGGCATGAAAGTCAACTACACGGTGCCCAACAGCGGCATCTGGTGGCACAGCTTTTCTGCCGGCATCGATTTCAAGGATAACCAGGAAGCCTTGAAGCTCAATGGCACGGGCAGCAATATTCCGCTCAAGTATGTGCCCCTGAGCGTGTCGTATAACGGCTTTGCGCAGACGGATGCGGCGACGTACGGCCTGGGCCTGTCGCTGGTGGCCGGCACGCGCGCCGCGTTCGGCTACGGCAGCGACAGCGCCGCCTACGACAACAAGCGCTACAAGGCCTCGCCCAGCTTCCTCGTGCTGAAGGGCGATGCCAACGCCACGTACACCCTGGGCAGCGGCGCGCAGCTGCACGGGCGCATGTCGGGCCAGCTGGCCGACGCGGCGCTCGTGTCGGGCGAGCAGATGGCCGCCGGCGGCGCCAACTCCGTGCGCGGCTACCTGTCGGCCGAAGCGACGGGCGACTACGGCATTTCCGGCACCGTCGAATGGCGCACGCCCCAGCTGACGTATTTCAGCCGCCTGGAAAACTGGCGCCTGTTTGCCTTTGCCGATGGCGCGCGCCTGCGCCTGCGCGATCCGATGATCGAGCAGAAAGACCTGTTCGGCCTGGCCTCCGTGGGCGTGGGCAGCAGCTTCCAGTTCCTGCGCTACCTGAATGGCCGCATCGATTTCGCTTACCCGCTGCGCGATGGCCCGCGCACGCACAAACACGTGCGCCGCATCAATTTCAACCTGTCGGCCAGCTACTGACGGGCCAGCTCACCAGCACTGCACTTTTTTAGACTTTTCTTCGGAGAATCACTGTCATGCAACGTTTTCTTTTCCTGCTCACGATCCTGGGCACGCTCGTTCCCGGCCTGGCGCATGCCTGGTGGCAGCCCGACTGGGCTTACCGCAAACCCGTCACCGTCGACGCCGGCCCGAAGGCGGGCGCCGTGGGCGGCGATCCCGGCCGCATTCCCGTGCTGCTGCGCTTGCATTCTGGTAACTTCAACTTCGAAGGCGTCAGCGACAACGGCGCCGACCTGCGCTTCGTGGCGGGTGACGACAAGACGGTGCTGAACCACCAGATCGAACAGTTCAACCCGCTCCTGGGCATCGCCCTGATCTGGGTCGACGTACCGGCCCTGACGGCCGGCACGCCGCAGCAGCTGTGGATGTACTACGGCAATCCGAAGGCGCCCGCTTCCGGCAACGGCCAGCGCACCTTCGACCCCGATTACAGCCTCGTGTACCACTTCACCGAGCCTGGCGTGCCTTCGCGCGACAGCACCGCCTACGGCAACCATGCCCAGACAGCCGTGCCGGCGCTGGACGGTTCCGTCATCGGCGCCGGCGCCCGCCTGGGTACGGCACCGCTGATGCTGCCTGCCTCGCCTTCGCTGGCGCTGGCCGCCGGCGCGCCCTTCACCTTTTCCGCCTGGGTGCGTCCCGACAACCTGGGCCCGCAGCAAGTGCTGTATGCGCGCCGCGACGGCGCCAACGAATTGCTGATCGGCATCGACCAGGGCGTGCCTTTCGTGCAGGTGAATGGCCAGCGCAGCAAGCCCGGCCAACCGATCCAGGCCGCGCAATGGTCGCACCTGGCTGTGAAAGCCGATAAAGCCAACGTGGCCCTGTACGTGGGCGGCCGTCCGGCCGTGTCGCTGGCCACCGCGCTGCCAGCCTTCACCAGCGCCGCGTCGGTGGGCGCCGATGCGGCGCCGGTCGCTTCCGGCACCGCCACCCTGAACAACTTTACGGGCGCCATCGACGAGCTGCGCCTGTCGCGCACGGCCCGTCCCGACGCCCTGCTGCTGGCCGACGCCGTCTCGCAAGGTTCCGAATCGCGCCTGGCCGTGTTTGGCGCCGACGAACAGCAGGCCGGCAAGAGCCATTTCGGCTTCATCATCGCCGCCATGCCGCTCGACGCGTGGATCGTCGTCGGCGTGCTGGGCCTGATGATGGTCTTGTCGTGGATCATCATGATCGGCAAGGGCCGCAGCTATGGCGCCATCTCGCGCGCCAATGCGCAATTCATGCAGTCGTTCCACGAAGCGGCCGGCGCGCCGCTGGACCACCTGGCGCGCAACGGCAAGCTGAGCACTTCCGTGAAGACGGATTCCTCGCTGTGGCGCCTGTATGACGTGGCCATCGACGAGATGCGCCGCCGCCACGACCGCGGCTACGACTTGAACGCCGTGTCCAACGCGACGATCGGCGCCATCCGCGCCGCCATGGATGGCGTGATGGTGCGCGAAAGCGAGCGCATGTCGAAACGCATGATCTGGCTCTCGACCACCATCGAAGGCGCGCCGTATGTCGGCCTGTTCGGCACCGTGATCGGCATCATGCTGGTGTTCGTCGTGGCGGCCATGGCCGGCGCCGTGGACATCAACTCGGTGGCGCCGGGCATGGCGGCAGCGCTGTTGTGTACGGCTGCAGGCCTGGGCGTGGCGATTCCCGCCCTGTTCGGCTACAACTGGTTGTCGTCGCGTTCGGACGCCATCGTCGCCGATATGGCTGTCTTCGTCGACGAATTCGCCACGCGTCTGGCTGAAGAGCAGGGCGACGGACGCCAGATGCGTCCCGTGCTGCAACAGGCGTGAGGGGCGCATAACCATGGCCACCTCCGCCAAGTTTACCCCCCGCAAGCGTAGCGGCGGCATCAACATCACGCCCTTCGTCGACGTGCTGCTGGTGGTGCTGGTGATCTTCATCCTGACCAGCAATGCCAGCATTCCCGGCATCAAGGTCGACCTGCCCAAGGCCAGTTCGGCCATGGCGCTGGAAAAACCGAAGACCAAGGCCATCACCATCGACAACGCGGGCCAGGTCTTCCTCGACGCCTATCCCGTCACCTTGCCCGAGCTGGAAGAGCGCTTGCGCACGGAAAAGGCCCTGACGCCCGACTTCCCCGTGATCGTGCGCGGTGATGCCGCCGTGCAATACGCGAAAGTGGTCGAAGTGCTGGACTTGCTGCGCCGCATAGACCTGAACCAGGTGGGCCTGGTGACCGGCAAGCCGGCATGAGGAGCGCAAGGTGAAGCGTGACGACATGATGAAGATGGCTGCCTCGGAACCGTCGGGCGCGGCGCAGTGGTGGCGCCGCTGGGGCGGCGTGGCCGGCGGCGCGCTGCTGGCCGGCGCGCTGGCCGCGCTGGTCTGGTATTTGCTGTCGGACACGGCCGCGACCAAGCGCGAAGTGGCGGCCCCGCCGATGCTGATGCTGCCCCCTCCGCCGCCACCGCCGCCGGAACCGGAAAAACTGCCGGAACCGACGCCCGACAAGGTGGTGCCGGAAGTGTCCGAGCCGGAACCGACGCCGGCCGACAAGCCCATGGATGACGCGCCGGAAAGCCCGTCGCCGGACAAGGGCGACCCAGTCACCATCGATGGCGCGGCGCAGGCCGGCAGCGACGCCTTCGGCATCCAGGCCGGACGCGGCGGCGGCATGACGGGCGGCGGCGGTGGCGGCGGCCTCGGCGCGGGATCGTATGGCCGCTATGTCGCCAACGCGCTGCAGCTGGCCTTTGCCCGCGATCCGCGCACGCGCCAGCTGGCGTTTGCCGACATCCGCGTCGACCTGTGGCTCGATACGGAAGGCAAGACGACGAAAGTGCAGCTGGTGCAAGGCACGGGCAATGCGCAGACGGACGAGCAAGTGCTGGCCATGGTGCGCGACTTCCGCGCCGACGAGCGGCCGCCGGCGTCGCTGCGTTTCCCGGCACGTGTGTCGATCAAGGGCCGCCGGCCATAGCGCCCCCAATTCATATTAATTTTTTTCGAGAGAAACAATGAATTCCTTATTTTCTTCCCCACAGCGCCTGCGCCGCCTTCCGCTGGCGCTCGCTGCCCTGGCCCTGAGCGTGGCGGCAGGCGCCGTGCAAGCGCAAGCACCGGCCGACAGCACCATGGTCAAACTGATCCGCGGCCTGATCCAGAGCGGCGCCCTCAACAAGGATGCCGGCGAAGCGCTGCTGGCGCAGGCGCAAAGCGAAGCGCTGGCCGCCGCGCAAGCCCGTCCGGCGGCAGCGCCGGCGGCCCTGGCGCAGGTGCAGCCGGGCGACGTGCGCGTGCCGTATATTTCGCAAACCGTGCGCGAGCAGATCCGCGACGAAATCAAAGGCCAGGTCATGGCCGAGGCGAAGGCGGGCGGCTGGGCGGCGCCGAATGAGACGCCGGCCTGGACCAAGCGCATCCGCGTGGAAGGCGACGTGCGCGCGCGCTACGAATCGCGCTATTACGACATGGCCAACAGCAATATCGAGATCGACTGGCGCTCGCTCAACAGCGGCAGCGGCTACGACGTCAATTCGAACACCAACCTGGCCCTGCCGGCGCTGCTGAACACGCGCGAAGACCGCAAGCACTTGCTGCGCGCGCGCGCCCGCCTGGGCATCCTGGCCGACATTTCCGACAGCACGCAGGCAGGCATCCGCCTGGCAAGCGGCAACGACGACAGCCCGGTGTCCACCACGCAAACCCTGGGCGGCGGCCTGGGCAAGAAAAACATCTGGCTGGACCAGGCCTGGCTGTCCTACCAGCCCGCTTCCTGGCTGAAACTGACGGCGGGCCGCTTCGACAATCCGTTTGTTTCCAGCGATGAATTGTTTTCCAGCGAACTTAATTTCGACGGCATCGCCGCCAAGGTGCAGCAACCGGTGGGTGACAGCAAGGACGTCACCGTGTTCGGTACCCTGGGCCTGATTCCGCTCGAGTATTCGTCCGATAATGCGCCTAGCCGCAGCCAGGCAAAAATGTCCAGCGAAAACAAATGGCTGCTGGGCGCGCAAGTGGGCGCGTCGTGGAAGATCAATAGCGACCACCAATTGCGCGGCGCGCTGGCCTACTACAACTTCCGCAACATCAGCGGCGAGTATTCGCAGCCGTGCGCGCTGTATGCGGGCGCCGATGGCTGCAACACGGACTGGTCGCGTCCGTCGAGCATGCAAAAGGGCAACAGTTTGATGCTGTTGCGCAATATCGCCCTGAATCCGCTGGACCCGGCGAACACGCCGCAGCCGCAATTCGTGGGCCTGGCGTCGAAATTCCGCCTGGCCAACCTGAATGCGCGCTGGGATAGCAAGGTGGCCGGCGGCACGGACTTGCGCATCGAAGGCGATTATGTGCGCAACATGGCCTACGACAAGAACGAAATGTGGGCGCGCGCCAAGGGCGGCATCATGAACAATTTCGGCGGCACGGGCGGCGTGTCGCAAGCCGATTTCCGGAGCGGCGGCAATGCCTACATGCTGCAGGCGACCCTGGGCAAGGCCAGCCCGGCGGCGCGCGGCGACTGGAACGTTTTACTGGGCTACAAGCGCATCGAACCGGATGCCTTGCCTGATGCTTACAACGATTCCACCTTCCACCTGGGCGGCACGAATGCGCGCGGCTACTACCTGGGCGGCGCGTATGCGCTCGACAAGAATACCTGGCTGAACGGCCGCTGGACGTCGAGCCGCGAAGTGTTCGGTTCGGCACTGTCGATCGACACCCTGCAAATCGAATTGAACGCGCGTTTTTAAGGAGCCATGATGTTGATATCCAACAAAATGCGCGTGCCGCTACTGTTGCTGAGCTTGCTGGCCGCTGGCACGGCCCAGGCGCAGGGACAGAAGGGCCAGAGCATGGAAGAGCGCCTGCGCGCCGAGTTGCGCAATGTCACGGCGCAATTGCAGCAGACGCGCGGCGAGCTGGAATTGCTGAAAGCCAAGGGTGCACCTGCCGCCAAGGCGGCGCCCGTCGCTGCGCCTGCCAGCGATGGCTTGAAAAAGGAACTGGCGCGCAGCCAGTCGCAACTGGCGCAGGAGCGCGCGCAACGGGAAAAACTGGGCGAGCAGCAGCAGCGCAGCGCCGCCGCCGCGCAAGAGGCAAGCGCCAGCCTGGCGCAGTACCGCCAGGCCAGCGAACAGCTGGCCGCCACGGGCAAGCAGCTGGAAGCGGAGCGTGTGCGCCTCGACGGCGAAGTGGCGTCGCAGCGGGGCGCCCTGGCGCGCTGCGAAAGCAAGAATGCCCAGCTGTATGCGGCCGGGCAGCAAATCCTGCAAGCGTACGAGTCGCTGAACGTGCTGGACGTCATGAAGGCGCGCCAGCCGTTCGCCGCGCAAAGCCGGGTCAAGCTGGAGCAAATCGCCCAGCAGTACGGCGACCAGCTGTATCAGGGCCGCTTTGATGCGCGTCAAACGGAAGCGGCAGCAACGCCGGCCGCCCCCGCGCCGGCCCCCCAATAATTTTACTTTTCGAAATGAATGGAATGACGATGGAAAACACGAATAGCTTGCTGACCACCCTGAATGCGGAACAAACGGCCGAGGCCATCAAGGCGGCCGGCTGCGCCGTCACCAGCATCGAACACGACGGTGTCGTGCGCCTGCACAGCGCCAGCCATGGCATCGGCTTTCAGGTGCTGTGGGGCAATGAAGCATCGCCTGGCCAGTATGCGGATCTGACCCTGAGCTGCCCGCTGCGCGTGCAGGGCGGCGACTTGCCGGCCGGCTTGCTGGCCGAATGGCACCGCAGCAAGCGTTTTGCCCGCGTGGCCCAGCATGGCGATTTCGTCGTGCTGGAAATGGATGTGCTGGTCGCCGGCGGCGTCAGCCGTGAGTACCTGAATATCAATCTGCAACTGTGGACGCAGATGATGGGTCAGTTCTTCTTGTTTTTGCGCAACTTTACGCCGGCCGATACGAGCACCGCACCGCTGGTCGAAGCCGTCAACGTGGCAGAAGAAGAAACTGTGCCGGCCTGACAAGCGGGCCAACGGCGGTAAAAAAGGCCCATGACGGGCCTTTTTTGCCGTCTGCGGGTCCCAAGTGTCGTATTAAATACTTATTTTTTAGGCATCGCGCATTAAAACTGCTCAAAGAGCGTGTGTGAATCAAGCCAGCAACGGCTGTATGGCGGATAATATTGCCTGTTGCCGATTTGGATACGACCTTTACACAAAAATGCGCCCCATGGATTTTACCCGCGACGAAACCAGTGAAACCCCAGTTGCCCCGGCCAGCGCGCCGGGAGCGCCTTTGCCGTATGCCGTCGCCACCTGGCTGCAGCGGGTGGAGGCAGCCGCCCATCCGAAAGCCGTGCTGAGCATTGCCGAACCGGACCCCAAACTCAACCAGCATCGATTGATCTACGTGCTGGCGCCCACCAGCGGTGGCCGCCACGTGGCCCTGTGCCTGTACAAGGCGCGGCTGCGGCCGAATGGCGACGTGGCGGCGGCGTCCCCCATCAGCGAAATCTTTTCCCTGCTGTCGGCGCCCCCCACGTTCCTGACGCCAGCCGACGAAGACCTCGTGCGTTTCTTCGTGGCCATGCGCAGCGGGCAGAATTCGCAGACGGGCAGCGCCACGGAGCCGAAGGGCAAGGTGGGCGCGGCCCTGCTGAAAATGCTGGCCGAGCAGGATAAATTGTTGTGGGCTAATTCCTGGGCCGATGTCGGCAATGGCCTCGTGTACCCGTTGAAGGAAGGTCCCGTGCGTCCCGCGCGCCTGTTCTGGCGCGACGAAGGCAAGACCATGCGCCTGGGCTGGCAAGTGGACCCGCCGGAAGGCGCGAAGCACCATGGCGCCGACCAGATCGACTACATGCTGCCCACGGACCCGCCGTGGTACATCGACAACCTGTCGTGCGGCGTGCTGGAACTGAACCAGGGCGGCTCCGACATTTCCCTGGCCGACTTGCAGGCGCTGGTGGCGCAGGCGCCGCCCCTGAACGCGAACGACAAGGTGCGCGTGTCGCAACTGCTGCTGGCGCAAGGCTTGCAGCATTTGATGCCGCTGCCGCAACCGTTGCCGCAGCGCTTGCGCAAGGATGTGCCGGCGCAACCGGTCTTGCTGTTAGACAGCGCCATGCTGGCCGATGGCGGCGCGCAGCGCTGGAGCGACTTCGCCGTGCTGTCCTATGACTACGATGGCGAAAGAGTCTCGTTCGACCCGTCGCAGCGCGTGGTGCGGCAAGTGGGCGATGTGACGGAAATTATCCAGAGAAACACGGTCGATGAAGCGCGCGCGCTGGCGACGTTGGCCGAGCTGCAATTCAAGAAGCCGGGCTCGGCCCCCTTGAGCGGCTTGAAGGGCGCCTTGCAACTGCCTTCCCAGGCGGAATGGCTGCGTTTTGCCGAGTCCGGCATCGACGCCTTGCTGGCGCAGGGCTGGATCGTGGAAAAGACGGCCAAGTACCGCTACGATGTGAGCGACGTGGGCGACTGGTACGCGGAAATCGACGACCAGGACCCGGACAGCGGCAACGCCTGGTTCGAGCTGGAACTGGGCATCGTCGTCAACCACGAGCGCGTGCCGCTGCTGCCCGTGCTGGTGCAGCTGATCCGCAATGCGCCCAACGATTTCAACCCGAAAGTCATCGAGGCGCATGCGGACGATGACCAGATGCTGGCGACCTTGTCGGATGGCACGCGCGTGGCCCTGCCGTGGGGCAGGGTGCGTCCCATCCTGAACACGCTGGGGGAACTGTATTTCAGCGACAAGATCAAACATGCGGTGCGCATGTCGACCCTGGATGCGGCGCGCCTGGAAGAGCTGGCGCGCGGCCTGGACATGCAGTGGACGGGCGGCGAGCAGCTGCGCGCCATGGGCCGCAAGCTGAGCCAGTTCGGCGCCGTGGAAAAAGTGGCGGCCCCAGCCGGCCTGCAGGCGACCCTGCGCGACTACCAGGCCGATGGCCTGGCGTGGATGCAATTCCTGCGCGATCACGACCTGGCCGGCATCCTGGCCGATGACATGGGCTTAGGAAAAACCGTGCAAACCCTGGCGCATATCCTGGTGGAAAAGGAGGCGGGCCGTTTGACGCATCCGGCGCTGGTGATTGCACCGACGAGTTTGATGGGCAACTGGCAGGACGAGGCGGCAAAATTTGCGCCCGGCTTGAAGGTATTGCTGCTGCAAGGCAAGGACCGTGCCCAGCAATTCGACCAGATCGACCAATGCGACCTGGTGCTGACCACCTACGCCCTGTTGCCGCGCGATGAGGAAACCTTGCGCGAGCACGATTTCCATCTCGTCATCCTCGACGAATCGCACTACATCAAGAATACGCGCAGCAAGGCGGCGCAAAGCGCGGGCCTGCTGCGCGCGCGCCACCGCCTGTGCCTGTCCGGCACGCCGCTGGAAAATCACCTGGGCGAGCTGTGGTCGCAATTCCACTTCCTGCTGCCGGGCTTGCTGGGCGACGAAAAGACGTTCAACACCCAGTTCCGCCATCCGATCGAGCGCCAGGATGATCCGCTGCGCCGCATGCTCTTGAATCGCCGCATCAAGCCTTTCCTGCTGCGCCGCACGAAGGACAATGTGGCCAAGGAATTGCCGCCGAAAACGGAAATGGTGCGCAAGGTGGAATTGACGGGGCCGCAGCGGGACCTGTATGAAACCGTGCGTCTTGCGATGGATCAAAAAGTACGCGAAGAAATCGACAAGAAGGGCGTGGCGCGCAGCCAGATCGTCATCCTCGAAGCGCTGCTGAAACTGCGGCAAGTGTGCTGCGACCCCCGCCTCGTGAAATCCTTGCCGGCGAAGAAGCAGTCGGCCGGTTCGGCCAAGCTGCTCGACCTGATGCAGATGGTGGAAGACTTGCTCGACGAAGGGCGCAAGATTCTCGTCTTCTCGCAATTTACCAGCATGCTGGAATTGATCGAGGAAGAACTGGAATCGCGCGACATTCCCTACGCCTTGCTGACGGGTGAAACGAAGGACCGGGGCGCGCAAGTGGCGGCCTTCCAGCAGGGCGCCGTACCGATCTTCCTGATCAGCCTGAAGGCGGGCGGCGTGGGCCTGAACCTGACGGCGGCCGACACGGTCATCCACTACGATCCGTGGTGGAATCCGGCGGCGGAAAACCAGGCCACGGACCGCGCCTGGCGCATCGGCCAGGACAAGCCCGTATTCGTCTACAAATTGATCGCCAAGGGCACGCTGGAAGAAAAAATCCAGCTGCTGCAGCAAAAGAAATCGGAGCTGGCGCAATCGATCCTGGCCGAAGGCGAATCGCAAAAGATGGCCCTCACACAGGAAGACTTGCAGCAGATTTTCGCCCCGCTGGAGGATTAACGTTGCCGCACGCTTATACTTGGTGATTCTTTCTTGCCAGGTATAACGCATGCTGCCCTTTCTCCTTCTGCTGCTTGCCGGCGTCATCCTCATGGCGCTGCGCTTCGTCCAGTTGCGTCGCGCCTTGCTGCGCGCGCGGGCGGGCGAAGCGCAATTCCGCCTGCTGGCCGAACACGGCCGCGACGCGGCCTTCCTGCTCGACGCCGCCACCCTCGAATTGATCTATATCAGCCCCGCCGCGCAGCGCCTGACGGGATACGACTTGCCCGCCTTGCGCGCGCATGCGGCGCGGCTGGCGGCGGACGTGCCGGCCAGGCTGCAGCGCTGGCGCGACGGTGACGCCAGCCGTTTGACCCTGTTGCGCGAAGTGGAATTGCCGCACGCCGACGGTCACCAACTGGCCCTGGAAATCCATTCCACCATCGTGCCCGCGGCGGCAGGGCGGGGCGTGACCCTGGCGGGGACCTTGCGCGACGTCAGCGCCGCCCAGGCGCAGGAAGCCGAGCGGGAAAAGGAGCAGAAGCGCTTCGCCTCGATGCTGTCGCACGAATTTCGCACGCCGCTGGCCACCATCGACGGCGCCATCCAGCGTCTCGTTTCGACGTCCACCGAGGCGGACGAGGCCACGCGCAAACGCTACGTGAAAATCCAGACGGCCGTCGACCGTTTGTTAGGCATGATCGACGACTATTTGTCGCCCGAACGCATGGCGGCCATCGGCCGCGAGCGGGCCGCCGATGGCATCGCGCCGCTGGCTTTGCTGCAGCAGGCGGCCGCCACCGTGCCTGCCAGCCACCGCGTGCAGCTGGAACTCGACGAAGACTTACCGGCCAGGCTGCGCTGCGACGTGCCCGGCATGGCGCTGTGCCTGAAAATCCTGCTGGACAACGCCGTCAAGTTCAGCCCGCCGGGCAGCGCCATCACCTTGTCGGCCAGGCTGGTGCCCGAGGGCGGCGTGGCCCTGTGCGTGCGCGATGCGGGACCCGGCTTGCGGGAAGAAGAACTGGCGCAATTGTTCGAAAAAGGAAGCCGTGGAACTAATGCCACGCATCCGGGCGCGGGCCTGGGCCTGTACATGGCGCGCGCCGTGGTGGACGTGCATGGCGGGAGTTTGCAGGGGCATAATCTGCCCGAAGGCGGGGCACTTTTCCGCATTTGGCTGCCGCTTCCTGTCTAGACAAGGAAAAGCCTTGCTTCCGCTGAAGGCAACCGTGATAATTCCTTGACGTAAACCTATTGTGCCGTCCATCATGGTGTAGAAGTGCATGGCATGGTTTGCCCTCGGTGTGCTCACTAACGGAAGAATGGCGTAGCAATGACGAAAATACTGATCGTCGAAGACAATCTCGACTACGCCGAAGACATGGCGGAGTTCCTCGTTGAGCTCGAACACGAAGTCCATATCACCAGCTCCGCTGGCGGTATGTGGACGGCGTTGAGCCATGGCAATGTCGGCGTGGTCGTACTGGACCTGGGTTTGCCCGATGAAGACGGCTTCAACGTTATCCCCCGCATGCGCCAGCTGTATCCGCAAATCGGCGTGCTGGTGCTGACGGGGCGTGTCGCCTTCGACAGCCGCATCCTGGGCTTGCGCCTGGGCGCCGACCACTATCTGACCAAGCCGATCAAATTCCCCGAACTGGCGGCGCACATCGAAGCGCTCGACCGCCGCGTGGGGCCGCAAGATCCCGTGCCCGAGCCGGGCAAGTGGACCCTGAAAGTAAGCGCTCGCCAACTTGAGTTGATGGGCGCCGTCATCGCCTTGACGGAAAAGGAATTCAACTTCCTGCACCTGCTCACCATCAACACCCGCCCCGTGCCGCGCGACGTCATCGTGGCCGGCATGGGGGGCGAAGATCCCGATGCGGGCCGCCGGGTCGACATGCTCGTGTATCGTTTGCGCAAGAAAGCCAAGACGGGCCTGGGCCAGGACTTGCCGCTGCGCAGCGCGTATGGCGAAGGCTACAGCCTGTCGGCCAGTTTCAACCTCTCCTGATGACCTTGTTGCGCCGCCCGCAAGTGGCCGGCGCAATAAAAGGGACAGAGTCAACCGCTTTTTTCCGCATTTCAAATAAAACAGGGTCAGAGTCGTTCCTTGCGCGCGCAAGTGTGTAAAATCAAGGCCTTAGCCTTCTTTTTACCGATTCTGCCATGGCCCGTTTGCCCCGCCTCATCATTCCAGCACTGCCCCATTACGTGATTCAGCGCGGCAGCAACCGCCAGCCCGTGTTCCAGGACGCGGCGGACTATGCGCAATTCCTGTCCTGGCTGAAAACGGGGGCGAAAATGTTCAAGGTGGCCATCCACGCCTATGTTTTATTGCCTGATCAGCTACATTTGCTGGCCACGCCGGCCGATGCGACGGGCCTGGGACAGCTGATGCAGTGGCTGGGACGCTATTACGTGCCGTATTTCAACCAGAAATACGGCCGCGAAGGCGCCTTGTGGCAGGGACGCTACAAAACGTCCGTCATCGATCCCGACAATTTCTTCCTCACGTGCTGCCGCTACCTGGAATGCGTGCCCGTGCAAACGGGCTTGGCGGGCCAGGCGCTCGATTACAGCTGGTCCAGCTATGCCCACCATGCGGGCGTGCGTCCCGATCCCGTCATCACCGACCATGCGCTGTACTGGGCGCTGGGCAACACGCCGTTCGACCGCGAGGCGGCGTATCTGCGCCTGTTCGAGCAAGGCCTGGGCAGCAGCCAGGTGAAAGTGGTGGAACAGGCTGTATTGAAGGGCTGGCCGCTGGGTTCCGACGCTTTCAAGCAGGCGCTGGAGCAGAAAATGCAGCGGCAAGTGCTGCCTGCCAAGCGGGGCCGTCCCCGCAAAATCGTGGCCGACGCGGCCGCCAATTAAAAAGCATTCGCATTTAAAACAAAAAATGGTTCCTTTCCACGATTTTATTGAAATTGCTTCGACTATGTCCCTATTAAATTTTTAGAGCGACAGAATCTAATTTAATTCGACTCCGACCCTAATTGTTGTAGTTGAGTTTTTTGTTGCGTTGCACTACTCTAGTTTTTCGATAGTCATATGCAGCGGAGAAGCCCATGAAAGCGCAAGGCCTGTACGACCCAGCCAATGAACACGATGCCTGCGGCGTCGGTTTCGTCGCCCATATCAAGGGCAACAAGACCCATTCGATCGTCGAACAGGGTTTGCTGATTCTGAAAAACCTCGATCACCGGGGCGCCGTGGGCGCCGATGCGCTGATGGGCGATGGCGCCGGCATCCTGATCCAGATTCCCGACCAGTACTACCGCGAAGAAATGGCCAAGCAGGGCGTGGAATTGCCGCCGCCTGGCGAATACGGCGTGGGCATGGTCTTCCTGCCGAAGGAACACGCATCGCGCATCGCTTGCGAGCAGGAAATCGAACGGGCCGTGCGCATCGAGGGCCAGGTCGTGCTGGGCTGGCGCAACGTGCCCATCGATACGGACATGCCGATGTCGCCCACCGTGCGCGCCAAGGAACCGGTGATTCGCCAGATCTTCATCGGCCGCGGCCCGGACATCATGGTCACCGACGCGCTCGAGCGCAAACTGTATGTGATCCGCAAATCGTCGGGCCACGCCATCCAGGCATTGAAACTGCTGCACGGCAAGGAATTCTTCGTGCCGTCGATGTCGGCCCGTACCATCGTGTATAAAGGCTTGCTGCTGGCCGATCAGGTGGGCGTGTACTACAAGGACTTGCAGGATGCGCGCTGCATCTCGGCCCTGGCCCTCGTGCACCAGCGTTTCTCGACGAATACCTTCCCCGAATGGCCGCTGGCCCACCCGTACCGCCTGATCGCCCACAACGGCGAGATCAACACGGTGAAAGGCAACTTCAACTGGATGCGCGCGCGCGAAGGCGTGATGAAGTCGGCCGTGCTGGGCGACGACCTGCAGAAACTGTTTCCGCTGATCTATGAAGGCCAGTCCGACACGGCGTGCTTCGACAATGCGCTGGAACTGCTGCTGATGGCCGGCTATCCGATCGCCCAGGCGATGATGATGATGATTCCGGAAGCGTGGGAAAACCACACGACGATGGATGACAATCGCCGCGCCTTCTATGAATACCACGCGGCCATGATGGAACCGTGGGACGGCCCCGCCGCCATGGCGTTCACGGACGGCCGCCACATCGGCGGCACTCTGGACCGCAACGGCTTGCGCCCGGCACGCTACATCGTCACGGACGACGACCTGGTGGTGATGGCGTCGGAATCGGGCGTGCTGCCGATTCCTGAGTCGAAGATCATCCAGAAATGGCGCTTGCAGCCTGGCAAGATGTTCTTGATCGACCTGGAAGCGGGCCGCATCATCGACGACCAGGAACTGAAAAACACCTACGCCAACGCCAAGCCATATAAAGCGTGGATCAACTCGGTGCGCATCAAGCTCGACGAGATCAAGCTGGCCGAAGGACAGGCGAAACAGGACCGCGCCCAGGGCGAAAAAGAGCAGCCATCGTTGCTGGACCGCCAGCAGGCGTTCGGCTACACGCAGGAAGACTTGAAATTCCTCATGGCGCCCATGGCCGTGGCCGGCGAAGAAGCGACGGGCTCGATGGGCAATGACTCGCCGCTGGCCGTCATGTCGAACAAGCTCAAACCGCTGTATAACTACTTCAAGCAGCTGTTCGCGCAAGTGACGAATCCGCCGATCGACCCGATCCGCGAAGCGATGGTGATGTCGCTCGTGTCCTTCATCGGCCCGAAACCGAACTTGCTCGATACCAACAACGTCAATCCGCCGATGCGCCTGGAAGTGGCGCAGCCCGTGCTGGGCTTTGACGACATGGCCCGCTTGCGCAACATCAGCGCCCACACGGGCGGCAAGTTCAAGTCGTACGAACTGGACATCTGCTACCCGCTGGCCTGGGGCAAGGAAGGCGTGGAAGCATGCCTGGCCTCGCTGTGCGCGGAAGCCGTCGACGCCGTCAAGTCGGGCCACAACATCCTGATCGTCTCGGACCGCGCCATTTGCGCCGACCAGGTGGCGATCCCCGCGCTGCTGGCCACCTCCACCGTGCACCAGCACCTGGTGAGCAAGGGCTTGCGCGCGTCCACCGGTCTCGTCGTGGAAACGGGCTCGGCCCGCGAAACCCACCACTTCGCCTTGCTCGCTGGCTACGGCGCGGAAGCCGTCCACCCGTATCTGGCCATGGAAACCCTGGTCGAGATGGCGCACGGCTTGCCGGGCGATTTGTCGGGCGACAAAGCCATCTACAACTACACCAAGGCAGTGGGCAAAGGCTTGATGAAAGTCATGTCGAAGATGGGCATTTCCACGTATATGTCGTACTGCGGCGCGCAAATCTTCGAAGCCATCGGCTTGAACAAGTCGCTGGTGGACAAATACTTCAAGGGCACGGCCTCGAACGTGGAAGGCATCGGCGTGTTTGAAGTGGCGGAAGAAGCGCTGCGCCTGCATGCGCTGGCCTTCGGCAACGATCCCGTGCTGGTGGACAAGCTCGACGCGGGCGGCGAATACGCATTCCGCGTGCGCGGCGAAGACCACATGTGGACGCCGGATGCGATTGCGAAATTGCAGCATTCCACGCGCAGCAACAATTTCTCCAGCTATAAAGAGTATGCGCAAATCATCAACGACCAGAGCCGTCGCCACCTGACCCTGCGCGGCCTGTTCGAATTCAAGCTCGACCCGACCAAGGCCATCCCGCTCGACGAAGTGGAACCGGCCAAGGAAATCGTCAAGCGCTTCGCCACGGGCGCCATGTCGCTCGGTTCCATCAGCACGGAAGCGCACGCGACCCTGGCCGTGGCCATGAACCGCATCGGCGGCAAGTCGAACACGGGCGAAGGCGGCGAAGATCCGAACCGCTACACACAGGAATTGAAGGGCATCCCGATCCGCCAGGGCGACACCATGGCGTCCGTCGTGGGCGCCGAGCAGATCGTCGTCGATATTCCCCTGCAGGAAGGCGATTCCATGCGCTCGCGCATCAAGCAGGTGGCGTCGGGACGTTTCGGCGTCACGGCCGCCTACCTGAACTCGGCCGACCAGATCCAGATCAAGATGGCGCAGGGCGCGAAACCGGGCGAAGGCGGCCAGTTGCCAGGCCATAAGGTGTCGGAATACATTGCCAGCCTGCGTTTTTCCGTGCCGGGCGTGGGCTTGATTTCGCCGCCGCCGCACCACGATATCTATTCGATCGAAGATCTGGCGCAGCTGATCCATGACTTGAAGAACGCCAATCCGCGTGCATCGATCTCCGTGAAACTAGTGTCGGAAGTGGGTATCGGCACGGTGGCTGCCGGCGTGACCAAGGCCAAGGCCGACCACGTGGTCGTCGCCGGCCACGACGGCGGCACGGGCGCTTCGCCATTGTCGTCCGTGAAACATGCGGGCACGCCGTGGGAGCTGGGTCTGGCAGAAACGCAACAAACGCTGGTACTGAACGGCTTGCGCAGCCGCATCCGCGTGCAAGCCGACGGCCAGATGAAGACGGGCCGCGACGTGGTCATCGCCGCCCTGCTGGGCGCCGACGAGATCGGTTTCGCCACGGCGCCGCTGGTGGTCGAAGGCTGCATCATGATGCGCAAATGCCACTTGAATACGTGCCCGGTGGGCGTGGCCACGCAAGATCCGGTGCTGCGCGCCAAGTTCTCGGGCAAGCCCGAGTATGTCGTCAATTACTTCTTCTTCGTTGCCGAGGAAGCCCGTCAATTGATGGCGCAGCTGGGCATCCGCACGTATGACGAACTGATTGGCCGCGTGGACTTGCTCGATAAATCGAAGGCGATTTCGCACTGGAAGGCGCAGGGGCTGGACTTCTCGGCCATCTTCTACAAGCCGGAAACCCCAGATGGCCAGGCCTGTCGCCACGTGGAGTTCCAGGACCATGCGCTGGAAAAGGCACTCGACCACAAGCTGATCGCGCAAGCGCGCGCGGCGCTGGAAAAGGGCGAGCGCGTCTCCTTCATCTCGCCCGTGCGCAACCTGAACCGCACGGTGGGCACCATGCTGTCCGGCGAAGTGGCGAAGAAATACGGCCATGCCGGCTTGCCGGACGACACCATCCACATCCAGCTGCAAGGCACGGCGGGCCAGTCGGCCTGCGCCTTCCTGGCGCACGGCATCACCATCGACCTGGTGGGCGAGGGCAACGATTACGTGGGTAAAGGTTTATCCGGCGGGCGCATCATCGTGCGCCCGAATACGGAATTCCGCGGCTGGGCGGTGGACAACATCATCATCGGCAATACGGTGCTGTACGGCGCCATCGCCGGCGAAGCCTTCTTCAATGGCGTGGCGGGCGAACGCTTTGCCGTGCGCAACTCGGGCGCCACCACGGTGGTCGAGGGCCTGGGCGACCATGGCTGCGAATACATGACGGGCGGCACGGTGGTGGTCCTGGGCAACACGGGACGCAATTTCGCGGCCGGCATGTCGGGCGGCATCGCCTATGTGTATGACCCGGCGGGCGACTTTGCCAGCAAGTGCAACACGGCCATGGTCAGCCTGGACAAGGTCGTCTCCGCGGCGGAACAGCATCTGGACCGCGACGCCTGGCATACGCAGCACCGCGACGGCGTGCCGGAAGCGGATGAAGTCATCCTCAAGCGCCTGATCGAGCGTCACTTCAAGCACACGGGCAGCACCCGCGCCCGCGTCTTGCTGGACGACTGGGCCGCGGCGCGCGGCAAGTTCGTGAAAGTCTTCCCGAACGAATACAAGCGTGCGCTGATTGAAATGGCTGCCGATGCCGCCATGGAAGTCCAAGCCGTCGCCGCCTGAGCCAGCCAAGATCAATCGCATAGAGCAATGACAGGGAGCGGCCCGGCCGCTCCCAGCCAGCAAATACAAAGGAAACATCGTGGGTAAAATTACCGGCTTCATGGAATTCAAGCGCCAGGACGAACACTATCTGGAGCCTGCCGCGCGTCTGAAGAACTACAAGGAATTCGTGCTGCATCTGTCGGACGCGCAAGCAACCGTACAAGGCGCGCGCTGCATGGATTGCGGCATTCCCTTCTGCACCACGGGTTGTCCCGTGAATAACATCATTCCCGACTGGAATGACCTGGTGTACCGCGGCGCTTACCGCGAAGCGCTCGACATCTTGCATTCGACCAACAACTTCCCGGAATTTACGGGCCGCATCTGCCCGGCGCCGTGCGAATCGGCCTGCACCCTGGGCATCCATGAAGATCCGGTCGGCATCAAGTCGATCGAGCACAAGATCATCGACATGGGCTGGGAGCACGGCTGGGTCACGCCGCAGCCGGCAGGCTTCAGTACCGGCAAGAAAGTGGCCATCGTCGGTTCCGGCCCTGCGGGCTTGGCGGCGGCGCAGCAGCTGGCGCGCGCCGGCCACGCCGTCACCGTGTTCGAGAAGAGCGACCGGGTCGGTGGTTTGTTGCGTTATGGCATCCCCGACTTCAAGATGGAAAAGTCGCACATCGACTTGCGCGTGAAACAGATGGAAGCCGAAGGCGTGGTGTTCCGCACCAGCGTACTGGTGGGCAAGGATTTCCCGGCCCACGTCAACAACTGGGCCAAGGAAACCATTTTCCCGGAAGACCTGGAAAAAGAATTCGACGCCGTCATCATGGCCGGTGGCGCCGAGCAGCCGCGCGACTTACCCGTGCCGGGCCGCGAGCTGAAAGGCGTGCATTTCGCCATGGATTTCCTGCCGCTGCAAAACAAGGTCAACGCGGGCGACAAGCTCAAGGACCAGATCAAGGCCACGGGCAAGCACGTGGTGGTGATCGGCGGCGGCGACACGGGTTCCGACTGCGTCGGCACGTCGAACCGCCATGGCGCCGCCTCGGTGGCCCAGTTCGAACTGATGCCGCAGCCGCCGGAACAGGAAAACAAGCCGCTGGTCTGGCCGTACTGGCCGACCAAGCTGCGCACCTCGTCTTCGCACGAGGAAGGCTGCGAGCGCGACTGGGCCGTGGCCACCAAGCGTTTCGAAGGCAAGGGCGGCAAGGTGGAAAAGCTGATCGCCTGCCGTGTCGAATGGAAAGACGGCAAGATGAGCGAAGTGCCGAACTCGGAATTCGAGATGAAGGCGGACCTGGTCTTCCTGGCCATGGGTTTTGTTTCCCCTGTACAACAGGTGCTGGAAGCGTTCGGCGTCGACACGGATGCGCGCGGCAATGTCAAGGCGACAACAGACGGCGCCGGCTGCTACCAGACCTCGGTGGCCAAGGTATTTGCCGCCGGCGACATGCGCCGTGGCCAGTCGCTGGTGGTGTGGGCCATCCGCGAAGGGCGCCAGTGTGCGCGCGCCGTCGATGAGTTCCTGATGGGGGCTTCCCTGCTGCCGCGCTAATTAACGAGCAATTGTTCGTTTTTTGCCAGGGCCACGGCGCGGAATGCGGCGTGGCCCTTGTTATTTTTACTTGTCAAGTCAACAGCTGTGAACATCGCCGGACAGGGACGCGATGTGCGGGCCAAATTTCCACTACAATATCTGACTTTCGATTCATTAGTGTTGTATTCTTCCCCTTTACGGGGCTGTCCCGAGGGGTGTCTCAGCAGAGGTTGGCGTTTCTGCACTACAATACGCCATTAAAATAGTGAGCTTCGTCGTGCCAAATCTTGTTGAGATCCGTGATTTACACTTTGCCTATGGAGAACGTTCGATTTTATCGGGCCTTCAAATGGATTTCCCACGTGGAAAAGTTGTGGCCGTCATGGGTGGCTCCGGCAGTGGCAAGACGACCGTATTGCGCTTGATCGGCGGGCAGTTGCGTCCCAGTTCCGGCGCCGTGAATGTCGACGGCCAGATCGTGCATACGCTGGGAACCGACGAGCTATATCAGCTGCGCCGCAAGATGGGCATGCTGTTCCAGCACGGCGCGTTGTTTACAGACTTGACGGCGTTCGAGAACGTGGCGTTCCCCCTGCGCGAACACACGGATTTGAATGAAGAGCTGATCCGCACCCTGGTGCTGATGAAGCTGCACGCCGTCGGCTTGCGCAATGCGGCGCAATTGAAGCCGGCCGAGATCTCGGGCGGCATGGGCCGCCGCGTCGCGCTGGCGCGCGCCATCGCGCTCGACCCCGAACTGATCATGTATGACGAGCCGTTCGCCGGCCTGGACCCGATTTCCATGGGCGTGACGGCGAATTTGATCCGCAATCTGAACGATGCGCTGGGTTCCACGTCTATCCTGGTATCGCACGATGTGAAGGAGTGTTTCGCCATCGCTGATTATGTCTATTTTCTGTCATCGGGCAAGATTGTGGCGCACGGCACGCCGGCCGAGATGGCCGTGTCGACGCATCCGTACGTCAAGCAGTTCGTCAATGCCGAGGCCGATGGCCCCGTACCGTTCCATTACCCGGGCAAGTCGCTGGCCGACGACCTGGGCTTGCAGGCGGGGGGCGGCCGATGATCGCGCGTTTCCTGGCGGCGATCGGAGCATGGTTGCGCAATTCGGTACAAGACCTTGGCTTTGCCGTGCGTTCGTTTTTCATCATCATCGCCTCGTCGGGCGGCCTGTGGCGCCGTCCGCGCTTGGTGATTGAGCAACTGTTTTTTATCGGTAACCGCTCGCTGGTGATTACCGCCGTCTCCGGCCTGTTTGTCGGCATGGTGCTGGGTTTGCAAGGCTATTACACCCTGACCACGTATGGCGCCGAGCAGTCGCTGGGCTTGCTGGTGGCGCTGTCGCTGACGCGCGAACTGGGCCCGGTCGTCACGGCGCTGCTGTTTGCCGGCCGTGCCGGCACCTCGCTGACGGCGGAAATCGGCCTGATGAAGGCGGGCGAGCAATTGTCGGCCATGGAAATGATGGCCGTGAACCCGATCCAGCGCGTGCTGGCGCCCCGTTTCTGGGCCGGCGTGATCGCCATGCCGATCCTGGGCGCCATCTTCACGGCCGTCGGCATCATCGGCAGCTACCTGGTCGGCGTGGTGCTGATCGGCGTCGATGAAGGCTCGTTCTGGTCGCAGATGCAGGGCGGCGTGGATGTCTGGAAAGAAGTGGGCAATGGCACCATCAAGAGCCTGGTGTTCGGTATTGCGGTGACCTTCATCGCGCTGTTCCAGGGTTACCAGGCACAGCCGACGCCGGAAGACGTGTCCGGCGCCACCACGCGCACGGTGGTCATTTCATCGTTGATGGTGTGGTGGCTCGATTTCATGATGACGGCGTTGATGTTTAGCAAGTAATTGCCAATCAGCGACAAAACAGCGGGCCTGGGCAAGATGTTGCGCAGGCGGCAGCAAGTAAAAATTATTTAGGATTGTTTATGCAACGTAAATCTTTGGATGTTTGGGTCGGCTTGTTCGTCTTGCTGGGTGTGGCGGCATTGATGTTTCTGGCGCTCAAGGCCGGCAATATGAGCTCGCTGTCTTTCAGCAAGACGTATACCATTAGTGCCAAGTTCGACAATATTGGCGGCCTCAAGCCGCAGGCGCCCGTCAAGGGCGCTGGCGTGGTGGTGGGGCGCGTGGCGGAAATCCGCTTTGACGACAAGACGTATCAGGCGCTGGTGAAACTCGACATCGAAGATGGCTACAAATTTCCGAAAGACAGCTCGGCCAAGATTTTGACGGCCGGTTTGCTGGGTGAGCAATATATCGGCCTGGAAGCAGGCGGCGATCTGGCGAACCTGGCGGAGGGCGACAAGATCGCCCGTACTCAATCGGCCACAGTGCTGGAAGACCTGATCAATCAGTTCATCTACAGCAAGGCAGCGGAAGGAAAGGACAGCAAATGAGCGAGTCGACCAAACAATCCCAAGGCAGCCTGGCGCGTATCGGCCTGGCCCTGGCCATCGCCGCCAGCGTGAGCGCTTGCGCCACCGGCACCAATCCGCGCGACCCGCTCGAGGGTTACAACCGCGCCATGTTCAAGTTCAACGATACCGTCGACCAGGTGGCCCTGAAACCGGTCGCCACGGCTTACAAGACCGTCACGCCATCGTTCGTGCAAACGGGCGTGGGCAATTTCTTCGGCAACTTGTCCGATGTGTGGAGCGCCGTGAACAACTTGCTGCAAGGCAAGGGTGAGGCGGGCTTGCAAGACGTCGTGCGCGTCAGCATGAACTCGACCTTCGGCATCTTCGGCCTGATCGACATCGCGTCGCAGGCGGGCATTCCGAAGCATAACGAAGACTTTGGCCAGACCCTGGGCTGGTATGGCGTCCAGCCTGGTCCGTACGTGATGCTGCCGCTGCTGGGCCCATCGACCGTGCGCGACACGGTGGCCCTGCCGCTCGATATCACGGGCGACCCATGGCGCTACAAGGATCCTGTCTCGGTGCGCAATATCGGCACGGTGACGCGCGTCGTCGACAAGCGCGCCGCGCTGCTCGACGCGACCAACCTGATGGAAGCGGCCGCGCTGGACCGTTATGAATTCATCCGCGACGGCTTCCTGCAGGCGCGCGAAAGCAAGGTTTTCGATGGCGATACGGACCGCCGCGACCGCAAAGTGCCAAAAAACGACACCAGCGATTACGAGCCGGCCTATGAGGCGCAACCGCAGCCTGTCCCAGCGGAAACGCCGCCTGCGACGGCCGCGGCCGATGTGGCGCCGGCGGACCTCGTAACATCTGGTAGCAATACCGTGGCTTCCCAGGCTAGGCCTCAGGAGTAAACTGCGGTAAAGAAACACCACGGCTGCGATCGACGCCAGCCGGTGCATAGCAACACCATGAAAGGTAGAACCATGAAATTGATGAAACAACTGCTGGCGATGGCCACCATCGCCTTTGCCACCGCCGCCCAGGCCGCTCCCGCCGTGGAAGCGCCGGACGTCTTGGTCAAACGCATCAGCCAGGACGTGATCGAGACGGCCAAGAACGACAAGGCCATCCAGGCTGGCGATATCAAGCGCGTCACCGAATTGGTGGAAAGCAAGATCCTGCCGTACGTGGATTTCCAGCGCATGACGGCCTTGGCCGCCGGCCGCTTCTGGCGCGACGCCACGCCGGACCAGCAAAAACAGCTGTCCAGCGAATTCCGCACCCTGCTGATCTACACGTATTCGGGCGCTTTGTCGCAGATCAAGAACGAAACCGTGGAATTCAAGCCGCTGCGCGCCGACCCGGCCGACACGGAAGTGGAAGTGCGCTCGCAGGTAAACGTGGCGCGCGGCGAACCCGTGCCCCTGAACTACCGCGTGGCGAAAACCCCATCCGGCTGGAAGATCTATGACATCAACGTGCTGGGCGCGTGGCTGGTGGAAACGTACAAAAGCAGCTTCGCCAGCGAGATCAGCAAGGGCGGCATCGATGGCCTGATCAAGACCTTGCAGGCAAAAAACAAGGCCCTGGCCAGCCGTCCCGCTGCCAAAGCCAAATAATCGGCTATCATATAGCTCCTGACCCAGCTCCAGACCAGCGCAGCCCGACGCCATGCCCGACTCTCTCGACACCTTGCAGTCCCTGACTTCCCTGACCGTGCACAATGCCACTTCGGCATTGGAGCAGGGTCTGGACGCCATCCGCTCGGGTCAGACGAAGTTTGACTTGCGCAACGTCAAGGCCGTCGATTCGGCAGCCGTCTCCGTCATGCTGACGTGGCAGCGCGCCGCGCAGGATGCCGGCGGCGTGCTGGAGCTGAAAAACCTGCCGGACAACCTGAAAAACCTCACCAAGCTGTATGGCGTCTGCTCGCTCGTTTCGAGCACGTTGACGACCGACGACTGCGCCAGCGCCGGCGGTCACGCCGAACGCAGCCCGTCCGACCTGCATCATCATTGATCCTGTCCCACTCCCCGCATCAGCAGTAGCTTTCAAGCCGGCAGGCCAGCAGCGCCGTCGGATTGATCTCCAAGTGTTCCACGAAGTTTCCAACTATAATTGACTGTTGCGCCACCCTCTGCGGAAGGGGCGCCCTGCACCGGCCAGCCGGCCTGCATTGCACCGGCAACTGGCGCATCACACCAGACGCATTACACTTGAAACAAGCACATGACCGCAATTCAAATAACGAATGTAGAAAAGAGCTATAAATCGCTCAAGGCGCTGGGCGGCGTGTCGCTGGCCATCGAAGAAGGCGAGTTTTTCGGCCTGCTCGGCCCGAATGGCGCCGGCAAGACCACCCTCATTTCCATCATCGCCGGCCTGATACGCCCCGACGCGGGCACCGTCAAGATCCATGGCCACGACGTGGTCACGGACTTCCGCAATGCGCGCCGCAACCTGGGTGTGGTGCCGCAGGAACTGGTATTCGACCCGTTTTTCACCGTGCGCGAAACCCTGCGCCTGCAGTCCGGCTATTTCGGCTTGCCGAACAACGACAAGTGGATCGACGAGGTCATGGAAAACCTCGACCTGACCGGCAAGGCCGACACGAACATGCGCGCCCTGTCCGGCGGCATGAAGCGCCGCGTGCTCGTGGCCCAGGCGCTGGTGCACAAGCCGCCCGTCATCGTGCTCGATGAGCCGACGGCCGGCGTCGACGTGGAACTGCGCCAGACCCTGTGGAAGTTCATCTCGCGCCTGAACCGCGAAGGCGGCCACACGGTCGTGCTGACCACGCACTACCTGGAAGAGGCGCAAGCCATGTGCCAGCGCGTGGCCATGCTGAAAACCGGCAAGGTGGTGGCGCTCGACACCATGTCGGCCCTGATCCGCCGCATCGCCGGCTCGCAGCTGCAGCTGCACCTCAAGAATGGCAGCCTGCCGGCCGACTTGCAGCACCTGGTGCTGCACCCGGAAGAACAGCAGGCGCCGAACAAGTTCAGCCTGCGCGTCAACGAATACAGCGAAGTCGAAAAAATCCTCGCCCGCCTGCGCGAAGCGGGCGCCGAGATCGATGAAATGCAATTGCAACAAGCCGACCTGGAAGATATCTTCTTGCAGATCATGGATAAAGGTACCGTATGATTTCGACAGGATTTCGCACCCTCGTCTACAAAGAGACGCTGCGCTTCTGGAAAGTGGCGACGCAAACCGTGGCCGCGCCCGTGCTCACGTCGATGCTGTACCTGCTGGTGTTCGGCCACGTGCTCGACGGCCGCGTGGAGCCGAGTCCCGGCGTCAGCTACACGGCCTTCCTGATTCCCGGCCTGGTGATGATGAGCGTGCTGCAAAACGCGTTCGCCAATTCCTCGTCCTCGCTGATCCAGTCCAAGATCACGGGCAACCTGGTGTTCGTGCTGCTCACGCCTTTGTCGCACTGGGAAATCTTCTCGGCGTATGTACTCGCTTCCGTCGCGCGCGGCCTGGCCGTGGGCTTTGGCGTGTTTGCCATCACGTGCTGGTTCGCCGACCTGTCGTTTGTCGCGCCGCTGTGGATTGTCGTCTTCGCCTTTTTGGGCGCCGCCATGCTGGGCACCATGGGCCTGATCGCCGGCATATGGGCCGAGAAATTCGACCAGTTGGCCGCCTTCCAGAACTTCCTGATCATGCCGGCCACCTTCTTGTCGGGCGTGTTTTATTCGATTCACTCGCTGCCGCCGTTCTGGCAGACGGTATCGCATCTGAACCCCTTCTTTTACATGATCGACGGTTTCCGCTACGGCTTCTTCGGCGTGTCCGACGTCAGCCCGTGGCTCAGCTTGTCCATCGTCGCCGGCTTCCTCGTGATCCTGGCGCTGGCGTCGATCCGCCTGCTGAAGAGCGGCTATCGTTTGCGACATTGATTACGACACTCATTGCGCCGTTGATTGCGGCACATCACATCACTACATTATTCAATATCAAGGACTTATCGTGACCACCACTCCAGAACTGATCCACGGCTATCTGTCGGCCGGCCTCGAATGCACGCACCTCGAAGTGGAGGGCGATGGCCAGCACTTCCAGGCCGTGATCGTTTCGCCCGCGTTTGCCGGCAAGCGCCTGATCCAGCGCCACCAGATCGTCTACGCGGCGCTGGGCGACCGCATGCGCGAAGAAATCCACGCGCTGTCGATGAAAACCCTGACACCTGAAGAATTCCAAGGATAAGCACATGGACAAGCTCCTCATCAACGGCGGCAACCGCCTGAACGGCGACATCGCCATCTCCGGCGCGAAAAACGCCGCCCTGCCCATCCTGTGCGCGGGTCTGCTGACCGCGGGCGACCTGGACCTGACGAACGTGCCGCACCTGCACGACGTGGCCACCATGTTGAAGCTGCTGGGCCAGACTGGCCTGAAAGTGCAGCAGGACGGCGACCGCGTCGTTCTCAACGGCAGCGCCATCGACACGCTGGAAGCGCCGTATGAACTGGTGAAAACCATGCGCGCCTCGATCCTCGTGCTGGGCCCCCTGCTGGCGCGCTTCGGCGAAGCCAAGGTCTCGCTGCCGGGCGGCTGCGCCATCGGTTCGCGCCCCGTCGACCAGCACATCAAGGGCCTCGAGGCGCTGGGCGCCGAGATCCGCATCGAAGCGGGCTACATCTACGCCAAGTGCGCCAAGCTGAAAGGCGCGCGCATCGTCACCGACATGATCACCGTCACCGGCACCGAGAACCTGCTGATGGCAGCGACCCTGGCCGAAGGCGAGACCATCCTGGAAAACGCCGCCTGCGAACCGGAAGTGACCGACCTGGCGCACCTGCTGGTGGCCATGGGGGCGAAGATCGACGGCATCGGCACCAGCCGCCTGGTGATCCAGGGCGTCGATACCCTGCACGGCGCTTCGCACGCGGTGATCGCCGACCGTATCGAAACGGGGACCTTCCTGTGCGCCGTGGCGGCCACCGGCGGCGATATCACCCTGCGCAACGTGCGCACCGATATCCTCGACGCGGCGCTCGACAAGCTGCGCGCCATGGGCCTGACGATGACCTTCGGCGCCGACTGGATCCGCGCCGAGATGTCGGCCCGTCCGAACCCCGTCAGCTTCCGCACCACGGAATACCCGGGCTTCCCGACCGACATGCAGGCGCAGTTCATGGCGGTGAACACGATCGCGAATGGCGCCAGCCGCGTCACCGAGACGATCTTCGAGAACCGCTTCATGCACGTGCAGGAAATGAACCGCCTGGGCGCCGACATCACCATCGAAGGCAACACGGCCATCATCGCCGGCGTGAAGCAGCTGCGCGGCGCGCCCGTGATGGCGACCGACCTGCGCGCCTCGGCGTCGCTGGTGATCGCGGCCCTGGCCGCCGATGGCGAAACCCTGATCGACCGTATCTATCACCTCGACCGCGGCTACGACCGCATGGAAGTGAAATTGTCGGCCGTCGGCGCGAACATCGTACGCATTAAATAACAAGGAACGAGCATGAACGGATCGAACACGGGCGACAATTCGCAGCTGATACTGGCGCTCTCGAAAGGCCGCATTTTTGAGGACACCATGCCGCTGCTGGAAGCGGCCGGCATCAAGGTGCTGGAAAACCCGGAGACCTCGCGCAAGCTGATTTTGGCCACCAACGATCCGAACGTGCGCGTCATCATCGTGCGCGCCAGCGACGTGCCGACCTACGTGCAGTACGGCGCGGCCGATTTCGGCGTGGCGGGCAAGGATGTCTTGCTCGAGCACGGCGGCGAAGGCCTGTACCAGCCGATCGACCTGAATATCGCCTCTTGCCGCATGTCGGTGGCGGTGCAGGCCGGCTTCGACTATGAAAAGGCCGTGCACCAGGGCGCGCGCCTGCGCGTGGCCACCAAGTTCGTGCACACGGCGCGCGAGCATTTCGCCGCCAAGGGCGTGCACGTCGACCTGATCAAGCTGTATGGCTCGATGGAGCTGGCGCCTCTGGTGGGCCTGTCGGACGCCATCGTCGACCTGGTCAGCACGGGCAGCACTTTGCGCGCGAACAACCTCGTCGAGGTCGAGCACATCATGGAAATTTCGTCGCGCCTGGTGGTCAACCAGGCTGCGCTCAAGCTCAAGCGCGAGCGCTTGCAGCCGATCATCGAGGCGTTTGAACGCGCTTCGCAAGCCTAGATACCTTCAGTAGCAGAAAGCCGATTATGCCGATACAGATACGCAAGCTCGATTCAAGCCAGGATGGTTTCCAACAATCGCTCGATACGCTGCTGGCGTTCGAGGCGGGCACCGATGCAGCGATTGAAACGTCGGTCGCAAAAATCCTGGCCGATGTGAAAACGCGCGGCGACGCCGCCGTACTGGAATACACCAACCGTTTCGACCGCATCCCGCATGGCGGCGCGGCGGAAATGGCGGCGTTTGATATTTCGCAAGCCGAATTGCAGGCAGCCTTGAACGGCTTGCCGTCGGCCCAGCGCGAGGCGTTGCAGATCGCCGCGCAGCGCATCCGCGCCTTCCACGAACGCCAGCGCGAGGAATTGCGCGGCTTTACCTACACCGAGCCCGATGGCACGGTGCTGGGCCAGAAGATCACGCCGCTGGACCGGGTCGGCATATACGTCCCGGGCGGCAAGGCCGCCTACCCGTCGTCCGTGCTGATGAACGCCATTCCCGCGCACGTGGCGGGCGTGGGCGAAATCATCATGGTCGTGCCGACGCCCGATGGCGTGAAGAACCAGATGGTGCTGGCCGCCGCCGCGATTGCCGGCGTGACGCGCGTGATCACCATCGGCGGCGCGCAAGCCGTCGGCGCGCTGGCCTACGGCACGCAGACGATTGCCGCCGTGGACAAGATCGTCGGTCCCGGCAACGCCTACGTGGCTGCCGCCAAGCGCCGCGTGTTCGGCATCGTCGGCATCGACATGATCGCCGGACCGTCGGAAATCCTCGTGCTGTGCGACGGCACGACGGACCCCGACTGGGTCGCGATGGACCTGTTTTCGCAGGCCGAGCACGACGAGCTGGCGCAGGCCATTTTGCTGTGCCCCGACGCGGACTACATCGCCAAGGTCGAGGAAAGCATCGCCAAGCTGCTGCCGACGATGCCGCGCCAGGCCACCATCAGCACGTCGCTGGCCGACCGCGGAGCGCTGATCAAGGTGCGCAGCATGGCAGAAGCGTGCGAGATCGCCAACAGCATCGCCGCGGAACACCTGGAAATCTCGGCGGAAAACCCGCAGAAGTGGGCAGAGCAGATCCGCCACGCGGGCGCCATGTTCCTGGGCCGCTTTTCGTCCGAATCGCTGGGCGACTATTGCTGCGGCCCCAATCACGTGCTGCCGACCTCGCGCACGGCGCGTTTCTCGTCGCCGCTGGGCGTATACGACTTCCAGAAGCGTTCGTCCATCATCCACGTCAGTGAAGCGGGCGCGCAAACCCTGGGCCGCGTCGCCGCCACCCTGGCGTATGGCGAAGGCTTGCAGGCGCACGCGCGCAGCGCCGAACTGCGTCTGAAGCCGCAGCCATGACGAATATGGCGGAGCAGCCGGACTGGGTCAACCGGGTCTATTGCGAAGATGCGCTGGCGGGGCTGGCGCGCATTCCCGATGGCTCGGTGGACCTGATCCTGACGGATCCGCCGTACAACCTGGGCAAGGATTACGGCAATGCCTCGGACCAGCAGTCGGTGGCCGACTACCTGCGCTGGACGGAACAGTGGATCGATGCGGCGCTGCCCAAGCTGAAAGCCAACGGCAGCCTGTATATCTTCCTCACCTGGCGCTATTCGCCGGAGATCTTCGTCATGCTGAAACAGCGCATGGCGATGATGAATGAAATCATCTGGGACCGCCGCGTGCCGTCCATGGGCGGCAGCGTGCGCAGCTTTTCATCGGTGCACGACACCATCGGCTTCTTCGTCAAGCGCAAGGATTACTACTTCGACCTTGACGCGGTGCGCATCGCCTACGACGCGGCCACCAAGAAAGCCCGTTCGCGCTCGATTTTCATCGGCGCCAAATGGCTGGAAGTGGGCTACAACCCGAAAGACTTGTGGAGCGTGTCGCGCCTGCACAAGGAACACCCGGAACGGGCCGACCACCCGACGCAAAAGCCGCTCGAAATCATCGAGCGCATGCTCAAGGCCTCGTGCCCGCCCGGCGGCGTGGTGCTCGACCTGTTCATGGGCAGCGGCACCACGGCCCTGGCGGCGAAGCGCTGCGGGCGCGATTTCGTCGGCTTTGAGCTGAATCCCGATTACTGCGCCATCATCGAACAGCGATTGGCGGCGCTGGCGCAGGAGCTGGCCGAACCGGCCGCGCCGCAGGCGGAAAAGAAGAAGGCGCCGGCCAAGCGCCGCGCCGCCGCCGTACCCAAGGCCGCCAAGGCGGCCAGTAAAAAACCGGCTGCCGTGAAAAAACCGCCCGCCGCGAAAAAAGCGCCGGCCCGCAAGGCGCGCAGCGCCGCCGTGCCGGAAGACGTCGTCATTTAGTCTCCATTTAATTCCATCAGGAGTGTTTGCAGCATGTCTTTCCTCGATCAGTTAATCAGCAACACCGTGCGGTCCGATGTGCGGGCCGTCAAAAGCTACCAGGTAGCCGATGCCAGCGGTTACATCAAACTCGATGCGATGGAAAACCCGTATCCGCTGCCGCCGCAGCTGCGCGAAGAGCTGGGTGCGCGCCTGGCCGGCGTGGCGCTGAACCGCTATCCGCCGTCATACGCCAGCCTGCAGGCGGCCATCTGCGCCAGGCTGGGCGTGCCCGCCGGCTTCGACGTCATGCTGGGCAACGGCTCCGATGAGCTCATTTCCATCCTGGCCATGGCTTGCGCCCACCAGGAGCCGGGCAAGCGCGCCGTGCTGCTGGCGCCCGTGCCCGCCTTCGTCATGTATGCGCGCTCGGCGCAGTTCGCCGGCATGGATTTCGTCGGCGTGCCCTTGCAGGCCGACTTCAGCCTGGATATGCCGGCCATGCTGGCGGCCATCGAACAGCACCGCCCGGCGCTGGTGTTCCTCGCCTATCCGAACAACCCGACGGGCAACCTGTTTGCCAGCGCCGACATCGAACGCATCCTGGCCGCCCTGGGCGACACGGGCATCGCCGTCGTCGACGAAGCCTATGAACCGTTCGCGCAGCACAGCTTCATGGGCCGCCTGCCCGAGTTCGAGAACCTGGTGGTGATGCGTACCGTGTCGAAACTGGGCCTGGCCGGCATCCGCCTCGGCTACATGTCGGCCGCGCCGGCCCTGCTGGCGCAATTTGAAAAAGTGCGCCCGCCGTATAACGTGAATGTGCTGACGCAGGCGGCGGCCGAATTCGCGCTCGACCACCTCGATGTGTTGAATGCCCAGGCGGATCTGCTCAACAGCGCGCGCGATACGCTGGCGCTGCGCCTGGCGGAGCTGCCGGGCGTGACCGTGTTTCCCTCGAAGGCAAATTTTCTTCTGATTCGTGTGGCTGATTCCGACGATGTTTGCGCAAAACTGCTTGCCCGCAGGGTTTTAATTAAAAATATGAGTAAAATGCATGCTGCGCTGGCCAATTGCCTGCGCATCAGCGTCAGCACCCCGGAAGAGAATTCCCTTTTTTACGATGCCTTCAAGGTATCCCTCGTTTAGCCTATCGCCAGAGCCTCCCATGAACCGCACCGCAGAAATCACGCGCAACACCAATGAGACGCAAGTTCGCGTCGCCCTCAACCTCGATGGCACGGGCCAGCAAAAGCTCAATACCGGCGTGCCCTTCCTCGACCATATGCTGGACCAGATCGCCCGCCACGGCTTGATCGACCTGGATATCGAAGCGACAGGCGACGTGCATATCGACAACCACCATACGGTGGAAGACGTGGGCATCACCCTGGGCATGGCCGTGGCCAAGGCTATCGGCGACAAGAAGGGCATCCGCCGCTACGGTCATGCGTACGTGCCGCTGGACGAGGCGCTGTCGCGCGTGGTGCTCGATTTTTCGGGCCGCCCGGGCATCGAATACCACATCCCGTTTACGCGCGCCATGATCGCCGGCTTCGACGTCGACCTGACCCTGGAATTTTTCCGCGGCTTCGTCAACCATGCGGGCGTGACATTGCATATCGACAACTTGCGCGGTACGAATGCCCACCATCAATGCGAAACCGTGTTCAAGGCCTTTGGCCGCGCGCTGCGCATGGCTGCCGAGCTCGACGAGCGCGCGGCCGGCATCATTCCATCGACCAAGGGCAGCCTGTAAACGCCGCTCTCGCTATATTGTAGATTCCGGGATCAAACATGAATAAAATTGTGGTGGTGGATTACGGCATGGGCAACCTGCGCTCGGTAGCGCAGGCCCTGCGCGCCGTGGCGCCGGAAGCCGACGTGCGCATTTCCGGATTGGCGCAAGACATCGACAGCGCCGATCGCATCGTCTTGCCGGGCCAAGGCGCCATGCCCGACTGCATGCGCAGCCTGCGCGAATCGGGCGTGCTCGAAGCGCTGCTGCGCGCCGCCGACAGCAAGCCCGTGCTGGGCGTGTGCATCGGCGAGCAAATGTTGTTCGACGGCAGCGAAGAGGGCGATGCGGCCGGTTTGGGCTTGCTGCCAGGCAAAGTCGTGCGCTTCCAGCTCGACGGCCAGGTGCAGGAAGACGGCTCGCGCTTCAAGGTGCCGCAAATGGGCTGGAACCAAGTGCGGCAAACGGCGTCCCATGTCATGTGGGATGGTATCGCCGACAACGCCTATTTTTACTTTGTGCACAGCTATTTTGCTCAACCTCAAGAAGCGGCGCACACGGTGGGCGAGACTGTCTATGGCGCGCCGTTTGCTTGTGCCGTCGCCCGTGATAATATTTTCGCGACACAGTTTCACCCTGAAAAAAGCGCTGCCGCTGGCTTGCAGCTGTACAAGAACTTCGTTCACTGGCAACCTTAACGTTAGCTATCCGGCTTTTTTTCCGCCTCTCACTCACTCTAAATCACACTGACCATGCTGCTCATTCCCGCCATCGACCTGAAAGACGGTCACTGCGTACGCCTGAAACAAGGCGATATGGAACTTGCCACCGTATTTTCCGAAGACCCGGCCGAGATGGCCCGCCATTGGCTGATGCAAGGCGCGCGCCGGCTGCACCTGGTCGACCTGAACGGCGCCTTTGCCGGCAAGCCGAAGAACGAAGGCGCCGTGAAGGCCATCCTGAAGGCCGTGCAAGATTTCGCCGTGGAAAATGACATCGAGGAAATCCCCGTGCAGCTGGGCGGCGGCATCCGCGACCTCGACACCATCGAGCGCTACCTCGACGCCGGCATCACCTACATCATCATCGGCACGGCGGCCGTGAAAAGCCCCGGCTTCCTGCACGACGCCTGCGGCGCCTTCCCGGGCCACATCATCGTCGGCCTCGATGCCAAAGATGGCAAAGTGGCAACGGATGGCTGGAGCAAGATGTCGGGCCACGAAGTGATCGACCTGGCGAAAAAATTCGAAGCCTACGGCGTCGAATCGATCATCTACACGGATATCGGCCGCGACGGCATGATGGGCGGCATCAATATCGAGGCCACCGTCAAGCTGGCGCAAGCCGTCAAGATCCCCGTCATCGCTTCGGGCGGCCTGCACAATATCGGCGACGTGGAAGCGCTGTGCGCGGTCCAGGCCGAAGGCATCGAAGGCGTGATCTGCGGCCGTTCCATCTATGAAGGCACGATCGACCTGGCGCAGGCGCAGGAACGCGCCGACGAACTGACCGACGCCGCCGTTTAAGCCAGCCCGGCCGGGGTGTGCGCGTGCACGCCCTGGCCTGGCGACAATCTGGATACCATCATGCTTGCAAAACGTATCATCCCCTGCCTGGACGTGACCAATGGCCGCGTTGTCAAAGGCGTCAATTTCACGGAATTGCGCGACGCCGGCGACCCGGTGGAAATTGCCCGCCGTTATGACGAGCAGGGCGCCGATGAAATCACTTTCCTCGACATTACCGCCTCGAGCGACAACCGCGGCCTGATCTTCGACATCATCGAAGCCGTGGCGTCGCAAGTGTTCATTCCGCTGACCGTGGGCGGCGGCGTGCGCGTGGTGGAAGACGTGCGCCGGCTGCTCAACGCGGGCGCCGACAAGGTCAGCATCAACACCTCGGCCGTGACGAATCCCCAGCTCGTGTACGAGGCGTCGCAAAAGCACGGCTCGCAATGCATCGTCGTCGCCATCGACGCCAAGCAAGTGTCGCCCGGCAAGTGGGAAGTGTTTACCCATGGCGGGCGCACCGCCACGGGCCTGGACGCCTTTGACTGGGCGCGTAAAATGGAAAGCCTGGGCGCCGGCGAAATCTTGCTCACCAGCATGGACCGCGACGGCACCAAGGTGGGCTTCGACCTGGGCCTGACGCGCGGCGTGTCCGACGCCGTCAGCATCCCCGTCATCGCCTCGGGCGGCGTGGGCGGCTTGCAAGACCTGGTCGATGGCATCAAGGTGGGCCGCGCGGACGCCGTGTTGGCCGCCAGCATCTTCCACTATGGCCAGCACACGGTGCAGGAAGCCAAGCAGTTCATGGCGCAGCAGGGCATTCCCATGCGCCTGGCGTAAATAAAATAGTACCCAGGATACAGAACATGCAAAACGGAACCATCGTAGCAAGCAATGCCAAGTGGCTGAAAAAGGTCAAATGGGACGAGCACGGCCTGGTGCCCGTGATCGCGCAGGAAGCGGGCAGCAATGACGTGCTGATGTTCGCCTGGATGAACCGCGACGCGCTGGCGCGCACGGTGGAGCTGGGCGAAGCCGTGTACTGGAGCCGTTCGCGCAAGAAACTGTGGCACAAGGGCGAAGAATCCGGCCACACGCAAAAGGTACTGGAAATCCGCCTCGATTGCGATGAAGACGTGGTCTTGCTGAAAATCGAGCAAGCCGGCGGCATCGCTTGCCATACGGGCCGCCATTCGTGCTTCTTCCAGAAATTCGAAGGCGACGAGAAAACGGGCGAATGGCAAGTCACCGACCCCGTCCTGAAAGACCCCGAGACGATTTACGCGGAAAGCAAGAGCAAATGAGTGAAACGTTAAAACGCCTGGCCGCCGTGATCGAATCGCGCAAGCTGGCCAACGGCGGCGACCCCGCCACCTCCTATGTCGCGCGCCTGTTTGCCAAGGGCGATGACGCCATCCTGAAAAAAATCGGCGAAGAAGCGACGGAAACGGTGATGGCCGCCAAGGATGCGCGCCGCGACAACGACCCGTCGAAGGTCTTGTACGAATGCGCCGACCTGTGGTTTCACAGTCTGGTGATGCTGGCGCAGTTCGACCTGACGCCGCAGCAGGTGCTCGACGAGCTGGCGCGCCGCGAAGGCCTGTCCGGCCTGGAAGAAAAGGCGGCACGCAAGGATGAGCTGCGCGACGCCGGCGAAACAGACAAACACTGACCTACTGGAGCGTGTGTGGATAACTGTATTTTTTGCAAGATTGCTGCAAAACAAATTCCCTCGACCATCGTGTATGAAGACGAGGACTTGCTGGCCTTCAAGGACATCAACCCGGCCGCCCCCGTGCATCTGCTGTTGATCCCGAAGCGCCACGTGGCCAGCCTGTCCGACTGCGATGACAGCCATACGGAGATGCTGGGCAAGCTGCTGCGCCTGGCGCCGAAGCTCGCTGCCGAGTTCGGCTGCGCCGTCACGTATGACGCCGATGGCGCGCCGGCCGGGGGCTTCAAGACCATGATCAACAGCGGCCCGAACGGCGGGCAAGAGGTGTATCACCTGCACATGCATGTGTACGGCGGTCCCCGCCCCTGGCGCGGTCAACACTGATTTCGCTGCGCGCCGGGTTCGCGTGTATACTACCGGCATTGGTCGACGCTATTCGGGCACCGTCCCGCAAGGAGAATGTGATGGGTTCATTGAGTATTTGGCACTGGGTGATCGTTCTGGTCATTGTGATGCTGGTCTTCGGCACCAAGAAACTGGGCAATATCGGCGGTGATATCGGCAAGGCCGTCAAAGGCTTCAAGGATGGCGTCAAGGGCGAAGATGACGCCCCGGCAGCCAACACCCCTCCTGCTGCGCCATCGCAAGTGGCCGACAAAAGCACCATCGACGTCGAAACGAAAGAGAAAAGCAAGTTCTGATAGCGTGGCGGGGCGCTTGCCTCGTCCGGTAACAGCCCTTGTCCGCTTATGATCGATCTCGGTCTCTCTAAAATCGCCATCATCGGCGTGGTTGCGTTGATAGTCATCGGCCCTGAAAAGTTGCCGAGAGTGGCGCGCATGGCCGGTACCCTGTATGGCCGCGCGCAACGCTATCTGAACCAGGTGAAATCTGAAGTCTCGCGCGAAATTGAAATGGAAGAGCTGAAAAACCTGCAGAAGGAAGTGCAGGATGCGGCCCATTCCGTCAAGCAAAGCGTGGAGAAATCCATGCATGGCGTGGAAAACTCGATCTCCGGCAACCTGGCCGAGGTGGAAAGCGCCTGGCGCGGCGATGCCAGTTCGTATGAGGGGCAGCACGATGCCCATGAAGCCATGCTGCGCGCGACCAACGATGACCTGGCCCGCAAGGCGCGCGAATTCCGCCGCAAGAAGCTGGTGCGCAATTCCGCCATCCCCGGCTGGTACAAGCAGCGCCATGGCGGCAAGCTGCACGTGCAGTCGGCGGCTGCCCGCGTGGCGCGCTTTCGTCCGCGCGCCAGTTCCTCCTCCTTTTACTCATGAGTAGCAAATCTCCGGTGGAAGAAACCTTTATCTCGCATCTGGTCGAGCTGCGCAACCGCCTGGTCAAGGCCTCGATCGGTATCGCCGTCGTCTGCGCCGTGCTGTTTTACTGGCCCGGGCCTTCGCATATCTACGATTTTATCGCTGCGCCGATGATCGCCTCGTTGCCTGCCGGCTCGAAAATGATCGCCACCGGCGTCATTTCACCGTTCCTGGTGCCGATGAAAGTGACCTTGGTGATCGCCTTCATCGTCGCCTTGCCCTGGGTGCTGTACCAGATGTGGGCGTTTATCGCCCCCGGCCTGTACACGCATGAAAAGCGCCTGATCGCGCCGCTGGTCATCTCGTCGTCCCTGCTGTTCATGGCCGGCGTGGCCTTCTGCTATTTCTTTGTGTTTGGCCGCGTGTTCCACTTCATCAGCGATTTCTCTCCCTCGTCGATCGCCGTCACGCCCGATATCGAAAACTACCTCGATTTCGTCATGTCGATGTGCCTGGCCTTTGGCGCCACCTTCGAAGTGCCCGTGGTGGTGGTGATCCTCGTGCGCATGGGCTTGGTTACTATCGCGAAACTCAAGGAAGTGCGTCCCTACATCATCGTCGGCGCCTTCGTGATTGCCGCCATCGTCACACCGCCGGACGTGGTCAGCCAGTTCTCGCTGGCCATCCCGATGTGCCTGCTGTTCGAGCTGGGCCTGCTGGTGGCGCCCATCTTCGTCAGGGCTACCCAGGCGCCGGAAGAAGCGTCCTAGACGCAAGCTGGCACGTGCAAGATACGCAGGCAAAAGCCGCTGACCTCCTTCCGGAGCAGCGGCTTTTTCATGGTTGCGCAAGTGAGTGTGTGCTTACTGCAGCATCAGCTTGCTGAGGATGCCCAAGTTGAGCAGGATCAGGGTGCTCATCATCCAGTACACGTGCTTCATGTCCGCGCCATGGCGCAAGTCCATGCGCTCCAGGCGGGCATCGAGTTTTTGCTCCAGTGCATCTATTCTGGTATCGAATTTCAGTTCCAGCGCATCCACTCTGGTATCGACCTTTTGCGCCACCAGCTTGATTTCCCCCAGCAGATTGCGCTCCAGCGCCGCCAGTTCGCCATGCACGACCACGGCCGAGCCCAGTACTTCACCCAGTGCCGTCGCATGCGCTTCCGCCTGCTGGGTGGGCACGCCGGCCGAGGCGAGGCGTTTGGCGTCATCGAGGGTGTCGAACTGGATGGGCATATGCATGGACGCTCCTGTATCCAGCCTAGCAGGAAAATCGGCAATTGCCAGTGAGGAGTGCGGTGGCGCCTGCCTTCCCATGAGCTTAATGGACCGGCGCGCCAGTGGTTTGCGGCGGCGCAAACGCATGCAAAAAGGGCGCCGCGGCGCCCTTTGCAAGCTGACGGCGAGCGCCAGTTAATTCATCAATTCCTTGATGACTTTCACGGGCGCGCTGCCGTAGCTGAGGAATTGCTCATGGAAATCCTTCAGCACGAATTTGCTGCCCAGCGCTTGCTTGCGCTGTTCGCGCAAGTCCATGATTTCGCTGTAGCCGCTGAAATAGCTGGTCAGTTGCACCGAGCTCAGCTGCACGCGGCGCCATTTTTCCTTGGCTTCACGCTGGGTCTGGAAGGCTTGGCGCGTCAGCAGGTCGAGCGCCTGCGCTTCCGTCATGCCCTGCACGTGCACGCTGTAGTCGAGAATGGTATTGGTGACGCTGCGCAAGTTCCACTTCGAATACATCAACCACATTTCCGGCGCGTTATTGCCATAGCCGGACTCGAGCATCATGCGTTCGCCATACACGGCCCAGCCTTCGATCATGGCGCCGTTGCCGAAGATGGACTTGACCAGCGATGGCGACTTGTTGGCGTACACGAGCTGCGTGTAGTGGCCGGGGATGGCTTCGTGGATATTCAGGATCTGCAAGATCCAGTGGTTGTATTCGCGCAAGCTGCTTTCCGCCTGTTCCGGCGTTTCGCCGTCGAGCGGCGTCACGTTGTAATAGGTGCGGTCTTGCGGGCGATACGGGCCGGGCGCTTCGATGCTGGCGCCAGCCACGCCGCGCTGGTAGGCGGGCGTTTCGCGCACGACCAGGGGCTTTTTCGGGTCCATCGTCAGCAGGTTGTGGCTGGTCACCCATTCCTGCAGCTCGGGAATCTGGCGGCGGATTTCCGGCACGAAATCGGCAGGCGCCACATGGTTGCTGGACAGCTTGTCGATCACCATGCCAATCTTTGCCGTGCGGTCCGCCGGCTTGGCCGTGGCGCCCATGGTTTTCACCCACAGTTCGTCGGACAGGCTATCCATGTGCTCGAGCAGCTTTTCGCGCGCGGCCAGGGCTTTCTGGTACATCTGTTCGGCGCTCACGCTGGCCTGGATATCGTAGGCGAATTTCTGCTCATACAACTCCTTGCCGATGCGGAAGGAGCGCGCGTTGCCGTTCTGCGCCAGCGCGGCATCCTGTTCCGTCAGCCACGCGGCGTAGCCTTGCACGGCCGTGCGGGCCGCGGCGATGCGGGCGGTGTACAGCTGTTTTTCCACCGGCGTCAGGATGGAGCCCTGTGCCGTCTTGTTCAGGTCGTCAAGCACGCTGAGCACGCCGGCGCTCTGGGCGATGGCCAGCTGCGTGTGTTCGCGCGTGGGGTGAGTGATACTGGCGCGCGCGGCCGCATAGTATTGCGGCACGGTGGCGATGCGCTTGAGCAAGGTGCGCAGGCGCTGCGGCTGGGCCGCGTATTCCGTGTTCAGGATGAAGTCGATGGAACCGGCCACGTTGTATTGGGCGGGATTCCATTCGAATTCGCGGAAGGTGGTCAGATACCAGCGGTCCGATTGCAGTTTATTCGTCAGCAGGGCCAGGTCGGTACGTTGCTTGTCCGACATTTTGCTCGCATTCAGCTTGCCGAATTTGCCGAGCCATTCTTCGATGAAGGCCAGTTGCTTCTGGCGGCTGGCCGCGTCGGGAATGCTCAGGTTGGCGGCGCCATCGTATTTGCCGACCGAAATCGCGCTTTCCGGGTCCAGGCGCCACAGGGCCGTGAGGAACTGGCCGCTGAGGTTATTCATGGAACGGTCGCTGCTGTTCTCGCTGGCGACGGCCGCTACCGTGGCTGCCGTGGCGGCGCTGACGACGGCCGCCTTCTTGCCGACGGTTTTTTTCTTGCTGCTGCTGGTGCTGGCCTTGCCTTGCTTCTGCGGCTTCTTGGCGGCGCTGGCCGGTGTCAGGGTAAAGGCCATCATCAATGCGGCGAGCGCAACTTTATTTTTTATCAGCATAGTTTATCTCTTGAATATTTTGCTGTTTGTCCTGATCAGAAAATAATAAACTGATAATATAAGTAACAAACAACTATTGAAAGGTTGGCCTTGCTTGCCTGGGCGGCCCAAAGATTAGCATTAATTGCCGCCGCTGCGCAGTTTTTTGCGCCGGGAGTGCGCGGCGCTAGACGACAATGGCGCTGCCGTGCAGCAATTCCTGGTGGCGCGCATTGATGGCTGCCACGGCATCCTTGCCGCGCGCCATGCCGGTGGCGTGGATTTCCGTTTCCTGCGTGTAGCGCTGGCTGACTCGTACCGTATAAGACTGGAACAGCCAGCTCCAGAAGTTCGTTTCATAGACGGCTTCATCCATGTCGCGCCATTTGACGCCCGTCAGTTTCTTTTTCCACGGCAAGATGCCGGACGCCAGCCAGACGCCCGCTTCGTCGTAGTACAGCTGATAGCTGCGGATGGTCAGCAGGCGGTAGCCGACGATCAGGGCCGAGCCGATCAGCACGACGAAGGCGGCGCGCGCGTTGTACTTGAAGGCCAGCGGCAGGGCGGCAAAGAACAGCAGCACGGCGATGAGGAAGGTGCTGACGTAGGCGGTCCAGGATTTGCCGCACAAAAAGGTGGCGCGCTGGCCGGCGCTGGTGGCGATATAGTCGGTCATGGCGTGGCATCAAAACAGGGAAAAACGATCATCGCATGGAACGCGGTGGCGCCGCTCATTTTTTCAATCTCATTGCTTCAACCCCTCCTGCAGCATGCCCAGCATGTCATTGGCCGACATGCGCGCGGCCGCGTCGCTGCCTTCCAGCAGGCTGTCGGCCAGGTCGCGCTTGTGCTGATGCAATTCGACGATGCCTTCCTCGATCGTATGTTTCGCCACCAGCCGGTAAATGGTGACGGGGCGCAATTGCCCCATGCGGTGGGCCCGGTCCGACGCCTGGTCTTCCACGGCCGGGTTCCACCACGGGTCCATGTGGATCACGTAGTCGGCCGCCGTCAGATTGATGCCCATGCCGCCCGCCTTCAGGCTGATGAGGAAAACGTCGCCCTCGCCCGCCTGGAAGGCGTCGACGCGGCGCTTGCGCTCCTGCATGGGCGTGCTGCCATCGAGATACTGGTAACTGACGCCATGCTGCTCCAGGTGCTGGCGGATCAGGGTCAAATGGTCGACGAACTGGCTGAAGACGAGCACCTTGTGGCGGTTTTCCAGCAAGCCCGACAACAACTGGGCGAACGCCGCCAGCTTGCTGCTGGCCAGGCCCAGCTCGGGCGCCACCAGTTGCGGGTTGCAGCAGGCGCGGCGCAGCTTCATGATCTCGGCCAGGATCTGGATGGCCTTCTTCGACGCTGGCCCTTCCACCATGGCCAGTTTTTCCAGCGCTGCGCGGCGCAAGGATTCGTACAGCGCCGTTTCTTGCGGCGACAATTCCACTTCCAGCACGATTTCCGTGCGCGACGGCAATTCCGACAGCACTTGCGTCTTCGTGCGGCGCAAGATGAATGGTGCGATCAGGCGGCGCAGCCGCAGGCGCGCGCCGGCCGCCGCGCGCTTGTCTTGATCTTTCTCAATGGGTCCGGCAAAGCGCAAATTAAACTGATCGAGGGTACCCAGCAAACCGGGGTTGATGAAGCGGAACAGGTTCCACAATTCACCCAGGTGGTTTTCCAGCGGCGTGCCGCTGGCCACCATGCGGAAGTCCCCCTGCAGGGCCATCACGGCTTGCGAGCGCTTGGTGGCGCCATTCTTGATGGCTTGCGCTTCGTCGAGCACGATCGTATGCCAGCGCACGCCGGCAAACATAGTGGCTTCCTGTTGCAGCAAGCCATAGCTGGCCACCACCACGTCGAACGGCTGCAATGTTTCCAGCATGTCGGCGCGGTCGCCGCTGCCAAACAATTTGATGTTCAAGGTGGGCGCGAAGCGCTGCGCTTCGCTGATCCAGTTCATGCACACGGACGTGGGGGCGACGACGAGAGTGGGGCCGTGCGGCGCGCGCGCCAGGATCAGCGCCAGCGCCTGCAAGGTTTTACCTAAACCCATGTCGTCGGCCAGGCAGGCGCCCACGCCCCAGTGCGCCAGGCGCGCCAGCCAGTTAAAACCGGCCAGCTGGTAGTCGCGCAAGTCCGCCTGCAAGGTGCTGGGCAGCTGCGGCTGATAGTCGTCGAGGGCGCGCAGGCGCAGCAAGTGTTCGCGCCACAGTTTGTCGGCCTTCACGCCGCCCGCGTCGTTGGCCAGCTCTTCCAGCGCGAAGGCGGCCAGCGGGTGGATGTGTACGCCATCGGCATGCGCCTCGCCATATGCGGCCAGCTCCGACAGCCGGCGGTGCAGCTCGTCGCTCAGAGCCAGGAACTGGTTGTCGCCCAGGGCCACGAAGCGGCTTTTGTTGTTCTGCATCAAGTCGAGCAGGGCGCGTAAATCCATCACCTTGTCTTCATCGATCTGCACTTCGCCGCTGGCGGCAAACCAGTCTTTCTCGCTCTTGATGTTGAGGCGCATCTGGCCGCTGTCGATGCGTTTCGACACGCGCATGGTTTCGCCTTCGGGCCATGCCAATACCATGCCGTCCGGGTCCAGCGCCTGCAGCTCCACCAGCAGTTGCAAGCCTAGGGCAGGCTGGCCCAGCAGCCACTCGCCATGCTCTTCTTCCGCCTCTTCCAGCACCAGGCAGCGACCAATGAGCTGGCGCTGCGCTTCGCGTTCCGCGTTCAAGTCGCGCCGCGCTTGCACGGCCCGGCCCGCCACATCGGCAAACACGCTCTCGGCGCCGCTGCCCGGTGCGTAATAGGCGCCGTTGTCGAGCAGGGGCCGCACCAGAATCTGCATTTTCAGACCCTGCTGGTAGGGCAGCAGGTGCACGTGCAGGCGGTGGTCGGCCGTGATCGCTTCCGCATCGCCCGCGCCGCCGCCGATGTCCGATTGCACGGTGACCATGGACGAGATGGCGCCGATCGCCTGCATCACCTGTTTTTCCGCATGCAGGGGCACGGACAGGCCCAGGCCCACGATGGCGCCGATGCGCCGGTGTTCGTCGAGGATGTGCACCACGCGCAAACGCGTCGGCGTCTCGCGCTGCACCACGACATTGCTGCCGTTGTCGGGCAATGGCGGCTGCATGCCCAGCCACAGTTGCCCCTCGTGCGACTTGATGAGGAGCTCGGGCGCGCCGGCGATCAGCTCCACGCGCGTGTCGGGGTGATCGAGCCAGAACACGAGCGGGTGGCCCACCAGCAAGACGGCTGCCTTGTCCAGCTCGACTTCATAGCGGGGCGCCGACGAATAATATTGTTTAAAAGGCGCGATGCTGCCCGCCGCGCGCGCATCCTGCGGCGTGAGGAAATCGATGTCGCCCGCCTCCTCGGCCAGGCGTTTCAAGCCCATGGCGCGACCCTTGCTCCAGCCGCCCCGCGCGTCGCGCTTCTGCTCGCGCACCTCCACGGCCGTCAGGCCGAAGCGCGGGTCGAACGCCACCAGCCACACGAGGCGCGACACGCCGCCCAGCGCCTCGGCGGGCGCGTTCTGCTGCAGGTTGATCAGCGCGCTCAGCTGGCGCTGCCACGCTTCCTGGCGCTCGAACCACGGCGCCATGTCCGTCAAGCCATGTTGCGCCCGCTTGGCCGTCGCATAGCGCTCCTGCTGCGGCTCGCCCATCAAGCCCAGCAAGCCGGCCGCCTGCGCGGCGATCAAATCGTAGCCGGCCGTATCGGCTTGCTGCACCAGCGATCGCAGCTGATCCTTGCGTTCGCTCAACTGCGGCAGCGCCAGCCAGTAGTACAACAAGGCTTGGAACAGCTGTGCCTGCAGTGCCGTTTCCCAGCTGCGCGTGGGGATGCTTTCCGCCAGCTGCACGCCGGCGCGCACCAGGCGCAGGGTATTGAGTTGCTGGTAGACGATGCTGTCGTGGTTCGGTTGCGCGTGCAGGGCGATATCGAGGTAAGTTTCCGCGCTTTTCAGCAGCTTGGCGTCGTTGCTGCGCAGCAAGGCCAGCACGTACAAGTGGCCGCCGATGCCCGTGAAGCACAGCTTGCGCTTGCCTGTTTCCTTGCGCAAGCCCTTCAAGGCCGTCTCGAAGCCCGCCACGGCGTGCGCATGTTCGCCGCGCAACAGGGCGATGCCGCTGTCGAGAAACAGCACCTGCGGGCCCTGCTGGCCTGCCAGGTAGCGCGCAGCCGCGTCGAGTTCGCCGCACAGCAGGGCGTCTTCGGCCAGGGCCAGCGGCAGGGCGGCGCCGATATGGTCGCCGGCCGCCGCCTGGCGCGCGTGGTGGGCGCGCGCGTACGCGCGGATGGCGTGCGCCGTGCCCGGCTCGCGCGGCGCATTGCCCAGCAGCACGGCGAGGATGTCATCCTGCAGTTGCGGCATGACGAAAGACAACATTTCCGGCTCGAACGGCCGACCGAAGATTTCGATCAGCGGATGCAGCTGCTGCGCTTCATAGCACGCCATGCAGGCGGCCAGGATGGCGGCCACGTGACGCACCTCGTCATTGCGCAGCAGGGCGATGCGCAGGCGCGCCACGCCTTGGCGGTAGCTGCGCAGCTCCACATAGCCATCCCAGTTGCGGCGCACGGGATTGATCAGCTCGATGGCCTGGCACAGGTCGCGAAACACCAGGTGCTCGATGGCCGCGCGCATGGCGGGCCAGCGCAGCCTCGCTTCGCAGGCAAAGCCCCGTCCCACGATTTCCGACGCCAGCGCCAGGCGCGTCAGCCGCAGCAGCATGTTCGTCACCACCAGCAGGGAAAACGGCGTGCCGTCCGGTTCGACGACATTGGCGCGCTGCAAGTGTTCGTACACGGCATGCTTGCCCACCGGTTCGCCCGTGATCGCCAGCAGGGCCAGGATCATCTGCTCATGCTGCTCCAGTGCGGCGAACTCGTCCAGCAGATGCTGGTCGACATTTTGCTCGGTCATGCGGGCAAATTGGCGATATGCACGGGAGGCTCGCCGGCCGCCACGGGCAGGCCGAACATGCGCTGGTAGAAATACAGTTCCGCGTCCAGGGTGCGCACGATGTTTTCCGCCTTGCGGAAGCCGTGGCCCTCGCCTTCGAGCGGCACATACGCGACGGGCACGCCGCGCGCCTGCAGGGCGTCGACCATCAACTGCGACTGCTGCGGCGGCACCACCTTGTCATCGAGGCCCTGGAAGAAGATCATCGGGCGCGACAATTTATCCGTGTGGTGGATGGGCGAGCGCTCGCGGTACAGCGCCTCGGCTTGCGGCTGCGAAGCGATCAGGTAGTCGGTGTAGCGCGATTCGAACTTGTGCGAATCGTTGTCCAGGCCCTTCAGGTCGGATACGCCATAGTAACTGGCGCCCGCCTTGAAGACGTCGTGGAACGTCAATGCGCACAGGGTCGTCAGGCCGCCCGCGCTGCCGCCGCGGATGATCAGGCGCTCCGGGTCGGCCAGGCCGTTGGCGGCCAGGTAGCGCGCGCCGGCGATGCAGTCTTCCACGTCGACGATGCCCCACTGCCCGCGCAGCGCGTCGCGGTATTCGCGGCCGAAGCCGCTGCTGCCGCCATAGTTGACGTCGAGCACGCCGATGCCGCGGCTGGTCCAGTACTGCGTCGCCAGTTTCAAGGTATTGCTGGCCATGCTGGTGGGGCCGCCGTGGCTGATGACGATGACTGGTGGCAATGTTCCTGCCGGCGCCTGCACGTCGCCATTCGTGGGCGCATAAAAGAAGGCGTGCGCCGTGCGGCCATTGTTGCTCGGATAGCTCAAGCTGCGCGGCACGGACAGGTAGCCGAGCGCAGGCAGGGCCGTGATCGACTGGGCCAGCACTTCCAGCTCGTGGTTAGCCAAATCGATGCGCGCCAGTTCCAGCGCAATGGTGGGGCTGCCGCCCAGCAGCGCGACGAAGCCGGGGCCCACGCGCAGCTCGCGGATTTCCTGGTACGGGTGCGGTATCGGCTCGAGCTTGGCCGCCGCCACGTTCAATTGCGCCAGGTAGCTGATGCCGGCCTGGATATACGTGCAGACGATCTCGTCGTCGGACAGGAAACCGTACATGCTGCCGCCGAAGGTCCAGTGCGGCGTGGCAAATTCCGCTTCCATCGGGCACAGCGCCTCGATGTCGGCGCCGTGCAGGCGGTACAGATTCCACCAGCCGCTGCTGTCGGAAACGAAGTGCAGCAAGCCGTTCGGCGACCATTCCGGCTGGCAGATCGATTCGCGCGCGCCGCCGGCGATCAGGCGGGGCGAGCCCAGGCTGCCGTCCGCGTGCACGTCGGCCAGCCACAGTTCCGTGCCTTGCCACGGCAGGCGCGGGTGGTCCCAGCTGATCCAGGCCAGCTGGCTGCCGTCCGGCGACAAACGCGGCGCCGCATAGAAATCGTGGCCGCGCGCCAGCACCGTTTCGCGCCCGTCGAAGCCGACGGCGGCCAGGCAGTTTTCCGGCAGGGCATGACCTTCCTGCGGATGCTGCTCGCGCACGGCGATCAGGCGGGAACGGGCCGCATCGACGACGAAATCCGCATGGCGCGTGTTGCCGCCCGTGGTGAACGCTGCGGGCGCGCCGTCGCCGCTCACGCGGTACAGGCAATTGTCGGCGAAATGCGAAAAGTAGACGGTATCGCCGGCCACGGCATACGCGCCGCCGCCATATTCATGCACGCGGGTGCGCACATTGAAGGGCGCCGGCGTCAATTCATCGACGCGCGCGCCGCGCTGGCGCAGCAGGGTGTTGCGGCCCGCCTCGCTGGCGCGCCCGGCCAGCCAGAACACGTCGCCGCCATCCGCACCGCCCAGGGCCAGCTGCGTCAGCGGCGAGGCGCCGGCGGCGACGATGGCCGCGCTGATCGGCGATGGCCAGATGCCATAAGGGGTGCTGGATGCGGTCGAGGTCATGCGGGCTCCGTATAGTGAGGGGATCAAGGGCCGCCAGGCAGGGTCAAGGCGCGCGGCGGCGTGCATCATCATAATGGAAGGGCTGGCACAACGAAAGTCATCGCTGTGCGTGGCAAATGCTGCAAAGCGGCACCGGAATCAATGAAATGGCGGCGATTGGATGCGATAATACCGCTTCTCCAAGCTATTGATTGCCTTCCATGCCACAATTTGCTCCGCTCCAGAACGATACTTTCCTGCGCGCCCTGCTGCGCCAGCCGACTGAGCACACCCCAGTCTGGCTGATGCGCCAGGCGGGCCGCTATTTGCCCGAATACCGCGCCACGCGCGAGCGGGCCGGTTCCTTCCTGGGCCTGGCAAAGAATCCCGATTACGCCACGGAAGTGACCTTGCAGCCCCTGGAGCGTTTCCCGCTCGACGCGGCCATCCTGTTTTCCGACATCCTGACGGTGCCTGACGCCATGGGACTGGGCCTGTATTTCGCCGATGGCGAAGGCCCGAAGTTCGAGCGCCCGCTGCGCACGGAACAGGATGTGAAGGCATTGCAAGTGCCGGACCTGGAATCGCTCGACTACGTCTTCAAGGCCGTCACGCAGATCCGCACGGAACTCAACGGCCGCGTGCCGCTGATCGGTTTTTCCGGCAGCCCGTGGACCCTGGCGTGCTACATGGTGGAAGGCGGCGGCTCGAAAGAGTTCCACACCATCAAGAAGATGCTGTACAACCGCCCGGACCTGATGCACCACATCCTGGCCATCAACGCCACTTCCGTGGCGCAGTACCTGAATGCGCAAATTGATGCCGGCGCGCAAGCCGTGATGATTTTCGATTCCTGGGGCGGTGCGCTGGCCGATGGCGCCTACCAGGAATTCTCGCTGGCCTACATGCAGCAAGTGGTGGCGCAATTGAAACGCGACAAGGATGGCGTGAAAATCCCTGCCATCGTGTTTACCAAGGGCGGCGGCCAGTGGATCGAGCAGATCGCCGACATCGGCGCCGATGCCGTGGGCCTGGACTGGACCGTCAACCTGACGCGCGCGCGCCAGCTGGTGGGCCATAAAGTGGGCTTGCAAGGCAATCTGGACCCGGCCATCCTGTTTGCCAGCCCCGAGCAGATCCGCGCCGAAGTGGCGAAAGTGCTCAACGCCTTCGGCGCGCCGTCGGAAGGCACGGGCCACGTGTTCAACCTGGGCCACGGCATTTCCCAGTTCACGCCGCCGGAATCGGTGGAGGCGATGGTGGAAGCCGTGCACAGCATGAGCCGCGCCATGCGCAGCGGCCAGTAAGTAGCCGTTTTCCCCTGGCGCAGGGGCAGAAAGGCAGGCTTTCCAGCGAAAGCCTGCCTTTTTCTTTGCTGCGCCTTCGCAAGAAATACCGACTTATGCACAATTTTTTTTGCTGCGGAAATAAGAGGCAGTCGAAAAGCCATGCCCGGAGACGCTCTGCAAGTGCTTGATTATTAAGACATAAAAAAAGCCTTGTTCGGCGGACTTTGTTGCTATTGATAAGGTTATTCTTTCGTTCGCCTGCCTTATTCCTTCATTGTCCACAAAGTTATCAACAGATTCTGTGGATAAAATTGAAAAGTATTTTGTTAACCGATACTTAGCGCCGATGTTCAGGTTTCACCTGAAGTGCATGTTGCACTGCATGATAATTGAACAATGTTTCGTCGCCCGGCAGGGAAAAACGAACGCTTGCCCGGCAATTGTCAACTTTGCAGCATGCGGCCGCCGGTTTTCCGGATCGGCCGCCGCAAAAGCGGGCTGATTTCTGTATAAATAAATTACAAATGGTTCAGTTATGCACAGCGGCGGAAATGCCCTGCGGTTTTCCAGCCTCCCGGGCGTCAATTTTTAAGTCGTTGATTTTAAATACTTAATTTTTCTTGCGTGCCGCTCTTGACGGCGATCGAAATTTTCTGTCCACATTTTTCTGAAAGTTAATTTTGCTTTGTCCACAAAGTTATCCACAGAATTTTCTTCAGGCACGATGCCACGGCATCCTGCCTGCCGTTAGGCGTTTGAGGGGCGAAACAAGTATCATGGCCCGCTGGCTTGATGCCGGACATCCCGCGCGCCATCGATTCTGCGGCGCGCTTTTTTATTGAGATAGGCCCTACCCCCATGTCGCAGTGCATTTTGACGTCGTGCATCCTGAACATCGCGCTCGACACGCCCTTGAACGCCCTGTTCGACTACCGCTGGAACGCGGCGGCGGATGCGGACGCTGCCGTGCCTCTGCCGCAAGTGGGGCAGCTGGCGCTGGTGCCGTTCGGCCGGCGCGAAGTGATGGGGCTGATCGTCGGCGTGTCCGACAGCACCGACGTGCCCGCCGCGAAACTGAAGGACGTGCTGGCCGTGCGCAGCCAGCTGGCGCCGTTGTCGGAGCAATGGCTGGCGCTGGCCGCCTTTGCGGCCGATTACTACCAGCGTCCGCTCGGTGAAGTGGCGCTGCCGGGTTTACCGAAGAATTTGCGCGTGCTCACCACCGTGGCGCTCGACCGCGCCATCAAGAAGCTGGGCAAGCTGGCCGACGCGCACGACGGCACGCCTCTGAACATGCCGGCCCTGAATGCTGCCCAGCAAGAAGCGGCCGACGCCATCGGCGGCGCGCAGGGTTTCAAGCCGACCCTGCTGTACGGCGTGACGGGCAGCGGCAAGACGGAAGTGTATCTGCAGGCGTGCGCCCAGGTGCTGGCGCGCGAGGACGATGCGCAAATCCTGATCCTGGTGCCGGAAATCAACCTGACGCCCCAGCTGGAAGGCAATATCCGCGCGCGCTTTCCCGGCGTCATGCTGGCCACCCTGCACAGCAGCCTGTCCGAAGGCGAGCGCATGCTGCACTGGCTGGCCGCGCACCAGGGCCAGGCGCGCATCGTGCTCGGCACGCGGTTGGCCATCCTGGCGTCGTTGCCGAAACTCAAACTGATCGTCATCGATGAAGAGCACGATCCTTCCTACAAGCAGCAGGAAGGCTTGCGCTATTCCGCGCGCGACCTGGCCGTGTGGCGCGCCTGGCAATTGCAGATTCCCATCGTGCTCGGTTCGGCCACACCGTCGCTGGAAAGCTGGCACCATGCACAGACGGGGCGCTACCGCAAGCTGGAGTTGCGCGAACGGGCCGTCAAGAATGCAGTGTTGCCGCGCGTCAAGATTCTCGACATGGAACGCGACCGGCCGAAAGATGGCCTGACTTCGCATTTGGTAGCTGCCTTGAAACTGCGCATGGAGCGCGGGGAACAGTCGCTGCTGTTCTTGAACCGGCGCGGCTATTCGCCAGTGATCTGCTGCGAATCGTGCGGCTGGATCAGCAACTGCACGCGCTGCACCTCGTTCATGGTGCTGCACAAGCCCGAACACCGGCTGCGCTGCCACCATTGCAGCCTGGAACTGCGCATTCCCCGCCATTGCCCCACCTGCGGCAACGTCGACCTGCAGCCGCTGGGACGGGGCACGCAGCGCGTGGAAGAGGGCTTGCAGCAATTGTTTCCAGAGGCGCGGATCTTGCGCATCGATGCCGATTCCACGCGCAAGAAAGGCAGCGCGCAGGAAGCGTTCGACACCGTGCACCGGGGCGAAGTGGATATCCTGATCGGTACGCAGATGGTGGCCAAGGGCCACGATTTCAAAAAGCTGACCCTGGTCGGCATTCTGAATCCGGACACGGCCCTGTTTTCCCAGGATTACCGGGCCAGCGAACGGCTGTTCGCCCAGCTGATGCAGGTGGCGGGCCGGGCCGGACGGGCCGCGCAGACGGAAGGGGGCAGCGTGTCCGAAGTGCTGATCCAGACGCGCTATGCGCGCCATCCGCTGTACGACGCCGTCGTCAACCACGATTACGACCACTTCGCCACCACCTTGCTGGAAGAGCGGGCGCAGGCGGCGCTGCCGCCGTATCTGTTCCAGGCCCTGCTGCGCGCGGAAGCACCCGAGCTGGCCACGGCCATCGAGTTCCTGCAGGCGGCCAAGGAATGCATGGAACACCCGCAGGTGACCATCAACGACCCGATTCCCATGAGCATGACGCGCGTCTACAACGTGGACCGCGCGCAGCTGCTGCTGGAATCCGCCTCGCGTCCCGCCCTGCAAGCGTTTTTAAAGGAATGGCTGATGGAGTTGCGCGCCATGAAGACGCGCGTGAAATGGTCGCTGGAAGTGGACCCGCTGGATATTTAAATTAATTCACTGAATTAGTTCAGATAGTCGCGCGCGGACTTGACGATCTGCTCGGACAGCAGCTTGGTAAACGGCGTGTCCAGGGTCCAGGCATGCCAGCTCAGCGGTACGTCCAGGGTACGGCCCGGCATCAGATCGACGAGACGGTCCGTCGCCAGCGCTTGCGCGGCCAGGCGCTGCGGCATCAAGCCATAGGCCAGGCCATCCTGGACGCAGCCGCGGCGCGCCGTTTCCACCGGCAAGGTGTGGTGCGGAAACGGTTCACGCATGTTCAATTGTTCCGCGAGGAAACGCGCCAGCAAGCCGTGCTGGCCCACGACGGCCGGCGCCAGTTGCACCGCTTCGGCAATAAAACCGTCGCCGAACCAGTGGCCCGCAAACACGGGCGTGGCCACGCAGACATAGCGCAAGGTGCCCAGCGGCGTGACGCTGGTGGCGGCCGCCGCATCGATCGCTGTGCCCGACTCGGCCGCCACGCAGCCGAACACGGAGCCGTCGCGCACCATCTGCAAGGCGCTGTCGCTGTCGGCCAGGCGCACGTCGAGCTGGCAGCGCGGCGGCGCCAGCAGGGCGGACAAGGTGTCGGGGAACCACGTGGCCAGGCTGTCGGCATCGATGGCGATGGCGATTTCCGGCATGCTGACGCTGTTGCCCAGGTCGATGTCGAGCGAGGCTTCCATCAGCTTGACGTTGCGGTGATGCACGATCAGGCGCTGGCCCAGGCCTGTCGGCACGGCTGGCTGGCCACGGATGATCAAGAGGCGCCCGCTGGCGTCTTCCAGCGCCTTGATGCGCTGCGAGACGGCCGACTGGGTGATGCCCAGCGCCAGGGCGGCCTTGTCGAAACTGCCATGGCTGGCGACGGCGTCCAGCACGGCGAGCGCGCGATAATCGAGTGATCCCATTAGCTCAGCTTATAAATTTTGAAAATGATTAGTTATACTAATGCATATATTGCTGCAAAGTAAAACCTTATTTTCAGCAAACGGGTAGTATCGAACGCTGTGAGCAACCTCAAACGGATGGACAGCGGCATGAAGACGATACGAGTGGATGTGGCCGTGATCGGCAGCGGCACGGCCGGCATGACGGCGCACAGGGCGGCGCGCATGCAGGGCAAGCGCGTGCTGATGATCGAAAGCGGGCCGTACGGCACGACGTGCGCCAGGGTGGGCTGCATGCCCAGCAAACTCTTGATCGCGGCGGCCGAGGCGGCCCATGCGGTGGCTGCCGCGCCGGCTTTCGGCGTGCATGCAGGCCCCGCGCGCATCGATGGCCGGCAAGTGATGGCCAGGGTGCGCAGCGAGCGCGACCGTTTTGTCGGCTTCGTGCTCGACGGCGTCAACGCCATTGCCGACGAAGAAAAACTGCGCGGCCATGCGCGTTTTATTTCCCCCGGCACATTGCAGGTGGATGAACACACCTTGGTGGAAGCGGCCAGCGTGGTGATCGCCACCGGTTCCACGGCCATCGTGCCGCCCGAGTGGCAGGCGGCGGGAGACAGAGTCATCACCAGCGACGCCGTGTTCGAGTGGACGGACTTGCCCGCTTCCGTGGCCGTGGTCGGCAGCGGCGTGATCGGCCTGGAACTGGGCCAGGCGCTGGCGCGTCTCGGCGTGCGCGTGACCCTGTTTGCGCGCGGCAATAAAGTCGCGCAGCTGACGGACCCGCTGGTGCTGCGCGAGGCGGACGCCGTGCTGGCGCGCGAACTCGATATCCGCTTCATGACCGGCGTCGCGCACGTGGCAAAAACGCCCGATGGCAAGGGCATCCTGCTCACCAGCCGCGATGCCGCGGGCGTGGAAAAAACCGAGCAGTTCGAGTATATGCTGGCCGCCATCGGCCGCCGCCCGAACGTGGACAAGATCGGCCTGGAAACGGCGCAAATCGAGCTCGACCGTCATGGTGTCCCCCTGCATGATGCGCACACCATGCAGTGCGGCAAGAGCGCCATCTTCATCGCCGGCGATGCCGACAATGCGCTGCCGCTGCTGCCCGAAGCGGCCGACGAGGGCCGCATCGCGGGCGACAACGCGGCGCGCTTTCCGGACGTCAAACCGGGCTTGCGCCGCACGCCGTTGACGATCGCCTTCACGGAACCGCAGATCGCCACCCTGGGCGCGACATACCAGCAATTGTGCGTGAGCCACGCGGGCCGTTTCGCCGTCGGCGCCGTGTCGTTCGGCAACCAAGGCCGCAGCCGCGTGATGCTGCAAAACCAGGGCTTGCTGCGCGTGTATGCGGAATTCGGCAGCAAGCGCTTTCTCGGCGCCGAGCTGATCGGCCCCCGGGCGGAACACCTGGGCCATTTGCTGGCTTGGGCGTGCCAGGCGCAGCTGACGGTGCCGGCCATGCTCGACATGCCGTTCTACCACCCCGTCATCGAGGAAGGCGTGCGCACGGCCTTGCGCGAACTGGCGCTGCACCTGGAAAAAGACCCGGAACACGCGCCCGGCTGCGCCGACTGCACCCCCGGCCCTTGAATGCAACTTTGCGATTTACATAATTTTGTAGACAAGCTCACATGATTGCGCGATCATCGCTGCCACATTGAAATATTGATTAAAAGCAAAAAACATTTCAATCGGTACATACCGCTGATGCCAGGATGGTAAAAACAGGCGGGTGCAGGCGATGATGGAGACGATGTGAAAATTCGGCGCATTTACGCGGGAGAACTCGCACTGGGCGTGGCCTTGCCCTGGGACGTGCACGGCGAAACGGGCGGCTTGCTGGCCAGGCTGGGCCATGTCATCAGCAGCGAGAACCAGATCGAATTGCTGCTGGCGCGCGGCGTCATCGCCGATGCCAGTGCCGACGTGCCGCGCACGGCCACGGAAGCGCCGTCGGCCTTGCGCATGCTGAACCTCGTCACGGCGGGCCTGGCCCTCGTCTTGCCGGCCATTGCCGCCGGGCAAGCGGGCAGCCACCTGCCGCTGGCCGCGCTGGCGCAGCTGGTGGAAGAGGCGGTCGTGCTGGACGCCGACGTGGCGCTGGCTTGCATCTTGCACAACCAGGGCGCGGGCGACTTTGCCGTGCGTCACAGCGTCGACACGGCCGTCATCACGGCCTTGCTGGCGCGCGCCCTGAAACTCGATGAGGGCGTGATCCGCAGCGTGGTGCTGGCCGCGCTGAGCATGAATGTGGGCATGCTGGAACGCCATGCGGATTTTCAGCACAAGGCGGGGCCGCTGGATGCGCAGGAACGCGCCTATTTGCGCGCCCATCCGCAAGCCGGTGTCGACTTGCTGCGCGCGACGGGCGTGACGGACGCCGTCTGGCTGCAAGCCGTGTTGCAGCACCATGAAAATATCGATGGCAGCGGCTATCCGCTGGGCACGCAAGGCGAGGCGATCGGCATCGGCGCCCGCCTGATCATGCTGGCCGACCGCTATTGCGCGCGCGTATCGAAGCGCAGCTACCGCCAGCCCTTGCTGCCGAACGTGGCCCTGCGCGAAATGTTGATGGCCGACAAGGCCACCCTGGATGCGCCGCTGGCGTCCTTGCTGGTGCGCGAGCTGGGCATCTACCCCATCGGCACCTTCGTGAAACTGTTGAATGGAGAAATCGGCGTCGTCACGCGCAAGGGCTTGAATGCCAGCACGCCCCACGTGCAATCGCTGATCGGCCCCCGCGGCGCGCGCCTGGACGTGCCGCTGCGGCGCGATACGCGCGTGGACTTGCACGCCATCCGCGAAGTGCTCAGCGCGGAGCAGGCGGGGCTGCAGTTCCGGCCCGACCAGCTATGGGGCCGCAGCGCCAGAACGTAGAGCGCCTGGAAAGACGCCCATGGCGTTGTTGCATTGCCTAGTCGTACTTTCGTACTGTCTTCGGCAATGCGCCTAGCCCTGAGCGTTTTCCAGACACTCTCTACACGAATAGCTTAATTCAGCAAACCCGCATCGAGCCGCCCTTCGAGCGCCAGTTCGCGCATGATGCGCACGGTGTCGATGTCGGACTCCTTGTAGGCGGAACGGCGGAAGTCGTCGTACAGGGCGTTGGCCGCATCGGTGGCCGCGTCGTGGCCGTCGTCGTACTGGAAGCGCACCCACAGGCTCGCTTCGTCGGGCATCTCGATGGTCATCACCAGCGAGGAGGCACTGATATCCTTTTGCGCCGGCACTTCGTAGCGCACCTGCAGTTGCGGCACCAGCACCACCTTGTCGTTGATGACCAGTTCGCCATAGCGCAGGCTGCGCGCGAAACCGGCGTCGCTGCGCTCGCTGATCTGGCATTCGTCCAGGTGGGGCACGAACAGCTTCGGCGATTCGGCGCGCAAGACGAGGCCGCGCCAGACCTGTTCCAGGGTCAAGGTGTCGATCAGCGGGTTCAATGGATCGTTGATTTCAATCAGGTGTTCAAATTTCATGGGACTGCCATTCGGTAAGTGGGCGCGCAGGGGCGATATAGGCGGAATGGTACTCCAGGCGTGGCATCGCCGCACGCATTGCAGCGGCCCAGATGGCGGCATATGGCGATATATCAATGCCATTGCCTGTTTTTCGGGCATGCGCCAGCGTGCAAAAGGCGGGCGCGACGCTGTTACAATGGGCTGCTGTTCCCTGCGGAAATACCCTGATGTCCAAAGCACCACAGTTCGGTCTGAATGCGCCCCAAAGCGAAGCGGTTACCTACCTCGACGGCCCCTGCCTGGTGCTGGCGGGCGCCGGCTCGGGCAAGACGCGCGTGATCACGCAAAAGATCGCCCATCTGATCGAAGACCGGGGCTATGACCCGCGCACCATCGCCGCCTTGACCTTCACCAACAAGGCGGCACTGGAAATGCAGGAACGCATCGCCAAGCTGTTGAAACAGCCGCGCCAGGCCAAGCAGTTGACGGTGTCGACTTTCCACTCGCTGGGCGTGAAAATCCTGCGCCAGGAAGCCAATGGCGTGGGGCTGAAGGACCGCTTTTCCATCATGGACAGCGACGACTGTTTTTCCCTCGTGCAAGACCTCGCCATTACCACCGATAAACAGGTGATCCGTGGCATCCAGAACGCCATGTCCTTGTGGAAAAATGGCCTGATCGATCCGGACATGGCCCTGGCGCAAGCCAAGGATGAGGACGAGGCGAATGCGGCGCGCATCTACCGCAGCTACGTGGCAACGCTCTCTGCCTACCAGGCCGTCGATTTCGACGATTTGATCCGCCTGCCGGTGGAGCTGTTCCGCAACAACGGCCCCGTGCGCGACAAGTGGCAGCGCCGCCTGCGCTATCTGCTCGTCGACGAATACCAAGATACGAACACTTGCCAGTACGAACTGGTGAAACTGATGGTGACGGGTATCGGCAAGAAGCCGATGTTTACGGCCGTGGGCGACGATGACCAGGCGATCTATGCGTGGCGCGGCGCCACCGTGGAAAACCTGAAGACCCTGGAGACGGATTTCCCCGATTTGCGCGTGATCAAGCTGGAGCAAAATTATCGCTCCACCATGCGCGTGCTCAATGCGGCCAATGCCGTCATCGGCAACAATCCCAAACTGTTTGAAAAGTCGCTGTGGTCGGAACACGGCCTGGGCGAGCCGATCAAGGTGCTGGGCATGCAGACGGACGAGCAGGAGGCGGAGCAGGTCGCCATCATGATCTCGGCCGACCATTTCGAGCGCAAGAACAAATTTTCGGATTACGCCATTTTGTACCGCGGCAACCACCAGGCGCGCATCATCGAGCAGTGTCTGCGCAAGGAGCGCATCCCGTACACGATCTCGGGCGGCCAGAGTTTCTTCGACAAGGCCGAGATCAAGGACATCATCAGCTACCTGCGCCTGCTGGCCAACGAAGACGACGATCCGGCGTTTATTCGCGCCGTGACGACGCCGCGCCGGGGCGTGGGCCAGTCGACGCTGGAGGTGCTGGGCGCGTTTTCGGGCCAGTGGCAGTGTTCGCTGTTCCAGGCCGTTTTCAAGGGCGGCATCGAGGCCAAGCTGACGGATCGCCAGCTGGGGCCGTTGCGCGACTTCTGCAACTTCATCAACGACCTCGAATCGCGCGCCAGCCGTCCGGGCGCGGCCGGCAGCGGCGATAACGCGGCCGAGGTGCTGGACGACATGATGAAGGAAATCCACTACGAATCGTATCTGTACGATGCCTTCGAGGAACGGCAAGCGCAAAGCAAGTGGCAGAACGTGCTGGAATTCGTCAACTGGCTCAAGGAGCGGGGCCGGGGCGGCAAGGACCGCGACGGCGAAGAAAAGAACGTGCTGGAATTGACGCAGATGGTGGCCCTGATGACCATGCTGGAAGGCAAGGACGAGGAGCAGGACGCCGTGCGCATGTCCACCCTGCACGCGTCGAAAGGCCTGGAATTTCCGCACGTATTTCTGGTCGGCGTGGAAGAGGGGATTTTGCCGCACAAGGGCGACGCGGATGCGCCGGCCGAAACCATCGCCGCGCGCATCCAGGAAGAGCGCCGCTTGATGTACGTGGGCATCACGAGGGCCCAGCGCACCTTGCACGTCACCTGGTGCAAGAAGCGCAAGCGGGCCGGCGAGCAAGTCCATTGCGACCCGTCGCGTTTCATCAAGGAAATGCAACTCGACGTGGGCGACGCCGTGCCCACGGAAGCGGAAGTGATTTCGCCGAAAGAACGGCTGGCGCGCATGAAGGCGCTGTTGGCCGCGCCGAAAGTGTAAGCGGCGTTCAGGCTTCCGCGGCGCCGTCCGGCGTGGTTTTCGGCACGATGGCCAGCTGCATGCCCAGCGCATCGAGCATCTTTAAAATGGTTTCGAAGCGCGGCTTGCTGCCTTCGCGCAAGGCCTTATACGCGCCTTCACGCGTGATGTCGGCACGGGCCGCCACCTTGCCCATGCCGTAGGCGCGCACCACGTCGTTCATGGCCGACTGGAACAGTTCGGCATTGCCGGTGGCGACGATTTCGCTCATGTAAGCGGCCACGGCGGCCTTGCTGGTCAGGTGTTGCGTCGGGTCGAATTTGCTCAGTCCCAATGCTTCCAGGTCGTCGAGGTCGAAGGTGTCGTGGTCGATGTCGTGGTTCATTTCTTTCGTACTCCTGTCGAGGGGCTTGCTGCTGCTTTCTTGAGGGCCGCCTGCCGGGCTTTCAGCTCCCGCAGGATGGCTTGCGCCTGCCTGATGTCGCGCTGCTGGCTGGATTTATTGCCGCCCAACAGCAGCAAGATCAGGGTGCCCCGGTTCGTTTCATGAAAATACACGCGCCAGCCCGGTCCCGTCTGTAAAAAACGCAGTTCGCACACGCCTTCACCCACTGGCCGCCAGTCGCCCTTTTTACCGTGCTGCAAGTGCTTGATGCGCGCATCGATGGCAGCGGCCGCCACGTCGTGCAGGGAATCTTCCCAGCGCCGGTATTCGGCCGTCTTGCGCGTGTCGATCAGCAGTGGCTCGGTTGGTGTTGGTGTTGGTTCAACCATTGTAATCGTTTGTTCTCATTCGTCAAGCGGCTTGATCAAGCTATAAGGAGAGAATAGGCAAGAATCGGCGCCGCACCGGGAAGAATGCCGTTTGTTTGTCCTGGCGCACGCCGCTGCGGCGGTAGAATGCCGCTTTCAGTCAGAAATGAGCAGAAGCACCATGGACAATGCAGAACAGATGGAAGTACGTTTCGTCGATATCGAAATCAAGCTGGCGCAGCAGGAAGACCTGGTCGAGTCGCTGAACCAGATGGTGTACCAGCAGGGCAAGCGCATCGACCAGCTGGAAGCGATGCTGCACAAGCTGGGCGAGCACGTGCGCGACGGGGCGCAGCAGGCAAATGGCGGGCTGGTCAACGAACGCCCGCCGCATTACTAAATCGGCATCGTGATGCGGGGTGCATGAAAACCGTTCATCACCGGCGGGCGCACTACCATCGGTTTTGCTGGTGACGCAAGTGTTTCAGGCTGTTATTATTTCAGGCTGGCCCGCGACACAATCGCGGCTCTCTTGCGTTCCTTGAAAGTAGACATGACCCGTCCAACAATGCTCGTCATCGCCGCCAGCCTGATGCTGGCGCCAGCCGCTTTTGCCGCTACCGCCACCACCGCGCCAACCACCGCCGCTACCGCGGCCGCGGCGCTGCCCGTTTCGAACCCGTTTGCGCAAGCCAGCAGCCTGCCATTCAACTACCCGCCATTCGATAAGGTGCAGGACGCCGACTACGCGCCGGCCTTTACGGCAGGCATGGCCGCCAACCTGGCGGAAATCAATGCCATCGCGAATAACCCGAAAGCAGCCACCTTCGACAACACCATTGTGGCCATGGAACGCTCGGGCCAGCTGCTGAGCCGCGTGCGCACCGTGTTTTCCGTGATGTCCGGTTCGAACACGAATGACACGATCCAGGGCCTGGAACGCGAACTGGCGCCGAAAATGGCGGCCCACAGCGACGCGATCATGCTCAACGACAAATTGTTCAAGCGCATCGACACCCTGTACGCCAAGCGCGGCAAGCTGGGCCTGGATGCGGAATCGAAACGCTTGCTGGAACGCTATCACACGGACTTCGTGCGCGCCGGCGCCAAGCTGTCGGCGGCGGACAAGGAAAAGCTGCGCGCCTACAACGGCCAGCTGGCTGCCCTGTCGACCAAGTTCGCACAGAACGTGCTGAAGGAATTGAACGCGTCGGCCGTCGTCGTCGATACGCGCGAAGAGCTCGACGGCCTGTCGCCGGCCGCCATCGAAGTGGCCGCCGGCCTGGCCAAGAAGCGCGGCCTGGACGGTAAATACGTGATCGCCCTCGTCAACACGACGGGCCAGGCGCCGCTGTCGCTGCTGACCAATCGCGCCGTGCGCGAACGCATCATGGCCGCTTCGCAAGCGCGCGGCAGCCGTGGCGGCGAGTTCGACAACACCCAGGAAGTGCTGGAACTGGCGAAACTGCGCGCCGAACGTGCCGCGCTGATGGGCTACCCGAACTACGCGGCCTACTCGCTGGAAGACCAGACGGCGCACGACACGACCGCCGTGAACGCCTTGCTGGGCGAGTTGGCGAAGCCGGCCGTCGTCAATGCGCGCCGTGAAGCGGACGATATCCAGAAGGTCATCGATGCAGGCAAAGGCGGCTTCAAGGTAGGTGCCGCCGACTGGGCCTTCTACAGCGACAAGGTCCGTGCCGAACGCTATAACTTTGATGAAAATCAACTCAAACCGTACTTTGAAATGCACAGCGTGCTGACCAAGGGCGTGTTCTTTGCCGCAGGTAAATTGTACGGCTTGACCTTCAAGCAGCGCACCGACTTGCCCGTCTACAACACCGACATGCTGGTGTACGACGTCTTCAATGAAGACGGCACGCAGCTGGCCATCTTTACCCTGGACCCTTACGCGCGGAGCAACAAGCGCGGCGGTGCCTGGGCGAATGCCTACGTGGGCCAATCGATCTTGCTGAACCGCAAGCCGGTCATCGCGAATAACCTCAACATTCCGAAGCCGGAAGCGGGCCAGCCGACCCTGATGACGTTTGACGAAGTCAACACCATGTTCCACGAATTCGGCCATGCGCTGCACGGCATGTTCTCGAACGTGAAATACCCGCGCTTCGCCGGCACCAGCGTGCCGCGCGACTTCGTCGAATACCCGTCGCAAGTCAATGAAATGTGGGCGCTGTGGCCGGAAGTGCTGCAAAACTACGCCAAGCACTATCAGACGGGCGCGGCCATCCCGGCCGAGCTGCTGGCGAAAGTGACGGCGGCCGACAATTTCAACCAGGGCTATAAAACCACGGAATACCTGGCGTCGGCCTTGCTGGACCAGCGCTGGCACCAGCTGACCCCGGCACAGATCCCCACCGACGTGCTGGCGTTTGAAAAAACCGCCTTGAGCGAAGCGGGCGTCGATTTCGCCCCGGCGCCGCCGCGCTACCGCACCACCTACTTCTCGCACGCGTTCGCGGGCGGCTATTCGGCCGGCTACTACGCGTATCTGTGGTCGGAAAAGCTCGACGCCGACACGGTCGAGTGGTTCAAGGAAAACGGCGGCCTGACGCGCAAGAACGGCGACTGGTTCCGCAGCAAATTGCTGTCGCGCGGCGGCAGCGCCGATGCGCTCGATATCTACCGCAACTTCCGCGGCCGCGATGCGAAGATCGAGCCGCTGCTGGAACGCCGTGGCTTGAACGGCAAGTAATCCCCCGTCACCGGCCTGGCCGGTGCTGAACATCGATGGCCGCCCCCGCAACGGGCGGCCATTTTTATTTGGCGATTCTGCTCGTAAACCGTGGTAAACCGCGCAGTTGGCGTGATGCACCACAGGATCGCCCATGTTGGATGACGCCTGTGTGACAGGCTGCTATGATCTGCCACTGGCCCGCGACGCGATCGCGGTTCTTCCCGCGCTTCCTGAAAGATGTCATGATCCGTCCACAACTGCTCGTCATCGCCGCCAGCGTCATGCTGGCCCACGCCGCCCCATCCGCCATGGCTGCCGCCACTGCAAAAACCGCGCCTGCCGCCGCCGTCAGCGCCCAGAACCCCCTGCTCAAAGCGAGCCCGCTGCCATTCCAGATGCCGCAGTTCGGCCTGATCAAGGATGAACACTACGCGCCGGCGTTTGCCGAAGGCATGAAACGCCAGCTGGCTGAAGTCAACGCGATCGCCAGCAACCGCCAGGCGCCCACGTTCGAGAACACCATCGTGGCCCTGGAGCGCACGGGGCAGCTGCTGCACCGCGTGCAAAGCATCTTCAGCAACATGACGTCGACCAACACGAACAGCGTGCTGGAAGCGGTGGAAGTGGACGTGTCGCCGAAGCTGGCCGCGCATGGCGACGCCATCACCCTGAATCCGAAACTGTTTAACCGCATCGACACCCTGTACGCCAAGCGCGACAAGCTGGGCCTGGATGCCGAATCCTTGCGCCTGCTGGAACGCTATCACACGGATTTCGTGCGCGCCGGCGCCAAGCTGTCCGATGCGGATAAAGAAAAACTGAAAGCCTATAACGCCGAACAGGCGGGCCTGGAAACGGCTTTCGCGCAAAACGTGCTGAAGGAAACGAATGCCAAGAGCATCGTCGTCGACACGCGTCTTGAGCTGGCCGGCATGACGGACAGCGATATCGATACGGCCGCCACGGCAGCCAAGGAACGCGGCTTGACGGGCAAGTTCGTCATCGCTCTCGTGAACACCAGCGGCCAGCCGCCGCTGGCGGTATTGACGGATCGCAAGACGCGCCAGCGCCTGATGGATGCGTCGCTGAACCGCGGCAGTCAGGGCGGCGAGTTCGACAACCGCGCCATCGTGCTGAAGCTGGCCAAGCTGCGCGCCGAACGGGCCACTCTGCTCGGTTACGCCAATTACGCCGCGTATTCGCTGGAAGACCAGACGGCCAAGACGACCACGGCCGTCAATACCCTGCTGTCGGAATTGGCGAAACCGGCTGTCGCCAATGCGCGCCGCGAAGCGGCCGACCTGCAGCAAATCGTCGATGCCGAGAAGGGTGGTTTCCAGGTGGCCGCGGCCGACTGGGCCATCTACACGGACAAGCTGCGCAAGCAGCGTTTCAATTTCGATGAAAACGAGCTGAAACCGTACCTGGAATTGAACAGCGTGCTGAACAACGGCGTCTTCTTTGCCGCGAACAAGTTGTACGGCATCAGCTTCAAAGAACGCAAGGACTTGCCGGTTTACAACCCGGACGTGCGCGTCTACGACGTGCTGGACGCCAACGGCAAGCCGCTGGCCCTGTTCATCGCCGACTTCTATGCGCGCGGCAACAAGCATGGCGGCGCGTGGATGAATGAATACGTGTCGCAGTCAATGCTGATGGGCACGCATCCCGTCGTGGCCAACCAGCTGAACATTCCAAAGCCGCCCGCCGGCCAGCCGACCTTGTTGACGTTCGATGAAGTGACGACCATGTTCCACGAATTCGGCCATGCGCTGCACGGCATGTTTTCGAACGTGAAATACCCGCGCTTTGCCGGCACCAGCGTGCCGAGCGACTTCGTCGAGTATCCATCGCAAGTCAATGAAATGTGGGCCGTCTGGCCGGAAGTGCTGCAAAACTATGCCAAGCACTACCAGAGCGGCGCGGCCATGCCGCAGGAGTTGCTCGACAAGGTGACGGCGGCGAAGAAATTCAACCAGGGTTTCATGACGACGGAATACCTGTCGGCGGCCCTGCTGGACCAGCGCTGGCACCAGCTGGCGCCGAGCCAGGTCCCGACCGACGTGCTGGCCTTTGAAGCGGCCTCGCTGAAGGATGCGGGCGTCGATTACGCGCCCGTGCCGCCCCGCTACCGCACCAGCTACTTCTCGCACAGCTTCTCCGGCGGCTACTCGGCGGCGTATTACGCCTACCTGTGGTCGGAAAAGCTGGACGCGGAATCGGTCAACTGGTTCAAGGAAAACGGCGGCTTGACGCGCAAGAATGGCGACTGGTTCCGCAGCAAATTGCTGTCGCGCGGCGGCAGTGTCGATGCGCTGCAGCTGTTCCGCGACTTCCGCGGCCGTGATGCCACCGTGGAACCATTGCTGGAACGCCGCGGCTTGAACGCCAAGTAAGACGTCCCCATCAGAAGCTTGCGTTGCGTTGACCTGGCGCACGCAAGCTTTCCGTGCCGGCGGCGTAGAATTGAGTAAGATGTAAACAAGAAGGCAGTCGAAAGAGTATATGAGTCAGCAAGATTTGAATGGCATTACCCTGGAAGGTATCGTGACGCGCCTGCACGCCCACTACGGTTGGGACGGCTTGGCCAAGCACATCGATATCAATTGCTTCATCAGCGATCCCAGCATCAAGTCGAGCCTGAAGTTTTTGCGCAAGACCCCGTGGGCCAGGAGCAAGGTGGAACAGTTGTTCCTGGACACGCAATTTACTGACTGACAGGAAAAAACATGGATAGCAAACTCAAGGAATCGCTGCAACAACTGCATTCGACGCTGGAAACCAGCGGCCCCGTCGATGAAGAACTGCATGGTTTGCTGCAAAAACTCGATGTCGACATCAAGTTGCTGATGGAAAAGCGCGCCGCGCAGGAACAGGAAGAAGAGTCGACCACCTATGGACTGGCCGAGCGCAGCCAGGAATTGTCGGCCAAGTTTGCCGTCAAGCATCCGAAACTGGAGCCTGCCTTACGCGAATTGGGTGAAATTCTCGCCAATATGGGTATCTGATGCGCCTCTGAAAACCTACTGCGCAGCCCACTGCCGGGCATCCGTTGCTCACCGTACCTTCGTACGGTTCCGCTACTCAACCCGGCATTGAGCTTGCTCGCTACGGTTTTGAGAGGCGCCGAGACGGTATTGATGTAATGATAAAAAACTGCTCCTCAGTCACAATTTCTCGATGGGAATTTCCCAAGTGATTGAAAAATAAACGTTTTTTGTACTGAAATCCAACAGTAAAAAGCAGGCCGTCAGGTTGGAAATGGCCAATTCCGGTACAATCCGTACCCTATGAGCTCCCCTACCAATTTATTTGCGACCGTTCCCAAGCGGTCTGCCCGCGCTGCCGTGGCGCCTTTCCTGCCGATGTCGCGTGCCGAGATGGACACGCTGGGCTGGGACCAGTGCGACGTCATCCTCGTCACGGGCGACGCCTACATCGACCATCCGAGTTTCGGCATGGCCCTGGTCGGCCGCCTGCTCGAAGCGCAGGGTTACCGCGTCGGCATCATCAGCCAGCCGGACTGGCTGTCGGCCGACGCGTTCCGCATCCTCGGCAAGCCGCGCCTGTACTACGGCATTACCGCTGGCAACATGGATTCCATGGTCAACCAGTACACGGCCGACCGCAAGATCCGCTCCGACGACGCCTACACGGCGAACGCGGAACCGAACAAGCGCCCTGACCGCGCCGTCACCGTGTACGCCCAGCGCGCGCGCGAAGCGTATCCGGACGTGCCCATCGTCATCGGCAGCATCGAAGCGTCGCTGCGCCGCATCGCCCATTACGATTACTGGTCGGACAAGGTCCGCCGTTCCGTCTTGCCCGATTCCAAGGCTGATTTGTTGATCTTCGGCAATGCCGAGCGGGCGCTGGTCGACCTGACGCACCGCCTGGCTGCCGGCGAATCGATCAAGGATATCCGCGACTTGCGCGGTACGGCCTTCATGGTGCCGTCCGGCTGGTTGCCCGGTGATGACTGGGGCGTGCACAATTCCACCCGCGTCGACGTGCCCGGCAAGATCGATCCGCACTACAGCCCGTACGAGATGGTGCAGGAAGACAAGACCGCCTGCGCGACCGAGAATGCGTCGAAATCGGCCGAAGTCATCAAGCCGATCCGCATCATGAGCCGCGAAGAGCGCCTGGCCATGGCCAAGGAAAAGCACGACAAGACGGTGGTGCGCCTGCCCGCCTATGACGTCGTCAAGGATGACCCCGTCATGTATGCGCACGCCTCGCGCGTGTTCCACCTGGAATCGAATCCCGGCAATGCGCGCGCCATGGTGCAGGCGCACGGCGAACGCGACGTGTGGCTCAACCCGCCGCCGCTGCCGCTGGCCATGGACGAGATGGATGGCGTGTACGACATGAATTACGCGCGCGCCCCGCATCCGAGCTATGGCAAGGCGCATATCCCTGCCTGGGAAATGATCCGCTTTTCCGTCAACATCATGCGCGGCTGCTTCGGCGGCTGCACCTTCTGCTCGATCACGGAGCATGAAGGACGCATCATCCAGAGCCGTTCGGAACCGTCGATCTTGCGCGAGATTGAACATATCCGCGATAAAACCAAAGGCTTTACGGGCACCATTTCCGATATGGGTGGTCCGACGGCGAATATGTACCGCCTCGCCTGCAAGGAAAAAGAGATCGAAGTCTCGTGCCGCCGGCTGTCCTGCGTCTACCCGTCCATCTGCGTCAACCTGGGCACGGACCACAGCAAGCTCATTTCCCTGTACCGCAAGGCGCGCGCCATTCCGGGCATCAAGAAAGTCTTGATCAGCTCGGGCTTGCGCTACGACCTGGCCGTGCGTTCGCCCGAGTACGTGAAGGAACTGGTGACGCACCACGTCGGTGGCCTCTTGAAAATCGCGCCCGAGCATACGGAAGAGGGCACCTTGTCGAAGATGATGAAGCCCGGCATCGGCGCGTATGACGAGTTCAAGGAAATGTTCGACCGTTTCTCTTTGGAAGCAGGCAAGAAGCAGTATTTGATTCCCTACTTCATCGCCGCCCATCCGGGCACGACGGACGTGGACATGCTGAACCTGGCCCTGTGGTTGAAGAAAAACAATTTCAAGCTGGATCAGGTGCAAACCTTCATGCCCACGCCGATGGCTATGGCGACGACCATGTATCACACGCGCAAGAATCCTTTGCGTAAGGTCACGGCGGACTCGGAAGTGGTGGAAACGGCGCGCAGCGGCAAGATCCGCCGCACGCACAAGGCGTTCCTGCGCTACCAGGACCCGGCCAACTGGCCGATCCTGCGCGAAGCGCTGGTCAACATGGGCCGTGGCGATTTGATCGGCAATGGCGACAAGCATTTGATTCCTGCCTGGACCTCGTCCGAGTCGGGCGGCCTGGCCGCCGGCGAACGCAGCCGCCAGACGCATGGCGCCGGCACGCCGGACAAGTTCAAGGTTACGCCGGGCAAGAACCGCATCGCCTTGGGCGGCACGGCCGCGGCGCCGAAGGCGACCGCCGTCGAGTCGAAGGTGCGTCCATCGATCTTGTCGACCATCAAGACGAAGGCCAAGCCGGCCGCCGTGCCGATGGGCCGTGGCAGCAAGCCGCCAGCCAAGGGCGGCCATGCCGCGCCGGCACGGGGCGGACGCAAGTAAACGACCTCGTGCCCTCGGGCATCGCCTGAAAACCCGGCAACGCACACAGCGTTGCCGGGTTTTTTGTTATCTGCGCACCAGGATGGGGCGCAAAAATGTGGGGGCAGCAGAATTTTTACCAATATTTAAAAAATGAATAGAGCAAAAGGCAATTTTCCCTTGTGGCAACTTGGTGTTTGAAAATATACTCGTTGAATATTTAGCCGTACGGCAACAATGCTGCCATTCTGGCAAGCGCCAGCGTACGCGTCTTCCAGCGTTTAGATGAAAAGAGATGCCAATTGAAATGCCTTTCCTGCCAGGCCGAAAATAAGCCGGGCGCAAAATTCTGCTCTTCCTGCGGCACGACGTTTGCCCTTGCTCCTGCCGCCGCCGCTCCCGTGCCAGGCAAAGCCTGTGGCCAGTGCGGCCATGATTGCAAGCCGGACGCCAAGTTCTGCCCCAAGTGCGCATTCAGCTTTGCCGTGGCGCCCGTTGCCGCAGCGGTGCCGCCGCCGCTGCCAGAAGCGGTCATCGAGCCGGTCATCGCACCCGTTATCGAGCCGGTCATCGAGGCTGCGATCGCCCCCGTGATCGAGCCGCTTATCGAGCCCGTCACTGAGCCCGTCATTGCATCCATACCCGTGCCAGAACCTGAGCCTGCCCCAGCGCCAGTGGCGGAGCCTGTCGCGCCGCCACCGCCAGTGCTGGAAAAGCGCCGTGCCGATCCTGGCCCCGCAGCGGAACCTGCTCCCGCACCCGCCAGCGTGCCCGCAGCGGCATCCGACAGCCCGGCCGGTGGCAGCCGCATCAAGCTGATCGTCGCAGCCGTCGCGGCGGTGGTGGTAGTGGGTGCGGCAGGCGGATACTATTACCTGTCAGCCAAGCCTGCCGAACCCGCGCCAGTCCCCACGCCGACGCTTCCCGCCGAAGACACGACGGCTGTCGCCGAGCAGCCGCTGGCCATCAGCGACCCTGCGTTCGATGGCGCCGCAACGGCAGACCATGCCGCGACACCTGCTGCCGAGCCTGAGCCTGAGCCAGCGGCAGCTCCCGCACCGGCGCCAGCGCCAGTACCGGCGCCGGCACCTGTCGCGGAAAAGCCCGCCAAGCCCGTCAAGGTGACGCCGCCGGCCGCGCCTGCCAGCAAGCCTTCCGGTCTCGAAAGCGTGATCACGGACAGCCTGTCGGAAGCGAGCCACTGCATGAGCCAGCGCAAATACGACTGTGCCATTGCCAACGCGAATGCCGTGTTGCGCATGGACACGGGCAACCGCTACGCGCTCGACATCAAGCGCAAGGCGAAAGAAGCGCAGGACAAGGCGCTGTCGCAAATCCAGATCGAGTAAGCCGCGCTGCTTGCCTTCCCCCTATTTTGATCTTTCCGGAGAATAACGTGAAAAACCTGAAACAAATGGCCAAGCCCCTGGTGGCGATGCTGGTCGTGTCCTCGATGCTGGCCGGTTGCGCCGCGCCGGGCGGCCCTGGCGCCACCGGCAATACCACTACCGCCGGCACGGACGCGGCCAGCGGCGAATGCAATACGGCCATGCTGGCCGGCATCGGCGCCGTCGTGGGCGGCTTGCTGGGCGGCGGCAACAACACCGTGCGCGGCGCGGCCCTGGGCGCCAGCCTGGGCGCGCTCGCCTGCGTGGCCTTGAATTATCAAAGCCAGCAAGTCAAGACGGCGCAGCAGGTGCAGACCGACTACAAGGTGGCCAACAAGGGCAAGCTGCCCGAGCAGTCGACCCTGGTGAAATACGAGACGGGCTTTACGCCGTCCTCCGTGCGTCCGGGCCAGAAGGCGCAGACCAATTCGTATATCGAAGTGGCGGCCGGCACGCGCGATCCGAACCCGCTGGTGGAAGAGGAATTGAGCCTGTACAAGCCAAATGGCGACTTGATCAAAACCGTGCGCAAGGTGGTCAGCAGCAATAACGGCAGCGGCGCCTACAAGGGCGGCTTCTCGATTCCCATGCCGGAAGGCGTGCCGCAGGGCATTTACCCGGTGCGCACGGCCCTGTATCTGAATAGCAAGCGCGTCGGTGGCCAGGACGTCAAGCTGCAGATCGTCCAGCGCCAGGCGCCGGCATCCGAGCTGCAACTGGCGCTGGCCTACTAACACCGTGCTACCACGGGGCGGCCAGGCAGGCCGTCCCCTTCCGATTTCCCCCTTTCAGGCTAGACATGACCATTTCCACAGAAGCAGCTAAACCTCTTCCCTTTTCTTCCGCCGTGGGCTCGCTGATCGAAGCGACCGACGCCATCAGGAACTTCCGCGCGATTGCCTTGCTGGCCCTGACCTTCATCGGTGCCGTGCTCGTCGGTGGCGTGCTGACGATGCTTGCCGGCGGCATGAGCAGTGCGTTGCTGGCCTTCCTGGGCGCCTTGATGGCCTTCCTCGTGATGTTCTACGGTTCCAATGCCGTGGGCATCCTGCTGATGCGCGATGCGCAAGGCCAGCCGGGCATGAGCCTGGTGGATGCCGTGCTCGTTTCGCTGTACACGAGCCACCGTCTGATCGCGGTCGTCTTCCTTGAATTTCTGATCGTGCTGGCGGCCATGATCGCCATCGCCATCATCTTGTTCGTCTGCAAGATCCCCGTGCTCGGCCCCGTGCTGTACGCGGTCGTCTTCCCGCTGTCGGCCATCGTGCTGGGCGTGCTGGTGTTTGCGCTGTTCTACGTGATGCTGCCGCTGGCCGGCCCCGCCGCCTGGTCGGGCGCCAGCGTGTTCCAGATCATTGCCCGCCTGAACCAGATCGTGCGCACCAAGCTGGTGTCCGTGATCTTGCTGGAAGTGCTGCTGTTCCTGATCACCGCGTTTGTGGCCCTGCTGATCTTTGGCGTGCTCGGTACCGGCGTGTCGCTGACCACGGGCATGTCGGCTGGCATCCTCAGTCTGGGCGAGATGAATATGTATGCGCTGGCTGCGGGCCTGGGTCGCGGCGGCTCCGGTTCCGGCTACATCGTCGCAGCCGGCCTGGGCGGCGGCTTGCTGATGGCGGCCGCGGCCGTAGTGCCTGGCCTGATCTTTACCAAGGGCGTGTGCATCATTTACCTGGACGCCACGCGCAATGTCGACTTCAGCGCCTCGGAAGCGAGCCTGAACGACGGCCTGGCTACGGTCAAGAAAAAAGCCGAGGAAGCGCGCGAGCGCGCGCGTGCCCTGGCCGAGCAGGCGAGCGCCCCCGCCGCGCCCGCCGCTGCCGCTGCACCGGCCGCCGCGCCGGCTGACAGCCTGCAGTGCCCAAGCTGCAAGGCACCGGTCGCATCCGATGATGTCTTCTGCGGCGAATGCGCGCATAAACTCAAGTAAAGGCACGCCATGGCTCACTTCTGCACCAAATGCGGCACCGCCCATGTTCCCGGCGCGCGTTTTTGCGATGAATGCGGCAAGGCCGTAAACGCCGCGCCGTCGCCCGCACCTGCGCCGTCGCCCGTCGCGCCCGTCAAGCCGACCGGTGTGCAGCGGCGCCACCTCCTCCTTGCCGGCGGCGTGCTGGCGGTGGTCGTCGTGGCCGGTGGCGCACTGGCGTGGTTGCTGGCGCCAGAGGCAGCCTCGTCCAGCAGTTTCAGCCGCGCCATCGATGCCCACCTGGCGGCCGACGAGGCGGCGCGCGACAAGTTGCTGTGCCTTGCCAACTTGCCGTACCAGAAGGAAGAGATCCGCGTGGCGTCGTACGATAGTTCTACTCGGCAATGGCTGGATATCCTTGTGCGTAGCGGGCTGTACAGCGCACCCGTCGAACAAGGCAGCGGCGGCTGGGTTGCGCAATCGCAATTTGTCTACGCGCTGGCCGCGCCGGGCAAGGCGGCCTTGCGCGGCGACAAGCTGTGCGTGGCCAAGGGCGTGAAAGTGGCCAAGGTCAGCGGCTACGATCAGGTGCGCGACCTGGGCGAACAGCAGGTGGCGATGGCCAAGGCCACCCTGGCGTTGACCGATGAGGCGGCGTGGTTCGCCAAGTCGCCGGACCGCGCATTGATCCTGCAACGCTTGCCGGACGGCGACCTGGAGGTGCGGCTGCCGCTGGCGCTGGTCGACAAGCAGTGGCAAGTCATCGACCAAGCGCAGATGAGCCAGGCGGCCATGACCGGTGTGATGGGCAAAGCGCGGGCGGCGCAGGGCGCGGGCATGCTGGACAAGCTGAAGAGCGTGTTCAGCTTTGGCGGCCACCCGGCGGTGGGGAAATGGCAGGCGGCGATGGGCAATGTCCTGGAATTTACACGCGACAGCGTGATCAATAACGGGACCTCGACCAAGGCCACCTTTACCACCAACGGCAATACCGTGACGATCGCACCGGAAGGCGCGGGCGAAACGGCAATGGACATTATCGTCAGCGACGATGGCAGCACGGCACAGATCAGCATGGGCGGCATGCGGGTGACGACGCTGCGCCGCATGCGCGATTAAGCAGCTGTCCAGGCGGCGCAGCTTGCCGCCTTGCAGCATTCCAGAAGCCCGGCCATGCCGGGTTTTTTTTCGCCGCCGACCAGGCAAGGGAGGCAGGTATTTATCTTGACATCAAGATAGTTCGCGCCCACACTGGTCTTTTATCTTAATGTCGAGATAGTTTCATGGCCTCTTCCTTTGCCCGCCCCGCCTGGGGCGATATTCTGCTCACGGCGCTGGCGCCCCTGATCTGGGGTTCCACGTATATCGTCACGTCCGAACTGCTGCCGCCGCACCGGCCCTTCACGGCAGCCCTGATCCGCGTGCTGCCGGCCGGTCTGCTGTTGCTGCTGCTGATGCGGCGCCTGCCCGCGCGGCGCGACTGGGGCCGCGTGCTGATCCTGTCCGCGCTGAATATCGGCGTGTTCCAGGCGCTGCTGTTCGTGGCCGCCTACCGCTTGCCGGGCGGCCTGGCGGCCGTGGTGGGGGCCATCCAGCCGCTGCTGGTGATGGGTCTCGCCTGGGGCGTGGAAGGACGCCGCCCCGCCCGCCTGGCCCTGGGCGCCAGCGTGCTGGGCGTGGCCGGCATGGGCGTCTTGCTGTTGTCGCCACGCACGGTGTGGGAACCCATCGGCATCGCCGCCGCGCTGGGCGGCACGGCCTGCATGGCGGCCGGCACTTACCTGACGCGGCGCTGGAAGCCGGACTTGCCCGTGCTGGCGCTGACGGGCTGGCAATTGCTGCTCGGCGGCCTGATGCTGGCGCCCGTCGCCTGGCTGGCCGACGCGCCCTTGCCGGCACTGTCCTGGCAGCAAGTGCTGGCCTACGCCTACCTGTGCCTGGCCGGCGCCCTGCTGGCATATGCCTTGTGGTTCCGCGGCATCGCCCGCCTGTCGCCCGTGGCCGTGTCCTCGCTGGGCTTGCTCAGCCCCCTGATGGCCGTCGTGCTGGGATGGGCCTTGCTGGGCCAGGCCATGACGGGCTGGTCGATGCTGGGCTTGCTGCTGGTGCTGGCCAGCGTGCTGGCGGTGCAGTGGGCCAGCGCCCGTCCCGCAACAAAGTCCTGACTTCCGCGTATTTCCCTCCGGCAGGCTGATGGCATCAGCCTGCCTGTTTCCCTCTGGGCGCTCCCTTTTTGCTGCACCGCACATACAGTTTTGCTTGCACTGATATGGGGCATTGAGGCACTATTCGCTTCGCGCAAACGTTTGCGCGCAACGAATTTCCTAAAAAGCATGCAGTACACGTGCTTGACCAACAACTCTGGAGACGCTCATGACATCCCGTATTCGCCTGAAAATGATTGCCGCCGCTGTCCTGGTATGTGCCTTGCCCGCCGTGCCGGCGATGGCGCAGACACCTGCCAAACCAAAGGTGGCGCTGGTGATGAAGTCGCTCGCCAACGAATTTTTCCTGACCATGGAAAATGGCGCCAAGGCGCATCAGAAGGCGAATGCCGCCAAGTATGACCTGCTGTCGAACGGCATCAAGGATGAAACGGATACGTCGAGCCAGATCAAGCTGGTCGAGCAAATGATCGTCTCGCGCGTCAACGCGCTGGTGATCGCGCCGGCCGACTCGAAAGCGCTGGTGCCGGTGCTGAAGAAAGCCATCGACGCGGGTATCATCGTCGTCAATATCGACAACAAGCTCGACGCGGGCGCCCTGAAAGAGAAGGGCATCACCGTGCCGTTCGTCGGCCCGGACAACCGCAAGGGCGCCAAGGTCGTCGGCGATTACCTGGCGCAGCAAATCAAGAAGGGCGAGCCCGTCGGCATCATCGAAGGCGTGTCCACCACCTACAACGCGCAGCAGCGCACCCTGGGTTTCCAGGATGCCATGACGGCAGCCGGTGCCAAGGTAGTCAGCGTGCAGTCGGGCCAGTGGGAAATCGCCCCCGCCAACACGGTGGCGGCCGCCATGCTGAACGCCAATCCGAATATCAAGGCTTTGCTGTGCGGTAACGACAACATGGCCATCGGCGCCATTTCCGCCATCAAGGCGGCCGGCAAGACGGGCAAAGTGCTCGTCGTCGGCTACGACAACATCAACGCCATCAAGCCGATGCTGGCCGATGGCCGCGTGCTGGCTACAGCCGACCAGTTCGGTTCGCAACAAGCCGTGTTCGGCATCGAGACCGTGCTGAAAGCCCTGGCGCAGAAGAAGAAACAGGCCGAGCTTGGTGGTGTCATCGAAACCAAGGTCGAACTGGTCGCCAAGGGCGCCAAGTCCTGATCGTTTGATCCCGCCGGGGCCGGCGCCCGCTTGCTCACCGAGCAGGCGCCGCCGGCCCCGCCGCCACTACCGCGGAGTTTTATCATGCCCACCGACATTCCCCCGGCGCCAGCCGCCATCCCCTTGTTAACGCTCGATAACATCGGCAAGTCCTATGTCGGCCCCGTCCTCGGTGGCGTGGGCCTGCGCTTCGCCCCTGGCCAGGTGCTGGCGCTGACGGGCGAGAACGGCGCGGGCAAGAGCACCTTGTCGAAGATCATCTGCGGCCTGGAGCAAGCCACCACGGGCACGATGCTGCTCGACGGCAAGCCATACCAGCCCGCCTCGCGCGGCGCCGCCGAGGCGCTGGGCATCCGCATGGTGATGCAGGAACTCAACCTGATTCCCACCCTGTCGATCGCGGAAAACCTGTACCTGAAGAATTTGCCGCAGCGTTTCGGCTTCATCGACCGTACGCGCCTTGAGCGCGACGCGCGCGAACAGATGGAAAAAGTGGGCTTGGGCGGCCTCGACCCGTGGACCTTGGTCGGCGAACTGGGCATCGGCCACCAGCAAATGATCGAGATCGCGCGCAATTTAATTGGCGCTTGCCGCCTGCTGGTGCTCGATGAACCGACGGCCATGCTGACGCACCGCGAAGTGGAATTGCTGTTCCTGCAAATCGAACGCCTGAAAGCCGACGGCGTGTGCATCATCTATATTTCCCACCGCCTGGAAGAACTCAAGCGCGTGGCCGACCGCATCGCCGTGCTGCGCGACGGCCAGCTCGTGTGCGACGACGATATCGCGGGCCACTCCGCAGCCGACCTGGTCAGCCTGATGGTGGGCCGCTCGGCCGACGACGCCGTCGACCTGAGCGGCCGTACAATCGGCGCACCGCTGCTGCGCGTGCGGGGCCTGGCGCGCGGCAAGGTCGTCAACCCGACTTCGTTCGACTTGCGCGCCGGCGAAATCCTCGGCATCGCCGGCTTGATCGGCTCGGGCCGCACGGAATTGCTGCGCCTGATCTTCGGCGCCGACCGCGCCGACGCCGGTGACGTGTTCCTCGGCGACAGCGAAACGCCCGCCGCCTTGCACTCGCCGCAGGCCGCCGTGCAAGCGGGCATCGCCATGATCACGGAAGACCGCAAGGGCCAAGGCTTGCTGCTGCGCCAGTCCATCGCCGTCAACACGACTTTGGCCTCGCTCGACACCGTCAGCGGCGCTGGCTGGCTCAACGACGCGGCCGAAGCGACGGTGGCCGACGACTATATCCAGCGCCTGGGCATCCGCTCGCGCAACAGCGCGCAAACGGTGGCGGAATTGTCCGGCGGTAACCAGCAAAAGGTGGTGATCGCCCGCTGGCTGTACCGCGACTGCCCCGTCATGCTGTTCGACGAGCCCACGCGCGGCATCGATATCGGCGCCAAGTTTGATATTTATCAGGTGCTGGCCGAACAGGCGCGCCAGGGCAAGGGCCTCGTCATCGTGTCGAGCGACTTGCGCGAACTGATGCTGATCTGCGACCGCATCGCCGTCATGAGCGCCGGCAGCATCGTCGACACCTTTGAGCGCGGCGCCTGGAGCCAGGACGCGCTGCTGTCGGCCGCCTTCTCCGGCTATTTGACCCCCACTTCCACTCCAGCTGCGGCCTGATCCGCCGGAAAGATTCCCATGACCACTACTTCTTCCCCATCGTATCTGCAGCGCAGCCTGGCCGACCTGAAAAACTATGCGGGCCTGATCGGCGCCTTGGTCGCCATGTGCGTACTGTTCTCGTTTGCCAGCGAAAACTTCTTCACGCTCGCCACCCTCAGCACCCTGTCGAACAATATCCCGACCCTGGTGGTGATGGCCGTCGGCATGACGTTCGTGCTGATCATCGGCGGCATCGATTTGTCCGTCGGTTCCGTGATGGCGCTGGCTGCGTCCGTGCTGTCGCTGGCCGTTGTGCACTGGGGCTGGCCCGTGTGGAGCGCGGCCCTGCTGGGCATGTTCGTCGCCGCCCTGTGCGGCGCCACCACGGGCCTCATTTCCGTCGGCTGGCGCATTCCCTCGTTCATCGTCTCGCTGGGCGTGCTGGAAATGGCGCGCGGCATGGCGTATCAAGTGACGAACTCGCGCACGGAATACATCGGCAGCGCCGTTGACGGCATCAGCTCGCCGATCGCGTTCGGCCTGTCGCCCGCCTTCATCGCCTCGATCGCCATCGTCGTCATCGGCCACCTGGTGCTCACGCGCACGGTGCTGGGCCGCCACTGGATCGGCATCGGCACGAACGAGGAAGCCGTACGTTTGTCCGGCATCAATACAAAACCGTCGAAGGTGCTGGTGTTCGCCCTGATGGGCTTTCTTGCCGGCGTGGGCGCGCTGTTCCAGGTGTCGCGCCTGGAAGCGGCCGACCCGAACGGCGGCGTGGGCATGGAATTGCAAGTGATCGCCGCCGTGGTGATCGGCGGCACGAGCCTGATGGGCGGCCGCGGTTCCGTCATCAGCACCTTTATCGGCGTGTTGATCATTTCCGTGCTGGAAGCGGGCCTGGCGCAAGTGGGCGTGTCGGAACCCGTGAAACGCATCGTCACGGGCCTGGTGATCGTCGCCGCCGTGGTGCTCGACACCTACCGCCGCCGCGGCGAACGCGCCTAAGCGCCACATCGCCCATGGCAACCATCAAGCAAGTGGCGCAGGCGGCGGGGGTGTCGTTTACCACCGTGTCGCACGTCCTCAACAATACCCGCCCCGTCAGCGACGAGGCGCGTCGCGCCGTGCTGGCGGCGGCGGAGCAATTGCATTACGTGCCCAGCGCGCTGGCGCGTTCCCTGCGCAGCCGCAGCACGGGCACCATCGGCCTGATCATTCCCAACAATACGAACCCGTATTTTTCGGAAGTGGCGCGCGGCATCGAGGACAGCTGCTACGCGGCCGGCTACAGCGTCATTTTGTGCAATTCCGATGACGACCCCGTCAAGCAGCGCGATTACCTGAACGTGCTGCTGACCAAGCGCTGCGACGGCCTGATCCTGTCCGCGCTGGCCGACAGCGACGGCGAATTGCTGCGCAAGATGAAGGTGCCGGCCGTGCTGCTCGACCGCGCGCCCAGCGACCTGTCCATCGATGCCGTGGCCGTCGACAACCGCGCCGGCGGCGTGCTGGCCGCGCGCCATTTGCTGGGCCTGGGACGCCGGCGCCTCGCCTGCATCGCCGGTCCCCGCGAAGTGAGCATTTCCAACGACCGCATCGCCGGCGTGCGCAGCGCCATGGCGGACGCCGGCGTGGTCCTGGCCGACGCCCTGTGCCGCCACAGCGATTTTACGAGCGCGGGCGGCTATGCGGCCGCGCTGGACTTGCTGGCGCTGCCGCCAGAGCAGCGCCCCGATGCCTTGTTCTGCTGCAATGACCTGATGGCCTTCGGCGCCTTGCGCGCCGCCGCCGAGCGCGGCATTGCCGTGCCGGGCGAACTGGCCGTCGTCGGCTTCGACGATATCGACCTGGCCAGCTTCGTGCATCCGGCCCTGACCAGCGTGGCGCAAAATACGCGCGAACTGGGCCGCATCACGGCCGCCTGCCTGCTGGCGCGCATCGCCGACCCCGCCTTGCCGCGCCAGCAGCGCAGCATCGCCCCGGAATTGCACGTGCGCGGCTCCAGCGCGGCCGTCACGCTATCTTCTTCCGCACCTACTTCTTCACCTGCAACTGAACTGATGGGAATGACATCATGATCGTGGTTATCGGCAGCATCAATATGGATCTGGTCTTGCGCGTGCCGCGCATGCCCCTCCCCGGCGAAACCCTGACGGGCGGCGCCTTTCGCACCATTCCTGGCGGCAAGGGCGCCAACCAGGCCGTGGCCTGCGCGCGCCTGAGCGGCAAGGTGGCGGGCGCCCAGCAAGTGGCCATGGTGGGCTGCGTGGGCGACGACGCGTTCGGCGCGACGTTGCGCTCCGCGCTGGTGGGCGACGGCATCATCGACAGCCACATCACCACCTTGCCGGGCGTGGCGTCCGGCATCGCCTCGATTCTTGTCGATGACAATGGCCAGAACAGCATCGTCATCGCCGGCGGTGCCAACGATCTGTTGAGCCCGGCACACATTGATGCGGCGCAAGGCTTGATCGAACAGGCCGATATCGTCGTGCTGCAGCTGGAAACGCCGATGGCCACCGTCGTGCATGCGATCAAGCTGGCCCGTTCGCTGGGCAAGACCGTGGTGCTGAACCCGGCCCCGGCGGCCAGCTTGCCGGACGGCGTGCTGGAACTGGTCGACTACCTGATACCGAATGAAATCGAAGCGGCCATGCTGGCCGGCGTCAGCCCGGATGGCGCGGATGCCAAGGCGCTGGCCGCCGCGCTGCAAAAGCTGGGCAGCGACAACGTCATCATTACCCTCGGTTCCAAGGGCGTGCATGCGGCCCTGTACGGCGGCGATTACACCTTCCCCGCCGAAGTGGTGCAAGCCGTCGACACGACGGCCGCCGGCGACACCTTCATCGGCGGTTTTGTGGCGGGCCTGGCGTCCGGCATGGACGAGGCGGAAGCGATCCAGCAAGGCCAGCGCGCGGCCGCCTGGAGCGTCACCAAGCCCGGCGCGCAAACCTCGATCCCTCACTTGCACGAGCTGTTCTAACGACACGACGCCCATGAAAAAATCACCGCTGCTTAATATCGCACTGTCGCAACTGATCGCGTCGCTCGGCCATGGCGACATGCTCGTCATCGGCGACGCGGGCTTGCCGTCGCAGCCGGGCGTGCCCCTGATCGACCTGGCCCTGACGCGCGGCATCCCTGGCTTCATCGATACCGTCAACACGGTATTGACTGAAATGCAGGTGGAATACCATTTGCTCGCCAGCGAGTTGCCGCAGCACAATCCAGCCATGGCGGCGCAGGTGGCGGCCTTGTCCCTGCCCGATGCGCGCCAGGTGACGCATGAGGAGTTCAAGCAATTGAGCAAGGGCGCGCGCGCCATCGTGCGCACGGGCGAGTGCAGTCCGTACGCCAACATCATTTTGGTGGCCGGCGTCGTGTTCTAGCGCAAACAATGGCGACATTGTTTGCCAAAAACATCAACGCTATTGTCCTCACTGAAATAGTTATCCATTGGCAAAAGGGGCGGCTACAATAGCCTTACCCCTGCCAGCTCGGCAGCTTCCTGTGGTGTTCCGCCATGCCGATGAAAGCCCGCGACGCTTTCCGCCTTGTCTTGCCGCTCGCCGGCAGGCTGGCGCGCGCCTGGCGCGGCTTTGTCTTCCTGCTGCTGTGCCTGGCCACACCAGCCCGGGCGCTGGAACCCGTTACCCTGCAACTCAATTTCACGCACCAGTTCCAGTTTGCCGGTTATTACGCGGCCATCGAGCAAGGCTATTACCGCGAAGCGGGGCTGGACGTCAGGCTGGTCGAAGGGGGCGGCGGGCCGCTGGCCGAGGCGGCCGTGCTGGCGGGCCAGGCCGAGTATGGCGTGGGCAACAGCACTTTGTTGCTCAGCCGGCTGGCCGGCAAGCCCCTGGTGGTGCTGGCCGTCGTGTTCCAGCATTCGCCCAGCGTGCTGCTGATGCGCCAGCAGGGCGGCGCGCCCGACGTGCGCAAGCTGGTGGGGGCGCCCGTGATGATCGGCGCGGCCGGCGACGTGGCCCTTGCCGCCGATGAAGTGTCGCTGTTCCTGGCGAAAATGGGCGTCGCGCCGCAGCAGATGCGCCACTTGCCGCCCAGCTACCGCATCGAAGATTTGATCGATGGCAAGGTCGACGCCGTCGCCGCGTATTCCACCAACGAACCGGACTACCTGGACCGGGCGGGCTTTCCCTATTACCAGTTCACGCCGCGCACGGCCGGCATCGATTTCTACGGCGACAACCTGTTTACCAGCGAGCACGAACTGCGCCGCCATCCCGAGCGCGTGAAAGCGTTCCGCGCGGCCAGCCTGCGCGGCTGGCAATACGCGATGGCGCACCGCGAGGAAATGGCGCAACTGATCCACGTCAAATACAGCCAGCGCCACGACCGCGCGCACCTGCTGTACGAGGCGCAGCAGATGGAATTGCTGCTGCAGCCCGTGCTGGTGGAGCTCGGCTACATGAATCCCCAGCGCTGGCAGCACATCGCCGACACGTATGCCAGCATGGGCGTGCTGCCGCGCAATGCCACGGACAGCCGCGCCTACAAGGGTTTTTTGTACCGTCCCGTGCCGGGCGCCGACCTGGGCTGGCTATACCTGTCGCTGGGCCTGGCGGGCAGCTTGCTGGCCGTGTCGGCGGCCTTTCACTTCAACAACCTGGCACGCGAGCGCCGCCGCACGGAGGAAACCATCCGCCAGGGGGAATTGCGCTTTCGCACCATGTTCGAGGAAGCGCCCATGGGCATCGCCCTGATCGATACCGTGAGCGGACAGTTTCTCGACATCAATCCGCGCTACCTGGCCATCAGCGGGCGCAGCCTGGAACACATGAAGCAAACGAGCTGGATGGAAATCAGCCATCCCGACGATGTGCCCGGCGAGCAGGAGCAGGTGGCGCAGTTGCTGGCGCGTAGCCTGCAGGGCTTTCGCCACGCCAAGCGGATCGTCCGGCCCGATGGCGGCGTGGTGTGGGTCGACGCCTCGGTGACGGCCATCGCCACGGCGCGCCATGGCGGCCCGCACCACCTGTGCATGCTGGAAGACGTGACGGACAAGCGGCAAACGGAAGCGCTGATCTGGCAGCAAGCCAACTTCGATACCCTGACGCAATTGCCGAACCGGCGCATGTTCCACGAACGCCTGCGCCAGGCGCTGGCCCAGGGGCGGCGCGATACGAGCCGCGTGGCCATCCTGTTCATCGATCTCGACCATTTCAAGGAAGTCAACGACACCCTCGGCCACCACCAGGGCGATATCCTGCTGATCGAGGCGGCGCGGCGCATCCGCGTGGGCGTGCGCGAGACGGACACGGTGGCGCGCCTGGGCGGCGATGAATTCACGGTGATCCTGTCCGACCTCGATGATCTGCAGCAAGTCGACCGCATCGCGCGGCAGATACTCGACGGCTTGCTGGCGCCATTCCTGCTGGGGCAGGAGCAGGCGTTCGTCTCGGCCTCGATCGGCATTACCCTGTATCCGGACGACGCGGGCACCATCGAGGAATTGCTCAAGCACGCGGACCAGGCCATGTACGTGTCGAAAGGAGCGGGGCGCAACCGCTACAGCTACTTTACGCCCGCCATGCAGGTGGCGGCCGTCAACCGCATGCGCCTGGGGGCGGACTTGCGCACGGCCCTGCGCGAACAGCAGATGCAGCTGTATTACCAGCCCATCGTCGCGCTGCATGGCGGACGCATCGAGAAGGCGGAAGCCTTGCTGCGCTGGCACCATCCGCAACGGGGCCTCGTGTGTCCGCCGGATTTCCTCGCGCTGGCCGAAAGCAGCGGCCTGATCGTGGAGATCGGCGACTGGGTGCTGTGCACGGCGGCGGCGCAACTGCTGCATTGGCGTGCGCAAGGCCATGCCATCGGCTTGCCGGGGCTGCAACTGTGCCTGAACCAGTCGTCGCTGGAATTGCAGCGCGAAGTCGAGGCGCCCGGCACCTGGCTGCGCCAGCTGGCGGCGCTCGGTGTGCCGGCCTCGGCCATCGTGCTCGACATGCGTGAAGATGTGCTTTTACCTGGCGGCACCAGCATGGCGCCCCGCTTGCAGCACTTGCGCGAAGCGGGCTTGCAGATCGCCCTGGACGACTTCGGCAGCGGCCATGCTTCGCTGACGCAATTGCAGCAATGCGGCATCGATTACCTGAAGCTCGACGGCGTGCTGGTGCGCAAGCTGGCGCCCGGCGCCAGCGAGCTGGTGCTGTGCGAAGCCATCGTCACCATGGCCCACAAGCTGGGCTTGCGGGTGATTGCCGAAGGGGTGGAGACCGATGAGCAGCGCGCGCGGCTGCTGGAGATCGGCTGCGATTTTGCGCAAGGCGAGCTGTTTGCGCCGCCGCTGGCCATCGAAGCGTTCGACGCGCTGCTGCGCGCACAGCGCCCCTTGCACCCTTGAAACAGGCATCGCCTGCCACCAGATGGCATGCACGCCTGCGGGACAGGGCTCCCGGCTTGAACGGGCTTATACTCGACGGGCTGGCGCCTGCGCCCGGCTTTGCTGTCACCGGTACCTACACCGGGAGCGCAGGCAGTATTTCTTCCATTCACTCAACTCGAGGTGACCTCATGGGCATTTTCAGCAATATCTACAACAAGATCTTCCACCATTCGTCCGACGCTGCCCCGGCAGCCACGCCAGCCGCCGCTACCGACGCACCAGCGGCCGCCGCACCGGCCGCTGCACCAGCGGCTGCCGTGCCGGTGGTGGACGTGGAAGTGGTGCTGGTCGACCTGGCCAGCAAGAACGCGGAAAAACTCAATTGGCGCACGTCCATCGTTGACCTGATGAAACTGCTTCAACTGGACAGCAGCCTGGCTTCGCGCAAGGAACTGGCACAAGAACTGCATTTCACGGGTGACACCAACGATTCGGCCAGCATGAATATCTGGCTGCACCGCCAGGTGATGATCAAGCTGGCGGAAAACGGCGGCAAGGTACCGGAAGAGCTGAAGAATTAAGAACTGAACACCTGGCGGCGGCAGGGGTATCCACTGTCACCGCTATCCAATCCCGTGGGAACTGCCTATCATGGAGTTCCCATGGTGTCATGATAGCTAAAACTAATTGAAACTATTGCGACAATCAATTTTGCATATGGGTTAAAACCCCTTACACTAGAGTCTTACTGATTCACCACACGAGAGGAAATGACTATGTCGCTGATCAATACCCAAGTTAAACCATTCAAGGCAACCGCTTACCACAATGGCAAATTCGTCGACCTGACGGAAGCGTCGCTGAAAGGCAAGTGGTCGGTATTCGTCTTCTACCCAGCCGACTTCACCTTCGTTTGCCCAACCGAACTGGAAGATCTGGCCGATCACCACGCTGAATTCCAGAAACTGGGCGTCGATGTCTACGGTATCTCGACCGATACCCACTTCGCGCACAAAGCCTGGCACGACACCTCGGACGCGATCAAGAAAGTGCAATACGCACTGATCGGCGACCCAACCGGTGCCCTGTCGCGCAACTTCGAAGTCATGATCGAAGAAGAAGGCCTGGCACTGCGCGGTACCTTCGTCATCAATCCTGACGGCTTCATCAAAGTGCTGGAAGTGCATGACAACGGCATCGGCCGTGACGCAGCGGAACTGTTGCGCAAAGTCAAAGCCGCTCAGTACGTGGCGAACCACCCAGGCGAAGTGTGCCCAGCCAAATGGACGGAAGGCGCAGCGACCCTGACCCCATCGCTGGACCTGGTTGGCAAGATCTAAGTCTTGAAACCTTGCAACATCTAGCAGCAAACAAGTAGTTACCGCGATGCCGGACCGGGTGTCCGGCCCGGCATTCGCCTAAATATTTGTAGAAAAGGAAAAAATCATGTTAGACGCCACCCTCAAAACCCAACTGAAATCCTACCTGGAAAAAGTGGTGTATCCGCTTGAGTTGGTCGCTTCTCTCGATGACAGCGCAAAAGCCCGCGAGATGAAAGAATTGCTCCAGGAAATAGTCCTGTTGAGCGACAAGATCACGCTGGTCGAGCGCACTGACGCTGGCGTACGGACCCCGTCGTTCAGCATCAACCGCCCCGGCACCGATATCGGCGTGCGTTTCGCCGGCGTGCCGCTGGGCCATGAATTTACCTCGCTGGTGCTGGCGCTGCTGCAAGTGGGCGGCCACACCATCAAGTTCGACGATGCCGTGATCGAGCAGATCCGCAACCTTGACGGCGATTACGAGTTTGAAACGTTTATTTCGCTCTCCTGCCATAACTGCCCGGAAGTGGTGCAGGCATTGAATGCCATGGCGGTGATCAACCCGCGCATCAAGGTCACCACCATCGATGGCGGCGTGTTCCCGCAAGAAGTGGAAGCGCGCCAGATCATGGCCGTGCCGATGATGTTCCTGAACGGTGAACACTTCGGCCAGGGCCGCACGAATGTCGAGGAAATCCTCGCCAAGCTCGACACCAACGCCGGCGCCCGCCAGGCGGAAGCGCTGAACAAGAAAGACGTGTTCGACGTGCTGATCGTCGGCGGCGGCCCTGCCGGCGCGGCAGCGGCCATCTACGCGGCCCGCAAAGGCATCAAGACGGGCGTGCTGGCCGAGCGTTTCGGCGGCCAGGTGCTCGACACCCTTGCCATCGAAAACTTTATTTCCGTCAAGGAAACGGATGGTCCGAAGTTCGCCATGGCGCTGGAACAGCACGTCAAGGAATACGAAGTCGACATCATGAACACCCAGCGCGCCGCGAAATTGACGCCGGGCAAATTGGTGCAGATCGAAACGGCGAATGGCGCGATCCTGAAAGCCAAGACCGTCATCCTGGCTACCGGCGCCCGCTGGCGCGAAATCAACGTGCCGGGCGAGAAGGAATACCGCAACCACGGTGTCGCCTACTGCCCGCACTGCGATGGCCCGCTGTTCAAGGGCAAGCGCGTGGCCGTGATCGGCGGCGGCAACTCCGGCGTGGAAGCGGCGATCGACCTGGCCGGCCTCGTGAAACACGTGACCCTGATCGAGTTCGGCGCGGAACTGCGCGCCGATGCGGTGCTGCAACGCAAGCTGCACAGCCTGCCTAACGTGACCGTGATCACCTCGGCGCAAACCACGGAGATCCACGGTGACGGCAAGATCGTCAATGGCCTGAGCTACACGGACCGGGTCAGCGGCGAATCGAAGAAGGTCGAGCTGGAAGGCGTCTTCGTGCAAATCGGCCTGGTGCCGAACACGGAGTGGCTGAAAGGCACGGTAGCGTTGTCGCGCCACGGCGAAATCGAAGTCGATGCCCGCGGCCAGACCTCGATCCCCGGCGTGTTTGCGGCCGGCGACGTCACCACGGTGCCGTACAAGCAGATCATCATCGCCACCGGCGAAGGCGCCAAGGCAGCCCTGTCCGCCTTTGACCACCTGATCCGCTCGGACGACGAGGAAGTGGTCGAAGAGTCTGCCGCCAAGGAAGCACTGACGGCGTAACTATTGAGCCGTATCAAGAAAAAACCGGAACTGCCGCAAGGGGGTTCCGGTTTTTTTATGCGTAGAAGAAACTTAGCTGCCCGCGTACAGCGGGTTGCCGGCCACATACACCTGGATGCCATCGACGGGCATGTCCTTCGGCGCGATGTCGGCCAGGGCGAAGACGGTCTTGTTGTTGAAGGTGTGCACGTGCCACGTAAAACGCTGGCCGGCGCGCGCGATGGTGACGGTTTCGCCGTGCGTGACGTTGATGTGGCGGGCGTCGGCCTGCAGCTCGATGGTGCGCTGGGCGGCGGCGTGCGGGGCGCTGCTGCCATAGTCGGCGGCCGTGCCCGTGGGGCCGGCGGCGATGGCCGAGGTGGCGAAGGCAGCGCACAAAATCGCCAGGGCGCGGCGGTGGGTGTTCAACATAATAATCTCCAAGAATAAGCCAGGCGCGGTGAATAAGCGCGCCGTGTTATGGGTAATGGCTGCACCGGGATCGCCGGTTTTTGCAACACGGCATCGTAAGCTGTCCTTGGTCGATCTGCAAAGCTGTATTTCCTGTCTATATTTCCAGCGTCGCCGCCAGCGGCACGTCCGGCGCCAAATGGCTGGTCAGCACGATGCATTGGCGCGCCAGGCGGGACGGTTCGGCCAGGCGCGCGCGCAAGTGGGCCATGGCGGCCGCGTCGAGGCCATTGAACGGTTCGTCGATCAGCAGCAGGCGCACCGGCAAGGCCAGGGCCAGGGCCAGTTGCAGCTTTTTATGCTGTCCCAGCGAGAGGGCGGTGATGCTTTGCTGCAAGGTTGATGTCATGGCAAAGGCGTGCAATTCCGCGTTCAGCAGCGACTGGTCGCTGCCTGGGTACAAGGCCAGGTGCAGGTCGAGAAACTCGTGCACTTGCAGCCAGGGCAGGGCGGGCGTGTCGCCGCCGCAATAGAAGGTCTGGGCACGGTAGGCCAGCGGCATGGCGATGCTGTCGACGTCATCGAGGCGGATGGCGCCGCGCGCGGGCAGCAGGGCGCCGCCCGCCAGTTTCAGCAGGGTCGTCTTGCCGGCGCCGTTCGCGCCGCGCAGCCAGGTGACGCCGGGGCCGAATTGCTGGTTGTAGTCCTGGAAGACGCTGTGCGTGGGGAAGTGAAAATCGAGGTGCTCGAGGTGCAGCACGGGAGTAGGCAGGTTCAAATCCATAATTCGCTTCCGATGGCGCTCAAGGCAAGGATGGAGAAAACGACGAGGGCGACGCGCCCGCGCGGCGTGAGGCGGGGCAGGCCGACGATGGCCAGCAGGGTCGCGCTGGCGGTGAGGGCGTAGACGCCGGTCACGCGCCGCTGCAGGGCGGCGGGATCGATGCAATACAGCAAGATGCCAGCGCCCAGCAGCACGGCAAAGGCGGGGAGCAGGCTGGCGGCGCAGGCCAGGCGCGTCAAGGCCGTGCTGGCCAGGGGCCAGGCGTCCAATGCGGGGCGCAGCACGGCGATCTGCTCGCGCACGGCCTTGTCGCCCCGGTCCGTCACGATGACCAGGCTGGCGCTGGCCAGCAAACCGAGCAGCGGCGCGGGCACGAGCGGCGCGCGCAGCAGCCAGGCCAGCATGCTGGCGCCAGCCGTGGCCTGCAGCACGCTTTGCTGCAGGCCGATCACGTTTTCATTGCGCCAGAACGGCAGCCAGAACAGCTGGCGCCATAGAAACATCGTACGCCAGCGGGGCCGTTGCGGCACATACGCCGTCATCGTGGGCGCACGCGCCCTGTGGGCGGGCCGCGGCGCGCGCAGGCGTTGCGCCACGATGCGCGCCGTCAGCAGCCACGCCAGCAGCCAGACGGCGAGGGGGGCGGCCATGCCGGGCGCGGCAATGGGGCGCAGCCAGGGCGGCGACTGCAGCAGCCACATGGTGGCCGAGACGGCATAGGCGAGGCCCAGCGGCAGCATCAGCAGGCCGGCCACGGCGATGTCGGCTTGCCAGCGCAGGTGGCGCGGCAAGGGCAGCTGGCGCAGCCACGCGGCGGTGGCGGCAGGCAACAATCGCTTGCGCAGCAGCCAGGCGGGCAGGCACGTGAGCAGCACTTGCGCCGCCAGCAAGCCCAGGGCCGCTGGCCAGGGCAGATTCATGGCGAGAAATCCGGGCAGGGCGATGACGCTGAGCAGGCCCAGCAGGACGGGACCGGCCAGGAACACGAGAATTTCCATGGAACTGGCCAGGCTGGCGGCAAATTGCAGCAAAGCATGATGGGCCAGGCGCAAGCGCAGGGCGAGGTAGGGGGAAAAGCTGCGGGGCAGGCGCATCAGGCAGGAGCGGCGGAGTCGGCAAGAGCGCTGATTCTAGTGCATTTGCGCTCCCACAATGGGAAAAGCCCTTCGGTTCCAGGAACCAAAGGGCTTTTCTTTTATTGGCGGAGCGGACGGGACTCGAACCCGCGACCCCCGACGTGACAGGCCGGTATTCTAACCAACTGAACTACCACTCCAAGCTCGTATGATCTGTGTTGCTGATCCATGAAGCACTGGATAATTTTCTGTTTGGTGGTGGGTGCTGAGAGGCTCGAACTCCCGACCTACGCCTTGTAAGGGCGCCGCTCTACCAACTGAGCTAAGCACCCGCATACCCAGAAAACTATCCCGACGTTTGTCACCACGTCTGGAAGAGGCACTATTATAGGGGGCGCTATCGTGCTTGTGCAACTATTCTTGAGGGGGAATGGCAGTTTTTTTGCTGAAAAGCGCAAAAATGTTCAGGCGAGAGGGGATGGACGTGTTTTTGGCTTCTGAAATGGGAAAAGCCCTTCGGTTCCAGGAACCAAAGGGCTTTTCTTTTATTGGCGGAGCGGACGGGACTCGAACCCGCGACCCCCGACGTGACAGGCCGGTATTCTAACCAACTGAACTACCACTCCAAGCTCGTATGATCTGTATTGCTGATCCATGAAGCACTGGACAGTTTTCTGATTTGGTGGGTGCTGAGAGGCTCGAACTCCCGACCTACGCCTTGTAAGGGCGCCGCTCTACCAACTGAGCTAAGCACCCGTTGCTTGTCTCAGAAAACCATCCCGACGTTTGTCACCACGTCTGGAAGAGGCGCTATTATAGGACGGGTAAAATCCTTCTGCAAGCGCTTTTTTTACATTATTGCCCGAATGCGGTTGGGAGCATCTGAAAAAAGTGCAGGGCAAGGCGCATTGCCGAAGACAGTACGGATAGTACGGCGAGGCAATGTAACGCTGCCATGGGCTTTTTCTCAGGGCTCCTATTCCGTGATGCCCCATTGCGACAGCATCCACGCCATATTGAACGCGTTTTCGGCGATGGCGTTATAGCGGCCCGACGCGCCGCCGTGGCCGGCACCCATATTCGTTTTCAGTAGCAGGGGGTTGCTGTCCGTTTTATAGGCGCGCAGCTTGGCCACATATTTTGCTGGTTCCCAGTACATGACCTGGCTGTCGTTCAGGCCCGTCGTCACCAGCATGGCCGGGTAATTCTTGCGCGCAATGTTGTCGTACGGCGAGTAGCTGAGCATGTAGTCGTACGCGGCCTTCTGGTTCGGGTCGCCCCATTCCAGGTACTCGCCCGTGGTCAGGGGCAGGCTGGCGTCCATCATGGTGTTCATCACGTCGACAAACGGTACGGCCGCGTGCACGGCGTGGAACAGGTCGGGGCGCATGTTGACGACGGCGCCCATCAGCAAGCCGCCCGCGCTGCCGCCCTGGATGATGAGGCGGTTCGGGCTGGTCCATTTTTCGCGCACCAGGTAGTCGGCGCTGTCGATGAAGTCATTGAAGGTGTTTTTCTTCTTCATCAGCATGCCGTCTTCATGCCAGGCTTCGCCCATGTCGGTGCCGCCACGGATATGTGCTTGCGCATAGATGACGCCCCGTTCCAGCAGGCTGATGCGGCTGATGGAAAAAGTGGCTTCCGTGGAAATGCCGTAGGAGCCGTACGAGTACAGCAGCAGCGGCGCGGAACCGTCGAGCTTGACGCCTTTCTTGTAGACGACCCACAGCGGCACTTGCACGCCATCGCGCGCCTTCACCCACAAGCGCTGCGTGGTGTAGCGGCTGCTGTCGAAGCCGCCGACGATTTCCTGCTGCTTCAGCACCGTGCGCTTGCCGTCCTGCATGCTGACGTCGATGACGGTGGGCGGCGTGACGGGCGACTGGTAGGACATGCGAAATTGCGTGGCGGAAAACTCCGGCGTGCCGGCCGCCGTGGCCAGGTAGACGGGGTCGTCGAACTGCACCGCCTTCCAGTTCTTTTGCGCAAAATCAAAGATGCGGGCGCGGTTCAGGGCGCGTGCCTTTTCCATCACCACCAGGTAGCCCTGGAAGACGTCGATGGACTGGATCACGGCATCCTTGTTGTGCGGCACGACGGGCTTCCAGTTCTTCGGCTGCGGCGCAGAGAATGGCGCGCTGACGACACGGAAATTCTTCGCCCCCTTGTTGGTCAGAATATACAGCTGGCCGTCGCGGTGCTCGATGCCGTAGCGGTGGCCTTTTTCACGTTTCAGCACGGATTGGAACGTGCCTTGCGGCTTGCTCGTTGGCAGCAGCAGCACTTCGCTCGTGTCCGTGCTGCCCGAGGTGAGCACGAAGAATTGCTTGTCGCGCGTGCGGTCCACATGGATGGCGAACTGCTCCACCGGCTCGTGGTAGACCTGTTGCGGCGCACCGCCCAGGGCCAGGCGGAACAAGCGGTCCGAGCGTTTGGTGGTGGCGTCTTCCTGCGCCAGCATCAGGGTGGCGTTATCCGCCGCCCAGGCCAGCGATGTCACGCGCGGCATGCTGTCGCCCAGCAACTTGCCCGTTTTCAAATCCTTGACGTGCAGCTCGTACTGGCGGAAACCCGTCGTGTCGGTGGTGTAGGCCAGCAACTGTTCATTCGGGCTGATGCTAAATGCGCGCACGGCAAAGAATTTGTGGCCTTCGGCCAATTGATTTTGGTCCAGCAAGATTTCCTCGGCCGCCTGCGCATCATAGGCGCCGCTGGCGCCGACGGGGCGGCGGCAGTGAATCGGGTATTGCTTGCCCGCTTCCACACGCGTGTAATAGTAGAAATTGCCCTGGCGCGCAGGCACGGACAAGTCCACTTCCTGCATGCGCCCCTTGACTTCCGCATATACCTTGTCGGCCAGCGGCTGGATCGGCGCCGTGACGGCGGCCGTGTAGGCGTTTTCCGCATTCAGGTAGTCGATCACGGCAGGATCGGCTTTCTTTTGCAGCCAGCGGTAGTCGTCCGTGACGACCGTGCCGTGGCGCGTTTCCTGCCAGGCTGTCTTGGCGGCGACGGGGGCGACGGCCGTGGCGATGGTGGTGGTGGTGTCGGCGGCCAGCGCGGATGGCGCCAGCGTGGACAGTAGCAGGGCCGGCAGGATGGATGACCAGACGGACCGGCGACGCAAGGCATGATGTGCTGTAGACAAGGCAACTCCTTTGAATAGTTGTGTCAGGATTGTAATCTTGCTATTGAGAAAAGCAACCGCTGATCGTCGCCATCGGGTCCTGTGCGTTTCAACTTGCATCCGCGGTCATTTCCGGTAATACTGTATGCATGCACAGTATCTTGCCGCAATGAAGGCAAGCCGATCCGCCGCGAGGTGTTTTTTGATTTCATCTGCCCCCACACTTGCCGAAGCACCCGCCGCGCGCCGCTGGATCGCCCACCTGGACATGGACGCCTTCTTTGCCTCCGTGGAACTGTTGAAATATCCGGAATTGCGCGGCGAAGCCGTCGTCATCGGCGGCGGGCGCTTGCAGCAGCCCGTGCTGCAGATTGACGGCACGCGGCAGTTTGCGCGCATGCGCGATTATGTGGGGCGCGGCGTCGTCACCACGTCGACCTATGCGGCGCGCGCGTTTGGCGTGTTTTCCGCCATGGGCATCATGAAGGCGGCGAAACTGGCGCCCGACAGCATCCTGCTGCCGGCCGATTTCGAGGCGTACCGCGAGTATTCGGCCCGCTTCAAGCAAGCCGTGGCCCAGTTGTGCCCCATCATCCAGAACGTGGGCATCGATGAAATCTATGTCGACCTGACGGAACACGGCGCGCAGGCGCCGGCCATGGCGGCGCGCCTGAAGGCGGCCGTGTTCGAGGCGACGGGCCTGTCGTGCTCGATTGGCCTGGCGCCCAACAAATTGCTGGCGAAAATCTGTTCCGACTTGGAAAAACCCGACGGACTCACCATTTTGTCGCCCGAGGATATCGCCACGCGCGTGTGGCCCTTGCCGGCGAAAAAGATCAACGGCATCGGCCCGAAGGCGACGGCCAAGCTGGAAGCGCTGGGCATAGTCACCATCGGCGAGCTGGCGCAAGCCGACCTGGCCATGCTGCGCACGCAGTTTGGCGACCTGTACACGGGCTGGCTGCGCCAGGCGGCGCTGGGCATCGACGAGCGGCCCGTGCAGACGAGCCGGGAAACCAAGTCCGTCAGCCGCGAAACGACGTTCGAGCGCGACTTGCAGGTGGTGCGCGACCGCGCCACGCTGTCGGAAAAGCTGGAAAGCCTGTGCACGCGCGTGGCGGGCGACCTGGATAAACAGTCGCTGGCGGGGCGCACGGTGGGCATCAAGCTGCGTTTCGAGGATTTCAGCACCGTCACGCGCGACATCACCTTGCCCAGCGCCACGGCGGACGCCGCCGCCATCCTGCGGGCCAGCCGCGATTGCTTGCGGCGCGTGCCATTTGAAAAGAAAATCCGCCTGCTGGGCGTGCGTATCTCGACCTTGTCGGATCCGGCCATCGTGATGCGGCAGGCGCCAGCCCAGGCGGAGCTGTTTCCAGCCCTGTAGCGGCATTCCCCACGCATCAACAACACCGCGCCAGTCCGCGCTTTTGACGGCATTCCCGTGTCGAAAGTGTAGAATGGCGTTCCCCTGGCACTACTGAAACAAACGGAAGACAAAAACTATGTGGTTCAAGAATCTTCAGATTTACCGCCTGCCCGCACCATGGGCCTATACGCCAGAACAACTGGAAGAGGCCTTGTCCTCGAACAAATTTACGCCGGCGACCAGCATGGATCTGATGCGCCAGGGCTGGGATACGCCACGCCCGAACGGCGGCCTGGTCCACGTGGTCAACAAGCAGATGCTGATCTTGCTGGGTACGGAAAAGAAACTGTTGCCAGCGACCGTCATCAACCAGGTGGCCAAGGCCCGCGCCGCCGAGATGGAAGAAGCGCAAGGCTTTGCACCAGGCAAGAAAGCCATGAAGGAATTGAAGGAACGCGTGGCCGACGAACTGTTGCCGCGCGCCTTCAGCATCCGCAGCAACGTCTGGACGTGGATCGACCCCGTCAATGGCTGGCTGGTGGTCGATGCCGCCAGCCCGGCGAAAGCCGATGAAGTCATCAAGCTGCTGCTCAAGGCCGTGGACAAGCTGCCGCTGGAAAGCCTGCGCGTGCAGCGCTCGCCCGTGGCGGTGATGACGGAGTGGCTGCAGGCGGACGATGCGCCTGCCGGCTTCACGGTCGACATGGATACGGAATTGCGCGCCACGGGCGAGAGCAAGGCCACCGTGCGCTACGTGCGCCACACCCTGGAAGCGGACGACGTGCGCCGCCACATCGCGGCCGGCAAGCAGTGCACGCGCCTGGCCATGACGTGGAACGACAAGATTTCGTTCGTGCTGACGGAATCGCTGGCCATCAAGAGCGTCAAGCCGCTGGACGTGATCAAGGAAACGGAATCGAGCACGAAGAACGACGAAGAGCGTTTCGACGGCGACGTGATGCTGATGACGGGCGAGTTGAGCAAGCTGATGGCCGACGTGGTTGAAGCCCTGGGCGGCGAAGCGACTGCATAAGCGCAGTCATGCCGGTACGAAAAAGGAGCTGCGGCTCCTTTTTTTTCGCCCTTCGCCCTTCGCCTGGCATGGCATGGCGGGCTTTGGACGAAAAAAAGGGCCTTGCGTTTGCAAGGCCCTCGGTCGGCTCAGCCTAGGTTGACGAGGTCAACTTAGAACTTGTACTGGGCCGTGAAGTAGAACGAACGCATCATTGGATCTGCGTAGCGTGGATCGTAGCCAACCTGGTGACCACGCGAGCTGCGCAGCGACAGCGGCGGTTCACGATCGAACAGGTTTTTGATACCTGCGCGCAAGGTCACTGCTTTGCTGTACGCATAGCGGCCCTGGAAGTCAACCGTCGTGTACGAAGGCACGTGCAGACGGATATTTTCCTTTGCGTTGGTGGCCAGGTTGACCACCTCGGCCGAAGCGTCGGTGTAGCCATTACGGTAGCTCACGATGACCGTGTTGGTCAGCTTGCCCGATTCCAGGCTCATGTTGAGCTTCATCAGGTTACGGAACGTGACGGCATCGGAAATGCCGTAGTAGTTCATGTTGTTGGTCCACTGATCCTTGGTGCCTGGTACGGTGTAGTCGGCCTTGAGCATATGCGTACCGCTCAGGTTAGCCGTGAAGTTACCGATATCGAACTTCTTGCGTGCCGTCATGTCCCAGTCGATACCGCGGTTATGCGTCTGGCCAATGTTCATCGACAGCGACTTGAACGCATAGTACGGCTTGCCGGTCGTCGGTTCGATGTAGGTGCCGAACAGGTTGCGGTACATGCCTGGGTTGTTGAACGCTTGCGCTTCGCTCACGGACGAAACCGCATCGGTGATTTTCACGTCCCACAGGTCGGCGCCGAAGGAGAATGCCGAGCTAGGCTCGATACGGAAACCGACGGTGAACTGTTTCGATTTTTCCGGTTTCAGGTTTTCGTTACCACCAGACATTTTATTGTACTGGCTGTTAGGCGCACGGCACAGCGCATCGCCTGGGAATGGGCAATTCCAGTTAGCACCGGTAAAGCCGTTGTTGACCAGAGGCTGACCAATGCTCAGCATGTCCGGAGCCTTGAAGCCCGTGCCGTAGGAGCCGCGCAGCAGTACTTGCTGTATCGGCTGCCAGCGTGCCGTGACTTTGTAGGTATTGGCATTGGCATCCTTGCCGATGGTCTTGTTGATGACGCCATTGTCGATCGCCGACACGGAGTCATAGCGGCCAGCCAGACTCACTTCTACCGTTTTGGTGATCGGAGCCAGCAATTCGGCGAAGACGCCGTAGGTTGAACGGCTCAGGTCATAGCGTGGCGAGGTGTTGAAGCCGTAGATGGTGCTGGTGTTTGCACCTGCATCTGGCGTCTGGCCGTAGTTGTACTCGCGGTAGTCGGCGCCGATACCGATGTTGGCTTTGCCGCCTGGCAAGGTGAACAGTTCACGGGAACCGTGCGCATCGATGCCGCGCATGGTGGTCGATGCCGTGCGGATCGAACCTTTGAATTGCGAATTGTTGATCAGCGCTTGCATTTCCGGCGATGGCGTGCCGGCCGGCACGAACGGGTTGAACGCCGGATTTTTCAGCAGGGCCTTCATATCGGCCGTTTTCGCATAGCCGCCGATGTAGCGTTCATCGATGGAATTTTGCGACCAGGTCAAGCCCGCATCGATGTTCCACGCGCCAATTTCGCCTTCGACGCCGACGACGAAGTGCTTGGTCTCGGTGATGGTGTTGGAGTCGCGGGTACCCCAGTCGCTCATGCGATAGTTGGCTGACACGGAGGTGATGTCCTTGACCTGCTCTGGTGTCAGGTAAGGCAGGACATACTTGTTGTACTGCGCACCGTTAAGCGCAATCGGGATTGCCACCGGATTGGCCGAGATGCGTGCGGTCAGGTCATAACGCGAGTAGGCGACTTCGGCAAACGCATTCAGCGAATCGTTGAGTTTGTAGGTGGCGCGGGTAAACAGGCTGTCGCGCTTCGATTCAGGCACGATTTCAACCGTCGAACCGCCATCGTAGCCGCAAGCCAGCTTATTGGCTGCCAGTGGGGCATTGGTCACGGCGCCACAATTATCATTCTTCGCCAGGTATGGATTGAAGAGGTAATCGTCTTTGCCTTTGACGGACACGGTGGCGTTGGCCGGTGCCGTGCCTATGGCGGTCTTGTCGTAGACGTATTGTTTGCCGTTATAGCTCACTGGAATACGCGACGAACGGGCGAACGTGCGGTCGGTGGCGCGCAAGTTCGATTGCTCGTCATGGCGGTACGATACCAGCACGTTAAAACGGTCTTCGTCGATGTCGCCGACGCCATAGGTCACGCTGGTGTTCCAGGCGTTGCCGCCCTTGTCTTCCGGACCGCCATAGGTGGCTTCCAGGGAGCCGCCTTGCTGGTTCTTCTTCAGAATGAAGTTGATCACGCCGGCGATGGCGTCCGAGCCGTACAGGGCCGAAGCGCCGTCGGTCAGCACTTCGACGCGTTCAACGGCGCTCATCGGAATGGCGTTCAGGTTGACGGAAGTGCCCGAGCCTTGTGGCGCGATGCGGCGGCCGTTCAGCAGGACCAGGGTGTAATCTTCGCCGATGTCATGGATCGACGCGCTGGTGCGGCCGCCCGAATTGGTGCCTGCTGCTGCGGCGCCGACGGTAAAGCCCTGCATGGCGGGCAGTGCCTGGAGCAGGTCGGCAACCGTGGTGGCGCCCGTCTTGGCGATCGCTTCTTGCGTCAGGCGCTGTACAGGCAAGGCGCCTTCGACAGCGATACGCTTGATACTCGAACCGGTAATTTCAACTTTTTGAATTGCTTCGTCCGCCATGGATTGGCCAGAGAACAAGACGCTACCTGCCAGTACGGTCAGGGCCAGGCGTACGCTGCGTACGCCAATTTTTTCTTTAAATGCCATTGTAACAATTACTCCGTAGTAGTTTTAATAACGACAAGCAGTACACGAGCACGTATCAAGCCATCGGATAGATGACCAGCGGTGCTCGTGTACGGTAGGCGGAACCACGTCGGTGGGAGGTGGAAGACTACTTAGCGCAATATTGTTATAAATGCACTTTTGACTTGTCGAGGCGAACATTATGTCGTCTCAGCAAGAAAAAATGCATATCAACCGTGTCGGATTTGGCAATAAATTATGGATACAGAAGAATATTTAATTTAATTGTTAAATTGCAGGTTTATATTTAAAGATATCGGTGTTTTTAAAAATGATCAATGGCGTTTTTTTACAACATAAAATTATTGTATTGGCAATTTGATGTTTTACCTGCAATAATTCGATGAAATCTGTGGTTTCGCAGAATTTATGAATGGCAAAAAAAACGTAAAAAAAGCCCGTTGAAAACGGGCTCGTTGAATTGTGACAAAGGGCCAGTCAGGCCGCGGGCCGGTCTGCTTTTACCTCCCGTCCTGGCATCGGCTTACAAGGGCTGGAATACGCCGGCGGCGCGGTTCTTTTGCACATTGTCCCAAGCGAAGATCTGGCCATTCATGGCCACGTACACGCCGGCTGGCAAGGTTTGCGCCACGCCGCAGGCAAAGCCCAGGTTGAACAGGGCGTCGGAGTTGTCGATTTCGTAGGGAATCATGGCGCCCGTCAAAATGACCGTTTGCTGCAGGTTCGCCGCGCCCAGCACCTGCGCCGTTTCGCGCATGGTGTCGGTGCCGTGGATGATGACGATGGCTTTTTCCTGTGCCGCGCGGCACGAGGCCAGCACGCGCTGGCGGTCCGCATCCTGCATGTCGAGCGAATCGAGCAGGGGCAATTGCTCCAGCGCCACGGGCGCCGTCATGCGTGCGCGGGCAATCGCTGCCGGCAAATGACTGTCGGAAAAGCCCAGGGTACCGTTCAATTCGTTGTAGTGTTTGTCGAAAGTGCCGCCAGTGGCGAGTATGCGCAAAGTCATGATGTGGTCACGATGTCAGTGGAGAATGACGCGCATGATAGCGTGGATTGGCAGCGTTGCGTGAATGCTGCCACAGATGGGCCAGCGTGCCTGCCGCCCCGCTACCGCGCCGCATCTGGAAAATTTGGCCATCTGTGAGTACACTGGTTTCTTTGTTTGCCTGCCACCCCGACTCCGTATGAAAGCGCTCGCTCCCGGCACCGTCATTTTTCACCGCCACCGCGGTTACGGGGTGATCACGTCCGTCAATTTGCTGACGGGCTGGATCGCCGCCCGTTTCGGCAGCGAAGCGCGGACCCTGGACCTGAACCTGTCGACCGACGACGTGCAGTTTGCCGATGGCGAAGCGATCCTGTTTCGCCGCGCGCCGCCGGACCGCATGCCGCATGCGCGCCTGATGGCCATGGTGCGCGAGCTGCACCAGGCCGGCTATCAGAAGCTGTATCTGTACTCGTGGCCCAAGCCGTCCGGCCTGCACTGGCGCTGGCATTTGTTTACGGGGCCGCGCGACTGGATGCAGCGGCCCTGGCGCGAAGGCTGGTACGGTTCGGGCGCCGATTACAACGTCAACCCGGTGATGGGCTGGGGCGATACGCCTGGCGCCACCACGGGCGAGCTGATCGATGCCCTGGCCCGTTTCGACCCGCAGGGCCTGGCGCAGGCGCTGGGACGCGACGACGACCATAGCCACTGGTTTGGCCGCGTCTGCGATGCTTTATTACCCGATTACATGTACAGCCTGGACATGCAGCGCACGCCAGGCGAACCCTTGCCCGACATGCCGCCCGTGCCGGTCGTTGCCGTGCGCGCCGGCGTGGCGGCGTACGCCGGACCGGACATCGCCTGGCCGCCCGGCTGGGCCGGCCTGTGGCGCGGCCGCCACGTGCTGCCCGCACCCGCCATCCGCATCACGGGCGAGCCGGACTTGTTGAAGGGCTTTCAGCGTTCCTGAGGAGCTTGTCGCGCATGCGCCAGCGCCTCGGGATTGAGCAGGCGCGTGCATTGACCTTGCGCAAAATCAACGATGTTTTGCAAGGCGTAGCGGAAATACAGTTCATAGCTGTCACGCTCGACGTAGCCCAGGTGTGGCGTGGCCAGCACGTTCGGCAGCAGCAGCAATGGCGAGCCTGGCGGCAGCGGTTCGTCCGTAAATACGTCCAGCGCGGCGGCGCCCGGGCGCCCCTGCGGCAGCGCCGCTTCCAGCGCGCCGTCCATCACCAGCTCGGCGCGGCTCGTGTTGACGAACAGGGACGTCGGCTTCATACGCGCCAGGTCCTCGGCTGTTACCAGGCCACGCGTCGCATCGGACAGACGCAGGTGCAGGGTCAAGACGTCGGCCTGTTCAAAGAAGGCTTCCCGCGATGTGGCCGCCGTATCGCCGGCCGCCACGGCCGCTGCGCGGCTCGCTTCGCTGCCCCACACGAGGATGGTCATGCCGAAGGCGCGGCCATAGCCGGCGATCAATTGCCCGATCTTGCCGTAGCCCCAGATCGCCAGGGTGCGCCCTTTCAATACCGTGCCAAGCGTATTGCGCGCCGGCTCCAGCGACGACGTCTGCCACAGCCCTTCCTGTAAATGTTGCGCGTACGGCACGATCTTGCGCTGCGCCGCCATGATCAGCGCCCACGTCAGTTCGGCCGGCGCCGTGGGCGAGCCGATGCCTTCCGCGATGGCGATGCCCAGCTCGGTGGCGGCCGGCACGTCGATGTGCCCGCTTACCTTGCCCGTTTGCGAAATCAGTTTCAGATTCGGCAATTTCGACAGCAGGGCGCGGTTGAAACTGCTGCGTTCGCGGATCAGCACCAGCGCGTCGTATGGCGCCAGGCGGATCGCCAGCTGGCCCAGGCCCCGCGCCGTGTTGCTGAACACCTTGACCTCGTGGCCATCGAGCAACTGGAAACAATCGAGGCCGCGCACGGCATCCTGATAATCATCGAGTATGGCAATTTTCATGGTGGATGGCCGATTTTAGTGAGGATTTGGTAGGGAAATAACAGGATACGGGAAATGCTGAATAGCCTACTACATTAGTCAAGCTATTCTCCTACATTTTTGCGAGAATAGCCGTTATGCGGGTGTACAATCGCCGGCACTTTTGAAGCTTCCTGATTATAGTTATAGCGCAAACTGTTCCTGCAGCCTGGGTGCATGATCCAGGTAAACGACACCAGAGCCCTGCCCGCGTGAGCATGCCGCCCGCAGTGAGCCGCAGCCACCTCTCAACGATGCTGCCTGTCTTGCCGGAATGACCAGAATTTCTTTTATTGGTATTGGAGGTAATATGAATCAGCCCGTCATGGGTGGCGTCGCCGCACTCAACGTCCCAGCTTATATTAAACAACAGAAACTGATCAACTGGGTGGCCGACATTGCTGCGCTGACCAAGCCAGAGCGTATTTACTGGTGCGATGGTTCGCAAGAAGAGTATGAGCGCTTGTGCGCTGAAATGGTTGCCAGCGGCACCATGAAAAAACTGAATGCGCAAAAGCGCCCGAATTCCTACCTGGCCTGCTCCGATCCGAGCGACGTGGCCCGCGTCGAAGACCGCACGTATATCTGCTCGGCAACAAAAGAAGCGGCCGGCCCGACGAATAACTGGACCGAGCCTGGCGAAATGCGCCACACCTTGAACGGCCTGTTCGATGGTTGCATGCGCGGCCGCACCATGTACGTCGTGCCCTTCTCGATGGGCCCGCTGGGTTCGCCGATCGCGCACATCGGCGTGGAACTGTCCGATTCGCCATATGTCGCCGTCAACATGAAGATCATGACCCGCATGGGCCGTGCCGTGTACGACGTGCTGGGTACGGATGGCGAGTTCGTGCCGTGCGTACACAGCGTGGGCGCACCGCTGGCCGCCGGCCAGGCCGACGTGAAATGGCCGTGCAACAGCGCCAAATACATCGTGCATTTCCCGGAAACGCGCGAAATCTGGTCCTTCGGTTCGGGTTACGGCGGCAACGCCTTGCTGGGCAAGAAATGTTTCGCCCTGCGCATCGCGTCGAACATGGGTTACCAGGAAGCGCAAGCATCGGACAGCAACCCGGGCTGGCTGGCCGAACACATGCTGATCCTCGGCGTGGAATCGCCGGAAGGCAAGAAACACTACGTGGCGGCAGCGTTCCCGTCCGCTTGCGGCAAGACCAACTTCGCCATGCTGATTCCGCCGGCAAGTTTTAACGGCTGGAAAGTGACGACCATCGGCGACGATATCGCCTGGATCAAGCCGGGCGCCGACGGCCGTTTGTACGCCATCAATCCGGAAGCCGGTTATTTTGGCGTGGCGCCGGGCACCAACGAAAAAACCAATTACAACTGCATGGCGTCCATGCGCGACAACACGATCTTCACCAACGTGGCGCTGACGGACGACGGCGACGTCTGGTGGGAAGGCTTGACGAAAGAAGCACCAAGCCACCTGATCGACTGGCAGGGCAAGGACTGGACGCCAGCGTCCGGCACCAAGGCGGCGCACCCGAATGCGCGCTTCACGGTTGCGGCAACGCAAAACCCAGTGATCGACGCCGCCTGGGACGATCCGGCCGGCGTGCCGATCTCGGCCTTCATCTTCGGCGGTCGCCGCTCCACCACCGTGCCGCTCGTCACCGAAGCGCGCAACTGGGTCGAGGGCGTCTACATGGCCGCCACCATGGGCTCGGAAACGACGGCCGCGGCCGTGGGCCAGATGGGCGTCGTGCGCCGCGATCCATTTGCCATGTTGCCGTTTATCGGCTATAACATGAGCGATTACTTCCAGCACTGGCTGGACATGGGCGTCAAGGTGGGCAAGGTCAACCCGGCTGCCCTGCCGAAGATCTATTGCGTCAACTGGTTCCGTACGGACGAGGCTGGCAAATTCGTCTGGCCTGGCTTTGGCGACAACATGCGCGTACTCAAATGGATGCTGGAGCGTATCGAAGGCAAGGCGGGCGGCGTGGAAAACCTGTTCGGCACGACGCCGCAGTATGGCGACCTGAACTGGGATGGCTTGCCATTCACGCAAGAACAGTTCGACACCATCACCTCGATCGACAAGGCCGCGTGGGTGGAAGAATTGAAATTGCATACGGAGTTGTTCGAAAAACTCGCGTATCATCTGCCGCAGGAATTGGCAGGTCACAAGGCGGCGCTGGAAAAGCGGCTGAGTGCGTAAGTTAGCGTCAAGCGGCGCCTGACAAGCTTGTCAGGTGTGAAGAGTTGTAGTGGGGGAGAAACACGCCGGCAAAGACTGGCGTGAGATAAATGACACGCCGGCAATGACTGGGGTGCTAGCAAAAAGAGAAACGGCGCGGATTGCATGAGCAATCCGCGCCGTTTTTTATTGCGCTGGCGTCATTACTGCTTGAGCAGCGGCCTCAGGTATTTACCTGTCACGCTGGCCGGATTCAGGGCCACGTCTTCCGGCGTGCCCGTGGCGATGATCTGTCCGCCGCCGGCGCCGCCTTCCGGGCCCAGGTCGACGATCCAGTCGGCCGTCTTGATGACGTCCAGGTTGTGCTCGATGATGACGAGGGTGTTGCCCTGGTCGCGCAGGCGGTGGATGACTTTGAGCAGCAAGTCGATGTCGTGGAAGTGCAAGCCCGTCGTCGGTTCATCGAGGATGTACAGGGTGCGGCCCGTGTCGCGCTTGGACAATTCCAGCGACAGTTTCACGCGCTGCGCCTCGCCTCCGGACAGGGTGGTGGCGCTTTGCCCCAGCTTGATGTAGCCCAGGCCCACGTCGAGCAGGGTTTGCAGTTTGCGCGCGATCAAGGGGACCGGTTTGAAGAATTCATGCGCCTCTTCCACCGTCATGCCCAGCACTTCCGTGATGTTCTTGCCCTTGTATTGCACTTCCAGCGTTTCGCGGTTGTAGCGCTTGCCGTGGCACACGTCGCATGGCACGTAGACGTCGGGCAAGAAATGCATCTCGACCTTGATGACGCCATCGCCCTGGCACGCTTCGCAGCGTCCGCCCTTCACGTTGAACGAGAAGCGGCCCGCGCTGTAACCGCGTTCCTTGGCCGTCGGCACGGTGGAGAACAGGTCGCGGATCGGCGTAAACAAGCCCGTGTAGGTGGCGGGATTCGAGCGCGGCGTGCGGCCGATCGGTGCCTGGTCGACGGAAATGACCTTGTCGAAGTGTTCCAGGCCGCTGATCGAGTCGTGCGGCGCCGGTTCCGTCTGCGAACCGTACAAATGGCGCGACAGGGCCGGATACAAGGTATCGTTGACGAGCGACGACTTGCCCGAGCCGGACACGCCCGTGACGCACGTCATCAAGCCCACCGGCAAGCTCAGCGACACTTTCTTCAGGTTGTTGCCCGTCGCGCCAGTAATGAGCAACTGCTTTTCCGGATTGCTGGCGTGGCGCTTGGCCGGCACGGCGATTTTCAGCTTGCCGTTCAAATACTGCGCCGTCAGCGATTTCTTGTTCTTCAAGATCTCGGGCAAGGTGCCTTCGGCGATGATTTCGCCGCCGTGCACACCCGCGCCGATGCCCATGTCGACGATATAGTCGGCCGTGCGGATGGCGTCTTCGTCATGCTCGACCACCAGCACGCTGTTGCCGATGTCGCGCAAGTGTTTCAAGGTTTCGATCAAGCGGTCATTATCGCGCTGATGCAAGCCGATCGACGGTTCATCGAGCACATACATGACGCCCGTCAAACCGGAGCCGATCTGCGACGCCAGGCGGATGCGTTGTGCTTCGCCGCCGGACAGCGTGTCGGCGCTGCGGTCCAGCGACAGGTAATCGAGGCCCACATTGTTGAGGAATTTCAGGCGAGAAATGATTTCCTTGACCACGCGGTCGGCGATCTCTTTCTTGGCGCCCGTCAGTTTCAGCTTTTCAAAGAATTCCAGCGTCTCGCGCAGCGGTTTTTCCGCCACTTCATAGATGGCGCGCTGCTGCTTGCCCGTGCCGACCTTGACGAAGCGCGCTTCCACGCGCAGGCGCGCGCCATCGCATGAGGGGCAGCATTTTTCATTGATGAACTTGGCCAGCTCTTCCTTGACGGCCATCGAATCCGTTTCGCGGTAGCGGCGCTGCAGATTGTTGACCACGCCTTCGAACGTGTGTTCCTTGATGACGGTGCGGCCCCGTTCGTTGACATAGGTAAATGGAATCACTTGCTTGCCGGAACCGTGCAGCACGGCTTGCTGGGCATTCAGTGCCAGCTGTTCGAACGGCATGTCCAGGTCGAACTCGTAATACGCGGCCAGGTTCGACAGCATCTGGAAGTAAAACTGGTTGCGGCGGTCCCAGCCCTTGACGGCGCCCGAGGCGAGCGACAGGTTCGGGAACGCGACGATGCGTTTCGGGTCAAAGAATTCAATGTGTCCCAGGCCGTCGCATTCGGGGCAGGCACCCATGGGGTTGTTGAACGAGAACAACCGCGGTTCCAGTTCCTGCAGGGAATAGCCACACACATTGCAGGCGAACTTGTTGGAGTACACATGTTCCTGGGCCGTATCCATTTCGTAGGCAATGGCGCGGCCGTCGGCCAGGCGCAGGGCCGTCTCGAAACTTTCTGCCAGGCGTTGCTTGATCTCCTGGTTCACCTTGACGCGGTCGATGACGACGTCGATCGTGTGTTTTTCCGTTTTCTTTAATTTCGGGAGGTCATCGACTTCATAGATCTTGGCCGCGTGCGTGCCGCTCTGCACGCGGAAACGCACGAAGCCCTGCGCCTGCATCTGCTCGAACAGGTCGACGTGTTCGCCCTTGCGGTTGGCGACGACGGGCGCCAGGATCATCAGCTTGGTGTCTTCCGGCATGGCCAGCACGGCGTCGACCATTTGCGACACGGACTGGGCGGCCAGCGCGTTTTCCGGATGATCGGGGCAGTAGGGCGTACCCACGCGCGCATACAGCAGGCGCAAATAATCGTGGATTTCCGTCACGGTGCCCACCGTCGAGCGCGGGTTGTGCGAAGTTGCCTTCTGTTCGATGGAGATGGCGGGAGATAATCCCTCGATCAGGTCGACGTCCGGTTTTTCCATCAGCTGCAGGAACTGGCGCGCATACGCCGACAGCGACTCGACATAGCGGCGCTGGCCTTCCGCGTACAGGGTGTCGAAGGCCAGCGAAGACTTGCCGGAGCCGGACAAGCCGGTAATCACGATCAGCTTATTGCGCGGCAAATCGAGATTGATATTCTTGAGGTTATGCGTGCGAGCGCCGCGAATGCGGATCTGTTCCATGTGATTGCCTTGCTTTCAGTGAGTGGTGCGGCCGGCGCATTGTGCCTGGGTGCAGATGAGGAGCCACAACGGGTCAACCTGTTACTATAGCCGGGTTTTGCTCTGCATGCCTGAGGCAGCCATGGGCGGATTGCGCCGCCAGGCGAACGTGCCCTGACAAAGTTTGATACAGATGCGTGCAGACGTTTAAACACTGTATATAATACCAGTATTCAAGTTTCTTGTTTTCACCTGCCGTGAAAAAAACGTGCTGCCGCACGGGAGAGGGCGTCCGCCAGAAAGCGGGTGCTTTGCGCCGCGTGGTCGCTTATAATCCTCGTTTAGTACACTAAACTAACGCGCGGGACACCGGCTCCCGCTGCAGTTCATCAGGAGTTATTCATGGCATCAGTCAACAAAGTCATCATCGTCGGCAATCTGGGCCGTGACCCGGAAATCCGCTACATGCCTAGCGGCGACGCGATCGCCAACATCGCCGTGGCCACTTCGTACAAATCGAAGGACCGCAACACGGGCGAACAAAAAGAATTGACAGAGTGGCACCGTATCTCGTTCTTCGGCCGCCTGGCGGAAATCGTCGGCCAATACCTGAAAAAAGGTTCGTCCGTCTACGTGGAAGGCCGCCTGCAAACCCGTAAATACACGGACAAGGACGGCGTCGAGAAGTACGCAACCGACATCATCGCGGAACAGATGCAAATGCTGGGCGGCCGTTCCGGCATGGGCGGCGACGCCGGCGGTGGCGATGACAGCTACGGCGGTGGCGGCGGCTACGAAGCCCCGGCCCCACGCCAGGCACCGGCCCCGCGTCCGGCACCAGCCCCGGCGCCACGTCCGGCACCGAAGCCGGCGCCGAACTTCTCGGACATGGATGACGATATTCCGTTCTAAGACGCACTACGGCTCGTTGCTGCATAACGCCTCGCAAATCCTGGATTTGCGAGGCGTTTTTATTTGTTGTTGCGGGTCTCTTTTTTTGCGGGTCTCTTTCAGGTGCTACGGGCGTTCAGCTCAAGCAGATAACCGCTCCCTTCCTTGATATATGTTGGTTATCGCCATCGTGGCTCCCCCTATAATTTAATCACTGTTTTCAGCACTCCATCTGCCATGCCACACCAGAATCGGGAGAAAATGGTGGCTATTTCGACCAAAGCGCCCCTGGTTGTCGATCTTGACGGCACGCTGACGCCAACCGATACCCTGCTGGAATCCGTCATCCAGGTGGTGAAGCGATCCCCGCTCAATGTGCTCCGCATGCCGTTCTGGCTCATGCGAGGGCGGGCGGGCTTCAAGGAAGCCATTGCGGCGCGTGCCGGCATCTCGGGCGAACACCTCCCTTACCGCGCGTGCCTGCTGGATTACCTGTGCGAGGAAAAGCGCAAGGGCCGCATGATTGTCCTGGCGACGGCGGCCCACCATTCGATTGCCCGCAACGTGGCCGGGCACCTGGGCCTGTTCGACAAGGTGCTGGCGACGCAGGACGGTCGCAACCTCAAGGGCAAGGCCAAGCTGCAAGCCATCCGGGAGCAAGTCGGGCCATGCTTTGTGTATGCCGGCGACAGCAAGGCAGATATTCCCATCTGGCAAGCCGCCGAGGCGGCGGTGCTGGTGGATGTCGCCTGGAATACGGCCCAAGCCGTGCGGCGGCACGTCCCGATCGAACGCGAGTTTCCGGGAGCGAGCGGCGGACTTGGCGTGTGGCTCAAAGCCTTGCGTGTCCACCAGTGGTTAAAGAATCTGCTGCTGTTCGTGCCTCTGCTGACGGCATTCTCCTTCCTCGACCTGGGCAAGATGAGCACCATGGCCGTGGCTTTCCTGGCGTTCTCCTTGGCGGCCTCCGCCACCTACATGGTCAACGACCTGTGGGACCTGGAAAGCGACAGGGCGCACCCCCGCAAGCGGCTTCGCCCTTTTGCCAGCGGCCGCCTGCCGATTCTGAAGGGCTTGGTCGTGGCCGCGGGGGCCTTGCTCCTGGCCCTCGTTCTGGCCTGGTCCGTGTCGAATGCCTTTCTCCTGATGCTCGTGCTTTACCTGGTGCTGACCAGCGCGTATAGCTGGGTGCTCAAGGAATACGTGCTGATCGACGTGCTCATGCTGTCCTTGCTGTATACCTTGCGGATCCTGGCCGGTTCCGTTGCCATTGGCACTGCCACGAGTTCCTGGTTGCTGGCTTTCTCGGTCTTCATGTTCCTCAGCCTCGCCCTGGTGAAGCGCTGTGCGGAGCTGGTCACCCTGGAGGGAAATGGCAAGGCAGCCACGCGTGGACGGGATTACCGGGTGAGCGACCTGGCCGTGTTGTGGCCCTTGGGGGGCGGGGCGGCCCTCTCCGCCGTGGTGGTGTTCGGACTGTTCATCAGTGCGCCGGAAACGCAGGGGCGCTATGGCACCCCGCAGATGCTGTGGCTGGTTGCCCTGGGATTGATTTACTGGCTTGCGCGCCTGTGGGTGAAAACTTCCCGAGGTGAAATGCACGATGACCCGGTGATCTACGCCCTCAAGGACCACGGCAGCCGCATGACCGTCTGCGCCATGGTGGCCGTCATGCTGGGCGCGCATTTTCTGGTGTTGGGTACTTACCCATGAACACGTTCTGCATTGCCATCCTGAGCATTGCGCTATCCGTCATGGCGCAGTTCTCATTGAAGACCGGCATGTCCGGTGACGGGGTGCAGGCGATGATGGCGCAGCCCAAGTCCTTCATGACCCTCATGCATATCCTCACGGACAAGTATGTGCTGGGGGGATTCCTCCTGTACGGCCTGGGGGCGGTGGCCTGGCTAGGCGTACTGTCGCAATGGGAAGTGAGCAAGGCCTATCCCCTGGCAGGCCTGGGATTCGTGCTCACCCTGCCAATCGCCTGCCTGCTGGGCGAGCAGGTCAGCCTGTCCCGTGTGATGGGCGTGGCGCTGATTTGTGCGGGGGTGTTTTTGGTGGGGAGGAGTTGATGAATGACAAGCATGATGCCCAACAACAGCGAGATTGGCTGTGGCTGGCAATCATCGCCGGCATCGGTCTTGCCCTGAGGGCGGCGGCGATTGCGGGCTTCCAGCATGTGCCGGAAGGCGATGAACTTGCCTATAGGAGCATGGCGCTCAACTTGCTTGGCGGGAATGGCATCGTCGACAGCATGGGCAACCGCGCGATGTATAACGTGGGCTATCCCCTGTTGATACTCGCGCCTGTCTTTTTCCTCTTTGGCAACGATCTCCTGGCGGTTCGCCTGGTGAACATGTGCCTGGGAGGCGCGGCAATCGTGCTGTGCTACCTGGTGGCCAGAGAGGCTGGCGCAGGCCGGTCGGGGCGCCTCATCGCCGCAGCTGCCTGGGCGCTCTATCTGCCAGGCGGCATCTACGGGATCTACCTGGCGAAGGAAAACCTGATGATTCCCTTGATGCTGGGTGTCATGTGGTGTGCGCTGAGATTGGCACGCCAGCCCTCGAAGAGCGTGGCGACCGGGTGCGGAGTACTCTTCGGTCTGTTGGCATTGACGGGCAATGCCGCCTTGTCACTGCTTGCAGTCCTTGCATGGGCGTTGCTGCTGTCTCCCGCATCGACGGCCCGGCGGGCAAGCCTGGCCATGCTCGCGCTGTCAGCGGCGCTGGTGATTTCCAGCCCATGGCTGCTCCGGAACATGCAAGTGATAGGCGCCCCTGTCTTGAATACCAATGGCGGCTTCAATCTGTATTTGGGTAACAATCCCGCCGCGACAGGCATGTTCATTTCCATCTCGGAAACTCCACGCGGCCCTACCTGGGATGCCCTTCGAAAAACGGGGGAAGTCCAGGCTTCCGAGACCTTGAAACAGGAGGCCATTTCCTGGGCGAAGGCCCACCCGGCAGCGTTCCTGGCATTGGCAGCGAAAAAAGCGGCGTACTTCTGGGCGCCTCCCCTGCATGCGGGAAAAGGCAACCAGTCGTCGGCAGAAAAGCTTGTGCGTCTGCTGTGGGCGATACAGTTCCTGCTCCTGATTGCCGGTGCTATCGGGACTGTGCTGATGCCAAGGCTCAGGAATCGGCAGGTCGCCCTGCTCTGGCTGGCGCTTGCGTGCTACACGGGCGTTCACATGCTGTTTTACGTGATCTTCCGATACCGTGAGCCCATGATGCCGGTCCTGGCCGTGATGACGGGCCTGGTGCTGGAATCGCTCGTGGCCGCCCGACGCCAGGCAGTGCATCCGGCCAGATAAGACAGGGGCGGCGCTCCCGCATCTCATTGGCCTCTTGCCGTAACATGGGGAGCATGTGGTGGCGAACGCGCTTCTTGCGCTGTCATGGCCGCGGAGACTCAATTGCGCAGCCGCATCTCCAGGCTGTAGCTGGCCACGGCATTCCTGCGCGCCGCATTGCGCATCAAATACACTTGCACCGTGTACTCGCCATCGGCCGGCAGCGTTGCCTCGTAACTGTTGCCGCCGCTCGAGCCGATGAACAGGGCGTCCTCCTGCCCGGCTTGACGGAGGTTGAAATAATTCGACGGTTGATTGGTCTTGAGCTTGACGCCGAGAGTCTGGCCCGCCTTGCCTGCCAGCGTGTATTCGGCCGTGGCATAGCCCTTGATCTTGCCTTTCACGCTGAGCGCAGCCTTGCCTGCCGTTAGCTCTACTGTTTCCTTGTGGACAGCATCGGCGCTCCAGGCGGGCGCCGTGAAAACGAGGGCCGCCAGCAGCAGGCTGGCGCGGATGGGCAGGTGACGATGCAGCATAGGCAATTCCCCTTGAACGTGGTGCCGGCGCACTCGCCGACGATACCGTCCATCTTACGCCAGGCGCGCGGTGGCGGCATCTTGATTGGCGCCGGCGTGATGTATGCCTATAATTCCTATTGTTCGGCATAAGCGGACAGATAATGGCGGGTTGAACATGCCCGCTTGATGGATACCGCTGCTCGTAACGTGGCCGCAATATGCTGTGCGTATATTGCGGCTATTGGTGCGAAGATAATGTCACTGGCTCAATTGAAGAAAAATCTTGCAATGCATATAGCTGTCGATTCATCAGGTTCGCAATGGCTGGTTCTGGAGCGCATATTCGGCAAGGAAAAGGGATGGCTGCTTGCATCGCTGGCGAATTTTCAAAAAAGAAAATATCTATTTCTCTTGTGCGATGTGTTGGCATTGATTTCCATCCTGATCGGACTGGCGTGGACTTTGTATCCAGGACGTATTTTTCTGCAATCTTTTCCAGTCAGCATAGTGTTATTGCTACTGGCCGGAAAAGGGCTGCGTTTTAAAACGGCCGCCGTGCCGCCCGTGGCCGGCCGGGAACGACTGGATATCTTTTTAAAAATCCATCTGGGACTATTGCTCCTTGCCATGGTGTTCTGTGTGGTACAGGTGGGCTGTGCGCTGCGCCAGATCTTTTTTCTGGCCTGAAAAAGTACCGGGCCCGCCGTAAAAAAACAGGCCGCGCTATCACGGATAGGGCGGCCTGTTTGCGTTGCATCAAGGTTCCGTTGCAGCCTTAATTCACGCTGACTTCCTTGCGGTTATCGCGCGAGACCCGGTCGATCATCTTGTTGTACGGATCGACACCCACTTCAAATGGTTTTTCCTTCACCGTGATGGTGACCACGGGGTCGCTGCCGGACAACGTGCGCTTGTCGGTGAACAAGACTTTTTCGTCTTTTTCCCCGGCGCCCGGCGCGCGCGCGAAGATGGCGATCTCCACCGGTTCATCGTAGGCGCGCGGGCTTTCCTTGCCCTTGCCGTCGGACTCCAGCTTGGCCAGGTGCAATTGCATGGTGACATCCCACTGGCCATCCGGGCGCTTGACGGCCGTCGCTTGGGTGACGCGGTTGTCGTAGAACACGATCTTCTCGAACAGGTCCGTGATCAGGGCTTGCTTGTCCTGCGGTGCTTCGGCGCGGATGTAGGCCAGCAATTCCGACGACGTGGTGAACGGTGCCTGCTGGTAACCCTTGTCCTGCAGATAGCGTTTCAGGGCGCGGTTCAGGGCGGCTTCGCCGAGCTCATCGCGCAGGCGGTAGAACACCAGGCTGCCCTTGTTGTAGTGGATGTATTGCTGTCCCTCAACACGCGCCAGCGGCAATTCCTCGATGGCTTCGCCGCCGCGTCCGCTCAGATAGCGGTCCAGTTCATAGCGCAGGAAGCGGCGCATCTTGTCGCGGCCGTATTCCTTTTCCATCACCATCAGCGCCGAGTATTGCGCCAGCGATTCCATCAGCATGCTGGCGCCCTGCACATTGGCGCCGATCACCTGGTGGCCCCACCACTGATGCGCCATTTCATGCGCCGTGACGTAGAACACATAGTCGATGTCTTCCTTGTTGCGCAGGTCGGCGATGAAGCCGATGCCTTCCGAATACGGAATCGTATTGGCAAACGACTGGGCGAAGCTCTGGTAGCCGGGGAATTCCAGGATGCGCACCTGCTTGTGCTGGTAGGGCGTAAACTCGGTGCTGTAATAGTCGAGCGACTTTTGCACGGACGTGATCATGCGATCCGTGTTGTAGCCGTGTTTCTTGTCGAAATAAATTTCGATCGGCAAGCCGCGCCACGCACCTTTCTTGACTTCCCAGCGCGCCGACAGGTAGGCAAAGAACGGCAGCATCGGCTGGTCCATCTTGTAGCGGTAATAGCGGCGCCCATCCTTTTCCCAGCTGCCTTGCAGATAGCCGGGCGCCAGGGCGATCTGCTCGCCGCTGGTGGACACCGTCGTGTCGAAATGGATCCAGTCGGCATCGCCGCCCAGCACCGTGTTGCCATACGCGGACGTGTCTTCCAGCTTGGCCATGCGCTGCGGTTCGCCCAGGCCCCGCTTGCGGCGTTCATTGCGGTCAAGCAATTCCATTTCCTTCGCATAGCCGAAGTGGGGAAAATAAGCCTGGTTGTTGAAGAAGCTGCCGTTCAGGTTGACCTGGTCCGGCGCGCCGCTGTTGGTGAAACCCTGGTGCGTGACGGCCACCGTGAAGTCCAGCGGCAGGGTGGCGCCGGGCGCCAGCGCTTGCGCCAGCTTGAGGATGCTGAAACCGAGCTCCTTGTCGTCGAGTGCGACCTTGTGCGCGGGCAAGTTCAACCACGTCGTCTTCAGTTGCGGGTCGAGCTGGATGCGCAGGGTATCGAGCGGCTGCGCCGTCTTGTTTTGCAGCACATAATGGCCCTTGATCAAGACTTTACGTTGCTCAGGATAGATATCCACATCGGCCTGGACATCCGTGATCTTCGGCTGGGGCAAGTGCTGGTAGCGCTGGTACAGTTTTTCGTAGCGCGCCTGCTTGTCCATGCGGATGTTCGACGTCTCGTACTTGTTCAGCACGTTCGTGTTGTAGAAGATCCAGCCGCCCGTGCTTGCCCAGCACAGCAGCACCATGGCCAGCGCGGCGCCTGCACGGCCTTGCAGGCGCTGGCGGGCCAGGCCCCCGCGCGCGCGCCAGCCGTTCGGCAGGCCGCGCACCCAGAACGCCTGCGCCAGCATGACGAGGGCCACGGTAAACAGGCTCCAGTACAGCGCGAACCAGGCCCAGCCCGTCAAGAAGTGGCCATAGCCATTCATGTCCGAATACGGGATGGCCGGCGTGCCGCCAAACGCGTACAGATTGTGTTCGAAGTGCAGCATGCCCTGCACGGCTTGCGCCACCATCAGCAGGATCACCAGCAGGTAGCCGATGAACTTGTTATTCGACAACACTTGCAGGGTGAGGGTGCACAAGCCCATCAGCACGAAGAAGAGGGCGCCCAGCAGGGTGCCTTTCAGGTACAGCCCCGGTTCCACGGGCGCGCCGCCCTTGACGAGCTGGAAGCCGATGGCCGTGAGGACGCCCGCCAGCAGGTAGCCGGCGATGACGCCGATCAGGGCCGTGCATTTGGCCAGCAGGGGAACCCAGTCGGGCACGGGCATGGCGTCGCTGACGTCGGCGATCCGCGCTTGCCGTTCCTTGAAGATCAGTTCGCCCGCATAGAAGGTGACGATGATGATCAGGAGGAAGCTGAAGCTGTTGCTGATCTGCTGTAACAGCAAATGTGTCATCGGATACACGGCCGTGCCATACATATTCTTGCCGACATTCGCGGCAGCGATCAGGTTGATCATGCCGAACAGCAGCATGACGAGGAAGGGCAGGCTCTTGAAGACGCCGACGGCGTCGAAGCGCAGGATTTGCCACCACTGGCGCCAGGCTGTCGCGGCCGTCAAGGTGGGGATGCTGCGCGGCAGGTCCCGCGGCGCCGTGACGGCGGGGCCACCCGTTTCGGCCTTGTGCTTGCCGAACAGGCGTTTTCCCGTCCCCGCGCGCTGCGGCTTGAACAGGATCACGGTGGCGGCGAACAGCATCGCCGTGATACTCAGCCACAGCAGGCGGTTGGCCAGCAGGAAGCCGGCAAACGGCGGCAGCCCCGCGTTCGCTTCGGCGGACGTGAAGTAGCGCGTCATGCGGCCCAGGGCGCGCATGCCGAACGGATCGAGCAGGACGGCGATCCATTCGTTGTTGATGTCGCGCGTAAAGGCGCCGGCCGTGCCCCACAGCACGAAAAAGCCCAGCACGCCCACGTAGACCAGCATCATCGAGCGCGTGGTGGCCGCCAGCAGCATCAGCAGGGCGCCGATGAAGAGCAGGTTGGGGATCACCATCACGGCGAAGCTCCACACATACGCCTGCAGCGGGAACGCGCCCACGCGCTGCGCATCGACCCAGGGCATGAGGGGGCCGAGCATGGTGCCGAAGGCGATGCAGGCGAAGATGACCAGGCAGGCGACAAAGCCGGCGGCGAAGCGGCCGAACAGGTAATCCCATTTCCGCATGGGCGTGGCGAACAGCATGTCGGCCATGCCCACTTCGCTGTCGCGCAGCACGGCGCCGGCGATGAAGATGGTGATGAGCAACATCGACAGCAGGCTGAACATCGTCAACAGCTGCGCCACCACGGTGGGCGCATTGCGGTTGATGTTGCCGATGGCGCCGCCGATCTGGATCGAATCGCTGCTGCTGGCGCCAAAGGCCAGCAAGGCCAGGATGACGGCAAATACCCACAGCAGCGGCTGTTTCAGCTGATAGCCGAGGTCAAACTTGAAAAATTCCTTCCACATGGCGCGCTCCTTACGCCGCGACGGCGGACGGTGCCGCAGCGGGAACGGCGGCGCCGTTGCGGGCAGCGTTGCGCACATGCAAGAAGTACACGTCTTCCAGGTCCGGGGCGATCTGCACGAAGCCGCTGTCGGGCTGGCTGTCGGCATACACATTGATTTGCGGCTTGCCGCCCACCAGGCGCGTCGACAGCACATTGTGCGACTGCTGGTACTGCGCCAGCTCGTCCATGCCGACGCTGCGGCGCCACACCTTGCCGAGCAGGGTGTCGATGGCCGCCTGCGGCTCGCCTTGCACCAGCACTTGCCCCTTGACGATCATGGCCATGCGCGGGCACAGGTCCGTCACGTCGTCGACGATGTGGGTCGACAGGATCACCACCACCTGCTCGCCGATCTTCGCCAGCAGGTTCAGGAAACGGTTGCGTTCGTCCGGGTCCAGGCCGGCCGTCGGCTCATCGACGATCACCAGGCGCGGCGCGCCCAGCAGCGCCTGGGCGATGCCGAAGCGCTGGCGCATGCCGCCCGAATACGTGCCCAGGTTGCGCTTGCGCGCTTCCCACAGATTGGTTTGCTGCAACAGGGCTTCCACGGCTTCCTTGCGCGGCCCCTTCTCCGTCAAGCCTTTCAAGACGGCAAAGTGGTTGAGCAGGGTTTCCGCGCTGACCTTCGGATACACGCCGAAATCCTGCGGCAGATAGCCGAGCTGGCGGCGCAGGCCGGCCTTGTCCTGCAGCACATCGACGCCATCGAAATGGATGCTGCCGCTATCGGGATCTTGCAATGTCGCAATGGTGCGCATCAGCGAGGACTTGCCCGCGCCGTTAGGCCCCAGCAAGCCGAACATTCCGTTGGGAATCTCCAGGCTGACATTGTTGATGGCCTTGACGCCATTCGCATACGTTTTGTTCAGCTGTTTGATCGATAGCATGTGCAGCACTCTCCAGAGCTTGGGTATGAAAGCCGGCAGATGCGTGTCTGCCGGTCTGTGGAAGGGGATCACCCTTGTTTTTCGTCAACCGCGATGGCGGATGTTACTTAAAAACAATAATATATAACCAATTGGAAGAAAATTAATGATTTTGCGACCAAGGGAGGAAATGCAGGCATGAAATGCGGGAGGGCGGGGGTGAGTGACGGTGATAAGATCGCGGACTGGATGGACGCCATCGTGCGGGAAAGCTCTTCATGCATGCAATAAACAAGGTCATCGCGTTGCGCGCCATTGCCCCGGGCGAAGAGGGCGCATTGGCGCAGCTGTTTCAACTGTACTGCTATGACAATTCCGCCTGGAGCGGCGAGGCGCTGCTGGCCGATGGCCGCTATGACGTGTGCGACGCGGGGCTGGCGTCGTATGTGCACGCAGCCGGCCACACGGCCAGCTGGATCGAGGTCGATGGCGAACTGGCTGGCTTTTTCCTCACGGAACCTGGTATGGCGGGTGAGCTGCCGGTGCAGGAATTCAGCGACTTTTTTATCCTGAAGAAATACCGGCGCCGGGGCGTGGCGCTGGAAGTGCTGCGCAGGGTGCTGCTGGACAGCGCGCAGACGTGGCTGGTGGCGACGTTTCGCGACGATGCCGCTGCCTGCGCGTTCTGGCGTCACGCGTTTGCGCGTCTGCCGTTTGCCAGGGTCGAGGCGTATGACGACCCTGCCTTGCCGCAGTTCCAGCTGACCTTGCTGAAACCGGCGGCTTGAGCGCGTTTAGAAGCGCACTTTCACATACGCCGATGGCCCCGTCAGGCGCACGTTCAGGTCGGCATCGCGTTCGCTGTCGCGGTGCAGCTTGATTTTCGAAATGCCGTAGTCGGCCACGAAACCGATATTTTTGAACGGAAACCATTCCACGCCGATATTGCCGCCGTAGATGTGGCCGTTGATGCGCCCGCCGTTTTTCTTGATGCCCGACGCTTCCGCATACATGCGCAAGTCCGGTGTAAACGCGTGGCGCCAGCCCACTTCCAGCAGCGGCGCGAACGCGTGCTCGCCGATGGAATCGCGCGCCGTGGCCGTCTCGCCATTGACGATGCCGGTGGCCGTGCCATTCAGGCTGGCGTGGTAGTAGGCGGCGCCCAGGCCGATGCCGAAGGTATCGTTGCCGCTGCCCAGCCACCATTTATAGGCCAGCTTGGCCAGGTCCAGTTTTAAATCGGCATTCGCCGTGGCCGTGCCCGTGACGGGCTGGCCATTGATGATGGTGTCGCCTGTCAGGCTTGGCGTGTAGGATTTGTCGTAGCGGTAGTAGTCGAATGCCAGGCCATGGCGGTCGCCGATCAGCAAGTCCGCCTTGATGCGGGGGATGGTCGTGTGGCTTTGCTTCGATTCGGGCGCATCGATGCGGCCAAACTGCGTGTCGGCGCCGATATTGATGCGCGGATCGGCGGAAAACGCCCCCACCGAGATGCTGACGCGATCCAGCGCGGGCGACGGTTCCGCCCGCGCCGTGGCGGCGGCCGTGGCGACACCCAGCACGCCCAGCATCATGGTGCTGCGCAAGGCAAGATGGCGCAAACGTGGCGGGGTCAGGCGGGCGGGAACGGGCGTGGCAAACATGGGGCTACTCCTCAAAATAAAGTGAACGGGCCGCGACGTCGGGGCGGCTGGCGTGATGCGGTAATGCAATGAGGAAATGGTAGCAATTGTTACTTTTGGATCACGTAGCCGCACGACGCAAATTCCCGTCGGATTTGTCCTACCGTGTGTAAGAGCCGGTACACATGCCGGCATTGCCTGCAAGGGGGAACGCGGGCAGAATGGTGTGTACGAGGAGGAGACACCGCATGAAAATTGCCGCCATTTCCGATATTCACGGCAACCTCGATGCGCTCGAGGCCGTGCTGGCCGACATCGCCCTGCGTGGCGTGGACATGATCGTCAACCTGGGCGATATCGTCTCGGGCCATCTGCAGCCGCGCGCCACGGCGGCGCGCCTGATGGGGCTGGACTTGCCCACCATCCGCGGCAACCACGAGCGGCAATTGTTCGGCGACCCGGCCCACATGGGCGTGTCGGACGCTTTTGCGCGCGCGCAGCTGCTGCCAGAGCAACTCGCGTGGATCAATGCCCTGCCTGCCACCTTGCGCTTGCGCAAGGATGTGCTGCTCGTGCATGGCACGCCGCAAAGCGATCTCGTGTATTTTCTCGACAGCGTCACGCCGCAAGGCAGCCGGGCCGCCACGCCGGACGAGGTGGCCGAACGGGCCGGGACGACGGATGCGGCCCTGATCCTGTGCGGCCATACGCACATGCCGCGCCAGGTACGCTTGCCCGATGGCCGGCTGGTCGTCAATCCGGGCAGCGTGGGCTTGCAAGCCTACGACGACGACCATGGTTATGCGCACGTGATGGAAAACGGCACGCCGCATGCGCGCTATGCGATCGCCGAACAGGGTGCTGATGGCGCCTGGACGGCGCAGTTGCACGCCGTGGCATATGACTGGGAAAAGGCGGCCCGGCTGGCGCTGGCGAACGGGCGGCCCGACTGGGTCACGCCCTTGCGCACGGGCCGGGTTGGCTGATCAGCGGAACTCTTCGGCCACCAGGTTGTACTTCTGCATCTTGTGGTACAAGGTTTGCTTCGGCAAGCCGAGCACTGCGCTCACTTCGCTGACGTTGCCGGAATATGCGCGCAGTTCCTGTTCGATCAGTGCACGTTCGAAGCCGTTGACCTGTTCCGCCAGCGACAGGGGACTGGCCAGCCCGGCCGCCAGCAAGCTCGAGGCGCCGCCGGCGATGCCCAGCACGAAGCGGTCGGCGATATTGCGCAGCTCGCGCACATTGCCGGGCCAGGAATGGGCCATCAGGTTGCGCATCTGCGCGCTGGAGACGACGGGCGCGGCGCGGTTGTAGCGGGCGGCGGCGGCCAGCACGAAGTGTTCGAACAGGATGGGAATGTCCTCGCGCCGTTCGCGCAGCGGCGGCAGATGCAGCACGATCAGATTCAGGCGGTAGTACAGGTCGCTGCGGAATTTCTGTTGCTGCGACAAGTCTTCCAGGTCCAGCTTGGCCGCCGCGATGACGCGCACGTCGACGGGCGTGGGCACGTTCGAGCCCAGGCGCTCGATATAGCGTTCCTGCAGCACGCGCAGCAATTTGACTTGCAGGGACAGGGGCAGCGATTCGATTTCGTCGAGGAAAAAAGTGCCTTGATCCGCGTGCTCGATCTTGCCCACCTGGCGCTTGGCCGCGCCCGTGAACGCACCCGGTTCGTGGCCGAAGACTTCGCTTTCAAAAATGCTTTCGGGAATCGCGCCGCAGTTGACGGCGACGAAGTTGTGCTTGCGGCGGTGGCTGAAGTCATGCAGGCAGCGCGCCACCATTTCCTTGCCCGTGCCAGTGTCGCCATAGATCAGCACGTCGGCCGGTTCGTCTGCTACGTCGAGTATCAGGCGCCGTATGTCGCGCATCGCCACGGAATTGCCCAGCAGGCGCGCTTCGATGCCGCCGCCGTCCTCGAGCTGGCGGCGCAGGCTGTGCACTTCCAGGGTCAGGCGCCGCGTTTCCAGCGCGCGCAGGATGACGTCGACCAGTTGCTCGGATGAATACGGTTTTTCGATGAAATCGTAGGCGCCCGTGCGCATGGCGTGCACGGCCATCGTGATGTCGCCGTGGCCCGTGACGAGGATCACGGGCAGGTTGGCGTCCAGCGTCTTGACCGCCTGCAGCAATTCCAGGCCGCTCATGCCGGGCAGGCGCACGTCGCTGACGACGATGCCGGGGAAATCCGGCGTCAGCAGTTTATAGGCCAGCTCGGCCGAGTGAAACGCCAGCACGTCCAGGCCGGCCAGCTGCAGGGCCTGCTCGCTGCCTTCGCGTACGGTGGGGTCGTCCTCGACCAGCAAGACCTTCAAGCCGTCAAACATGTTTTTCCTCCTGCGTTGCAATCTGTAGTTCGATGGTGAAGATGGCGCCGCCGCCGGGGGCGTTTTCGGCGCGCAGCACGCCGCCGAACTGGCGCGTGATCTGTTCGGAAATGGCCAGCCCCAGTCCCAGTCCCAGGCCTTGCGGCTTGGTGGTGAAGAACGGTTCGAACAGATGTTCGCACACTTCCGTCGACAGGCCAGGTCCCGTGTCGGCCACGTGGATCAGCACGTGCTCCTGCGTGCATTCGACGGCCACGCGCAGGCTGCGCACGTCGCTGCCATTCATGGCGTCGAGCGCGTTGGCGTACAGGTTCACCAGCACCTGTTCCAGGCGGTTGCTTTCGCACATGGCGAAGATGTCTTCGGGCGGCAATTGCAAAGTAAAACGCACATTTTCCACCTGCAGCCGGCGTTCGACGAGGAACAGGGCGTTGCTGATCGCCGTGGGGATCGAGACGGACGTCAGGCTGGTGGTCGACTTGCGCGCAAAAATCTTCAATTGACCCGTAATGGTCCCCATCCTGGCCGCAATTTGCGAGATCTTCGCCAGGTTGCGCCGCGCGTCGTCGAGCCGCCCGCGTTCGAGCAGGATGACGGCATTGTCGGACATGGTGCGCAGCGCCGTCAGCGGCTGGTTGAGTTCATGCGTGATGCTGGCGGACATCTGTCCCAGCACGGCCATCTTGCCGGCTTGAAACAGTTCGTTTTGCGTGATGTGGAGTTTTTGCTCGGCCTTGCTGCGCACGTCGATTTCCTGGCTCAGGCTTTGCGTCATGGCATTGAGTTCCGACGTGCGTTCCTCGACCATGGCTTCCAGGTTGTCGTACGCATGCTGCAAGTCTTCGCGGGCGCGCAATTTTTGCGCCACGGCCGCGCGGCGCTGGCGCAGGTAAAAGAACAGCAGCATGAAGAAGCCCAGCAGCACGCAAGAGAAGGCGGCCGCCGCGCGCGCGCTGGCCTTGGCCTGCGCCAGGTCGGACAGGTAAATGAACGTCCAGCCTTGCGGGGACTTGAGTTTGATCTGCGTCATGACGCTGGAGCTGATCTTCGGCGGCGTGTCGGCGTGTTCCTGCTCGCGCACGCTGATCACGCGGGCGCCATTGCCCAGCTGGCGGTCGGATACGAAGGGGATGGCTGCCAGCTGCTTCGAATAATACTGGCGCGTGCGGTTGAGTTCTTCGACGATGGCGGGCGACAGCGGTGCCAGGGTCTTGTATTTCCAGTCCGCCATGGAGCTGAGGAAGATCACGCCGTGCTCGTCGGCCAGCATGACCTTGTCGGCGCCCTGCACCCAGCGTTTTTCCAGGTTTTCCAGGTTCACCTTCACCGTTGCCAGGCCCAGCATGTGGCCATTCTGGTAGATGCCGTGGGCAAAGAAATAACCGGGTTCCAGCCGCGTCGTGCCCACGCCATAGAAGCGGCCCGGCGTGCCGCGCAGCGCGTCCTGGGCGTAGGGGCGGAACGAGATATTGTCGCCAATAAAGCTATCGGGCTGCTGCCAGTTGCTGGCGGCCCGCGTGTTGCCGTCGAGGTTGCTGATGAAAATGGTCGATGATTTCGCCTGAGCATTCATTTGCTCGAGGTAATGGTTGACCGTATCGACCAGCACCGGGTCTTCCGGATGTTGCAGCAGGCGGATGACGTCGCGGTTCAGTTCCAGCGTCTTGGGCAGGAAATCGTATTTTTCCAGCGCATTTTCCAGGCTGCTGACATATACCTCGAGGCGCTGCGCGCCGCTGGCCTGCAGCTTGCCGATGGCGATGCGTTCGGTCCAGAAATACACGAGCCAGACGGTGGCCAGACAGGCGGCCAGCACCACGCCCCAGGCCAGCGTTTCGCGGCCCGACCGTTGCGACAGGCGCTGGCGCCAGGAAAGGGAGGGTTTCGTAGTACTGCTATTCATAAAATCAGCTGCCAACTTGCAAGAACCCACAGTATCGCATTTAAATATTGCGTAAAAAGAAAAAGCCGCCGGATATGCATCCGGCGGCTCACATTTCTATGTCACGGACAGCTCGGCGTCCTTAGAAGGTATGGCGCATGCCCAGGTTAAAGCCGCTGTTGCCGGTGCCAGTGTCCGTGGCATTGCCGACGACGAAGGTGGCGCCGTTCTTGTTGCTGATGTGGCCGTAACCGGTGTACAGGTCGCTGCGCTTGGACAGGGCGTAGAAGGCGCCGATGGCCCATTGCTGGGCGTCACGGTCGGCATTGCTCTTGTCGTTGTGGCGGATGTAGGACGCGACCAGCTTGGTGGCACCGAACGGTGCGCTGAAGCCGAGCAGGATGTCGTTGCTCTTGCTGTTGTCGAGGGCGCGGTTGTCGGCGTAGCCGAAGTTGCCTTGCAGCACGCCAAAGTCGTAGCGCGTGGCCAGCAGGGTGTTGCGCGTTTGCTGGGTCGCCAGCGCATTTTCCTTGCGGTGGTGCGTCAGGGTCACGTTCAGCGGACCGTCGATGTAGTGGACGGCGCCGCCCATGCTGCGGTTTTTCGCATTATCGCCAGCTACTTCGCCAAAGCCATACGCCAGGTCGGCCGACAGCTTGCTCCAGGTCGGCGTGGTGTATTGCACCATGTTATCGACGCGGATATTCGTCACCATCAGGTTCGATGCCGTGCCGGCCAGGCCGATGACGAACGGATCGGCCACGTCGCGCAGGGCCAGGTAGTACGGGGAATATTGGCGGCCCAGGGTGACGGCGCCGGCGCTGCCGGTCAGGCCGACATATGCCTGGCGGCCGAACAACAGACCGCCCTGGCCCGAGGTGCCGGTGTCGATATTGAAACCGCTTTCCAGCACGAAGGTAGCGGCCAGGCCGCCGCCCAGGTCTTCCTTGCCCTTGAAGCCGATGCGCGAGCCGGAAGCGACGCCGGAAGCGACGCGGTTCAGGCGGTCTCCAGCCGCATCCTTGTCGAACACCAGGCCGGCGTCAGCCACGCCGTAGATGGTCACGCTCGATTGGGCCATGGCGCCAGTGGAGGCTGCGCCGAGGGTCAGCAGGGTAAACAGGACTTTTTTCATGAAAATCTCTCTAATAAGTTGGAATGACTACTGATCGCACTACCTGACTGCTTGTTACTCAACATCGACAACAAATAAATGGCCCGCTTGTGGCGGGCCATGGCGCTATCAGGCTTTGCTAGCGTGATCCGCTTCGCCCCAATGGCTTTCCGTGTTCAGGCTGGCCGCGTTGGCCGCGGCGGCTTCTTCCTCGGTGGCCAGGCCACCTTCCCACTTGGCGACGACGGCCGTGGCGACGGCATTGCCGACCGCGTTGGTGGCCGAACGGCCCATGTCGAGGAATTGGTCGACGCCCATCAGCAGCAGCAAGCCCGCTTCCGGAATATTGAACTGGTTCAGGGTAGCGGCAATCACCACCAGCGAGGCGCGCGGCACGCCGGCCATGCCTTTCGAGGTCAGCATCAGCAGCAGCAGCATGGTGATCTGGGTGCCGATCGACAGGTCGATGCCGTAGGCTTGCGCGATGAACAGCACGGCAAAGGTGCAGTACATCATCGAACCGTCGAGGTTGAAGGAGTAGCCCATTGGCAACACAAAACTGGAAATCTTGCGGTCCACGCCGAACTGGTCGAGCGCCGTCAGCAGTTTTGGATAGGCCGCTTCCGAGCTGGCCGTCGAGAATGCCAACAGGAACGGTTCGCGGATCAGGCCGACCAGTTTGAAGATGCGCGGGCCGATGACCACGAAACCGGCGCCGATCAGCAGAGCCCACAGGCACAGCAGGCCAACGTAGAAGCCGCCCATGAACTTGGCAAACGTGATCAGCACGCCCAGGCCGTGGGTGGTGATGACGGAAGCCATCGCGGCGAACACGGCCAGCGGGGCCAGGTTCATGATGGTGCCGGTGATGCGCAGCATGACTTGCGCCAGCTGGTCGACGACGGCCGTCAGGGTCTTGCCCGATTCGCCCAGGCCGGCCAGTGCGCCGCCGAAGAAGATCGAGAATACCAGCACTTGCAGGATTTCATTGTTGGCCATGGCCTCGATCGGCGACTTCGGCACCAGGTGCGTGAAGAAATCTTTCAAGGTGAAGGCGGCCGTTTTCAGATTGGTCGACGCGTGGATGTCCGGCAATGGCAAACCCAGGTTGGTTCCCAGCTGCATCAGGTTCGACAGCACCATGCCCAGCGCCAGCGACACCAGCGAGGCCACCACGAACCAGCACATGGCTTTCAGGCCGATGCGGCCCGCCGTCTTGCCGTCGCCCATGTGGGCGATACCGACGGTCAGGGTGGAGAACACCAGCAGCGCAATGATCATCTTGATCAGGCGCAGGAAGACGTCGGTGACGATAGAAATATTGCCAGCGATTTGAGCGCTGAGCTTGGCATCAGGGAAAGCGGTGTTGCATCCATAGCCCACGGCAATGCCGAGGATCATGGCAATCAGGATGTACAGGGTTAATGGCCGTTTCTTTTTCATTTTGACTCCTCCGGTGAAACGCCGCTGTGAGCGGATTATTGATAGCGAGCAACTCAAGCTTGGAGTCAATATTTCTCAAAAACAAGCCCTTGCGTGCCAGCGATTATTTGCAGCAAAACCTGTACATAGCAAAGGATATGCCTGAAATGGGAATTTGGAACCTAACTTCTTAAGTTGTTGATTTAAGGATGCTTTTTTGTTGTTTAGATGTCGCAACTTGGCGCGCTTGCGCGAAATATTGGACGCGGCGGGATATCGCTGTATGACTTTTCATACGCTAGTCGCGGCAGGGCGGTGGCGCGTCAAAAAGACAAGATTATCAGGATAATAAAAAAGCCCCTCCGAAGAGGGGCTTGATGTGACGCAATGCGTGTTCTCTTGACGTTAGAACTTGATATTCGCCGTCAGGCTGAACGAACGGGGCTGGCCCGGGGTGTAGCGGAAGCCGGACTTGTTGATGGCCGCCACATAGGTCTTGTCGGCCAGGTTGTAGGCGTTCAACTGCACGTCGAGGTTCTTGTTGACGGTGTAGGTTGCCATGGCGTCGAAGACCCAATAGGCATCCACGCGGGCCGGCGTGCCGACGGCGCCGTCGGTGCCGCGCAGCATTTCACCCACGTAACGCGCGCCGCCGCCGATCTTCAGGCCGAATGGCAGGGTGTACGAAGTCCAGCTGGTGAACGCCTGTTTTGGCGTGTAGGTGAGGTTCTTGTCGCCGCTGGCCGTGAAGACCTTGTTCGACTCGACCTTGGTATTCATGCGGGTGTAGCCGGCGCTGACCAGCCAGTTCGGCATGATTTCGCCTACCACGCCCAGTTCCAGGCCTTGCACGCGTTTCTTGCCGGTCTGGTAATAAATGGTCGAGATGACGGGATCTTGCTCCACTTCATTCTTGACGGTGGTCTGGTAGACGGCGGCCGACAGCGACAGTTTTTGCTTCAGGAAGTCCCACTTGGTGCCGATTTCCTTGGTGATGGTTTCCTGTGGGTCATAGTTCAGGTTTTGCGCGCTGCTGGCGGCGGTGCTCAGGGCAAAATTGGTGCCTGGCGGTGCTTTCGACGTGGCCAGCAAGGCGTACACGCTGCTGTTCGGCGTCGGCTTGTACATGGCCGAGATCTTGCCGTTGGCCAGGGTGTCGCTCAGGGTCAGGTGGGTGGGAATTGGCGTGCCCACTGGCAATGGCTGTACCGCAGGCGCAGTCACGGCCCCTTGCAGGGCGACGGCGTCATACGTGGTGTTGAAATGGTCGAAGCGCACGCCGCCGTTGAAGAGCCACTTGTCGCCGAACTTCATGGTATCGAACACATACAGGCTTTGCGTGTTGACTTCGCCTTCGGTGAAGGCGCCGCTGCGCACAGGGTTGTGGCCGGTGACGGTGTCGCGCGGATTCGGCTTGTACAGGTTCGCTGCCGGCAAGGTGCCCAGGCTGGCGGGCACATAGCTGTAGTTGGTCTGTTTTTCGCTGGTGAACTCGGCGCCGGCCACCACGGAGTGCTTCAGCACGCCCGTGTCGAATTGCGCGCTGACCACGGTCTGGTTGGTCAGGATCGTGTTTTCCTGGTCCTTCACGGTGCGCAGCGAGCGCGCCAGGGTCCAGGTCGACGGATCGGTGGTGACCGGTGTCTTCAGGTTGCCCATGCTGCCCATGAAGGCCGTCAGCAGGTAGTCTTGCTTGGTCTTGCCGTAGCGCGTGGTGTTCTGGATCTGCACGTTGGGCGAGAAATCATGGTCGATGCGCAAGGTGCCCATGTCGGCCTTGATCTTGTCGTAGTCCGAGGTAGAACCGTAGAAATTCTTCGGATCGACCCTGGCGGCGCTGTTCAGGAAGCTGCGGATGACCGGTTGATCCTTCGTTGGAACGTCCGGTGTCGAGTAGCCGGGCAAGCCGATGGTGGGCACGCCGCCGTCGGGCACGTTGTTTTGATCCACGTGCAGGTAGCTGGCCGTGATGCGCGTCGGCTTGCCGATGCCGAAGGTGACGGTGGGCGCGAAGGCCCAGCGCTTGTTCTTGACTTCATCGCGCGCCGGATTGCCGCTGTCCTGCGTCATCAGGTTCAGGCGCAAGGCCGTGCCCGTATCGCTGTCGAGGATGCGGTTCCAGTCGGCCGTGGCGCGTTTCTGCTTGCCGCTGCCCGCCGTCAGCAGCGAATTGAATTTGTTTTCCATGGTGGCCGTCTTGCTGACCAGATTGATCGAGCCGGTCGGCGAGCCGCGGCCGCTGTCGGTGCCCGCCGGGCCCTTCAAGACGTCGATCTGTTCGATGTTGAAGACGTCGCGCGAAATGGAACCCACGTCGCGCACGCCATCGACATAGATGCTGCCGGACGAATCGAAACCGCGCATGTAGACGGCGTCGCCCGTGTTCGTGTTGCCGTTTTCACCGAGGAAGAAAGTGCCCACGCCCGGCGTGTTGCGCAGCGCATCCGTCAGGGTCAGCGCGCCTTGCTGTTCGATCAATTCCTTCTTGATCACGACGATGGTTTGCGGCGTGTTGACCAGCTCCTCCGTGTATTTCGGCGACGAGGCTTTTTCGGCCTTGAAATCATTTTCCTTGGAACCAATGACCTTGACTTCGTTCAGGGTTTGCTGCGATGCAGGCGCGCTCTGACCGGCCGGATCGGCGGCCTGGGCGGCAACGGGCAGCAGCATCACGGCCAGGGCGGCGCCGATGTGCTGGTTGAAACGGGATTGGACGTGTTTGCGGCTCTTGATTGCCATCTTGCTCTCTCGATAAGGTCAGGGTAGTGGTTCCTGGCTGGCTGCGCGACGCTGTGCTGTGGCAAGCGGGCAAGTGGCTGGCGATGGACGGGTAGGCAGACATTGTAATTATTGGGCACTCATTCGTAAATGAGAATCGTTATCAGTCTCGTTTACGCAACGGATTGGGCGTGCCGCAAAAAAAACACTGTCATGGCCCATGAATGCTTGCTTTGCTGCATGGCCGCTGCTACGCGCGCAGGCGTCCGGCAGCGGGAGTATGATGAGCAACCTTTACAAATTTCCGCCAAGCATGCTGCAGACACCCGATGCCTTCGTCCCCCTGATCGATCCTCCCGAACCGGCCCCGGCGGCAGCCGACACGCTCACCTTCGTCTTTCACCGCGGGCGTTTATTGTTGCGCACGCCCGAGCTGACCCTGCCCACTGCCGCCGAGGCGGCCGCGCTCGATATCGACCTGAGCCGCGCCCAGCCCGTGGGCTTGTGGCAGGGCCGCTATTGCCAGACCGTCTGGACGGATGACGATGCCTTGCCCGCCGATGCGCCCCTGGCCTGGCACGGCATGCGCTCGCTGTTCCATGCCGTCGACGATGCTTTCCTGGGCCTGGCCAGCCGCGCCGCGCAGCTGGCCGAGTGGGCGCGCACGCACCGTCATTGCGGCGTGTGCGCCACGCCCATGCAGCGCACGCGCGGCGAACGCTGTTTCACCTGCGCCGCCTGCGGCATGCTCGCGTATCCGCGCATTTCGCCCGCCATGATGGTACTCATCCGCAAGGGCGAGCAAGTGCTGCTGGCCATGCACAAGCATTCGCCATCGCAGCGTTTCAGTCCCCTGGCCGGTTTCCTGGAAGCGGGCGAATCGATCGAGGAAGCCGTGCACCGCGAAGTGATGGAAGAGGTAGGCTTGCGCGTGCATAACCTGCAGTACTTCATGAGCCAATCCTGGCCGTTTCCCCATTCGCTGATGATCGCGTTTACGGCCGATTACCTCGATGGCGAGATCCGCCTCGACGAGAACGAGATCGCCGAGGCGCGCTGGTTCGGCCCCGGCGATGCGTGGCCGGAAGCGAGTTCCAGCGTGTCGATTTCCGCGCTGCTGGTGCAGGCGCACCGCCCGCCGGCAGTGCCGTAAAGCGGGGGCTGCTCAGGCAGCTTGCCGCATTTTCTATATACTGGCGGCAATTGCAAATTTTAGGGTGGTTTAGCATGTCTCAAGAATTCTCCGAAAACGACTGGCGCCGGCTCATCAGCAGCTTTGGTGAAGATCCGCAGCGTCCTGGCTTGCTGGAAACGCCGGCGCGCGTGGCAAAAGCCTGGAAACATTGGACCTCCGGCTATGGCCAGGATCCGGTCGATTTGTTGAAAGCCTTTGAGGATGGCGCGGAACAGTACAACGAGCTGATCGTCGTGCGCGGCATCCCCGTCTACAGCCATTGCGAACACCATCTGGCGCCGTTCTTCGGCAAGGCTACCATCGGCTACGTGCCCAATGGCAAGATCGTCGGCCTGTCGAAACTGACGCGCCTCGTCGATTGCTTCTCCAAGCGCCTGCAAGTGCAGGAACGCATGACGATGCAGATCGCCAATGCCTTGATGGAAGTGCTGGAACCGAAATCGGTGGGCGTGGTCGTACGCTGCCGCCACCTGTGCATGGAAAGCCGCGGCATCCGCACGCCGGGCGAAGAAACCATCACCTCGGCCATGCTGGGCGAGATGCAGCCGAACCTGGCGCTGCGTACGGAGTTCCTGGCGCTGGCGCGCGAAGTATGATGATTTAAACGATGATGCAAGACGAAGGCGGCATATGCCGCCTTTTTTTATGCGTTTTTATATTTTCCTGGATTCCCGTTCCGCCAGGTAGCGGGCCGGCGGCTTGCCCACCGCCTTGCGGAACATGGTGACAAAACCGCTGGTATTTTCATAGCCGAGTTCCAGCGCCACCGCTTTCACGCTGTGCCCTTGCGCCAGCCGTTGCAAGGTCAGGATGACGTGCAATTGCCGGCGCCAGCGGCCCACGCTCATGCCCATTTCCTCCAGGGATTGCCGGGTCATGCTGCGCTCGCTCATGCCGATGCGGCTGGCCCACTCGGCCAGCGTGCGTTTATCGGCAGGCTGGGCCAGCAGCAGGGCGGCCAGGCGGCGCAGCCGCGCATCGCGCGGCATCGGCAAATGCAAGTCTTCCACGGGAGCGGCCGCCAGTTCATCGAGCAGGGTGAGCACCAGGCGTTCCTGCGCGCCCTGCAGCGCGGCCAGGGTGGGAAAACCGGCCGCCTTGGCGATCAGTTCGCGCAGCAATGGCGAGACGGCCACGGTGCAGCAGACGGCGGGCAAGGCCGGCGCCATGCTTGGCTCGACAAACAGGCAATAACATTGCGCCTCGCCCACGCCCTGCGCCGCGTGCATCAGGCCGCCCGGTATCCACACGGCGCACTGGGGCGGCACGATCCACACGCCGCTTTCCACCTCGCAATGAATCACACCCCGCGTGGCATACAGCAACTGTCCCTTGCGGTGCTGGTGCGGCGCCTGTTCCGCATCCTCGGGCACGCTGGCCAGGCCCACGGCCAGCAAGGGACGCAGCACACCATCGACATCGAAATCGAGGATGGAGGCGTCGTCGTCCAGGCCCAGGCGGGCCGTCAGCATGTTGGGCAGGAGGGGATGGGGCATGGGAAGACTTTGGCTGGATTGAATAATATTGTGGCTATTTTATGCAATGACGCGCAGCACTGCCAACGCTATCGTATGGGCATCCGCAGCCCCGCTTCCACGGCAACCGCCGCCGCCAGTGTTCTGATGAAGGTGAGGAGGAACGGCAACCCCCTTGAAGGAGTCATCCCATGCAACTCGATTTTTCCACATTCCCCCTCGTCTGGATGCGCCGCGACGGCGCGGCAGATACCCAGGCCGATGTGCTGTTTGCCCAGTTCGACGCGCTGCTGGCGCGCCGGCAGGCGTTTGTCATCCTCAGCGAGGAAGGTTTTGACGAGGACGGGCATGAACACCCGCAGGCGGAGCGCAAGCGCGCATCGCTGTGGATGAAGCAGAACAAGGCCGCCATCCGCGCGTATATCCAGGGCATGGTGCTGATCGAACCGAACGCCGCCAAGCGCCTGGCCGGCAAGGCCTTTGCCGTCTTATTTGGCAAGTTCTGGGGCTATCCCCTGCATTTCGGCACCAGCCGCGACGACGCGCTCGACATCGCCCAGCATTTGCTCAGGGTGTGGCTGCCGCCGCAACTGCCGCCGGGCGGCGGCAGCACGGCTGCGCATCAGTAGCGGTAGTCATTAATAAAATGCTTGGTGAAGTTGTACTTGCTGCCGCCGTCGAGCAAGTCGACCAGGCGTTTCGGCGCCGAGGCAGACATGAAGGCGTCGGCCGCGCCGCCTGTGCTGCGGAACTTCATGCCGGGGCTGAGGATCTGGTTGGCGCCGATCTTCAGGTGCTGGAAGCTTTTCGTTTTTTCATTGTTGAGGATGAAGTGCAATTCCTGCTTGAACGTCAGGAAGGGGATCTTCAGCCACCAACCTTCGTCCGTGCCATAGCTGGCGACGCTGGCAAAGTGCGTGTTCTTGTCCGTCAGGGTGGGTTTGCCCAGGCGGTCGTTGATGCGTTTCATGGCTTCATTCTTGGTCATGCTGTTCTTTCGTGATTCGATCTATGCGGCGTGCATTCTGACACAGGCGCGCCGCCGCGTGCCGTGGAATGCGTCACAGCAGCAAAATCAGCGAGCCGAGCACGATCAAGCCGCCACCGAGGGCCCCTTTCAGCGTGAACGGTTCGCCCAGCACCAGCCAGCCGGCCAGCATCACCAGCGCCACGCTGAGCTTGTCGACGGGCGCCACCAGCGACACGGGCCCCAGCTGCAGCGCGCGGAAATAGCATAGCCACGACAAGCCTGTGGCCACGCCCGAGGCGATCAGGCAGGTCCAGCCCACCCAGTTGCCGCCGGCGGGCCGCTGCCACTCCGCGCGCAGCGAGATGATGGCCGCCGTCACCAGCAGGATGACGCCCGTGCGTATCAAGGTGGCCATGTTGCTGTTCAGGTGGGCCACGCCCAGCTTGCCCAGGATGGCCGTCAGGGCCGCGAACACGGCCGACAGGATGGCAAAGCCTTGCCAGCTCATGGTGGTGGACATGGAACTCCTTGCGCGGTGGGGAATGGGAGTGACTGTAGCGCAAAAGAACGGCGGCCGCTGGCCCCAATTTTATTGCAATGCACCATCAATTCTCATCAATTGTCGCAACGCATTAACAACACTGGGCAAAATTCATTGCTTCCCGGCATTGTAAATATCGGTCGTTCGAGCGTATGCTGAAGCAGTCTGAACGGTGCCGCCAGAGCACCGTCGCCGCCGCATTCCTGGCCAGCCGAGCTGGAAGCGGGCCACGCCCCTTTGCCGCAAATAGATAGTTGGAGACACAGCATGAAGAAATTGACGTTCCAGCAAAAGTTATGGATTCCCCTGATTTGCAGCCTGTTGTGCATCACCGTTATTTTTGTCTATAACGCCCTGGAAGTGCGCAAGATCCGCATCGAAGAGCGCAGCGCCGACCTGAGCAATGCCGCCGACCTGGGCCTGGGTGCCGTCAAGATGTTCGGCGACCTGGCCGCCAGCGGCGCCCTGACGAAGGAAGAAGCGCAGAAGCAGGCCACGGCCGTCATCAAGAGCATGCGTTTCGGCGAGACCGGTTATTTGTCCATCATCAACCTCGATGCCGTCGTTGTGATGAATCCCGCCGCGCCGCAAACGAACGGCAAGAACATGTCGGATTTTAAAGATGCCAACGGTACTTATCTGTACCGCGACATCGTTGCCGTCGGCAAGAGCGATGCGGGCAAGGGCTTCGTCCACTATTACTTCCCCCGTCCCGGCCAGAAAACCCCCGAACCGAAGATGAGCCGCGTGGTGGCCTACAAGCCATGGGCCTGGACCCTGGTGGTGGGCGTGTACATGGATGATATCGATGCGGCCTTCCGCCAGTCGCTGCTCACCTCGCTGGGCGTGCTGGTACTGGTATGCGGCTTGCTGGCGGCCGTCGTCGTGGTGATCAACCGCAGCCTGCGCCATGCGCTGGGCGGCGATCCCGAGTATGCGGCCGACGTGGCGGAAAAGATCGCGAATAACGATTTGAGCGGCGTCGTGCGCACGCATGCCAATGACCGCCACAGCGTGCTGTACGCGATGAAAACCATGCAGACCAACCTGGTCGATGCGATCAGCGAAATCCGCCACAGCGCCGAGACGATTGCCACGGCATCGAGCGAGATTGCCAGCGGCAATATGGACTTGTCGGCGCGCACGGAAATGCAAGCCAGTTCGCTGGAAGAAACGGCCGCCTCGATGGAGGAACTGACATCGACGGTGACGCAGAACGCGGGCAACGCCGTGCAGGCGAATGAGCTGGCGCAGTCCGCTTCCGCCGTGGCCCGCCAGGGCGGCGCCGTGGTGGCGCAAGTGATCGGCACCATGGACACCATCAACGCTTCGTCGCGCAAGATCGTCGACATCATCGGCGTCATCGACGGCATCGCCTTCCAGACGAATATCCTCGCCCTGAACGCGGCCGTGGAAGCGGCGCGCGCGGGCGAACAGGGACGCGGCTTTGCCGTCGTGGCGTCGGAAGTGCGCAATCTGGCGCAACGCTCGGCCGGCGCGGCGAAGGAAATCAAGGAGCTGATCGGCGCTTCCGTCGACAGCATCGCGGCCGGCAGCACGCTCGTCGCACAGGCGGGCACGACCATGGACCAGGTGGTCGCTTCCGTTTCGCGCGTGACCGACATCATGGCCGACATCACGGCCGCCTCGCACGAGCAAAGCACGGGCATCGGCCATGTCAACCAGGCAATCACGGAGATGGATAGCGTGACGCAGCAAAATGCGGCACTGGTGGAAGAGGCGGCGGCAGCGGCGTCGAGCATGCAAGACCAGGCGGCCGTGCTGGCGCAACTGGTGGCGCGCTTCAAGCTGTCGGCGCAGGAATCGGGGACGGCGCCGCGCCTGGCGGCAAGCTCGGCTGGCGCGCCACGCGCCGTGGCGAAAAAGCCGCTGCGCAGCCTGGCAGCGCGCTAGGGGTTTCGTTCAGGACTTACTGGGCTGGCGCCGCCGCTTGCGGCGCCGGTTCGAATTCCAGCTTGTCATCGACGACCACGAATTGCCCGATCGGCTGGCCCAGGTCGGCTTTCGGGTCGTTTTCCATTTCCGTCAGCTCATTGCAGGTATTCGTTTCCGCCTGCCACAGCTGCTTGCCCATGCGGATATTCCATATGCCATCGCCGGCCGCAAACAGCTCGACGGTGATGTCGGCCGGCGCATCCGTCGACAAGGTATGCAGGCGCTGGCATTGCGGCAAATTGGTCGCCATCAGCTGCACTTCCACGGTATCTTGCCAAAAATAACGTTGCTGGCGGCGCACGGTCAGGGAATGGTCTTGCCCATCGAACATATAGATGGCGAAGTCCTGGACACAGCCTGACAGCAGGACGGACAGCGTGACGATCAGGAGTTTGCGCATGGTCGGCTTTCTTTGTTTGTGCTCTGGAATGTCGGGATGCCTGCGTGACGGCGCGAGTGGGCGCTTGCCTCGCTTGGGCGCCGTCTTGTTTTTCGCTTACGTGGCATTATATCCATGCATATCAGTTGCGGCGCGACAATAGTGATGCGGAGGCCGCCTGCCCTACTTATCTACCTGGAAAGACCACGATGATCGACCTGTATTACTGGACCACGCCCAACGGGCACAAAGTGACGATGTTCCTGGAAGAAGCGGGCATCCCCTACAAGCTCATTCCCGTGCATATCGGCAAGGGCGAACAGTTCAAGCCCGAGTTTCTCGCCATCGCGCCGAACAACCGCATCCCCGCCATCGTCGACCAGGCGCCGGCAGATGGCGGCGCGCCGCTGTCCCTGTTCGAGTCGGGCGCCATTTTGCAATACCTGGCCGAGAAAAGCGGGCAATTCCTGCCGGACGACGTGCGCGGACGCGCCGAAGTCATGCAGTGGCTGTTCTGGCAAATGGGCGGCCTGGGCCCCATGGCCGGGCAAAACCACCATTTCGTGCAATATGCGCCGGAACCCATCGAGTACGCCATCACGCGCTACGTGAATGAAACGAACCGGCTGTATGGCGTGCTGAACAAGCGCCTGGCGGACCGTGCATTCGTGGCCGGTGACAACTATTCCATCGCCGACATGGCGATCTACCCGTGGATCGTGCCGCACGCCCGCCAGCGCCAGAAGCTGGAAGACTTCCCGCACCTGGCGCGCTGGTTCGCGGCCATTGCCGCCCGTCCCGCCACCGTGCGCGCATATGCGCGGGCGGCCGAAATCAATGTGCAGCCGACCGTCAGCGGCGACGCGAAAAGCGTGCTGTTCGGACAGACGGCGAAGACGGTGGCGTGATCGACGGTCAGTTTCCCCGGTAAGTGGAAAAACCGAAAGGACTGAGCAGCAAGGGAATGTGATAGTGCTGGTCGGTCTTTTCCACGTGAAATTGCACGGGGATTTCCGGGAAAAAAGTTTCCTGTTTCAGGCGCGCATAGTGCTCGCCTGTCTTGAACACGATGCGGTAATCGCCCGCCTGCAAGGGCGTATCGGCCGGATACATGGCCGCGATGCGCCCCTGCGCATTCGTCACGGCGCTGCTCAATTGCTTCCAGTCATCTCCCTTCTTTTGCTCCAGGGTCACCGTCACGCCCGCCGTCGGCTGGCCGCTTTGCAAGTCGAGGATGTGCACGCTCAAGGGATTGGCGGCGGCCAGGGCCGTGCCGGACAGGCTGGCGAAGGCCAGGGCGGCGGTGATTTTTTTCAGACAGGTCATCGTTGTTGCTTTCAAGGTGGGGTGGAATCGAGTTCAGGGAGGGCGGCCAGCGCCGCCCGGGCGCAGGCACGGTCTTGCAGGGCGCCACCGCCACCGGCGACGCCGATGGCGCCAACCACCTGCCCCTGTGCCATCAACGGCAAGCCGCCGCCCAGCAGCAACAGTTCCGGCACGCTGGTCAAATTGCTCATGTCCGGATTGTTGCGGGCCGCCACGGCCAGCGCATAGGTATCGCTCTTGGTGGACAAGGCCGTGTACGCCTTGCGCCGGCTGGCTTCCGTGTTGTGGGGCCCGACGCCGTCGGCGCGCTGCACGGCGACGACATTGCCGCCATGGTCCAGTATGGTGACGACGATGTGCCGGCCCTGCGCCTGGCACGCGGCCATGGCCGCGTTGGCCAGCTTGTTGGCCGCCGCCAGCGGCAGGTCATTGATGCTGCGCAATTGCGCGTGGGTGGGACTGGCCAGCAGGCACAGCAGGGTACTGCCGAGTAACAGGGTTTTCATGTGGCGTCCAGGAAACAAGATGGCGCCAGTATGGCCAGGCTTGCCCTACGAGAAGATGATCGCCGCATGACATTTTTATCATCCGCGGCGGCGTGCGTGCGGCGTAAAATGGTTTCATATTCCCATTAGAAAGCCGCCATGCGCATCCTGGTCATTGAAGACGAACCGAAGACGGGCGACTACCTGCTGCGCGGCCTGGCCGAGTCCGGCTTTACGGTGAGCCTGGCGCGCAACGGCCGCGACGGCCTGCACATGGCCGGCAGCGAGGCGCCCGATCTGATCGTGCTCGACGTCATGCTGCCCATCATGGATGGCTGGCAAGTCTTGCGCGCGCTGCGGCTGCAGGAAGGCGGCGCGGACGTGCCCGTGATTTTCCTCACGGCGCGCGACGAGGTGCAGGACCGGGTCAAGGGGCTGGAACTGGGCGCCGATGATTACCTGGTGAAACCGTTTGCCTTTGCCGAGCTGGTGGCGCGCATCCGCACCCTGTTGCGGCGCGGGCCGCCGCGTGAAGACGACGTCATCCGCATCGGCGACATGGAAATCGATGTGATGAAACGCAAGGTCAGCCGGCAAGGCCAGCGCATCACCCTGACGGCCAAGGAATTCGGCTTGCTGCATCTGCTGGCGCGGCGCCAGGGCGAAGTGCTGTCGCGCTCCATCATCGCCTCGCAAGTGTGGGACATCAATTTCGAGAGCGACACCAACGTCATCGACGCGGCCATCCGCCGCCTGCGCAGCAAGCTCGACGACCCCTTCGAACCCAAGCTGATCCACACCTTGCGGGGCATGGGCTATGTCTGCGAAGTGCGCGCGCCGACCGTACCCGACAACGGCGCCGGCGCATGAAATTCTCGCAACTGCGCCGCTCGCTGACCCTGCGCGTCACGCTCGTGTTCGTGCTGATCGTGGCGCTCGTGTCGGCCGGGCTGGGCATGCATCTGTACCGTTCATTTGTGGCGGAAATCGAGCGCCGCGACGATATTTTATTGTTGGGAAAACTGCGGCAAATCCAGCAACTGCTGGGCAATGCCGGCACCCTGGATATCATCCGCGAGCGGCCCCAGTATTTCCGCGACACCATGAGCGGGCAAGAAAATTCCCTGGTCCGCATCGTGCGCGCCGATGGCACGCGTTTGATCGATGTCAATCCGCACGGCGAGATGGTGGCGCATGCTGTTCCCGTGGCCGTCGATGTGCCCGTGACGGCCGGCGACATCGTCAGCTGGACCAGCCGCGACGGCTATCCGGCCAGGGTCGTGGCGGCCAGCGCGCGCATCGGCGATCCCGCGCAGATGGCCGACATTTCCGTTGCCCGGGTCTATGGCGACCGCACGGCCATGTTTGCGGCCTACCGCTGGCAGATCGTCGTATCGGTGGCCGTCAGCGCGCTGGTGGCGGCCTTGCTGGCCAGCGTGATGTTGTTGCGGGGATTGCGGCCATTGCGCAATATCGCCGCGCATGCGGCTCTTGTGCGGCCGGGCAAGCTGGAGCAGCAACTCGATGCGCGCGGGGCACCGACGGAGCTCTTGCCCTTGATCCAGGCGCTGAACGCCATGCTGGCGCGGCTGCAGGAAGGCTATGCGCGGCTGTCGCAGTTTTCCGCCGATCTCGCGCATGAATTCCGCACGCCCGTCACCAATCTGCTGGGGCAAAGCCAGGTCATGCTGGCCCGCCCCCGCAGTGCGCACGAGTATGAACAGCTGGTGTCGTCGAATGTGGAAGAGCTGGAGCGGCTGTCGCGCATGATCGACAGCATGCTGTTCCTGGCACGGGCGCAGCAGGATGAAATGGTGCTCGTCAAGCAAGTCCTGCCCGTGCAGGACGAGTTTTTAAGGCTGGCCGATTTCTTTGAAGGCTTGGCCGAAGAGCGCGAGCTGGCGCTGGCTTGCCACGGCAGCGGCGCTGTGACGGCCGAGCCGCAACTGCTGCGCCGCGCGCTGGGCAATTTGCTGTCGAACGCCATCCGCCACGCGGCGCCCGGCAGCACGATACTGCTGCGTTCGCACGCGACGAACGAGGGTGTGGAATTGAGCGTGAGCAACCTCGGTCCCGCCATCCCCGCGCGCCACCTGCCGCACCTGTTCGAGCGCTTTTACCGCGCCGACCCGGCCCGCAGCGATTCGGCCGCTTCCACAGGCTTAGGATTGGCCATCGTCACGGCCATCATGGAGCTGCATGGCGGCAGCGCAAGCGTGGCGTCCGACGCGGCCGCCACGACGTTTACCCTTGTTTTCCCCGTTGAGAACGCCTGATAAAACTGTAGCGAGCGCAAGAGAGGTTTCGGTGCCCCCGAGGCAGTGAGCATCGGAGGCGGCAAACCGCTACGCGCAGCAGGTTTGCTCAGGTGTTTACCCCATTTCCACCAAAAACTCATGCATGCCCGTATGCGGCAACTGCGCGCAGGCGGGCGCAAAATGCGGCAACTGCCCCCACAGCAGCGGGTTGCCGACGATGTACACATGGTGTTGCGCGCGCGTCAGGGCCACGTTGAGCAGGTTCGGCGTAGCCGCCGCCCATTGGGCGGCGCCGGCCGTACTGTCGTCGGCGCCGAGGACCAGCATCACCACGCTTTGTTCCTTGCCCTGGAAGGTGTGCACGGTGCCCACCATCTGGCTGCTCCACTGGCGCAATTCGCGCGCCGTCGGCGCCTTGCCATAGCCGAGGCGGCGGTCCCAGTCCATGTCGACGATGCGCGAACGCAATTCGTTGCGCACGGCCTTGAACGGCGTGATCACATACATGTCCGGCAGCTTGCCGTCGCGGCGATACAGCTTCAACAGTACTTCCAGCACGAAATCGAGCTGCACGGGCACCACCTGCTTGTAGCTGACGGGGCCGACGGCGTCGATCCAGCAGCTGGGGCCACGCGTCAGGCCCCGGGCGCCGGCCGGCGGCGTGCGCTCGGCCAGCCCGTAGACCATCTTGTCTTCGTAGGCGATGCTGTTGGCCAGCGAAAACATCGGTTCCACGCAGCGGCGGTGCACGCGCAGGGGGCTGCCTATCCACAGCGGCTGGGCGCTGCCGGCGCCGACGACGGCGCCATAGCGGTTGGCCTTGTCTGCCAGGGTCTGCACGGACACGGACGTTGGCGCATAGCTGCCATCGCGCGTGTGCGGCGACAGGGCGGACAAGGTTTGCACGAGGCGGCCCGGCACCGTGAACACGGGTTCGATCTGCAGCGGGTCGCCCACGACGATGGCGCGCTTGGCGCGCCACAGGCTGCCCAGCGCCGCTTGCGGCACGGCCTGGCCCGCTTCATCGATGAACAGCCAGCCCAACGATTCGGGACCCATGCCCTGGAACTGGCGCGCGAACGAGGCAAACGTGGTCGACACGACGGGCACCACCATGAACAGGCTGTGCCACACCATGGCGATGTGCGACTGGTCGTAGGCGCGTTTGTTTTTCAGCAATTTGGAAACGGCCAGCAAGTTGCCGCCAAAGCCGGGGCCGCCCTTCTTCGCTACCTCGGCCAGCCACGCTTCATGCAGGGCCAGGGCCTTGGCGAACAGGCGCGAGCGCAGGCGCGCCAGGGCCGGTTCATGCCACAGGCCGCCAATTTGCAGGGCGTCGCCGTCCAGCTCGTCCAGGGTCGCCGGCGCGATGATGGTGGGGAAACGCATGCGCGCGCGGCGCAGCAGTTCCGTGCTGTCATCCCATTCGCGCTGGCGCGATTGCGCCGTGCGCAGGGCGATGTGCAGGCTGTTGCGGGCGCGCTCGCAGCGCGGCTCCAGTTCGCCTTTCAGCAGCAGCTTGATGGCGGACACGTCGCGCGCGGCCTGGCGTTGCGCTTCGGCGTTGGCCACGACGGCATCCTTGTAGGCACGCGCCGGGGCCGTGCGGAACAGGCGGGCAAAGAAGCCGGGCTGCGTCAGCGCCACCAGGCGTTCCTCTTCCAGCAAATCCTTCTTGCTGGCGAGCAAGGTGTCCTGCTGCGCCAGCGCGCCGGACAGGGCGCCGTTGGCCGCATCCATTTCTTGTTCCGCGGCAATCAGCGCATGCTGGCTGGCCTCGATGAAATCGGCTTCCGTGCACGTGCCCACGGCTTGCCACAGGGCCGCGTATTGGGCGTGCTCGGCCAGGGCCTTTTCCACCACGTGTTCCGTTTCGCGAAATTCGCGCGCGGCCTGGGCGAAGCTGACGCCCTGGTAGCTGGCCAGCCATTGGCGGATATTCTGCGCGTTCGGCGTCTTGCGCGCCGTGCTCTTGTCCCAGTCGTCGTCATAGAAATTGCTGACGAAGCGGCGGCGGTTCGCGTTGTTGCCCAGCGCACAGGACATCAAACCCCAGGGCGCTTCCGCCTCGCCCAGGGCGCGGTTGGCGCCATTGCCGTCCGCCACGACCCGGCGCGCCACGCTTTCGAAATAGCGCGTGCGCGCCCATTCCTTGCCCAGCTGCTTGGGTTTAGGTAAATCGCCGGAAATGTTTTCCACGGCCGCATTGTTTGACGAAGCGACGACCATTTCAAAGCCCGTCAGTTCCGGGCGCAAGCGGGCAATCGTGATGGGGTCGCGCACGCCTTCGAAGGCGACGGCTACCTTGCCGATGAAGGCGTCGCCGGCGCGGTCCAGGCAAGACAGCACGGTGGCGCGGCGCACGATGTTGTCAGCGAACAATTCACGCAACAAGGTCGTCTTGCCCGTGCCGGGCGGGCCGTTGACGGAAAAGATGCCCCGCTCGTGCAAGCCCGTGCGCGCGCCATGGATGGCGAACTGCTGCATCAGGCTCATGGCGTAGCTGGCGTCTTCCAGCCAGTGTCCCCGGTTCATGTTGGCCGGATTGAGCATGGCGGCCAGCGCCTGGCGTCCTGCCGGGCTGTACAGGTCGATGCGCTCATCCTGCGCCAGCGGTGTCAAATAGGCGGCGACCGTCGCGGGCAGCTTGCCGCCACGCAATGCGCGGATGATCTGTTCCAGGTCGTCCAGGTAAAAACTGTTGAGGATATCGATCGAGGGTTCCACCGCGTCGCCGAAGTCCAGGGTGCGGTTCTGGCTGGTCCCCAGCGTATCGGCGTCCGTCGCGGTCACGCGTTTCTTGCGCGTGCGCAATTCCAGCACGGCCAGCGGCTGGCCGGCGGACGGGCGGAAACCGGCCCAGTCCATCAGCAGGTCGGCCAGGGCGGCAATTTCCATGCCGGACAGGGGTGACGAGACATTGCCCGCCTCGTCCGTCACTGGCTGCGGCGCGCGGCTTGCCGCGAAATTGCGCAGGCTGTCTTGCAGCGCCAGCTGGCTGTCGCTGAAGGCGTCCAGGCTCAGGCCGGACCAGTCCGGCGTGCGGGCGCGGCCCAGGGCCCACGGCAAGGTCGACACGGACACGGGATCGAACTGTGGCTCACCCAGCGCATTGAGGTTCAGGCGGGCAAAGCACGAGCGTCCCAGCAGTTCTGTTTTTTCTGTTTCGGCAATGTTTTCCGGGCCGTTGGCCGGCGGACAAGCCTTGTTGATTTCGGCCTTGTCGAACACGCCGAGGAACAGGCTGAAGCCGTCGATCTCGCGGTCGGACGGCACTTGCCATTGCGTGGCGAACTGCGGCGGCAATTGCGCCAGCTGTTCGCGCTGCAGGAGGCGCACGGTGGACGGGTCTTCAACGTCCGTGATTTGATTCAGGTCAAACGGGATAAAGAATTCGATCTTGTGCCAATACTCCAGGATAGCCAGGAGGCGCTGCTGTTCTGCCTGATTCATGATGACCAATATTTTGTAAAGCGAGCGAGGATTGTAAAGCGTATGCGCGGTGCACGTTTTGCACTTTTGTCTATTGCGCGGGCTTTGCCGCAAAAAAAGTGATGATTGCGGACGAAAAAAAGCCAGGCAGCAACTTCCTGCCTGGCTTTCCCGTAGTGAGGATGTTGCTATTGGTTAAAACTCTTCCCATTCGCTCTCGGCGCCGGCATTGCTGCGGCGTGCCGGCGCGGCCGCCACGGCCTTGCGCGCGGGCGCGGGCCGGGCTGCGGGAGGCGCGATTTTTGCCGCCGCGGGTGCCGCTGCGGTGCGTACCGGCGTCAGCCTGGGTGCGCTGGCGACATGGTTGCCGGTTTTAAAGAAACCCACGACGTGGGCCAGCTCGCCCGCCTGTTCCTGCATGCTTTGCGAAGCGGCAGCTGCCTCTTCCACGAGGGCCGCGTTTTGCTGCGTCACTTCATCCATCTGGGCAATGGCCATGTTGATTTGCTCGATGCCGATGGTCTGCTCGTGCGTGGCGGAAGTGATTTCGCCCATGATGTCGGTCACGCGCACGATGCTGTCGACGATGTCGCCCATGGTCTGGCCCGCTTCATTGACGAGGCGCGAACCCGTGTCCACGTTGGCGACGGACGCGGCGATCAGTTCCTTGATTTCCTTGGCGGCCGAGGCCGAACGGTGGGCCAGGTTGCGCACTTCCGTTGCCACGACGGCGAAGCCACGGCCCTGTTCGCCCGCGCGTGCCGCTTCCACGGCCGCGTTCAAGGCCAGGATGTTGGTCTGGAAGGCGATGCCGTCGATGACGCCGATGATGTCGACGATCTTGCGCGACGATGCATTGATGGTGCCCATGGTGTCGACCACTTGCGAAACGATGCTGCCGCCGCGCACGGCCACTTCCGACGCGCTTTTCGCCAGCTGGTTCGCCTGGCGCGCATTGTCCGCGTTCTGTTTCACGGTCGAGGTCAGTTCTTCCATGGCCGACGCCGTTTCTTCCAGCGAACTGGCTTGCTCTTCCGTGCGCGAGGACAGGTCGAGGTTGCCGGCGGCAATTTCGCTCGACGCCGTGGAGATGGCCTCCGTGCCGTGGCGCACTTGCGCCACCACGCCCAGCAGGCTCGTGTTCATGGCTTTCAGGGCGCCCAGCAGGCGGCCCGTTTCATCGCTGGAATTGACGACGATGTGCGACGACAGGTCGCCCGAGGCCACGGTTTCGGCCACGCTGACGGCCGCATTGATGGGCTGGGTGATCGAGCGCGTGATGATCCAGGCAACGAAGGCGCCCAGCAGCACGGCCACGCTGCCCAGGGCTATCATGGAAGCGCGCGCGCTCGTGCTCAGCGTTTCGGCGTCCGTCGCCGCCTGCGCCGCCTGCTGCGCTTCATAGGCGACCAGGCTGTCGAGCGCGCCCAGCACGATCTTCAGGCTCGGTGCCGCCTGCTGCGTCAAAAAGGCGATCGCTTCTTCCGTCTGGCCCGCATTGCGCAGCTCGATGACCTTGTTGTTCAGCGGCGCACCCGATTTCAGGGCCGCGTCCAGTTCGGCCATCAGCGCCGTTTCCTTGTCCGTCGAAATCTTCTTTTGCAAGGTTTCCTTGGCCGCGCCGTATTTCTTGCGCGCTTCGCCGATCTTGGCCAGTTCCGCCTGCACCAGCGCTTCCGTCGGCGCCACCACAATGCTCGTGATCGCCAGGGTAATGTTGCGCACGTTGTCGCTCATGGTATTGGCGGCCGCCATCTTGACGTTCTTGTCGGCCACGATGTCGTGCGTGCGCGCGCTTAATTGCCCCATGGAATACAGGCCGACGAGCAAGACGGCCACCAGCAGGCCGAGGACGACAGCAAACCCGATCCCGAGCCGGGTGCCGATTTTGAATTGTGTGAGTGACATGATTGCTTTCGTGTTGCGGAAGTGAAGGAAAACGTCGACAGGCCAGGGCTACGGGTTTATACGTAAGGGCGACCAGCCTGTAATTGTTCCTCAAAATTCCGCACTGCAATACAAAAACTTGTATCAAGTCCCCGAAAAGTTTAAAAATTGGTAGCAAATTAAATAAGTTGTCGTGTGGAAACAACGAGCGCGGCGCCGGATGCGGACTCAGCTTTCCGGAAACACGTGCGTGGCCAGGAAGTCGATGAAGGCGCGTAGTTTCGGCGTCAGGTGGCGGCTGCTGGGCCACAGGATGCGAAAGGCCCCGTCGTGCCGGCGGTGCGCGTCCAGCACCGGCTGCAAGCGGCCGCTAGCGAGCGCCGCGCGCACGGCAAAGTCGGGCAGGGCGGCGATGCCCAGGCCGCTTTCGGCAAAGTGCAGCAGGGTTTCGACATTGTTGCAGTTCAGTAGGGCCGGCAAGCCGGCCGCCTGCAAGGCGGGCCATTCGGCCAAAGGCCAGGCCTCGACCTTGCCGCTGCTGGGAAACTTGTACAGCAAACAAGTGTGCTGCGCCAGGTCGGCGGGCAGCTCCGGTATGCCGTGCTGCGCCAGATAGGCGGGCGCGGCCACCAGCTGCAGCTGGAACTGGCCCAACTGGCGGCTCATCAACCGGCTGTCGGCGCTTTCGCCCGCGCGTACGACGGCGTCGTAGCCTTCCTCGATGACATCGACCCGGCGGTCGCTGAAATCGAGGTCGAGTTCCACCAGCGGATAGGCGCGCGCAAAGGCCGCCAGCACGGGATTGAGCAGGCTGCCCACTTGCGGCAGGCTGACGCGCAGCCGGCCTTGCGGCGCGCTTTTGCTGTTCGACAACTCCAGCTCGGCCGCCTCGACCTCGCCCAGGATGCGCCGGCAGCGTTCGAGAAACACGGTGCCTTCGCTCGTCAGCGCGATGCTGCGCGTGCTGCGGTGAAACAGGCGCACGTCCAGGCGCTGTTCCAGCCGCGCGATGCTCTTGCCCACGGCCGAGGCGGAAATGCCCAGCACCCTGCCCGCCGCCACGAAACTGCGCGTTTCGGCCGCCTGCACGAAAGCCGTGAATCCCGCCAGGTTATCCATGTTGTCCCCGTTTCATCACCGTTGATTGCGGATGCCAGCGTCCGCACAGACAGAAACTATAGCCTGTTTTTCTTTGATCGCGCCTGGCTTACCTTGGCAGCCTGATCATTTGAAAGGCTCAGCCATGATGTACAACTTCTCTCCCGCGGCCTTGTCCGCCCGCATCGATGCCTTGCTGGACCTTGTTTTGCAGCAGCAGCGCCTGGCGGGCGCCGTGGTGCTCGTGCGCCACCGTGGCCAGGACGTGTATCGCCGCGCGGCCGGCCGCCTGGACCGCGAGGCGGGCACGCCCATGATTGAGGACGCCGTCTTCCGCCTGGCATCCGTCAGCAAACCCATCGTCTCGACGGCCGCGCTGGCGCTGGTGGGGCAGCAGCGCCTTGGCCTGGACGACCTGGTGGCGCGCTGGCTGCCGTATTTTGCGCCGCGCCAGCCGGACGGCGCCGTGGCGGCGATGACCGTGCGCCACTTGCTCACGCACACGGCCGGCCTCGACTATGGCTTCTTCCAGCCGCCGGGCGGCGCGTATGCGCAGGCGGGGGTGTCGGACGGCATGGATGCCTCCCGTATTTCCTTGGAGGACAACCTGCGCCGCCTGGCTACCGTGCCGCTCGCGTATGCGCCGGGCGAGCGCTGGGCGTATTCGATCGCCACCGACGTGCTGGGCGCCGTGATCGAAGCGGTGACGGGCTTGCCGCTGGCGCGCGCCGTGGAATATCTGGTGACGGCGCCGCTGGCCATGCGCGACACGGGTTTCCTGGCGATGGATCCGGCGCGCCTGGCCGTCGCCTATGCGGACCGCGCAGCGGGAGAATCCCGGCCGCGCCGTTTGCTGGACGCGGGGGAAGACCATCTGCCGTTTCTCGATGGCATGGCTGGGTTTACCTTGTCGCCGGCCCGTGCCCGCGATGCGCACGCCTACCCGTCCGGCGGCGCCGGCATGGTCGGTTCCGCCCCCGACTTCATGTGCCTGCTGGAAACCTTGCGCCTGGGCGGCGCACCGCTGTTGCCACCGGCGCTGGGGCGCCAGATGGGCGAAAACCAGACGGGGGATTTCGACTTGCCGTTCTGGCCCGGCCGCGGCTTCGGCCTGGGTTTTACCGTGCTCACGGACCCGCAACTGGCCGCCACGCCCGAGTCGGCGGGCAGCTGGCGCATGGGCGGCACGTATGGCCACTCGTGGTTTGTTGACCCTGCGCAAGAATTGTCCGTGGTGGCGTTCACGAATACGGCATTGGAGGGCATGGCGGGGCCGTTCGTGACGGAGCTGTGCCAGGCAGTGTATGGCGTGGAGCAGTGGCAATGACGGCGGCCATGACGCGCCCGCACCCCATCGTCTTCCTCGCGCTGGGCTTGTTCGGCGTGTATTGCATCGAGTTTGGCGTGGTGGGCATCTTGCCGATGATCATGCAGCGCTATGCCGTGACGGCCGCGCAGGCGGGCTCGCTGGTGAGCCTGTTCGCCCTGGTGATCGCCGTGGGCGGCCCCTTCCTCGTGCTGCTGGCCACGCGCTGGCGCCGCAAGAACGTGCTGATCGTTTCCCTGCTCGTGTTCGCGCTGGCCAGCGCGGCGTCCGCCTATGCGCCCCGCTTCGAACTGCTGCTGGCGCTGCGCATCGTGCCGGCCCTGTTCCACCCCGTGTATTTCTCGCTGGCCATGGTGGCGGCCGCCGCCCTGTATCCGCCACGCGAGGCGGCGCGGGCCGGCGCGCATGCGTTCACGGGCACCAGCATGGGCATGGTGCTGGGGATTCCGCTCACCACCTGGATCGCCGCGCAGTATGGCTATGAGGCATCGTTTCTTGCCTGCGCCTTCGTCAACGCGCTGGCCGCGCTGGGGCTGTTCCTGTTCTTGCCGGCCACGCCGCGCGAAGCGCCGATGGCGTATGGCCGCCAGCTGGCCGTGCTGCGCAAACCCGCCCTGTGGCTCGCGATTGCCGCCGCCGTACTGGTGTTTGCCGCCATGTTTGCCGTGTATGCGTATGCGGCCGCTTACCTGCAGCAGGTGGCGGGCTTGTCGGCGCGCCAGACGGGGCTGGCGCTGGTGGTGTTTGGCGTGGGCGGCGTGGCGGGCAATCTGTTCGCGGGGCGCCAGCTGGGCACGCATGTGCTGCGCACGGTCGTGCTGCAGCCACTGCTGCTGGGGCTGGCGTACTGGCTGCTGTACCACCATGCGGGAACTGGTCCCGGCTGGGCGGCGCTGGCCGTCTTGCTGCTGTTCTGGGGCGCGACGCACACGAGCGGGCTGATCGTCACGCAAGTATGGCTCAGCAGCGAAGCGCGCGAGGCGCCCGCGTTCGCCATCGGCGTGTATATCGCCGCCATCAACCTGGGCGTGACGGTGGGCGCACTGGCGGGCGGCGTGGCCATCGCCCGCTACGGCATGCCGGGGGCGCTGGCTTGCGGCGGGCTGTTCGGTGCGCTGGCGCTGGGCTTGATCTTGCTCAAGGCGTGGCGTTACCGCCCATCGTCAGTCTTGAATATGGTTGGGGATGCGAAACAGTAGATCCGTGTCGCCGATGTCCACGCCCGCCTGCGACAGCAGGGTGCTGGCCTGGCCCCGGTGATGGGTCTGGTGATTGAAGAAATGCATGAGCAGGCTGAAAAATTCGCGCCGGTTCGGCCCCTTGCTGTTGCGGTAATCGAGCAGGTGGTCCAGGTCCTCTTCGCGGATGGAGGCGGCCCAGTCGACGATGAGCTGGTCCAGCCATTGCCGGTGCGCATGCATGGCGGCAAAATCCTCGGCCGCGAACAGCGGGTGCGTGAGCGACGCGGGCGGCGTGATGGCACGGATGGGGTCGAGCAGGGGGAAGCCGGCCGGATGCTTCGCATAGCGCTGCAGCCAAAGCGTGTCGCCCACCATCACGTGGTTCAGGGTAGCCAGCAGGGAGCCGAAGAAGGCGCCCCGCTCGCGTTGCAGCTCTTCGGGCGGCAGGCTGGCCGCCGCCGCGTAGACCTTGGCATTCATCCACTGGTTGTAATCGGCCATCAGGCAAAGGTGGGCGCAACGGCTCATGCTGGACTCCTTCAGTGGATGAGTGACTATGTTAAACGGATTTCAGGAACGCCCGTATGCCGGCGAGCAACATTTCAATGGCCATCGCCGTCAGGATCAAGCCCATCAGGCGTTCAAACGCCGTCATGACCCTTGGACCGAGCGCCCGCTGCAAGCGTTCCGCGCACAGGAAGACGGCCAGCCAGACGGCGGCCACGGCCGTCAAGCCCGCCACGTGGGCGATGACGTCGTTCATTTCATGCGAGGAAAACAGCAAGACGGTCGCCAGGGCCGACGGGCCGGCCAGCGCGGGGATGGCCAGCGGCACGATGAACGGTTCGCCGCCCATCTCGTGGTCGCTATTGCCGGCGTTGGGCTGCGGAAACACCATGCGCATGGCGATCAGGAACAGGATCACGCCGCCGCCGATGCGCAGGGCGACTTCCGACAACTGCAAGGCGTTCAAGAAATGGCGGCCGAAGAACATAAACAGCAGCAAGATGCCGAAGGCGATCATGCACTCGCGCACCACGACTTTCCAGCGCCGCTCGACCGGCACACGCTTGAGGGCATTGACGAACAGGGAAACGTTGCCGAACGGATCGGTGACGAGCAAGAGCAGGATAAAAGTCTGGAAGAAATTCTGTGTCATGGTGGTGTGATTGAGGTCAACACTGCTGCCAGGATGGGCGCGGTGCGATAAGGCTTGCGATGATAACAAGAGCGGCGGCTATCGCCCATGATTATTGATGCATAGCAGCATTTTTTTTACGCAGCGATGACTTTTGCCTGGTAAAACGCGGTGGGCGTGGTGCCGAAATGCTTCCTGAACATGGCGGTGAACGCACTTTGGCTCGTGTAGCCATTGTCCATGGCCACGTCGATGACCTTGCTGCCATGCGCCAAGTGTTCCAGCGCCCGCAGCAAGCGCGCCTGCTGGCGCCACTGGCCAAAGCGCATGCCCGTCTGTTTCTGGAACAAGCGGTGCAGGCTGCGCTCGGTGATCGCCAATTCCTGCGCCCAGTGTGCCACCGTCTGCTGCTCGCCCGGCTGCTCCATCAGCCGCGCGCAAATGCCGCGCAGGCGCGCATCGATGGGCAGCGGCAGATACAGGGGCAGCACGGGCAGGCTGTCGAGCTCGTGCAGCAGCAATTGCAGCAGATGCCAGTCGCGGCTGCCTTCCGTGAAATCGGGCGCGATGTCGACGGCCGCCACGATCAGTTGCCGCAGCAGGGGGCTGATGTCGAGCACGCAACTGTGGCGCGGCAGTAATGGCGAGCTGGCGCAATCGATGAAGACGGTGCGCATTTTCACGGCGCCGCTCATGCGCACCTGGTGCGCGATGCCGGGTTGCAACCACACGCCGCGCGTGGGCGGCACCACCCAGCGCCCGCCCTGCGCTTCGATGGTCATCACCCCTTCGATGGCGTACAGCAATTGCGCATGCGTGTGGCGGTGCACGGAAATCACGTGGCCATGCGCATAGTCGACGGCCAGCGCCATGGCGCGCGCCGTGACGGGCAGCAATTCCTGAAAGGCGGCGGAGGAACAATCCATGAAAGAGGGTCAGTTTTGCGATAGGTGTGGACATCTTAGCGCGAGAAGGCGCCGCGCGCCTGCGGCATGATGGTTCCCCCGCAACTATTCCCGGAGTAACACATGCCCGTGCGCGCCTATCTGTACCCGTTCCTGGCCATGCTGCTGTGGGCCGGCAACGTCGTCGTCTCGAAGCTGGCCGCGTCCAGCATCGCCCCCACGGCCATCACTTTTTACCGCCTGGTGCTGGTCTTGCTGGTGATGACGCCGTTTATCGCCCGTCCCCTGTGGCGCAACCGCGCCGCCCTGCGCCGCCAGTGGCGGCAGCTGGCCCTGTGTGGCGTGATGTCGATGGCCCTGTTTCAGAGCCTGTCCTACCGCGCCGCCGAATCGACGACGGCGACGAATATGGCCATTGTCACGGCGTTGGCGCCGCTGATGACGGCCCTGCTCAGCGTGCTGCTGCTGGGCGAACGCCTGACGCTGGGCATGGCGGCCGGCGGCGTGCTGTCGTTTGGCGGCTTGCTGTACCTGGTGGGGCGCGGCGACGTGCTGGCCTTGCTGCAGCAGGGCGTGCATGCGGGCGATGCACTGATGCTGCTGGCTTGCTTGGTCTTTGCTTTGTACGGCGTGCTGCTGCGCCGCTGGCGTTTATCGATTCCCGCCTGGCAAGCCATTTATTGCCAGGCCCTAGCGGCGCTGGCCTGCATGCTGCCGCTGTTCCTGCTGTTGCCGCCCGGCAGCGCCAGGCTGGACGCCACCACCTTGCCGCTGATCGGCTATGCGGGCATCGGTTCGTCCATCGTACTGTCCTACCTGTGGATCGAAGGCGTAAAACTGCTGGGGCCGAACCGCTGCAGCATTTACGTCAACCTGCTGCCTTTGCTGACGGCCTTGCTGGCCATCGTCTGGTTGCACGAAAGCATGCATATGTACCACCTGGTCGGCGGCGGGATTTCGCTGCTGGGCGTGCTGCTGGCGCAGACGGTGCAGCGGCCCCTGTGGCGCCAGCGTCCTCGCGTGTCCGGTCTTGCCTGAATGGCCATGCATAATGGCGGTTTTTCGGCAGTGGAGTTGACATGCGGCAAACATTTTGGATGAGCACGATGGCGGCGCTGCTGGCGCTGGGAAATGCGGCGCCGGCGCAGGCGGCGCGTTTCTATGAAGGCGTCCCCATGGCCACCGCCAAGGTTGTCGAGCGCCGCGATGGCGGCGTGGTGCTGGCTTTCCTGCGGGAAAACGGCGAAGTCAACGGCTACTATTGCCAGTGCAAGGGCATCAGCGACAAGCGCATGAACCTGGACAAGTATGGCAAGGCCAGCATCGCGGCCGTGTTCCAGGTCGACCTCGACAGCGAAGGCGAAACGACGTTCGTGCTTAGCCGCAGCGCTGGCAGTGGCACGGCGTATGGTTTGCATGCTTACCGCTACGAATCCAGCGGCGGCAAGATGTTCAAGGTGGTGACCTTGCAGCCCACCCTGGACGCCCTCGTGCGCGGCGCCAAGGTCATGGATGAAGCGCGGGTGCGCGCCGCGCTGGGCCGTTTGCAGCTGATCGACTACAGCATCGATTACGCGCCCACGGGCGTGGCCGAATTCGACGCCATCGAGCATGGCCATGGCACCCTGGTCGGCTATTTCAATATCGATGGCGAGTTATTGCCAGGCAAGCCGGCCGATAAGCCCGCATTTGCCTATAAAAAAACTTTCCAGGAGAAGGATGGTCATTTCCTCACGGTCACCTATCTGCTGGGCAAGGGCTGGCAAGGGGGGCGCGCGCCCAGTTATCACGCCAAGTGGATCACCTGGGAAACGCAGCCGCAGCATTTTGCCGCCAGCCAGGATGGCTTGTTTATCGAATATGACGTGAATTGCTGCGTGGGCAGCGTGTTTGCCCGCGGCCAGTATGCGCATGGCAAGCGTACCGGCGTATGGCACTACGAAGAGGCGAACACCATCCGCTCGTCTGGCGCCTTTGTCGACGACAAAGCGGAAGGACCATGGACGTATGAAAGCGGCGATGAAACGACGACGGGACAGATGCTCAAGGGCCAGCGCACGGGCCGTTGGGAAGTGAGCCCTGGCGTGGCCGAATGGCGCGAAGCGGACATGCACAGCTTCACCGGTTACGACCATTTCGTGAAAGATCGCCTGGATGGCCCCAGCGAGCGCCGCATCGATGGTGTGGTGCAATGGCAGGGCAACTATGTGAACGGCAAGAAGCAGGGCCAGTGGGTGGAACCTGGCGGTGGCGGCCGTTATGTCGACGACGTCAAGCAGGGGCCGTGGAAGAAGGCGACGCCGGACGGCGGCTGGCAAGTGCTGACCATGCTCGATGGCAAACCGGAAGGCAAGCTGGAACAATATGGGGCCGATGGCCAGCTGGAACTGGTCGAACATTACTGCCTGGGCAAGCTGGAGGGATCGATGGAAAGTTTTTATCCGGATGGCAAGCGGCGTTACCAGGGTAGTTTTGCAGACGGCGAGCGCGATGGCGCGGAAACCCTGTTTTATCCCGATGGCGAATTGCCGCAATTTCACCGCAACTGGCACCAGGGCGTGTTGCATGGCGTCAATATCGAGAATTTCCAGAACGGAAAACCGAAGCAGATCGGCGCCTACGACATGGGCAGGAAAACGGGTCGCTTCCAGTATTTCCGCGACGATGGCCAGCTGATCGAAGAAACCATGTATTAACTTGCTGACTAGCATAAATGGCATTCCGCCGCGACCGCGCACGACAGCGGAATGCCAGTTCTGCGCAAAAAACATCATCCACTTGTTACAAATCGTGAAAATCCATGCTGGATGTTGCTACTGGTAATCTTTCCCTGTATCTTGCAGTCAGGAAATTAAAAGTACGGGAAACCTCAACCTCGTTGCCCTGTATTGCACTCCTGACGATATGCGCGGGCCGCCTTCCCCCTGCTGCCGCACACGCCGTATCGACCTGTCCTGAACAATTCACGTGACCCGCCCATCTGGCGTTTGCCGCTATCTCGTCCGGCATACGCAGGCATGGTTGCGCCCTTACCAAGGAAACTGCATGTTGTCGAACATAACAATAAAAATGCGCCTGATCGCCACCATGAGTGTGCTGGGCTTGCTGATCGCTGTACTGGGCGTCATGAGTATCATCAGCCTGAAATCGGCCAACAACAGCCTCAACGAGGTCTACAGCAATCAGCTGGCATCGACGCAAGCGATCGGCGAATCGCAAATTGCCCTGGGCCGCGCCCGTTTCACGATGGACCGCGTGATGGTGCACCCGGATGCGCCGGATGCCAAGGAGACCCTGGCCCGCGCCGAACAATTCCTGGAAGCGTCCAACAAGGCCTGGAAGGTGTACCTGGGCTTGCCGCAAAGCGCGGATGAAAAGCGCCTGTCCGACGACATGGACAAGAAGCGCAGCGACTACATGAACAATGGCGTGCTGGCCATGAGCAAGGCTTTGCGTGAGGGTAACATCGAGCAAGCCGACGGCATGATGATGAAGGGGCTGACGCCGCTGTATCGTACCCTGGACCAGGCTGCCGAAACATTGACGCAATACCAGGCCACGTCGGCCGCCGCGATGTATGCGGAAAGCCAGTCCAGCTACCACACGCAGGTGACCATGGCCATCGGCGGCATGATCATCGGCGCCTTGCTGACCATCATTTCCAGCATCCTGCTGCTGCGCGCCATCTTCGGCCCGCTGGACCAGGCCCTGCGCCATTTCGGCGCCATTTCCGACGGTAACCTGGCCAACGACATCGTCATCACGCGCCATGACGAGATGGGCGCCTTGCTGACGGGCTTGCAGAAAATGCAGGAACGCCTGTCGAGCACCGTGCGCGGCGTGCGCGACGGCAGCGGCGCCATCGCCACGGCCAGCAATGAAATCGCCTCGGGCAACCTGGATCTGTCGAGCCGCACGGAGCAGCAAGCGTCGAGCCTGGAAGAAACGGCATCCTCGCTGGAAGAGTTGACCTCGACCGTCAAGCAGAATTCCGACAATGCGCGCCAGGCGAACCAGCTGGCCGTCTCCGCATCGGACGTGGCCGTCAAGGGTGGCGCACTGGTGGCGCAAGTGGTCGATACCATGGGCACCATCAGCGAATCGTCGAAAAAGATCGCCGACATCATCGGCGTGATCGATGGCATCGCCTTCCAGACGAATATCCTGGCCTTGAACGCGGCCGTGGAAGCGGCCCGTGCCGGCGAGCAAGGCCGTGGCTTTGCCGTCGTCGCCACGGAAGTGCGCAACCTGGCGCACCGCTCGGCCAGCGCCGCCAAGGATATTAAAGTGCTCATCGAAGCGTCGGTGCAGAACGTGGGCGCCGGCAGCGCGCTCGTCAGCCAGACGGGCACGACGATGGATGAAATCGTCTCCAGCATCCGCCGTGTGACGGACATCATGGGCGAAATCAGCGCCGCCGGCCGCGAGCAGGAACTGGGCATTGGCCAGATCAATCAAGCCGTGGCGGAAATGGATACCGTGACGCAACAGAATGCGGCGCTGGTGGAAGAAGCGGCGGCGGCCTCGGAATCGATGCAGGAGCAGGCGGCGGCGCTGGCCGAAATGGTCAGCATTTTCAAGCTCGACGCCAACCATAGCGGTCCGGCAGCGGCCAAGCCTGCCTTGCGCAAGCCTGTCGTGGCCGCCGCCAGCACGGCCTTGAAACGCCCGGCGCTGCGCCTGGCGCCGGCCGGTGCCGCTGCCGCACCGGCCGCTGCCGCCAAACCGCGTCCGGCCAAGCCTGCCGCAGACAACAGCGGCGAGTGGGAAGAGTTCTAAGTTACTGCTTGCGTTACTGCGCTTCCAGGGCAACTTTGCTGCCCTGTTCCTGCAAGCGCGCCGCCTCGGCCAAGGCTTGGGCACGCGCTTCCTCTGCCGCCTGTTCCGCTTTCTCCAGTGCATCATGGCGCGCTTGCAGCGCCGCCCGGGCGCGCACGAAGACGATCTTGATGGCCGCCATCACGGGCACGGACAGGAAGATGCCCACCACGCCCCCCAGCTGGTCGCCGGCCAGCAAGCCGACGATCACCATCAGCGGGCTCACTTCCACGCCTTCGCTCATCAAGTACGGGTTGACCACGTAATCCTGGAACAAGCGGTAGGCGGCGATAAAGCCGATCAGCCAGAACACGTGCTCGAAACCGCTGAAACCGGCCACGACCACGGCGATGACGGCGGCCGCCAGCGGGCCGGCAAACGGGATGAATTCCAGCAAGGCGGCCGCGCCGGCCAGCAGCAGGCTGTACGGCACGCCCATCAGGGAAAAGGCGATGCTGTAGGATACAAACGTGGCGATCGACAACAGCAGCAGGGCGCGCACATAGCGCGACAGCAGGATGTCGAGGTCGTCGATGATGGCGCCCCACAGCTTCTTGTTGGGACGGTTCAGCAGGGACAGCAAGCCGTAGCGCATGTCCGGGCCTTCCTTGATCAGCAAAAAGCTCAGCACGGGCACCAGCACCAGATAGATCAGGTTGCTGGCCGCATGCATGACGGTCAAGCCCAGTTCCTTCGCCAGCGGCATGGCTTGTCCCGTACCGCTGCTCAGCTGCGTCTGCATGAACGACAGCAGGCGCGCGCGCAACGGTTCCATGAATTCCGGCAAAGGAATCCGCTCGGCGAAATTATTGCCCTTGAGCAGGGTCGGCAATTGCGCGCTGAGTTTGCTGGCTTCTTCCTCGATGCGGGCGCCGAAGATGGAGCCCAGTATCGCCACCAGCAAGATCACCACGAGGAAGACGATGCCGATGGCAGCCGTGCGCGGCAAGCGCTTTGGGCCATGGCGCTCCAGCAGGCCGATCAGCGGATACACGAGGTAGCTGAAGAAAATGGCAAAGACCACGACGATCAGGGTCGACGAGACCTTGTAGGTAAGAAAGAGCAGGAAGGCGATGAGGAAAGCCGTCCACACCATCTTGGCAACGCGCAAGTTAAAACCGAACATATGAATTCCTTAGGGCAGGATGCGACGCAAGCGTGACTGGCTTGAAGGGCAGGGTGGGCAAGGCAGGGATCGGGCCGCGCCGCACGGCCGGAAATCATACCGCAAAATGCCAAAATGCCATGCTCTTGTGCGTAATGGCAATGCTTTCCCCTGTCTGGACTCCCCTCAGGCCTATTTTTCCCGCCAACTGGCGACGGTGATGAAGACGCCATCGTCCTTGTCGGGCTCGCGCAAGGTCACCGTATAGCGGCCGCTCGCATCGCTGCCCGTGAACACGACCTTGTCGTCATGGCCTTTTACTTGCGCGCCCTTGGCCAGCGTGGCGTAGGTGTTGAGCACCCAGTGGAAATCGGCATAGCTGCGCAGGGTGATGCTGGCGTCGGGCAGGGGCTCGTCGCCAGCCTCGGTTGCTTCCGTTTGTGTGCGCATGGGCAAAGCGGCCAGGCCCGCCGGTGCGATGAGCTTGCCGCCGCTGGAACTGCTGCTCAATTCCGCATTCGGCAGCAGCAGGTGCCGCAAGCTGGCGGGAAAGCCGGGCGGCACGTCGCGCGCTTCCCAGCCGGGCTGGCCGGGGCGGGTGGTGATGTATTCCACCGCAGCAATGCTTTGCCGCCGTTCCGGCGCGGCCTGTGCCAGCATGGCCGGCAGTTGCCGCGCCCACACGAGCAGCGGCGCGGCCATCTCGTCCTCTGCGCCCGGCGGCAGGAACACCGTCAGCACGGCGTGCGTGGACGGCAGGCAGGCTGGAGCGGCGTCGCCGATGGCGGCCCGGCAATGGCCGTTGACGAGGCCCAGGGCCAGCAGCTTGCGTTGCGGATCGAACAGCATGGCGGCGCGCCATGCACCGTGCGTGCTGGCATCGATGGAGGCCAGCACGGAGCGTCCGTCGGGCAACATGGTGCGCGTGATGTCGTCGAGCGACTGCATGCTGTCGAGCACCTGACGCGCGATCAGGGTGTTGCCCTGCGTATAGCTGCCGCGCGCGTAGCCGAGCAGTTTCAAGACATCGGCGCGGATTTCAGGATGCGCGCTCAGGCGCAGCGGCGGCGACGGCACGGGCACGGTGGCGGCCACGAAGGCCGCATCCTCGGCAGGAATGGCTTGCGCCATGCTGGAAAGCGGCAGGCATAGGGCGGCGCACAGCGACAGCATGCGAACAGTGATTTTTCCTGGGGTATTCAATGACTATCCTTGTCGAGACGCCATGCCGGAGGGCTTGCCGGCATGCGCGGGCCGCGATCTTAGCATTTCAGGAATGAATCTCTTTCTGCTAAGCTTGGCTATTGAATCACTGTCCCCCGTTGTCATGGCCCAGATCACTATTTCCTGCAGTATTCCCGTCGACGATGCGGCAGTGACCGAGTTCCTGCACAAGTACCTGGGCCGCTCGCGCCTCGGCACGGCCAGGATGTTGCGCATGGGCGAGAAGGGCTGTTTCTATACCGGCTCCTTGTATACGGACGAACACGCCAAGGTGAGCCGTTTGATCCGCCGCATGCTGGCCTTCTTCGAGAGCAAGGACATTGCCTTGACCATCCTCAAGATCGGCGCCCAGGACAGCTGGTATGCAGTGGACCCCGAGCAGCGCGATCCCTGGAAGATTGCGCCGCAAACCTTGCTGGCGCTGCTCGATGCGGCGCCGGACGGTGGCGTTCAGGCGGCGTTGAGCACGTAGCGGTTCTTGCCGCTTTTCTTGGCCTGGTACAAGGATTCATCGGCGCGCCGGTAGCTGTGCGACAAGTCGGCTTCCTTGATCAGTTCGGCCATGCCGATGCTGACGGACACCTTGCGTTCCGGCACGAAAGCCGCCTCGACGCTGTCGACCAGCTGCGCGGCAAAGGCGCAGGCGGCGTTCTTTTCACCCAGATAAATGACGGCAAATTCCTCGCCGCCCAGGCGGCCGCACAGGTGCTCGCCCGACAGTTCACCGATCACCTCGGCGATCTTTTTCAGCACCTCGTCGCCCACGTCATGCCCGTACACGTCGTTGATTTGCTTGAAGTCGTCGATGTCGATCATCAGGAAATACGCGGGCGTATGCGCCGTGCGCTGCAAGGTGCGGGCGCTTTGCGTAAACATGCGTCGGTTGTTGAGCCCGGTCAAGCCATCCTTGTAGGCCATCGTCGCCAGCTCGCGCTGGGCGCGGTAGTTGTTGATGCGCAAGACGAGAAAATAGATATTCAGCGCCAGGCCGATGATCACGCTGATGGTGACGGCCAGCACGGGCCAATGCTGGTCGGCCTGGCCCGCATGCACGGGAAACTGCCCCAGTCCCAGGATGGCCCACACGCACAGCGATACGCCCAGGTAATACGCGATGCCGCTGAAGATGGGCGCCGTCGTGAGGGTGATCATCACGCCCAGCGGCAAGACCCAGAAAGCGGGATCTTCCGTGCCCAGCATCAGCACGCGAAAGCTGAAAGCGATGAACAGCACGCTGATGGTGCCGCTGGCGATGATGGCTTGCAAGGACTTCGCATACACGGTCAGCAGCAGCCCGACCAGCATGCCCGTCAAGCCCAGCGCCGCCTGCGCATGATCGAGCGAAGCGCGCGGCAAGGTCAGGCTGAACGTGACCAGCCAGCAAGCCAGGCCAAACGTCAGGATGGCTATCGAAATGAAATGCAGTTCCTTGAAAAAGCGCTGTTGCTGCTCCCGTTCTCCTGAAAAGAACAGGTAATAGAAGGCAGGAGACAGGCTGCGCGAAGTGAACATTGCATTTGTCCAGGCAGACAACACGCCTTGCGGCAGGGACGCCTCCCGGCAACGGCAGGCGGCATGGCGCGCGCACAAAATTAGTTGCGCTCAGGAACTAGTGTACTGGTTTCTTGGGGGCAGTGGGGAGAGTGGCGAGGAAAACGGCTGACACTGTCCTGCCGCCGCCACAGTGGCATATGGCGGCGGCAGCGCGCGGGTCGTCACAGGTCGCGCGCCAGCACCTGGCCGATCAAGTCCTTGCCAAAGCTGTGATGCGCCTCTTCCTCGACCAGCTGGAAGCCGGCCTTGTCGTAGATGCGGCGCGCATCGGTGAGGATGCTGTTGGTCCACAATACCATTTTCGTATAGCCGACCTGGCGGCTGAAGCGCAGGCACTCGTCGACCAGGCGGCTGCCGATGCCCAGGCCGCGCGCGCAGGGATCGACATACAGCAGGCGCAGCTTGGCCGTCGTGTCGTCCTGGCGCACGATGAAGACCGAACCGATCACCTTGCCGTCCTTCTCGGCGATCCAGCAGCGCTCGCGGGCCGGGTCGAATTCCCGCACGAACTTGGCGAGGATGTCGGCAACGAGCGCCTCGTATTCATTGTTCCAGCCATATTCCTGCGCATACAGCACGGCTTGCCGGTGGATGATCCAGCCCATGTCGCCCGGCTGCGGATTACGCAGGAGATAGCTGGGCGATGGTTCCCCCAGCAAACCCTGGATTTGCTCCATGGCAGCGACCAGCTCCTGCTGCGCCGTCGACGGCAGACGTTCCAGCATGGCGGCCACTTCGCGCCGCGAGGCGTCGACCAGGGGCGCGAGGGTGCGCTGTCCCTGCCCGGTCAGCTGCAATTGCGCCGCGCGTGCATCCGTGGGCGAGCGCGTCTTGGCGATCAGCCCCTGCTTTTCGAACCCGGCAATGACCCGGCTCAGATAGCCAGCGTTCAAGCCCAGTTCGCGGCACAGGTCCGCGCTGGTCAGCTGCTCCCGGTGCGCCAATTCATACAGGATGCGCACTTCCGTCAGAGAAAATGCGCTATCCAGCAAGTGCTCATGCAGCACGCCAATCTGGCGCGTATAGAAACGGTTGAAACGACGCACGATCTCCGTGCGTTCGCCGAGTTGATCCGCCTGCATGTGACACCTCCATTTACTTGCTTATAGCAGATTATTGCTTGCTTAAAGCAAGTATGTCAATAGGGCGGCAGGATTCTGGCAGGCATAAAAAAAGCGGCCCTGAAGAGGGCCGCCTTGGCAGTCACGCAAACCAGGGAAGCTGGCTTACACGTCGATATTGCCCGCGCGCAGCGCGTTGTTTTCGATGAAGGCGCGGCGTGGCTCCACGTCGTCGCCCATCAGGGTCGTGAAGATTTGATCCGCCGCAATGGCGTCTTCGATCTGCACTTTTAACAAGCGGCGCACGGTCGGGTCCATCGTCGTTTCCCACAGTTGATCCGGGTTCATTTCGCCCAGACCTTTGTAGCGCTGTTTCGAGACCGTGCGTTCGGCTTCGTCGCGCAGCCATTGCATGGCCTGGTGGAAGTCGACCACGGCGATTTCCTTGATGCGCTCGCCTTCGCCGCGGCGCACAAACGCGCCTTCGCCGATCAAACCTTCGAAGGTGGCGGCGCCGCTGCTCAGCACGGCGTAGTCCGGGCCTTGCACGAAGTCGGCGTCGATGGCCGTCACTTTGACGTTACCGTGGTACATGCGCTCGATGTGCAGCTTGTGTTTTTCCGACAAGTCGTCGGAACGCACATGCACGCGCACGGCGCTGTCGTTGATGGCCGTCTGCAGGGCCAAGGCGGAGGTTTCCGCCAGGTCCAGGGTCGACAGGTCCAGCTGCACGCCCGTCATGATGGCCGTCAGGGCGGCGCGGTCGATGACGCGCGTCAAACGCGTCATGATGGTGTTCGACAGGTTGAACTTGCGCACCAGTTCCGTCAGCGTTTCGCCGGAAATGCCTTCCGCGCCTTCGCGCGGCACCAGCATGGCCGTGTTCAGCGCCACGGTCATCATGTAGCTCGCTTCCTCGGCGTCATCTTTCAGATAGCGCTCGTCGCGGCCCGCCTTCACCTTGTACAGCGGCGGTTGCGCGATGTAGATGTGGCCGCGCTCGACCAGTTGCGGCATCTGGCGGTAGAACAGGGTCAGCAGCAGGGTACGGATGTGGGCGCCGTCGACGTCCGCATCGGTCATGATGATGATGCGGTGGTAGCGCAGTTTCTCGACGTTGAATTCGTCCGGTCCGATCGAGGTGCCGAGCGTGGCGATCAGGGTGGTGATCTGCTCCGACGACAGCATTTTTTCGAAACGGGCTTTTTCCACGTTCAAGACTTTACCGCGCAGCGGCAGAATCGCCTGGAACTTGCGGTCGCGCCCTTGTTTTGCCGAGCCACCTGCCGAGTCACCCTCGACGATGTACAGTTCGCACAGGGCGGGGTCTTTTTCCTGGCAGTCGGCCAGCTTGGCCGACAGGCCCAGGCCATCCATGATGCCTTTGCGGCGCGTCAAGTCGCGGGCCTTGCGGGCCGCTTCACGGGCGCGCGCCGCTTCGACGATCTTGCCGCAAATGATCTTGGCGTCGTTCGGTTTTTCTTGCAGGTAATCAGCCAGCGTCTTGGCGACGATCTCTTCGACGGGGCCGCGCACTTCCGACGACACCAGCTTGTCCTTCGTCTGCGACGAGAATTTCGGTTCCGGCACTTTCACGGACAAGACGCAGGTCAAGCCTTCGCGCATGTCGTCGCCGTTGATTTCCACTTTCGCCTTCTTAGCGAACTCGTGTTCATCGATGTATTTGTTGATCACGCGCGTCATCGCCGCGCGCAAGCCCGTCAGGTGGGTGCCGCCGTCGCGTTGCGGGATGTTATTCGTGAAGCACAGCACCTGTTCATTGTAGGCATCGTTCCACTGCATCGACACGTCGACCGAGATATTCGTGTTCTGGTCGGACATGCGCTCGCCCGTGGCCTGGAAAATGGTCGGGTGCAAGACCGATTTGGCCTTGTTGATGTATTCGACGAAGCCGCGCGTGCCGCCTTCGAAGGCGAAGACTTCTTCCTTGCCCGTGCGCTGGTCCGACAACTTGATGTTGACGCCATTGTTCAGGAAGGACAGTTCACGGATGCGCTTGGCCAGGATTTCGTAGTGGAATTCCACGTGCGTGAAGATTTCTTCGTCGGCCCAGAAATGCACGTCGGTGCCGCGCTTGTCCGTTTCGCCGATGACCTTGATCGGCGAGGTGGCGATGTCGCCGACCATGACGATCTGGCGGTCTTGCGGCACGCCGCGCACGAATTCCATGTGATGCACTTTACCGTCGCGGCGGATGGTCAGTTTCAGCAATTTCGACAGACCATTGACGCAGGACACACCCACGCCATGCAAACCGCCCGATACTTTGTACGAGTTCTGGTCGAACTTGCCGCCCGCGTGCAGTTCGGTCATGACGATTTCCGCCGCCGAACGCTTCGGATCGTGCTTGTCGTCCATTTTCAGGCCGGTTGGCACGCCGCGGCCATTGTCGGTGATCGAGATCGAATTGTCGCTGTGGATGGTGACGTGGATTTCCGTGCAGTGGCCGGCCAGCGATTCATCGATCGAGTTGTCCAGCACTTCGAATACCAGATGGTGCAAGCCGGTGCCGTCCGAGGTGTCGCCAATGTACATGCCCGGGCGTTTGCGTACGGCTTCCAGGCCTTCCAGGATCTGGATGGAGGCGGCGCCGTATTCTTCCGTTTTGGCCTGGATCGGGGTGTCTTGTGGATTCTCGGACATGGACTGCTTTCTCAAATAACGATTGCTGATTGCGGGGCCTGACCCTGTCGGATCAGACCCCAGTTTTGCATTGGGTTACGCTTAAATGCGCATCGGCATGACAACGTACTTGAAGTCCGCGTTGTCAGGGATGGAGATCAGGGCGGACGAGTTCGAGTCGCCCAGCGCGATGTTGACGTATTCGCATTTCAGGTTGTTCAGCACGTCCAGCAGATACGTCACGTTGAAGCCGATGTCGACGGAATCGCCGCCGTAGTCGATTTCCAGCTCTTCGACGGCTTCTTCCTGATCCGCATTGGTCGAGCTGATCTTCATGCTGCCCGGGGTGATGATGCAGCGCACGCCCTTGAATTTGTCGCTGGTCATGATGGCGGCACGTTGCAGCGAGCGCAGCAGTTCATCGCGGCCGATGGTGAAGTCGTTTTTGTAGCCTTTAGGAATCACGCGCGTGTAGTCGGGGAACTTGCCTTCCACCAGCTTCGAGATCAGCTCGATGTCGGCAAAGGTCAGTTTCACCTGGTTGGCGGCGATGTCCAGCTGCACCGGCTCATCGTTCTCTTCCAGCAGGCGCTGCAGTTCGATGATGGTTTTGCGCGGAATAATCACTTCCTGGCGCGCAAACGTCTGCTCGGTAGCGACCTGGCAAAACGCCAGGCGGTGACCGTCGGTGGCCACAGCGATGACATTGTTGCCATCCAGAACCAGCAGCAAGCCATTCAGGTAGTAGCGGATGTCTTGCTGCGCCATCGAGAAATGCACCATGTTGAACAGGTGCTTCAAGGTTTTCTGGGGCAGGGTGACGGACGCGTTGTAGCTTTCCGCTTGTTGCACGGTTGGAAACTCTTCCGCCGCCAAGGTTTGCAGGGCGAAGCGCGACTTGCCCGTTTGCACGGTCAGGCGCTTGTTCAGCAGGGTCATCGTGACGTCGCCCGATTCGGGCAGGGCGCGCAGGATGTCCAGCAGCTTGCGCGCGGCCACGGTGGTGCCGGTGACGTCCGCGCCGGAACCGATTTCCGCGTGCGTGGTGATCTGCACTTCGGTGTCGGTCGACAGGAAGGAGACATTTTCACCGTCTTTGCGGATGAGGATATTGGCCAGAATCGGCATAGTGTGCCGACGCTCGACAATACCGCTCACGATCTGCAGTGGCCGGAGAAGGGTATCTCGGGTGGTTTTGACCAATTGCATATTTATCCTCAATGTATAGGTATGAAGTTTAACGTAGTAATTTAACAATCATTGCATGGGGAACCCCGGCAGACCAGCTGCGGCGCTCTCCCAGATAATAAGGGTAAAGCACGTTTTGAGCCAGTCTTGCCCAAGCGGCGCTTAACCCTTCAATGTTTGTTCCAGCACATGCAATTCATGGTTGCATTCCGGGTTCTTGGTGCGATCCAGCGCGATCTTGCGCACGGCATGCAGCACCGTGGTGTGGTCGCGGCCGCCGAACAGCTCGCCGATTTCCGGCAGGCTCTTCTGTGTCAATTCCTTGGCCAGGTACATGGCGATCTGGCGCGGCCGCGCGATATTCGCGGGGCGGCGCTTCGAATACATGTCGGCAACCTTGATATTGAAGAAGTCGGCCACCGTTTTCTGGATGTTTTCCACGGAAATCTGGCGATTCTGCACCGACAGCAAGTCCTTCAGCGCTTCCTTGACGATATCGATGGTGATATCTTTGCCATGGAAACGCGAATACGCGAGGATCTTGCGCAGCGCGCCTTCCAGCTCGCGTACGTTCGAACGCAAGTGCTTGGCGACAAAGAACGCCACGTCGTCGGAGAAGGTCACGCCTTCCTGTTTGGCTTTTTTCAACAGAATCGCCACGCGCATTTCCAGTTCCGGCGGTTCGATGGCCACCGTCAGGCCCGAGTCGAAGCGCGAGATCAGACGGTCGTCCATGCCCGTGATTTCCTTCGGATACGTATCCGAGGTGATGATGATCTGTTTCTTTGCGGCAATTAATGCCTCGAATGCATAGAAGAACTCTTCCTGCGTGCGGCTCTTGCCGCCAAAGAACTGGATATCATCGATCAGCAGCATGTCGAGCGAGTGATAGTAATGCTTGAAGTCGTCGAAACCCTTGCGCTGGTAAGCGGTCACTACGTCGCGAACGTACTGTTCTGCGTGGATGTAGCGGATCTTCGCGCCCGGATTGTCGGCCATCACCTGGTTGCCGATGGCGTGGATCAAGTGGGTCTTACCCAGGCCGACGCCGCCGTAGAAGAACAGCGGGTTGTACGACACGCCCGGATTGTTCGCCACCTGGATGGCGGCGGCGCGCGCCAGCTGGTTGGCCTTACCCGTCACGAAGCTGTCGAAGGTCAGGTCGGTGTTGATGCGGCTCTGCTCGCGGCGCGGCGCGGCGCCGATGCTCAGTTCCGGCACGCTCGGCTGCGGTTCCGCGGCGCGCGCGCTGGGCGCGCCGCCATTCGGATCGCTGGCCGGGGTGCTGGCGGTGACGGGTTTCTTCGGCAAGGCCAGGCGCGGGTCGAGCACGAACTGCACTTCCGTCGGCGCTTCGAAGTACTGAATGGCCAGGGCAGTGATGCGGCTGGCGAACTGGGTCTTGACCCAATCGAGCTTGAAGCGATTGGGCGCAGCAATGCGCAGCTTGCCCTCTTCGTAATCGAGAGGGATAAGCGGTTTGATCCACGCACTGAATTGTTGCGGTGTCAGCTCCAGTTCCAACTGCGCGGAACAGGCCTGCCAGAAATTATCCATGTATGTCTATGTGAAAAGGTGTGGGAGGGCGTATCGATTCTGCCCTGCGTTCACCGTGTTGCAAGGCCGGCGTCGCGCGAGGGCTCGCCACACGTAACGCGCTATTCTACTCCCGACTGCGAAAGTTATCCACAGGCACGGCTGTTATTTTTGTGTGGCGGGGTGGGGCGCCGTGTGCATAAGAGGCGACTTATCCCCCGGTTATCCCGTCACAGGCAGTGCTGGCGCGGCCTGTGGCGGGGCCTTGCCGGCAGATGGGGGCCGGCGCGCAAATTTCCGGGCGATCACGGCAATCCTTGACAAGAGGGGGGCATATGCTGAATAATTCAGGGTTCCCCGCCCGTATTCCGTGTTTATTCATTTGGAACGACAATATGGACTAAGCGTGGATTAAGCGGGCGATGAGATTGGCCAGCTTGTGCCTTGGCATAAGTGCGCGATTGTCATTGGCACCAAAAACTGACGGGACGTCAGACCCGATTTTGCATTTTTTTTGTTTTTAGCGAGACCAACATGAAACGTACTTACCAACCTTCCGTCGTTCGCCGCAAGCGTACGCACGGCTTCCGCGCTCGTATGGCTACCCGTGGTGGCCGTGATGTGCTCAACGCACGTCGCGCAAAGGGCCGCAAACGTCTGGCCGTCTAGGCTTGTCGTTGACAGCTGATCGCGTGGCTAGCTGTACTCCAGTCGGCAATCAACGCGAAGGTTCACACGACTTCGCGCGCGTTCGGCGTATCGTTAAAACGGATGAATTTTCATCCGTTTTTCGTTTGCGCCCTTCGCAAAAAACAGCGCATTTTGTGCTGTACACCCGACACAATCAATTGCCGCATGCGCGGCTGGGCGTCGTTGTGGCCAAGCGTTTCGCGCCGCGCGCGGCGACCCGCAACACGATCAAGCGCGTCACGCGCGAGCTGTTTCGCAACAGCGCGATGCCGCCGGTCGACTGCGTGGTGCGTTTGTCGCGCGCCGTCAACAGCAAGGATGGTCCGGCCACCACGACGCAGCTCAAAGCCGAGCTGCGCGAGGAATTGAGCCGCCTGTTCGCGGCGCAAATCGCCGCCCAGGCCCGTTCTGTTGCTGCGCCACCACCATCCGCGCCATGAAAACCCTGCTGCTGTTCCTGCTGCGCGCTTATCAGTTGCTGATCAGCCCCATGCTGGGACAGAATTGCCGTTTCTATCCGAGCTGTTCGCATTACGCGATGGAAGCGCTGCGCGTGCACGGTACTGCCAAGGGCAGCCTGCTGGCTGCCAAGCGCCTGTGCCGTTGCCACCCCTGGAATGAAGGGGGCGTCGACCCGGTGCCGCCGGCCGATTGCAAACAATCTTCAACGACCGCTTGCGGTTGCAACCACTCCTGACAAATACCCTAATGGATATCAATAAACGTACCATCCTGTGGATCGTGTTTTCCGTCTCGCTGGTAATTCTCTGGAACGAATGGATGATCTCGAACGGCAAGCCGTCGATGTTCTCCGCGAACACGGAACAAACCGCCAAGGCGCCTGCGACCCCTGCCAAGACGGCTGCCTTGCCAGCCGCGGCAGGCGTGCCTGCCCTGCCGGGTGACGCTGTCGATCCCGCCGCGTTCAAGCGCGAAGTGATTACCATCACCACCGACGTCATCAAGGTCGATATCGACACCCTGGGCGGCCAGGTCAAGCGTCTGGAATTGCTGAAATTCAAGGGCGCGGGTAATCCGGGCTGGTTTGGCGGCTGCTTCGGCCTGTTCAAGGTATGCCAGCCGGATGACGGCAAGCAAAACGAAGTGCTGTTCGACGAAGGCGCGAACCACACCTACCTGGCGCAATCGGGCCTGGTCGGCGGTCCCTTCCCTACCCATGCGAGCGGTTTCACCGTGCAGCCTGGCGTGCGTACCCTGGCCGATGGCAAGCAAATTCAACTGGTAATGGAAGCGGTCGAAGGCGGCGTCAAGCTGACCAAGACGTTTACCTTCAAGCGCGGCGATTACGTCATCGACGTGCGCCATGACGTGTCCAACGTGGGCGCGGCCCCTGTCACGCCGCAGTTGTATCTGCAACTGACGCATGACGGCAACAAGCCGGTCGGCGACTCCTTCTTCAACAGCAGCTTCACGGGCCCGACCCTGTACACGCCGCAAGACAAGTACCAGAAGCTGACGTTCGAGAAAATCGAAAAAGCGGCCTTGGAAGACGAGAAGAAGGGCAACGACAACGCCATGAAGGGCCTGCACCCGGCGACGGCGAATGGCGGCTGGTTTGCGATTTCGCAACACTTCTTCGTGTCCGCTTTCGTTCCGCCTGAGAACGCCAAGCGCGACATCTTCACGAAGAAGGTCGGCCCCAACCTGTACGCCATCGGCAACGTGCTGCCCCTGCCTACCCTGGCGCCAGGCGCTTCGGCCAGCATGGACAGCAAGCTGTACTCGGGTCCGCAAATCGCGCACCTGCTGGAAAACGTCTCGCCTGGCCTGGAACTGGTCAAGGATTATGGCTGGCTGACCATCATCGCCAAGCCGATGTTCTGGGTCATGGAACAGATCCACAGCGTGCTGGGCAACTGGGGCTGGACCATCATCGCCTTCACGATCCTGATCAAGCTGCTGTTCTTCCCGCTGTCGGCCGCCGGCTACCGCAGCATGGCCAAGATGAAACTGGTCACGCCGAAGATGCAAGCGATCCGCGAACGCTTCAAGGGCGATCCGCAAAAGATGAACCAGGCCACGATGGAGCTGTACAAGACGGAAAAGATCAATCCGCTGGGCGGCTGCCTGCCGATCCTGATCCAGATGCCCGTCTTTATCGCCCTGTACTGGGTCTTGAACGCGTCCGTGGAAATCCGCGGCGCGCCATGGATCGGCTGGATCACCGACCTGGCCCAGCATGACCCATGGTGCATCCTGCCCGTGCTGTACGCGATCTCGATGTTCATCACGACCAAGCTGAACCCGGCCCCGGCCGATCCGATGCAAGCGAAGATGATGCTGTTCATGCCACTGGCATTCTCGGTGATGTTCTTCTTCTTCCCGTCGGGCTTGGTACTCTACTGGGTCGTCAACAACGTCCTGTCGATCGGCCAGCAATGGGTGATCACCAAGAAATACGCGCCTGCCGTCAAGTAAGTCCGGCCAGCGAACAGAAAGCCCGCCTCGCGCGGGCTTTTTTTTGACATCCTACCCAGTGGGTACGATGTCAAAAAAAGTGGGTTTTGGCGGTTTTCCACTGCCCCCCTTCATGTGCACCCGGTTTGTCGCTGAAAATAGTGCGGTTCCTGCAGCCTTCCCCGAATAATCTACAATATCCCCATGAAACTCGACTCTTCCCCTATCGCCGCCATCGCCACCGCTCCCGGGCGCGGCGGCATCGGCGTGGTACGCGCCTCCGGCAAAAACCTCGCTCCGTTAATGACGGCCCTGTTCGGCGCGCAGCCGCTGAAACCGCGCCACGCCACCTATTTGCCGTTCACGGAAAGCGACGGCGCCATCATCGACCAGGGCATCGCCATCCATTTCAAGGGTCCGCATTCGTACACGGGCGAAGACGTGCTGGAATTGCAGGGCCACGGCGGCCCCGTGGTGCTGCAGCTGCTGCTGGCACGCGTGCTGGAAGCGGGTAAGGACAGCGGCTTGCGCCTGGCCGAACCGGGCGAATTTACGCGCCGCGCGTTTTTGAATGACAAGCTTGATCTGGCGCAAGCCGAAGCCGTGGCCGACCTGATCGACGCCTCCACGGAAGCGGCCGCCAAGTCCGCTTCGCAATCGCTGTCGGGCGCGTTCTCGAACACCATCCACGCGCTGGTCGAACAGGTGACGGGACTGCGCATGCTGGTCGAGGCGACCCTGGACTTCCCGGAAGAGGAAATCGACTTCCTGGAAAAATCGAATGCGCGCGGCCAGTTGAAGGCCGTCATCGCAGCCTTGCATAAAGTGTTTGCGCAGGCGGCGCAGGGAGCGCTGCTGCGCGAAGGTCTCAATGTCGTGCTGGCGGGCCAGCCGAACGTGGGCAAATCATCGCTGCTGAACGCGCTGGCGGGCGCCGACGTGGCGATCGTCACGCCGATCGCCGGCACCACGCGCGACAAGGTCAGCGAAACCATCCAGATCGAAGGCATTCCGCTCAACATCATCGACACGGCAGGCATCCGCAGCGCGGGCGATACCATCGACGCCGTCGAGCGCATCGGCATCGAACGCACGTGGGGCGAGATCGGCAAGGCCGACGTGATCCTGCACTTGCTTGACGCAGATCATGGCCCGACCTTGGCCGATGAAACCATCGTCGCCGCCTTCCCCGAGGGCGTGCCGGTGGTGCGCGTGTGGAACAAGATCGATCTGTCGGGCCACAAGCCCAGCGTCGACAGCCTGCCCGACGCCACCCACGTGTATCTGTCCGCGCACGAGCACATCGGCATCGACTTGCTGCGTGCCGAGCTGTTGCGCATCGCCGGCTGGCAGCAGACGGGAGAATCGCTGTACCTGGCGCGCGAACGCCATTTGATCGCGCTCAAATCGGCCGGCAAGCATCTGGACATCGCCGCCGAGCACGCGGCGCAGGACGACCAGTCGCTGGACCTGTTTGCGGAAGAACTGCGCCTGGCGCAGGTGCAGCTGTCGAGCATCACGGGCGAGTTTTCGCCTGACGATCTGCTGGGCGTGATTTTCAGCCGTTTCTGCATCGGCAAGTAAGGGCACACGATGAAAATGTTGATCGCCGCCGTACTGTGCTGTCTGCCCTTGCTGGCTCAGGCAGAGGAAAAGCTGCCGCGCGACGTGGCGCAGTTCATTGATCATGCGCAAATGTGCGAACACTTTGCCGGCGAGTGGGATGACAATGACAAGGCGCGCCAGCGCGAAATCACGCAAGCCGTGGCCGCTTTTTGCGGCCAGGCGCAGCGGCAGTGGAAACGGCTGTCCGCCAAGTATGCGGGGCAGCCGAAGCTGGAAAAAGTCATTGCCGACAATGCCAATGACGCGGTGCGCAGTTTCCGGAAATAACGGCTGCCCTGGCTTGCGGCGGCTCAGCTCTTCTTGCGCTTGGCCTGCTCTTCCCTGAATGTCTGGAAGGTTTCGATATGCTCGGCCCGCCGCAGCACGCGCGAGCGCGGGTCGAGCGTGTACGTGGCGCCAGCCGGCAGGGGCAGTTCGCCAAAGCCCAGCGCCATGGAAACGGTATGGATTTCCTTGCCGATACGCACTTCCACCGGCATCAGGAAGGCGAGGTCGGCAGGCGTCTTCCACAGCAGGCGCAGGGTGTCGCCGTCCCGCACGGCGGACAGCTCCGGCAGCGCGGCCTGGTACAGATAGGTCTGGAAGAACCAGTCGTAATTGCTGCCCGTGACTTTGTTGACGATGGCCATGAATTCCTGCGTGCTGCCATAGCGGGGCTGGAACTGGCCCGGCTGCGGCTGTTCCGTGCCGTAGACGAGCAGGCGCACGGCGCGGAAGAAGGCGTCGTCGCCGATCAGGCCGCGCAAGGTGTGCAGCACCAGCGCGCCTTTGGCATAGATGTCGCCGCCGGGCCCTCCTTTTTTCTCGTCGTAGACTTCTTCCTCGCTTTTCGGCTTGCCCGACACCATGGGTGCCTTGTTGGCGATGCCGGCGCGCATTTGCTGTAACGCAGCAAAATATTCCTGCTCCCCCCGCAGATATTGCATGTACAGCGGTTGCATGTACGTGCCGAAACCTTCGTGCAGCCACATGTCGTCCCAGTTGCTGTTGGTGAGCTGGTTGCCGAACCATTCGTGCGCAAATTCATGCTGCAGCAGTTCGTCGTAGCCATAGCTGGTCTTGGCGAATTTGTTGCCATAGGCATTGATGGTCTGGTGCTCCATGCCCTTGTGCGGTGTTTCGGCGATGCCGACCTTTTCATCGCCAAACGGGTAGGGGCCGATGACGCTTTCAAAAAAATCTAGCATGGGCGGCAATTCCGCGAACAGGGCGCCCGCCTTGGCTTCGCTTTCCGGCAGATACCAGAATTGCAGGGGGATGCGGTTGCCGTAGCGGCTGGCGTACTCGCCCTGCAAGCTGCGGTAGGGCGCCACGTTGAGGGCGATGCCATACGTGCTCGGATGTTTGGCGCGCCAGTGCCAGGTGCGCCAGCCGTCGGCCTCATCCATGCCGAGCGCGACGCCGTTGCCGGCCGCCACCAGCGGCGCCGGCACCTGGATGTGCTGGTCGATCAGCTGGGCCTTGCCCATCGGGTGGTCGATGCAGGGCCAGAACAGGTCGCAGCCTTCGCCTTGCACGGCGCTGGCGATCCACGGCGCGCCATCGGCCGTGCTCGACCACACCATGCCGCCATCCCACGGCGCTTTCACGGCGACGTGCGGCACGCCGTGGTAGACGACGCGGATGGTGGTGCGCGCGCCGGCCGCGAGGGTGGCCGGCAAGGTCATGCTTAGGCGCCCGTCCGGGTTGGCGTAGTCTTGCGGCCGCAGCGCCTTGCCGTCGATTTCGATGGTATCGACGGGCAGGTTGCGGTCCAGGTCCAGCGCGAAGCGCGAGATCGGCTGCGTCGCCAGGAAGGTCAGGCGCGCGTCGCCGGCGATGCTGCGGTTGGCCGGGTCGATGCGCAAGGTCAGGTCGGCGTGTTCGAACACCACCGCCAATTGTTCCGGCGTGCGTTCGGCGCCCGAATTGAGCGTGTAGGCGGTGGGCGCCTGCGTGGCGCAGGCGCTGAGCAGCAAGCAGGAGAGCAGCAGGGGGATGTGTTTCATGGCAGGCGCGCAAGTGGACGGAACACTGATTGTAGTGTGAAGTGACAATGTTGTCGTTTGGAAATTTCACGGCGCCGATGGGGCAAGCGTGGCCGCCGTTGAGAAATGTCATGGGCTTCAAACTGCGCTGACGTAATCTTGCTGAGCGGCCTTGAAGTGCCGCTAGGAAAGGAAGCGCCATGGACAGCAAACAGCCGGATGTCGTGGAATGCGGGGATGAGGTCGTGGCGCGACGATTGCCCGCCATGCCGGAATTGATCGCCACCTTGCCGCCGAAAGGCGCGTGCTGGTACTGCGACAAGCCGCTCGACGCCGTGCGCCGCTTTTGCGGCAAGAGCTGTGGCATGGCTTACGCGGAAGAGGCGCAATACCACCCTTGAGTTCGGTAATTAGCGGCGCCGCAGCAGCGCCGCCAGCGCGCCGTCGTAGTCGAACTCATGTGCGGCAGCCGCCACTTCCTGGTAGACGTGCACGCCCAGGCTGGCCGCCAGCAGGCTGGCCGAGTTTTCCAGGATGTCGATGGCTGCGCCGTCGCCTTCGCGCAGGTGGCTGGCCAGGCGCGCCAGCAGCAGCTGGATGGCGGGCGCGGCCGGATCGGGCGCCACGTCCTGCGCCGCCGTATGGGTGGCCTCCGGCGTGCCCAGCATGCTGCTGACCGCGCCCAGCAATTGATCTTGCGCCAGTTCCAGCTGCAGCATCTGCCGGGCCAGGTCGGGCGCTTGCGCGCGCAGTGCCGATTCCAGCGTTTCCGCCAGGCCGTGCACGTGGTGCGCACCGATCATGCCGGCGGCGCCCTTCAAGGTATGCGCCTTCAGGCGCGCGGAGGCATAGTTGCCCGTGTCGAATTCAGCGCGGATCTGGCACGGCGTGGTGCCGTGGTCATGCAGGAAGCGGCGCAGGATTTTCAGGTACAGGATGCGGTCGCCCATGATGCGGCCCAGTCCGTTCTCGACATCGAGAATACGGACCATGTCGGATTCCGCGAGGGCGGCATCATCATCGCAAGTGGCGTGTGGTTTCATCATGCCTGGTGTGCAGAGGGCCCCAAAACTTGTCAATTGCATTCACGCAATATCTATCATTTTACATCCAGTTGCCCTCGCTACTGCGTCCGCTTGGCAGACGCTGCCAGACTAACGCGTCGTGAATGACCAGTTGCGCGTGACGCTCGCACCATTGACTTTGCCGATGAAACTCACGTCATAGGTGGTGGCCGCCAGCAGGGGGGCCAGCGGGATGATGGCGGCTACCGAGCGCGATGTATTGACGGCATCGGTTTCCTTGCTGAGCAGGCGTACCGTCAAATCCACGCCGGTGCCACGCTGGCGCACGGTGAATGTCGTCACGCTGAGGGTGGCGTCGAAATTCGCATGGACGCTGATGGGGTAGCCGACCACGTCCTGGTTGGGTACGGGATCGGGTTCCTCTTCATTGCTGGCGAAACTGGTGGCGACCTTGGTCTGTCCGTCGAACGGGTAGCTGACGATCTGGCCGGCCGGCAAGCCGGGACCGTAGCGGCTGTTGCCCGCCAGGTCGGTGGTGAAATACGCATAGCCGCTGTTGTTGACGGCCGCGCCGGCGCCGCCTTCCTTGAAGACCGGTTCAAAGATGAGGAAGCGGTGATACACGGCCGTGATCAGGTTTTCCGCCATGTAGAAACCGGAATTGGTCGACACGCCCGCGATGACTTCGCCCCAGACGGAAGTGACGCCATAGCCGGACGCGGTGAGGCGGTCATACAGTGTTTCGCCGGTAAAGCCGGGCTTGCCTTTCACTTGATTGTGCACCACCACATTATTGCTGTTCAGATAATTGGAGTGGCCGAGTGCCGCGTTGTCGATCTGGCTATTGCGCACCAGCGGCGCCAGGCCGATCTGGCCGCGCCGGTAATTGATCCAGTTGAAGCCATCGGTGGCGATATTGTTGCTGAGGACGGGAGCGCCCGGCTCCTGTGTCAGCTGCCCGGCCTGGGTCGAGGTGTTCAGCGACGTCTTGCCGCCGTTATCGCCGCCGCCGCAGGCGCTCAGCAGGGCTGCACTCAGCAGGGCGGGTATCCAGTACTTCCAACGCAGTGACGAGACAATCAAGTTGACTCCTGTATAGGTAGGCGGGCAGCGGTGGGGGCCGGCGTGCTGCCCTGTGAAACGATTCTAAGGCATTTTTATGTGCCGTAGAGCATCAATGACAAGATATGTCGCGTGCTCGTGCGCAGACGGTGCCGCAGCTGCGCAGGGTAGAATGAGCATAGTGCAGCGTTTGCCGCTGCGTTGCCTCATTTCCGCTACTTTGATTGCCCACAAATTTGAACACATTGCCCAAGTCGCGCCTGCAGCGCGCCAAATACGCCTTGCCCAGCATGGTGACTTTGCTTTCGATAGCCTGCGGTTTTGCCAGCATCGTCATCTCCGTCGATAACGCCGGTGTCGGCAACCCCGCCGATTACCGGCTGGCGGCCGCGCTGCTGGTGCTGGCCGGCGTGTTCGACGCGCTCGACGGCTACGTGGCGCGCCTGACGAACACCAGCTCGCAGTTCGGCGTGCAGCTCGATTCCATCGCCGACGTGATGAATTTCGGCTGCGCCCCGGCCGTATTGCTGTACTGCTACGGTTTCGTGCAGATGGGCGTGCACGATCCGCTGCTGCTGCGCTTTGGCGGCATGGCCAGCTTCTTCTTTGTCGCCTGCGGCGCCATGCGCCTGGCGCGCTTCAATGTGAACGTGGGACGGACGGATCCCCTGTATTTCGTCGGCATGCCGATCACGGCCGGGGCCGCCTGCGTGGCGGCCGTCGTGGTGGCCTGGCCGGCGCCCATCGATTCCATGCTGCACAGCTATCTGCTGATGCTATTGCTGGTGGGTGTGGGCAGCCTGATGGTGTCGACCTTGCGTTTCCCCAGCTCCAAGCAAAAGAAAAGCCTGGCCGCGCTGCTGGTGCTGATCGTCGCCGTCGCCCTGCTGGTGTGGCTGAAGACCAGCTTCTTCGCGCTGTTCTTCGCCGTCTACATCGGCGCCACCCTGGCGCTCAACCTGGCGTGGCACCTGGGCTGGCGGGGTATTGCGTTGCCGCAAGTCTTTAATGACCCGGACGAGATAGACTAAGCCACCTCGTGCCCGCGCGCGGCGCGCAGGATGGCGAACCAGTCGCTGCGGCTGAGCGAAAATTGCGTGCCTTCCACGGCCACGCCCACGGCTTCGATGCGGCCCGTGCCCGTCAGCGGCAGGGGGCGGCATGGCAGTTGCATGATCCAGGCGAACACCACGCTGGCAAACGGACGCTGCAGTTCATCCGCGATCTGCTTGATGACATTGCGCAAGTTCTCCACATTCGCATCGCCGCCCTGGAACAGCCGTCCGCCCGCCAGAGGCGACCAGATCATCGGCGCCACGCCCACGTCCTGCAAGCCGTCGAAGGTTTCATCGAACAGCGGCGTCACGTGCAGCGGCGAAAATTCCACCTGGTTCGTCACCAGCGGGAAGCGCCGGTGCAGGCACTCGAACTGGTGGCGGCTGAAATTCGACACGCCAAAGTGCAAGACCTTGCCCGCCGCTTTCAATTGCGTGAAGGCGCCGGCGATCTCGTCGAAATCCATCAGCGGGTCGGGGCGGTGGATCAGCAGCAAGTCCAGGCGGTCCGTCTGCAACTGGAGCAAGGTGTGTTCCACGGAACTGGTGATGTGCGCCGCGCTCGTGTCGTAATGCTGGATGGCATGGCCGGGACGGTGCGGCGACAGCAGCTTGATGCCGCATTTGCTGACCAGCTCCATCTTGTCGCGCAAGCCCGGCTGCAGGGCCAGCGCTTCGCCGAACAGGCCTTCGGCGCTGTAATCGCCATAGATGTCGGCATGGTCGAAGCTCGATACGCCCAGCGCCAGGCATTGCTCGATGAAGGCCAGGCGTTGCTGCGCAGACATATTCCACTCGCCGATGCGCCACATGCCGGCGACGATGCGCGACAGTTCGGGACCGTTGCTGCTCAAACGGCTGCGCGGCGCTTGCAGGCTGGCGGGAAATACATGGCTCATGGGCTGGCTTTCTGATGGTGGCGTGAGGGGACTCGCCACGATTATAGCCAGCTAATCTAGAGCATGCTGCGGATAAAGCGGCAACACCGCTCCTGCAAGGCCGCATCGAGCTGGCCGCCCAGCTGCATCTGGTACACGAGCGCCGATTGCAGCATGAAGGCGAACAGGCGCAGGTCGAGGTCGGCGCGCACGCCGATGTTGAGCAGGCGCTGCACCACCAGGCTGATCCACGGCGCGACGATCTGCTCGCGAAAGCGCAGTTGCGCCGCCGCATCGTTGTGGATCAGCACCAATAAATCGCAGGTGAAGCGGCCGTCGGCGTTCAGGTTGTCGAAGATGCGCGCGCAGATCGCCTCGATTTCCTGGCCGTCCGGCATGTCGAGCGCGCGCTGCAGCTTTTCCGCCGTGCGCTTGACGAGCGCGTCGAGCAGCATGTCTTCGCGGCGCGGCCAGCGCCGGTAGATCGTCTGGCGCCCCACGCCGGCAGCGTCGGCCACCATCTGTATAGTCACCGCGTCGAGCCCATGCAGGCGCACCAGCATGACGATCGCTTCCAATACCGCATCTTCCACACCCGCCTTGCGCGGGCGGCCACGCGCCACTGCCTCTTTTTTGATCACGTCTAACCTGTCTCTGAATGTTTCTTTTAATTATGGTACGATGCGCACCGTAAATGCAAAGCAACTGCTTGTCAATCATCCTGATCAATTAACCGACAGGCAGGTACGCCGCGCCGCGATACTCCAGTCATCTCTACGTGAAATCTGCACTCTCCGCGGCGCGTGTCCGCATTTTCTTTCTGACTCCCACATCCATCACTGTGGCGGCTCGTGCCGCCTGAGGAAAACCTATGAAAATCATCGGGATTTCGCCCCATCGGCGTAACTTCCTGCGCAAGGCCGTCGGCGCCGCGCCTGCCGTGGCCTTGCTGGCCGGCGCCGGCGGCGGCCTGGCCATGGCCGTCTCCAAGGACCAGCCTGCCTACAAACCGCGCTTTTTCGACGCCACCGAATGGGCCACCCTGACGGCGCTGGTCGACCGCCTGATCCCCGCCGACGGCGAAGGGCCGGGCGCGCTGGAATCGGGCGCGCATGAATTCATCGATGCGCAGATGAACACGCCCTACGCGTATGGCGCGCTGTGGTACATGCAGGGGCCGTTCGTGCCGTCGATCGAACAGTTCGGCTACCAGTTCCACATGGCGCCGCGCGAGCTGTACAAGAGCGCCCTGGCCGGCGTCAACGCAGCCGTCCATAAACAGTCGGGCAAGCCTTTCGTGCAGCTGAACGGGGCCGAGCGCGACGCCGTCATCACGCAATTGCAAAAGGGAACGTTGGACATCGGCGAAGTGCCGGCCAAGGTCTTCTTTAACCAATTGCTGCAAAACACGCGCGAAGGTTACTTTTGCGATCCCGTGCACGGCGGCAATAAGGACATGCTGGCCTGGAAGATGGTCGGTTTCCCCGGCGCGCGCGCCGACTACATGGATTGGGTGGAACAGTATGGCAAGAAATACCCGCTGCCCCCTGTTTCTATCGCATAAGACTTTTTGTAGCAGATCAAAGAAAAAGAAAAACCATCATGAGTGATATCAAACCAGATGTAAAAATGAAGCCTGTCGATGCCGTGATTGTCGGCTTCGGTTGGACCGGCGCCATCATGGCCAAGGAATTGACGGAAGCGGGCCTGAACGTGGTCGCGCTGGAACGCGGCGAGTACCGCGACACCTATCCCGACGGCGCCTATCCGAAGACCCTCGACGAGCTGACCTACATCCAGCGCAGCAAGCTGTTCCAGGACATGTCGAAAAGCACGTTCACCTTCCGCCACAGCATCACGGGCGTGGCCGTGCCTTACCGCCAGATCGGCGCCTTCAAGCCCGGCACGGGCGTGGGCGGCGCGGGCTTGCACTGGTCGGGCATGCACTGGCGCGTCTTGCCGGAAGAGCTGCAGATCCGCAGCCATTACGAACGCCGCTACGGCAAGAAATTCATCCCCGAAGGCATGACGATCCAGGACTTTGGCGTGACTTACGCCGAGCTGGAGCCGCACTTCGATTTTGTGGAAAAAGTCTTCGGCACCTCGGGCCAGGCATATAAGGTCAACGGCATCGTCGTCGGCGACGGCAATGTGTTCGAGGGCGACCGCTCCGACAATTACGCGCTGGCGCCGCAAAAAGTGCCATACACGGCCGAGCTGTTCCGCCGCGCGGCCAAGGCCGTCGGCTACCACCCCTTCGTCAACGCTTCGTCGAACGCGTCCGGCCCGTACACGAACCCGTACGGCTGCCAGATGGGACCGTGCAACTTCTGCGGTTTCTGCTCCGGCTACGCCTGCTATAACTATTCCAAGGCTTCGCCCAACGTCAACATCATGCCGGCCCTGCGCATGGTGGCCAACTTCGAATTGCGCGCCAACTGCAACGTCGTGCGCATCAACCTCGACGGCAGCAAAAAACGCGCGACGGGCGTGACCTATATCAATGCGGACGGCAAGGCCGTCGAGCAGCCGGCCGACCTGGTCATCGCCAGCGCCTTTGCCTACAACAATGCGCATCTGTTCCTGCTGTCGGGCATTGGCAAGCCGTATGACCCCGTCAGCAATGAAGGCGTGGTGGGACGCAACATCGCCTACCAGATGATGTCCACCATCCAGACCTTCTTCAAGGAAGACACGAACACGAACCCCTTCATCGGCGCCGGCGGCACGGGCGTCGCGCTCGACGACTGGAATGGCGACAACTTCGACCATGGCCCGCTGGGTTTTGTCGGCGGCTCGCCCGCCTGGTGCAACCCGGCCGGCTCCAAGCCGATTTCCGGCATCGCCACGCCGGACGGCACGCCCGCCTGGGGTTCTGCCTGGAAAAAGGCCGTCAAGAAGAGCTATTTGAACACGGTATCCTTCGACTGTCACGGCGCCAACATGACGTATCGCGACTGCTATGTCGACCTGGACCCCACCTATACGGACAAGTATGGCCAGCAATTGCTGCGCTTTACCTTCGACTGGAAGGAAAACGACATCAAGATGAGCCGTTTCGTCACGGACAAGATGATGAAGGTGGCCGAGGCCATGAATCCGGAAGCTATCAAGGTGTCCGTCAAGAACGTGGGCGACCACCTCGACTTGCGCAACTACCAGACCACCCACTGGGCGGGCGGCACGGCCATGGGCGCGGACCGCAAGACCAGCGTCGTCAACCGCTACCTGCAGAGCTGGGACGTGCACAACGTGTTTGCCGTCGGCTCCAGCGTGTTCCCGGTCGGCATCGGCTACAACCCGACTGGCCTCGCTTGCGCGCTGACCTACTGGTCGGCCAAGGCCATCCGCGAGCAATACCTGAAAGATCCCCGTCCCCTGGTCGCTTGATAAAGAACAAGAAGATGAACAACACATTCACCCATACCGTGGGCGCGCTGCTGCTGGCGCTCGCCTCCGGCACTGCCTGGTCCGCCACCACGGCCGCTGCCACCACTCCGAACGCCCAGCTGATACGCCAGGGCGAATACCTGGCCCGCGCGGGCGACTGCATCGCCTGCCACACGGCCGGCACGAAAGGCCATCCGTTCGCGGGCGGCCTGGGCATGGAAACGCCGATCGGCAAGGTGTATTCCACCAACATCACGCCGGACAAGAAGGCCGGCATCGGCGACTGGAGCTTTGCCGATTTCGACAAGCTGATGCGCACGGGCGTGACCAAGCACGGCTATACCGTGTATCCGGCCATGCCGTATCCGTCGTACTCGCGCCTGAGCGAGGCGGACATGCAGGCGTTGTACGCCTACTTCATGCATGGCGTGAAGGCGGACCCGACGCCGAACAAGGCGGCCGACATCCCGTGGCCATTGTCGATGCGTTTCCCCTTGACCATCTGGCGCTGGGCCTTCGCTCCCACGCCGCAGCCGTATAAAACGCCGGTCACGGGCGACGCGCAATTGCTGCGCGGCGCCTACCTGGTGCAGGGCCTGGGCCACTGCGGCGCCTGCCATACGGCGCGCGGCGTGGGCATGCAGGAAAAGTCGCTGACGGATGAGGGCAATACCACCTTCCTGGCGGGCGGCGGCGTGATCGACGGCTGGTCCGTGCCCTCGCTGCGCAATGAACACGGCGGCGGTTTGGCGCGCTGGAGCGCGGCGGAGATCGCCGAATTCCTCAAAACGGGCCGCAACAGCCATACGGCCTCGTTCGGCGCCATGAACGACGTGGTGGCCCACTCCATGCAGCACATGACGGATGGCGACCTGGCGGCGATGGCGAAATACCTGAAATCGTTGCCGCCATCGAATCCGGCCACGCCCGCCTTCGTGGCGGACGACAAGCTGGGCAAGCAATTGTTCAGCGGCATCGTCCATTCCACGGGCGCGCAGTTGTACCTGGACCGTTGCGCCGGTTGTCACCGTTCCGACGGCAAGGGCTACGACAAGGCTTTCCCTGCGCTGGCCGGCAATGCCGTGCTGCAGACGAACGATCCCACGTCTGCCATCAACATCGTGCTGTCGGGCGGCGCCGTGCCGGCCACGCGCATGGCGCCGTCGGCACTGACGATGGCGCCGTATGCCGACATCTTCAACGATGAGCAGACTGCCCAGGTGGTGACCTTCATCCAGACCAGCTGGGGCAACCGCGGCACGCCCGTGACGGCGGCGCAGGTGGCCAAGGTGCGCAAGGTGTCCGTGCCGGTGGAGCCATCGCAGACGGAAGCGACGTTTGCCGCAGGCCGCCACGGCACCTTCCCGCCCGTGGTGCGCCAGCCGCACTTGAAGGATGCGCCGACGAAGTAATTGACGTAACGCAAGACGAAAAAAATGCCCGCAGCATCTGCGGGCATTTTTTATGGGGAACGCTAACTGCTTATTTCAACCACAGGCGCATCGAATCCCAGGCGCGGCCGAAGATCGTGGCCTGGTTGATGGTTTCCAGCGCAACGACCGGCAGTTCCAGCAGGACCTTGTCGTCGACCATCATTTTCAGTTTGCCGACAGGCGCGTTCTCAGCCAGTGGCGCGACCAGCGGGTCCTTGCGTTCCAGCACAGGTTTCATCTTGGCAGCCGTGCCTTTTGGTACGGTGACGAGCACATCGCGGGCGAAACCGATTTTCACGGTGCCTTTCGAGCCCTTCCACACTTCCGGCGTGGCGACGGCCTGGCCTTTCGAGTACAGCTTGACCGTATCGAAGTTCTGGAAGCCCCAGTTCAGCAGCTTCTGGCTTTCCTGCGTGCGGGCCTGGTCCGACGTGGTGCCCAGCACCACGGAGATCAGGCGGCGCTCGCCGGTGCCGCCTGGACGGCGGGCCGAGGCGATCATGCAATAGCCGGCCGCTTCCGTGTGGCCCGTCTTCATGCCGTCCACGGTTGGGTCCAGCCACAGCAGGCGGTTGCGGTTAGGCTGGGTGATCTTGTTGTACGTAAAGCTTTTCACGGAATCGATTTTGTAGAATTCCGGGTAGTCGGCGATCACGCGCTTGGCCAGCACGGACAGGTCTTGTGCTGTGGAATAGTTATCTGGGCTAGGCAAGCCATGCGGATTGGCAAAACGCGTGTTTTTCAGACCCATGCGTTGCGCTTCGCGGTTCATCAGCACGACGAAGGTGCCTTCATCGCCGGCAACGGCTTCAGCCAGTGCCACGGCGGCATCGTTACCCGATTGAATCATCAGGCCATGCAGCAAGTCGTCGATCGACACGGGCGTGGCCGGGTCGATGAACATCTTCGAGCTGCTCGAATCGACTTTCCAGGCACGCACGGACACATTCACTTTTTGGTCCAGCGCCAGTTTCTTTTCGCGGATGGCGGCAAACGTCAGGTAAGCCGTCATGATCTTGGTCAACGAAGCCGGCTCGATGCGCGCGTCTGGATCTTGCGAAGCAATGATCTGGCCACTGGTGGCGTCAAGCAACAGCCAGGACTTGGCGGCGATGGTCGGGGCTGGAACGCTTTGGGCGTAGGCGGCGGAAAAGAACAATACACTGGAGGCCAGTGCCGCTAAAAGTTTTTTCATGGGGCTGGTCTGCGAGAAAAAGATGAAGGCTGAGGGCCATGCTGTTGCTACCTGCATGGCCGCGTGGAAAAAACGGATCAATTATAGCCGTGGAGGCGCTAGTAAGCCCACACTTCAATGATCATCTGCTGCTATTGCGGGTTTGTCACCATGCCACAGGGCAATCACGAGGTTCTTGATGTGATTGAGCTTGCGGTGGAAAAAATGGTCGGCGCCGGGGATCACGATCACGGGAATGTCTTGTGGACGGGCCCAGTCGAAGACGGCGGACAGGGGAATCGTGTCGTCCAGTTCGCCGTGGATCAGGATGGTGTCGGCGGGAATGTCCGCCATGGCCCACTTGCCGGCCGCGCTGCCGATCAGCGCCAGGCGCTCGGCGGGCGTGCCGGCGGCGGCCAGGCGTTCCTGCAGTTTCGATTGCACGAAGGTGCCGAACGAGAAACCGGACAAGGCCACGGGCAAGCCCGGATACAGGCTGCGCATGTGTTCATACAGCAATTGCATGTCGTCCGTCTCGCCCACGCCATGGTCGTGCACGCCTTCGGACGCGCCGACGCCGCGGAAGTTGATGCGCGCCACCACGTAACCGAGCGCGACAAACGCGCGCGCCAGGGTTTGCGTGACCTTGTTATCCATCGTGCCGCCGTACAGCGGGTGCGGGTGGGCAACGAGGGCGATGCCGCGCGGAGTGTCTGCCGGGAAATCGAGCAAGCCTTCCATGCTGCCTGCATGGCCGGCGAGGGTAAATTTTTCCGAGTTTCTGTTCATGATGCTCATACTGGTGGGTATCTCTTAAATTGGCATTAAATCTTGAGGCGTTCGACAATTTTGCCGCCCACCAGGTGCGTATCGATGATTTCATCGATATCGCTGGTGTCGACATAGGTGTACCAGGTCGCTTCCGGGTAGATCACCAGCAGCGGGCCTTCTTCGCAGCGGTCCATGCAGCCGGCCTGGTTGATGCGGATCTTGCCCGCGCCATTCATGTCGAGCTCCTTGATGCGGCGCTTGCAATGCTTTTGCGCCGCTTCCGCGCCATGGTCGCCGCAGCTGTTGCGGCCGTCTTCACGTTTATTCATGCAGAAAAAAACGTGGCGTTCAAAATACGGTGCGTCGCTCATACTATTCTCCTGCTGATTCATCAATGCGCCATGATAACGCTTATGGGTGGTCTTCGCGACGCTGGCGCTGCGCGTCTTCCTGCCGGTTCAGGCGGTGCGAGGGCAGGCACAGGAACCACAGGGCCATGAAGGGCCACAGCAAGGCGAGGAATTGCGCCGCGCCATTGAAGTTGAGGAACTTGCCTTGCACCCAACCTTGCAAGGTCGACATGAAATACGGGTTGATCGGCGTCGTATTCACCATTACCAGGCTCAGCAGCAAGGTGGCGGCCGCGATGCGGCGTTGCGCCACGTGGGGCGCGAACGCCAGGCCGCCCAGCATGATCAGGCCGATCAGGAAACCGCCCTGGGCACCCGGCGTGATCCAGACGAAGGCGTTTTCCGGCGAAAACAGCAGCGCGCTGGCCATCGAGCGCACGGTCAGGGCGGCGGCGATGAGGACCAGCATCAGCACGGCGCGGGGCGCGGCGCGGCGCAGCAGGCACAGCAAGGTAAGCACGGCGCCCGTCATGCCGCAGGCCGTGATGATGGTTTCTGAAAGCCAATATTGCTCGACAGTTAAGATCACGTCGGGACGCAGGTAGGTGGCCAGGTCGATCTCCATGCCCGCCAGGCGCGACAGCCAGTCCGACAGGATGGGTAGCAACTGGCCCAGGCCGAACAGATAGCCTTGCGGATAGATCTGCGCCAGCGGCCACAGGGCCACCAGCACCAGGCCCTGGCTGGCGTGCTGGGCAAACCAGCGCTGGCGCAGGCGGTACAAATGGCTGTGGTCGAGCAGCTTGCGCGCCGTCAAGGCGCCGATGAGGGAACCGATGAAGCAGCCGGCCGAATTCGTATAAAAGTCCAGGTTCGACGAAACGCGGCTGGGCAGATAGGTTTGCACGGCTTCCATGCTGCCGGAAATCAACACGCCGCACAGGCTGGCGACGATGACGGCAAAGAAACCTGTGATCCTTGGAAACAGCGAATACACGATCAAGGCGCCCAGCGGGATGTAGCCGACGACGTTGATGCCCACGTCGAAGCCCGTCCAGTAACGGGGCATGCGCGTGTTTTCCAGGAACGTCAGCGGCGACAAGCCATTGCTGTGCCAGCCCGTGAATGGAAACCAGCTGGCGTACACGATCAGGAAGACGTAGGCGAGCAGGGTCGCGCGCGACACGGGCGAGGAGCGGACGGGCGGCAGTGGTGCCGCCGGACTGGCGGGGGAAGCTGGCGCCGTCATTCTTTCGGGATGGTCAGCGTGCCCAGCCAGGTCAGCAGGTCGGCGGCGATGGCGTCCGAGGCCGCCGCCAGCGCTTGCGCGCCCCCTTGCGCGTCGGCGCTGCTTGCCGGGCCGCTGCGGCTGAAGGTTTTCTGGTCGATCAGGCGGTGGCCGCGGAACAGCGAGGCGCGCAGCGAGACGTGGCCGCTGCTCTGCGTCTGCGTATCGAAGTTTTGCGAAAAATCATCGACGTCGATGCGCAGCAGGGGCATGCCGGCGGCCGCGTCCGTGGTCGACAGCACTTTCACGCCGCTTTGCGCCACGCGCGTCTTCAGGCGCTGGCTCAGCAGCTGCAGCGGCGGCGTGTTCCAGCGGTTGTAGGCGTACGGCCGCGATTGCTGCGCGTCGGCGTACAGCAGGCGGTAATACATGCGCTGGCTGTCGAGCCAGGAGGGGCCGTTGGCGTCGGCGATCACCAGCACGGGCACGGGCACGGCTGGCGTGGCCGGTTGCGCGGCTGCCGTCGGCGCGGCCGGGCCGAAGTCATAGAAAGTGGGGACGGGGCCGCGGCTGGCGCAGCCGCCGAGCAACAATGCCGTGGCCAGGGTCAGCACGCTGACAGGGGAAAAGCGGGGGAAGTTCATCGTGCAATCTCCTTATTTGCCCGGCGCCGAAAAACCGGGCTCGCCCGGGCCGGGCGGAATGTCTGGGGCGCCGAACAAGATGCTCTGCGGCTGTTCATTGAGCGTGCTCATGGTGGTTTTCAGGGCGCGCATCGAGGAACGCGCCTCGCCGCTCAGCTCGATTACCTGCGGCAAGACTTCCAGCGACACGCCATTCGCCACCGTTTCCACGGAATTGCCGACCCGGTCGACCGTGCCATTGACTTTCTCGAGCACGCCGCCGGGCGCCTGGATATCGTTGCCCAGCTTTTTCCACGTGGCCGTCAAGTCCGACACGTTCTTGCTGGCCGTACTGACGGCCGTCAAGGTTTGGCGCGTTTGTTCCGTCAGCTGCGGCAATTGCGTCAGGGTCGGTTCCAGCTGCTGCGGAATGGCGCCGAAGGCCTTGGCCGCCTTGCCCACTTCGTTGAAGGCGCCCAGCATGGCCGCCTGGTTGTCGGGGCTGAGCAGGTTGTTCACCTTGTTGGTGATCTGTTCGGCCTGGTCGAGGATGCGCTTGCCGCGCTTTTCCAGCTGGTCGAGCAAGCCCGCGCGCAGGGGGATCAGCGAAGGCTTGTCCTTGCTGGTGCCCAGCAGTGTCGAGCCCACGTGCTCGTCGTCGAGCTGGATGTAGGCGATACCGGTTACGCCCTGGTAGCCCAGGGTGGCAAAGGTGGTATTCGTGACGGGGGTGTCGGGCGCCACGCTGATGTGCACGAGGATTTGCCCCGCTTTTTGCGTGTCGAAGTCGATGGCGTCCACCTTGCCCACTTCCAGGCCCCGGTAGCGCACGGTCGCTTGCGGATTGAGGCCCGGCACGGACAGGGTGGTGGCGAGCAGGTACGGCACCCGTTCCACGCGGTCGCGGTTGAACCAGACGCCGAACAGGATGGCGGCCACCAGCAGGGTGAGTGTAAAAAATCCCGTCATCAGGGCATGTGATCTGTTTTCCATTACTTCTCCGCTTTCTTGTCTGTGCCGGCGTCGTCGCCCGGCTGCGCCGCCTTGCCGGCCGCCTGTTTCTCGTCGAGGACGGCCAGTGCGCGCTTGCCGCGGTCGCCGAGGAAAAATTGCTTGATGAACGGGTGGTCGACTTCGATCACCTCGCGCGTGGGGCCGATGGCGATCACGTGTTTTTCCGCCAGCACGGCGATGCGCGTGGACAGGGCGAACAAAGTGTCGAGGTCATGCGTGACCATCACCACCGTCAAGCCCAGTTCGCGGTGCAGCGACTGGATCAGGGACACGAAACTTTCCGACAGGTCCGGATCCAGGCCGGCCGTCGGCTCGTCGAGGAACAGCAGCTTCGGTTCCAGCGCCAGGGCGCGCGCCAGGGCCACGCGCTTGATCATGCCGCCCGACAAGTCCGACGGCATTTTCAGCGCATGTTCCGGGCCCAGGCCCACCATATTCATTTTCAATAGTACCGCGTCGTGCACCAGCGCCTCGGGCAGCACGCGCAATTCGCGCATCGGCTGGGCCACGTTGTCGAACACGGTCAGGGCCGAATACAGGGCGCCTTGCTGGAACAGCATGCCCCAGTGGTTGCGCAATTGCTGCAGCTGGTCGGAACTTGCCTGGTTGATATCTTCGCCAAAGACTTTGACGCATCCGCGCGCCGGATGTTCCAGGCCCAGCATCTGGCGCAGCAGCACCGTCTTGCCCGTGCCGGAGCCGCCCACGATGGAAAGGATCTCGCCCCGTTCGATTTCCAGGTTCAAGTCCTGGTGCACGACGGTGCGGCCGAACTTGGTCCACAGATTGGTGATTTCCACCACGGGCGCGTCGCCATGCAGGTTGAACTGGCCTTCCTTGCCCGTGCCACAGGCGATATTGGTGTCGTCCGCCATCAGTAGCCCACTCCATTGAAGACGATGGCGAACACGGCGTCGGCCAGGATCACCACGGTGATGGCCGTGACGACGGCGGTGGTGGTGCCGCGCCCCAGGCTTTCCGTGTTGGCCTTGATGCGCAGGCCGAAATGGCACGAGACCAGCGCGATCAGCATGCCGAAAATCACGCCCTTGCCCAGGCCGATCATGTAGTTGGCCAGCGGCACGGCGTCCGGCAGCTTCTGGATGAAGTAGCGCGCCGACAGGTTCAGTTCCACCTTGGCCGCCACCATGCCGCCGATCAGCGCGGCCGTATCCGTCCAGATGACGAGCAGGGGCATGGAAATGGCCAGGGCCAGCACTTTCGGCATGATCAGGCGGAAACCGTGCGAAATGCCCATCACCAGCATGGCGTCGAGCTCTTCCGTGACGCGCATGACGCCCAGCTGGGCCGTGATGGACGAACCGGAGCGGCCGGCCACGAGGATGGCGGCCAACAATGGCCCCAGTTCGCGGATGACGCTCATGCCCAGCAGGTTGACCAGGTAAATGTCGCCGCCAAAGGCGCGCAGTTGCTGCGCGGACAGATAGGACAGCACGACGCCGATCAGGAAGCCCACGAGGGCTGTGATGCCCAGCGCCTGGAAGCCCGCATGGAAGATATTGGCGGAAATTTCGCGCCACGGCCCGCGCATGGGATGGCGCGCAAAGCGGCCGATATCCTGCGTGACCTGGCCTACGAGGGCGATAAAACCCTTCAAATGTTGGAAAAACAGCAAAATAGCCATGCCCAGCTTCATCACGGGCGTGAGGCGGTTGGCGCGCGAGGGCGGCGTTTGCAGCGGTCCCGTTTCCTCGATGCGCCGGAAAAACTCTTCCTGCGACGGCGCCAGGGTCAGTTGCGCGGGACGCCGCTTGCCCCAGGCATTCCAGAACAGCTGGGCACCGATATGGTCCATGCTGTCGATGGCGGACAGGTCCCATTGCGCCTTCGCATCGCCCTGCAAGGGCTTGAGCTGGGCATCGATGGCCTTGATCGCATTGTCATGCGCCAGCGCGTGCACCTGCCAGGTGCCGCTGGCAGTGACAAGGGCTCCCTGTTGGGAGCTGGTCTGGGAGAGGGTCAGTTTCGGCGATTGTACAGTCGGCATCGTGCCAGTTTAAGGGAGAATGGCGCAGACCGCCACCGCTGTTCAATCGCCGGCCCCTCAGGACGCCAGGTGGCGCGCCTGCCGCTGCGGCAGGGCGACGTCCGGGCGCACCTTGGCATTGCTAGTACTCACTTCGGCTGGCTTGGCGTGCGCGGCTGCTTGCGCGCCGCCCGCATAGTCGCTGGCCACGAGGGCATTGGCTTCAAGCGCGCTCATGCCGCGCGTCTGCAGCCATTGCGCCACCAGCTTGGCCAGGCGTTCCATGGCGATGCGGTGGGTGGCGTCCGTGTGGGCGTACAGCCAGTTCGAAAAGTCCATGAAGTTTTCAAACGGCGCATCGCCCAGCATCCATTGCACCGTATTGGCGAAGCGGCCCGAGTTGGCCACCAGATCCCAGTAGCGGGCGAAGCGCACGAGGCGCTGCATGCTCATGAAGTCGAGTTGTTTATTCGCCAGGATGGTGTACGGCGGGTGCGGGTCGAACACCATGCCATAGTTTTCCGTATGGCGGATGATGGGCGTGCCGCGCAGCCGTTTTAATATGCCGAACTGGATTTCATGCGGTTTCAGGGCCACCAGCTTGTTGAAACCGGCCGCGAAGCTCGCTTCATCCTCGCCCGGCAAGCCGGCGATCAAGTCCACGTGCAGGTGGGCGTTTGATTCTTCGCACAGCCAGCGGATGTTGTCGGCCGCCTTTTGATTGTCCTGCTTGCGGCTGACCAGCGATTGCACGTCCGGATTGAAACTCTGGATGCCAATTTCAAATTGCAGCGCGCCGGGCGGGAACTTGCTGATGCCTTCCTTCAAGGCGTCGGGCAAGTGGTCGGGCACCAGCTCGAAGTGGGCGTAGATCGGGTCGTTGGGATTGGCCTCGATCTTGTCCAGGAAGAACTGCATGATCTTCAGGCTGGTCTTGATGTTCAGGTTGAAGGTGCGGTCGACGAACTTGAACAGGCGGGCGCCGCGCGCATGCAGGGATTCCATTTCTGCCAGGAAGTTCTCCAGCGCGAAGGGCCAGGCCGTCTTGTCCAGCGCGGACAGACAGAATTCGCATTTGAACGGGCAGCCGCGCGACGCTTCCACGTAGATGGTGCGGTGGCGGATATCGTCGTCTGTATACAAGGAGTAGGGCAGCTGCAGTTCCGCCAGCGGGGCTTGCACGCCCGCATGGATCTTCATCAGTGGCTTGGGCCCGTGGAGGATCTCGCCGCACAGCTTGGGGAAGGTGACGTCGCCCCAGCCCGTGATCAGGTAGTCGGCCAGCTTGACGATCTCTTGCTCACCCGCCTCATGCGACACTTCCGGCCCGCCCAGCACGATGATGACTTCAGGCGCCACGCGCTTGAGCATGGCCACCAGTTTCGTCGTTTCCTCGACGTTCCATATATACACGCCAAAACCGATGATGCGCGGCTTGTTGACGAGGATGCGCTCGACCAGTTCCGTCGTTTTCGTGCCGATGACGAATTCCTGCAGCCGCGTCTGCGCTTGCAGCGGCCCCATATTGGCCAGCAAATAGCGCAATCCCAGCGAGGCGTGGGTGTAGCGGGCGTTCAGGGTGGAGAGCAGGATGGTCATGGGAGGCGATTGAAACGGCGAAACCGCTATTTTACGCTGTCGCGTCAGCTGTGCGCTGCGGCCACAAATGCCATGTTACCATTTGTCAATAATTACTAACTTGTCAATGCTACGGCAGGTAAAAAGGGATATACGGTGCTGGCGAAAAAAGTACTCAACAAGAAAGTTCTGCTCGGGGCGCTGGCTGGCGTGGCCGTGGTGGCGGCCGCCCTGGTCGGTTACCGGGTCTTCGGCTGGGGCGCGATGGGACCGGTCAACGGCTTGAAGCTGGACTTGTCCAGGCCCGACGCGCTGGTCCGCACGAAAAGCCTGTCGACCTTGCCGCGCGACTTGCTGGCGGTGCCGCTGGCGCGCGACGTGCTGCGCGAGGATTTCCTGTTCTATTACGAGCAGAGCGAAGACCGGCTGGGGCTCAAGGGCAGTTTGCGCCGCATCGCCTACGAACATGAACTGGGATGGGGCGACCAGCTGCTGCGCATGGTGCTGGACCAGCCTGCGGAAGTGGCCCTGTGGCGCGACGCCGACGGCTCGCTCAAGCATTTTGCCATCGCCGTGTCGCGCAACCAGCTGACGCGCCTGCTCGAGGAAGCGGGCAAGATCGCCTTGAAGGATACGCAAATGCGCGTGGCCGGCAACTTGCGCGTCGATGGCGGCCAGGTGCCCGTGTATGCGCTCAATTACGCCTACCAGCGTACCTTGCTGTTTGCCGCGCACGGCCAGCGCCTGGTCGTCCTGTCCCATCCCGGCATGCTGTATGGCGGCAGCGACGGCAAGAGCGGCGATGGCACGGCCGAGAAAACCGTGGCCAGCCTGCTGGCGCCCGAAGCCGCCAAACAGAACGTCTTTCATCCGCAATTCCATCTCGACGGCGCCGCGCCCGAGGGCCACAGCATCGCCGTCAAGGCGGACTTCCTGTCGTTCGGCTACCAGCCCTTCTTTGGCGCGCTCGAAGCGCTGCGCTTCGATTTTCAACAGGGCGCCTGGCAGTCCAAGGTGCTGCTCAATGCCGACAAGCTGAAAAACGGCGGCTATGACAGCAGTGCCCTGTGGCCCGTGCTGCCGCACAGTCCCAGCGCCTGCTTCAGCGTGCCGGTGGACTGGTCCGCGCTGCAACCCGTGCTCAAGCGCCTGGGGAGCAAGACTTCCGAGCCGGTGGTGCCGCTGGCCGGGCACTTGCAAGGGCCGGCCGCCGCCTGCTGGTACGGCACGTCGCGACTGCATACGCCGGTGTTTGTCGCCACGCGCAGTGCGCAGGCCGGGGATGACGCTGCATATGGCAGCCTGTTCGAGGCGGCCATCGGCGGCAAGGACCCCGTGCGCAAGACGACCGGCAAGGATAGTAAAGGTGAGTTCGTACGCTGGGAGCGCAGCGTCGCCACGGCACTGGGCCAGTCCACGCCGGCGCTGGCCGTGGCCGGCAATACGGTTGTCTTCTCGGCCGACGGCAAGCTGGTGGACCAGGTGCTGGCCGTGCGCCGCAAGCAGGCGCCGGCCGCCAGCGACCTGCTGCCCGATGGCGCGCACACCATCGGCCTGATCGCGCCCGCGTCGCTGGCCCGGCTGATCCAGCTGGAAGCCTTCGATACCCTGCCGGCGAATAACGAACCGGTCCTGCGCGCGGCCGCCAACGAACACCTGGTGCCGCGCCTGAACGCCTTGAAAAAATATCCGCCGCTGCGCATGGTGCTCAAGCGGCAGCCAGCCAGCGGCACCGCATGGGAAGCGCTGGAATGGCAGGAGACTGCGCGATGACGGTGCGGCACGCGCGCCGCGCTGCCTTGCGCTGGTTCGCGGCTTGCGCCGCCACCGTGGCAGTGCCCCGGGCGTGGGCCCTGCGCGCGGCTACCGAACCGCAAGTGCAGCTGTCGCAAGCCCAGAGCCGCGCCTTCCAGGCCTGGATGTTGCGCATTGTCAATGTGCAGATCGAACGGGGGCCGTCGCCGCGCTGGACGCACCGCGATTGCGCGGGCCTCGTGCGCTTTGCCGTCAATGAGGCGCTCACCGTGCATGACGCGAAATGGCTACGTGCGAACGGCATCGCCAGCGACCGGCGCCTGCCGCCCGAACTGGAATTGAGCGCGGCCCAGGCGGCCCTGCGCAACCGCTGGGTGCAGACGGATGGCAAGGTCGGCCACTTCGTCACGGCGCTGGCGCTGGTGCAGCACAACAGCCGTTTCATCGCCCGCGAAATCAGCCAGGCGCTGCCCGGCGACCTGCTGTTTTTCGACCAGGGCGACGAACAGCATCTGATGGTCTGGATGGGGGCGCGCATCGCCTACCACACCGGCACCGTCACCCCCGACGACAATGGTCTGCGGACCGTCGATATCAAAGAACTTACGAGCTGGAAGGACACGCGGTGGCAACCTGTGGTCAACAATCCGAATTTCGCCGGTGTGTTCCGGCTGGCGTTCCTGTCATGAAGCTTCTCATGAAGCTGTTATTTGCCAGCCTGCTGGCGTTGGTCCTCATTGGCGGCGCCTCGGCGCAGGAACGCGAACCGAGCAACTACGCCACCTTCAAGGGCGAACCCTTCTTCCTGCTGTCGGATGCCAGTTACGGCAGTCTTGATGAAGCGCGCGTGCGGCTCGAGGTGCCGGGGCGCGACATGGGGCGCATGAACCTGGAAGCGTATTCGGGCGCCGACATCGTCGTCTACCGCGTGCCCGAACCGATGGAATTCCTGAAAAAGCAGCGCAATCTGCACCGCATCCAGGTGGAGGGCAATTACCAGGGCGAGGGCCTGGCCAACACCTTGAGCTTTCTATGGGATAGCTGGTGGAAGCAGTCGCGCCTGGCCTGGCGCAAGCTGTTTTCCGGCGAGGCGCGCCTTGCGGTAACGAAGGAGCAGCCGCAATTGGCGACGAATGACGCGATCCGCCGGCGCACTGTGTTCGCCAACCATCCGCAATACAAGCCGATCAAGGGCATGGAGCTGGTCGACAGCTTCCGCTATCCGATCTGGCAGGCCAAGGCCATCACGCCGCCGAAAGGCGTCAAGCTCGATGGATCGAGCAGCGATTTCATCGTCGCCGGCGCCGGCAACGTGATGATCCCGCTGGGCAAACGCCAGCCTGGCTTGTACCTGATCGAAGCGATCATCGGCGAACACCGCGCCACCACCCTGGTGTTCGTGTCGGACACGGTGGCCGTCACCAAGGTATCGTCCGGCCAGATGCTGGTGTGGACGGCACGGCGCGACAACAGCGCCGCCGTGTCCGGCGCCAGCGTGGCGTGGACCGACGGCACCGGCGTGCTGCAGTCGGCCACCACGGGCGCCGACGGTGTCGCATCGCTCGAGCGCGGCAGCCCCGAACACACGTATGTGCTGGGCCAGGACCGCGCCGGCGGCGTGTTCGTTTCCGAGAATTTTTACTATGACAGCGAAATCTATAATACCAAGATTTATGCGGTGACGGACCGGCCCCTGTACCGGCCCGGCGACGAGGTCAACGTCAAGTTTGTGGGTCGCGAATTCACGTCGGCGCGCAACTCGCAGGCGGCGGCCAGCGCGCCGCTAAGCTTGACCGTGCTCAATCCGAATGGCACGCCGCTGCTGACGCAAACGCTGCAGCTGTCCGGCGACACGGGCGCCGACACGCGCTTCCGCCTGCCGATGGAGGCCACCGCCGGCGGCTATGAACTGCGCTTCAATTACAAGGATGGCGTATATGGCGCGGCCTTCCGCGTGGCCGAATACATCAAGCCGCACTTTGAAATCAACGTCCAGCCATCGAAGCCGGAGTTCAAGACGGGCGAGGCGGTCAAGGGCAGCATCGCGCTGCGCTACCCTGATGGCAAGCCGGTGAAAAACGCGAAGATGACCTTGTCGCTGCGCGGCCAGCAAAACACCATGGTCGAGGGCGAGTTGCGTTACAGCGGCCTGTTCCCCGTGGCCTTGAAGACCGAGGAAGTGACGAGCGACGGCAGCGGCAATGTGGACTTCACCTTGCCGCCCGCCGCCGACCCTTCGCGCTACATCCTGACCGTGCTGGCGACCGATGGCGCGGCCTACCGCGTCAAGGCGACGCGCGAGCTGATGATAGAACGCTCGAGCAGCAGCTACCAGTTGAAGGCCGCGCGCCAGTTTTCCGATCCGGGCCAGTCCGTGCATTTCGACTTGCTGGCCGATGGCCAGGGCGCGGCCAAGCCCGTGCGCTGGGAGATGGTGCAGCTGGAAAAACAAGGCAAGACCGAGGGCGCATTCGATCCAAACGCCAAGGGCTGGGACGTGACATTCCCCGCATCGGGTTCGTATCAGCTGGCGCTGCGCGACGAACGGGGCAACCTGCTGGCCGCCGCCAGCCACTGGGTCGCCGGCGATGGCGTGCAAACGACGCCGGGCAGCATCGAGATCGTGCTGGACCGCGCCCGCTATCGTCCGGGCGACACCGCCGAAGCCTTGATCACGTTCTCGGACAAGGTCGACCAGGCGCTGTTGACGCTCGAACGCGACAAGGTGGAGCACCATGGCTTGATGGCCGGCGCCGCGGATTGGTACCAGGCGAAGCGCGTGGCGCCGCGGCAGTGGCGCGTGCGCATCCCCGTCAAGGAGGAGCATGGCCCGAACATGACGTTTTCGGTGGCATACACGCGCAATGGCGATTTCGTCTTCGAAAATGCCGGTCTGCAAGTGATCGAGCCGCGCATCGCGCTGCAGTTCAAGAGCGACAAGGAAGTCTACCAGCCCGGCGAGAAGGTGACGCTGGACGTCAAGGCCACCCTCGACGGCAAGCCGCTGAGCACCATGGTGGCGCTGGGCGTGGTCGATGAAATGATTTATGTGCTGCAGCCGGAAATCGCGCCGGATATCGGCGACTTCTTCTACCATCCGCGCCGCAACAACGTGCGCACCACGGCCAGCCTGTCTTTCATCAGCTACGACATGGCGCAGGGCCGCACCGCCGGCGCGCCCGCGCGCCACAATTACAACGAGCGCGGCGTCAAGGTGCTCGAACGTCCGCGCCGCGACAATATCGATACGGCGTACTGGGCGCCATCGCTGAAGACCGACGCGAATGGCAATGCGCGCGTGAGTTTTACCATGCCGGACGCGCTGACCCGCTGGCGTATCACGGGCCGCGCGATGGACGAGCAGGGGCGCGTGGGCCAGCGCACCGCCTATCTGCGGTCGGACAAGAACTTCTATGCCAAGTGGACGGCGCCGGACTGGATGCGCGCCGGCGATGCGCCGCGTGCCTCGGTGGCCGTGTTCAACCAGACGGGCAAGGAGCAGGCGCTCGACGTCGTTCTCTCCGGTGGTGCGCAGCCGAAGACGGAAAAACTGTCCGCCAAGCCGGGCGTCAACTACGTCGAGTTTCCGCTCGCTGCTGGCGCTACCGGTCCGCTGCGCCTGGAGCTGAAACAGAATGGCAAAGTGGTCGACGCGCTTGACGCGGCCATGCATACCTTGCCCGCCGCCTGGAGCAGCCCGCGCACCTTGGTGCTGCCGCTCGATGGCGCCACTGCTGATATTCCACTCAAGCTGCCGGCGGACGCGCGCAATATCCGCGTCTCGTTCGCGCAAGGAGCAGCCAGCCAGTTCGCGCGCATTGCCGACGACCTGATCGACTATCCATATGGCTGCGTGGAGCAGACGGCAAGCCGTTTGATTCCGCTGGCGCTGGCCACGCAAAGCCTGGGGCCGGACGCCGGCGCGGCGGGTGAGCGTCTGCAAACGCTGCTGACGGCGCAGCGCCTGCGCCTGGTGTCCATGGCGGGCCCCAACGCCGTCTTCGGCTGGTGGGGCAATGCCACGGCCGGCAATGCCTTGATGACGGCCTACGCCTACTATGCGGACTGGTACGCTGCGCGCGCGCTGCGCATCGAGCTGCCGCCCGAGCACTGGAACAAGCTGCTGGCCGTCTACAGCGAGCATGGCTTGAAGGATGCGATGGGTGACCGCGCGCTGGTGCTGTGGATGGCGCGCGAAATGGGCTTGCCCACGCAGACATTGGCAGCCGGCCTGGTGGACGACAGCGCCATCGCCGTCCTGGGTGGCAAGCCGCGCCAGGCGGGCGACAGCGGCAGCCTGCTGCTGGGCGGAGCCCTTGATCGCGAAGCGCAGGCGATGTCGCTGGGCCTGGTGGCGCTGGTCGCCGGCCAGAATGGCGTCGCCTTGCCGCATGGGCTGCAATTGCAAGTGGCCAGCGCCTGGCAAGTCTTGCGCGAATCGAAAGCGCCGGTGGCACACGCCTTGCTGATGCTGGCCGGCGAAGTACCGCCATCGCAGGCCGACGCGGTGCTGGCTGGCGTGCGCACCGAGATGCCGACCCTGGACCGCGCGATGACGTTGATGTGGGTGCAAAAGAAGCTGGGCGGCGCATCGTTCGGCAAGGGGCCGGCCGTCATGCTGGACGGCGCCTGGCAAAAACGCGACAGCCGCAGCGGCCAGCCGGTCTGGCGCTGGAGCGACGCCAAGGGCCAGCCCGACAAACTGCGTCTCGCTGCACCGGCGCCCGCAGGCACGGTGGCCGTGCTGCAGTACGACAGCCACGCCGTCGAAGCACAAACCTTACCGGTTGCCGTCGAGCGCCGCATCCTGCGCATGAAGGCGGGCAAGGGCGGCTACACGACGGAGCTGGTCAAGCCGGGCGAGGCGCTGAGCACGGACGCGCTGTATCTCGATGAAATCACCTTGAAGGCTGCACCGGGAGCGAAGCACCGCTTTGGCTTGCTGGAAGTGGCGCTGCCGCCGGGCGCCATGGTCGAATCGACGACATGGGGCATGGTCATGGCGGGTGACAAGCCGGCCGCGCTGGAGCGCGCGCGCCACACCGAACGCCGCGACGGCTATGCCGTGCCCATCGAGCCTTTGGCCGGCGACGTGACGGTGCGCCATTTGCTGCGCTTTGCGCAGAAGGGCAGTTATGTGCTGCCGCCTGCGCGCTTTTACCGCATGTATCAGCCGGAGCAGAAAGCCTTTGAAGGCGGCGGCAAGACCACGCGCGCGCTGAAGGTCGAGTGATGCGCGTTGCACTTCCTGCATTGACGGCAACCCTGCTGCTGGCCGTACCTGCGTGGTCTGCATCGCTGGACGTGGCCTGGTGGCGTGATGGCAAGACGGAAGTACGGCAGCTGCGCCAGGGCGGCGCCACGCAGCCCCTCTCGCCGCCGTTTGACGGTGCGCGGCAAGTACCGCTGGCCAGCCTGTGGAAGCTGTTCGTGTATGTCTATGCGACGGATAACAAGGTAGCGATGCCGGATTACCGCTGCGGTGGCCGCGATCCGGAAGAGGTGTATTGCTGCGATGCGGGCCAGAGCATCGGTCACGACGCGGCGCTGGCGCAGTCCTGCGGCCCATTTTTCTCGCCCAAGCGCTTGATGATCACGGCCACGCCGTGGCGCCAGTACTGGCGCGGCCGTCTGGGGAGCGCGCCGGCAGGCGACTTTGCCTGGCTGGCGGATCCCGCGCAGATGGCGCCGGCGCGCACGGTGCGCCTGGATAGCCTGCTGCGCGCGCTGGACAGCATCCCGGCCGCCAGCCGCGAGGATGCCGAGGCAGCGCTGCTGCGCGTGGTGCTCGACGGACGCGGCGCCGGTACGGCGCGCTGGTTCGGCAGCCAGCTGCGCGTAAAGACGTATTCCTGGCACGAGCAGAAAAAGGGTCAGGCAGAAGAGCGTATCGGCGGCGCGGCCGGCTGGCTGGCCGACGGCACGCCGATCTGGTTTGGCGGCGCGGGCGGCAGCAGCAATGTCTTCGCACAGTGGGCGCCCAAGCTGGCCGCCAGTTTGCCGAAAGTGGGCGCGGCCGACGATGGCGGCTGCGTGGTCGTCGATTACTTCAAGCGCTATCCGATCCGCGCCGTGCGCGGCGAGCGTGGCGTGGCCGCAGCTGGCCCGCTGAATGGCCGCTACCATGTGCAATTCGAGAATGGCCAGAACCTCGCCTTGCGCAGCACGGGCGAATTGATGCTGTTGCAGGAGAAGGGCGGCCGTCCGCAATTGCGCGGCCGCTTCGGCGTCAATGAATATGTGGCGCGCGTGCTCGACCGCGAAGCGAACGCCGGCGAGCCGGAAGCGGCCAAGGCGCTGGCGATCGCCGCGCGCACGTATCTGCAGCAGAACGCGGTGACGGTGGCGGGCTGCCAGCAGATCGTTGACAGCAGCGCGACCCAGCGCGTCAGTCCCAGCCCCGCCACGCCGGCGGCGCTGGCGATTGCGCGCTGGACCGACCAGCTGATCGTCGATGGCGTCACCGTGCGCTATCACAGTAACCAGCCGTCCGAGGGCACGATGGCGTGGAGCGAGGCGGTGCGCCAGGCCAGACAAGGCAAGTACTATGATGAATTGCTGGCGGCGGCGTATCCTGGCGGCGCGCTGAGTACCTTTGGCAATACCGGCGCACGTTGCCGGCGCCTGGCGCAGAACGAGGACTGGCTGGCGCGGTCCGTGCTGCGCTGGCAGCGCGTGCTGCTGCGCGAGGCCGGCTACGAGGCGCCGTCGCCAGCGCCGCTGGTGTGCGCCTTGCAGAGCGGCGCGCCGTATTCGGAACAATCGCGCAACCGTATCTTCATGCGGCCGCTGGCCACGCGCGAAGACCGCATCACCTTGGCCCATGAATACCTGCATCTTGGCCTGCGCAACCATCCGCGCGGCCAGGACGAAGAATATGTCGAGCGGCTGGCCCGCCGGCTCGTCGACCTTAACCTGGAGGCCCTGTGAGTTTTTATATCCGCTGCTCGATTCCGCTAATGCTATTGCCAATCTGGGCGCAGGCCCAGGTCACCATTGACGCCCCCAAGAGTGGTTGGCGCAATTCGGCCGGCGCCAGCGAGCAATACACGCAAGCGGTCAACTACCCCGCCGCGTCGGTCAACCTGCAGCCGGGCCAGGCCGAGACGGCGCAGATACGGGGACGCATCGCAGGCGCCGTCAAGGGCAAGCCCGCTACTTTGGTGGTCAATGGCGTGGCGATGCCGATGGAAGTGGGCGAGGATGGCAGCTATGGCCGTCCGTATGGCTTCGGCAGCGGTTCGAACAGCGTGGAAGTGCGCTCGCCGGATGGCCGGAGCCGCGCGCGCACCCAGTTTGTCGACAGCTACCAGGGCAAGACCCAGGCGCGCCTGCGCATCGTGCTGTCCTGGGACAGCGCCGGCACCGACCTCGATATGCATGTGGTCACGCCGGACGGCGGCCATGCCTGGTACGGCAATCGCGTCCTGAAAGATGGCGGCGCGCTGGATGTGGACGTGACCACCGGCTATGGTCCGGAGATTTTCTCCAGTTCGGCGCCCGTGAAGGGCAACTATCACGTCTATGTGAATTACTACGGCAGCGGCGAGAACACCGCCATGCTGACCGTCGCCCGCATATCGATCATCACCAACGAAGGCACGCCACGTGAAAAGTTGCAGAGCTTCCAGGTGCCGATGCGGGCCGCGGGCGAACTGACCTTGGTGAAATCGTTCGTCTTGCCATAAATGGCTCTTGCGGACACGCTGTTGCTTGGCTATAATTCGCCCCCTCGCTGAACGACGCATGCAAATGCCGAGTGAGATGAGGAAAAGAAGGTGTTGACGATTGTGCTGAAATGCTTCATACTCTTCCTTCTTCGCAGCTGACAAACACAACGCTTTGTCGATAGCGCGAAAGCAGTACTGAATACAGTTCTTTAACAATTAACA
>NZ_JAPUBU010000007.1:0-258391 GCF_030397705.1 Janthinobacterium sp. SUN100 | reverse complement strand
CTACCACCACCACATGGGCGCCTACGTGGAAACGCCGGCCGACGTGGACCAGTTGATGGCCTTGACGGGGCCGCAAGTCGGCTTGCTGTTCGACACGGGCCACATCACCTTTGCCGGCGGCGACGCGCTGGCGGTCTTGAACAAGCACATCGATCGCATCTGCCACGTGCATTGCAAGGATGTGCGCCCCAATGTGGTGAAACTGGCGAGAAATGGCCACTGGAGTTTCCTGCAGGCCGTCATCAATGGCGCCTTCAGCGTGCCCGGCGACGGCAGCATCGACTTTCCGGCCATCCTGACGCGCCTGTATCTGCACGGTTATGAAGGCTGGCTGGTGGTGGAGGCGGAGCAAGATCCGGCCGTGGCCCCCAGCTATCAGTACGCCAAGATGGGCCACGATTACCTGGCACGCCTGGTCGACGCGATTCCCCGCCTGGGGCGGGAGGCGGCATGAGCCCGCTGCTGGTCAAGGCCAGGGCCGGTTCCGCCATCGTCGAAGTGACGCCAGAGTCGGCCGGCTGGACGCACGTGGGCTTTGCCGCGCACCGGCTGGCGGCAGGCGAACAGCTGACTTTGGAGACGGGCCGCCGCGAACTGTGCCTCGTCGTGCTGACGGGCACGGTGACGGTGCAGGCGGGCGGGCAGACCTGGGAAGCCATCGGCAATCGCCAGAGCGTGTTTGAAGATGTCTCGCCCTACGCCGTGTATGTGCCGCTGGAAACCACGGTCGGCATCACGGCCGTGGGCGACGCGGAAGTGGCGCTGTGCAGTGCACCGGCCACCACCCACCGCCCGGCACGCTTGATCGACCCGCAGTCGATGACGCGCTCCGTGCGCGGCAAGGGGGCCAATACCCGCTATGTGTGCGACATCCTGCCGCAGACAGCCGAGGCCGATGGCTTGCTGGTGGTCGAGGTGGTCACGCCGTCCGGCCACTCGTCCAGCTATCCGCCGCACAAGCACGACAGCGACAATATCCCGCTGGAAAGTTCGCTGGAAGAAACGTACTACCACCGCCTCAATCCCGAGCAGGGCTTTGCGTACCAACGCGTCTACACGGACGACCGCAGCATCGACGAAGCCATGGCCGTGGAAAACCACGACGTGGTGATGGTGCCCAGGGGTTACCACCCCGTCACCGTGCCGTATGGCTACGATGGCTATTACCTGAACGTGATGGCCGGCCCGAAACGCGTGTGGCACTTTAAAAACGACCCGGCCCATGACTGGCTGATGACGAAATAACAAGGACAAGACAATGACTACCCCGATGATCGGCCACTTTATTGGTGGCAACTCCATGGCGTCGCGCTCCGAGCGCATCAGCGACGTCTTCAACCCCGCCACGGGCGCCGTCACGGCGAAAGTATCGCTGGCCACGCCTTCCGAGCTGAACGCGGCCGTGGCCGCCGCCCATGCGGCCTTTCCCGCCTGGTCGCAAACCTCGCCCCTGCGCCGCGCCCGCGTCATGTTCAAGTTCAAGGAGTTGCTGGAAGAACATGCGGATCAATTGGCGGCCCTGATCACGGCCGAGCACGGCAAGGTGTTCACGGATGCCAAAGGGGAAGTGACGCGCGGCATCGAAGTGGTGGAATTTGCCTGCGGCATCCCGCAGCTGATGAAGGGAGAATATTCGGAGCAAGTGGCCGGTGGCATCGACGCCTGGTCGATCCGCCAGGCATTGGGCGTGTGCGTCGGCATCACGCCGTTCAATTTCCCCGTGATGGTGCCGATGTGGATGTTCCCGATGGCGATCGCCTGCGGCAATACCTTCGTCTTGAAACCGTCGGAGCGCGACCCGTCGGCCAGCCTGCTGCTGGCGCAGCTGTTGACGGACGCCGGTTTGCCGGACGGCGTCTTCAATGTGGTGCAGGGAGATAAGGAAGCCGTGGATGGCTTGTTGCACCACCCGGACGTGCGCGCCGTCAGTTTCGTCGGTTCCACGCCGATTGCCGAGTATATCTATGCCACCGGCTGCGCGCAGGGCAAGCGCGTGCAAGCCTTGGGCGGCGCGAAAAACCACATGGTCGTCATGCCGGACGCGGACATTCCGCAGACGGTCGACGCCCTGATGGGCGCGGCGTTCGGTTCGGCCGGCGAGCGCTGCATGGCCATTTCCGTCGTCGTGGCGGTCGGCAATGTGGCCGATCAACTGGTCGAGGCGCTGGTGCCGCGCATCGCGGCCCTGAAAATCACGCAAGGCATGGATTTAACAGCGGAAATGGGCCCCGTGGTGACGCAAGTGCACAAGGAGAAGATCGCCGGCTACATCGCCACGGGCGTCAAGGAAGGCGCCAAGCTGGTCAGTGACGGGCGCGGCTTCGTCTTGCCCGGCCACGAAAAGGGCTTTTTCCTCGGCGGCAGCCTGTTCGACCATGTCACGCCGGAGATGACGATCTATAAAGAGGAAATCTTCGGTCCCGTGCTGTGCATCGTGCGCGTGCCCGATTTTACGACCGCGCTGGACCTCGTCAACGCGCACGAATACGGTAACGGCACGGCCATCTACACGCGCGACGGCAATACGGCGCGCGAGTACACGCACCGGGTGCAAGTCGGGATGGTGGGCGTCAACGTGCCGATCCCCGTGCCGATGGCCTTCCACAGCTTCGGCGGCTGGAAGCGCAGCCTGTTCGGCGACCACCACGCGCATGGCCCGGAATCCGTGCGTTTCTACACGAAACAGAAGGCTGTCACGCAGCGCTGGCCGGCCTCGACGGCGGCCGGGGCGGAGTTTGCCATGCCGACCTTGAAGTAAAATCCGCTGTAAAACCGGCTGGTTCGCTTCTTGCTTACTGCAATGGTTAATTGTTTAGCCATTGCAGATCGCTCCCATGACGTCCAGCCGTACCCAGCCTTTGCGCATCGTTGTCGTCAACACCATTGTCGAGCACGGCGTGCACGAGAATGCGGCCCTGGCTGCCCAGGTGCAGCGCGGCAATGCCCTGCGCATCGGCTTGCTGGAATCGGGTTTCGACATCGTCGCCTCCCTGCCAGCCGACCTCTACCTTCCCGAGCGCATCGCGCAACTGCAGCCTGACCTCATCATCATCGACGCCGAATCGGATGCGCGCGACGTGCTCGAGCACATCGTCATCGCCACGCGCGACGAGCGCCGCCCCATCGTGCTGTTTACCGAAGACGGCGCCACGGCCAGCATCGACGCGGCCATGGCGGCCGGCGTGTCCGCCTATATCGTGGCCGGCTTGCATGCCGAGCGCATCTTGCCCGTGCTGAACGTGGCGTTGGCGCGCTTTCGCCAGGAAGAAAAATTGCGCGCCGAATTGCTCGACACGCGGCACAAGTTGTTTGAGCGCAAGGTGATCGAACGGGCCAAGGGCCTGTTGATGACGCATCACGGCTTGACGGAAGACCAGGCTTACCAGCGCTTGCGCAGCATGGCCATGAACAAGAAACTCAAGCTGGCGGACATTGCCCAGCGCATCCTCGACGTGGAGGACTTGCTGGGATGAATCGTCCATTTCCTGACACATGCTGGTGCAGTGCACCATTCCGGTGCGCTTCCAGCTGCCTGGGACAGGGCATGCACAGGCACGGTCCTTGCTGCTGGATGGGCATGACCTTGCCCATGTCGGCACGGCAAAACAGTATTTATCAGCAAGGAATGGTATGACACAGCAAGCGGGCGCCAATGCCCACCCGACGCGCCCACTGCAGCCGGAAAAACAGACGATACGCATCGGCTACCTGCCGCTGACCGATTGCGCCTCGCTGGTGATGGCTTCAAAGCTGGGCCTGGATGAAAAATATGGCATCAAGATCGAACTGAGCCGGGAGATGTCGTGGGCCGGCGTGCGCGACAAATTGAATAGCGGCGAACTCGACGCTGCCCATGTGTTGTACGGTCTCGTGTATGGCGTGCAGATGGGCATTGGCGGGCAGCGGCACGACATGGCCGTATTGATGAATCTCAATCACAGCGGCCAGGCCGTCACCCTGTCGGCGGCGCTGGCGCGCGAGGGCGCCCACGATGGCCCCACATTGGCGCGGCACATGCGCGGCGCGGCGCGGCCCTTTGCGTTTGCGCATACTTTCCCGACCGGCAACCACGCGATGCTGTTGCAATACTGGCTGGCCGCGCAGGGCATCGATCCGCTGCGCGACGCGCGCGTGATGACGGTGCCGCCGTCGCAGATGGTGGCCGCCTTGCGCGCGGGGCAGATGGATGGTTTTTGCGCGGGCGAACCATGGGGTTACAAGGCCATCGTCGATGGCGTGGGCGTGACGGCCACCACCAGCGGCGCCATCTGGCCCGACCATCCGGGCAAGGTGCTGGGCACCAGCGCCGCGTTTGCCCACCAGCATCCGAACAGTTGCCGCGCCCTGATCGCCGCCGTGCTCGAGGCGGGGCGCTGGATCGATGCCAGCGATGCCAACCGGCTGGCCATGGCGGCCACCCTGGCCGAGCCTGCTTATCTGAATACGCCGCAGGAAACGCTGGCGCCGCGCATCCTCGGTCATTATCAGGATGGCCTGGGCAAGACGTGGGACGAGGCGCACGGTTTGAAGTTTTATGGCGCCGGCGCCGTCAATTTCCCCTACCTGTCGGACGGCATGTGGTTCATGACCCAGCACCGGCGCTGGGGCTTGCTGCGCGACGAACCCGATTACCTGGCGGTGGCTAGGCAAGTCAACCGCATCGACCTGTATCGCCAGGCGGCGGAAATGACGGCCACGCCCTTGCCGTCGTCACCGCTGCGCAGCTCGACCCTGTGCGACGGCGTCGTGTGGGACGGCAGCGCACCGGAAGCGTACGCGGCATCGTTTGCCATCGGCCATTTTTTCTGATTGGAGAGTTCATCATGGCGCAACTTGGAAGCGTGACCCTGGTCGGCGCCGGTCCCGGCGATCCGGACTTGCTGACCATCAAGGCCGTGAAGGCCATCGCGCGGGCCGACGTGGTGCTGATCGACGATCTCGTCAATCCGGCCATCCTCGCGCATGCGGCGCCCGGCGTGCGCGTGGTCGAGGTGGGCAAGCGGGGCGGCTGTGCTTCCACGCCGCAAGCCTTCATCGAGCGCCTGATGCTGGCCGAAGCCCGCGCCGGCCTGCACGTGGTGCGGCTGAAAGGGGGCGACCCCTATCTGTTCGGACGGGGCGGCGAGGAGCGCGCCTATCTGCGCAGCCACGGCGTGGCCGTCGAGGTGATACCCGGCATCAGCAGCGGCCTGGCCGCGCCGGCTGGCATCGGCGTGCCGCTCACGCACCGGGCCTGGAGCCAGGGCGCCATCTTCGTCACGGGGCACGGCAAGGACAGCGCCTCCGAACCGAACTGGGCAGCACTGGCGCAGAGCAAGCTCACCCTCGTCATCTACATGGGCGTGGCCCGGGTGGCGGCCATCCAGGCGGGCTTGCTGGCCGGCGGCATGGCGCCCGGCACGCCCGTGGCCGTGGTGCAGTCGGCCAGCTTGCCGGCGCAGCGCCAGTTGCTGAGCACTTTGCAAGCCTTGCCCGCCGACTTGCTGGCCAGCGGCCTGGGCAGCCCCAGCATCATCGTCGTGGGCGAGGTGGTGCGCTGCGCTGATGCCTGGGACGACCATGGCGCCTTGCTGGCCGCGACCGTGTGATTTAGCGGATCGGCAGGGCCACGGGACGGATGGGCGCCGCGTCGCCGCCGCGGAATTTCAGGGAGGCGCCGATGAAGGCGAACTGGTAGACCTTGTCACGCGACAAGCCTTCCAGGTCGACCAGTTCCAGGATGGGCGTACCCTGCTGCGCCAGCAGGTAGGTGTGCACGGGCAGGTAGTTGCCCGCCACTTCGGAGGGAAACGCCTCGAAACTGAGGTTGTCCGCGCCCACCACCATGGCGCCGCCGTCTTCCACGAGGAATTTCGCCGCATCGAGCGACAGGCCGGGCGGATTCGCCATGTAAGCCTGCGCCTGCTCATAGTGCTGCATGCGGCCCGTGCGTATCAGCACCACGTCGCCCTTTTCCAGGGTGATCTGCTGGTGCGCCAGCGCGGCGCGCAAATCCTGCCGCGTGACCCGGTAGTTGTCGGGCAGTTGCGATAAACCCTTGGCCACGGCCACGTCGATCAGCACGCCGCGCGCGACGATGGGCGGCAGCTTTTCCGCGCCCGTCACCGTCCAGCCCCGGTCGCCCAGGTAGCGCTCTTCCGTAAAGCCGTTCCAGATCTTGCCGTTCAGGCCGAAGTGGTTGAGCGCGTCGATATGCGTGCCCATGTGCGCATACATGGACACGGCCGAACCCGTGTAACTGACGTGGCGGTTCATGGCGTCGCCCACGTGCATGGAATCGGCCACCACATTGCCCTTGGGCGTGTGCGTCATCCACATCTGGTAGGGCGGATCGCCTGCCGCCTGCCAGCTGGGCATGCCGACATAGAAATCGACGGCCAGGTCGTAGCTCTTGCCGCCGTCGATGCGGGCCAGGATGGCGGCGCGCGAGGCTGGCGTCATCAGGTTCAGGCGGCCGATTTCATCTTGCGGGCCCCAGGGGCTGATGCCCACGTCGGGCAGGGCGGTGGCCGGGGCGGCTTGCACTGCGCCGGCCAGCAGCGCCAGCAGCAGGGTGGCCAGGGTGGCGGATGGTTTGAACATGGGGTACTCCTTGCGTGACATGAATGAAGAAGCCGCCATCATATTATTTTCAATTTCAATGATAATCAGCGATAAAATAATAAGATATTCAACTGCAAGGAAAGAATCATGGATGTCCTGGCGCACATGCGTGTGTTTCGCAAGGTGGTCGAGCGCGACAGCTTCAGCAAGGCGGCGCTGGACCTGAACCAGTCGGCGGCGGCCATCAGCAAGCAGGTGCGCCAGCTGGAGGCGCATCTGGGCACGGTGCTGCTGGTGCGCACGACGCGGCGCATGAGTTTGTCGGACGGCGGGCGCGCCTATTATCTGGAGTGCTGCCGCCTGCTCGATGAAATCGACGCGCTGGAACTGGCCACGCGCGGCTGCACCGGCAAGGTGGCGGGGCGCTTGCGCGTGAATGCGCCGCTGTCGTTTGGCCTGAAGGTGCTGTCGCCGCTGCTGCCGGTGTTCATGGCGCGCCATCCGGAAGTGAGAATCGAGATGACCCTGGACGACCGCCTGCGCGACGTGGTGGGCGAGGGCTATGACGTGTCGCTGCGCATCCGCGCCGCGCTGGCCGATTCGTCCCTGGTGGCGCGCCGCCTGGGCGATGTCGAGCAAATGATTTGCGCATCTCCCGCCTATCTGGCGCGGCGCGGCACGCCCCGGCTGGCGCAGGACTTGCACGGCCACGATTGCCTGGCTTACCGCCTGGCCGACAGCCCCGGCGTCTGGCAGCTGGACGGCCCGGAAGGGAGCAGCAGCATCGTCCTGCCCGTGCGCTTTTCCGCCGACAGCAGCCTGCTGCTGGCCGACATGCTGGCGGCGGGCATCGGCGTGGGCGCGCTGCCGTCGTTCGTCGCCGCGCCGCTGCTGGCCAGCGGCGCCCTGGTGCGCGTGCTGCCGTCGCACGGCATGGCCAGGCGCGGCGTGTATGCCTTGACGCCCGACGGACGCCACGTGCAGGAAAAGGTGCGCGCCTTTTGCGACTTCCTGGCCGGGGCGTTGCGGGGTGCCTAGGCGCCAGGTGTTTTCCAGGGCAACCATCGAACGCGCTTTTTTTCATGTACAGGTGCGTCGCACAGGGGCTTTGATAGTATCCTCGTACTTGCTGGGCGGCCGGGGCGCCGCACATTCAAGGAAACCGGAATAAGCGATCGACAATGCACACTTTGAGCAAGCGCGGGGCGGGATCAGGCATCAGGATATGGGCGGGTGGCTTGCTGCTGGCATTGGCGGTGGGCGGCGCCCTGTATGCGGGCGCGGCGCGCACGGTCGACGACGATGCCGAACAGCGTTTCGACAACCTCACGCATGGCGCCCAGCATAGCTTGATCACGCGCGTAAAAAGCTATTCCGACCTGTTGCGCGGCCTCGAAGCCCTGTTTCGCACGAGCGAGCAGCTGACGCGCCGGCAGTTTCACGATTACGTGGCCGGCCTCGATATCGCGCGCCAGTTCCCGGCCATCGAATCGGTCAACTACGCGGTGGCCGTGCCGTCGGCGCAGCGCGCGGCCTTCATCGAGGCCGTGCGCCGCGACACCAGCCTGGCGCCGCGCGGCTATCCCGCCTTCACCATCCGTCCTGCGGGGGAGCGGCCGGAATACGCGGTGCTCACCTATCTGGAACCCGATTCCCTGCTGGCCGAACGCATGGGCGTCGATATCGGCGCCAACCCGCTGGTGGCGCAGTCCCTGGCGCAGGCGCGCGACAGCGGCGAAGTCAGCGCGTCTGGGCAGGTGATCATGATCAAGGGGCCGCCCGCGCACGTGGGCCTGGGCATGCGCCTGCCCGTGTACCGCAACGGCATGCCGCAAGGCAGTGTGGCCGAGCGCCGCGCCGCCTACCAGGGTTCCGTCGGCATCGGCTTTGGCGTGGCGCAGCTGGTGCACAGCGCGCTCGAACGCAGCGCGCTGGAGCCGCTGCACCTGACCCTGTACAGCGCCGCCGACGCGACGCCCGCCGATGGCGCCCTGCGCATCACGCCGCAGGACCGCCTGCTGTTCAACGATGACGGCGACCTGGCGGCGACGCCGCCGCAACCGGGCAGCGATGCCGACTATTTCGACCAGGTGCTGCCCGTGGCGTACCAGGGCGGCCTGTGGAAAGCCCATTTCCGCGTGCGCAAGGCAGAGCTGTACAGCCCCTTCGACCGCTATTTCCCGTGGCTGGCGCTGGCCGTCGGCGTGGCCGGCACCCTGCTCATTTATGGCTATATCTTTACCCTGTACCGTTCGCGCCGCAACGCGGTGGCGCAGCGCACCCTGCTCGATACGGTGCTCGACAGCGTCGACGCCTACGTCTACATGAAGGACGCCGACCTGCGCTACCGCTACGTGAATGCGCGCACGGCGAAGATACTGGGCCGTTCGGTGCAGCAGCTGATCGGCCGCCAGGATGGCGAGTTGATGCTTGGCGATGCGGCGGCGTCCGTGCAGCGCACGGAGCGCCAGGTGTTCGACAGCGGCGCCAAGTTCGTCGGCGAGGAGCGCTTCGTCGATGCGCAGGGCCAGGTGCATCACCTGTGGAGCGTGAAGGTGCCGCTGGGCTTGCCCGGTCCCGTCACGGGCCTGATCGGCCTGTCCACCGACGTGACGGAACTGCACCGCCTGAAGGAACAGGCCGACGCGGCCAGCCAGGCCAAGAGCGACTTCCTGTCGAACATGAGCCATGAAATCCGCACGCCGATGAACAGCATCATCGGCATGGCGCACCTAGCGCTGAAATCCGTGGCCGACGCGCGCCAGCGCGACTATCTGCAGAAAATCTTCCATTCGGGCCAGCACTTGCTGGGCCTGATCAACGATATCCTCGACTTTTCCAAGATCGAGGCGGGCAAGCTGGAACTGGAAGTGCTGGACTTCCGTCTCGATACCCTGCTGGCGAACATCGCCAGCCAGCTGGGCGACGCGGCCGTCGTCAAGGGCCTGGCGCTGCAGTTCGATATCGCGCCGGAACTGCCGCAGCGCTGGCGCGGCGACCCGCTGCGCCTGGAGCAGGTCTTGCTGAACCTGACCAGCAACGCCATCAAGTTTTCCGACAATGGCAGCATCTTCGTGCGCGTGCGCCAGTCCGAGGAGCGGGGCAGCCACGGCATGCTGCGCTTCGAAGTGCAGGACCGCGGCATCGGCATGAATCAGGAAGAGATGGCGCAGCTGTTCCGCTCCTTCCACCAGGCCGACCCGTCGACCACGCGCAAGTATGGCGGCAGCGGCCTGGGGCTGGTGATCAGCAAGCAGCTGGTGGAGCTCATGGGGGGCAAGGTGGGCGTGTACAGCCAGCCTGGCCTGGGCAGCACCTTCTGGTTCACGGCACGCCTGGAAAAAAGCGCGCAGGCCAGCGACGAGCGCATCGCCGAAGTGGAACCGGAAGTGCTGGGGGTGATCCGCGGCGCATCCATCCTGCTGGTGGAAGATAACGTCTTCAGCCAGCAGGTGGGCTGCGAATTGCTGGAAGACGCAGGCGCCACCGTCTGCGTCGCCTGCAATGGCCGCGAAGCGCTGGAATTGCTGGCCCACCGGCGCTACGACTGCGTGCTGATGGACGTGCAGATGCCGGAGATGGATGGCTTCGAGGCGACGCGCCGCATCCGCGCCGACCCGCAGCTTGCCGGCCTGCTGGTGATCGCCATGACGGCCAATGCGGGCAGCGAAGACCGCGCCCGCTGCCTGGCGGCCGGCATGGACGAATTTTTGACCAAGCCGATCGCCCCGAATCTGCTGTTCCACCTGCTGGCGAAATGGTTTCGCCTGCGTGGCGGGATTGGCGGCATCGGTCATGCGCGCGCGGGCGACAGGCTGGTGGCGGTGCCGAAAGCGCCGCCATCGGCCGCCTCGCCGGACTTGCGCGATACGGCCATCCTCGACCTGGCCACCCTGGCGCTCACGTTCAGCAATGATCCCGTGAAGATGCGCAAATACACCCAGCTGTTTCTCGACACGGCGCGCGACGGCATCGCCGAAATGGAGCAAGCCATGGCGCTGGAAGACCTGGGGCGCCTGGCCGACCTGGGCCACCGCAGCAAATCGTCGGCGCTGGCCGTTGGCGCCCATGCCTTTGCCGGCCTGTGCGCGTCGATCGAAGGCTTGCGCCTGGGCGGCGACTTGCAGCAGGCGCGCGCCCTGCTGACGGCCCTGGGGCCGGCGCTGGCGCAGGTGGCGGAACAAATTTCCGTGGAATTTGCCGCCAGCGACGCTCCCTGACGCAGGCAGCGGCGATAATACGCGTTTGACGTCTCCGGCCACCCGGCCCGAGACGCGGCAACCCATCGGATCAGCATGCATACTCCCGTCACGCCCGGCCTCCTCATCCTGCATGGCAACCAGCTGGAACAGCTGCGCGCCACCGTCTTCCAGTGGCTGCGCCAGCATCCGCTGGCGCCCCTGGAAACGGATATCTTCCTGGTGCAGTCGAACGGCGTGGCCGAATGGCTGAAGATCGCCCTGGCCGAGGAGATGGGGGTGTGCGCCGCCACGCGCATCGCGCTGCCGGCGCGCCTGCTGTGGGAAAGCTACCGGGGCATGCTGGGGCGCGAGCGCGTGCCGCGCGTGTCGCCGTTCGATAAATCCCCGCTGACCTGGCGTTTGATGCGCCTGTTGCCGTCCTTGCTGGCCGACCCGGTATTCGCGCCGCTGCGCTACTTCCTTGCCGATGGCGACAGCGAGCGCCGGCTGCAGCTGGCCGAACGCCTGGCCGACTTGTTCGACCAGTACCAGGTCTACCGCGCCGACTGGCTGGCCGACTGGGCGGCGGGGCGCGACCAGCTGCGCACGGCCCGCGGCGAAGCTATCGTCTTGAAGGAAGACCAGCGCTGGCAGGCGCAGTTGTGGCGCGCCGTGGGTAGCGACGTCGAGGCTTTCGAGCGCGACACGGGCCGCGCCGACATCCACGACGCCTTCCTGGCGGCGATTGCCGCCGGCGATGCGCCTGCCGGCAAGCTGCCGCGCCGCGTCGTGCTGTTTGGCGTGTCGGCCTTGCCGTACCAGACCTTGCAGGCGCTGGCCGCGCTGGCGCGCCACACGCAGGTGGTGCTGGCCGTGCCGAATCCGTGCCAGTTCTACTGGGGCGACATCATCGACGGGCGCGACTTGCTGCGCGCGCAAAACAAGCGCCAGCGGCAGCGCAACGGCACCGACCTGGCGCAGATTCCGCTCGAAGCGCTGCATGCGCACAGCCACCCGTTGCTGGCCAGCTGGGGCAGGCAAGGGCGCGATTTCATCCGCATGCTCGACGAATTCGACGAACACGCGCAAGCCGAGGGGCGCGACGACAGCCTGCGCATCGACCTGTTTGGCGAGGAAACGGGCGAGACCCTGCTGCAGCAGGTGCAGGTGGCCATCCGCGAACTGCGCCCGCTGGCCGAGCATGAGCAGGTGCCGCCCGAGCCAGGCGACCGCTCGATCGAATTTCACGTGGCGCACAGCGTGCAGCGCGAAGTGGAAGTGCTGCACGACCAGCTGCTGGCCATGTTCGCGCACAGCGCCGAAACGGGCCTGCGCCCGCGCGACGTGGTGGTGATGGTGCCCGACATCGACACCTTCACGGCCGCCATCCACGCCGTCTTCGGCCAGTACCGGCGCAATGACGAGCGCTTCATCCCGTTCGAGATCGGCGACGTGAAGGACCGCAGCGTCAATCCGCTGCTCGTCGCGCTCGAGTGGCTGCTGCAGCTGCCGCAGCAGCGCTGCCGCCAGAGCGAAGTGCGCGACTTGCTCGACGTGCCCGCGCTGGCGGCCCGCTTCGGCCTGCAGCCGGACGACCTGGCCACCCTGGGCGCCTGGATCGAAGGGGCGGGCGTGCGCTGGGGCCTGGACCAGGAACACCGCGCCGGCCTGGGGCTGGGTGCGGCCGGGGAACAGAATGCGTGGATCTTCGGCGTGCGGCGCATGCTGCTCGGTTATGCCAGCGGCAGTGGCGCCAGCTTTGGCGGCATCGAGCCGTATGCGGAAGTGGGCGGCCTCGATGCGGCGCTGGCGGGCTCGCTGGCGCAACTGGTCGAGGCGCTGCTGTACTGGCGCACGGTGCTGGCTGGCGCGCGCACGCCAGCCGAGTGGGGCGTGCAGGCGCGCGCGCTGCTGGTCGCTTTTTTCGACGCCGACGACGAGGGAGACCGTTTGACACTGGCGCAGCTCGAAGGCGCCTTGCAGGGCTGGCTGGAAACCTGCGAACACGCGGGCTTCGTCGAGCCGGTGCCGCTGTCCGTGCTGCGCGTGGCGTGGCTGGGCGCGCTGGACGAGCCGACCCTGAACCATCAATTCGTCTCCGGCGGCGTGACTTTCTGCACCCTGATGCCGATGCGCGCCGTGCCGTTCCGCGTGGTCTGCCTGCTGGGCATGAACGATGGCGATTTCCCGCGCCGAGCGCAGAAGGCCGATTTCGACTTGCTGGCGCTGCCCGGCATGGCGCGCCCGGGCGACCGTTCGCGCCGCGACGACGACCGTTACCTGATGCTGGAAGCCTTGCTGGCCGCGCGCGACAAGCTGTATGTGAGCTGGGTGGGGCGCAATGTGCGCGACAATTCCGAGCAGCCGCCGTCCGTGCTGGTGTCGCAGCTGCGCGATTACCTGGCCGCCGGCTGGTCGCTGGACCGGCACCTGGTATCGCTGACCACCGAGCATGCGCTGCAGCCGTTCAGCCGCCGCTATTTCGAGGCCGATGGCTTGCTCACGTATGCGCGCGAATGGCGTGTCGCGCATGCCGATGCGGATGCGCAGGCTGCCGTGCTGCCGCTGGGCCCTTACGAGCTCGATCCCGGCACGCGGCTGAAGCTGGGCGAGCTGGCCAGCTTTTTGCGCCAGCCCGTCAAATACTTTTTCCGCCGCCGCTTGAGCGTGTATTTTGCCGACGCGGCCATGCTGGGCGAGGATGAAGAGCCGTTTGGCCTGAATGCGCTCGAGCGCTATCTGCTGGAAGACACCATGCTGGATGACGGCGGCGCCGTCGAAGCGCTCGATGACGTGCGCGCCAGCCTGGAAGCGCGCGCAGCGAAGCTGGCGCGCGAAGGCGTGCTGCCCATCGGCTTGATCGGCCAGCAAGTGCAGGCGCAATTGGTCGAGGCGCTGGTGCCCGTGCGCAGCGCGTGGCTGTCCTTGCGCGCCTCGTTCCCGTACGCGGCCGACAAGCGCGCCATCAACCTGCCGTTTGGCGAAGTGCAGATCGACGACTGGCTCGACAAATTGTGCAGCAACGGGCGGGAAACGGCCTGGCTGATGCAGATTTCCTCGAAGGTGACGGACAAGGGCGGCCAGGCGCGCGGCGACAAGCTGATGCTGATGTGGCTGCGCCAGCTGGCCGCCGCTGCGCTGGACTTCCCCGTTACCGGCTACCTGGTGGCGCGTGACGCCATCGTCAGCATGGCGCCGCTCGACCCTGCCGCTTCGCGCGCCGCGCTGGCCACCTTGCTGGCGCTGTGGCGCGAAGGCATGAACCATCCGCTGCCCACGGCGTGCAAGACGGGGCTGGCGCTGGTGCAGCAGGGCGATCCGCGCGCCGTCTACGATGGTGGCTTCGATATCTCGGGCGAGCGCGATGAACTGTGCCTGGCGCGCCTGTGGCCCGAGTTTTCCGCGCTGGCCGCCGAAGAAGCGTGGCAGGACTGCACGCGGGAGCTGTATGGCCCGCTGGCCGATTGGCTGCAAGAACACATCACCATCGACCCGATCAGCGCGCCCGATGACGGCGCGGGAGAAGAACAATGACGAGCCATCTGCTCAACCCCCTGGCGTTCCCCCTGCACGGCTCGCGCCTGATCGAGGCCTCGGCCGGCACGGGCAAGACCTGGACCATCGCCGCGCTGTACGTGCGGCTCGTGCTGGGGCATGGCGACGACGACAGCCGTTTCACGCGTCCCCTGCTGCCGGCCGACATCCTCGTGATGACATTTACCCGCGCCGCCACGCGCGAATTGTCGAACCGCGTGCGCGAGCGCCTGATCGAGGCGGCTGCCTATTTTCGCCGCGAAGTTGGCATGGAAGCCGGCGGCAGCGACCCGTTTCTCGACGCCTTGCTGGAATCCTATCCGGAGGAAAGCGAACGGCAAAAGGCTGCGCACCGGCTGATGCTGGCCGCCGAGACGATGGACGAAGCGGCCATTTTCACCATCGACGCCTGGTGTCAGCGCATGCTGCGCGAGCACGCGTTCGACAGCGGCAGCCTGTTCGACGAAGAGCTGGTCAGCGACGAGCAAGCCCTGTTCGAGGATGCGGCCCACGATTACTGGCGCCAGCAAGTCTATCCCTTGCCGCCGCAGGCACTCGACGTGCTGCTGGCCTGCTGGTCCGACGTGGGGGCGCTGAAGAAGGGCGCGCGCGAGCTGGCGCGCCGCGCGGACATCATGGGCATGGCGCAGGAAGAACCGCTGTCCGCGCTGATCGCGCGCGAACAGCGGGCATTGGCCGCGCAGCTGGCCACTCTGAAGGCGGGCTGGGTCGAGCGCGTGGACCGGATGGCTGCCTGGATCAATGACCACCGCGCCGCCAATCCCAAGTGTTTTAACGGCGTCAAGATGAAGCCGGAAAACCTGGCGAAGTGGTTCGACGGCTTGCGCAAGTGGGCGCAGGACCCGCTGCTGCTGCAGCCGGCCATCACGGCCAAGGCGTGGGAACGATTGACGCCGTTCGGCATCGAGGATGCGTTTGCCAAGAGTTTCACGGCGCAGGTGCCCGAGTGCTTCGAACATACCGAGGCGCTGGGCATCGCCCTGGCCGCCCTTACGCCGCTGGCGCACAAGCTGCACCTGCATGCGGCGGCGGCCATCGCGCGGCGCATGGATCAGTTAAAACGCCAGTCGCGCCAGTTCGGCTTTGCCGACATGCTGCAACGGCTGCACGACGCGCTGGCCGGCGAAAATGGCGCGGCCCTGCGCCAGCGCATCATCGACCAGTATCCGCTGGCGATGGTCGATGAATTCCAGGATACGGCGCCGGCCCAGTACCAGATATTCAACCTGCTGTACCGCATCGCCGACAACGACCCGGCCCTGGGCCTGTTCCTGATCGGCGACCCGAAACAGTCGATCTACGGTTTTCGCGGCGCCGACATCCAGAGCTACCTGGCGGCGCGGCGTGCGACGACTGGACGCCATTACCAGCTGGGCACCAACTACCGCTCGACGGCGCCCCTGGTGGCGGCCGTCAACCAGCTGTTCCTGCATGCCGAGCGCGCCGAAGTGCCGCTTGGCGCCTTCCGCTACCGCAAAGGGAATGAAAATCCGCTGCCGTTCGAGGCCGTCGACGCCAAGGGCCGCGCCGAGCACCTGGTGAACGCCGGCGGCCCGCTGCCGGCCCTGCTGGCCGCCTGCGCCAGCGATGAAGGGCTGCGCGGCGACAGCTACCGCGAGTATTTCGCGCAGCACTGCGCCGAGCACATCGTCGCCATGCTGGGCGACCCGCAGGCGGGCTTCGATGGCCCCGACGGTTTTACGCGCCTGCAGCCGGCCGACGTCGCCATCCTCGTGCGCGACCGCAAGGAAGCGGCGGCCATCCGCCGCGCGCTGGCGCGCCGCCGGGTCGCCAGCGTCTACCTGTCCGACAAGGATTCCGTCGTCGACAGCGAGGAAGCGCAAGACGTGCTGCGCTGGCTGGCGGCGCTGGCCAACCCCCTCGACGGGGGACTGGCGCGCGCCGCCTTTGCCACGCGCACCATCGGCCTGTCGCTGGGCGAGCTGGCGCGCCTGTCCAGCGACGAACTGGAATGGGAACGCCGGGTCGAGCAGTTGAAGGCGCTGCACCTGATCTGGCAGCGCCAGGGCGTGCTGGCCATGCTGCGCCGCTTCATCCACGAGCTGCAATTGCCCGCCATGCTGCTGCAGCAGACGGGCGGCGAGCGGCGTTTGACGAATCTGCTGCACCTGGCCGAACTGCTGCAATCGGCCAGCCGCCAGCTCGATGGCGAACAGGCGCTGATACGCTGGCTGGCCGAACAGATCGCCGGCGAAGGCGAGGGTGGCGACGAGCGCGTGCTGCGCCTGGAAAGCGATGCGGAGCTGGTGAAAGTCATCACCGTGCACAAATCCAAGGGCCTCGAATACCCGCTCGTGTATCTGCCGTTTGCCGTCACGGCGCGCAAGGTGGACAAGCGCAACCGCAGTTTCTTCGACTATGCGGATGACAAAGGCGAACGCCGCCTCGACTTGTCCCTGTCCGACGAAGCCATGGCGGCGGTCGAGGAAGCGCGCATCGAGGAAGATTTGCGCCTGCTGTACGTGGCCCTGACGCGCGCGCGCCACTTCCTGTGGCTGGGCGTGGCCGCCCAGGCGGCGCGCAAGGCGGGCGAGAACACCTTGCACGAATCGGCGCTTGGCTACCTGCTGACGGGCGGCGACAAGCTGCCGGCGGAGCAATTGCCGTTGCGCTGGCAGCAGGTGGCGGGCGACTGCGACGCCATCTACGTGGCTTCCCTGGCGCAGCCCGACGCCTGCACGGTGCTGGACCGGGTTGAGCGGCGTCCTGAATTGCGTCCCGCCCCCGTGTTCGCGGGCGAATTCGAACGCGACTGGTCGGTGGGCAGCTTCACGTCGCTGACGCGCCAGATCGGCGCCGTGGCGGCCGCGCACGTGCCGCAGCGGGCGCTGGAAGAAACCCTGCTGGAAGATGGTACGGGCGTGCCGGCGGCCTCGCCACTGCAGACGGGCGACGCGCCATGGCACCGCTTCCCGCGCGGTTCCGTGCCCGGCAATTTCCTGCACGAGCAGCTCGAATGGATGGGCAGCGAAGGTTTTGACAGCGTCCACGAGGCGCACTTCGACACGCGCCTGGCCGCGCGCTGCGAGCGGGCGGGCTGGGGGCACCGCCAGGAGGACGCCATCGTCTGGCTCAGGGAAATCGCCCTCACGCCGCTGCCGCTGCTCGATGCGTCGCTGTCGCAGCTCGATAGCACCCTGTCCGAGATGGAGTTCTGGTTCCCCAGCGAGCATTTGTCCACGGGGGCGCTCGACCAGCTGTGCACGCGCCTGCTGCTCGACGGCGCGCCGCGTCCCGTGCTGCCGCGGCGCCAGCTGCACGGCATGCTGAAAGGCTTTGCCGACCTGGTCATCGAACAGGACGGCCGCTATTGGGTGCTCGACTACAAGTCGAATGCGCTGGGCGCCAACGATGCGGCCTATCACACGGCCGCGCTGGCGGCGGGCATGGCGCAGCACCGCTACGATATCCAGGGCGCCATCTACATGCTGGCCCTGCACCGGCTGCTGAAAAGCCGGCTTGGTGACGCGTACGACCCGGCCGAACACCTGGGCGGCGCCATTTTCCTGTTCCTGCGCGGTATCGCGAATGCGGACACGCATGGCTGCTACTGGCTGGCGCCGCAGCTGGAACTGCTGGACGGCCTCGATCAACTGTTAGAAGAAACGGAACACCATGCAGCATGACGCACAGATGAACGCTTTGTTTGCCCATGTCGACGGCGTCGCCGAGGATGGCCATCTGCGCCGCCTGAGCGCCGCCTTTGCCCGCTTCATCGCCAGCCTGGACGAGCAGGCGCCGGATGCGCCCGCCGTGGCCGTGGCGTGCGTGGTGCTGTCCGAGCTGGAAGGGCGGGGCCACAGCTGTTTGATGCTGGCTGACCTGGCTGGCGAACCGTCGCAGCTGCTGGGCTGGAGCGAGGAGCTGTGGCATGGCGTGCTGGCCGTTTCCGGCCCGCTGCCCGACAGCGCCGCAGGCTGGCGCGCGCTGCTGGCCCGCGCGCCGCAGGTGTGGCTGGTGGGCGCCGCCGACGTGCGCCAGCCGCTGGTGCTCGATGGCGACCGCCTGTACCTGCGCCGCTACTGGCGCGACGAGACCCTGGTGGGCGAAAAAATCGCCTTGCGCGCGCAGGATTTGAACACGCCGCTGCTGGCGCAGGTGCGGCAATGGCTCGACATCCTGTTCGATCAGCCAACCCGGGACGGTGGCCCGGACTGGCAAAAGGTGGCGTGCGCCGTCGCCCTGCGCGGCAAGGTGGCCATCATCACGGGCGGTCCCGGCACGGGCAAGACGTACACGGTAGCCAGCCTTTTGACCTTGCTGTTTGCCGTCTCGCCGCAGCCGGAGCAGCTGCGCATCGCGCTGGCCGCGCCTACGGGCAAGGCGGCCGCGCGGCTGAAGCAGTCGATCGACAAGGCGCTGGAAGGCTTGGCGGCGAAGGCGGCGCGCGGTGATCAAGGCTTGCCCCTGCTGGAACTGGCGCGGCGCATGGGCGCGGCGCGTACCCTGCATAGCTTGCTGGGCGCGCGGCCCGATACGCGCACCTTTGCCCACCACGCCGGCAATCCGCTCGAGGTCGACGTGCTGATCGTCGATGAAGCGTCGATGGTGCACCTGGAGATGATGGCGTCCGTGCTCGACGCCTTGCCGCCCACGGCGATCCTGATCCTGCTGGGCGACAAGGACCAACTGGCGTCCGTGGAAGCGGGCGCCGTGCTGGGCGACTTGTGCCACGACGCGCAGGCGGGCGGCTATACGGCCGACACCATCGCGTATGCGCAGGCGGCCAGCGGCGTGGCCATTCCACCTGCCTTTGCGGGAGCGGCGGGCGCGCTGGCGCAGCAAACGGTGATGCTGCGTCACAGCCACCGTTTCAGCGGTCCGATTGGCGAACTGGCGCTGGCCGTGAACGGCGGCAGGCCGGACCTGGCGAAGGCCTGCTTCGCCGGCGACAGCGGCGGCCAGCTGGCGTGGAGCGTGACCGCGCAGCCGGACGAGGTGCTGCGCCTGGCCCTGCGCGGCAGGAGCGACGCGCCGGGCGGCTACCAGCCCTACCTGGAACTGGTGAATGCGGGCGAGGAGGGCTATGCGCTGCACGACGACTGGGTGCGCGCCGTGCTGCACGCTTTTGAAGCGTTCCGCATCCTGTGCGCCGTGCGCGAGGGCGAATGGGGCGTGGCGGGCCTGAACACGGCTATCGAGCTGCGGCTGGAAAAGGAAGGGCTGATACGCCGCAGCGAATGGTATGTGGGCCGTCCCGTGATGGTCACGCGCAACGATTACGGCACGGGCGTGTTCAATGGCGACATCGGGCTGACCCTGCGCGACCCTGCGCGGCCCGGCTCCCTGCGCGTGTATTTCCTGGAAGGCGAGAACGTGCGCAGCGTGCTGGCCACGCGCTTGCGCCACGTGGAGACGGCGTTCGCCATGACGGTGCACAAGTCGCAAGGCTCGGAATTCCGTCATACTGTGCTGGTGTTGCCGCAGGAAGGCGGCGCCATGCTGGCGCGCGAACTGGTCTACACGGGCATCACGCGCGCGCGCGACTTTTTCACGCTGGTCTCTCCCACGCAGGCCGTGCTGTTCGACGCCATCCTGCGCCGCACGCAGCGCGCCAGCGGCCTAAGGGGGTTGATCGGCTGATTTACTTCGCCAGCTTCGCCTTCGCCACCAGCGCCTGGACCACTTGCAGGGTCGCCTGCTCCACGCCCTGGCGCGGCAAGCCCGGGTTGGCGCCGGCGACCATCGATGGATTGGTCAGGTAGCGTCCGCCCACGATCAGGGTGGGCGTGCTGTCGACCTGGTAGCTGGCGGCCAGGCGGGGCAGGTTTTTCAGCTTGGTATGCACGCCAAACGACTGGTAGGCGCCTTCGAAGGCGGCCTTGTCCAGGCCATTTTTCAGCGCCCAATCGAGGTTGTCGCTGTCGCTGGCCAGGCGCTTGCGTTCCACGTGCCAGGTGTGCATGACTTGCGCGTGCAGCGCCTCTTCCTTCTTCAGCGCTTCCAGTGTCAGGAACAAATGCGCTTCCGGATCATTTGCCGGCGTGTGCGGCAAATGGATGCGGCGGAAAGACACGCTGGCGGCATTCTCCTTGACCCAGCGGGCCAGGCTAGGCTCCAGCGCGTTACAGGCGGGGCAGTGGTACATGAAAAATTCGATCACTTCCACCTTGCCAGGCGCCGCCTGTGCCGGTTGCGGCGTGGCCAGCACCAGATAATCGGCGCCCGGCACGGGCGCTTGCGGCGAGGCGAAGGCGCCGGCGGCGGCGAAGCTGGCGCAGGCCAGGATGACTTGGTGCAAACGCATGGACGCTCCCTTTAAAAATTAACTATAAGGCAATCATAATAGGACGTCAATGTTGGATGGTGTTGCTTTGATGTAATAAATGTTTATTATTCCGAATATTGGATAATATCGTTCCAATTTTTGTGTGAAAATGCAAAGGCAGGGTGGCAGGGCGAAAACGCTGTGTCATTCCATTAACATCAAAACCAGGAGTCCATCATGTTGTCTTCCCTTCGCACGCGGCTGGTACTCATTTGCGTGGCCATCGTCGTGCTGTCCATGCTGGCCTTGTCGGTCGCCAATTACGTCACCACGCGCAGCAGCATGCTGGCGTCGTCGGACCAGCAGATGCAGCAACTGCTGCAAAGCCAGTCGGCCGTGCTGGCGCAATGGGTCGATGGCAAGAAAAAGGTCATGGCGTCCATCGTCATGTCCGCCGAGACGCCCGATCCGCTGCGCGCCTTCCAGATCGCGGAAAAGGCCGGCGATTTTGCGGAAGTGTTCATCGGCTACGCGGACAAGCGCTCCGTGTTTACCCATCCGGGCCGCCCGGCCGATTTCGATCCCACGGCGCGCGCCTGGTACACGGACACCGTCAAGGCGGGCGTGCCGATGCTCACGCCGCCGTATGTGGACGCGGCCAGCCACAAGCTGGTGGTGTCGTTCACGGCGCCTGTCGGGCCGAAAGAGGCGCTGAGCGGCGTGGCCGGCGCGGACGTGCTGCTCGATACCGTGATCGCCAACGTGGTGGCGATCAAGCCGACGCCGCACAGCTTTGCCTTCCTCGTCGACCAGAGCGGCACCATCATCGCCCATGCGAACAAGGATTTGAGCCTGCAGCCGGTGGCGAAACTCGATGCGGCGCTGTCGGCCGCGCAGGTCAACCGCCTGGAAAGCACGCGCACGAGCGAGGCTGTGCGCTTGAACGAGCGCGACGGCAAGCTGTATGTCACGCGCGTGGCGGGCACCGACTGGCTGCTGGCCGTGGTGCTGGACCAGCAGGAAGCCATGCAAGCGTTGCAGACGATGCTGACGACGGCCACCGTCACGGCCGCGCTGTTGACGGGGCTGGCGGCGCTGCTGCTGTCGCTGCTGGTGTTCAAAATGCTCAAGCGCCTGGAACTGGTGCGCGATGCGCTCGACGATATCGCCTCGGGCGAAGGCGACCTGACGCGCCGCCTCGACGCTTCCGGCGTGGATGAACTGGCGCAGATCGCCGGCGCCTTCAACCGCTTCATCGACAAGATCGCCGCCGTGCTCGTGAAAATCCGCACGGCCAGCGAATCGGTGAAAGTGTCATCGTCGGAAATCGCCGCCGGCAACCAGGACCTGTCGTCGCGCACGGAACAGCAAGCCAGTTCGCTGGAAGAAACGGCCGCCTCGATGGAGGAGCTGACCAGCACCGTGAAACAGAATGCCGACAATGCGCGCCAGGCCAACCAGATGGCGCAATCGGCGTCCGGCGTGGCCAGCAAGGGCGGGCAAGTGGTGGCGCAGGTGGTCGATACCATGGCCTCGATCAACGATTCGTCGAAGAAGATCGTCGACATCATCAGCGTCATCGACGGCATCGCCTTCCAGACGAATATCCTCGCGCTCAATGCGGCCGTGGAAGCGGCGCGCGCGGGCGAGCAGGGACGGGGCTTTGCCGTGGTGGCGACGGAAGTGCGCAGCCTGGCGCAACGCTCCGCCGGCGCAGCGAAGGAAATCAAGCTGCTGATCGACGATTCCGTGGGCAAGGTCGATTCGGGCGCGCGCCTGGTCGACGAGGCCGGCGCGACGATGCAGGAAATCGTCGACAGCGTGCGCCGCGTCACCGACATCATGGGCGAGATCACGGCCGCCAGCGCCGAGCAAAGCTCGGGCATCGAGCAGGTGAACCAGGCGATCGCGCAAATGGACCAGGTGACGCAGCAGAACGCGGCCCTGGTGGAGGAGGCGGCCGCCGCGGCGGAAAGCCTGCAGGATCAGGCCAGCACCCTGGCGCAGGTGGTGGGCGTGTTCAAGCTCGATGAGGGGCAGGCGCCGGCGCCTGTCAAACCGGTGGCGCGCCCACCTGTCGTGCAGCGCATCGCCAGCCGTCCTGTCGCCAAGGCGGCTGCCCGCAAGACGGAACAGTCCGAGGAGTGGGAGACTTTTTAAGTCGTGTTTAGACCCGCCGGGGCGCCAGGGTCGGCGCCATCTGCTTCGCCACGTCGAAAAAGGCGTTGGTGGCGGGCGTGTTCTGGCGCCGGTCGCGCACAGCCAGGCCCACCTTGCGGCTGACGGGCGGATTGAGCGGCAGGGCGACCAGCTCCGGATACTGCTCGCGCAGGCGCTGCGGCAGGGCCAGTTCGGCGACGATGGACAGGCCGTCGCCGCGGCTGACCATGTCGAGGATGGTGATCACCTGGCTGATGCGGTAGGGCACGTTCGGCTGCAAGCCCGCGTTGGCGAACAGCGGTTCGATCAGGCAGGCGCAGCCCGCCTCCGACATGATGAACGGCCCTTCGCACAGCTGCGCCAGGGTGATGGTGTCGAGTTGCGCCAATGGGTGGCTGCGCGGCACCAGCGCCATCATCTGGTCTTCCACCAGCGGCGCCGTATCGAAACGCTCGTCGGGCAGCACGACGAAGCCGACATCGACCCGGCGTTCGCGTATCCACTGCACCACTTCATGGTCTGCTCCCTCGTCGATGCGCAGGTCGATGCCCGGATAGCGCAGGCGAAATTGCGCCGTGATGGCCGGCAGCAGATTCAAGGAAGACGTCGGGCCGAAGGAGCCGATGCGCAGGGTGCCCTGGCGCTGGCCCAGTACATCGGCCGCTTCCTGGCGCATGGCTTCCGACAGGCTGAGGATTTCGCGCGCGCGCACGAGCAGCTGGCGGCCCACGTCCGTCAGCTCGGCCGAGGCCTGGTGGCGCACGATCAGGTCCACGCCCATCTCCTTTTCCAGCGCCTTCAATGCATGCGAGACGGCGGACTGGCTGATGCCCAGCTGCGCGGCGGCGGCGGAAAAGCCGTGCAGTTCGGCCACCAGGGTAAAAATTTCCAGTTGCGTGAAGGTCATGGTGTGGTTTTGTTGAGCTATGAGTATTTGCTCATTATTTCATGAGTTGATATTAGTATTAATATATACGTACACCACCCGCCGCACAAGCGGCTTTACAGGATATCCCATGTCTTCTTCCGCCGTACCCCAGGCTCCGCTGCTCGCTGCGCAGTCGCCGCTGGTCTACATCAAACTGATCTTCGTCGCCCTGTTCTGGGGCGGTACTTTTATTGCCGGGCGCGTGCTGGCGCAGCAGATGCCGCCCATGACGGCCGCCAGCGGCCGCTTCGGCGTGGCCGTGCTGTTGCTGCTCGTGCTGGCGTGGAAGCTGGAAGGGGGCTTGCCGCGCCTGGACCGCAAGCAGCTGGCAACGACGGCGGCCCTGGGCCTGACGGGCATCTTTTTATATAACCTGTGCTTCCTGGCGGCCCTGTCGCGCATGCCGGCGGGACGCACGGCCCTGTTCGTGGCCCTGAATCCCATCGTCACGGCGCTGGCCTCGGCCATGCTGTTCCGCGAACGGCTCGGTTCCTTCAAGTGGTTGGGCATCATGCTGGCGTTTTGCGGCACGGCCATCGTCATCACGCGCGGCGATCTGGCCGGCGTGCTGCACGGGACGGGCGGCGGCATCGGCATGGGTGAAGTATTCATGTTCTGCGGCATTTCCAGCTGGGCCGCCTACACCCTGATCGGCCGGGTCGCGCTGAAGGGCTTGTCGCCGATTGCCGCCACCACGTATGCATCGATGTGGGGCCTGGCCTTTTTGCTGGTGGGGGCGGCCGTGGAATTTCCCACCGTGCCGTGGCACAGCTTCGGCTGGCAAGTGTGGGCCGCCATCGGCTACCTGGGCGTGTTCGGCACGGTAATCGGCTTTGTCTGGTATTACGAAGGCGTGAAAGCGCTGGGACCGTCGCGCACGGCCGTGTTCAACAACCTCGTGCCCGTGTTCGGCATCGTGCTGGCGGCGGGGCTGCTGGGCGAACCTGTGCTCGCCTCGATGCTGGTGGGCGGCGCGGTGACGATTGCCGGCGTGGTGATGACCAACCGGCAAGCGAAGTAAGTAGTTTTCCGATATGAAAGCACGCCTGCAAAACGTTCAGGGCAAGGCGCAGTGCCGCAGGCAGTACGCTAGTACGGCCAGGCACTGCAACGCCGCCATGGGCGTTTTCTCAGCCGTGCTTATTTTGCGCGGCGGCGTTTGGAGGGCTTCGCCGGCGCCTTCTTGTGCCGGCTGACGGAGGCGCGCATCACCTTCGGTTCTTCGATGCCGTTTTCGGCCGCCAGCATGCGGCGGATGTTGACGGCGTCCATGGCGCGCACGGAATTGGCGCGCGCGTTGAGCAAAATCATGGTGGCGAACTTGCCGGCCGACTTGATGCGCATGATCAGGCAGCGGCCCGCTTCATTCGTGTAGCCCGTCTTCGACAGGCCGATATCCCAGCCCTTGGCGCCCACCAGGCGGTTCGTGTTGTGGTATTCCACATCGCGCCCCTTGATCTGGATCACGTCCTTCGAATCGGTGGTGATGCGGCTGATTTCCGGGTAGCGCGAGGCGGCCACGGCCATCTTGACGAGGTCCGCTGCCGTCGACTGGTTGTTCGGCGACAAGCCCGTCGGTTCCTCGATCACGGTCTGGTGCATGCCCAGGGCCTTGATCTTGGCGTTGACGGCCACGGCAAACGCCGTCGGGCCACCGGGGAAGGTGCGCGCCAGCGAGGCGGCGGCGCGGTTGTCGGACGACATCAGCGCCAGCTGCAGCACGTCGTGGCGGCTCAGGGTGGCGCCCACGGGCACGCGCGAGGTGCTGTGCTTCAAGGTGTCGACATCCTCGCGGTCGATGCTGATCTCTTCCTGCATATTGGCCTTGGAGTCGAGCACGACCATGGCCGTCATGAGTTTGGTCAGCGAGGCGATGGGCACCACCACGTTGGAATTTTTTTCAAGCAAGACTTTGCCTGTGCCGTCTTCGACCACCAGGATCGACTGGGAACCGAAGGGCACGGCGATGGCCGCTGTCGAAAGCGTCATCAGCACCGCGGCGAACATTTTTTTGAGCATGGGATTGTATGTGGGAAAGCAGTTTTGGGGCGCCATCGTGGGCGCTGCGCGCAAATCCGGAAGCGGGCCGCGCGGGGACGCGGCGTGTATCTCGGAGGCAATATTTGCCAAGCTTAAACAATACCATTAAAGATCAAGCGATGTCTACGGGATAAGGGCGCCACAGGCTGTGTAGCGGCCAATTTGGCAAATAAATGGGGCGAATCTTGCCGTAGTGAAAATTGTTGCACGATTATTGATTTCGTCTTGGAAACTTCGTATTATTTCAGCAATATTGGCAGCCATGGTCCGGCAGGCGCCGCGCGCTTCGTCGTTGATGCCTGCCGCTTCGTGCTTCGTCGCCCCACGCTATGCCCTGCAACAGGGGCGCCGTAGACTGCGTTCATGCCTGATTGACACGACAAGGAGAACGCAGCATGTGGAAAAAATTTGCCGGATGGTATCGCTGTTACGACGATGAAACCCTCACGGTGCTTGCGCATCCGGACACGGCCGCCCAGTTGCCGCCTGGCTGGCGGCGCTGGGTGGCGTTGCGGCTCATCACCCTGACGCCGATCGAGCGCCAGCAATTCCACGCCTTCATGCTCAAGTACCGGGGCGCCGGCTTTTACCTGGCGGCGGCCAGGCTGATGCTGTTGTTCAGCTGCATCGGCGTCGTGCTGCATTTGCTGCTGCCCGACAAGGTCGGCTGGGCCAAGGCCGTGGTGTTCAGCAATGTCCTGGGCCTGGCGATGGCCTGGGGCGTGCTGGGGGTCTGGTTCAATTACCGCAAGCTGGCGCAGCGCAAGCTCAAGGTGCTGTTGCTGCTGCTGGTGCCGGCCCTGGCCGGTGTGGCGATCGGCGTGCTGCGCGCGATGCTGGAAGGCCATGCTTCCATCGGCGCGGCGCTGGAGCGGGGCGCGCGCGTGGGCGGCTGGGCCGCGCTGACGGCCGGGCTGGTATATATGGTGCCGATGACTATCGTCGTGCTCTGGCGCAACCGCCAGTACGAGGCGCTGGCCCTGCAATTGCAGCAGGATGCCGAACGCGACCGGCTGGCGCGCGAACTGAGCGAATCGCAGCTGCGCCTGCTGCGCGCGCAGATCGAGCCGCATTTCCTGTTCAATACCCTGGGAGCCGTGCAGCAGCTGGCCGAGCAGGGCGCCCACGGGGCGGCGCAGGCGGCCGCGCTGACGGCCAACCTGATCGCCTTCCTGCGCGCCAGCCTGGCCGAGATGCGCGCCGACCAGGTGCCCCTGCAAACGGAATTCGACGTGGTGCAAGCCTATCTGCAAGTGATGCAGGTACGCCTGGGCGCGCGCCTGTCTTTCCGCCTCGACTTGCCGCCCGGCCTGGCGCAGATACAAGTGCCCAGCATGATCTTGCTGACCCTGGTGGAAAACGCCATCAAGCATGGCATCGAGCCATCGCTGCGGGGCGGCGAGATCGTCGTCTCGGCCGTGCTGGACGGGGATGGCGCGATGCGCTTGCGCGTGCAGGATAGCGGCGTGGGCCTGGGCGCCGCGAGTGCACCCGGAGGCGGCCTGGGCCTGGAAAATGTGCGCCGCCGGCTGCAGCTGGCCGCGGCCGCTGCCAGCGTGCACGTGCAAAATGGCGAGGATGCGGGCGTGCTCGCCGAAATCGTGTTGCCGATGAATCTGAAGGAGCCCGCCGCATGAACCCCACCATCCTGATCGCCGAAGACGAACCCCTGATGCGCGAACGCCTGCAAACGATGCTGGCGCTGGCCTGGCCCGAGGCGCGCATCGTGCTGGTGGCGGAAAACGGCAACGATGCCTGGGACGGTTTCCTCGAGCATGAGCCGGACGTGGTCTTCCTCGACATCCGCATGCCGGGCCTGTCTGGCCTGGAAGTGGCCGAGCGTATCGGCACGCGGGCGCACGTGGTATTTGTCACCGCGTATGACCAGTATGCCGTCGACGCCTTCGACGCGGGCGCCGTCGATTATCTGTTGAAACCCGTGCAGGCCGAGCGGCTGCAGCGCGCGCTGGCCCGGCTGCGCGACAAGCTGGGCGCCCAGCCGGCCGACATGGCCCATCTGCTGCAGTCGCTGCGCGCCGCGCTGCCCGCGCCGCCGCGCGAAAAACTGAAATGGATCAAGGCCAGCGTGGGCAAGCAGATCCGCCTGATCGATATCGACGATGTGCTGTTCTTCCAGGCCGACACCAAATACACGCGCGTGGTGCTGGCCGGCTCGGAAGCGCTGGTGCGCACGCCGCTGAAGGATTTGCTGGGCGGCCTCGATCCGGAACAGTTCTGGCAAATCCACCGCGGCACCATGGTCAACGTGAAAGCCATCGAGGCGGCCGAGCGCATCGACGCCGAGCGCATGCAGGTGCTGCTGCGCGGCAGCGCGGAAAAGCTGCCCGTCAGCCGCACGTTTACCTATTTGTTCAGGGATTGATATGATGGCAATGTTTTTAATCTGCCACCATATGGAATTCTCATGACAATTGTACGCCGCTGGTTCGCCGCCATCCTTCTTTCCTTGCTCTCCTGTACTGCCGCCCACGGGGCGCAGAAGGAGGAAAAGGTCGTGTATCACGTCAATGACGCCAGCAATGCCACGGCCGCGCTGAGGAATATCCGCAACCACCTCGATGCCAGCCCGCAGGCGACCATCGTGCTGGTCGCCCACGGTCCAGGCATCGACTTCCTGCTCGACGGCGCCATCGACAAGCAGGGCACTCCGTACGACGTGGCGGTGCGCGAGCTGGTCAAGCGGGGCGTGAGCTTTCGCGTCTGCAATAACACCTTGCAAGGACGCAATATCGACCGCCAGCGCGTGCTGCCCGAAGCCGTCATCGTGCCGTCAGGCGTGGCCGAATTGAGCCGCCTGCAGGCGCAGGAAGGCTATGTGTATATCAAGCCCTGACGCACGCGCCGTTGCCAGATGGCAAGGGCGCGGCGCATGGACAGGCGATGCTTACTGGATCTTGGCGATCGACACTTCCGTCGATTTCACCAGCGCGATGACTTCGCTGCCCACTTTCAGGTCCAGGTCCTTGATCGAGCGCGAGGTGATCACCGACGTGACGATGCCGTGCGGCGTTTCCACGTCCACTTCCGACACCACGGGGCCAAAGATGATTTCCTTGATCTTGCCGCGAAATTGGTTGCGTACATTTACTTCCGAGATAGCCATGATATTTCCTTTGTACCCGTAATACGCCGTGCGGCGCGACATGGCCAGAGTACGGCGCGCGCGCGCTTTTGACCACGAATCGATGCGCATATCGATATGCGGAAATGGTGCGCGGATGCCGCCGCAAGCATATTATTCGCCTATACTCGTCCGTATATCCACGCGGAGGTTTGCCATGCGTCCATGCTTGCTGTCGTTCCTGTCGTTGCCCCTGCTGTTGCCCACATCTGCCGCGCTGGCGCAACCGGTCGCTGCCCTGCAGCCGATGGCTTTCCTGGCCGGGCATTGCTGGAAGGGCGAGTTTCCTGGTGGTAAGCAGACGGATGAGCACTGTTTCCAGTGGCTGTATGGCGGCCGGATGCTGCGCGACGTGCACACGGTGCGCAGTCCCGGCAAGCCCGATTACGTGGGCGAAACCACGTATTATCACGACGCCGCCGAAGGCAAGGTGGCCTTTCTGTATGTGGAAAACAGCGGCGGCTACAGCCGCGGCACGATGCTGCCGGCGGACGGCGGCCTCGATTTTCCTGCCACGCAATACGTGGGCGCCGGCGGCAAGGCGCTGACCTACCGCGTGCGCTGGACGCCGTCGGGCGATGCCTATGAGGCGGCCAGCGAGATGCTGGTGGACGGGCGCTGGCTGCCGCAATTCAAGCTGCTGCTGAAAAAACAGTGACGCGGCGGCGGCAATAAAAAAAACCGGGACTCGTCCCGGTTTTTTATTGATGTGGCGCAAGCTTACTTCTGATAAATCTTGTCGAACTCGCCGCCATCGTCAAAATGTTTCTTTTGCGCTTGTTTCCAGCCGCCAAAGACGTCATCGATGGTGAACAGGGTGATCGGCTTGAAGCTGGCTGCGTATTTCTTCGCCACTGCCGCCGAGCGGGGGCGCAGATAGTGCTTGGCGACCAGTTCCTGGCCCGGTTCCGAGTACAGGTATTGCAGGTAGGCCGTGGCTTCCTTGCGGATGCCGCGACGGTCGACGACCTTGTCGACGACGGCCACCGGCGACTCTGCCAGGATGGAGATGCTTGGATACACGACTTCGAAGTTGTCGCCGAATTCGGCGCGCACCAGTTGCACTTCGTTTTCAAACGTCACCAGCACGTCGCCGATTTCACGCTGGGTAAATGTGGTGGTGGCGCCGCGGCCGCCGCCGTCGAGCACGGGCACGTTCTTGAACAGCTTGGTAACGAGCTCGCGCGCCTGCGCTTCGCTGCCGCCTTTTTTCACGGCATAGCCCCACGCCGCCAGGTAGGTGTAGCGGCCATTGCCCGAGGTTTTCGGATTCGGCACGATGACCTTGATGCCGGGCTTGGCCAGGTCGTCCCAATCCTTGATGTGTTTCGGGTTGCCTTTGCGCACCAGGTACACCATGGTCGAGTAGAACGGCGCCGCATTGTTCGGGAATTTCTTGGCCCAGTCGGCCACCACCAGGCCGCGGTCGACGAGGATGTCGATGTCATTGGCCTGGTTCATGGTCACGACGGACGCTTCCAGGCCATCGGCGACGGAGCGCGCCTGCTTGCTGGAGCCGCCGTGCGATTGCTTGATGGTGATGGTTTCGCCCGTTTTGGCTTTCCAATCTGCAATAAATGCGGGATTCACGTCCTTGAACAGTTCGCGCATCACGTCGTAGGACGCGTTCAGCAAGACCACCGGTTCGGCGGCGCTGGCGGCCATCGGCAGGCTCATGGCGGCCGCGGAAGCGGCCAGGGCGCTGGCCAGGAACCAGCGGCGCGAGCGTTGGGTGAGCGTAGCTGCGGCAGTCGATACGGCGTTGGAATGGGTCATGTTGAACTCTTGTTGTGAGAATAGATAGACATAGTCTAAAATTCCGGCCGGAAAAGAAACGAATTTTTCGTAATATGCTTAGATTCGATTCCCGTTTGCGCTAAAAAACATATATCGATTTCTGGAAACATTCGTGGGCAAGATGCGCATCAGCACTTAGTCTGCACGCATGGCGCCATAGGCAAAACCGGTCCGTGGCGTGCGGCAAAAAACCCGAAAGCGCCGCTTGGTGTATAGTCGAATCGCACGATACAGGGGTAAAACCGCCTGCATCGGCAACTGGAATATTTTGTGAGCGTACATGAGTCTTGAAATTCGTATTGCAACATCGACCGACGCTTTCGAGGCGTGCAACGTATTACGACGCTCCATCGTCGAATGCTGCAGCCTCGATCATCGGGACGATCCGGCCATCCTGGAAGCCTGGCTGGGTAATAAAACACCGCAGATGGTGGCGTGCTGGTTCGCGTCGCCCACCAATTTTTCGCTGGTCGCAGTCGAAGCGGGCGCCGTCGTCGGCGTCGGCTTGCTGACGCGCGCCGGCAAGCTGGCCCTGTGCTACCTGCTGCCCGAGGCGCAAGGCCGCGGCGCCGGCAAGGCGCTGGTGGAACAGCTGGAAGCGCAGGCGCGCGAGTGGGGCATCAAGGCCCTGCAATTGCACAGCACGGCCAGCAGCCAGGCCTTTTTCGTCAAGCAGGGGTATGTCGAGGCGGGCAATGTGCGCTCGCCGTATGGCGTGGAAACGATTTTTTGCTGGAAACAGATTGACCCCGCAGGCATCGCCAGCGGCGACCCCAAGCGCAAGCGCTTTTGCAACTGCAATTCGGCCTGACGCCGGTCTTGCACCTCAGCCCGCCCATCCGGCGGCGGGCCATTTCCTCCCTTTGAATATTTCCCTTCAGTAACTGATCTGGATATACACGCCTTGTTGCGCGCTATCGTTTGCCGGCAGCAAGGTGCCGCCGGCAAACAGTTTCAGTTCGCCGGGGGCGAACGCCAGCCAATCCTCGTTTTGCGTCAATGGATGCGTGGCGATGACGGCGATGCGGTCGTCCAGGTGATTATGCTGGCGAAAGTCGATGCTGCGCTCGCAGTCGATCAGTTGCGCCACGGAAAACGGGTATTCGCGTATCACATAGTGCAAATGCGTGGAACAGTGGGCAAACAGCAGTTCGCCGTCCGACAGGATGAAATTGAAGGTACCGTGCGCGGCGATCTCCTTGGCGACCTCGGCGATGGCGGCGCGCAAGTCGGCGCGCGCGGGTTCGCCCAGGGGAAACTGCGTGCGCAAGCGGGCCAGCAAGTGGCAAAACGCCTGTTCGCTGTCCGTGTCGCCGCTGGCGTGGTAGTGCCCATTGGCGGGTGCGCGCCACGTTTTCAAGTCGCCATTGTGGGCGAAAGACCAGGTCTTGCCCCACAGGTCGCGGGCGAACGGGTGCGTGTTTTCCGGCGCGATGCGGCCTTGCGTGGCCTTGCGGATGTGCGCGACGATGTTTTTCGCTTTCACGGGATGCTGCTGCACCCGGGCCGCCAGCGGCGAATCGATGGCCGCCAGGTGATCCGTCAGCAAGGTGCAGCCGCTACTGGAATGATAGGCGATGCCCCAGCCGTCGCGGTGCTCGTCCGTGCGTCCGCCCCGTTCGGCAAAGCCGGCAAAGGAAAATCCCAGCGCCGCTGGCTTGCTGCTGTTCATTGCGAGTAACTGGCACATGGCGGCCCTTCCTGATGGTATCGGTACACGCCCACAGTAAAGGCCGGGACAGGCCGCCGGAACGAATGTTTCCGACTATCGTTATGCGCTGTCCGCTGTTACGGCCATATATGCTGGGCGCATATCAAATGGCGAAACCATTCGTTCTCCTTTGGTTGGTGCTGCCTTACTCTGCACACTTTGGCGCCGCCTTCCCCATCAGGGCAGCTGGCGCAGCCCGATGAAGGAGCACGTATGCCATTTCCCGTCCTGAAAAACTACCTGGCCCGCCTGTCGCACCAAACCCAGGCCGGCACCAGCGTCTGGCTCGACGGGGAGGGCAGGGCGCTGGGGCGCTTTTTCAATTGCACCATGACCAGCGCCTTCCAGCCGCTGCGCGAACTCGAAAGCGGCAAGCTGGTGGCGTTCGAGGGCCTGGCGCGCAGCGTGTCGAAGGCGGACGAGGGCTTGTCGCTGTGGCGTTTGCTCGACCATGCGGCCAGCGACGATGAATCCGTGGAACTGGACCGGCTGTGCCGCATGTTGCACGCCATTAATTTTTTCCGGCAGGCGGAAGCGGAGCAGGCCGACCTGTACCTGAACGTGCATGACCGCCTGTTGAGCGCCGTCAGCAGCAATCACGGCCACGCCTTCCAGCGCATCCTCGACGCGCTGGGCTTGCCCATCGAACGCATCGTGCTGCAATTGCCGACGGTGACGCCAAACCAGGGTTGGCTGCTCAACTATGTGGCCGACAATTACCGGCGCAATGGTTTCCGTCTGGCCATCAACGTGGCCAGCGTGCATGAAGCCACGGGCATGCTGGAGCGCCTGCACCCGCATGCGTTCAAGCTCGACGCGGGCAACCTCAGCGACGAGCAGGCCGTCGCCAGCTTCGTCACCCTGTGCCATGCGGCGAAAATCCGCGTCGTCTTCAAGCGCCTCGACACGCCGGCCGCGCTGGCTGCGCTGCAGCGCGTCGCCGCCATCACGGGCTTGCCCATCGTGGCCCAGGGTTATCTGCTCGACAAGCCATTGACGGCGCTGGCCCAGGCAAAGCAGGACGCGGCCGCCAGCGCCGCCGCGTGAGCGGTTTCCCCCTTAAGCCAGCTCAGCGGAAAATACGTGAGAAACAGGCAGAGACGATAGAAAATGAGGGTTTTTCTTCGCAGCACAATACGCTATAGTATTCCCATCGTTATATTGGACTGACTATGGCATCGCGCAGAAACTTTCTACACCATGGTATGGGCCTGGCCGCGTTGGGCCTGGTTGCCACTCCTCTCATCGGCTGCGCCTCGCGCACGGCCGCTCCCGCCTCGGCTTCGGCCAGCGCCAAGCCGCGCGCGCCGCGCACGGGCGTGCCGCCCCAGCCGACGCAACTGGCCAGCATCGACCGCTCGATCACCTCGCAGCCGCGCGCGGCCATCACCGAGATGGAACCGCCTCCCGACATCTTCGACGCACAGGCGCTGGACCTGGAATTCTGGCTCAAGCCCCGCACCCTGGAAGTGGTGCGCCCGGCCAGCAATGAAAAAGCCAGGCTGCTGTACTGGAAAGATGGCGAAGTCATCGATTCCGCCTACCAGGAACTGTGCCACTTGCTGCGCGACGTGAACGGCAAGAAGACGGCGCCCATCGACCCGAAACTGCTGGAAACCCTGTGGGGCACGCAGGCGTTCGTGGCCCGCTACGGCATCGAGCAGCCGCTGGAAATCTTGTCGGGCTACCGCACGGCCGAGTCGAACAGCCGCCTGCGCGAAGCGGGCGTGCCGGCGGCGCGCCAGTCGCTGCACATCTCGGGCCGCGCCGCCGACATCCGCGTGGCGAACTTGAACGCGGAAGTGCTCGGTTCGCTCGTGCGCAGCTTCAAGCAGGGCGGCGTGGGCTTCTATTACCGCTCCGGCCCCCGTGGCGGCTGGATCCATGCGGATACGGGCCTGCAGCGCACCTGGAAGGGTTAAGCGTTAGCACTGAGCGCTAGTCACGCTAGTCATAGTGATACGGCGGTTCCGGCACGCTGTCGTTGCCGGCGCGCCGCCATGCGTCGAAATTCACGGGGCGTTCCCAGTAAATGCGCCAGCCCAGGCGCTGGCTGGCTTGAGCCTCGGGATGCGCGCGCAGATAGCCGTCGATAAAGCGCGTGAATTCCGAGACATAGCCGCCGCGGCGGTAGGGAAGTGGACGAGTCATGGCTCCTCCTGCTGTTGACATTTCTTTCATTCTATCGCCAGCGGCGGAAAAGCGCCGCCCGTTTCCAGCTTCCCATGAAACTCTCCAGCCATAACATCGAACTGTTCCTGGCCGTCGTCGACGGCGGCTCGTTCTCGGCCGCCGCGCGCGCCTTGCGGCGGGCGCCGTCGGCCGTCAGCATGGCGATGGCCAACATCGAGGCGGAACTGGGCATCACCCTGTTCGACCGGGGCGCGCGCGAAGCCGTGCCCACGCCGGCCGCGCTGGCCCTGCTTCCCCACGCGCGCCTGATCGCCGAGCAGTTGAAGCAGTTGCACCTGCACGTGCAGGAATTGTCGCAGGGGCTGGAAAGCCGCATTTCGCTGGGCATCGCGGCCGAGCTTGACCATACGCCTTTCCTGGCCGCCGTGCGCGCCCTGTCGCAGCGCCATCCGCTGCTCGACATCGAAGTGCTGACGGCGCCGCAGGATGATGTGCTCGACATGCTGCACCGGGGCCGCATCAGCGCCTGCATGGCTTTCGCTGGCGGGCGCATCAATCACGAAGAACAGTTCCAGCTGGTGGGCAGCGATGCCTTGCTGGCGATTATTTCCACCCAGCATCCGCCCAGCGCGGCGGGTCAGCCCTTGTATATCGAGGAATTGGTGAATTTGCGCCAGATCATCGTCGCCAGCCGCGAACTCGACCTGGCCGATGCGCGCCCCGTGGTGGGGCTGTCCTATTGGCGCACGGACAGCTTGCCGATGGCGCTGGCCATGGTGGAAGCGGGCTTGGGGTGGGGCAACTTTGCCGCCTCGGCCATCCAGCATTCTCTGGCGGCGGGGCGGGTGCGCTGCGTGGCGTTCAAGAATACGGGCAATGGCCTGGTCGTGCCCATCCACCTGGTGTGGATGAAGGACCGGCCGCTGGGCATGGCGGCGCGGTCCTTTCTTCAGTTGCTCAGCGAAGCAGCCTGAACGTCAGTGGCTTCTTCCTTTGGCTGCTGCGCCGACAGGGGCACGCCGAACAGGCCGTCGAAGAAGTAATTGAAAATGAAGCTGTAGCACGGGATGATCAGCATCAGCGCGAAGTCCAGCACGAACGCTTGCCACAGGCTGATATCGAGCCACCAGGCGATCAGCGGGATCAGGTAGATGACCAGGGTGATCTGGAAGCCGATCGCGTGCAGGATGCGGCGCCAGACGGTGCGCGTGCGCGACACCTGGCGGATTTCCCAGTATTCGAAGGCCGTGTTGTAGAGCAGATTCCAGATCACGGCGATGGTGGTGATCATGATCGCCAGCGGCCCCGTGCTGGTGGGCGACTCGCCCGAAAGCAGGGTCAACCAGGCCGTGGAAATGGCCATGCCGATGATTTCAAAGGCGGTGACGTAGACGATTTTGCGTTTGATGCCTTGCATGTAAAGCCTGTAAAGAAGAGATGGCGCGTATTTTAAGTCAGGTGTGCTGATGTTTGAAGTCGATAGCTGTCAGTTTTTCTGATGGATTCGCTGTGGGAATACCGTGCATGGCGCGAACGGTGGATAATGGCGGCTGGCAGGCAACCGGTCCCGCCGCATCACCGCAGAAAAGGTCAACGAGCATGCAAGGCGCAGCAGACAGCAACATCCCCGATACCCCCGCCGATACCCCCGCCGGCGCGGACGAACGTCCCCGTTTCCGCCCCCGTCCGTGGGAGCACCTGGAAACGCCGTACGACGTGGAAGTGTGGATCGAAGAACATAACCGCAGCATGCAGGACAATATCCGCGCCACGGAAACGGGCGTGGGCATCTGCTTTACCCTGGCCGAAGGGGGCGATATCTATATGCAGACGAGCGCCGACGGCGCCGTCGTGCTCGACGTAACGCCGGACGCGGCCTGGGTCTCTCCCCTGATCAGCGCAGCCACGGGCTGCGAGGCGCCGGATGGGTCGCTGTGGATCTTGCCTGACGATAAGTTGATCCAGCTGATCGTGGGGCTATCGAGCCTGGTGGCCAGCACCTTGCTGGTGGTGGGGCATGATTTCGGCTTGCGCCGGCGCGGCATGGGCCGCTGATCCGTTCGCGCGCCGCCGGGGCCGGGCGGCCATGCTCCATGCCCCATGTTCCATGCCTCTTGTCCCGCTCCCGTTTGCGCTGTATCATGCGGGCGTTGCAAAATATGCCATGCCTGCGCCTGGCATGCCCTCCGCCTACATTCGATGAAAAGCCTGTAATGCATAAAGACAAGCTGGACCTCCGCGACATCAGTCTGGTGTGCGTGGAAACGCGTTATCCCGAACTGGCCAGCTTTGCCATCGAGCGCTGCCTGGCCGGCGCCGATTTCAAGGAATGCCTGCTGTTCACTTCCCGCCTGCATGACTTGCCCCCGCATATACGCCAGGTGCTGATCGCCCCCATTGAGAGCGTGGAAGCGTATTCGGCATTCATGGTGCATGAGCTGGGCGCCCATTTCAGCGGCACGCATGCGCTCGTCATGCAGTGGGACAGTTTCATCGTTGATGCGCGTCAATGGCAGAGCGCTTTCCTCGACTGCGATTATATCGGCGCACCGTGGTCGCATCGCCCGGTGGCCGTCGGCAATGGCGGCTTCTCGCTGCGTTCGCGGCGCCTGTATGACATCTTGCCGCAGCTGGCCATTACGCAACCCCATCCTGAGGACTATGCGATCTGCGAATTGCATGGCGACCGGTTGCGCGAGGAGTTCGGCGTGCGTTTCGCCGATGCGGGCCTGGCCTCCCGCTTTGCCTTCGAAGGCATCATGCCGGCCGGCCCCACGTTCGGTTTCCATGGTTTTTTCAACTTTGGCGAAGTGCTGGACGATGCGGAGCTGACCGATTACCTGCGCAAGTGCGACGATGCCATAATGCATGCGCCAACCGCGCGCGGGCTGATCAAGCAGCTGTACCGCTCCGGCCGCTACCGGATGGCGGCCCGGATATTGCGCCGGCGCATCAACGGCGGCGCGGCGCTATTCGGCGATGCCTGCCTGCTTGCCCTGCGTACAGGCATGCACGCGCTCAGGCACGGCCGCTCGCGCCCAGCGTCGCCGCGCGCATAGCCGTCCTGGCGGCTGCCGCACCGGCTGCCGCCATGCATCGCTCGACACTGAGCCTTGCGCATGCTAGTCTCGGGACAGCATCCGCCTGATCGCCTGGGCGGTGGTGCAAAGGATAGCCATGGACAATACACCGCATGCGGTCTCAGCTCCTGATTCCTCCCTGCATGGCCAGGACCCCGTGCCGTGGCCGGCCACTCCCTTGCTTGACGATGGCGTCTTCAGCCCTGAACGGGTGAAGGCCGAGCGCGAGCAAGCCTATTTCAACGATTTATACCTGCTGGCGCCCGTCGCCTATTTCGTGCTCGGTCTCGATGGCGTGATCGTGCAAGTCAACCTGGTGGCGGCCGAATTGTTCGGCCTGGTGCGCGAGCGCCTTGGCCACGTGCTTTTCCGTTCGTATGTGCACGAGGCGTTCCGCCACGATTTCGAGCAATTCGTGCAGCGCGTGCTCAATAGCAGCGAGCCCGAACGTATCCAGCTGCAGGTGCGGCGGCGTCCCGGCGCGCGCGAGGCCGGCTTGCCCGTCAGCCTGCTGGGCAGCGCCGATCCGAACGGCCAGGCGCTACGCCTGGTGCTGGAGCAGGCCGAAGGCAAGCTGGCCGCGCTGGAACGCAGCGAAGAGCGTTTCCGGCGCATCGTGCACAGCGCCGAGGAGGGCATCTGGGAAATCGATGCGCAGGCGCTGACCAGCTTTGTCAATCCGAAGATGGCGCAGATGCTCGGTTGCCAGATCGAGGATATGCTGGGCCAGCCGCTGGCCGCCTTCATGGATGACGAGGGGCGCGCCATTCTGGAGCGTAACATTGCGCGGCGCCAGGATGGCATCGTCGAGCGCCACGAATTCAAGTTCCTGCGGCGTGACGGCAGCACCTTGTGGGCCACCCTGGCCACCAATCCCATCTTCGACTCCGGCGGCGCCTACCTGGGGGCGCTGGCGCTGGTCAGCGATATCACGGTGCAGCGCACGGCGTCCGAGCGCCTCTGGCGGCAAGCCAATTTCGACCCTTTGACGGGCTTGCCGAACCGCCACCTGTTGCTCGACCGCTTGCAGCACGAGGTGCGCCACGCCGGCCGCGAAGGCGGTTGCCTGGCCTTGCTGTTCATCGACCTCGACTATTTCAAGCTGGTGAATGACCGCCTGGGCCAGGAGAAGGGCGACATGCTGCTGCGCCAGGCGGCGCTGCGCATCAGCGAGCGCGTGCGCGCCAGCGATACGGTCGCGCGCCTGGGCGGCGACGAATTCGCCGTCATCCTGGCCGGCGTGCGGCAGCTGGGCGGCATCGAGCGCGTGCTGCAGGAGCTGACGACGGCGCTGGCCCTGCCTTTCGTGCTCGATGGCGACACGGCGCACGTGTCGGCCAGTGTGGGCGTGGCGCTGTATCCGGCCGACGCGGAGTCCACGGACAGCTTGCTGCGGCATGCCGACCAGGCCATGTATGCGGCCAAGAGCGCGGGGCGCAACGGCTACAGCTACTTCACGCCGGCCTTGCAGCAGGCGGCCGACCTGCGCCGCGCGACGGTGCGCGAGATGCGCCTGGCGCTGGCGCAGGATCAGTTCGAAGTGCATTACCAGCCCATCATCCGCCTGTGCGATGGCAGCATCGAGCGGGCCGAGGCGCTGCTGCGCTGGCGCCATCCGCTGCGCGGCTTGCTGCTGCCCGCCGATTTCATCGCCTTTGCCGAGGCCAACGGCCTGATCATCGATATCGGCGAGTGGGTCTTCCGCCAGGTCGTAAGCCAGGCGCGGCAGTGGCAAGCAGCGCATGGCGCCGTGTTTCAGATCTGTATCAACAAGTCGGCCGTGGAATTTCGCTGCGATGCCGCGCTCTACCAGGACTGGGGCAATGCGCTGGCGCGGGCCGGCCTGGCGCCGGGCGCCATTATCATCGAGGCAACGGAAGCCGTGCTGCTCGACGAGGCGCCCCCGGTGGCCGACCGTCTGCGCCAGTTTCGCGCCATGGGCCTGGCGCTGGCGCTCGACGACTTTGGCGCCGGTAACACTTCGCTGGCTTGCCTGAAGCGGGGCGATCTCGAGGTACTCAAGCTCGACCCCTCGCTGGTGCGGGAACTGGGGGCGGGAGGCGCTGCGCTGGCCGTCTGCGCGGCCATCATCAGCCTGGCGCAGGGGCTGGGTCTGAAAGTGGTGGCGGAAGGTGTGGAGACGGCCGCGCAGCGTGATTTGCTGCGGGCCGCCGGTTGCGATTATGCGCAGGGTTATGTATTTTCAGGCGCGGTGCCTGTGGAGCAGCTGAGTGCAATGCTGGCCGCGGGCCGGCATTTTTAATCCAGGCCCAGCAGCGCGACGACGCGTTCGCGGCTGATGCCGACCAGCGCGGAGCTGATCGCCAGCAGCGATTCATAGCCGGGCTGGCGGGCCTTTTCCATGAAGTTTTCCGCCAAGGTATCCATGCTGACATGCACTTGCACCGGTTGCGCGCGGGCCACCCGTCCCGTGGCTTGCGCCAGGGCCAGGCTGACGGAGCTGCGCGCCGCCTGCAACTGGGCCAGCGCCTGCACCACTTGCTGCAAGGTGGCGCGCAGGGCTTCCGTGTCGCCGGTATTCCATTCTTCCGGGGCGATGGCGGCCGGTTCCGCATCCGTGCGCACGCGGCTCATCTGGCCGGTCGGGTAGCGGATACCGCTGCCGCGCACGGACAGGCTGTCGCGCACGTTGGCCCAGGCCGCTTCCGAGGTGCTGAACACCAGTTCGCCGTTCTGGCCCAGCTTGACGCCGATGCCGGACGGCATCAGCGCGCGGTCGAAGCGGGAAACGATTTCGCTCTGGCTCAAGCCAGGTTCGATGTTGACCGAGCGCAAGGCCTGGTTCGCGCCGCCGACGGAAAAGGCCAGCACTTCCTGTGGGCCTTCCTGCAGGCTGGCCATGGTCAGGCCGCGGATGCTGAAGTTTTGCTGTGCCGCCTGCGGGCTGGTATAGCTGAGCTGTGCGTCGAGCGTGCCGCCCGAGGCGCTGGCGCGCTGGCGCCAGGTATTGCTGAACTGGCGTACCCTGGCCTCGACTTGCCCTTCGCGGCCCTGGCGCGCGGCCAGCTTGGCCGCCAGTTCGCTCTTCAGCGCTTGCAGCTGGCTGCTGCTGCGGTCCAGGTAGTCAAGGGTTTGTTGCGCGTTAGAAATTTCTCCCTGCAGCTGGTGATCCCAGTTGCTCAGGCCACGCTGCAGGCTCGCCGTCGAACTCCTCGCCGCCGGCGCGTCGCTGCGCGCGCTGGCGCCGCCTTTGACCGCGGCGGACGCGTCATCGACGACGCGGGCTGTGCCGGCGCCTTTGGCATTGACGCCGGACGAGGAGGAAGTCTGAACGATTTGCATGATGGTCAGAGAAGATCAAACAGGGAAATGGTGCCAACCTTGGCGTAGGCTTTATAGGTTGCCTGCAGGGCCGTCTGGTAGCCGGTCAGTTCAATGGCGGCCGCGCCCATGTCGGTCTTTTTCAAGTCCAGCAGAGCCGAATTGTTCGACAGCGACACATTGGCCAGGTTGCCGGACAGCGTGGTGAGGATGTTTTGCGCGCCGCCGAAGATGGCGATCTTGCCGGAGAGCAAATCCATGCCATCATCGGTGCCGCCGAGGCCATCGTTGACGATGGCGCGCACGGCCGGATCGTTGGGGTTGACGCCCGGCGCGCCGAGGGTAGTGACGACCTGGTCGATCTTGTTGAGCCACACTTCCAGGTTTTTCACGTCGACGTTGGCCGCCTGTGTCACGCCATTGCCGACCACGACAGTCTGCGTATCGGTATTGCCGATGTAGCTGTAGCGTGAGCCGACGGCTGCCGTCGGGTCGTACTTGATCGCGGGCTGATCGGTAGCGGTGCCGGAAAACATGTAGCGGCCTTCCTGGTCCTTCAGGTTGGCCGTGTACAGCACGCTGTCGCGCATGGCCGTCAGCGATTGCGTCATCGCATTCAGGTCGCCAGGCGTATTGCTGCCGTCGGCGGCCCACACCAGCAGGTCGCGCGCCTGGCCCATGTCGGTGACCATGCTCGACAGGTAGTTTTCATTCTTCAGCAGGCGCACCTTCACGGTGGCGATATTGTCCTGGTATTGCGTGACCATGGCTTGCTCGCGCGTCAGGCGCGAAATGCGCACGTTGCCGATCGGATCGTCCGATGGCAGCTGGATGCGCAAACCCGAAGACATCTGCTGGGTCAGGTAATTGATGCGTTCCTGGTTTTGCTGAAGCGAAATATTGATCAGCGATTGGTACTGGCTACTGGCGACACGCATGATCTTCTCCTTAACCCATCATTTGCAAAGTGGCGTCAAACAAGCTATTCGCCACGGAAATGACTTTCATGTTTGCTTGATACATATTCTGGAATTCGACCAGGCTCATCGCTTCCTCGTCCTTGTTCACGCCGCTGGTGGACTTCCAGTCATCGATGGCTTGTGCGCGCACCGTGTTGGCCGTCTTCAGCAAGGCCTGGTTCTGCTGGCTGTAGATGCCCAGCTTGCCGACCAGTTGCGTGTCCGCATCGCTCATCAGCACGGAACCGACCCAGCTGACGGTGATCGGCTGATTCTTGATCTCGATCAATTTCTGCAAGTTGCCGCTGTCGCCAGCCGCACCCGTCAGCGACAGGGCCAGATCCTTGGCGTTGAAGCCGGGAGTAATGCTCAGCTTGCCATTCGCGTAGGCCAGCAGGGGGCCGCCGGATGTGCCGGTCATGGTCTTGCCCAGGGCCAGCTGTGCGTTGACCTTGTTGGTCAGCTGCGTGGCCAGGTCTTGCAGCGACTGTTGCAGCGGCTTCAAGGTATTTTTTTCGAACTCGCCCAGGCCGCCCATCTGGCCGCCGATGGCTGACAGGTCGAGGTTGTACGAGGACTTGGCGAAATCGAGTGTCAGGGTTTGGTCGCCCGTGTTCGTCATGTTGCTGGTCAGGGTACCGGCAATGCTGCCGATGACCAGCGGCTGGCCCGACTTCAGCGCGACATTGCGCGAGCCGTCCGGCTGGTCGAGCACGTCGATACCCATTTGCGCGGCCAGGCCATCGATCAGCTGGTCGCGCGCATCCATCAGCGACGACACGTTCGTGCCCGCGGCCGTGGAGGTGCTGATGCGCTGGTTCAGCGCGGCGATGTTGGCCAGCGTGGTATTGGCTTGCGGCACGATCGCTGCGCGTTGCTGCTGCACCGACAGCAACTGGTTGGCCATGACGGTGCTGATGCTGTTGAAGCGCTGTGCCATGGCGTCGGCCGAGGTGACGATCTGCTGGCGCAGCGGCGTCGACGTTGGGTCGACGGCCGAGGCGTTGAGGGCGGCGAAAAAGCCGTCGATGCCGTTGCTGATGCTGGACGCATCGTCGCCCATCACGCGCTCGAGCTGGGTCAGGTAAGGCTGGGTCTGCGAACGGGCGCCCTGGTCGGACGCGGCGCGCCACATTTGCTGGCTTTTATAGGCATCGGCAAAGCGCAGCAAGGCGGACACTTCCACGCCATTGCCGGCCGAGCGTACGCCCACGCCGGCGCCAAGCGAGGACAACAGCACGCCCTGGCGCGTGTAGCCCGCCGTTTGCAGGTTGGCGATGTTCTGGCTGGCCGCATTGAGTGCGGCCTGGGCGGCGATGCTGCCTGACAATGCATTGCTGATGATGCTCATTGGGCAAGTTTCTTTCGTGAAGAGTGTGGCGCGTGCGGGTGGGCAAGCATTGAATCGTTGTTACCTTGTACAGGCGACGCTTCAGACGGATTTATTAAGCGGTGCCGCAATATTGTCGGTATTGACAGTGCTTTTGGCGGCCACGGGGCCGCCGGCCGCCGGCAGCAGCTGGCGCAGGATGGCGTCGGCGATGCCGAAGGCGCGCTGGCCGGCCACCTTGTCGGCCACCAGGTTGTCTGCCATTTCCAGCATGTCGCTGTTGATGGGGTCCTTGAAGACGCTGTCTTCGCCCGCCATCTCGCGCGTGCCCGAACGCATCTGGCGCAGCATGTGCGAGATGAAGAACGCCTCGAACTTGACGGCCGCCTCGGTGGCCTTGGCCGCATAGCGCGGGTCGGCCGGCGTGGCAGCCGCAGGGGAGCGGTCGTCGAGCGCCGAGGGCAGGGCGCTGCTGCTGTCGTTGATATTCATCATATGACCACCAGTTCGCCTTCGATGGCGCCAGCCTGGTCGAGGGCTTGTAAAATTGCCATGATGTCATCGGGCGAGGCGCCCAGGCTGTTGACCACGTCGATGATCGATTGCAGCTTGGCGCCGGCCGGCCATTTGAACATATTGCCGTTGCCCTGGTCGACGGACACCTTCGATTGCGGCGTGACGGTGGTCTGGCCGCGGCCGAACGGCGCCGGCTGGCTGACGGCCGAGCTTTCGGAAATGACGACCTTGAGCGAGCCGTGCGTGACGGCGGCCGCCTTCACGCGCAAGCCTTCGGCGATGACGACGGTGCCCGTGCGCGAATTGAAGACCACTTTCGGCGTATCGACGCCGACGTCGACGCTCAAGGCTTCCAGCTTGGCCATGAAGGCCACGCGCTGGGTCGGGTTTTCCGGCGCCAGCACTTCCACGCTGGTGGCATCGCGCGTGGTGGCGACGGCGCCAAAGCGGCGGTTGACGGCTTCGACGATATTGATGGCCGTCTCGAAATGCGGGTGGCGCAAGTTCAGGGTGACGGTCGGCTTGGTCGAGAAATCGCTGAGAATCTCGCGCTCGATGTTGGCGCCGTTGGGAATGCGGCCCGAAGTGGGCGTGTTGACGGTGACGGACGAGCCGCTCTTGCCGGTGGCGTTCAGGCCGCCGACGACGACGTTGCCTTGCGCCAGCGCATACGTTTCATTGTCGGCTGCGCGCAATTGCGTCAGCAGCAGGGTGCCGCCGCGCAAGCTTTTCGCATCGCCCAGGGAAGACACGGTGACGTCGATGGCCTGGCCACGACGGTACCCTGGTGGAAACACGGCGCTGACCATGACGGTGGCGACGTTCTTGCTTTTCGCTTCGGCGCCGTCCGGCATCTTCACGCCGAACTGCTTGAGCATGTTGACCACGGACTGGCTGGAAAACTTCACCTGGGTGGTGTCGCCGCTGCCGTTCAGGCCCACGACGAGGCCGTAGCCGACCAGCGGGTTGTCGCGCACGCCCTCGATACTGACCAGGTTGCGCAGCACTTGCGCAGCGCTGGCGGGCAGGGCAAAGCCGGAGAGCGCGGCCAGCATGGCTGCCAGGGGCAGGGCGGAACGAAATTTCATGAGGTCACCTTAAAACGGCATCCATGGGCCGACGAAGAAGCGCGTCAGCCAGCCTGGTGTATTGGCTTCGGCCAGGGTGCCCTGGCCGGAATAGGCGATCTGTGCATTGGCAATGCGCAAGGACGAGACCTGGTTGCTGGAATCGATGTCGGCCGCGCGCAGGTAGCCGCGCAGGCGCACGAATTCCTCGCCCTGGTTCAGGGTCAGGGTTTTTTCGCCCTGTACGCGAAGCAAGCCGTTCGGCAGGACTTCCTGCACGATCACGGTGATGGCGCCGGACAGCGCATTTTGCTGCGTGCTGGTCGAGTCGCCGGCGAAGTTGCGGTCGGCCGACAGGTCGACGCCCGTCTTGGGGAGGGTCTTGCCGAGGATATTGGCCGCCTTCACGCCGACGGACGAGCCCTTGTTGAACGAGGTGCCCGCCTTCTTGCTGGCCTGCGTGGTTTCCTGCAGCGCCACCGTGACGACGTCGCCGACGCGGAAGGCGCGGCTGTCCGAGATCAGGTCCAGGCTTGCGTCGGGATTGAACACGCCGCCGGCCACGCCGCCGCGCGCAGCGCTGCGCGGCGCCACGGGCAGCGGCGTATCGGAAAAGCTCGGCGCCACCGGCGCGGCCGGCTGGCTGGCGCAGCCGGCCATCAATACCAGCAGCATGGCTGCCGTGGCTTTCATGGCGACTGTCATCAGCGTGCCGCTTGCGCCAGGTATTGCAGCATATTGTCGGCGGCCGACAGCACCTTGGTGTTCATTTCATAGGTGCGCTGGGCAGCGATCATGTCGACCATCTCCTCGACCACCTGCACGTTCGAGCCTTCCAGCGCGAACTGCTTCAGCTTGCCCAGGGCGCCTTCGCCGGGACGGCCTTCCGTCGGCGTGCCGCTCGATGCCGTTTCCTGGAACAGGTTTTCACCGAGTGCCAAGAGGCCCGTCGGGTTGACGAAGCTGGAGAGGTTCAGCTGGCCCAGCTGGGTGCCGTTGACATTGCCCGGCACGGTGGCCGTGACCATGCCGTTTTCGCCGATGGTGATGGCCGTGGCGTTGTTCGGGACGGTGATCTGCGGCACCAGGGGCAAGCCCTGGGCGTTGACCATCACACCGTTTTCATTGATGCCCAGCTGGCCGGCGCGCGTGTAGGCCGCTTCGCCGTTCGGGCGCAGCACCTGCAGGAAGCCGTTGCCGGTGATGGCGACGTCGAATTCGCGGCTCGTCGTTTGCAGGCTGCCGGTGGTAAACACCTTTTGCGTGCCGACCATGTGCGTGCCGTTACCCAGCTGTACGCCCGAAGGCGAGAGGGTGTTGTCGGCGCGCTGCGTGCCCGGCTGCTGCTCGACCTGGTAAAACAGGTCTTCGAAGACGACGCGGTCGCGCTTGAAACCGACGGTGTTGACGTTGGCCAGGTTATTCGCGATGGCTTGCAGTTTGGCATCTTGTGCCTGCACGCCGGTCTTGCTGATCCACATTGCTGGATTCATGTGTTGCTCCTAGTAATAGATTGGCGTGGGGCTCAGGCGCCCAGCAGGCGGTTGCCCGATTCCGTCATGGAATCGCTGGCCTTGAAGATTTTCATCTGCATCTCGAAACTGCGGTTCAGGCTCATGGTGGCGACCATTTCCTCGACGGCCGAGACGTTGCTGCCTTCCAGGTGGCGGTCGCGGATGCGTACCGTCGGATCGGCTTGCAAGTCTTCGCCGCCGCGCGCCACGATCAGGCCCGCCTCGTTCTTGGTCAGCTCGCCCGCTTCGGCGTTGACCAGCTTGAGCTTGTCGACCGTCTGCATTTGCGCGGTGCCCGGCACTTGGATGGAAATCGTGCCATCGCTGCCGATCGACAGGCTGGTGTGCTCGGGAATCGTGATCGGACCGCCTTCGCCCAGCACGGGCCGGCCATTGATGGTCAGCGCGCCTGTTTCATCGAGATCCATGGCGCCGGCGCGCGTGTAGGCTTCGCCGTTTTGCCACTGCACCGCAAGAAAGCCGGGGCCCGTGACGGCCACGTCGAGTTCGCGTCCCGTTTCCTTGATGGCGCCCGTGCGCGTGCCGATGGCGCTCGACTGCGTCTGCGTCATGTGGCGGTCGTCGTAGCCATAGCCGTTTTGCAACGGCTGGGCAGTGGACACTTCCAGGTTGGCGCGAAAGCCGCCCGTTTCGATGTTGGCCAGGTTGTTGGCGTGTACCTGCTGTGCCCGCAGGGCACGGTCGGCCCCGCTCATGGCGGTATAAATCAGCGCATCCATTGCTCTTTACCTTTGCGTATCGTGGATTACAGCGCTTGCATCAGCGATTGCAGCATGGCGTTCTCGGTCGAGATGACCTTCGAGTTCGCCTGGTAGTTACGCTGCGACGTCATCAGGCCCACCAGTTCGGAGGTGATGTCGACGTTCGACTGTTCCAGCGAGCTCGTCACCAGTTTGCCGGCCATGCCGACGCCTGGACGGTCATACATGGCGGTGCCGGACGTGGTCGAGGCGACCCAGCTGGTATCGTTGACGGCCGTCAACGCACCTTCGTCGGGGAAGGTGGCCAGGGCGATCACGCCGATGCTTTGCTTCTGGCCGTTCGTGTATTTCGCCACGACGGAGCCGTCGTTGGCCAGTTCCACGCCCGTGTAGGTGCCCGAGGCATAGCCGTCGGCGCGGTCGGTCGAGGTGTTCGCTTCGCCGGCGAACTGGGTGGTGCCCGTGTAGTCGATGGCGATCGACAGCGGCGCGGCGCCTGTCGGCGTGCCCAGCGTCAGCGGGACCGGCGCGGTCATGTTCAGCTTGCCGGAGGTGTCGAAGGTCATGCTCGTCACCGGCCCCACAGTGACGTTGTCGAGGGTGTAGTGGACGTCCACGCCCGCTGCCGTCTTGACGAAGTACTGGCCCAGCGCGTGTTTGGCACCCAGCGAATCGTAGATGATCGACGACTTGGCGCTGTTGTAGGTCAGTTCGTTGGTCTTGTCGAAGGGACCAGCCTTGATGGGCCATTCGGACGACATGTTGGCGGCGTATGCCAGCTTGGTCGACGCCACGGCGGGAATCTGGCCCGTCGGAATGTTCATGTCGCCCATGGTGCCCAGGGTGGTGCTGCCCTTGACGGCGGCGTAGCCCTGCACCAGGCGGCCGTTCGAGTCGATCAGCTTGCCTTCATTGCTGGCCGAGAAGATGCCGACGCGGCTGTAGCTCATGGTGTTCTGCGCATCGCGCGCGACGAAATAGCCGCGGCCATCGATGGCCGCGTCGAGCGCGCGGCCCGTGTTCAGCACGCCGCCATTGAGCGACATGCTTTGCGTGATCGAGCCGATTTCCGTACCCGTGGCGCGCGAACCGGCGTACATGGCCGAAAAGTTGGCGCGGCTGCTCTTGAAACCGTAGGTGCCGGCATTGGCGATATTGTTACTGGTGCTGTTCAACTGTTGGTTGATGGACTGGATACCGGACAGGGCGATGTCGAAACTCATGTTGACTTCCTTTAGTGAAGGACGAGATTAGTGTGCAGGAAACGAAGGGGCGAGCGGATCAGGCCGTCTTGCCGTTAAAGCCGGTGATCGCGCCAGGGTTGACTTCGCCCAGGTTCGACACGCTCAAAATCATGCTGCCGCCGGACGACAGGCGCACGCTGTTGAGCTTGCCTGCAATGTCGACCGTTGGTTTTTCAGCGCCGCTGGTGGTGACCGCCATGCTATAGGTGCCGGCAGGCAAGCCCAAAGCCACGGGGTCGATGGTGAATGGAACGGTACCGGCCGACTTGGCGCCCAGTTCGATCTTGTATTCCTTGTCGTCCAGGCCTTTCAGGGTCACTGTGGTCTTGGTGGTGCTGGCGGCCAGCGCGATGCTACCGCTGACCTTGCTCTTGTCGAGCTGCACCGTTTCGGTGTTGACCATGACTTCGGAGCCCACTTGCGCGCCCAGGGCCAGCACCTGCATCGATTGCAGCACACTGGCATTGGCGCTGGTCAGCGCCGACAGATTCTGCATCGCCTCCGTCTGCGCCTGCTGCGTCAATTGATTGACGAACTGGCTCGGATCGGTCGGCGCGAGGGGATCCTGGTTCTTGATCTGCGCGACCAGCAACTTGGTGAACATATCCTGGGTGGCATTGCTTTGCGACTTGACGGCATTGCTGTTGCTATTGCTGCCGCTGGTGTTATTTGTAAAGAGGTTGGTTTCCATGGATTATGCTTCACCTAATTTGAGGAGCGATTGCTGCATCGACTTGATGCGGCCCAGAACTTCGACATTTGTTTCAAACGCGCGCGACGCCGACATCATGTCGGTCATCTCGGCAACCTGATTGACGTTGGGATAGAACACCATGCCATCGGCATTGGCCATCGGGTGGCCCGGTTCATAGACCTTGCGCAGCGGCTCATCGCTTTGCACCACGTCGAGGACCTGTACTCTTCCACCGGCGCCGCTGGCGCCAGGGCCGTCCATCACGGCCGCAAACACGGGCTTGCGCGCGCGGTAGGTTTCGCCTTCGGAACCGGCAACGGAATCGGCATTGGCCAGGTTGCTGGCGATGGTATTGAGGCGCACGGTTTGCGCCGCCATCGCCGAACCGGCGATCTTGGAAATGTCCTGGAAGCTCATGCTGATCCTTATTGTCCGGAAATGGCCTTGGACAGACCCTTCAGTTTCATGTTGACGAAAGTGAGGCTGGTCTGGAAGTCGGTGGCATTCTGCGAGAACGCCGCCTGCTCGACGCCGATTTCGACGGTGTTGCCGTCGCGGCTGGGGTGGTAGGGGACGCGGTACAGGGCGCTGGCATCGTCATCGGTCGACAGCAGGCCCGCCTCATTGTCCTGCAACTGCTGCAGGGCGCTGCCGAAATCCATGTCCATGGCCTGGAAGCCGGGCGTGTTTTCATTGGCGATGTTGGCGGCCAGTACGCGTGTACGGTCGGCACGCAGCGCGAGTGCATCGGCGTGCACGCCCAGCGCATCCTTGAAATTAATCCCCATGGTCATCCTTTGTGTTGAATTCGATCGTGCTTTTTGAGGTTCGGGCCAGAAAATAGGTGGTGCAGAGGTAAAATCCCAGCCTGGTCATGTTGACGCATGGTAAGGTCATGCCGCTTCAGTATCTTTGATTAAGGTTAGCAATGATTTACTTTGAGAACTATTCCGTGATGTGGAACAAGGCGCAATGTCGTCACATACTGCTTCCGGGCCTCTTTTTACTGACCAGCCTATATAGTAGTGCAGGATGCGCAGAATTGCCAGCCGACAATATATTTTCGCGTGTGGAACAATTGGCGCGCGAGCAATTGGTGCAGCAAGCAGCCTCGGCGGGACTGCTGGAACCGCAGTTTCAAGTGGCCGTGGTCAAAAGCACGCGCCCCGTGCCGGCGTGCGCGGCGCCCGTCGCGCTGGAAACGGCGGACAGCCGTTCGGCGCAGCGCATGCGCTTCGTGGCAGTGTGTCCTGGAAGCAACGGTTGGCGCTATGAAATGCTGGCGCGCGGCAGCATCACGGCCCAGGTCGCGGTGACGAGCGCCCCCGTGACGGCGAATACGCCGTTGCAGGAGGGCGACGTGACCCTGGCGCGGCGCGACGTGACGATGGTGCCGGACAGTATTTCCTCCTTGCCCGGCGCCGTTGGCCTGTCGAGCCGGCGCAGCTTGCGTGCCGGCGAAGTGCTGCGGCAAGGGCAACTGGCGTCGCCCGTGTTGATCAAGCGGGGCAGTGCGGTGAATATCGTGGCCCGCAAGGAGCAGGTGGAGGTGAGCATGTCCGGCGAAGCGCTGGATCCGGGCGCGCTGGGCGAGGTGATTCGCGTGCGCAACGCCACCAGCGGCACGGTGATACGTGCCAGGGTGGTCGATGCGGGCGTGGTGGAACCGGCCGAACTTCCCGGCCGTTAAGAGAATCAGTCTGCGGCGGCCGTGCGCTGCAAACGCGTCGCCAGCTGGGTCAGCTTGGCGGCATAGTTGGGGTCGGTGGCATAGCCGCCGCGCGCCAGGCCTTGCGCGAAAGCGCCCGCGTCGCTACCCGTGTTCAGGGCGGCGCGGTAGCGGGGATTGTCGAGCAATACTTGCGCATAGTCGCGGAAGGCGCTGGCCTGGTCCGGATAACTGCGGAAACGTTCCGTTTTCTTCAGGGCCGTGCCGCTGCCCGCCTCGTATTCGGTGGTGACATTGCTGGCCACGTCGCCTTGCCATTTGCCGCCGGCCTTGATGCCGAATAGATTATTCGTGTCCGCGCCCGTGCCCTGGCGCAGCGGACGCTGGCCCCAGCCCGATTCCAGCGCCGCGTGGGCGGCGACGATTTCCGGCGCCACGCCCAGGCGCGCGCCCGTTTCCTGCGTCCATGGCTTGATCGAGGCGAGGAATTGCTGCTGTGTTTCGCCGATCTCGCCGCCCTGGTTGATGCTGCCCAGCACATTGACGGGCTGGCTCTGTTCCAGGTAGGCGCGGCCTTGCGGGTTCAGGCTGGTGGCGTTGCCGCCGCCCTGTTCGATGAAGCGGGCCACTTCGCCCTGTACTTGCCGGAACACGTTGCTGAAACTGCCGGCGCCTGCCGTGGCAGGGGTGGCGTGCATATTGCTTTGCACGGCATTCGTCGCCATCGTCGACGGCGTCGCCGCCATGGCGCCCATCTGTGAAAAATCAGCCTGGCGCATAGGTATCTTCCTCGCCATGCAGCACGCGCTGCATGATGCTGTACTGCTCTGTTAACAAATCGCTGTTGCGGGCATTCAGTCGCTTGCATTCGAGCACCATCTGCTCGAGCGCGGCCCAGTCGCGTTCGGCGGTGGCGCGCGCGTCATCTTGCAACAACGCAAACAATTGCGGCATATCGCCTTGCGGGCCCAGCAGGGCAGTGACGAGGCTGACCCGCTGGCGGCGGCGCGCATCGAGAGGCTCGACGGCGGCGATGACCTGGTCGGCCAGTGCCGTCAATTGCGCGCTCTGATGGTGCAAGGTGGCCTGGAATTGCTCTTCCAGCACGGTTTGCAGGGCGGCATAGCCGGCGCGGTCATCCGCCATGCCTTGCAGCACGCGGCGCATGGCTTCCTGGCGCGTGATGCCCTTGCGCGGCGCGGTCACGATTCGCCGCCGTGGAAACGCTGGATCAAGCCTGCCAGTTTCGACGGATCGAACGGCAATTCGCCCTTGGCCAGCGCATCGCGCAGCATGGCCACGCGCTCATGGTCGATTTCGGGCATGGCGCGCAGGGCGGTCATGGCCGGTTGCAGCACGGCCGATTGCAGTTCCGCCCCGGCCGACGAGCCGCCCATGGCGCCGGCGGCGCCCGCGTTCTCGGCGATCGCCTCGGCCGGCGCGACGGCGCTGCTGCGTACGGCAGCGCCGGTATTGCCGGAGGAGATTTTCATACGTTGTCCCTTGCCCTTAATTTGCATGCTCATCCCGCTCCTTCTTTGCGGGCAAGCCCAGTTTCTCGCGCAGGCGCTGCAAGGTGCCCGAGTCCGGTTCGCCCACTTGCAATTCTTCGCCCTGCGGCTTTTGTCCGGCCATGCCGAACATGGCGGCGATGCTGTCAGCCTGGCCACGCGTCAATATTAACAGTTCGATGCGGCGGTTGATGCCGGCGCTGGCGTTTTTTACGTCCAGCGGCGCGCGGTCGGCCATGCCCACCACTTGCAGCACGCTGTCCGGACTCATGCTGCCGATCAACAATTGCGCGCGCGCCGACATGGCGCGGTTGGCCGACAGGGTCCAGTTCGAAAAGCCTTCATAGCCGGTATTGGCGTATTGCATCGAATCGGTGTGGCCGACGATCAGCATCTGGTTATCCATTTGCGCAAACACGGGGCCCATCTGGCGCAGCAGCTTGCGGAAGCGGTCGGTCGGCACGGCACTGCCGCGCACGAACATGCCTTGCTTGTCCGTGTCGTGCAGCATGACGCGCAAGCCGTACGGCGTGATCACGGATTGCAAATTGCTCTTCAATCCCGCTTCATCGCTGAGCTTATCGAGCGCGCGCGACAGGCTCAGCAGGTCTTCCGGCGACTGGTAGCTGACCTTGGTCTGGTTTTGCGGTGCGGCGCCAGCCTTGCCGTCCTGCATCTGCTTGCCTTCCGTGCGCGTGTCGCCCGTGCCCTTGCGGGGCATGGGGAAGCGCTCGATCAGGCTGCCGCGCGGGCCGCCTTTCTGTTCCGGCATGACGCCCTGGCCTTCGCCCTGGCGGCTGCCTGCCGACGCATCCATCATGATTTCCTTCATCGCCTGCTGCTCGCGCGCGGCCATCAGCCACAGCACGAGGAAGAGCGACAGCAGGGCCAGGCAAAAGTCGGCGAACGCTACTTTCCAGGCGCCGCCATGGCCATCGTCGTCGTGCTTGCGGCCGGCACGCTTGATGATGGCCTGTTCATGTTTCTCATGCGGCTTTAGCACGGCGGCCTCCCCGGCCTTGGCCTTGCTCTTGTTCGGCGCCGCCATCTTCCAGCGCATTGATCCAGCTTTCCAGCTGGGCGAAGCTAGGCTTGATGTTCAGCTGCACCAGGCGGCGGCCCGCATCGATGGCCAGCAGGGGCGGTTTGCCCGCCACGTGCGTGACCAGCACGACCTTCACGCATTCCATGGTCGAGCCTTCCTCGCCCACCAGCTGTTTCATCATGTTGCACATCGGATCGAGCACGCCGTAGCAGAAGAAGATGCCGATGAAGGTACCGACCATGGCGGCGCCCACTTTTTCCGAGATTTCCGCCGCATCGGCGCCGTCGGCCACGGAATTCATGGCCATCACGATGCCCAGAACGGCGGCCAGGATACCGAAGCCGGGCATGGCTTCGGCGATCTTGTGCAAGGATTTCGACGGTTGCAGCAATTCGTCGTGGATGGCTTCCAGTTCCTGCTCCAGCACGCCTTCCAGCTCATGCGCGTTGATCTTGCCCATCGCCATCAAACGGAAGTTGTCGACGATGAAGGCCAGCAGCTTCGGCTCTTCCAGCACCAGCGGATAGCGCTGGAACAGGGCGCTTTCGCGCGGCGCCTCGACGTGGGCATCGAGCGCCTTCAGGCCGCCGGCGGCCGTTTGCAGCAGTTCATACATCAGCAGCAACAACTGGCGCTGGAATTCCGAGCCTTGCTTCTTGTGCGTGACGATCTTGCGCATCTGGTGCAGCATTTCACCGAGTACATGCTTGGGGTTGCCCAGCACCAGGGCGCCGACGGCGGCGCCGATGATGATGATCAACTCGACCGGTTGCCAGATCGCGTGGACGGTGCCGCCCATCAGGGCGAAGCCTCCGAATACACACCCCATCACGATTAAGATACCGATAATTACCATGTCAACTGCCTTTCTGCGTCATTGTGCTGCGTCAATTTGATGGATAGTGCTGAAACTTATGCGTCTTGCAGCATGGTTTTCATCTTGCCCAGCGCCGTCTTGTTCAACTGGCAGACGCGGGCGTCGCTCAGGTCTAGCACGGCGGCAATTTCTTTATAGCTCAGTTCGAATTCGTAATACATCTGGATCACGCGCTGTTCCCGTTCGTCCAGCGTGCGCAGCGCCTGTTCCAGGCTGCGCCGCACCATCAATTGCTCTTCTGGGCTCGGTGCGCTGTCGGCTTGTCCCAGGCTTTCCTGCAGCACTTCATCAAAACTGGCGATCAGCTCGGCGTTTTCCGCCAGCTGGTACTCCTGGAAGGCTTCCGGCGTCAGCTTCAGGGCCGCCATGATTTCCGCTTCCAGCGGCTCGCGTCCCAGGCGCCGGGTCAGGGCGCGCACGCTGTCGCGCAGGCGGTGGCTTTCCTGGCGCACGGCGCGCGGACGCCAGTCCTGGCGCCGCAATTCATCGAGGATGGCGCCGCGGATGCGCAGGCTGGCATAGCTGCCGAACGACTGGTCCGGCACGCCGTAGCGGCGCAAGGCTTCGAGCAAGCCCATCAGGCCGATCTGTTCCATGTCGTCGCGGTCGATGGCGCCCGACACCTGCGAATTGAGCTGGCGCACGATGCGTTTCACCAAAGGGGAGTACGCCACCAGATGTTGTTGTTCTTCGGCAACACTGAGCACTGCCGCGCAAGCGCTGGCGGCGGCATATTCGCCGGCGCCATACGCTTCCTGGTATTGCTCTACATAGGCCAAGGGATCTCCCACTAGGTCGGCTGGCGTGTTGGCTTATTCAATGATCAGCTTGCCGACCATGACTTCGGTGAACGGTTTTTCCATCTGTTCGCGTTCATAGCTGACATTGAAGGCCTTGTTGATCTGTTCGGCAAATTGCTCCACCGTCATCGTCTGTGCCTTGTCCATCGGGAAACTTGACAGGGTGCTGACGGCGATCGAACGCATCAGCGGCAAGTGGTCCTTGGTCAGCTTTTCCTTTTCCTCGGTGGTGGCGATCACCAGGTCGGCCGACAGGTAATGCGTTTCGCCTTCGCCGGGACCGCGGCGCAGCATCACGATGACCTTGTCCAGCGTGAGGAACTTGCGCGCCTTCTTGCCTGTGGCCGGCGGCGGGGTCTTGGCTTCGGCCACCTCGGCATGGCCGGCAACCGGCTTGGCCAGGTACCACATGGCGCCGCCAGCGGCGCCGGCGGCCAGCACGGCCACGGCGACAAAGCCGCCTATCAGTTTCATTTTCATATTCATCAGGCAGTCTCTCGCTCATGCATGGCGTAAGTGGTACCGGCAGGGCTGCCGTCGGACAGGGCGCGTCCCGGTTCCGCGTCGTCGCTCTGGCGGCCCGGTTGACGCTGGCCGCGCGCATCGCCTTCGGCAAACGCCTGGGCGGCGGGGCTGCGCGGGGTGGCGCTGATATTCACGGCCACCTCGGTGTACTGGCGCTGCGCCAGGTCGCTGCGCATGTTTTCGCCGATGCCTTGCAACTGGCGCAACACTTCCGAGTTCGACGCCGTGACGTTCACTTGCAGCGCGCCAGCCGTGTGGCGGATGGAAATTTCAATGCGGCCCAGCATGGGCGGGTCGAGGCGTATCGTCGCGTGTTCGCTGTTGCGGCCGATCTGCGTCTGCAGGCGTTCGCCCAGCGCTTCGCGCAGCGGTTCCTGCCATTGCTGGGCAGGGCCGTTGAGCTTGATGGTGTCGCCGGACGGGGCCGCCGTGGCCGTATTGCCGACTGCGCCCGTCAAGCCCAGGTTGGGCGTGGCCGGGGCCGGCGTCGCGGCGCCGCGTTCGCCTTCGCGCGCTGCAGGTGCGGCGGCGGCCGTCACGGGAGCGCCCTGTTGCAGCAGCGCTTCGAACGGCTGTGCCGGCGCGCTGCCCTTGGCGGCGGTCGCCGGGTTGGCGGCGGCCAGCGGTTCGCGCGTGTCGCGCCCTGGCGCTGGCGCCATTGCCGGCGCGGACGCGGTGAGGGTGACGGCAGCGGGATGCAGGCTGATGTTGAGTGCCGGGTTGGCTTGCGCCGCATTCGCCTGCACCAGTGTTTGTGCCTGGGCTGCGGCGCGCGCCTCGGCTGCGGCCGCGTCCGTTGGCGGCAGCATCGTCACCGGCAAGCCGATGACGGGGGCGGCCATGGCCGGCAGGCTGCTGTCGGCCTGACTGTCGCTGTCGCTGTCCTTGGCGGGAGCAGGCGCGGGTGCGCCGGCGTCGGCCGTTTCCACGGCGGTCACATCGAGCACCTGCGCAAACAGGGGCAGGGCGGAGGGCGCTGTCCCGCTGCTGCCATAGCCTGGCGTGCTGGGCAAGGCAGCGGCCTGTGCCGGCGCTGGCGCCGGTGCGGATGCAGCGGAGGCTGCCGGTGCCGGAGCGGCCGGCGCCGTGTTGAAGTTCATGATCATGCTTGATTCCCGTCCAAGTCGTATTCGCCGAGTGCGGCGTAGGCGACCCAACCTTCCTTATTTGCCTGTAATGCACCCAGGTGTAACCCCAGGCGTTCTTTTTCCGCAGAGCAAATTTTAACCGCTTGCGCGTGAATTTTGCGCAATTGCAACAATTCTGTTTGTTCCAGCGCATTCCATGCGCCACGTTCGGCCAGCAGCGGAATGTTTTTCGCCAGGCTGGCCGAGAGTTTTTCCATCGCCTCCCAGTCCGCCTGGGCGACAGCCGCGCTCAAATGCCGGCTCAGCTGCTGCAGCGCAGCGCGCCTAGGCATTATTGGCCTGGACGCCCACCCAGCCACGCTTGATGGTGGTCATCAAGGTCGTCACTTCGTCGATCAGCGTCGGGTCGAGCTTGATGCCGGCCGTGTACAGGCGCGCCACGCAATAGTCGTACAGGCGCGCCAGGTTGACCACCACTTCGCCGCCATTGTCGAAATCGAGCGAGCTCGACAGACCGTTGATGATCTGCGTGCATTTATCCAGGCTGATGGCCTTTTGCTCGTAGCGCTTGCCCACGATGTGCCCGCGCGCGCGCGCCAGTTCTTCCAGCAGGCCGTCCGTCAGCACCAGTACCAGTTCGACCGGTGTGGCGCGGGCGGTCTGGGAATCCAGGTTGACGGCATGGTAGCTGCCGTAAGCTTCATTGTTCAACATTATTCTCTTCTCGCTATGTTAACTGTGGCGGCGCGGCAGGCACGTCCGCCTTAGGATTTATCGTTACTAAACATGGCATCGAACATGTCCGAATTCCGGGTCATTTGCTCCTGCAATACTTGCAGGCGCGAATATTGGTCCAGGAAACGGGTGTAAGCAGTGTTGTACTGGTTGGTCAGGCGTTCGGCGCTCTTGGCCAGGCTTTTCTGCAACTTGTCCGTCGCTGCCATGCGCTGGGTGATCTGGCCTTTGGTGATATTGCTCCACTGTCCCAGCACCTTGTCCAGGCCGCCGAGCACGCCGGCTGGGGCCGACAGGCTGTTATTGCCGAACAGTTTGTCCAGGCCGCCAGGATTGTCCGCCAGCTTGGCCGTCAGCTTGGCGGTATTCAGGCTGATCGTGCCGTCGCGCTGGGCGGTAATGCCATACGCTACCAGCGATACGCCATCGACGTTCAGGCGCAAGGCATCGCCCATGCTGGTGCGCAGGGCGTTCAGGCCGGAGTCGTGGGCAAAGATGCCGGCAGCGATATTTTTTTCCGGATTGCCGGGGCTGGCCAGGCCATCCATTACGCTTTTCAGCTTGTTGTAGGCATCGACGAAGGCTTGCACATTGGCAATGGTGCCGGCGCTGTCGGTGCCGACGGTCACGGTCACCGGGCTCTCGCCTGCCGTCATGGCCTTGGTGAACGTCATTTTCACGTCAGGCACGTTGGTGAAGGTATTCGATGCCTGGGTGATCTTGGTGCCGGAACCCTGCGCGCCCAGCCAGACGATGGCGTCCTTGGGTGCTGCGATGGCTTTTATGTCGCTCTGCAGCGCTGACTTCAGGCCCGCATCCGTCACGCTGTTGGTATCGATCGAGACGGCATTGGCGACGCCGGTGAGATTCGACGTCAGCACCAGTTGCGCCTGGTTGCCGATATTGATGACGGAAGCGGTGACGCGCGCATTATTCTTGCTGTTGCCATTGATGGCGGCGGCGATTTCCTGCGGTGTCAGAACACCGTCGCCATCCTTGTTGGCGGCGGCCAGGTCGATGTCGAAGGCGTTGTCGGCGGTGACGGCGGCCAGCGGATCGCCGAGGCGGATGGTCATGTTGCCGCCGTTGGCGGGCGTGGTGCTGCTCAAGCCGCCGTACGAAGTCTGGCTGGCCGTGGCCAGTTGTTCGACAAAGAACGCGTAGCTGCCAGGCGCCGCCTTGATGCCGGCCGTGCCCGTGCCATACGCGGTATTGCTGAAGGTGGCGGACTGGCTCAGCACCGATTTGCTGGACGTCATGCTCGTCATCGCCAGCTGGAATGCCGAGATGGCCGATTTCAGGTTGCCCAGCGCGCTGCTGGTGTTGTTGGCCAGCGTGGTCTGATTCGCCAGGGCTGCCTTTTGCGCCGCCACCGATTTGGTAGCCAATTGTTCTGCCGTGACGATCGGATCGTATCGTGGTGCGGTAATTACGTTTGCCATGCCAGACTCCTGAATAAAGGGATATACCGGTACAAGGCGACCCCCATTCCCGTTTCGTGAAGTTTTCCTGAAAGAAACTTACACTAACCTCATTTTACCTGCCCGCGGAACCAGAATTGCGTCGCCAGCTCGTCTTGCCGCTTGGCATCAACTCGGTGTTGCTCATTTGCAACATGCTTTTGCTTTTGCGTCAGCACCTGGTCCAGCACTTCGCGCTTGGCCCAGGCCGTATTGAGCGCGCGTTGCGAAACGGCCATGTTGGCTTCGTGCAAATGCAGGTCGGTACGGTGCTGGTCGGCCATCTGCATGACGGCTTGCTTGAAGTTGCCGCAGTTGACGGACAGGGCCAGGGGTAGGGCGCCGCTGGGGCCGCTATCCGTGTACAGGCCCGTCAAGCGCTCCAGGTTTTTTTGGTAGCGCTCGCGCACGGCCGTCTGCGCCGCCATTTCGCCTTGCAGGCGTTCCACTTCGGTGCTGCGCAGGCCGACCAGAGTGGTCAGGTTGCGGATGGTATGCGCGTCGCTCACGTATGCTCCTAGGCCATGATCTGTTCAAGTTGTTCGATGCACGGCCCCATCGGCGCCTCTTCCTTGGTGCCCTGGCACAGGAAGGCTTCGATGGGCGCGTGCAGCTGGACGGCGCGGTCGGTGATCGGGTCCGCGCCGGGCACGTAGGCGCCCAGCGGGATCAGGTCGCGCACGCGCGCATGGCGCGCCATCGACGCTTTCAGCGCGCGCGCCGCCTGCATGTGGGTGGGCGTGATCACCTGCGCCATGCAGCGGCTGATCGAGGCGGCGATGTCGATGGCGGGGTAGTGGCCCCGCTCGGCCAGTTCGCGCGTGAGCACGATGTGGCCGTCGAGAATCGCGCGCGCCGTGTCGACCACGGGGTCCTGCTGGTCGTCGCCTTCGGCCAGCACCGTGTAGATGGCGCTCATGCTGCCGTCCGGGTGGGCGCCATTGCCGGCGCTTTCCACCAGTTGCGGCAAGTTCGAAAACACGGACGGCGGATAGCCGCGCGTGGCCGGCGGCTCGCCCAGGGCCAGCGCCACTTCGCGCAAGGCCATCGCATAGCGCGTCAGCGAGTCGACCAGCAGCAGCACGTGCTTGCCCTGGTCGCGGTAGTGGGCGGCGATCGAATGGCACAGTTCGGTGGCCATGATGCGCATCAACGGCGATTCATCGGCCGGGGCGATCACCAGCACGGCTTTTTTCAAGCCTTCGGCGCCGAGCGACTTTTCGACGAATTCGCGCACTTCGCGGCCCCGTTCGCCGATCAGGCCGACGACGACGACATCGGCCACCGTCTGGCGCGTGATCAGGCCCAGCAGCACGCTCTTGCCGACGCCGGAACCGGCCATCAGGCCCACGCGCTGGCCCTTGCCCAGGGTTAGCATGCTGTTGATGGCCCGCACGCCCACGTCCAGCGGTTCGACCACCGGTTGTTTCTTCAGGGGATTAATTTTTGGCGGCGTGACTTCCAGGATGTGTTCGCCACCGAGGCGGCCCAGGTCGTCGATCGGCTCGCCCAGGCCATTGACCATGCGGCCCAGCCACGACGGGCCGATCTGCAGGCTGGCCTTGTCGGGCAAGGGCAGAACCCTGGCGCCGGTGGTCAGTCCTGTCGCCTTCTTGAACGGCATCAGGTAGGACAGTTTTTCGCGAAAGCCGACGACTTGCGCATCGAGCCACTCGCCGCTCACAGTTTCAATTTGACAACGCTGGCCCGTGTGCAGGCGGCAGCCGGCGCTTTCCAGCAGCAGGCCGGACGCGCCGACCAGGCGGCCGGTGGGTGTCGCGACCGGGATATCGCCGATCTCGAAACTGCGCAGCGTGTCGGCGATCATGCAGGCGCGCCCTGGTCTGCGTGTTCGGCGGCCAGCGCCAGGTGGCTGCTGACTTGTTCCATGCAGGCCGACAGGCGCTGATGGCAGCCCGCGTCGACTTCATTGTCGCCCGCCTTGATGCGGCATTCGCCCGCGTCCAGGCGCGCGTCGGCGATCAGGTTCCAGCGCTTGGCGCGCTTCGGATCGAGTTCGCTGATGCGTTTGAGTTCTTCCGGATTGAGGAAGACGTCGATTTCTTCGCGCGTGGGCGGCATCGAGGCCAGGGTCTCGTCGACCAGGGCCAGCAATTGCACCGGCTGCAGCGCCAGTTCCGCGCGGATCACCTGGCGCGCCACCTTGGCCACCAGGTCGACCACTTCCTTGCGCTGCGCTTCGCGGTAGTCGGCGCGCACTTTTTTCAGGTCGCGCAGGATGGCGTCGACGGGGCGCGCCAGGCGGTCCAGCGCCACCAGGGTTTCGTTGCGGCCTTCTTCGCGGCCCTGCGCCATGCCGTCGTTGCGTCCGGTGTCGTAGCCGTCCTGCTGGCCTTGCACCAGGCCCACTTCGTAGCCGTCGCGCTGGCCCTGCTCGAAGCCTTCCGAGACGGACGCCTGCCACTGGCCGTCCGTGTCCTCGTTGGAGGCACGCTGACCGGCGGCGATGAATTGCGACAGGGGCGGGAAACGATACGAGCGGAAGTGTTTCATTCGATCACCGCTTCAGCAAACAGTTGCACTTCGATCTCGCCCGCATCGGCGAGGCCCTTGACGGTGGCCATGATTTCCTGGCGCGTTTGTTCGATACGGCTCAAAGGCACGGGGCCGGAACGGCGCATCATGTCTTCGAAGCTCTGTGCCTGGCGGCGCGGCATGGTTTTCAGCACGGCGTCGCGGATCGACGGTTCCGCGCCCTTGAGGGCGATGGCCCACTGTTCCATCGGCACGTCTTCCAGGATGCGCGTGAGCGTGACATCGCTCTGCGTGGCCAGGATCAGGAAGTCGTACATGCTCAGTTCGATTTCCGACACCACTTCCGGGTCGTGCGCGCGCAGCAGTTCGACCAGCGCGGCGCGGTTGCCGGGCATGCGGTTGAGAATCTCGGCCGCCTGGCGGATGCCTTCCACGCTGGTGCTTTGCGTGTCGAGCGTGCCCAGGCAGCGGCCCACCAGTTCGTCGAGCTCGACCAGCAGGTCGCGGTCGATCTCGTCCAGGCGCGCCAGGTTCAGCAAGACCAGGTCGCGGCCTTCGACGGGCAGGGCGTCGAGGATCTGGCCGGCCAGCGCGGGCGGCAGGAAGGCCAGGAACACGGCTTGCATCTGCACGTGTTCATTGACGATGTATTCGGCCAGCCATTTTGGCGAAGCCCACTGCAGGCGCGCCATCTTGGGGCGGATCGCATCGCCGTAAATGTTGTTCAGCACGCTATTTGCGATATCGCTGCCCAGCGCCATGTCCAGCGAACGCTTCAGGTAGCTGCGCGAGGCGCCGTGCACGCCGCTTTGCTGGCGGTAGTCGTCGAAGAAGGTCTGCATCGCCGTTTTCACGGACTCGACCTTGATGCCGCTCATGCGCGACATCACTTGCGTGACTTCCAGCAATTCTTCGCGCGACAGGCAGCGCAGCACGTTGGCCGCCTGTTCTTCGCCTATGCTCAGCAGCACGATGGCAGCCTGTTCCACGGGGTTCAGGCTGGCGCTTTCGTATTCGGCGCCGTCGGAGGGATTATTGTTGTTGAGTTCGGCCATTTTTCTGCATCCATTGTTTGACGACTTCGGCGACACGCTCGGGTTCTTTTTCAGCCAGCACTTTCAGGTGGTCGACCATCACGTCGACCGCCGAGCCAGGTGGCGGCAAGTCATAGTTTTCCAGCAGCGGCACGACCGGCATGCTGCCGCCGGCGGCTTCGCCTTCGAGCGCCAGCGGTGTGCCATTCACGCCCAGGGCTGGCGCGCCGGCAACGGCCGCGCCGTTGGCGCCGGCGGCGGCGCTGCCACCCAGCGCCAGGGCAGGGTCGAGCTGTTTCAGTGCTGGCGGCGCCAGGCGCGTGGTCAGCAGGCGCAGCAGCGGACGCAGGATCAGGAAGTAGCCGAGGATGGCGCCCAGTGCGTACAGCAGCCAGCTGCTGAAATCGACGACGGTATCGCGCTCTTCCCACCACTGCGCCACGGGCGGCTTGGCGGGGAAGGCCAGCGCCGTCAGGCTCAGGCTGTCGCCGCGCTGGGCGTTGATGCCCAGGCCGCTGTTGAGCATTTTTTCAATATTGCCCAGTTCGGCAGGAGTCCAGCCCGTTTTCGGGTTCGGTGCGGCGGCGCTGTTGAGGACCACGGCGACGCTGAGTTTTTCCAGGCGGCCACGGCTGCGCTTGATCTGCGTGATGCTGCGGTCGTAGGCGTACTGGCGCGTGGTGGCGTTCTTGCGGGCCGTGCCGTCGTCGGACGGCTTCGGCGCGCCGTCGGCGGGTGCGGCGCCGGCGGCGTCGGCCGGTGCCGGCACGGCAGCCGCTGGCGGACGGTTTGACAGACTGCCGGGAATGCCGGCCACGGTGCGGTTGCGTTCCTGCTCTTCGCGCATCGCTTCGCTCGTTACTTTCGGGGCTTCGCCGTATTTTTCCAGCGTTTCGTCCACGCGGTCGTTGTTCACGGCGGCCGTCACGCTGAGCTTGAAGTTGTCTTCGCCGATGACGGGGCCCAGCAAGCCCGTGACGTTGCGGCGGATTTCATCCTGGAAACGTTTCGCGCCTTCATTGCCGGCGGCCGAGGCGTCGAAGCCGTCCGTCAGGTCGACGTGCGAGGACAGCAGGTTGCCGCCCTGGTCGACCAGGCTCACGCGCGTGGGCGCCAGGCTGGCGACGCTGCCGGCCACCATGTTGATGACGGCGGCGATCTGTTCCGGCGCCAGGGTGCGGCCCGGTTTCAGCGCCACGACGATCGAGGCGGACGATTTGTCGCCGTCGCTGGCGACGAACGATGTCGATTTCGCAATCGACAGATGGACGCGCGCCGAAGCGATCGCGTCCATCGTCATGATGCTTTGCGCCAGTTCGCCTTCCAGGCCGCGGCGGAAGCGCACGTCCTGCACGAATTGCGATACGCCCAGCGGGTCATTCTTGTCCATCAGCTCCAGGCCGGCCGGCAGCTGCGCCGTCACGCCTTTCGAGGCGAGCAGCATGCGCACCTTGCCCAGCATGGCGTCGGGCACCAGCACCTGGCCGCTGTCCGGATGCAGGCGGTAGGGGATGTGTTCGGCGTCCAGCGTGGCCATCATGTCCGTCACGGCCACTTTTTCGCGCGCGCCAAACACCGGCTTGTAGTTGGCCTGGTCGCGCCAGGCATACATGGTCACCATGGCGGTGATGCCGATGGCCAGCACGACGATGGGAACCAGGTTTTTCAGCAGGGCGGGCGGGATGGCGGGCTGGGCACCAAGGCGCCAGCGCGCAAATGCGGACTTCATGGGGGTAATCACTTGGGGTAACTTTCGCTGGGAGGCTGGGCGTGGATCAGGACGTGAAGATTACAGAGGCAGTTTGATGAGTTCGTCGACGGCGCCCATGACCTTGTTGCGCACTTGCATCAACATGGAGAAGGACAGGCTCGCTTCCTGGCTGGCCAGCATGGCGCCGACCATGTCGTCGCTCTTGCCGCTGTCGACGTCGCTCATTTTCTGCGCCGCCATGCGGTCATCGCCGTTGACCTTGCCGATGGCGTCTTTCATGCTTTGCGCAAAGGAGAAGCCGGATTGTTCCGGCGCGCCGAACTGGGCGGCGGGCGCGATGCTGGCGCCCAGGGCGTGCGCGTCATTGCTCAGTGCTGCCAGATCGGCCTTGATCAGACCTGCGAGTTCGTTGCTCATCGTGCCCTCTACTTTCAATATGCGGTGACGTATCAATCAGAAATTACTGGTGTTGCCATTCCGGCAGGCATGACATCCCGCGCCATCTTGCCCGGCCCGCTTACAGGGCCCATCAGTTTTATCAGTTGCCACACCATCCGCTCAAGCAGATTCAAACAAACCCGGCAGACCTGCGCCGACGTGATTCACATGGCCATGACAACTAATAATTATCTGATAAAAGTTTCTTCTGGTGGCAATAAGCGGAACTGGAAACTGCCATGAAAACCGGAATCAGGTAAGCGGAATGGCGCACTGCAAATCTATATTTTGTCGCTATAAGCTTACCTCGCGGCAACTATAAAGTAAAGAGAGGATTGCCTCAAGGAATATTGATACATGGCAATATTTAGCTTTTTCATGTATTGTTCAGCACCGTAGTCATCCTGCATGCGATACGATGCGCAATCGTTTGCTTGCAGACCGGTACGCCAGGTCAAGATGATGCTGTATTTAATTTCGGGCGATCCGTATAATTTGTTCTGCCACCGCAATACCGACATGACCACTACATGACAATCCTTACCAAGACAGATCAAACTGTGCGCCATCAAGTCCTCGATTCCTGTCTGCTTGGACGTCCTGTCCATTTGCTGCATGTATTCGGCGCCCAGCTGCGCGACGACCTGGCCGTGGCCCTGCGCCAGCCGATGAGTCGCCGCTACTGGGGGAATTTCCAGATCGATGCCGTGACCTTGTCGCGCGTGGAAAACGAGGACAGCGTGAACCGCTGGCTGAGTTTCTCCACGCCGGCCAGCCAGACGGGCTTTGCCCTCGAACGGCAGATACTCTTGAGCGTGCTGAACTATCGCTATGGTAGTGCCGGCGCCAAGGGCGCGCTGCCCGATCCGGCGCAGGTGCGCGTGACGGCTACGGAAGAGCGCCTCGCTGTGGTGCTTGGACAACAGTTGGTGAACAGTTTGTTCTCCCGCGTCCACAAGAACCTGCAAACCCTGGGCAAAAGCAGCGACATCGACACCAGTGCCGAGGTCGCCGCACAGTCGGGCGTGCATCCGGCACGTGGCAGCTGGATCGTCACGGTGGCGCTCAGCGACGTCGAGGCGGGGCAGAGCGGCCAGTTCTGGTTCTCGCTGGACAAGCGCCTGATGGCCGACGTGCTGCGCGGCTTGCTGCCCGAGCGCGCGCAGGCGAAGAAAGCCTTGCGCGGCAGCGTGCGTCCGCTCGCGTCGCGCCTGCAAGTGACCCTGGAAGGCCGGCTCGTCAGCAAACAGGTGCAGCTGGGCGCCTTGTTCGACTTGCGCGTGGGCGACGTGATTCCCGTTAGCCTCAGCCGCACCGACGTCATGCTCGACGACTCCCGTCTCTTTACAGCTGCTGTTTCCGAACACAAGGGCAAGCTCTGTTTAACCTCCTTTGAAGATGTCGAATAATATGAATATGACCGATACCAACCAGAGCGAAACCCTGCTGGAAGACCTGGGCGATGACATGATCATCGACCAGGGCGACGTGTCCGACGTGGCCAGCGGCCGCGCGCGGCGCGACATTCCGCAGATGATGCGCAAGATTCCCGTCACCCTGACCCTGGAAGTGGGTTCGGCCCGCATTTCGCTGGAAGAATTGATGGCCATCGGCCCGGAAAGCGTGATCGAACTCGACATGCTGGCCGGCGAACCGCTGGTGATCAAGGTCAACGGCACGCCGATCGGCCGTGCCGAAGTGGTGGTGGCCGGCGAGAACTATGGCCTGAAAGTCATCGACCTCGACGGCCTCAATCTCGACCTGATGACAGCATGAAGCTGGCGGTACCTGGCTTGAGCCGGCGCCGCGGCGCGCTGGCTGCCGCGCTGGCTGTTCCCGTTCTGATGCTGTGCTGCAACGCCGCTGGCGCGCAGGACCTGCTGTCCGGCGTGGTGCCGGGCGCGAAGACCGACCTGTCGGTGAAGATGCAGATCCTCGTCGTCATGACCCTGCTCGGGCTGCTGCCCGTGATGGTCATGATGATGACCAGCTTTACCCGCTTCGTCATCGTGCTGTCCCTGCTGCGCCAGGCCCTGGGCCTGCAGCAGGGCTTGCCCAACCGCATCGTCACGGGCATCGCGCTGATCCTCACCCTGCTGGTCATGCGCCCCATCGGCGACCAGGTGTGGAAGGAAGCGTTCGTGCCGTACGACCGCGACCAGATCGGCATGCAGGAAGCGCTGAAGATCGCCGAAGTGCCGATTTCGCGCTTCATGCTGGCGCAGACGAGCAAGGCCGCGCTGGCGCAGATCGCGCACCTGGCCGGCGAACCGTCGACCATGCGCCCGCAAGACCACAGTTTCACGGTCAAGCTGGCCGCGTTTGTGTTGTCCGAACTCAAGACGGCGTTCCAGATCGGGTGCATGCTGTTCATACCGTTCCTCATCATCGATCTGGTGGTGGCGTCCGTGCTGATGGCCATGGGCATGATGATGCTCTCGCCGCTGGTGATTTCGCTGCCGTTCAAGCTGCTGCTGTTCGTGCTCGTCGACGGCTGGACCCTGACCGTCAACACGCTTGTTACCAGCATACAGGGCTATTGATCCATGTTTACCCCTGAAGTCGCCGTCGACCTGATCATCGAAGCGCTGCACGTTGTGATGCTGCTGGTGGTGATCCTGGTCGTGCCCGGTTTGCTCATGGGCTTGCTGGTCGCGCTGGTGCAGGCGGCCACCTCGATCAATGAACAGACCATGAGTTTCCTGCCGCGCCTGCTGGTCACCCTGCTGGCCCTGATCCTGGCCGGCCGCTGGATGGCCGGTTACCTGATGGATTATTGCGTGTCCATTTTTCAGCGCGCCGCCACCCTGGTCGGATAGCGCCGCGCGCCATGGATCAGATTTTCAATCAGGTGCTGCCGTTTCTGCTGGCCGTGTGGTGGCCGTTCTGCCGCATCCTGGCCATGCTCAGCGCCTCGCCCGTGATCGGCGACGCCATGGTGCCCGTCCCCGTGCGGGTGCTGCTGTCGCTGGTGCTGGCGATCCTGATGCTGCCCGTGATGCAGGCGTCGGGCATCTCGCAGGACTTGCTGAAGATCGATCCGTTTTCCCTGCACGCCGCCGTCGCCACCCTGGAGCAGGCCATCATCGGCTTCGTCCTCGGCCTGGCCTTCCACTTCGCCATGTCCGTCATGTCGGTGCTCGGTTACCTGGTGTCGAGCCAGGTGGGCTTTTCCATGGCCGTCATGAACGACCCGCTCAATGGCACCTCGTCGGACGTGATCACGGGGATGCTCACCATCATGTGCATGATCGTGTTTTTCGCCATCGACGGCCACCTCGTGCTGACGGGCGTGATCGGCGCCAGTTTCACGGCCTGGCCCGTGGGGCAGGGCTACGGGCCGCTGCTGCTGCAGACGGTGGCGTATAACGTGGCGTGGATTTTCGCCGCCGCCATGCTGCTGGCCTTGCCCATCGTCTTTTCCACCATGGTGGTGCAGCTGGGCTTTGGCTTCCTGAACCGGGTGGCGCCGTCGCTGAACCTGTTTTCGCTGGGTTTTTCCATGATCACCGTGTTCGGCCTGCTGATGCTGGGGCAGATCGTGCGCTTTATCCCCGAGCACTACATCGCCATGACGAATCGCGTGCTGGAAATGATCGCCGAACAGATGCGGGTGGCCCATGGATAGCGCACGTGCCAACAAGCTACTGCGCAGTTCACTTCCGGGCATCTGTTGCTCGCTGTACCTCCGTACAGCTGCGCTACTCAACCCGGCATTGAACTTGCTCGCTACGCTTGCAGGGCTCGTGCGGAAAGGTGTGGTCCATGGCGGATAGCAGCACGGGCGACAAGACAGAAAAGGCGTCACAGCAAAAGCTGAAGAAATCGCGCCAGGAAGGGCAGGTGGTGCGTTCGCGCGACCTGTCGACGGCGCTGGGCATCCTGATCAGCATGAAGGTCTTCATTTACCTGCTGCCAAGCTATCTGCTGAGCTTTCGCGAGCTGTTCGCCATGGCTTTCATGCCGCTCGACAGCAAGGGCGCGCTGGAAAATGCCATGTCGATGGCGTTTACGACGTCGGTGGGCTTGCTGATCAAGATGATCGTGCCGCTGTTTTGCGTGCCCCTGTTCGTTGTGCTCGGCTCCTTGATCCCTGGCGGCTGGGTCATCAGCACGAAGAACTGGATGCCGAAGATGGAGCGCCTGAGCCCGGCCAAGAACCTGGGCCGTCTGTTTGCGCCCAAGCATGCTTTTGAATTCGGCCTGTCCATCGCCAAGGCCGCCGTGCTGGGCATGGTGCTCGTGCATGTGAGCCGCTCCAGCCTGACGCAATATGTGGATTTGCAACACCGGCCCCTGCAGCAGGCCATGCTCGACGGCTCGGCGCTGATGCTCGACGGCTTGATGGCGCTCATTTCCGTCTTTGTCCTGTTTGCCATCATCGACGTGCCGGCGCAGGCGTTCTTCTTTGCCCGCAACCAGCGCATGAGCAAGCAGGATGTCAAGGAAGAACATAAAAGCAGCGAAGGGCGTCCTGAAGTGCGCCAGCGCATCCGCCAGCTGCAGCAGCAGATCGGCCGGCGCAGCGTGCGCAAGACCGTGCCCGACGCCGACGTGGTGATCGTCAATCCCGAGCATTACGCCGTTGCATTGAAGTATGACCAGGACCGCGCCGAGGCGCCGTTTGTCGTTGCCAAGGGCGTCGACGAGATGGCGCTGTATATCCGGCAAGTGGCGAAGGAACACGATATTGAAACGCTGGAGTTGCCGCCGCTGGCGCGCGCCATCTACAACACCAGCCAGGTGCAGCAGCAGATTCCCGTACAGCTGTACCAGGCCGTGTCGCAGGTGCTCAACTACATCCTGCAGCTGAAAGCATTCCGTTCTGGGCAGCGCGCTGCCCAGCCCCCATTTCCCACCGAGGTGGTCGTGCCATCTCATTTGAGCGAGGTAGTACCTTCATGAATTTCCTGAACCGGTTGGTTGCCGAAATGCGCCGCCACAAGTTCGCCACGCCGCTGTTCCTGCTGGTGATCCTGGCAATGATCATCCTGCCGCTGCCGCCGGTGCTGCTCGATATCTTGTTCACTTTCAATATCGTGCTGGCACTGATCGTCATCCTCGTCAGCGTGTCGGCCAAGCGGCCGCTCGATTTCTCCGTCTTCCCGACGGTGATCCTGGCCACCACCATGCTCAGGCTGACACTGAACGTGGCATCGACGCGCGTGGTGCTGCTGCACGGCCACACGGGCGCGGATGCGGCCGGTAAGGTGATCGAGGCGTTTGGTAACGTCGTGATCGGCGGCAACTTCGTCGTCGGTATCGTGGTCTTCGTGATCTTGATGATTATCAACTTCGCCGTCGTCACCAAGGGCGCCGAGCGTATTTCCGAAGTGTCCGCGCGCTTTACCCTCGATGCCTTGCCGGGCAAGCAGATGGCCATCGATGCCGACCTGAACGCCGGCCTGATCAACCAAGAAAAAGCCCAGATCCGCCGCAAGGACGTGGCCGCCGAAGCGGATTTTTACGGCGCCATGGACGGCGCGTCGAAGTTCGTGCGCGGCGACGCCGTTGCCAGTATCCTGATTTTGATCATCAACATGGTGGGCGGCGTGGCCATCGGCTCGCTGATGCACGACCTGTCGTTCGGCGACGCTTTCCGCCAGTACGCACTGCTGACCATCGGCGATGGCCTGGTGGCGCAGATTCCGGCGCTGCTGCTGTCGGCCGCGGCCGCCATCCTGGTCACCCGCATCAGCGATTCGGGCGACTTCGAACAGCAGGTGGCAGGCCAGGTGCTGACGTCGCCGACGGTGATTTACAGCGCGGCCGGCATGATGGTGGCGCTGGCCCTGATTCCAGGCATGCCATGGTTCATGTTCATGACGTTTGCGGCCGTGCTGGCCTTCGTGGCCTGGCGTTTGACGAAGCGCGTGAAGGGGCCCGACGCGGCCGGCATGGCGGCCATCGAGGCAGCCTTGCGCGAGGAGCGCCCGGCCGAGCTGGAGTGGCAGCAACTGCCTGCCGTGCAGCCGATGATGGTGATGCTAGGCTATAAACTGGTCGGCATGGTTGATAAAACGCAAGGCGAACCGTTGAACAAGCGCGTCAAGGGCGTGCGCCAGAGCCTGTCCGAAGCGATGGGCTTGCTGTTGCCGAATATCGGCGTGCGCGACGACCTGGCCCTGAAGCCGTCGCAATACGCGATCGTGCTGTCGGGCACCGTGGTGGCGCAGGCGGAAGTGCAGGCCGACCGCCTGATGGCGATCCCGTCGCCGAACGTGTATGGCCAGCTCGACGGCATCCCCGGCATCGAGCCGGCCTACGGCATGCCCGTCACGTGGATCGAGCCGGGCGAGAAGGCGCATGCGCTGGGTCTCGGCTACCAGGTCATCGAGGCGCCCAGCGTGATCGCCACGCACTTGTCGAAAATGGTGCGCGAATACTTGCCGGAACTGTTCCGCCACGAAGACGTCTCGAACATGATGGAACGCCTGACGGCCCTGTCGCCCAAGCTCGCCGGCGCGCTGGACAAGGCGCTCACGCACACGCAGCTGCTGCGCGTGTTCCGCGTCTTGCTGGCGGAAAATGTGTCACTGAAGGATATCGTGCCCATCGCTACCACCTTGCTCGACAGTTCGGAAACGACCAAGGACCCGATCCTGCTGGCGGCCGAGGTGCGCTGCGCGCTGCGGCGCCAGATCGTCAGCGGCCTGTTCGGCCAGAAGATGGAAATGCAGGCGTTTAACCTGGGCGGCGAACTGGAAAACATGTTGCTCGGTTCGCTGAACCAGGCGCGCCAGGCGGGCAAGGTGACTTTGGATAACTATCCGATCGATCCGCACCTGCTGTCGCAGCTGCAAGTGAACATGCCGGTGGCGCGCGAGCAGATGAAGCAGCAGGCCACGCCGCCGCTGTTGCTGGTGCTGCCGCAGATCCGTCCGCTGCTGGCCCGCTATGCGCGCCTGTTCGCGCCGGGCCTGCATGTGCTGTCGTACAACGAAATCCCGGAAAACCGCGAAGTGAGCATCATCGGCACGGTGGGATAAAACGCTGGCATGAAAAGAAAAACGGCGCTGCGGGCGCCGTTTTTTTATGCTGTATCAATTCTGTTGCGTCAATCCTGCTCGTCGATGGGCGGCAGCAGGTCGTGCTCCTGGCCGTCGGCCAGCAGCAGCACGGTGCGGCCTTGCGCCGTTTCTTCGTCGTCGCCATAGTCGTAACCGAGCGGCGCCGCCACTTCCTTCGAGACGATGATGGTTTCCTCTTCGGCCGCGTCCGCGGGGGCTGCGGGCGCATCGGGATCGGCCGCCGCTTCCGCTTCCGGCTGCGTCAGCAGCAGCGCCACTTCGGCCATGGCGCGGAACAGGGCCAGCGACAGCGAGGCGGCGCCCGCCTGCATCGGGTAATTGCCGTGCACGCGCTGCGCATGCAGCTGGCGGTTCAGGCGGCAGCGCACCACGCGCAGGCCGGCGCGCCGCACGGCATCGGCGATCTCGGGCAGGGCCAGGCGCACATGGCGCAATGCGGCTTCCTCGTCGGCGGCCAGCTCCAGCAGCACGCCGTCGCCGGACGGTTCCATCTGGATCACCACCCGGCCGATGCCGATGATGATCAGTTCCACGCGCAGCGCCACCTTGCCGCGCCGCTTGGGCGTTGCATCGTCTTCCTCGTCGCTGGCCAGCACGCGCAGCAGCAGGCGCTGGCCGCCCCAGCCATACACGGCGAAGCGCCACGCTTCGCTATCGACCGTCAGTGGGGGGCGGGCGCCTTCGCGCAGCAGGGCTGGTTGCTGCTCGGCCATGAACAGGTTGCCCGGCACGTGCTGGCCGCGCGCCTGTTCCTGCAAGGCAGCATATTGCTCGCCATACGTCTTGACCATCACGCGCCACGAGGCGGCCAGCTGCGCGGCGTCGGGCGGCTGCCAGACCAGCTGGCGCGTGAAGAACAGTTGATTGACTTGCATGGCGCTGCTGTCGCGCGGTAGGGCGCCGCCCGTCCCATCGGCATTCGGCTTGATGAGGGACGCCACGCTGTCCTGTCCCTGCTGTTGCAGCTGGGCGGGCAGGGTGCCGGCGTCGGGCGCGGGCGCCATGTAGGGGCCGATGGGCACCAGCGGCTGAACCACGCCCGGCACCATCGGCGTGGCGGGGCTGACGTCGAAACGCTGGGTAATCAGGGGAACCGGGTTGCCCGATGAAATGCGGTCTATCGCCATGCCACTGCTTCCTGCTGGTCCATATTAATCAGATCCGCCATCGCGCCCTGCCGGTAACTATTGTAGTAAAGAAAGAATCAGCTTGCTCATGCTCTGGCTTTGCTTGAGCATGGCCGTGCTGGCCTGCAGCAGCATTTGCGCCGACGTCATGTTGGCGCTTTCCGCCGCATAGTCGACATCCATGATGCGGCCGATGGCCGCCTTGGTATTGGTGACCATGTTGGACAGGTTATTGTAGATGTGCCCGAGCCGGTTCGCCGTGGCGCCCAGCGCCGAGCGAAGGCTGCCGACCTTGTCGACGGCCGCCGCCAGCAGGTCGATCATGCCGTTGGCGCTGCCGTTGCTGGCAAATTCGCTGCCGGCCGTGGCACCTGGCGCGAAATTGGCCGAGATCGTCTGCAGCGCCGTATTGAGCGCGCCCATGTCGCCCGCCACGTTGAATTGCATGGTCTCGCTGCCGGTGGCGCCGATCTGGAACGTCATCGCTTGCGACAAGGTGCCTTGGCCGGCGCTGCCGTTGCCCAGCAATAAAGTGCCGCCATAGCGGGTGTTCGTCATCACGTTGTACAGCTCGGCGCCCAGCGCATCGTATTCGCCCTGCATGGCGTCGCGGTCCTTCTGGTTGGACGAGGCGTCCGCTGCCTGGGTGGCCAGGTCCTTCATGCGCACCAGCATGGCGGTGACTTCGCCAAATGCGCCTTCGGCCGTTTGCAGCAGGGAAGTACTGTTTTGCGTATTGCGCATGGCCACTGCCATGCCGCTGGTCTGGGCGCTCAGCCTGGTGGCGATCTGCAAGCCGGCTGCGTCATCCATGGCCGAATTGATGCGAAAGCCGGTGGAGAGGCGCGTCATCGACGTCGACAGCATTTGCTGTGCCCAGCCCATGGCCCGCTGGGCTGACAGTGCGGCAGTATTGGTATGAATGCTCAGCACGCGGCGGCTCCAGTGGACGATTGTTCGGTGTTCTACCTTGTATAGGCGACTATGCCGGCAACATCGTTAAACGCGATGGCAATTTAGTTCAACATGCTGGAAACGCAGGGTATGGCAGGCGAAAAAAAAGCCAGACCGGAGTCTGGCTTCGATGGAGTGGCCGCGGGCGGCCAGGTCCATATTATTGCAGCAGGGACATGACCATCGAGGACATGCTGTTGCTTTGTTTCAGCATCGCGGTGCCAGCTTGCAGCAGCATTTGCGACGACGTCATGTTCGAGCTTTCGGTAGCGAAGTCGGTGTCCATGATGCGGCCGGTAGCGGCTTTGGTGTTGGTGGCGATGTTCGACAAGTTGGTGTTGACGTGGTCCAGACGGTTAGCCGTCGCGCCCAGTGCCGAACGCACGGTGCTGACGCTGTCGATGGCGGCGGCAAGCTTGCCGATGGTGGCGTTGGCGGTGCTGGTCAGTTCGCTAGCGCCGGTCGATGCGGCTGCGGCGAAGTTTGTGCTCAGGCCGGTCAAGGCTGCGTTCAGCGAGGTCAGGTTGCTGGAAACGTCGAAACTCATTTTCTCTGTCGAGCTGGCGCCGATCTGGAACGTCATCGACGCCGACAGGGTGGCGCCCGAGCCGGCGGTGCCATCGCCCAGCAGCTTGGTGCCGCCGAACGTGGTGTTGGTCATGACGTTGTACAGTTCCTGGCCCAGTGCATTGTATTCAGCTTGCATGGCGGTCTTGTCGTTGGCGGTCGACGAGGCATCGGCTGCCTGGGTGGCCAGGTCTTTCATGCGCACCAGCATGTTGGTCACTTCGGCGAATGCGCCTTCAGCCGTTTGCAGCAGCGAGGTGCTGTTTTGCGTGTTGTTCATCGCAACGGTCATGCCGCTGGTTTGCGCTTTCAGGCGGGTGGCGATTTGCAGGCCGGCAGCGTCGTCCATGGCCGAGTTGATGCGGAAGCCGGTGGACAGGCGCGTCATCGAAGTCGACAGTTTGGACTGGGTATTCGTGATCGAATTTTGTGCCGACAGGGAGGCAGCGTTGGTGTGAAGGCTCAGCATGGTGTCATTCCTAATTGGGTGGTTGCGGTGAGGAGCGACGATTTATCTGCTCCTATCAGTACAAGACGACCGTGCCGCCACCTTAATTAAATGCTTTAAGGAAATTTCTTAAAATAAATCGTATTTGTTGCTTCGCCCGCCTGCTCGGCACGTGCCGCGGTATGCTTGCGCCAGGTGCGCACGAAAAAAAAGCCAGACCGGAGTCTGGCTTCGATGGAATGGCCGCAGGCGGCCAGGTCCATATTATTGCAGCAGGGACATGACCATCGAGGACATGCTGTTGCTTTGTTTCAGCATCGCGGTGCCAGCTTGCAGCAGCATTTGCGACGACGTCATGTTCGAGCTTTCGGTGGCGAAGTCGGTGTCCATGATGCGGCCGGTAGCGGCTTTGGTGTTGGTGGCGATGTTCGACAAGTTGGTGTTGACGTGGTCCAGGCGGTTAGCCGTCGCGCCCAGTGCCGAACGCACGGTGCTGACGCTGTCGATGGCATCAGCCAGCAGGCCGATGGTGGTGTTGGCGGAAGTCGTCAGTTCCGAGGAAGTCGTCGTTCCTGCCGACGAGAAGTTCGTGCTCAAGCCGACCAGTGCCGTATTCAGCGTGCTCAGATTGGCGGAGACGTCAAAGCTCATTTTTTCCGTCGAGCTGGCGCCGATCTGGAACGTCATCGAACCCGACAGCGTGCCATTGCCGGCTGCACCGTTGCCCAGCAGCTTGGTGCCGCCGAACGTGGTGTTGGTCATGACGTTGTACAGTTCCTGGCCCAGTGCATTGTATTCAGCTTGCATGGCGGTCTTGTCGTTGGCGGTCGACGAGGCATCGGCTGCCTGGGTGGCCAAGTCTTTCATGCGCACCAGCATGTTGGTCACTTCGGCGAATGCACCTTCAGCCGTTTGCAGCAACGAGGTGCTGTTTTGCGTGTTGTTCATCGCAACGGTCATGCCGCTGGTTTGCGCTTTCAGGCGGGTGGCGATTTGCAGGCCGGCAGCGTCGTCCATGGCCGAGTTGATGCGGAAGCCGGTGGACAGGCGCGTCATCGAAGTCGACAGTTTGGACTGGGTGTTGGTGATCGAATTTTGTGCCGACAGGGAGGCAGCGTTGGTGTGAAGGCTCAGCATGGTGTCATTCCTAATTGGGTGGTTGCGGTGAGGAGCGACTTTTAGCTGCTCCTACCAGTACAAGACGACCGCGCCGCCACCTTAATTAAATGCTTTGAGGAAAAATTTTGAATTGTTTTCCGGCCTTGCCACAGCAAGGGGGCATGCCCCCCTGTACTGCGGCCTAGTGGCCGGCGGCAAGCAGACAAGCGCGGAAGTGGGCAATTTTCTCTTCGTCGCTGGACAGTATGCCAAAGCGGGGGGTGTCGGCTGCATCTTTGGCGATGCGTTTGCAGATGGCATGATCCTCCTCAAATACCTGGCGGTTCATGCGCGCGCTGGAATCGAAAAAGCCTTGCAGCGCGGCCGCACTGGATGCACTGGCGGCGCCATTGAGCAGGCGGCTGGAAAAGTGCGTGCGCCACGGCTGCGCGGACGGGAAGAAGTGTTGCAGCGAATAGGAATACGAATAGGTCGACGAGAGCATGGTAAATGGAAACAGGTACAGGCTCTGATAGCCTTCGTATTGCTGGTCCAGCTGGAACAGGCGCTTGATGGAGCGCAATTTTTTTGCCATGGACGCGTTGCCCAGTTCCGCCTGCCACACGGAAGTCCACGGCGTAAAGTGGTTGCTACCATCGCCGAGTTGCAATTCAGCCAATGATTCCGGGTGGACGAAAGGCACGTGCAGCGGTTCCAGCGCGTTTTCCAGCGCGATGCGCCAGTCGCACTCGTAGGCATAGGCGTTCACGTCGCTGCGGCCCGCGATGTTGAAGGAAATATCGGCCAGCAGCGCGTAGGTGTCGCCCAGCTGCTCGTCCAGCGTCATGCGTGGGGCGGGCGCGGCGAACAGGAAGTCGGCGCACCAGTCCAGTTGCAGCGTGTGCAGCTTTGCGTTGTCCAGGTCGGCTTGCGCATAGCGTTCGCGGCACGGGATATGCATGGCGCCGGCCCGGTACGACCAGCCGTGGTAGGGGCAGGCCAGCGGCGCGTTGCCGTGCGTTTCCGTGAAAAAGCGCGTGCCGCGGTGCGGGCACAGATTGTCGAAGGCAAGCAGATTGCCCTGGTCGTTATACACGACCACTTCTTCGCCCAGCCATTCCATCTTCAGATAGTCGCCGCTGGACGGCAGTTCGCTGCGATGGCACAGCAGGTGCCAGAAGCCGTCGCGCAGTTGTTGTGCTTGTTGCAAGGAAATCATAAGGTCTTGGCCGGTTGGGCATATACGGTGGCGCCATCGGCGACGCGGCGCATCACCACGGCTCCTGCGCCGACGGTGGCGCGCTCGCCGACGGCGACGCGCGGCAGGACGGAGGCGCCCGAACCCACCATCACGGCCGCACCTAGGCGCACGGCGCCCGTGATGTCGACGTGGGAGCTGAGCGTGCAGCCCTTGCCGAGCACGGCGTCATGGCCGATGCTGGAATAGCTGTTGATGGTGACGAAGTCGCCGACGTCGCTGCCTGCCGATACGAGGGCGAATGGACAGACGACGGCGCCCTGGCCTAGGCGGGCCGTGCGCGCCACGATGGCGCTTGGGTGGACCAGCGTGTGGAAGCGTGCGCCGCGCGCCGCCAGTTCCTCGGCGATGCGCAGCTTGGCTTGCGGCGCGCCGATCGCCAGCAGCAGCGCGTCGCTGGGGGCCGGCTGATAGGCGCTGATGCTGCCGAGCACGGGGTAGGCATAGTCGGCGTCCAGCGCGGGCATGGCCGGCAAGGTGTCGTCCAGCAAACCGGCGATGCGCTCGCTGGCGGGATCGAGACTGTCTTCCAGCCAGCACAGCAGTTCACGGGCAAAGCGGCCGGCGCCGACGACGATGATGTTTTTCATGCGGTTTCCAGTAAGTGATGAGGCGGGTGGGGTGCCGCTTCAGCGTGCCAGGTAGCCGCCGTCGACGGCCCAGGTGGCGCCGCTGACCCAGCGTCCCGCCGGCGACAGCAGGAAGGCCGCCGTCTGCGCGATATCGTCGCTGCTGCCGAAGCCCAGGGGATGGCGCTGCTGGTAGGCTTGCATCGCTTCGTCGGGCAGGCCGCGCGTCAGGCGCGCATGCATTTCAGTGGCGACGGCGCCGGCGGCAATGCTGTTGACGCGCATCGCGCGTGACGCCAGTTCCACGGCCAGCGCGCGCACCAGGCCGTCAATAGCGGCTTTGGCCGCCGAATAGACACTCATGCCGGATTGGCCGCTCTGACCTGCCACCGAGGACATGAACAGCAGCGCCGCGCCATCGCGCATCACGCCGCGCAGCGCGGCCGCGCGGCCCAATGCCAGTGCGGTTTTCACGCTGGACTCGAAGACGTCGTCAAACTGTTGTGATTTCGATAGCTTGACGGGACGCAGCAGTTCCACGCCTGCGGCGTGGAAGAGGCCGGAAAAGGGCCGGTCTGCACTGACCCGTTTCATGAAGTCGACGAGGTGGTCGCCGCCATCGAGCGTCAGCGTTTCAGCCAGGTGGCCGTCGCCGGGCAGCGCCTGCAAGGTTTGCGCCAGGCGCTGCGCATCGCGGCCCGTGATCAGCAACTGGGCGCCACAGCGCGCCAGCAGCAGTGCCGTATCGCGGCCGATGCCGGACGAGGCGCCGGTGACAAGAATGCGCTGGCCAGCGAGCATGTCGGAAGTAAATATCATGGGATCAGATTTCTATCAGGCGGTTGACGCGCAGCGAGCCGAGATGCAGCATGGCGGCCGACCAGGAATAGCCGACGCCGAAGCCGAACATGGCCACGTTCTTGCCGTGCGCCTGCTCTCCAAGGCTGGTGCAGATCAGCAATGGAATCGAGGCGCTCGAGGTATTGCCGTAGCGGTCCATGTTGATGGGCGCCCGCTCGGGCGGCAGCTTGGTTTTCTTGATGATGTGCTTGAGCATGAAGGTATTGGCCTGGTGGAACAGGAAAGCATCGATCTGTTCCGCGTCGCGTCCGGAAAAATGCAGCAGGTCGGCCACCAGCGGCGGGATGTTCTTCAGCGTGAAATTGAAGATTTCGCCGCCATCCATGTACAGCTTGGCCGCATCGCGCTGCGCCAGGCGCGCATCGTCGCCCAGGTAGGGGCGGCAGGCGCTGGCGGCCATCATCAGGTGGCGCTCGCCGCTGCCGTCGCTGCCCAGGATGAAGTGGCTGGCCGCCGCCGCGGGGTCGAATTCCAGCGCGCTGGCCGTGCCCGCGTCGCCAAACAGCAGCGCCGTGGCGCGGTCGCTGTCGTCGACCGTCTTGCTGATGGTGTCGCCCACCAGCAGCAGCACGCGCCCGATGGCCTGGCCGTCGAGCATTTTCGATGCCAGCCACAGGCCGTAGGCGTAGGCGGAGCAACCCAGGTTGACGTCGAACGCCACGCAAGCCTTGTGCAGGCCCAAGCGGCCGTGTAGCGCGCATGCCGTGGCCGGCAGCACATAGTCGGGTGTCTGCGAGATGAAAATCAGCGCATCGACACTGTCGCGTTCCCAGCCCAGGTCTGCCAGCAGGGCTTCCGCCGCCGCCTGGCACAGGTCGGCCGTGGTTTGTCCTTTCGGCGCGCGTCGGCGCGACTGCACGCCGATCATCTTGCTCACGTCGGCCACGCCGGCGGCGCCAAAGCGCTCCTCGAACGCGGCATTATGAATTTCCGTGCGCGGCAAGGCGCAGACGACGCCGCGCAGGGCCAGGTGTGCGGAGGTAAACGGCAAGCCCGAAGCGAGGCGCAGGCTGGACATGTTCAGGCCTTGACGGTGATCAATGCCAGTACGTCGGCCAGGGTGACGCACTGCGCCAGAGCCTGGCCATCGAGCATCTGGTCGAACAGGTCATCGACCAGCGCGATGGTGGAAATGATGGCCAGCGAATCCCAGGCGTAGTCGCCCAGGTTCAGCTGCGGACCGATCTTGTCGGCGTCGATTTCCAGGATGTCGGCCATGCCGTTGAAAAATTCTTGCATAATCATTTCTTTCGGAATAAGTAACTGGTCAGTGAGCAGGGGGGGGAGCCATGGATGGCCTGGCAGCGCTATAGCTGCGCCAAGGTGCCGGCCCACGAATAGCCGACGCCAAAGCCCAGCAGCAGGGCGGTGTCGCCAGGACGGATGCGGCCCGACTGGCGCGCCCGCGCGATGGCAATCGGTATGGTCGAGGAGACGGTGTTGCCGACGGTATCGATTTCAATCACGAATTTGGCTTCTGGAATACGGATCTTGCGGCGCAAGGCGTCGAGCATGAATTTATTTGCCTGATGGAAGATCACGTGGTCGATATCGTCCAGCGTCTTTCCTGCGGCGTCGAGCAACTCCTGCATTGTACGCGGCACCGCGCCCAGTGTGAACTGGACGATCTCGGCGCCGTCCATGAACAGGTCATCCTGGCTGCGCCAGTTGCCCGAGGCATCTTCGCTTTCCACCGCCGTGGCCGCGCTGCGCGGCAGGCGCATGGCGCCGGCCGGGACGATCAGATTCTTCGCGCCGCTGCCGTCCGTGCCCAGCACGAAAGGCCCCAATCCCTGCTGCGCTGCGCCGCCGGACACCAGGCTGGCCGCCGCCGCATCGCCAAATAGCGTGCGCACGCTGCGGTCGCGCGGATTGATAAACTTGGAATACGTATCGGCCGTCAGGATCAGCACCTGCTTGCGGATGCCGGCTTCGATCAGGCCCTTGGCCATCGCCAGCGCATACACGTAGCCAGAGCAGCCGAGGTTGATGTCCAGCGCGCCGCACGAGGTGGGCAGGCGAAGGCGCTGCTGCAGGACGCAGGCGCTGCTGGGCAGCAAATGGTCGGGCGCCTGCGTGCACAGGATCAGGAAGTCGATGCCGTCGCGCTCGATGGCATGTTCGCTGAACAGCTTTTCTGCCGCATGGAAGGCCAGGTCGCTGGCCGTTTCATCGGCCGCGGCGATATGCCGCTCGGCGATGCCGGTCTTGTCGAAAATCTTTTGCGCCGACCATTCACCCAATTCCTGCGCCAGGGCGTCGTTGGTCAAGGTGGCCGGCGGCAGGTGATAGGCGATGGCAGTAAGTTGGGCGTGGTTCTGCATGCGGGGCCTTGGGTCAGGTGTCGGTGGCGTCAGGATGGAAGGGCGAAGCTGGCTATCTTCAGGCGGATGCCTGGCCGTGCGCTTGTTCCCATTGCTGGCGGCTGTTTTTCAGGATCTCGATGATCAGCAGGGCCTTTGCCTCGTCCGTGCACATATCCTCCAGGAACATGGCATTGTTGTCGCGTACCCAGGTCAGTGGCATTTCCCACCAGGCAAGTTCCAGCAGCGCGGCGCGCACTTTTTCCGTGAAGCGGTAGCGTATCAGGCGCGCCGGCGAGCCTGCATAAATTCCATAGGGTTCCGAGCGGAAATTCGGTGGCAACAGCGAACGGGCGCCGATGACGCAGCCGTTTTCGATCACGCTGCCGCCCAGCACCATCACTTCGTCGCCGATCCAGACATCGTTCTTGATCACCGTGTCGGCATACTGTGGCTGTGGCGCATTTTTCAAGCCGCCGCCGAGGATCGACAGCATGTATGTCGAGATCGTGCGCATCTCGTGCTGGCCATTGAGCAGGAAGCGCAGGCGCGAACCACCGGCCACGTACCGTCCCACGCACAGGCTTTGCCGCCCGTTGTCGTATTTCACCAGCGAACCGACGCCAAAACCGGAGCCGCGTCCGATGTAGAAGTGCCCGCTTGTCGGTTCCTGGTCCAGCCAGTCGCGGAAAAATTGGTGGGGCAAGGTGCTGATCGCGCCATCGTCGTAGCCCAGTACCGTGAATTGGGCCGACCACGGATGGTTTTCCGTCACACCGGAAAAATTGGTTTCGGTGGAAATGTTCATCAGGCGATGTTCCGTATCAGTTCTGGTTTCCGTGCGGGGGCGGCGATCATGGCAATAATTGCATCCACGCTTGCCATCTCCAGGTCCGGATAGATCGGCAGGCAGATCACTTGCGATGCTGCCAGTCGCGCCACTGGCAGGTTGCCATGCGCTGCAGACGGCATCCCGCGGTACATCGGAAAGTCGCTGATCAGCGGGTAAAAGTAGCGGCGCGCGTAGATTTCCTGGTCGCGCAGCAGCTGGAACAGGGCATCGCGCGACAGCGGGTAATCGGGGCCGACCAAGATCGGGAAATAGGCGTGGTTGGCCGCCTCGCCTGCGCCTTGCTCCAGGCAGGTGATGCCATCGATGCCGGCCAGCTGCTGGCGATAATGCGCATCGATGGCCTTGCGCTTCTGGCGCGCGCCGTCGATGCCCTTGAGCTGCAGCAAGCCGAAGGCGGCATTGATCTCGCTCATCTTGCCATTGATGCCGGCGGCCACGACCGTGACTTCATCGACGAAGCCGAAGTTTTTCAGGTGGTCGATGCGCTGCTTGGTCTTGGCGTCAGGGCAGACGATGGCGCCGCCTTCGAAGGTGTTGAAGATCTTGGTGGCATGAAAGCTGATGACGGACAGGTCGCCGTGATTGAGCACGCTGCCGCCCCGGTGGCGTACGCCGAACGCATGCGCCGCATCGTAGATCACCTTCAGGTTGTAGTTGTCGGCGATTTTCTCGATGGCTTCGATATCGCATGGCCGGCCATAGCAATGCACGGGCATGATGGCGGTGGTCTGTGGCGTGATGGCCGCCTCGATTTTGCCCGGATCGAGGTTCAGGCTGTGCGGCTCGATGTCGGCAAACACGGGCTTGATGTTATTCCACAGCAGCGAATGAGCGGTGGCGACAAACGAGTACGGCGTCGTGATGACTTCACCGTTGATGCGCAGCGCCTGCAAGGCCGTCATCAATGCCAGCGTGCCATTGGCGAACAGGCAGATATGCTTGACGCCCAGGTAGTCGCACAGCGCTTTTTCCAGCTGCTGATGGAAGGGGCCGCCATTGGTCAGGATCTTGTTGTCCCAGATCGTCTGCAGATACGGCAGGAAGTCTTCCAGCGGTGGCAGCAGGGGCTGGGTCACATAGATCGGCTTGTTTTGTTGATCGCTCATCATAATCCGATCGGCGGGTTGGGCACGGCCACGGGGGCTTCGAACGACACTGGTGGCAAACCATCGCACCAGCGTTGCCAGGCGATGCGCATGGCGTTCTCGAATCCTTCAGCGATCAGTTTCGGCTTGCCCATGGTCGAACGTTCCAGGCGGTGCCGCACGCTGAGGCGGTGCGCGCCCAGCAGCATGGGATTGGCCGCGATGGCCACGCCCTTGCGCACGAAATCGTCGTCATCGGTGGCGATGAACTCTTCCAGCTCGACCTGGCGCAGGATGGACGTGCCGGCGCAGCTGGGCAACGTCGGCCCTGCCACGGTGAGCGTCGGCACGCCCATCCACAGCGCGTGGAAGGTGGTCGTGCCGCCGCCATACGGGAAGGTGTCGAGGCACAGGTCGACGCGGTGGTGCATGGCCATGAATTGGGTCATGCCCGTGCGCCCTTCGAAGGTGAGCCGCTCCGGCGCAATGCCTTCTTCGTCGAACCAGTCCCTCAGCTGCGCCGGCGCCGCCGACGTGGGCATGGCGGCGAGCAGCATGCGGGAATCGGGCAGTGCGCGCAGCAGCCTGGACCAGCGCGCGATCACCTGCCGGTTGATTTTACTCAAACGATTGAAGCTGCCGAAGGTGATGTATCCATTGCTCAGTGCGGGCGCGGGTTCGATGCCGGGCGCATATTGCGATGGCAGGAACGGTGCGCAGGCAGGCAGCAGCAGCAGTTTTTCAGTGAACTGGCTGTCGAATTTGCCGGGCGGCGAAAAGAATGGATCGCTCAGATAGTAATCCATCGCTTCCAGGCCCGTGGTAAGCGGATAGCCGATCCAGCTCGCCTGGAGCGGCGCTGGCTTGGCGGCAAACATCAGCAGGCGGTTCTTGCCCGTGTGGCCGGACAGGTCGATCAGGATGTCGATGCGATCGTCGCGGATCAGTTGCGCCAGGTCCGGGTCGGACAGGTGCTCCACCTGGCGCCAGTGGGGAATGAGTTCGCGCAGGCGTTGCGTAACGTCGTCGTTTTGCGCATTGTTATGGTAGGCATGCAGCGACAGCTTGACGCCATCAACGAGGTTTTCCAGTATGGGAATGAGGAAGTGCGGTATCGGATGGTTATGCAGGTCGCCCGAGACAAAGCCGACTTTCAGCGTGCGTAGCGGATCGCGGGTATTCTCATGCCCGCGGCGCGTCTCGGCGATGTGCTTTTCAAACGTGTCGCTGAAGCGCCGGTGTTCGGCAAACAGCGTCTCGGCACCGATGTCGGCGCTATGCGACAGCAGGAACAGGTAGTTGCTGAACAGGGTCTCCCATAGCGGGCAGAGCGCCAGACCCTTGCGGCAGACCGCAAGGGCTTCGTCTATGCGACCGATATTGCTCAAGGTGGCACTGATATTGACGTAGGCGTCGCGATAGTCGGGCTGGAGCTCCAGCGCCCGTTCATAGCATTCCAGCGCATTCAGTCTATCGTTCATGAGCACATAGCAATTGCCCAATGCAAAGTGACCGCGTGCGAATTGCGGGTCGATGTCGAGGGCTGCCAGGTATGACTGCCTGGCTTGCTCCAGTTGCTGCTGAGCCTGGTGCACCGAGCCCCGGTTGCACAGCGCCGACGTGTTTTCCGGGTCCAGCTCGAGCGCCCGCGCATAGGCCGCACAGGCTTCATCGTAGCGCCTCAGCTCCTGTAGCGCGACGCCGACATGGTTATGCGCTTCGCTATTGTCGGGATCCAGTTCCAGCACGCGGCTGTAGGCGGCAACGGCTGCATCAAAACGCTTGATGGTGCTGTAGTAGTCCGCCAGTTGCCTGTGTGTCTCGGTGCTGTCGGGCGCCAACTCGATGGCTTGTTGGAAATACTTCAGCGCATTATCCTTGTCCTCGGCAGCGCCATGGACGATGGCAAGCTGGATGCAGGCTTGTGCATCGCCGGGCTGCAGTTGCAGTACGCGAGCACAGTGCTCGAGTGCCGCCGCATAATTTTTTTGTTTGCATTGAAGCAACCCCAGATTGCTCAGCGCCTGGGTGAAATCGCCATCGAACGCGATCGCCTGTTCATACGCAGCGATGGCTTCCTCCGCCTGGTCCAGCGACTGAAGGGCGCGTCCCAGGTTGTTGTGTAGCTTGGCGTCGCCGGCATGCAATGCGATGGCGCGCCGGTAGCTGGCCACGGCGCCCGCATAGTCTTCGGCCCCGTGCAGCGCCGCGGCCAGGTTGGCATGCGCCGCCGTGGTGTGCGGTGCCAGTTGCAGCACGGCGCGGTAGCTGACGATCGCTGCTTGCCATTGCTGCAGCTCTTGCTGGGCGTTGCCCAGGTTCAGATAGATGTCCGCGTCGCCCGGCAGCAAGGCCAGCGCACGCTGATAGCAGCCGACGGCTTCGGCGCCGCGCTGCATCGCTTGCAAAGTATTGCCGAGATTGAAATGGCCCTTGGCGTAATCGGGACGCAGCGCCAGTGCTTGCCGGTATGCCTGTTCGGCCTGCTCCAGCTTGCCTTGCGCCTGCAGCGCCGCTGCCAGGTTGCCATGCGCCTCGACAAAGTCCGGATTCAGTTCCAGCGCCCGCGTATAGCTGTCGATCGCCTGGTCGTACATGCCCCGTTCCTGCCACGCGGTGCCCAGGTTGCCATGCGCTTCGGCATCGTTGGGCGCCAGTTGCGCGGTTTTGTGCAGGGCTTCGAAGGCATCCTTGCCCTGTAATTGCAGGGCGGTGCCCAGCACGCTCCAGGCAAAGTCCGATTCCGGGTAGCGCTGCGTCAGGGCGTGGCTGGCCACTTCCAGTTCGGCATGGCGGCCGGCTTGATACAGCTCAATGACGTGTTGCGTTTCCTGCGCCGTCGGCGTGCTTGCGATAGCCGTTTCGATGCGGCTGCGCAAGCCCTGCGATTGTTCGTTGTCGAGGCCGCGCGCGATGGCCGCCGTGACGATCTCCAGCGCCTGTTCGCGTTCGCCGGCCTTGAGCAAGCCATCCGCATACGACAGCCAGAACTGGCCTTCATCGGGGTTGACGGACAGCGCCTTGTGCAGATACGGCAAGCCGGCCTGGTATTGCCCGACCTGTCCCGCCAGCAAGCCCATATTGTGGTTGGCAATGGCGTGATACGGCTGCGCCTGCAAAATCGCCTGATAAAGTTCCTCCGCCTCGGCATAACGGCCAGCCTGGTGTTCGGTGATTGCCTGCTGTAATTCGGCGTCGAGGGGCACTGCGGGAATGGCGTTTGCGTTCATGGGCTGGCGGCAGTTGAAATATTTAGCAAAGGGAATTGTAACTGGTGGAAGTGCTTCTGAGAAACTTTCCAGGTGGAATTTATCCAGGAATGCTGTCGCAATGCAAACTTGCTGTTGCTGGCTGGTCAAAGCATGGGAGAATATGATGTTTTTAATAAAAAAACAGCGCGCTACCATGGGGTAGGGCGCTGTCTTCCTGCCAGCTGGCGACGTGGTCGCCATGCCCGGGGTATTACATATTCGGATAGTTTGGCCCGCCGCCGCCTTCCGGTGTCACCCACACGATATTTTGCGTCGGATCCTTGATGTCGCAGGTTTTACAGTGCACGCAGTTCTGTGCATTGATCTGCAGGCGTTCGGCGCCGTCGTCGTTCTTCACGAACTCGTACACGCCGGCGGGACAGTAACGCGCTTCCGGACCCGCATACGTGGCCAGGTTGACGTCGACGGGCACGCTGGCGTTCTTCAGCGTCAGGTGGATCGGCTGGTCTTCCGCGTGATTCGTGTTCGAAATGAACACGGACGACATCTTGTCGAAGGTCAACTTGCCATCCGGTTTCGGATACACGATCTTCTTCGACTGGGCGGCCGGTTTCAGGCATTCGTGGTCGCCATGCGAGTGGTGCAGGGTCCACGGCGCCTTGCCGCGGAAGATCAGCTGGTCGATGCCCGTCATCAGGCTGCCCAGGTACAGGCCTTTCGACAGCCATGGCTTGACGTTGCGCGCCACGTGCAGCTCTTCATGCAGCCACGATTGTTCGAAGGCGACAGGGTAGCTCGTCAGTTCGTCGTGCTGGCGCTGTTCGCCCAGCGCGCCGAAGGCCGCGTCCGCCGCCAGCATGCCGCTCTTGATGGCCGCGTGGCTGCCCTTGATGCGGCTCATGTTCAGGAAGCCCGCATCGCAGCCGATCAGTGCTCCGCCGGCAAACACCAGTTTCGGCAACGATTGCAGGCCGCCGGCCGCAATGGCCCGCGCGCCGTACGAAATGCGCTTGCCGCCTTCAAAGAACTTGCGGATTTCCGGATGCGTCTTATAGCGCTGGAATTCCTCGTACGGCGACAGGTACGGGTTTTCGTAGTTCAAGCCGACCACATACCCCACCATGACCTGGTTGTTTTCCAGGTGGTACAGGAAGGAGCCGCCGTAGGTTTTCGTGTCCAGCGGCCAGCCGCTCGAGTGGATCACCAGGCCCGGCTTGTGCTGGGCGGGGTCGATTTCCCACAATTCCTTGATGCCGATGCCATACGATTGCGGGTCCTTGCCGGCATTCAAGTCATACTTGGCCATCAATTGCTTGCCCAGGTGGCCGCGCGCGCCTTCGGCGAACAGGGTGTACTTGGCGTGCAATTCCATGCCCAGCTGGAAGTCGGGGCCCGGCTCGCCATCGCGCTTGACGCCCATGTTGCCAGTCGCCACGCCTTTGACGGAACCGTCGTCGTTGTAGAGGATTTCCGCGGCAGGGAAGCCGGGGAAGATTTCCACGCCCAGGTTTTCCGCCTGCTGGCCCATCCAGCGCACCACATTGCCCAGCGAGACGATGTAGTTGCCGTGGTTTTCAAAGCAGGCCGGCACGGCGAAGCCCGGCGTTTTATACGCTTTCGTTTCGGTCAGGAACAGGATGCGGTCTTCCGTCACTTCCGTGTTCAGGGGCGCGCCCAGTTCTTTCCAGTTCGGAATCAGTTCGGTCAGCGCTTTCGGGTCCATGATGGCGCCCGACAGGATATGCGCGCCCAGTTCGCCGCCTTTTTCCAGCACGCAGACGGACACTTCCTGGCTCTTTTCAGCGGCCAGCTGCTTCAGGCGGATCGCCGCGGCCAAGCCTGCGGGGCCACCGCCGACGATCACCACGTCATACTCCATGGTTTCGCGCGGTCCGTACTGTTCAACTAAGTTATTAGGCTGTGTCATGGTCTCGATTTATAGTCACTCAATTAGGTAGCAAGGATAGGGAATAAAGCATCATCGGGGAAATTTAAGCACGAGTGTGCTTGTTTTTGACGAGGATTGCAACTTTGGCGCCATTTTGCGTGACATTGCCCCTCGCCGCAATCTAAATCCGGCCATTTTGTGTAATGATGGCGTTTACCTTTGCTCAAGTGCGACGCAGGGTCTTTTGCCCCTGCGCCATCGGCACGGCGTAAAGTGTTATCTAAAATAAAACAGGAGTAGCTCGTGGGCATAGAAGTCAATTTCGAGGGCAAGATTGCCCTGATTACCGGCGCATCGAGCGGCCTCGGCGCGCGCTTTGCGAAAGTGCTGGCCCAGGCTGGCGCGCAGGTCGTGCTGGCGTCGCGCCGCACCGAACGCCTGAAGGAATTGCGCGCCGAAATCGAAGCCGATGGCGGCGCCGCGCACGTGGTGTCGCTCGACGTGACCGACTTCGCCAGCATCAAGTCGGCCATCGCGCACGCGGAAACGGAAGCGGGTCCCATCGATATCCTCGTCAACAATTCCGGTGTCTCCACCACGCAACGCCTGGTCGACGTCACGCCCGAGGATTACTCGTTCGTGATGGATACCAACCTGCGCGGCTCCTTCTTCGTGGCGCAGCAGACGGCCAAGCGCATGATCGCGCGCGCCAAGGGCGACCCGAAGAAACAGCACCGCATCATCAATATCGCCTCGATGGCGGGCTTGCAAGTGCTGCCGCAGATCGGCGTGTACTGCATGAGCAAGGCGGGCATGGTGCACATGACGCGCGCCATGGCCGTGGAGTGGGGCAAGTACGGCATCAACACGAACGCCATCTGCCCCGGCTACATTTCCACGGAAATCAATGAAGATTACTTTGCCACCGAACAGGGCAAGAAATTGATCGAAATGCTGCCGAATAAACGTCCGGGCAAGCCGGAAGACCTCGACGGCCTGCTGCTGTTGCTGGCGGGCGAGGATTCGCATTTCATCAACGGCGCCATCATTTCCGCCGATGGCGGCATGAGCACGTTCTGATCGTGCGATGGGCGGCGTCGTTGCCGGAGCCGCCCATCGCAGCCGCAGTTGCTAATTTAATCAATTGATACGGTAAAGAACTCGGCTTCCGGATAGCTCGCGCTGGCTTTGGTCTGGATAATCGCCTGTACTGCCGAGTAGGTGGAGCCGCATACCAGCAAGATGCTGTGTGGCGGCGCTGCATCAGCCCGTGCGGCAGCTTCGCGCTGGACCGGGATGCCCAGGAAATCCTTGCCCGGATAGCGTGTATCCAGGATGCCTTTCACGCGATGGCGTTCGGCACCCAGCTTGTCCAGCGCTTCGGCCATGAAGGCGGACAGTCCCCAGCACCAGATTTCCTGGTCTTTTGGCGCGGACAATATTTTCTGCCGCAGCCGCTCCGCAATGACATCGAAATGGTCGTTGTAGTTCAGTACGGCGTTGCTCAGCTGTGGACGGGGAGTGCACAGCACGCGGATGGCCGGCATGCGCGGCGCGCCCTGGGTTTCGAAGGCGATGACGCGGAAACCCGCCTTGTGCACCATGTCCAGCAGGGACCGGTCGGTAAAGTAGTGGTAGTGTTCCAGGCAATTCAATGAGAATTTGAGGGTGCTGGCCGGATGTGCCGTGCCAAAATCGGGCACTTCGATATAGACCAGGCTGTTGCTGAAACGGTGCAGTTCCTGCAGCAGCGCGCCGGGATCGTTCAGGTGCTCGACGACGTGGGACAGCAGGAACAGGTTTTTGTCATGCAACTGCTCTTCCAGCCGTTGCGCAATCCTGGCGCCATCCACATTCAAATCCATTTTCACGAAATCGAGCGAGGGGAAGGCGACGCGGTCGACAAAGTCCATGACGGTCGCGCGCGGGTGATCCAGCGCCTGCCGGGCCTGCTCAGCCAGTTCGCCGGGGCCGCCGCCAAATTCCACAATCGTGCCATTGACCTGCGTCAAGTCGGCTGCATTTTGTATGAAGGCAAAGCGCACGTCTCCGGCCGAGTGATCGGTTGGAATGGCGACATTCGAGTTGTACAGTACCTCGGCGGGAATGCTGTGTGTCAGCCGGCCATGCCCGCAATCCTGGCACAGATATTGTGCCAGCTCGGTGGCCGGATGCAACAGGCTGGCGTGCATCGCACAGGAGGCATTCGTGACCTCCTGCATCGGGCCATGGCAAATCGGGCATGCGTGGGCACTTGTGGATGGCATATTGTCAACTTTAAAGAGGGTATTGAGGGAGGGGGGCAATGCGGCCAGGTGGCGCGTCAATGCCCCGCGTGCAGGGCCTCGGCACGCTCTTTTTCATACTTGATAATTTTGAGGACGCGCGAATTGACGAAATAGCGGATGTAGTTCACGGGCGAATAGAAGATGTCCGTCTGCCATTCTCCGCACAGCAGTTCCTTGCCCGTGGGGTCATCGGCCGCCTGCACGATGGTATCGGCCAGGATGCGGTCGATGCCGGAGGTGTTCGGGCCGGATTCGTGCCACAGGGAACTGTGCATGATGACAAAATCGCCTGGCTGTAGTTCCGGCGTGACCGTGGGCCACTGCACGTCGAATTTCTCCGGGTTGATTTCACCGGCATCGCCGAGAAAACCGAGTTGATGCGAGCCGACATGGAATGTCATGCCGCCATTGTCGCGGTTTGCCTTGCTGAGCGGCACGAACAGGCTGCATTTATTGAGGTTGCCCACATGGTAGCAACTGTCTTGATGCAAGAACACCTTGCCCGTGCTGAAGCGATCCTTGATGACAAAACGATGGTTGTACAGTGCGATATGCTCGCCCAGTACTTGCCGCATGGTTTCCGCGAAAACAGGGTGCCGGTACATGGTCGCCAGTGGCGGCGGCAACTGTTCCGATAGTGCAACAGGATTGGCCTGGTTCACATCGCGGCTTTCCTGCAGCTGCGTTGCCTGGAATTCCAGCCAGCTTGCTTGCCATTGCTCAATCGCATCCGCAGGGATCGCATTGCGCATGATAAATACGCCTGCCTTGCGGAAGATGTCGGGGTTGAAAACGGGGCCAGACAGTTGATCGAGGATGGCGGTCGTGGGGACGGAAATTTTTTTCATTGGAACGACTTGAATAGGCAAGCCTGAGAGGCAGGGTTTGCTGACTCTTCATCATAACTTGTATTTTTCCTGTGAGCAACGTTTGCTGCTCGCTTTGAGCCTGTCCCTAGCGCTGCAGCTGCAGTCCCACCAGCTTGTGCACCAGCTCGGACGACGTCGAGGCGGCGAACTTGCGCATCAGCTTGGCACGGTGCATTTCCACCGTGCGGGGGCTGAGGTCGATCTGGCGGGCGATGACCTTGCTGGTCTTGCCTTCCACCAGCAGGGCGGCGATTTCGCGCTCGCGCGGCGTCAGCTCCGCCGTCACGGGACGCTTCTCGCTGACATCCTCGAACGTCCAGATGCCCGGCCCCAGCGGTTCCCGCGGCAGCATGGCGTGGCCCGTGACGTGGCACCAGAACAATTCTCCATTACTGCGGCGCATGATGCGTTCGTCCGAATAGCGGCCCTTGGCGTTCATGATGGGGATGATGCGGTCACCCGTGCGCAGGAATTCGTCGTGCGTGGGGTAGAGTACTTCGAACGACTGGTCGTCCAGCTGGGCGCGCGCATAGCCGAACATGGCCGCCAGCGCTTCGTTGCAGCTGCGCATGATGCGGTTTTCCGACATGCACATGCCCACGGGCGCGTGCAGGAAGATACTTTCATAATCGATGGCTGACGCGGCGTTCATCTGATACGTATCACTCTCACAGGGGGATTGCCGGCACGGCGCCGGTAGTTCTACGGTATTGTACTTTCCACTCGCGTATTTTATGCTGAGTCGCTGCCTGAGTCATGGACTCAAGACCAAAGCTTAACAAAAGATAGAGGGACACCCATGAATAAAGTTTATCCTGACGCCGCCTCGGCGCTGGCCGGTATCGTCCAAGATGGCCAGACCATCGCCGTTGGCGGCTTCGGCCTGTGCGGCATCCCCGAAGCCCTGATCGGCGCCTTGCGCGATTCGGGCGTGACGGGCCTGACGGCCATTTCGAATAACGCCGGCGTCGACGGCTTCGGCCTGGGCCAGCTGCTGACCACGCGCCAGATCAAGAAAATGATCGCCTCCTATGTGGGCGAAAACAAGGAATTCGCGCGCCAGTACCTGGCCGGCGAACTGGAACTGGAATTCACGCCGCAAGGCACCCTGGCCGAGAAGCTGCGCGCCGGCGGCGCCGGCATTCCCGCCTTCTTCACGAAAACCGGCGTGGGCACCATCGTCGCCGACGGCAAGGAACTGCGCGAATTCGACGGCGAACAATACGTGATGGAACGCAGCCTCGTGGCCGATGTGTCGCTGGTGAAAGCCTACATGGCCGACCGCGCGGGCAATTTGGTCTACCGCAAGACGGCGCGCAATTTCAACCCGAACGTGGCCATGGCGGGCAAGATCACCATCGTCGAAGTGGAAAAACTCGTCGAAGTGGGCGAGATCGACCCGGACCAGGTCCACACGCCGAGCATCTTCGTGCACCGCATCGTGGTCAATGCGAACCCGGAAAAACGCATCGAGCAGCGCACCGTGCGCACCGACTAATAAATAGAAAATTTACGCATGGCAAAACCGTAGCGAGCGGCAGTGATTTGTGGCTAAGAAGCGCAACCGTACTTGAGTACGATGAGCATCGCAGGCCGCAAAGCGCGCCGCGCAGTAGGTTTGGGCAGGCGTTCCACGAAAATTGAGGGAGATGATAATGGCTTGGACACGTGATGAAATGGCCGCGCGCGCGGCAAAGGAATTGCAGGATGGCTTTTATGTGAACCTGGGCATCGGCTTGCCGACCCTGGTGGCGAACTATGTGCCGGAAAATATCGAAGTGTTCCTGCAGTCGGAAAACGGCTTGCTGGGCATCGGCCCGTTTCCCACGGACGATGAAGTCGATGCTGACCTGATCAATGCCGGCAAGCAGACGGTGACGGCCTTGCCGGGCGCCGCCTACTTCAGCTCGGCTGACTCGTTCGGCATGATCCGCGGCGGCAAGATCAACCTGGCCATCCTGGGCGCCATGCAAGTGTCGGAAAAGGGCGACCTGGCGAACTGGATGATCCCAGGCAAGATGGTCAAGGGCATGGGCGGCGCGATGGACCTCGTCGCCGGCGTCAAGCGCGTCGTCGTGCTGATGGAACACGTGGCCACGGCCAAGGATGGCACGACGTCGCACAAGCTGCTGAAACAGTGCGACTTGCCGCTGACGGGCGTGGGCGTGGTCGACGTCATCATCAGCGACCTGGGCGTGATCGACGTGACGGAAAACGGCCTGAAGCTGGTGGAACTGGCGCCGGGCGTGACCAAGGAGCAGGTGCAGGCGGCCACGGGCGCTGAATTGGACGTTTCCGCCGTATAAACGGATCGTTGCAGGCAATGAAAGGGCGGACAGCGATGTCCGCCCTTTTTTTATGCGCCTGCCTTGCCGCGCAAGCCGTCCAGGCTGTAGGCGCCGGCGCCGGCCACTGCGAAATACAGGAAGGTGAAGCAATACATGACGGCCATTTCGCCGCCGTTCAGGATCGGCAGGAAACCGGCAGGCGCATGCGCCATGAAGTAGGCGGCCGCCATCTGGCCCGACAGGATGAAGGCGACGGGGCGCGTGAACAGGCCCACCAGCAGCAAGCTGCCGCCGACGAGCTCGATGACGCCGGCCGCGCCCATCACGGACAACAGTTGCAAGCCGTCGAACATGGCCACGTGCGGCGCACCGAACAGTTTGGCCGTGCCGTGTTGCAGGAAGAGGAAGCCGAGGATGATGCGGAGCAGGCCCAGCAGGCGTGGGTTCCAGGTGGCGTAGAAGGCGGGCGAGAGGGACATGACGTACTCCATTCAAAGGTGAGGATGGTTCGGTGTCAGGCTTGCATTAACGCAATGTCATTATGCGGGAACCAAGTGGCGAACAGGTGACCGTACTGTAATGGTTTTTCATTCATTGATCATCCAATGAAATATTGATGGATGATTTACTGTTTGTTGATGATGCCGGCAAAAGCCTGCACGCATGAAAAAAGCCCCGCAGAGTGATCTGCGGGGCTTTTCAATGAAGCGTACAGCTTACTTGACGATATTCACGCTGGGCGCGACATACGCATCGTCGGTCGGGTGGGTTGGATGGGCCAGCTCGCTATGCAGCTTGTCCATGTCCAGTTCTTTTTCCCATTTCGACACGACGATGGTGGCCACGCCGTTGCCGACGAAATTGGTCAGCGCGCGGCATTCGCTCATGAAGCGGTCGATGCCCAGGATTAGCGCCATGCCGGCCACGGGAATCGTCGGCACCACGGCCAGGGTGGCGGCCAGGGTGATGAAGCCGGCGCCCGTGATGCCGGACGCGCCTTTCGAGGTCAGCATCGCCACGCCCAGGATGGTCAGTTCCTGCCAGATGGTCAGTTCCGTGTTGGTGGCTTGCGCCACGAACAGCGCGGCCATGGTCATGTAGATATTGGTGCCGTCCAGGTTGAACGAGTAGCCGGTAGGCACGACCAGGCCGACGACTGGCTTGGAGCAACCGAGGCGCTCGAGTTTTTTCATCAGGGCCGGCAGGGCCGATTCCGACGAGCTGGTACCGAGCACGATCAGCAGTTCTTCCTTAATGTACAACAAGAAGCGGCCGATGGAGAAGCCCGTGTACTTGGCGATCAGGCCCAGCACGACGAAGACGAACAGGAAGCAGGTCAGGTAGAACGAGCCCATCAGTTTCGCCAGCGGGATCAGCGAAGCCAGGCCGTATTTACCGATGGTAAAGGCCATCGCGCCGAACGCACCGATGGGAGCGACTTTCATGATGATGTTGACCATGCCGAAGATGGCATGCGACAGCTCGTCGATCAGCTTGGTGACCGGACGGCCGCGCTCGCCCAGCAGGGACAGTGAAAAGCCGAACAGGATGGCGATCAGCAGCACTTGCAGGATGTCGCCCTTGGCGAAGGCGTCGACGAAGGTCTTCGGGATGATATTCATCAGGAAGTCGACGGTGCTCATGCCTTCGGCGTGCGTGTATTGCGCGATCGACTTGGCGTCCAGGTGGGCCGGATCGGCGTTGAAGCCGGCGCCCGGTTTGAGGATGTTAGCAACCAGCAAGCCGATGGCCAGCGCGAAGGTGGAAACCACTTCGAAGTACAGCAGCGCCTTGCCGCCCACGCGGCCGATTTTCTTCACATCCTGCATGCCGGCGATGCCGGAGACCACGGTACAGAAGATCACCGGGGCGATGATCATCTTGATCAGTTTGATAAAGCCGTCGCCCAGCGGTTTCATGTCGACGGCGTTCGATGGGTAGAACACCCCCAGCAGCACGCCAGCCACGATGGCGAACAGCACCTGTACATACAGGATTTTATAGAATGGTTTTTTCACGAGTGGTCTCCTCTTGCGGGTTGATGCTGCGATCATCCGCCCATTGCCAGGCAGGCTCAATTGTGGATAACCGCAGATATGCATTTTCGCTATATCGGGTATTGCACCATGGCGAAGGTGCCAGTGCTGTGCTGCGCCGCAGCATTTCAGGCGCGCGCTTGGAGCATTGCCCGCGCTGCGCTACACTGCCGTAGCGTCGCGCGCGGGACACCCCATGGCTGGCAGGAAGCGGTGCTCTTTTTATATCGAATAAGGAAATCGCATGATCGAAGCGAGCATCAAGTCAGTGCAATGTATCTCCCCCGCAGGCTTGCACACCATGTCGTATAAAGAGTGGGGTGCGGCGGACAATCCGAACGTGCTCGTCTGCGCCCATGGCGTGACGCGCGTGGCGGACGACTTCGACAACCTGGCGCGCGCCATGGCCAGCGATTACCGCGTGATCTGTCCCGACGTGGTGGGACGCGGACGCTCGGGCTGGCTGGCCAACCCGCAGTTTTACCGCGTGCCGCAATATGTGAGCGACATGGTGACCCTGCTGGCGCGCGTGCTGGCCAATGGCGAGCGCCAGACGGTGGACTGGTTCGGCACCTCGATGGGCGGCTTGATCGGCCTGGGCCTGGCATCGTTGCCGGACAGCCCGATCAGCAAGCTGGTCTTGAACGATATCGGCCCGACACTGGCGCCGGAAGCCTTGCAGCGCATCGGCGACTACATCGGCCAGGACCTGCGTTTCGAGACATTCGAGCAAGGCGCCAAGTTTGTGCGCGACGTGTCCGCCAGCTTCGGCCCGCACACGGACGCGGAATGGCATAAACTGGCGGTGGATGTGTTGCGCCAGGATAAGGATGGCCACTGGCGCCGCCACTATGATATGGGACTGGCCATGCCGTTCCGCTCGGCCACGCCGGAATCGGCGGCCAGCGATGAAGCCATGCTGTGGGCCGCGTATGATGCCGTGCGCTGCCCCACCTTGCTGGTGCGGGGCTCGGAATCCGATCTGCTGTCGCACGAGACGGCCACGCTCATGCTGGGCCGCGGCCCGAAGGCGGAGCTGGTGGAAATCGCCGGCGTCGGCCATGCGCCCACGTTCGTGCACGACGACCAGATCGCCATCGCCCGCAAGTTTTTGCTGGGCAAGTAATACCGCTGTACAGATTTTGAAACAACCGAAAGAAGAAGCATGGAAATTACACGACTGCACGTAGGCAAACGCCTCTCCGAAGTAGCCATACACAACAACACCATCTACCTGGCTGGCCAGATCGCGGAAGACACCACGCAAGGCATCGTCGGCCAGACGCGCGAAGTGCTCGGCCACGTCGACCGTCTGCTGATGGAAGCGGGCAGCGACAAGACTTGCATCCTGTCCTGCCAGATCTACATCGCCGACATGAAAGATTTTCCCGGCATGAATGAAGTGTGGGATGACTGGGTGGCTTCCGGCCACACGCCGCCGCGCGCCACGGTGGAAGCGAAGCTGGCCAATCCGGCTTGCCTGGTGGAAATCGTCATCATCGCTGCAGAGCGTTAAGTTATTCAGTTGTTTAGTTATTAAGTTTAAAGGTATTACATGGTTTCCATCTCGGCCCCGAATAGCGTCACCTCGGAACAACTGGTAGAGGGCTTGAGTGCGCCGGACAGCGCGCGCGTGCTGGACGCGCTCGCGTATGCCACCGAAGCGTATGGCGACAAGCTGACCTTTGCCGGCCGCTCCGCGCTGGAGTTCGCCCTCGGCGTGGCCACCACGCTCGCTTTCCTGCGCAGCGATGCGGAAACGCGCATCGCCGGCCTGATGTTCGAGCTGACCCTGCTGGAACCCGACACGGCGGCCGATATCGAGCCGCGCTTCGGCAAGCAGGTGTGCGACCTGGCAACAGGCGTGCGCCAGCTGATCCGCTTGCGTGCGCTGACCCAGGCGCAGCATGGCAGCGCTGGCGGGCGCGGCAAGAATGCGGCGCAGCAAGCCGTGGCCCAGGTGGAAACCCTGCGCAAGATGTTGCTGGCGATGGCGTCCGACATGCGCGTCGTGCTGGTGCGCCTGGCTTCGTGCGTGACCACCTTGCGCTATTTCGCCGAGTTGAAATTGTTCAATGAAATGACGCGCGAGTATGGCAAGGAAACGCTGGACCTGTACGCGCCGCTGGCCAACCGCCTCGGTATCTGGCAGCTGAAGTGGGAACTGGAAGATTTGTCGTTCCGCTTCATCGAGCCGGAAGCGTATAAACGCATCGCCAAGATGCTGGAAGAAAAGCGCATGATGCGCGAGGGTTTTGTTTCCTCGGCGATCTTGCGCCTGCAGACTGAGCTGGCCTCGGCCGGTATCCAGGCGGAAGTGTTTGGCCGCCCGAAACACATTTACAGCATCTGGAACAAGATGCGCGGCAAGGAGCTGGACTTTACGGCCCTGTACGACGTGCGCGCCTTCCGCGTCATCGTTGCCGACGTGAAAACCTGCTACACGGTGCTGGGCGTGGTCCACAATATCTGGACCCCCATCCCGAAAGAATTCGACGATTACATTTCGCGGCCGAAACCCAACGGTTACCAGTCGCTGCACACGGTGGTGACGGCCGAGGATGGCCGTCCGCTGGAAGTGCAAATCCGCACGAATGAAATGCACAGCTTTGCCGAGTACGGCGTGGCCGCGCACTGGCGCTACAAGGAAGAGGGCGGTTCGAACTTTGCCGGCCAGAAATACGACGAAAAGATCGCCTGGCTGCGCCAGTTGCTGGCGTGGAAAACCGAGGTGGCCGACGCCGTCGTGGGCCAGGAAGAAATCCAGCGCGAATGGGTGGAAAAGCTGAAATCGGCCACCCTGGACGACCGCATCTTCGTCATGACGCCGCAGGCGCGGGTGCTGGAATTGCCCGTGGGCGCCACGCCCGTCGATTTTGCGTATCACTTGCATACGGACGTGGGCCACCGCTGCCGCGGCGCCAAGGTCGACGGCATCATGGTGCCCTTGAATACGCAATTGAAGAACGGCCAGACCTGCGAAATCATCACGGCCAAGGGCGCGCCGGGCACGGCGGGGCCGTCGCGCGACTGGCTCAGCGCCGGCTACGCCGTCAGCACGCGCACGCGCTCGAAGATCCGCGCCTGGTTCCATGCCATCGACATGCAGGAAACCCTGGCCCACGGCCGCGCGCTGGTGGAAAAATCCCTGCAGCGCGAAGGCAAGACGGCCGTCAACCTCGAAGCGCTGGCGCAAAAGCTGGGCTTTGCGAAAGTCGACGAGCTGTTCCTGTCGGTCGGCAAGGATGAATTCAGCCTGCGCCATGTGGAGCAGGCGCTGCACGACAATGGCGAAGTGGTGGTGCCGGAAGACGCCGTGCTGGTTGGCAAAAGCCGCGCGTCCAGCGTGGAGCAGGGCGCCAAGTCCGGCGTGCTGGTGGTGGGCACTGAAGGCCTCATGACGGTGCTGGCCAAGTGCTGCAAGCCAGCGCCGCCGGACAGCATCGTCGGTTTCGTGACGCGCGGCAAGGGCGTCTCCATCCACCGCGCCACGTGCAAGAACTTCGAGGAAATGCGCGCCAAGTCGCCCGAGCGCGTGATCTTCACGGAGTGGGGCAGCACGGGCGGGCACGATACCGTGTATCCGGTGGACATTTTCATCCTGGCCGGCGACCGCCAGGGCTTGCTGCGCGACATCTCCGAAATCTTCTCGCGCGAAAAGATCAACGTGATCGGCGTCAACACCCAAAGCGCCAAGGGCCAGGCCCGCATGACGTTTACGGCCGAAATCAGCTCGACGGCGCAGTTATTAAAAGCGCTGAATGTGATCAAGGACGTCAGTGGCGTGCTGGAAGCAAGAAGAAGTTAATTTATCCGTGGGAGTCCGGCCCGGATTCCCACGTTTCTTATCAATGCGTCTTGTCGCTCGCATGCAGCCCCGCCATCGTGGCCGTCTCCGGCTGCAAAGTAATGTGGTCGATACCGTGCTTGCTGAGTAACATTTTCTTGATCGCGCGCAATACCTTCGGCCAATGGTCGAGGTGCTCGATTTCCACGTGGCCGATCAGGGCCGGCTGGCCCGGCGACATGTCCCACACGTGCAAGTCGTGCACGGCAATCACGCCATCCACTTGTTCCACGTCCGCGCCCACCTGGATGTAGTCGATATGCATGGGCACGCCTTCCATCAGGAAATGGTAGGACTCGCGCAGCACGCCGAATGTCGACTTTAAAATCAGCAGCGACACCAGCACGGACAGCAGCGGGTCGATCTGCATCCAGCCTGTGAAGTAAATCACGGCGCCGGCGACGATGGCGGCGACCGAGCCCAGCAAGTCGCCCATCACGTGCACGAGGGCGGCGCGCGTGTTCACGCTTTGCTTGTCTTTCGACAATACCCACGCCACCACCACGTTGATCGCCAGGCCGATGAAGGCGACGATGAAGACCATGCCGCCCTTCACGGGTTGCGGGGAGGAAAAGCGCAGCGCCGCTTCGTAGCAGATCCAGCCCACCACGCACAGCATGGCCAGGCCGTTGACGAAGGCGGCCAGCGCCTCGGCGCGGCCAAAGCCGAACGAGTGGCGGGGCGAAGGAGGGCGGCGCGCGATCAGTTGCGCCAGCAGGGCCAGGCCCAGCGCGGCCGCGTCCGTGACCATGTGGCCCGCGTCGGAAATCAGGGCCAGCGAATTGGACAGAAAGCCGGCCGCCACCTCGATGCCGGCAAATGACAGGGTCAGGCCCAGCGCCCAGGCGAGGATACTTTGGCTGCGGCCCTCGAACGAATGGGTGTGCTTGGCGTCGCCCTTCAGGTGGGCGTGCAAATGGGTGGCGTCGTGTTCGGTGTGCGTCGGCTGCATGGAATGCTTTGTGGAATGATGTTGCCGTCAGTGTAATTGAAAAGCAACAATATAGTCGGCACGAAAAAAAACCTGCAGGCCCGGAGGACTGCAGGTTTTTGATGGAACAGGCAACTTTATTGCGCCGCCGTCTCGCCAAACTTGCCTTCACGGAAATCCTGCACGGCCTGGAACACTTCCGCCTGGGTATTCATGACAAACGGGCCATACTGCGCAATCGGTTCGTTCAAGGGCTGGCCGGCGACGAGGATCACGCGGCCGCCTTGCGGCGCTTCGATGCGCACGCCGTCGGACCCTGGCGTGTTGGCGAAGATCGCCATGCGCAGGGCGGGCACGGCCTTGCCATCGACTTGCACTTCGCCACGGAACGTGTACAGGAAGGCATTATGGCCTGGCGGCAAGGGCTGCTCGAAGCTGGCGCCGGCCGGCAAGTCGATGTCGAGGTACAGCGGTTCCGTCAGCTCGCGCTGCACGGCGCCCGTCACGCCATGGCTGGCGCCGGCGATCACTTGCACGGTCACGCCCGCGTCCGTCGTGTAGCGGGGGATTTCGCTGCTGTCGAAGTCGCGGTACCACGGCGTGCGCATCTTGTCGCGCGCGGGCAGGTTCAGCCACAGCTGAAAACCTTCCATCACGCCTTCTTCCTGTTCCGGCATTTCCGAGTGGATCACGCCGCTGCCGGCCGTCATCCATTGCACGCCGCCCGAGGTCAGCAAGCCTTCGTGGCCCGCGCTGTCCTTGTGGCGCATGCGTCCCGTGATCATGTACGACACGGTCTCGAAGCCGCGGTGCGGATGCTCGGGGAAGCCGGCGATATAGTCGTTCGGCTTGTCGCTGGCGAAATTGTCGAGCATCAAGAACGGGTCGAGGCGGCGCTGCAGCTGCTGCGTCAGCACGCGGTTGATCTTCACGCCGGCGCCATCCATGACGGCCTGGCCGGCGATCACGCGCTCGACGGCGCGTGGTTTGTTGACGGTGGTGGTATCGCTCATTGTTCTCTCCTCTAGGCCAGGACGGCGCCAGTGCGCCGCCCCTTTCACTGCTGGGGATTACACCAGGATCGCGTTGATCTCGGCGTCCGCCTGGGCTTGCGCCTTGGCCACGGCTTCCGGGCCCATGCCCATGCCTTCCGAATACACGTATTGCACGTCGGTCAGGCCCAGGAAGCCGAACATGGTGTTCAGGTAAGGCACCTGGCTATCGTTGGCGCTGTCGCGGTGCAAGCCGCCGCGGGACAGGCCCACATAGACTTTCTTGCCGGTCAGCAAGCCCACGGGGCCGTTTTCCGTGTACTTGAAGGTGACGTTGGCGCGGGCAATCGCGTCGAACCAGCTTTTCAGTTGCACGGTGATGCCGAAGTTGTACATGGGCGCGCCGATGACGATGACGTCCGCCGCTTGCACTTGCGCAATCAGCGCGTCGTCCAGGGCGATGCGGGCCGCTTGCTCCGGCGTACGCTTGTCCGCTGGCGTGAACAGCGCCTGCAGGGTCGGCTCGTCGAGCACGGGGTGCGGTGCGGCAGCCAAGTCGCGGCGCACCAGGGCGGCGCCGGGGTTGGCCGCTTGTACGCGGGTAACGATGGCGTCAGCCAGGCGGGTCGAGGCGGAACCGGTGCTGCGGGCGCTGGAATTGATTTGCAGGATGTTCATCTTGTTTCTCCGTTGTGAGGTGTCTTGCGATGGATGAACTATAGCAATTCCAAAATTGATGCGGAAGCCGTTAAAATGGATAACATTAATCCACTAGTGGAACAATTGAACGTAAAGGTCAGTGATGGATATCGATCCCGGAGATTTGCTGCTGTTCGCCCGCGTCGTCGAATGCGGTAGTTTCTCGCGCGCCGCCGTGCGCGTGGACTTGCCCAAGTCGACCCTGTCGCGGCGCATCTCGCTGCTGGAAGCGAAATTGGGCGAACGGCTGCTGCTGCGCACCACGCGCAAGCTGGCGCTGACGGAATTCGGCGCCAGCCTGCTCGAGCATGCGCGCAAGGTGGTGGAAGAAACGGAGGCGGCCGGCGCGCTGGCCCAGCACCGCCAGGCGGGACCCAGCGGCTTGCTGCGCATTTCCATGCCGGCCGATTTTGGCGACACGTTGATGCGCCAGGTGCTGGCCGAGTTCGTGCGCCGCTATCCGGCCATTTCGCTGGAACTGGATTTGTCGGCACGCCGGGTGGATTTGCTGGAAGAGAATTTCGACCTGGCCATCCGCATGGGCAACTTGCCCGACGATGCCAGCCTGGCCGCGCGCCGCGTGGCCTTCAGCACCCTGGCGCTGTATGCCTCGCCGCAATACACGAGCGTGCACGGCTTGCCCGAGCATCCCGACGATCTGTATGGTCACGATCTATTGAGCTTGCCACGCGCCGTGCATGGCCTCGTGCACTGGACTTTGATCCGCGGCAAGACGACGTGGGAACGGGACTTGCCCGTGCGCCTGCTGGCGAACTCGCCGGAATTGCTGGTGCGCATGGCGTGTACGGGCGTGGGCATCGCGGCCAGCACGGACCGCTTTGCCAAGGCGTATGTGGCGACGGGGGAACTGGTGCGGGTCTTGCCGGAATGGAGTTTTCCGCTCGTCACGGGCTGGGCCGTGTTTCCCGGCCGGCGCTTGATGCCGGCCAAGACGCGCGCATTTCTGGACTTGATGGAGGAAATGTACCGGACCGACGCGCCCGTCTAGGCGCGCGTCTTGCTGCCTTACTTGGGCAGCTTGCCCATGACTTCGCCCAGCTGCACGGGGCCGGCCGGTTGCCAGCTGGCATTGAAATCGACCGTGTTTTTCGGGAACAGCATGACGACGGTGGAACCGAGCAGGAAGCGGCCCAGCTCGTCGCCCTGTTTCAGCACGACATTGTCGTTCGCATAGCTCCAGTCGCGAATTTCACCCGTGCGGGGCGGGTTGACGACGCCGTGCCAGACGGTGGCCATGCTGCCGACGATGGTGGCGCCCACCAGGGTCATGACGAAGGGGCCGTTGGCCGTGTCGAATACGCAAACGACGCGCTCGTTGCGGGCGAACAGGCCGGGAATGCCGCGCGCCGTGGTCGGGTTGACGGAAAACAGTTCACCGGGAACATAAATCATGCGCGTCAAACGGCCATCGCAGGGCATGTGGATACGGTGGTAGTCGCGCGGGCTCAGGTACAGATTGGCAAAGCTGCCGTGTTCGAACTGGGCCGCCAGGGCCGCATCGCCGCCGACCAGGGCCGTCGTGCTGAAATGGTGGCCCTTGGCCTGGAAGATCTGGTCCTTGTCGATCGTGCCGAACTGGCTGATGCGGCCATCGACGGGGCAGACGTAGTCGGCTTGCGCCAGCGGACGCGCGTCCGGGCGCAGCGCGCGCGTGAAAAAGTCGTTGAAGCTCGCGTAGTGCGTGATGTCCGGGTCCAGCGCCTCATCCATGTTGACGTTGTAGCGGCCGACGAACCAGCGGATCAGGCGCGTCGTCATGGCGCCGCCCTTGGCGCCGGCGATCCGGCCGGCAAAATTGGTCAACGCTCCCTTGGGCAGCAGATATTGAGGCAAAACGGCAAGACGGTCAGACACGATGGGAAGCCTTTGACGGGGTGATGGGAACAATGATGAAAACGCATTATAGCGGCGATGTGGCGCGCAATGATATGTACCGTATGCAAGGGGGCGTAGCGCAGCCGGCCGCCGAATTTAATTTGCCATAGGAAATATTTTCAGGAAACTGTGCCACGCGGAAAAAATTACAGCACAATACAGCGGCCTGTTTTTTAGCTTTTAGCCATTTTTATTCAGCCAACTTTTTTAGCCAGGTCATGATGCCACGCCGTTGCCTTCGCCTTACCGTCCTTTGTTCCTCCGTATTACTTGCCTGGAATGTCCAGGCCCAGCAATCCGAAACGCCAGCCGCGGATGCCGCCGCTGCGCCGCTGAAGGCAGAGAAGGCCGAGAAATCCGCCGCTCCCGCCATGCAGACCGTGGAAGTGAAGGGCAGCGGCTACGATCCGCGCCGCGACGATACGGCCAGCAAGATGATCGTGGGCAGCGAGGAAATCCTCAAGTATGGCGACACGAATGTCACCGACGTGCTCAAGCGCCTGCCCGGCATTACCGTGTCCGGCGCGGCGGGGCGCTCGGGCGGCGAAATCCGCATGCGCGGGCTTGGCAGCGGCTACACGCAGATATTGCTCAACGGCGAGCGGGCGCCGGCTGGTTTTTCGCTCGACACCCTGTCGCCCGACGTGATCGAGCGCATCGAGATCTTGCATGCGGCCAGCGCCGAATACAGCACGCAGTCGATCGCCGGCACCATCAACGTGGTGCTGAAAAAGGCCGTCAAGACGGCGCAGCGCGACGTCAAGCTGGGCGTGGGGGGCGGGCGCGATGCGTTTTCCAGCAATGGCAACCTGCAATTGTCGGACAAGGACGGCATTTTTTCCTATTCGCTGGCGGCCTCCTTTTATCGCTACGACTATCACTATGCAAACCCGGCACGGGACCTGGGCTATGCGCCGGAAGGCCAGCAAAATCTGCTGCGCAGCAGCAAAGGCACGGGCGACGGCCGTTCGGAAGGCATCAATATGTCGCCGCGCCTGAACTGGGCTTTTGCCGGCGGCGACAATCTGACGGCGCAATTTTTCCTGAATGTGGGACGCAACGAAAGTCGTACGCACAGCCGTACCGACACGCTCATGGGCTTGCGGCCGGATTACGATACGAACGACAGCGACGGCGGCAACCATTATGTCTTTGGCCGTACGGACCTGACCTGGGTGCGCAAGCTCGATGGCGGCGCCAGGCTGGAACTGGGACTGCGCGTAGGCCTGAGCAATAATTCCTCCGATAACCATCCGCTCGGCTATATCGATGGCGTGGGACTGGCGCTGGACCGTAGCGCGCGCGTGGATGCGTCGGAAAAGAGCGTGTCGTCCACCGGCAAGTATTCTTCGCCGCTCATCCCGGGCCATGCCTTGTCGATGGGCTGGGATGGCAGTTACGGCAAGCGGGACGAAGAGCGCTGGCAGCGTGAGCTGGCCTTGCCGGGCGGGAGCCCTCCGTTCAACGTCGATGAAGACTTCAATGCCGACATCAAGCGCCTGGCGCTGTATGCGCAGGACGAGTGGGAGATCACGCCGCGCTGGTCCATGTATGCGGGCGTGCGCTGGGAAGGCATCGATACGCGCAGTATCGGCAATACCTATGACGAGGTGCAGCAGCGCAGCAGCGTCTGGAGCCCGCTGCTGCAAACCTTGTGGAAATTGCCTGATACCAAGGGCGACCAGGTGCGTCTGGCCTTGACGCGCACCTACAAGGCGCCGGCCACTTCCAGCCTGATTCCACGCCGTATGATGTCGACGAACAATAGCCAGACCGAGCCTGACCGCGAAGGCAATCCGAACCTGAAGCCGGAGCTGGCGCTGGGCATCGACGCTTCCTACGAACACTACTGGGCCGAAGGCGCCTTGCTCAGCGCGCGCGCCTCGGCCCGCCGCATCGATGGCTACACGCGCCAGGGTTTGTTATATATCAATGAGCGCTGGGTATCGACGCCCGTCAACGACGGCCGCGCGAATACGCAGACACTGGAACTGGAAGCGAAGTTCCCGCTGCGCGCCGTGCTGGCCGCGCCCGTGCCGGCCATCGACTTGCGCGCCAGCGTCAGCCGCAACTGGTCGCAGGTGGAGCACGTGCCGGGACCGGACAACCGGCTCGACCAGCAAACCCCCGTCAGCGGCAACGTTGGCCTCGACTACAAGACGCCCGATGGCATGCTGATCACGGGCGGCAGTTTCAATTTCCGCAATGGCGGCCCCGTGCGCATCACGGAGCGTCAGAGCGCCTACACGTCGCCGCGGCGCGATCTCGACATTTATGCGCTGTGGAAATTCGATGCGAAGAACCAGTTGCGCCTGGCCGTGTCGAATTTGCTGGCGCAGGATTTTGAAAGCACCACCACGTATGCGGACGCCAGCGGCACGATCGTGCGCAACAACATTTCGCCGAGTTCGCCGCAGGCGCGCGCGACCATGGAAATGAAGTTCTGATGGCGATGTTTTAGTTGTGAAACCCCGGCCGGCATCCCCGCTGGCCTATAATCTCGGCAATCGCGCGCACGGCCCGTCCGTGCGCGCCACCTTTTCCTTTGCCAAGATTGCTTTTCCCATGACGTTTTCCTCCCTCGGCCTGATCGATCCCCTGGTCCGCAAACTTGACGAGCTTGGCTATGCCAAGCCCACGCCCGTGCAGGCGCAAGCGATTCCTGCCGTGCTGGCCGGACGCGACCTGATGGCCGCCGCCCAGACGGGCACGGGCAAGACGGCCGGCTTTGCCGTGCCGCTGCTGCAGCGCCTGACCCTGGAAGGCGTGGTGGCGCCCCAGTGCGTTCGCGTGCTGGTGCTGGTGCCCACGCGCGAACTGGCCGAGCAAGTGTATGCGAGCTTCCGCAGCTATGGCGGCAACTTGCCGCTGCGCAGCTTTGTCGCCTACGGCGGCGTGCCCATCGAGCCGCAGATCAGCAAGCTGCGCAAGGGCCTCGACGTGCTGGTGGCCACGCCGGGCCGCTTGCTCGACCTGCAGACGCAGGGCGCCGTCAAGTTCGAGCAGGTGCAAACCCTGGTGCTGGACGAGGCGGACCGCATGCTGGACCTGGGCTTCGAGCGCGAACTCGACATATTGCTGATGACCATGCCCAAGCAGCGCCAGACGCTGCTGTTCTCGGCCACCTTCTCGGACGCCATCCGCGCCATGGCGAAAACCATGCTGAAGGATCCCGTCTCGGTGGAGGTCAGCGCGCGCAACAGCACGGTCAAGGCCGTGAAACAGTCGGTGATCGTGTGCGACAAGAAACGCAAGCCGGAACTGTTTTTGCACTTGCTGAAGAAAAAGCGCTGGGGCCAGGTATTGGTCTTCGTCAAGACGCGCAAGGGTGTCGAGCTGCTGGTGAACACCTTGCTGGAGCAGGGCGTGCGCGCCGATTCGATTCACGGCGACAAGACGCAGCCGAACCGCCTGCGCGCGCTGGCCCGCTTCAAGTCTGCCGAAGTGCAAGTGCTGGTAGCCACCGACGTGGCCGCCCGTGGCCTCGATATCGATCAATTGCCCGTCGTCGTCAATTTCGACTTGCCCACCGTGGCGGAAGATTATATTCACCGCATCGGCCGCACGGGGCGCGCGGGCGCCTCGGGCGAAGCGGTCTCGCTCATTTGCGCCGACGAGGTGGAATTGCTGTCGGCCGTGGAAGCGCTGACCCGGCAAACCCTGAAACGCAACGAGGAAGCCGGTTTCGAGGCGGAGCACCGCGTGCCGGGCACATCCGCCGGCGGCACGATACAGAAGAAGGCCGTGAAGGTGCTGGCGCCGAAGGCGGCGGAGCGGGCGAAAAAACGCCGCTTCTACAAGTAAGCGGGGAAGTTGGCCAGGCAGGGCAAGGCGCGCAGCACGGATATGCCATTCGTGCCATCATGCGCCTATGACCTCGATACCTTTGTTCCCGCTCAATACGGTGCTGTATCCCGATGGCTATCTGCCCCTGCAGATCTTCGAGGTACGCTACCTGGACATGATACGTCAGTGCATCATGGGCGAGCAGCCGTTCGGCGTGGTGCAGCTGCTGGACGGCGCGGAAGTGCGCAAGCCGGGCCAGCAGGAAACCCTGGCGCCCGTGGGCACCCTGGCGCGCATCGTCGACTGGGCCGCGCCCCTGTCGGGCTTGCTGCAAATCAAATGCATGGGCATGCAGCGCTTTCACATCGTGTCCAGCGAGCAGCTGAAGCACGGCTTGTGGGTGGCGCGGATCGAAACTCTGGCGCCCGACAAAACCATCCCCATCCCGCAAGAACAGCAGAACGTGGCCGACGCGCTCGGCGCCCTGATCCGCACCTTGCAGGAGCAAAAGATCCCGCCGGAGCAAATGCCCCTGCAGCCGCCATACCGGCTCGACGAGTGCGGCTGGGTGGCGAACCGCTGGTGTGAGCTGCTGTCTCTGAACGCCATGCAGAAGCAGCTTTTACTGAGCCAGGACAATCCCGTGCTGCGCCTGGAGCTGGTGCAGGATATGTTGACGGAGAACGGCTTGCTGGAAGAATAAATCAGCCGAAGCCGCATGTTTGCACACGCTTCCGTTGTGCAATTGCAATTTCTATTGAGAAATACTTTACGCTTTGCCGCCGCTGGCATAAGATAATGCCCCTGGGCAAGATTGCCCTGAGCAATATTCAAGAGTAAACGACATGGCAAAAGTAAGCGCGGAACAGATCAATGCGGCAATGGAAGCGATGGCGGGCGAAGGCCAGGCCATCACGGTGCGCGCCTTGCGCGAACGGCTGGGCAACGGCGCCTGCCTGGGCACCATCAGCAAGCTCTTGCAGCGCCGCAAGGCGGGTGCGCAGCGCCAGATCGCTGCCGCCGCCGAACTGTCGCCCGTGCTGCAGCAAGCCATCCTCGATTATGTAGGACAGGAATTAAGCGCCAGCCACAGCGCGCATGAAGCCGAGATGAACGACAATCAACAGGAATTGATGGACCTGGCCAGTGAGAACGAGCGCCAGCAAGAGTTGCTCGACTTGCAGGCTGGCGAGCTGGAAACCTTGCGCGAGGAACTGGAACGGGAGCGGCAAGTGGCGAACCAGGCCCGCACGGACCTGGCCAAGGCGCAGCTCCGCCTGGAAGGCTTGCCGCGCCTGGAAGAGGCGGCCGAGCAGGCGCGCATGGACCTGGCCAAGGCGCAATTCAAGCTCGAAGGCATCCCGCGCCTGGAAGAGGCTGCCGAAGCGGCACGCGCCGAACTGATCCAGGCCCAGCTGAAGCTGGAAAGCCTGACGCGCGTGGAAACGGAACTGGCGGCCGCGCGCCTGGAACTGGAAGCGGAACGCGAAGAGCTGGGCGAAACGCGCGCCGAGCTCGATGAAGAGCGCACCTTGCGCATCAAGGCCCAGCAATTCATCGTCGATCCGATTTTCAAGACGCCCGTCTGAGGACGCCTGGCCCCGATGCGTCCCAGGGTGACACGGCGTCATGCGGCCCTGTGTTAGGCGGCGCACGGAATCGCGATGCAAGGCGCCGCAGAATAACTGCTGGACCTGAGCGCGAAAGGGGCCGGCATGGAAACGCTGATCGTCATGGGCGCCTCGGTAGGCGGCGTGGAAGCGCTGTCCGCCATCTTTTCCGCCTTGCCTGCCAATATGCCGGCGCCCGTGCTGGTGGTCGCGCATGTGGGGCGGCGCAGCAGCGTCTTGCCCGAGATTCTCGCTAAAACCTCCGCCTTGCCCGTGCGCTTTGCCGAAGAGCGCGAACCTGTGCGCGCGGGGCGCATCCTGCTGGCGCCGCCGGACCGGCACTTGCTCGTTGCCAACCTGGCCGGCCAGGCGACGGTCGGGCTGAGCCGGGGCCCCAAGGAAAACCATACGCGTCCCGCCATCGACCCGCTATTTCGCAGTGCCGCCGCCGCTTTCGGGCCGAAGGTGGTGGGCGTGATCCTCAGCGGCTATCTCGACGATGGCACGGCGGGCTTGCAAGCCATCAAGGCCTGCGGCGGCAAGGCGCTGGTGCAGGAGCCGCAGGACGCGGTGGCGCCGTCGATGCCGCAAAGCGCGATCGAGCATGCGGGGGTGGACTGGCGCCTGCCGGCCGCCGAGATCGGTTCGGCCCTGCTGGTGCTGGCCAGCGGCACGCCGGCCCGCGCCGCGCAGCCCTTGCCGCCTGCGCCCCCATGGATTGCCGTGGAAAACCGTTTTGCCCGGGGAGTGGGAAATATGGACCAACTGGAAAAAATTGCCACGCCATCGACTTTCACCTGTCCCGAATGCCAGGGCACCCTGTGGGAGCTGCACGGCCAGCAGCCGCAGCGTTTTCGCTGCCATACGGGCCACAGTTTCACGGCGCAAATGCTGGGCGAGTTGCAGCATGACAAGGCGGAAGACGCCATCTGGGCCGCCGTCAGGGCGTTGCAGGAAAAAGAAAGGCTCTACCTGAACCTGGCCGCCAAGGCCCAAGCCTGGCTGCATCCGGGCACGGCCAGCGAATATGCCGCCAAGGCGCGCCAGGCGGGCGAGCAGGCCGATGTGCTGAAACGGACCTTGCTGGCTTAAAATAGCGCACTGCCGCGCCATGCCGCGCGGCCCCTGATCGCAAAGAAGATTTATGTCTGCAGAAAAAAAAGAGCCGCTCCCGCTTGCGGCAGCCCCCATATCGACGCGCGCACTGCCGCCCAGGCCGCCGGCAGAATTCAGTTCTGCCGCAACAGCCCTTGCGCATAAGCAAGCGCGCGAAGCCAAGGATGCGCAGGTGCGCGGCGTCACCTCGATCGACGCCATGCGCGAGGCCATCAAGCAGGCGGCGCGCGACTTGCCCAGCATTACCGAGGTGCCGCGTCTGGCCATGCTGGACGCCGCCGCCTTCCGCGCGCGGGCCGCGCTGGGCCTGCCTTTCCTGATGCGCGGGCTGGTGCAGCGCTGGCCCCTGTCGGCCCTGGGGCCCGACGTCTTGCGCGAACAGTTCAGCCACGTGCCCGTGCGGGCGCGGGTGGGCGACTACATCAACACGGCTTTTGCGGCCGACCGCGCCATGCAGGATATGTCGATGGGGCAATACCTGGACCTGGTGGCAGAGGGCAGGCACGCGTTGCCGCCTTACCTGGGCAACCTGGAATTGCGCGAACTGAACCGTTTGTGCCACTGGCCCACGTATTTCGACAAGATGGGTCCGCCGCGCTTCTGGGTGGGGCCGGCCGGCACGGTCACGCCCCTGCATTGCGATTACGACGACAATATCTTCGCGCAAGTGTGGGGCCGCAAGCGCATCATGTTATCGCCGCCGCACCACGATGCCTTCCTGTATCCGAGCGAAGCGAACGCCATCCTGTTCGGCTCGCCCTTCGACCCGGAAGCGCCCGATTTCGAGCGTTTTCCCCTCGCGCGCCAGGCTGCCATGATCGAATGCCTCGTCGAGCCGGGCGACATGCTGTACGTGCCTGCCGGCTGGTACCACCAGGTGCGGGCGCTGACGTTTTCCCTGTCCTCGAACCGCTGGGCCAGGGCCGTGCCGCTGGCCTTGCATGGCGATGCGGCGCTGCGGCGGGGCGGGGATTGAAGCTTATGGCTGCACGGCCTTGGCCGCGCTGCGGCCCCGCTTCGGCCGCCATTCGCTGAGGATGCCCGCACAAATGATCAGAATCGCGCCCACGATGGCCAAGGCCGGCAGGCGCTCGCCCGCGATGCGTCCGATCACGCCGGCCCAGACCGGTTCGCCCGCATAGATCAAGGTGGCCTTGGTGGCGGAAATACGCTTTTGCGCCCAGTTCATCACGTACTGGATCAGCGCGCTGGCGCAGCCCAGTGCCAGCACGCTGAAGATGAAGGTCTTGCTGAGGACGGGCGGCGCTTCGCCCATGACGGGCATCAGCAGCAGGGCGATCAGGGACGCCGTCGCCAGTTGCACGATGGTCACGCGCAGGATGTTCAATTGCGGCGAGACGCGGCTGATGAGGATGATTTCCAGGGCGATCGCGATGGCGCCCACGGCCGTGATCAGCTCACCCGTGCCAAAACCCATGCTCAAGCCATCCGTGCCCGTCAATAACAGCAAGCCGATGAACGCCAGCACGACGGCCGCCCACACGGCAGGGTGGGGCCGCTGCTTGAAGACCAGCCATTGCACCAGCGGCACGATGGGCACATAAAAAGCCGTGATGAAAGCGGACTTGCTGCTCGTGATATACATCAAGCCATAGGTTTGCAGCGCATAGCCGCCAAAGATGCTTACGCCGATGGCCATGCCCGTCAGCAACTCCGCTTTCGTCAGCTGGCGCAGCTGGCCCCGGCAAATCAGGGCGCCGATGCTGGCGGCCACGGCAAAGCGGGCGGCGACAAAGGCCAGCGGCCCGCTGACCGTCATGGCATGTTGCACCACGAGAAAAGTGCCGCCCCAGATGAAGGTGATGGCGATCAGGGCCAGTTCGGGCATGCCGAGGGCGGGCGGGGGACTTGCGTGTGTTTTCATGGGGAGCTATGCTATGAGCAAAATATTTCCCATCATGATAGGAGCAATATATTGCGCAGTCAAGTCGAGGCCGGTGGCGTGCTGGAACACCTGGCCAAAAATCTGCGGCGCTTGCGCCTGGCCGCCGGCCTCAGCCAGGACGAGCTGGCGCGCAAGTCGGGCCTGAGCCGGCGCATGGTCAACGGCGTCGAGGCGGGCGGCACCAACATCAGCCTGGCCAACCTCGACCACGTGGCCGCCGCCTTGAACGTGGCCTTCGTCGACCTGGTCCAGCCGCCGCGGCAGCCGCACGACAGCTTGCGCGTGCTGATGTGGCAAAGCGCATCGCAAGCCAGCCAGGCCGTGCTGCTGGGGGCGGCGCCCGCCAGCCACCAGGTGGAGCTATGGTCGTGGATACTGGCGCCGGGCGAGCGCTACGATGCCGAGCCTGATCCGGCCGGCTTCAGCGAAATGCTGTACGTGCTGGAAGGCGAGCTGCAGCTGGAGCTGGCGGCCGGGACGAAAACGCTGGTCACAGGCGATTTCTTCGTGTTCAGCAGCGCGCAAGCGTATAGCTATGTCAACGCTGGCTCATCCACCTTGCGCTTTACGCGCAACGTGGCCAGCTGAGGGGAGACTACGCCAGGCCGCAGCCGATGAGGAGCAGCATGGGCCGTTCGCGCTCTTCCGCCAGGGCCGGCTGCAGGGCGACCTGCTCATCGCTGGGACCCCATTCTTCCACGTGTTCCAGCTGGAAACCCGCTTGCAGCAGCGCATTGATGGTCGTGCCCAGCGTGCGGTGCTGCTTGATCACACCCGGTGCCAGCCAGTCGGACACGCGCGGGCCTTGTTCCTGGTAACTGTCGACGGGCCAGCGCTTGCGGCCTTGCGCATCCGTCAGCCAGCCGGGCTGGCGCGGCGCCATGAAGATCGGATGCTCGATGGAAAACACCAGCTTGCCGCCCGCTTGTAAGCCCTGGCGGATGGCGGCCAGCAGGGTGGCGTAGCCTGCGACGTAGTGGAAGGCCAGCGAACTGTAGACGAGGTCGTAGCTGGCCGGCGGCAAGGCCAGTTGTTCCAGGTCAAGCCGGGCATAGCTGACGGCCGCATGGTCTCCCATGCCGGCTGCCTGCGCCAGCATCTTTTCCGACACGTCCACGCCCAGCACCCGCGCCGCGCCGGCCTCGGCCGCCCAGCGGCAGAACCAGCCATAGCCGCAACCCAGGTCCAGCACGCTTTTTCCTTGCAGCTCCGGCAGCATGGCGCGCAGGGCCGGCCATTCTGGCGCGCTGTCGAGTCCGCCGACGGAGCGCGGCAACTGGCTGTAAGCCGTGAAGAAGGCGTCGTTGTCGTAGATGTTCTGCGTCATGGCTCGGGTTCCTTGTGGGGCGTGCGCTTGGCGTGGCCGCCCCGCTGCGCCCGGTAAATGCCCGCGTGGCCGGAAAACAGGTAGGCCACGACGCAGGCGATGGCCGCGTACACGCCGATCTCCGCACCGAACAGTTCCATCGCCATCAGGGTCGAGGCGATGGGCGTGTTGGCGGCGCCCGCAAACACGGCGACGAAGCCGATGGCGGCCAGCAAGGTGACGGGCTGGTGCAGCAGCGGCCCCAGCGCATTGCCCAGGGTCGCGCCGATGAAGAACAATGGCGTCACTTCGCCGCCCTTGAAACCCGTGCCCAGCGAGACGATGGTAAACGCCATCTTGCCGAGGAAATCCCAGGCGGGCAGCGCTTCCTTCAGCGCATCGACGATGGTGGGGATGCCCAGGCCGATGTAGCGATCCGTGCCCAGCAGCCACACGGCGAGCGCGACGACGAGGCCGCCTATCAGCGGGCGCAGCGGAGCGTAGGCAATCTTGCGTTTCATCAAGGCACTCAAGCCGTGCGTGGCTTGCGCAAACACCTTGCCGGTCACGCCGAACAGCACGCCCGCGATGACCATCGCGGACAAGGTCCAGGCGGAAATGGCGGGGGTCAAAGGCACGGCGTAATGCGTGTGAGCAATGTGCAAAAGCGGACCCCACAGCAGGACCACCTGGTCAGCGATGACGGCGGCGGCCAGGCAGGGCAGCATGGCTTCGTAGCGCAGGCGGCCGATGGCCAGCACTTCCAGGCCGAAGAGGGCGCCCGCCAGCGGCGTGCCGAAGACGGAGGCAAAGCCGGCGCTGATGCCGGCCATCAGGATGATGCGGCGGTCTTCATTGTTCAAACGAAACATGCGGGTCAGCTGGTCGGCCAGCGCGCCGCCCATCTGCACGGCCGTGCCTTCGCGTCCGACGGAGGTGCCGAATAAATGCGAGACGACGGTGCCGCCCAGCACCAGCGGCGCCATGCGCAAGGGGATGATTTTTTTCGGGTCGTGGATTTCATCGATGAGCAGATTCGCGCCGCCTTCGACGCTGCTGCCGTAGCGCAAATACAGCCAGCCGACGGCAAAGCCCGCCACGGGCAGCAGCCAGATCAGCCAGGCGTGCGCCAGGCGCGTGCGCGTGGCCCAGTCCAGGGCGAACAGGAAAGCGGCCGAGGCCGACCCTGCCAGCACGGCCACGACGCTCGCCAGCAACAGCCATTTCAACAGATGCCGCAAGAGATCGGTGAGGGCGCTGAGGCGGTGCATCGGGCATCCAGTCAAGGTTGATGGGTGGAACGTTCTTACAATCCCAGTTCCGCCGTCAGCGCCTGGCCGATGGTCCGCTGTTCGGCCAGGATGGCGCGCAAGTGGTGGGGGCGCGTCTTGACATTCGTCATTACCACGCGCAGTACATTGGTCGGGCCGGGGTAGCGCGTCGACTCGAGTACCGTGCGCGACACAAAGCTGTGGCCTTGCGCCTTTTGCCGGTTTTGCAGCTTGGCGTTCAAGGTGTTCAGTTGCTTGTTCAGTTCGGTCGCCGCGTCCACCTGGCCGCCGGCCAGCAAGCTGTCCATGCGCTGGCGCAAATGCGCGGGCACGTAGCGGTAGGTCAGGATGAAGGTGTCGGAGCGCGTGACGAGTTCGAAATCCTGCTGGTCGGCCAATAAATCCTGCAACTGGCCGGACAAGGTGGCTGCCTGCTGCAGCAAGGTCGTGTAGCCGGACACGCCCAGCACCTTGAACGAGGTCCACAGTTTCAAGGCGTCGAAGCGGCGCGAGCCTTCCAGCGAAGTCTGGCCCAGGTCGCCCGAGTTGTCGCGCAAGATGTAGTTGGCATTGTGCTTGAGCAGGTTCAGGCTGGCGCTATCCTTGAACAGCACCATGCTTTGCGCCATCGGCACCCACAGCAATTTATGCCCGTCGATGACGACGGAGTCGGCCAGCGCGATGCCGTCGTACAGCCCGCGGTACTGTTCCGCGATCAGCAGCGCGCCGCCCCAGGCCGCATCCACATGGAACCAGATGCTTTCCCGCGCGGCAATGGCTGCCATGGCGGCCAGCGGGTCGATGGCGCCCGTTTCCGTCGTGCCGGCGATGCCGATCATGGCGACGACCTTGATATTGCGCAATTTCAAGTCGGCAATGGTCGCTTCCAGCGCCTGGACGTCGATGCGGTTGTCGCGGTCGACGGCCACCAGGTGCAAGGCGTTTTCACCGAGGCCCAGGGTCGCCAGCGCCTTCTTGACGGAATAGTGGCTGCGGGCCGAGCCGATCACGGCCAGGCCCGCGTAGCCCGATTCTTGCATGGCGGCAAACAGGCCCCGCTTGCGCGTGCCTGGCAGCTGCTGTTCCAGTGCGACGGCCAGGGCCGTCAAGTTGCCCATGGTGCCGCCGTTGACGACATTGCCCAGCGCGCCGCTGGTGGCGGCCATGGCTTGCGTGTAGATATGTTCGGGCTGCTGGTACACCTGGCGGTGCAGCCAGCCGAGGATCTGCTTTTCGATCAGGGTCGACACATACGCCGTCTCGATCTTGACCTGGTTCTGGTTCAGGGTGGCCGTAAACGCTTCGGCCAGCACGCTGATCCACGGCAGGGCCTGGGTCATGTGGCCGATGTACTGCGGGTGGTTCAGCTGGGCCGTATTGGCCAGCACGGTGGTGTCGAGTTCTTGCAGGAAATCCGCCACAGGCATGCCGTGCGCGGGCAGGCTGGTGTCGGACAGCTGCGTCAGCAGCTCCGCATACGGCGTGTGCGGATAGGCCGTGTCGCGCTCGGCGGCCAGCCAGCCGCCCAGCATGCCCAGCGCCTGCCGCAGGGGCGCGGGCGCCTGCTGCAATGCATCGATGGAAAAATGCTGCTGCAGCAGCTGTTCGACAGGGGTATCGGTCATGGCGCGTTGTTTTCTCTACGGATTGCTGGTGCCACGGTGACAAACGAATTGCGCCCAGGCGGAAGCGGGATTTTACCCGACTCCGCCTGAGCGCATCAGTTTGCTATGTCAGTTTGCTATTGCTGCTGATCAGAAATAGTTCAAGCCCAGGGCCGACTTGACTTCATCAGCCGTGCGGGCCGCCACTTCGCGTGCCTTGAAGGTGCCTTCTTTCAGCATCTGGATGACTTGTCCCTTGTCTTTGGCGAACTCTTCGCGGCGGGCGCGGATCGGCGCCAGCATTTCCTGCAAGACCAGGTCCAGGCGCTTCTTGACGATGCTGTCGCCCAGGCCGCCGCGCACGTAATGGGCTTTCATTTCGGCCAGCGCCGCTTTTTCCGGGTCAAACGCATCCAGGTACGTAAAGGCGATGTTGCCTTCCAGGTGGCCCGGATCTTCCACGCGCAGGTGCAGCGGGTCGGTATAGACTTTTTTCACGGCAGCCGTGATTTCGGCCGGGGTCGCGCCCAGGTTGATGGTGTTGCCCAGCGATTTGCTCATCTTGGCCTTGCCGTCGATGCCGGGCAGGCGGCCGATGTCCGGCACCAGCGCCTTGCATTCCATCAATACTTCGCGGTTATACATGCGGTTGAAGCGGCGCACGATTTCATTCGTTTGCTCGATCATCGGGATCTGGTCTTCGCCCACGGGCACCACGCCCGCCTTGAAGGCCGTGATGTCGGCCGCCTGGCTGGCCGGGTAGGTCAAGAAGCCGGCCGGGATGTCGCGCTCGAAGCCGCGCAGGCGGATTTCTTCCTTGACGGTGGGGTTGCGCTCGAGGCGCGCCACGGTGACGATGTTCAGGTAGTAAAAGGTCAGTTCGGCCAGTTCCGGAATCTGCGACTGGATGAACACGGTGGTTTTCGTCGGGTCGATGCCGACGGCCAGGTAATCGAGCGCCACTTCGACGACATTGCGGTGCACCTTGTCGATGTCGTCCATATTGTCCGTCAGCGCCTGCGCGTCGGCCAGCATGATGAATTGCTTGTAGCTGTTCTGGTAGCGCACGCGGTCGCGCAGGCTGCCCACGTAGTGGCCCAGGTGCAAGGGGCCGGTAGGGCGGTCGCCCGTCAGGATCACGGATTGCGAAGCGATGGCGGCGGCGGACAGCGGCGCGGCGTCGTTCTGGTCCTGGCTGTCGGGGGTATCGGGCGTATTAGGCAAGCTCATCAAGTTTCCTTTTGAGCCGCCTGCATCGGGGATGATCCAGGCTGAGCCTGTTACGCCACCGATCGAGGCGGCGTGGATCAAATTCACATCACTATGCAGTGGCCGCGCGAAAGTGAGCGGGACCACCAATTCAAGCAGGCGTGTTGTGAAGGGATAAATTTCATGGCGTTATGGTTGCAGTTCGGGCGCGTTCTGTCAAGTTTGCGCCCGGATTTATCTGCTGCGCTGCGTCAGAGGCTTGCCTTATGTAAAACTTGCTTTCCGGGTACTATTGCCGTTCGGCCACTTTTGCGTGGCATGAATCATTGGAGAACAGTATGCGCATGTCGTCCCCCGTCCGGCTCACCGGCCTGGCTTTTGTTGTCAGTTCCCTATTCAGTTCCTTGTTTGCAGTACCCGCGATGGCGCAAACGCCGCCCATGACGCCCGATATCGGCGCCAAGCTGGTCATGCCCGATGTGAATGACTACGTCAAGCGCGTGGTGATGATCCCCATGCGCGACGGCGTCAAGCTGTACACGGTGATCGTCGTGCCGAAAGGCGCCCAGAAAGCGCCGATCATGCTCACGCGCACGCCGTACAATGCGGCCCGCCGCGCCCAGCGCGCTGCCAGCCCCAGCATGCTGGCCGCCCTGCCGCAGGGTGACGATACCCTGGTGGAAAACGGTTACATCCGCGTGTTCCAGGACGTGCGCGGCAAGCATGGCTCGGAAGGCGATTACGTGATGACGCGCCCCGTGCGCGGACCGCTGAACCATACCAAGGTCGATAACGTGACCGATGCGTGGGACACCATCGACTGGCTCGTGAAAAACGTGCCGGAAACGAATGGCAAGGTGGGCATGCTCGGTTCCTCGTACGAGGGCCACACGGTGCTGATGGCCCTGGTCGACCCGCATCCGGCGCTGAAGGTGGCCATTCCCATGAGCGCCATGGTCGATGGCTGGCGCGGCGACGACTGGTTCCACAACGGCGCCTTCCGCATGCCGAGCCTGTCCTACCTGGCGTGGCAGACGAGCGCGCGCGGCAGTAGCGAGGCGCCGGCGCTGGGCGTGTATGACGAATACGATGCGTATCTGCGCATCGGCTCGGCCGGCGATTACGCGAAGAAGTTCGGCATCGACAAGCTGACCTACACGAAAAAGCTGTTCGAGCACCCAGCCTACGACAGTTACTGGCAGGAACAGGCGCTCGACAAGATCCTCGCCAAGCGCCCGCTGATCGTGCCTACCATGCACGTGGTGGGGCAGTGGGACCAGGAAGACATCTATGGCCCGTACGCCACCTACACGGCGATGGAGGGGCGCGACAAGCGCAACAACCTCAATTACCTGGCCATCGGCCCGTGGCGCCATAGCGGCGTCAACTATGACGGCTCCAGCCTGGGCGCCCTGAAGTTTGACGGCGATACGGCGCGCCAGTTCCGCGAAAAAGTCATGCAGCCATTCCTGAATCAATACCTGAAGGATGGCGCGCCGGAAGCGAACACGGCGCCCGTGGTGTCGTACCAGACCGGCACCAACCAGTGGCAGCGCCTGCAGCAGTGGCCGCTGGCCTGCGAGACCTGCGACACCAAGCTGACGCCGATCTACCTGCAGGACGGTTCCAGGCTGGGTTTTGCGGCGCCATCGGGCGCTGCGGATGCGGCTGAAGGCGCCTTCGATGAATACGTGGCCGATCCCGCCAAGCCCGTGCCTTTCGTGCCCCGTCCCGTGCGCCTCACGGACCCGGATGTGTGGAAGCCATGGCTGGTCAGCGACCAGCGCGGCTATGCCGACCGCACGGATGTGCTCAGCTATATGTCCGAACCGTTGAAGACGGCCGTGCGCATCGCCGGCGCGCCGATGGTGAACCTGTTTGCCGCCACCAGCGGCACGGATGCCGATTGGGTGGTGAAACTGATCGATGTGTATCCGGACGAAGTGCCGTCGCAGCCGGCCATGGGCGGCTACCAGCTGGGCGTGGCGATGGATATCTTCCGCGGCCGCTACCGCGACAGCTTCGAGCACCCGACGCCGATACCGGCAGGTAAAGTGGAACGCTACCGCTTCGCCTTGCCGAACGCGAATCACGTCTTCCTGCCCGGCCACCGCATCGCCGTGCAAGTGCAGTCGAGCTGGTTCCCCCTGTACGACCGCAACCCGCAAAACTACGTGCCGAACATCTTCCTGGCCGACCCAGGCCATTATAGAAAGGCGACGCAGCGCGTGTACCACGCGACAGGGGCGGCCAGCGCGATCGAGTTGCCGATTGCGCCGCTCGACGCCCGCTAAGCGATTCGCATGAGGATGGCGCCCGCCGCGATCAGGCCGATGGCCAGGTAGCGGCGGGGGCTGATCTTTTCGCGCAGGAACAGGGCCGCGATGGCGATGGCGAACAGGATCGACGTTTCGCGCAGGGCCGCGATGGCGGCCACGCTTGCCTGCGTCATGGCCCACAGGGCCAGGCCATACGAAGCGAGGGTGCCGAAGCCGCCAACGGCGGCCAGGCGCCATTGCGTTTGCGCATACGCAAGCAAGTCGGCGGGGCGGCGCAATGCCGTCCACAGCAGCAGTCCTGCGCCGTTCAAGACAAAAATCCACATGGTGTAGGCGGCCGGCGCGCCGGACAGGCGCACGCCGATGCCGTCGATCAAGGTATAGCTGGCGATGACGCAGGCGTTGCCGAGCGCAAAGGCGGTGGCGCGGCCCGTGTTTTTCGGCATCCTGCCGATGGCGCCCGTACGCGCGGCCACGTACAGGCCGAGGATGCCCGCGCAGATGCAGGCGACAGCGCCCATCTGCATGGGAGACAGGCGTTCGCCGATCAGCGGCCAGCTGGCCAGCGCCACGAGCAATGGCGCGCTGCCGCGCATCAAGGGGTAGGCATGGCTCATGTCGGCCGCCCTGTAGGCAGCCGCCAGCAGCGAGTAATATGCCAGCTGTGCCACGGCCGAGGCGGCGAGGTAGGGCCAGCTGGCGGGCGCGGGAGTGTTGACGAAGGGCAAGACGGCCAGCGAAATCAGGGCCGCGCCCACGGAAACGAGCACCGTGCTGAGGAAGGTATCCTTGCCCGACTTGACGATGGCGTTCCAGCTGGCGTGCAGCAGGGCGGCAAACAGGACGACGGCGACGACCAGACCGGACATGCAGGCCTTAGCGGGGGCGTATGCTCAGCGACAGCAATTCCTGGCGGTGATGGCGCTGGAAGCCGTCCATCACGGCGCCGGAGCGGCCCGCCCTGTCGAGCAGTTCGCGCAGGGTCGCCTGGTCTTCCGCCGTCAGCGACTTGCGCGACAGGTAGACGCCGCTCATGCCCCAAGGCAATTCCGGCAGCGCTTCCAGGCGCAGGCGGTCGGCCAGGCCATACACGCGCGCATCGTTTTGCGCCACGCCGGCGAGGATGGTGGGCGCCATGATGGTGGCGTCGATGAAGCCGCTTTGCATCAGGCGCGCCACGGACAGGGCGTCGACTTCGTAGAACAGGCGGCCCTGGCTGCTCAGCTCCTTCGCCAGCGCCTGGTACGGTGCGCCATAGTCGTAGCCGCGCACGAGCGCCACGCGCAATTCGCGCCGCTCGATCAATTCCTGCATGGTGTTGATGGGCGGTCGCGCGCCCTGGAGCGAGATCAGCAGGGGCCGGCTGCCCAGCATGGGGATGAACAGGCCATGCTGGTCGCGCCGCAAGGTGCTGCTGGCCGGGATCAGCAAGTCGGCCTTGCCCGCCTCAAACATCGCTTCCAGGCGCGCGCGGGGCACGGCCGTGAAGATGAAATTGCAGCCGAGCTTGGCACCCATGCCGCGCAGCAAGTCGGGATAGATGCCGCTGATGGTGGCGCCATTCACCACCACGCTGGCGCCGATGGCCGAGACGGGCACCTGGATGTCGCGCGAGCATTGTGCGCCCGCCAGCGATGGCAGCGCCAGCGCCAGCATGGCCACGGTTCGGCGCCAGGCGCTGGAATAAAAGTCAGTCATACCCATCCTTGCTCACCATCGTATCGCCGGCGTCGGCAACGCCCGCTTGATTATCCCATTCTCGCCTATTTATTTCCCAAATACAATATTATCCCGCCGACTACTTTGTGGTGGAAACCATAAGTCTTGCCTGGCGCTGCGCCTTGAAGTAGCGCCAGGCCACCAGGATGCCCAGGGTTTGCATGATGGCGCACAGGTAGAAGGTGCTGCCGATGCGCCAGTCTTGCGGCGGCAAGTGGCTCACTTCGCCGAGGATCATGCTGCCGAGCAAAGGCATGAAGATGATGCCCAGGCTGCTGATCGATTGCAAGGAGCCCATCAGTTCTCCCTGTTCGCTGGCGTTGGACGATTTCGAGATGATGCCTTGCAGCGCCGGTCCGGCGGCAAAGGCCAGCAGGTTGCACAGGATCAACGCATACATCATCCAGCCCTGCGTCGCCAGGCCGTACAGCAGATAGGTGAGGGCGCCCGAGGCCATGCCCAGCAGGGACAGGCGCACTTCGCCGAAACGCTTGATGAGGATGCCCAGCAAGCCCGCCTGCACGACGGCCGCGCACAGGCCCACGCAGAACAGGGCGATGCCGTTCTGGCGCGGCGTCCAGTCGAAGCGGAAGTGCGTGTACAGCACCCAGGTGGTGTTGAGCATCATTTGTGCAAACGTCATCAGGCCGAAGGCCAGCACCAGGCCGCGGATCTCCACGCGGCGCACCAGCTTGAGCAGGGCGGCAAACGGGTTGATGCGCGCCAGGGTGAAGGGTGCGCGCGGACCAGGCTGCAGCGATTCGGGCACGCAGAAATAGCCGTAGATGAAATTGGCCGCCGACAGGCCCGCCGCCACGTAAAACGGCAGGTGCAGGTTGATCTCGCCCAGCAGGCCGCCCAGCATGGGGCCGCAAATGAAGCCCAGGCCGAAGGCGGCGCCGATCTTGCCGAAGCTCTTGGCGCGGTTGTCGTGCGTGGAGACGTCGGACGCATAGGCGGACGCGACCGACATGCTGGCCGACGAGACGCCGCCGATGATGCGGCCGATGAACAGGCAGGCCAGGTTCGGCGCCCAGCCCGTGGCGAGAAAGTTGATGCCCATGCCGGCCATCGAATACAGCAGTACGGGGCGGCGTCCCACGTGGTCGCTGATGGCGCCCAGCATGGGCATGAAGATGAATTGCAGCAAGCCGAAGACGGCCGCCATGATGCCGTACCAGAATGCTTGCTCATCCTTGCCGTTGACAAAGTCGCCGATCAGGATGGGCAGCACGGGCACCACCAGGCCGATGCCCAGCATGTCGATGAAGACGCAGACGAGGATGAAATTGAGGTTGCCGGCGCGCGCGGGCGCGGCGGGCGATGACGGTGAATGGCTGTCGGGGCTGGTTTTATCGGACATGCATGCTTTCGGCGCGCACCCCGCGCCGCCGTGCGGCGTGCGGAGTTCAGTTGTTGGCGTGGCGCCGGCGCGTGGCAGCTTCCTGCTGGCGCGCGGCGCGATAGCTGAGCCTTGCATTATAGACAGCGTGGGCCATGCTGGCTATCGCCACCCATGCTAGATGGCAATTCCCCATTCGTCGGCGAAGGCGGCGCGGAAATCCGTCAGCACGGCCAGCCGCTGTTCGGCCAGCGCGCGGCCCGCCGCCGTCTGCATCTTGCCGGGCAGCTTGTCGAGCTTGGTGACGATATGGTCGAGTGCGTAAGCCTTGTCGTCGAGCGGACGCTGCTGCGCCAGCGGGTCCGTGCCATGCGCCAGCGCGCTATCCATGCGCGCCGCCGTATAGAACAACCGCGCCAGTCCCACGGCGCCCAGCGCATCGATGCGGTCGGCATCCTGCACGATTTGCGCTTCGAGCGTGTGCGGCGGCAAGTCGGCGGAAAAACTGTGCGTCTCGATGGCGTGGGCCACGCCAGCCAATCTTTCTGATGGGAAATCCAGTTCCGCCAGCTGGCGGCAAGCCAGCGTTGCCGCCTGGCGCGAGGCCAGGTGGCGCTCGGGGTGGTTCTTGGGCAGGTTGACCAGGTCGTGCAGGTAGCAGGCGGCCATCACGGTGAGGGCGTCCGCGTCCGCATGCTCTTGCAGCAGGACACTGGCATTGCGCCAGACGCGGTGCAGGTGGTTGAGGTCGTGGGCGCCGTCATCACCCAGGCCGGCCGTGGCCAGCGCCAGCAGGCGTGGTTGCCATTGGGAAAGCAAAGAATGCATGTTCACAGTCGTAAAAAGCAGGGGCCGCCAGTGTGGCATAAAACGTCGCCGCGCGTGGTGGTGGCCGGCGTGCTGTAATCGCCACATAAATTGCATCTTTGAAAATCAAAAATCAGACGGTCGCTCTTTTTTAGTGCATGTAAAATTTACATGGGGTAACATTGCCGCACGGAAATTAGAGGCATAAGCTAATTGCTAGAAAATATTTGCAAAAACACACAAGTGGCGGCCATCCCCTGTTGGGTGACTCTGCCACGTCCAAGGCTTGCTTGCAGCGTGCCTTGGCCTGCGCCCCAGGCGAGTTAACGAAAGGAATATCATGAACACCATTTCCAGCGACACTGGCGCAACCGTTGCCAAGGCTGCCGAATACCTGGCCTTTACCCTGGGCCAGGAAGAATATGGCATCGACATCCAGAAAGTCAGCGAAATCCGCAGCTATGAAACGCCGACCCGCATCGCCAACGCGCCCGAGTTCGTCAAAGGCGTGGTCAACCTGCGCGGCATCATCGTGCCCATCGTCGACATGCGCATCAAGTTCAACCTGGGCACGCCCAGTTATGACCAGTTCACCGTCGTCATCATCCTCAATATCGGCAACCGCGTCGTCGGCATGGTCGTCGACCGCGTTTCCGACGTCACCACCCTGATGCCGGAACAGATCAAGCCGGCGCCGGACATGGGCCGTTCGATCAACACGGAATACGTGATCGGCCTGGGCACCATCGACGAGCGCATGCTGATCCTGGTCGATATCGACCAGTTGATGTCCAGCGCCGACATGGGCTTGATCGAAAAATTGGCAGCCTAGGCCGCCAGGAAAAGTCCAGGACGGCGTTGCATTGCCTCGCCGTACATTCGTACTGTCTTCGGCAACGCGCCTTGCCCTGAACATTTCCTGACACCCTAGTGCGATAGGGTTTTTTAGAAACAATTGACCCCAAGCATTGTTTGCTTTTTCTGCAAGGCGCACGCTAGCGCATTTCCTGGCGCACGGTTCAGCCGAACCGTGCGCCAGTTTCACTTGAGTTTCACTTTTTACGCCCGTTTCGCCATGGCAGCCAGCCCGCAGCAGCGCGAAACTGCCAGCCATGGCATCAGGGCTCTTTAGGATAGTCACATGAATTTATTACGCAACGTCAGCATCGGTGTCCGCCTGGGACTCGGTTTTGCCGTGATTTTGCTGTTTTCCATGCTCATTACGGGCATCAGCGTCTGGCGCTTGCACGATGTGGCCAGCGCCACGCGCGTCATGATGGAGCAGCCGCTGGCGAAGGAACGCTATATTTCCGACTGGTATGGCCGCATCGACAGCGCCGTGCGCCGCACCATCGCCATTGCCCGCAGCAGCGATACCTCGCTGAGCGGCTATTTCGCCGAAGAATCGAAAGTCTCGTCGTCCAGCTCGGCCGAGCTGCAAAAGAAAATCGAGGCGCTGATCGACAAGCCGGAGGAAAAAGCCATGTTCGCGGGCTTGCTGGAACAGCGCAAGGTGTACATCGGTTCGCGCGACCAGGTCTACAAGCTGAAGGGCGAAGCGCAGGTCGATGCCGCCAACGACGTGTTTGAAAAGACGTTCGTGCCGGCTGCCGCCAAATACCAGAAAATGGTGTCGGACTTGCTGGAACACCAGCGCGCCACGATCGACGCCACCGCGCGCGAGATCGACGCCGTTGCCAATACCAGCCGCAACCTGATGCTGGTGCTGGCCGCGCTGGCGCTGGCTTTCGGCGTCGTGTGCGCCTGGGTCTTGACGATGGGCATCGTGCGCCCCCTGCGCACGGCCGTGGACATCGCCCGCAAGGTGGCCGATGGCGACTTGACGGCGCAGATCGACGCCAGCGCCAAAGATGAAACTGGGCAACTTTTGCTGGCCCTGAAGGACATGAACACGAGCTTGCTCAATATCGTGGGCGAAGTGCGCAGCGGCACGGACAGCATCGCGACGTCGTCGACGCAAATTGCCGCCGGTAACCAGGACCTGTCTTCCCGCACGGAAGAGCAGGCCGGTTCCCTGGAAGAAACGGCGTCGTCGATGGAAGAGCTGACAAGCACCGTGAAACAGAATGCGGACAATGCGCGCCAGGCGAACCAGTTGGCGGCGTCGGCTGCGCAAGTGGCCGTCAAGGGCGGGGCAGTGGTGGCGCAGGTGGTGGGCACGATGGAATCGATCAATGCTTCGTCGAACAAGATCGTCGACATCATCAGCGTGATTGACGGTATCGCTTTCCAGACGAACATTTTGGCCCTGAACGCGGCCGTGGAAGCGGCGCGCGCAGGCGAACAGGGCCGCGGTTTTGCCGTCGTGGCATCCGAAGTACGCAACCTGGCGCAGCGTTCCGCGTCGGCGGCGAAAGAGATCAAGACCCTGATCGGCGCTTCCGTGGAGCAAGTCAACGCGGGCAGCATGCTGGTGGCGCAAGCCGGTTCGACCATGAACGACATCGTCGACAGCGTGCAGCGCGTGAGCGACATCATCACGGAAATCACGGCGGCCAGCAGCGAGCAAAGCGTGGGTATCGACGAGATCAACCGCGCCATCGGCCAGATGGATGCCGTGACGCAACAAAATGCGGCCCTGGTGGAAGAGTCGGCGGCCGCCGCCGAATCGATGCAGCACCAGGCGCACAACCTGGCGCAAGTCGTCAGTGTCTTTAAACTCAATGGCCAGCAGGCCGGCGCCGGCGGCGTGAAGGGTGTGCAACACGCGCAGAAACGCCCGGCAGCGCAGCAAACCACTTTGCGCATCGGCACGCGCTGATACCGCCGCGGCTGCCCCAGGCAGCCGCAACCCCTTTTATATAGTCTGGTTCCGCTTTTTTAGGATATTCACATGAATTTGTTAAGAAACGTCAGTATTGGTGTGCGCCTCGGCCTGGGTTTTGCCGTGATTTTGCTGTTTTCCATGCTCATTACGGGCATCAGCGTGTGGCGTTTGCACGACGTGGCCATGGCCACGCGCACCATGATGGAGCTGCCGCTGGCGAAGGAACGCTATATTTCCGACTGGTATGCAAAGATCGATAGCGGCGTGCGCCGCACCACGGCCATCGCGCGCAGCAGCGACACGTCACTGGGCGCGTATTTTGCGGAAGAGGCCAAGCAATCGTCCGTCGTGTCGGGCGAATTGCAAAAGAAAATCGAAGCCTTGATTTCCAGCCCGGAAGAAAAGGAACTGTTCCGCCTGGTGAGCGAACAGCGCAAGGTCTACCTCGATTCGCGCGCGCAAGTGTCGAAGCTGAAGGCGGATGGACAGGAAGCCGAGGCAGAAAAGGCGTTCCAGGGCATCTTCGTGCCCGGTTCGACGAAATACCTGAAAGTGGTCAACGACATGCTGCAGCACCAGCGCGCCAGCATCGACACGACGGCGCGCGAGATCGACGAGGTCGCCAAGACGAGCCGCAACTTGCTGCTGACCCTGGCCGTGCTGGCGCTGGGCTTTGGCGTCGTCTGCGCCTGGCTGTTGACGACGGGCATCGTGCGCCCCCTGCGCACGGCCGTGGACATCGCCCGCAAGGTGGCCGATGGCGACTTGACGGCACAGATCGACGCCAGCGCCAAAGATGAAACTGGGCAACTTTTGCTGGCCCTGAAGGACATGAACACGAGCTTGCTCAACATCGTCAGCGAAGTGCGCGCAGGTACGGACAGCATCGCCACGTCATCGACGGAAATCGCCGCCGGTAACCAGGACCTGTCTTCCCGCACGGAAGAGCAGGCCGGTTCCCTAGAAGAAACAGCTTCGTCGATGGAAGAACTGACCAGCACCGTGAAACAGAATGCGGACAATGCGCGCCAGGCGAACCAGTTGGCGGCGTCGGCCGCGCAAGTGGCCGTCAAGGGCGGCGCAGTCGTGGCGCAGGTGGTGGGCACGATGGAATCGATCAATGCTTCATCCAATAAAATCGTCGACATCATCAGCGTCATCGACGGCATCGCCTTCCAGACGAATATCCTGGCGCTGAATGCGGCCGTGGAAGCGGCGCGCGCGGGTGAGCAGGGCCGCGGCTTTGCCGTCGTGGCGTCCGAAGTGCGCAACCTGGCCCAGCGTTCCGCGTCGGCGGCGAAAGAGATCAAGACCCTGATCGGTGCTTCCGTGGAGCAAGTCAACGCGGGCAGCATGCTGGTGGCGCAAGCCGGTTCGACCATGAACGATATCGTCGACAGTGTGCAGCGCGTGAGCGACATCATCACGGAAATCACGGCGGCCAGCAGCGAGCAAAGCGTGGGCATCGACGAGATCAATCGGGCCATCGGCCAGATGGATGCCGTGACGCAACAAAATGCGGCCCTGGTGGAAGAGTCGGCGGCCGCCGCCGAATCGATGCAGCACCAGGCGCACAACCTGGCGCAAGTGGTCAGCGTGTTCAAATTGAATGGCCAGCAGGCCGGCGCCGGCGGCTTGAAGGCCGTGAGTGGCGGCAAGCGCCCGGCGGCCAAGGCGCCGCAAGAGGCATTGCAGATCGGCCGCGCCGCCTAAACGGCAAGGGGTGGAGGGTCTTCCTCCACCCAGCCGGCGATCGCCAGCTGCGACAGCCGATCCGCCTCGCCATTGCGGTGGCGCGGCAGCCAGCGCAGTGTTACATCGTGTAATTGTTCCAGCAGGGCCACTACGGTGGCCCTGTGTATTTCCAGTCCCTTGGCGCCTGCCGCCGCCGTTCCCAGCACATCGTTGATCACCACCTGGCTGTCGCCGTACAGCAGCAGTTGCGCGGGCGGCGGGCGCACGCCGAGTGCCGCCTGCAGCACGGCCGTCAGGGCCGCATATTCCGCATCGCTGCTGCTGCCATAACCGGCCGCCTCGCTCACTTCGATGCGTTCGCCGTTCGGCCCCAGCAGCAGGGCGCCGATGCCCAGCTTGCCCGGATTCGGGTGGGCGGAGCCGTCGAACCAGCCGCGCCATGCCGAAGCGGGGCCAGCCGGCAGGCGCCTGGCCGCTTGCGCCTGCTGGCGGTCGCTGATCTTTTGCGCCTTGCGCTGCGCGTCGGCCGCGCGCGCCTGCGTCCGCGCCGCCAGCAGGGCGGCAAGGCCCTGCGTGCCGGCCGCCTGTTCCAGTATGCGCTGCAGCGCCGCGTCGCCGGCGATGCCTTCCAGCGCCGCCAGCCGGCGCGCCAGTATCCGCTCGCTCTTGAACGCTGCTGCCAGCAATGTTTCCAATTCCTCTTGCATGGGGCTTTCCCTGTTCGTTGTGCCGCGAATCTACGCGAGTGCGGCGCGGACCGCAAGACAGGCTGCGCCTTTTTCGGCATGTCCGCTTGCGCCACATAACGCGGAGTGATATAGTCTGCGTTATTAAATCAAGGAGAAAAACATGACACAGCGCGTATTGATCATTGGTGCCGGCTTTGCCGGCTTGTGGAGTGCCCTGGCCGCCGTGCGCCGCCTGCGGCTGGAAAACGTTGCGGCAGGCGACATCGAAGTGGCGCTGGTGGCGCCGGAAGCGGTGCTGACGATGCGCCCGCGCCTGTACGAGCCGGCGCCTGCCGGCATGGTGGCGCCGTTGCAGCAACTGTTTGACGACACGGGCGTGCGCTTCATCGCGGGCAAGGTCGAGGCCATCCGCAGCGCCAGCGACGAGGTCGACATCGTGGCCGCCGACGGCAGCCGTTCGACCCTGGCCTATGACCGTCTGGTGCTGGCGGCGGGCAGCAGCCTGTTCCGGCCGGATATTCCTGGCTTGCAAGAATTTGCCTTCAGCACCGACCAGCGCGACGACGCGGTGGCGCTCGATGCGCACCTGCATGGTCTGGCTGCCCGGCCCGCATCGGCCGCGCGCAATACGGTCATCGTGGCCGGTGGCGGCTTCACGGGCATCGAGCTGGCGGCCGAGCTGCCGGCCCGCTTGCGCGCCATCCTGGGCGAAGATGCCGATATCAAGGTGATCATCGTCGAGCGGGCGCCCGACATCGGCCCCGATCTGGGACCGGGACCGCGTCCCGTGATCGAGCAGGCGCTGGCGGAGCTGGGCGTGGAATGCCGGCTCGGTTCGGCCGTCGCCGCCATCGACGGGGACGGCTTGACGACGGCCGATGGCGAGCGCATCGAGGCGGCCACCGTGGTGTGGACGGCGGGCGTGCGGGCCAGCGCGCTGACGGCGCAGATTCCCGGCGACAAGGATGCGGCGGGCCGCCTGCGGGTGGCGAACGACTTGCGCGTGCCTGGCGCGGGCAAGGTCTTTGCCACGGGCGACGCGGCCGTCGCGGCCACGGACGACGCTGGCAATCACACGCTGATGAGTTGCCAGCACGCCATGTTCCTCGGACGCTCGTCGGGCGATAATGCCGTGGCCGACCTGCTGGGCCTGGCCACGCGGCCCTACCGCCAGCCGTATTATGTGACGTGCCTGGACCTGGGGGCGTGGGGCGCGGTCGTCACGCAGGGCTGGGAGCGCAAGGTGTGGATGACGGGCAGCGAAGGCAAGGCCTTGAAGGTGGCCATCAATGGCCGCGTGATTTATCCGCCCGCCGACAGCGCGGCGGCGCTGGCGGCCGCCGATCCCGCGTTCGAGCTGTCGCTGTAACCTTGCGGCTGCAAACGGGGAGTGCTACAGTCCCCGTTTTGCAACGGAGGAATGGCATCATGGCACATTATGGAAGCGGCACCGAGTATGGCTTGCATTGCCTGCTGTATCTGGCGCAGCCGCTTGCCGAGCCTGCCAGCAGCCGCGACCTGGCGGAATTGCAGGGCATTTCCGTCTCTTTCCTGGCAAAAATCTTCCCCAAGCTGGAGAAGGCGGGCATCGTGACGGCGTCGGAAGGCATACGCGGCGGCTACCAGCTGGCGCGCCCGGCTGCCGAGATCAGCGTGCTCGACGTGGTGGACGCCATCGAGGGGCCGAAACCGCTGTTCGATTGCCAGCAGATCCGCAGCCGCTGCACCCTGTATGAAGGCGAGCCGCCCGGCTGGATGACCAGCGGCGTGTGCGGCATCCATGCCTTGATGCTGCGCGCCGAGAAAAGCATGCGCGCCGAGCTGGCCAGGACGACCCTGGCGGACCTGGCGCAAGGCGTGGGCAGTGCGGCGCCGGCCGGCTTTGGCGAGGATTTGCAGGGCTGGTTCAGCGGCCGCGTGCAAGTGCGCAGCGAAGCGCGCATCGCCGCCGTGCGCGGACCGAAGCCGCGCCGCGTCAAGGGCGATGCCGTCTGACGCCAGCGATCTTAGGGTTTCAATAGCATGGTATCGACGAGGCTGCCGATCCAGCATGCCACCAGCACACAAACGGCCACCGTCATGGCGGGGCCGTCATGGGCCGACAGCGCATCGACTTTTTCCACGATCAGTTGCACGTCGAGGGGCAGGGCGCCGCTGTCGATCTGTGCCATAACTTGATCCAATCGTGCCATGATCTGGCGCAATACGAGCACCAGCGCGATCAGCGCGGGCACGAGGAAGAGGCAGCCGCGCGCCTTGCGTTTTAATAAGAAATGCCCGCTGCCGGGAAACACGAGGCCCGACAGCAGCAGGGCCTGCGTGCGTTTGGATATGGATGAAGGTGAGGGGGAGCCGCTCATGCGTGCCTTGTGTAGGGGTAAGAGCGGCCCATCATACTATTGCCAGCCGAATTTGCGCAGGTACACGCGTTTCATGAACGTCGTCAGCAGGGTGTAGCAGACGAGGATGCCCAGCAGCCATGGGAAGTAGCCCAATGGCAAGGCTTGCAGCTTGAAGTAAGTCGCCAGCGGTCCCATCGGCAGGAAGACGCCCACGGCCATGATCAGGGTCGTGGCCACCAGCAGGGGCACGGACGCGATGCTGTCGATGAAGGGCAGCTTCGGCGTGCGGATCAGGTGCACGATCAGCGTCTGCGTTAGCAAGCCCACGACGAACCAGCCGGACTGGAACAGGGTCTGTTGCTCCGGCGTATTCGCGCCAAACACATGCCACATCAGGATAAACGTGCTGATGTCGAAGATCGAGCTGATGGGGCCGAAAAACACCATGAAGCGGCCGATGTCGCGCGGGTTCCAGCTCAGCGGCTGCTGGATCAGTTCGGCGTCGACATTGTCGAACGGGATGGCGATCTGCGACACGTCATACAGCAGGTTTTGCACCAGCAAGTGCAGCGGCAGCATGGGCAGGAACGGCAGGAAGGCGCTGGCCACCAGCACGGAAAACACATTGCCGAAGTTCGAGCTGGCCGTCATGCGGATATATTTCAGCATGTTGCTGAAGGTGCGGCGGCCTTCCAGCACGCCTTCTTCCAGCACCATCAGGCTCTTTTCCAGCAGGATGATATCGGCCGCTTCCTTGGCGATATCGACGGCGGAATCGACGGAAATGCCGATATCGGCCGCGCGCAGGGCGGGCGCGTCGTTGATGCCGTCGCCCATGAAGCCGACGATGTGGCCATTGCCGCGCAGGGCGCGCACGAGGCGCTCCTTGTGCAGCGGGCTGAGCTTGGCAAATACCGTGTTGTCCTCTGCCGCTTTCGCCAAGGTGGCGTCATCCATGTCGTCCAGCTGCGGGCCTTGCAGCACGCCATGCACGGCCAGGCCCACTTCGCGGCAAATCTTCGCCGTCACGAGGTGGTTGTCCCCCGTCAACACTTTCACGGTGACGCCGTGTTCCGCCAGCGCGCGCAGGGCGGGCGCCGTCGATTCCTTCGGCGGATCGAGGAAGGCCACGTAGCCGATCAGCGTGAGCGCCGTTTCATCGGCCACGCCGTACACGGTTTTGTGGGGCGGCACTTCCTTGACGGCCACGGCCACCACGCGCAAACCTTCCGCATTCAGGCCGTGCGTGGTTTCCAGCACCTTGTCCAGCAGGGCCGCGTCGAGGGGAATATTCACGCCGCCCAGGCGCAGGTGGCTGCAGGCGGCGAGGATTTCCTCGACGGCGCCCTTGCAGATCAGTTCATGGTGATCATTCTTTTCGGAAACGACGACGGACATGCGGCGGCGCACGAAATCGAAGGGGATTTCATCGACTTTGACATAGTCGCGCGCCAGCTGCATTTCCGTCTGCAATTCCACGTGGTCGAGCACGGCGCGGTCCAGCAGGTTTTTCAAGCCCGTCTGGTAGTGGCTGTTCAAATAGGCGAATTGCAGCACTTCATCGGATTGCTGGCCGAACACGTCGGTATGGCGCTCGAGCACGATCTTGTCCTGCGTCAAGGTGCCCGTCTTGTCCGTGCACAACACGTCCATGGCGCCGAAGTTCTGGATGGCGTCCAGGCGCTTGACGACGACTTTCTTTTTCGACAGTTTCACGGCGCCCTTGGCCAGCGTGCTGGTGACGATCATGGGCAGCATTTCCGGCGTCAGGCCGACCGCCACGGACAGTGCGAACAGGAACGCTTCCATCCAGTCGCCCTTGGTCCAGCCGTTGATCAGGAAGACGAGCGGCGCCATCACGAGGGCAAAGCGGATCAAGAGCCAGCTGACGCTGTTCACGCCCGCTTCGAACGCCGTCGGCGTGCGCTCGGTGGCCGTCACGCGCGTGGCGATGGTGCCGAAATAGGTGCGGTTGCCCGTGGCCAATACCAGCGCCGTGGCGGCGCCCGAGATCACGTTCGTGCCCATGAACAGCAGATTGGCCAGTTCCATGGGATCTTTGCCATGGGCGTCGGCCAGTTCGGCCATCTTTTCCACGGGCAAGGATTCGCCCGTCATGGCGGCCTGGCTGACGAACAGGTCTTTCGCGGACAGCAGGCGGCAGTCGGCGGGGATCATGTCGCCGGCCGACAGCACGATGAGGTCGCCCTGCACCAGCTGGCGGATCGGCAGCTCGACTTGCTGGCCATTGCGCAGCACGGTGGCTGTATTGCTGACCATGGCTTTCAGGCGCTCGGCGGCCCGGTTCGAGCGGCCTTCCTGCACGAAACGCAGCAGGGTCGACAAGATCACCATGGTGCCGATGACGATGGTTGCCTTCGGGTCTTCCGTCAGGTAGGAAACGATGGCCAGCACGGTCAGCAGCAGGTTGAACGGATTCTTGTAGCACAGCCACAGGTGCTGGTACCAGGCCAGCGGCTTTTCATGCTCGACCTCGTTCGGACCCGTTTGCGCGCCGATCACTTGCGCTTCGGCATCGCGCAAGCCTTCCAGGCGCGTGTGCAGGCGGTTCAGGGCGCTATCGAGGTCTTCATGGGCGGCAGCCAGCAACTGGCGCGCCAGGTGGTCGGGCACGGGGCGGGCCGTGCTGTTTTCCAGCGGCATGGCGCGGCGGCGGAAGTTGCCTGCCGTATGGCGCTTGCGCAGGAACGATTCGAATAAGCGGGTGAAGAGATTCATTGCTCTTCCTTTCACGACGAGGTGTTGACGGGCGGCGCAGCCGCAGGCAAGACTTGCGTGCCGCCAAAGCACGATAGTGCTGGCGGGCAATCCGGGGCAGTAGCCGGTCGCGATCGGAAAGAGGGGGGAGAGGCGTGCGGCCATACTGGCCGCGCGAGACACCGCACCTTGCTCAGCAAGGCACGGAGGAAAGAGAGTTCCGCGTTGCTTGCTGTTTAGCTGCCGAGGCAATCGCCGATACAAGATCGGCTACTGTCACTAGAACAAGTACCCACGTGGGACTCCGTAAATGAATAATGGGGGCATCTTATGCACATGCTGCAAGAGTGTCAACTGAAGAAATCTTAGGTTTCCAAAGTGTAATGTGACTGTGGCAGGCCGCATGCTCAGCCATGTTGCGTGGCCATCGCCAGCGAATCGGACAGTATCTGCCACAGCGCCGCATGGCGCTGCTGCAGCGCGGCGCCGCCCGCGTAGATCAGTTCCACGTGCAGGCTGTCGACGATGCCCAGGTAGGCTTGCGCATACAGGTCGATGCGCTGCGACGATAACGTGGGCGCGAGACGGGCCAGGCTCTGCACGTAATACTGCTGCAGCTGCGCCAGCAAGGCTTCGTAGCCCGTGCCCACTTCCACGCGCAGGGGTGCGGGCGGCAAATACGCCGTGCGCAGCAGAAAGCGCAAATGGGCCGAGTCCGCATAGCGCTGCGCCATGCGGTCGCAGTACAGGGCGCCGGCCAGCTGGCCGCCGGGTGCCGCCAGCGCCGCTTCGTCGGCGAAGCAGCTGTCCATGAAGGCTTGCTCTTCGGCCAGGGCGTCGGCAAACACGTCGAGGAAGAGGGCGTCCTTGCCGGCGAAGTGCGAGTACAGCGAAGCCTTGCGCATGCCCGCCTGCGCGGCGATGTCGCTGAGGGACGAAGCGTCGTAGCCGTGTTCCGAAAAGTGGACGACGGCGACGGCACAGATATTATCGGCCGAGGCCGAGCGTTTTTTCATCATGGGGGTGATATGGGGTGAGGCGTCAGTGCGCTCCCAGGCTGCTGGCATGGACCGGATGGACGCGCGCAGTTGCCAGGGTCAGCCATGATACCAGCAGGCCGGCCACGGTCAAGAACAGCAGCCACGGCAGCGGCCCCCATTCCGACAGGCTGGCCGCCAGCGGCGTGGCCAGCGACGACAAGGTCATCTGGATGGCGCCCAGCAGGGCGGCCGTGGAACCGAGCGCGCGCTGCTGGGAACCCATGGCCATGGCCATCAGCGCCGCTTCCGCGATGCCCAGGCCAAACAGGGCCACGAACATGCCCGGCACGACGGCGGCGATGCCTGCTCCCGCCCAGGCGCCGAGCAGGGCCAGCCCCGCGCCGCCCAGCATGGCCGCGCTGCCCGCCACGCAAAGGCGCGCCACGCCGTGCTTTTCCACCAGGCGGCCGCTGGCCATGGCGCCCAGCAGCACGGCCACGCCCGTGGCGCCGAACACGAGGCCGAAGCTGCCCGCGGACAGGCCGAAATCGCGCTGGTACACGAGCGATGCGCCGCCGATATAGGCAAACAGGAAAAAGAAAGTGGCGGACAGCGCCAGCGCGGGCAGCAGGAAGGCGCGGTCCAGCGCGATGCGCGCATACGTGCGGTGCATGCCGCGCGGCGCGACGCGCCGGGCCGCTGGCAGGGTTTCTGGCAGGAACAGCGCGCTATTGAGCAGGGTCAAGACACCCAGCGCGGCCAGGGCCAGCATCACGGCGCGCCAGCCGTAGTGGGCGTCGAGCAAGCCGCCCACGGCGGGCGCCAGCACGGGCGCCAGGCCGACGATGGTCATCAAGAGGGCAAACAGCTGCGCCGCTTTGACGCCATCGGCCACGTCGCGCACCATGCTCATCACCACGACCAGGGTCAGCGCGGCGCCCAGACCTTGCAGCAAGCGCGCCGGCAGCAGGGTGCTCAATTGATCCGCCTGCGACGCCCACACGGCGGCAAGAATGTACACGGCGATGCCGGCCAGCAGCGGACGGCGCCGGCCCAGCATGTCGGTGAGCGGCCCGCACAGCAATTGCCCGCCGCCCAGGGCCAGCAGGAAAACGGTCAGGCTCAGCTGCACGTTCGCATACGAGGTGTGCAGCTCGCGCGCCATGGCGGGCATCGAGGCCAGGTACATGTCGATGCCGGCCGGACCGAGCACGGCCACCAGGGCCAGGGAAGCCGCCAGCCCGAGACTGGCGGCGGGGAGAGTGGTTTGCTGCTGCATTGCGCTTCCTTTGTATCGTCAAAAAACACGGCATGGACATTGCCGTCTTTTTTATTGTACACTAGCTACCTACCGATAGGTAGTTAACTCAATAAGGACAAAGGATGACGACGATGATGAACGTAACAATGGCGGCTGCGCCGCATCTGCGGGGAGCGCGGACATGACGGAAGTGGGTATTTCGCTCAGCGGCGTGGCCGTGGCCTTGCTGTTTGCCGCCTGGAGTTCGCACCGCGCCCGCTGCGAACGGCGCGATGTCGTGCTGCTGACGATGCTGGGCACCGCCCTGGGATTGCCGGGCGCGGCCTTGCTGGCGCTGTAACGCGGCGCATAAAAAAAACGGCAGACCTTGCGGCCTGCCGTTCTGTGTTTCACTTGCCCGGCTAGCCGGGCAGATGGCGTTTACTCTTCTTCGTAGGAACTGATCGGTGCGCAACCGCAGAACAGGTTGCGGTCGCCGTACACGTTGTCGGCGCGGCCGACCGGCGGCCAGTACTTGCGCTGGCGCAGGGAAGCGACGGGGTAGGCGGCGATTTCGCGGCTGTACTTGCGTTCCCAGTTGTCCGACATCAATACCTGTGCCGTGTGCGGCGCATTTTTCAGCGGGTTGTCGTCGTGGTCGAATTCACCGCTGGCGACCTTGGCGATTTCCGCGCGGATGGCGATCATGGCGTCGATGAAGCGGTCGATTTCCACTTTCGATTCGCTTTCCGTCGGCTCGATCATCAGGGTACCGGGCACGGGGAAGCTCATGGTCGGCGCATGGAAGCCGAAGTCCATCAAACGCTTGGCCACGTCTTCGTTGCTGATGCCGGTGGCGTCCGTGATCGGGCGCAGGTCCAGGATGCACTCGTGGGCGACCAGACCGTCGTGGCCCGAGTACAGCACCGGGTAGTGCGGCGCCAGGCGGCGCGCGATGTAGTTCGCCGCCAAAATCGCCGTCTCGGTGGCGGCCGTCAAGCCTTCCGCGCCCATCATGGCGATGTACATCCACGAAATCGGCAGGATGCTGGCCGAGCCGAATGGCGCGGCGCTGACGGCGCCGATGCCGGCAGCATCGCGCTGGTAGCCCGAGGAACGCTGGTTCGGCAGGAATTTCGCCAGGTGGGCGCCCACGCCGATCGGGCCGACGCCCGGTCCGCCGCCGCCGTGCGGGATGCAGAAGGTCTTGTGCAGGTTCAGGTGGGATACGTCGCCGCCAAACGAGCCGGGAGCGGCCACGCCGACCAGCGCGTTCATGTTGGCGCCGTCGATGTAGACCTGGCCGCCGTGCGCGTGGATGATTTCGCACAGTTCCTGGATGCCTTCTTCAAACACGCCGTGGGTGGACGGGTAGGTGACCATCACGCAAGCCAGGTTGGCGCTGTGCTTTTCCGCCTTCGCCTTCAGGTCGGCCAGGTCCACGTTGCCGTTGGCGTCGCAGCTGGTGACGACCACCTGCATGCCGACCATGTTGGCCGAGGCGGGGTTGGTGCCATGCGCCGACGACGGGATCAGGCAAATGTTGCGATGGCCTTCGCCGCGCGATTCATGGTAGGCCTTGATCACCAGCAGACCCGCGTATTCGCCCTGCGAGCCGGCGTTCGGCTGCAGCGACACGGCCGCGTAGCCCGTCAAGGCGCACAGCATCTCTTCCAGCTGCGAAATCATCTCGCGGTAGCCGACCGTTTGCGCATCCGGCGCGAACGGGTGGATGTTCGAAAATTCCGGCCAGGTGACGGGGATCATTTCGCTCGTCGCGTTCAGTTTCATGGTGCACGAGCCTAGCGGGATCATGGTGCGGTCCAGCGCCAGGTCCTTGTCGGCCAGGCTGCGCAGGTAGCGCAGCATCTCGTGTTCCGAGTGGTAGCTGTTGAAGACGGGGTGGGTCAGGTAGGCGCTCTCGCGTGCCAGGTTGGCCGGCAGCGCGCTGGTCACATTTGCTTCCACGCTGTCCAGGTCCGGGGCGGCAGGCGCGTTGGTCAGGCCGTGCGCGAACACTTTCCACAGCAGCGCGATATCGTCGCGCGTGGTGGTTTCGTCGAGCGACACGCCCACGTGGGTATTGTCGATCTTGCGCAGGTTGACGCCGTGGTGCATGGCCGTCGCGTGCAGTTGCGCCGCATCGGCGACGTTGATGGTCAGGGTGTCGAAGTAGCTCGTATTGACGACGCCATAGCCGAGGGTCTTCAGGTTGGCCGCCAGCACGCCCGTAAAGCGGTGCACGCGGCGGGCGATCTGCAGCAGGCCGGCCGGGCCGTGGTAGACGGCGTACATCGAGGCCATCACGGCCAGCAGCACTTGCGCCGTGCAGATGTTGGAGGTCGCCTTTTCGCGGCGGATATGCTGTTCGCGCGTTTGCAGGGCCAGGCGGTACGCCTTGTTGCCTTGCGCATCGACGGTCACGCCCACCAGGCGGCCCGACATATTGCGCTTGAATTCATCGCGCGTGGACAGATAGCCCGCGTGCGGGCCGCCGAAGCCGAGCGGCACGCCGAAGCGCTGGCTGTTGCCGACGACGACGTCGGCGCCCCATTCGCCCGGAGGCGTGAGCATGGTCAGGGCCAGCAGGTCGGCCGCGACGATGACCATGGCGCCGTTCGCGTGCAGTTTTTCCACGCCGGCGCGGTAGTCGCGCACGACGCCGTTCACGCCAGGGTATTGCAGCAGCACGCCGAAGCAGGCGTCCAGCGACTCGATTTCCGCCGGATCGAACGTGCGCACTTCGATGCCGATCGGCTGGGCGCGCGTCTGCACCACTTCCAGCGTTTGCGGCAGCACGTCATTGGCGACATACAGCACGTTCGACTTCGACTTGCCCACGCGCTGGATCAGGGTCATCGCTTCGGCGGCGGCCGTGCCTTCGTCCAGCATCGAGGCGTTCGAGATGCCCATGCCGGTGAGGTCCGTGATCACTTGCTGGAAGTTCAGGATCGCTTCCAGGCGGCCTTGCGAAATCTCAGGCTGGTAAGGCGTGTACGCCGTGTACCAGGCCGGATTTTCAAAGATGTTGCGCAAAACGACACCGGGCGTGAATGTGTTGTAGTAGCCTTGGCCGATCAGGGATTTGAGAACCTGGTTCTTGCCGGCGATGGCTTTCAGGCGCGACAGGGCTTCCTGTTCCGGCATCGGCTGCGAATACGCGCCCAGGGGCAGGGCGCCCTTGTTGCGGATGTTGGCCGGTACCAGGGCGTCGATCAGCGCGGCGCGCGATGGATAGCCGAGGGTCGCCAGCATGGCTGCTTGTTCGGTGTGGGAAGGGCCGATGTGGCGGGCGATGAAGGCATCGCGTGCTTCGAGTTGGGTCAGGCTGGTGCGGGTCATGATATAGAGGCCAAAAAAGACTGAAAAACCGGGATGCGGCGCGCGGGCGCAGCGCAGAAAAAATGCAAACGGGCCGCGATTGCGGCCCGTGAGTCAAACGCGATTACGCGCCGGTGGTGGCGCCATAGGCGGCAGCGTCGAGCAAGCCGTCCAGGGCCGACACGTCGGCTGGCTTGATCTTGAACAGCCAGTTGGCGTAGGCGTCGGCATTAATCGACTCGGGCGAGTTGACCACGTCGTCGTTGACGGCCACGACTTCGCCGGCGATCGGCGCGTAGATGTCGCTCGCTGCCTTGACCGATTCCACCACGGCGGCGTCGTCGCCGGCGCCGTAGGTGTTGCCCACGGTTGGCAGTTCGACGAAGACGATGTCGCCCAGGGCGTCCTGCGCGTACTCGGTGATGCCGACGGTGATCGTGCCGTCGCCTTCAAGGCGTACCCATTCGTGGGAAGCGGTGTACTTCAGGTCTGCAGGAATGTTCATGTGTGGCTCCAGATGGTAAGTGTTCGTTATTGATTATGGTTGTACGGTCTTGCGGGCGGCTCTATAAAACCTTACGCAGCCAGGATTTTACCGTTACGCACGAAAGGCAGCTTGACGACGGAAGCGGCCAGCTGCTTGCCGCGGATTTCCACGTGCACGGTGTCGCCCACGGCGACGCCGTTCGGCACGCGCGCCAGCGCGATCGCTTCCTGCATCGTCGGGCTGAAGGTGCCGCTGGTGATTTCGCCCGTGGCTTCGCTGCCGGCGATGATGACTTTCTGGTGGGCGCGCAGCACGCCGCCTTTTTCGCGCAGGATCAGTCCGACGAATTGCGCGTTCTGGCCCTTGGCCAGCAGGGCCGCCTTGCCGATGAAGTCGCGCTCGCTGACGAGGTCGATGGTCCACGCCAGGCCCGCGTCGAGCGGGTTGACGGTTTCATCCATGTCCTGGCCGTACAGATTCATGCCCGCTTCCAGGCGCAGGGTGTCGCGCGCGCCCAGGCCGGCAGGCTTGACGCCGGCCGCCGCCAGGGCGTTCCACAGCGCTTCCACCTGGGTGGCGGCCACGCCGATTTCAAAGCCGTCTTCGCCCGTGTAACCGGTGCGCGCCAGCATGACTTCGCCGAAAGCCGTGTCCTTGACGATGACGACATTGAACGGCTTGATGGCTTCGGAGGCGGCTTGCGTTTCCGGCAGCACTTGCCACACCTTGGCGCGCGCGTTCGGGCCTTGCACGGCTACCAGGGCCATCGGATTGTTGGCATTGCGGCGTTCGGTGATCGTCAGGCCGCTGTTGGTGTTGGTGTTTTGCTGCTGCATCCACGCCACGTCTTTTTCAGCCGTGCCCGCGTTGACGACGAGGCGGAACCAGTTTTCGTTGAAGAAGTAGACGATCAGGTCATCGATGACGGTGCCTTCGGCATTGAGCATGCACGAGTACAGCGCCTTGCCCGACACTTGCAGCTTGTCAACGTTGTTGGCCAGCAAGCCGCGCAAAAAGGCGCGCACGTTCGGACCTTCGATATCGACCACGCACATATGGGACACGTCGAACATGCCGGCATCGCCGCGCACGGCGTTGTGTTCTTCGATTTGCGAGCCGTAGTTGACGGGCATGTCCCAGCCGCCGAAATCGACCATGCGGGCGCCGAGGGCACGGTGGGCGTTATTGAGTGGGGTCGCTTTGAGCGTCATGGATTCCTCGGGACGAAGGTAAAAGGGGAGTTAACAAAACATAGAATAGCCAAACACGGCTTTCCAGCGTGATCACTGACCCCCCTGTCCTTTGTACCTGAGAGATTACGGGGGCTTGCCCCGTGCGCCCCTTCGGTGGGCCGCCGGCAATAGCCGCGGCCGCTCTCCAGAGTTGAGCTGAAACGTGTCGCCAAAGCAACAGCTTCAGTCCGCCTGATCGGTCCTTTTGCCTGAGAGTTTTTGGGTAGTGCCCCTTCGGCGGCAACGCTGGTTTGCCCTCTCCCGATCAAGTGGGAGGAATATATGCCAGCAGGGTGTTTCTGTCAATCTGAAAAGACGTTGCCAAATTGCAGCAAAAGCCCCGGTTTGCGGGGCTGTCAGGGGGCTGGAGACGTCGCAAAAGGGCGCCCGGACGCGCGGGAATGCGCTATGATGAAATTCTGGCTTTCTTGCGGGTGCCTGCCATGAACACTACACAAAGCGAGACGCAAAACAACACCGAGCAGCACGGTTACTTTACCCTCTCGGGCGACGTCAACAGCGATATGGTGCGGCGCGTCTTCAACGCCGCGGCCGACATCACGGAAGACAAGCTCACCACCGCGCACATCCTGATCCAGTCGAACGGCGGCTACGTCAGCGACGGCATCTGTCTGTACAACTTCCTCAGCAAGTTGCCGCTCGACATCATCACCTATAACGCGGGCGCCGTGGCCTCCATCGCCGTCACCCTGTTCCTGGCGGGGCGGCGCCGCCATGCCAGCGACACGGCCCGCTTCATGGTGCACAAGTCGCATGCGACAGCCTCGCCCGGTTCCCGCCCCGACGCGCTCAGCATCATCGTCGAGGGCTTGCGCGCCGACGACATGCGTACCGAGCGCATCCTGCGCGGCCACGTCAGCCTGACGGAAGAGCAGTGGCAGGTGCATGCGTATTCCGACCTGCACCTGACGGCCGACCAGGCGCTGGAAGTGGGCATGATCGAATCGATCCGCGACTTTGCGCCGCCCAAGGGCAAGCGCCTGACGAATATCTGACGCCTGCCGCGCCATGGCGGGCCGATGGTTTCAGCGTGGAAAGTTTGTAATCGAATGTAATTCTTCGCTGCAGCACAGCAAAAGCCGCGCGGAACAGGGCAGAGTCGTGGCATAGTGCAAGCTGATCATGAAATAAGTGCAGGCGCGATGACTTGGTGGAATGGGATTTCTTTTGCGGCCGATATGTCCGTGATGGGGCCGGCTGGCGTGGCGATTGCCCTGTGGCTGCTCGTCTCGCGCCAATGGCGCCTGGTGCTCAGCTGGAGCCTGTGGTACGGCGGCGGCCTGGTCCTCGTGGTGTTGTCGAAGCTGGCCTTCATGAGTTGGGGCGTGGGCAGCAGCGCGCTCGATTTTACGGGCTTCAGCGGCCATGCCATGCGCGCCGGCGCCGTGTTTCCCGTGCTGATGTATGTGCTGCTGCAGCGGGCCGCACCGCGCTGGCGCCATGCCGGCGTGCTTGTCGGCGTGGCCTTTGCCGTGCTGGTGGCCATTTCGCGCGTGGTCGTGCATGCGCACAGCGTGTCGGAAGCCGTCAGCGGCTGCGTGCTGGGCCTGGCGCTGGCCCTGGGCTTCATGTGGAGCGCCCGCGGCGCCGTGAATATCGCCGTCAGCCATGCGCTGGCCCTGGCCAGCCTCGTGCTGATGGTGGGGCTCAGCTTCAAGGCGGAGCCCATGCCGACCGAGCAATGGCTGCAAAAACTGGCCCTGGCGCTGTCCGGTCATGAGCGTGTTTTTTCCCGCGAAGACTGGAAACTGGCGCAGGATGGCCGCCCAGCCCCGTAAGGCGGGGCACGCCGGCGCCTGGCGCTGCGGTTTTTTGGCCAGAAAAGCATCAGGAAATGGTATGATGAACCACTCCCTGCGGTGAGTGGATAGACTGTTGCCGCAAGGGTGGCCAAGGTGGCCATGAACTGAATATGAACCGGGTTCACCCAAATATAACCGCCAGCATAGGCCAGGAACTCTAAAACACGTGCGTCTCTCTTCCATCAAGTTGTCGGGATTTAAGTCTTTCGTCGATCCCACCAATTTCCAGGTGCCAGGCCAGCTCGTGGGCGTGGTCGGGCCGAATGGCTGCGGCAAGTCGAACATCATCGACGCCGTGCGCTGGGTGCTGGGCGAATCGAAAGCGTCGGAATTGCGCGGCGAATCGATGCAGGACGTCATTTTCAATGGCTCCACCCACCGCAAACCGGCCGGGCGCGCTTCCGTGGAACTGGTGTTCGACAATAACGATGGCAAGGCGTCCGGCCAGTGGGGCCAGTACGCCGAGATCGCCGTCAAGCGCACCCTGACGCGCGACGGCACCTCCACCTATTACATCAATGGCCAGCCCGTGCGCCGGCGCGACATCCAGGATATCTTCCTCGGCACGGGCCTCGGTCCGCGCGCCTACGCCATCATCGGCCAGGGCATGATTTCGCGCATCATCGAATCGCGCCCGGAAGAATTGCGCGTCTTCCTCGAAGAAGCGGCCGGCGTATCGAAATACAAGGAACGCCGCCGCGAGACGGAAAACCGGCTGCAGGACACGCGCGAAAACCTGTTGCGCGTGGAAGATATCTTGCGCGAACTCAATGCCAACCTGGAAAAGCTGGAAGCGCAGGCCGCTGTCGCCACCCGTTTCCACGCCTTGCAGGCGGACCAGGAAGAAAAACAGAAGCTGTTGTGGCTGCTGCGCAAGAACGAGGCGCAAAACGAGCAGACGCGCTATTTCCGCGAAGTGGAACAGGCGCAGACGGATCTGGAAGAGCAGACGGCCAAGCTGCGCAACGTGGAACTGACCTTGGAGCAGATGCGCCAGGCGCACTTTGCCGTGGGCGACCGTTTGCATACGGCGCAAGGCCATCTGTACCAGACGAATGCGGAAATCGGCAGCCTGGAAGCGCAGATCAAATTCGTCATCGAATCGCGCGCCCGCCTGCAGGCGCAGCTGGCCACCCTGACGGCCCAGCGCGACCAGTGGACCAGCCAGGGTGGCGAATACCAGGAACAGATCGAAGAGGCGGAATTCCACCTCGAGGAACTGGCTGCGAAGGTTGAGCAATCGCAAATGATGGCGGAACAGAAGGGCGAGCAATTGCCCGAGCTGGACGCCGCCTGGCGCGCCGCGCAAAACAAGAGCACGGAATCGCGCGCGCGCATCATGCAGGCCCAGCAGCAGCTGGAACTGGAATCGGCGCACCAGCGCAACGCCTCGAACATCCTGGCCAGCCTCTTGAGCCGCCGCGAGCGCCTGCAGCAGGAAAAGAACAGCCTCAGCCTGCCCGACAGCAGCCACCTGGAAAACCTGAAGCTGCAATTGGAAGAAAAGCAGCAAACCCTGGAAGAGCAGGGTTTCTACCTGGAAGAAGCGCTGGAGCAGCAACCCAAGCTGGAGCAGGAACGGGCCGAGGCGCAGGCGCAAGTCAATGCCGAGACGGCGGCGAATGCCCAGCTGGAAGCGCGTCTTTCCGCTTTGAAACAATTGCAGGAACGGGTACAGACGCAGGGCAAGGTCCAGCCCTGGCTGAAAAAGCACGAGCTCGACACCTTGCCGCGTCTGTGGCAAAAGCTGCAGATCGAAGCGGGTTGGGAAGCGGCCATGGAGTCGATCTTGCGCGAGCGCACGTCGGCCTTGCAACTGTCGAACATCGACTGGGCCAAGGCCTTCTTTGCCGACGCGCCGCCGGCCAAGCTGGCCCTGTACGCGCCATCCACGGTGGCGCCCCTGCCGCTGCCGGAAATCGCCGGCCTGAAACCGTTCCTGAACTTGTTGAAACTCAACGATCCGGGCTTGCGCGGCTTGCTGCAGGATTGGCTGTACAACGCCTATGCCGTGGAAGACGCGGCCGAAGCCCTGGCCGAACGCGCTAAATTGCCGCCGGGCGGCTATTTCGTCACGCGCGCCGGTCACGTCGTGACAGCCACCAGCGTGCGCTTCTATGCGGCCGATTCGGAGCAGGAAGGCATGCTGGGCCGCCAGCAGGAAATCGACAATATCGGCAAGCAGTTGCGTGCCCAGCAATTGCTGGCCGAAGAGGCGCGCGCCCGTTCCGTGCGGGCCGATGCGGCCGTTGCCACCCTGACGCGCAATCTGTCCGACTTGCGCTTGCGCATACAGCAACTGACGTCTTCCGTGCATACTCTGCAACTGGACGTGGTGAAACTGTCGGAAGTGGAAGCGCGTTTCAACCAGCGCAGCACGCAGATCGGCGCCGACCTGGCCGAGATCGCCGCGCAGGAAGCGGAGCAGATGCAGACCAAGCTGGAATCGGAAGAGAAATTCGAACAGCTGGACATGGAGCTGGGCAACTTGCAGGAAGCGCACGAAGACGGCCACACGGATTTCCTGCAGAAGGAACAGCGTCTGGCCGAAGCGCGCGAAGCCTTGCGCGACCTGGAGCGGGCCGCCAAGGATACGGAATACGCGGAAAAAGCCCACCGCGCGAAGATCGAGGAATTGCGCCGCAACATCGCCACGGCCAGCACGCAGGCGCAGCAAGTGACGGAAAGTCTGCAGGCGGGCGAACTGGAATTGGCCAACCTGGAAAGCGGCGCGGCCGCCGACGGCTTGCAGGACTTGCTCGAACGCCGCACGACGCAGGAGCGGGCGCTGGCGGACGCGCGCCACGAACTCGATCAGATTACGCAGCAGCTGCGCCTGTCCGAAGATGCGCGCACGCAATCGGAACGCAGCTTGCAGCCGCAGCGCGACAAGATCATGGAAATGCAGCTCAAGGAACAGGCTGCGCGCCTGAACCAGGAGCAATTCGCCCAGCAACTGCTGGAATCGGGCGCCGATGAAGCGGCCCTGACGGAAAAGCTGCACCCGGACATGCGTCCATCGTATCTGCAGGGCGAAGTGACGCGCCTGACGAACGCCATCACGGGCCTGGGCGCCGTCAACCTGGCCGCGCTGGACGAGCTGGCGCAGGCATCCGAGCGCAAGAATTTCCTCGACGCCCAGAATGCCGACTTGACGGAAGCGATCAACACGCTGGAAGACGCGATCCACAAGATCGACAAGGAAACGCGCGACTTGCTGCAAGACACGTTCGACAAGGTCAACCATCACTTTTCCGAGCTGTTCCCGATTCTGTTCGGCGGCGGCCAGGCCAGGCTGACCATGACGGGCGACGAGATTCTCGATTCCGGTGTACAAGTCATGGCGCAGCCTCCCGGCAAGAAAAATGCCACCATCCACCTGTTATCGGGTGGAGAGAAGGCGCTGACCGCGACCGCATTGGTGTTTTCCATGTTCCGCCTGAATCCGGCGCCGTTCTGCCTGCTCGACGAAGTCGATGCACCGCTGGACGATTCGAACACGGAACGCTTCTGCCGCATGGTCAAGCGCATGTCCGACCAGACCCAATTCCTTTTCATTTCGCATAACAAGATTGCGATGGAAATGGCCCATCAATTGATCGGTGTGACGATGCAGGAGCAGGGCGTATCGCGCATCGTGGCGGTGGACATGGAGTCCGCCGCAAATTTTGCAACCGAGGCACAAGCAGCATGACAGACCTTCAAATTACCTTGTTCGGCGCCGGCGGCGTCTTTATCGTCGGTGTTTTCTCGTACAACAAATGGCAGGAATACAAGGCCAAGAAAAGCGTGGAACGGGCTTTTTCCACCGACCACGACGACGTGCTGATGCGCGAGGGCGACGTCCCTGCCGTGGAAGCCCAGGAACCCGTGCTGCGCCAGGAACCGCGCTTCGACGCGGCGCCCGCCGCCAAGGCCGAACCGTCGTTCGGCGCGCCGCCGGCGGCCGTGGTGCCGGACGCGCCCGTGCATGCGGAACCGTCGCTGGCCGATGCCGACCCCGCACCCGCCGCTCCTGCCGCGCCGGCGCAGCCGGAAGTCAGCGCCGCCAGCGAACAGGCGACCAGCCTGGTCGACCCGCTGATCGATTGCCTGCTGCCTTTGTCGCTGGAAGCGCCCGTGCGTGGCGACAAGATCCTGCCCGTGCTGCAAACCCTGCGCCTGGTGGGCAACAAGCCCGTCCACTTCATCGGTTTGCACGTGAATGGCGACTGGGAACCGATCACGCATGGCGGTGTCTACACCAAGATGCAGGGCGGCGTGCAGCTGGCCAGCCGCAGCACGGCCCTGAATGAACTGGAATACTCGGAACTGGTCACGCGCCTGCGCGGCGTCGCCGACGAGATCGGCGCCGAGCCGGAAGTGCCCGACATGATGGAAGTGATGGCCGAAGCGCGCAATCTGCACCGCTTCGTGGCCGGTCACGATGCCCAGCTGGGCGTCAACCTGCACACGAATGGCGCGCCATGGGCCATTTCCACCTTGCTGTTCGCGCTGGAAAAGCAGGGCTTCGACGTACGTCCGGACGGCCGTTTCGTCATGCCGGACGGCGAAGGCGGCTATCTGTTCTCGCTGTCGACGAATGTCACCTTGGCCGAGGAAACGACGCCGCGCCTGACCCTGCTGCTGGACGTGCCATGCGTGGCGCCCGCGCGCGACGGCTTCGGCGCCATGGTCGCTTGCGCCAAGGCACTGGTGGGTCGCCTGGACGCCACCATCGTCGACGATTACAACCAGGCCTTGTCCGATGCGGCGCTGGCCGAGATCGCCGGCCAGGTGCAAGAGTTTTACCAGGAAATGGACGCGGCCGACATTCCGGCCGGTTCCACCCGCGCCCTGCGTTTATTTAGCTGAAGAATCCCGCAACAATGACTGATCCGATCAACCAGGACGCCGCCCAGCGGAATGCCGCCCAGCGCGTCCTGGCACTCACGGCCGAACTCAATCGGCATCTGCACGCCTACCACGTGCTCGACAATCCCACCATCCCCGACGCCGAGTACGACAAGCTGTTCGTCGAACTGCAGGCGCTGGAAGCGGCCCATCCCGAATTGCGCACGCCCGATTCGCCCACCTTGCGCGTGGGCGCGGCGCCCTTGCCGCAATTCGAGCAAGTCACGCACACGGTGCCGATGTTGTCACTGAACAATGGTTTCACCGATGACGATATCGTCAACTTCGACCGCCGCGTGCGCGAAGGCCTGGACCTTGACGGCGCGGAAGTCGATTACGCTGCCGAAGTGAAATTCGACGGCCTGGCGATCAACCTGCGCTATGAAAACGGCCTGTTCGTGCAGGCGGCCACGCGCGGCGATGGCGCCACGGGCGAAGACGTGACGGCGAATATCCGCACCATTTCCGGCATCCCGCTGCGCCTGCATGGCGACCGGATTCCGACCTTGCTCGACGTGCGCGGCGAAGTCATGATGTTCAAGGCCGATTTTGCCCGCCTGAACGAACGCCAGCGCGAAGCGGGCCAGAAGGAATTTGCCAACCCCCGCAATGCGGCGGCCGGCAGCCTGCGCCAGCTCGATTCGCGCATCACGGCCCAGCGCAAGCTGCGTTTCTATGCGTACGGCATCGGCGCCCTCGATGGCGCCGCCATGCCCGTGTCGCATTCTGCCTTGCTGGACTGGTATGAAACCCTGGGCATCCCCGTGTCGAAGGAGCGCCGTGTGGTGCAGGGCGCGCAAGGCTTGCTCGATTACTACGCTGACATCGGCGCGCGCCGTCCCGCCTTGCCGTATGAAATCGACGGCGTCGTCTACAAGGTGAACGCGACGGAAGACCAGCAGGAGCTGGGCTTTGTGTCGCGCGCGCCGCGTTTTGCGCTGGCGCACAAGTTCCCCGCCGAAGAGGCGCTGACGCAGGTGCTGGGCATCGATATCCAGGTGGGGCGCACGGGTGCCATGACGCCCGTGGCGCGCCTGGCGCCCGTCTCCGTGGGCGGCGTGACGGTCACCAACGCCACCTTGCACAATGAAGATGAAGTGCTGCGCAAGGATGTGCGCGTGGGCGATACGGTTATCGTGCGCCGCGCCGGCGACGTGATCCCCGAGGTGCTGTCCGTGGTGCTGGAAAAGCGCCCGGAACCGGCGCCGCCGCCGTTCAAGATGCGGGAAAGCTGCCCCGTGTGCGGCTCGCACGTGGTGCGCGAAGAGGGCGAGGCGATTGCCCGCTGTTCGGGCGGCCTGTTCTGCTCGGCGCAGCGCAAGGAAGCGTTCCGCCATTTCGCGGGCCGGCGCATGATGGATATCGAAGGCCTGGGCGAACGTTATATCGACACCCTGGTCGAACTGGAATACGTGCATGGCCTGGCCGACTTGTACAGCCTGACCCTGGATAAATTGCTGGAAATGAAAGTGCGCGCCGACGAGCGCGACGGTTCGACGCCAGAAACAGTGCAACAAGGCAAGATTCCCACCAAGTGGGCGGAAAACTTGCTGGCCGGTATAGAAGCGAGCAAGCGCCCGCCGCTTGAGCGTTTCCTGTTCGCGCTGGGCATCCGCCACGTGGGCGAATCGACGGCCAAGACCCTGGCCGAGTGGCTGGGTAGCTTGGCGTATGTGCGGCAAGCGCCCGCAGCCTTGCTGCGCGTGCTGCCCGACATCGGCGGCACGGTGGCCGAGTCGATTGCCGATTTCTTTGCCGAAGAAAAGAACCAGCAGGCGCTGCAGGCGTTGCTGGACGCGGGCGTCGCGCCGCAAGGTGAACATGCGCCCAGCGCCAAGCTGCGCACGCAGCTCGAACAAACCACCTTGCTGGCCGCCATCGGCATCCCGAAGCTGACGGAGCCGCGCAGCAAGCAGCTGGTGGAGCGGGGCGTGACCCTGGCCAGCCTGGCCGCGCAGGGCGCCAGCTTCCATGCGGGCTTGCCTGCCGCCGTGGCCGAGTCGCTGGCGCAATGGCTGGCCGATGAGGGCAATGTCAAGCTGCTTGGTCAACTGGACGCCCTGCGCCATGAATTACTGTCACAATTGCCTGAAATGCCAGCCGCTGGCGGCAAGCTGGACGGCAAGACTTTCGTCCTGACGGGCACCTTGCCCAACATGAGCCGCGACGAGGCGGCGGAACTGATCGAAGCGGCCGGTGGCAAGGTCAGCGGTTCTGTTTCGAAGAAGACAGGATATGTCGTGGCCGGCTCGGACGCCGGCAGCAAGCTGGCCAAGGCCCAGGAACTGGGCGTGGCCATCCTCGACGAGGCTGGTTTGCTGGCCTTGCTCGCGCAGGATTAATTCTTAAAATATTACAGAAGACCCATGAAAAAAATCAGAAAAGCAGTCTTTCCCGTCGCCGGCCTGGGCAGCCGCTTCTTGCCAGCGACCAAGGCACAACCGAAGGAAATGTTGCCTATCGTCGATAAACCGCTGATCCAGTACGCGGTGGAAGAAGCCGTGGCGGCCGGCATCACGGAAATGATCTTCATCACGGGACGCAACAAGCGCGCCATCGAAGACCATTTCGATACGGCTTACGAGCTGGAATCGGAGCTGGAAGCGGCCGGCAAGCGCCAGTTGCTCGACATGGTGCAAAACGTCATTCCCAAGCATATCAATTGCATTTACATCCGCCAGTCGGCGCCGCTGGGCCTGGGGCATGCCGTGCTGTGCGCCCGTCCCGTGATCGGCGACGAGCCGTTTGCCGTCTTGCTGGCCGACGATTTCATGGATGTGCAAGAGGGCGTGCGCCCCGTGCTGGCGCAGATGACCGATGTCTTCCAGTATGAAAATTGCTCGCTGCTGGCCGTGCAGGACGTGCCGCGCGCGGAAACCAAGCAATACGGTATTGTGTCGGCAAAGAATTATCAGCCCGACCTGGAGCTGGTCTCGGCCATCGTGGAAAAGCCTGCGCCCGAAGAGGCGCCGTCAACCCTGGCCGTGGTGGGCCGTTATGTGCTGACCAGCCGTATCTTTAACCATCTGGAAAATATCGGCACGGGCGCCGGCGGCGAAATCCAGTTGACGGACGGCATCGCCGCCCTGATGCGCGAAGAGCGCGTGCTGGCTTACCGCTACCAGGGGCAGCGCTATGATTGCGGCTCCAAGCTTGGTTACCTGAAGGCAACGACGGCGATGGGCATGAAACATCCGGAAACGGGCGCCGCTTTCCGTAGCTATCTGCAACAACTGCAAGCGACACTGGAAACAAAATGACGGTACGTGACATCCTCAAGATGGGCGATCCGCGCCTGCTGCGCATGGCCGAGCCCGTGCGTGAATTCGATACGCCCGAACTGCACGCCTTGATCGCCGACATGTTCGACACCATGCATGCGGCCAATGGCGCGGGCCTGGCGGCGCCGCAGATCGGCGTCAACCTGCAGCTGGTGATCTACGGCTTCAAGCAGAACCTGCGCTACCCCGATGCGCCGCAAGTGCCGGAAACCGTGCTGATCAACCCTGTGCTGACGCCTTTGTCGGAACGCAAGGAAGAGGGTTTCGAGGGCTGCCTGTCCGTGCCCGGCCTGCGCGGCAGCGTGCCGCGCTGGAGCGAGCTGCACTACGAAGGCGTGGACCAGTTCGGCCAGCCCATCAGCCGCGACTGTGACGGTTTCCATGCGCGCGTGGTGCAGCATGAAGTGGACCACTTGCATGGCATTTTGTATCCGATGCGTATCGTTGATTTTACGCAATTCGGTTATACGGAAGTCATGTTTCCGGATTTAGATCCAAACGACGACGACTGATCGGCGGCTGAGAAAACGCCGATGGCGGCGTTGCATTGCCTCGCCGTACTCTTCGTACTGTCTTCGGCAATGCGCCTTGCCCTGAACGTTTTTCAGGCGCCTCGTGACTTTGGCTGTTAAACAAAAAATGGCCGCGCAGCATCAGCTGGGCGGCCATTTTTCATGCGTGAAGCGAAACTAGCGCACCTTGCGGCTGCTGCCCAGGTTATCGAGCAGTACTTTCAATTCATCCTGCATGGCTTCCGTCAGGTTCAGGAAGCGGCAGCCGATCTGCACCTGCTCGCCCAGCAGGAAGGAGCGGAAGGTGCGCGACAGGCGGATTTCCAGGTCGGCGATCATGACCTTGTTCGGTCCCAGCTCCAGGCGCACGCGCGACAGCTTGCGCCCCACGTACAGGCCTACCGTGTCGCGTGGATGGGCGCGCATGCCGATGCCGCCGGCCGAGAAATCATACAGCTGCAATTCATACGGACGGCCCTCGAGCACGAAGGCGGCCAGGTAGTACACGCCCAGCGGCGTTTCCAGGCGTGCCGATTCGCGCCGTTCCAGCACCAGGCAATGGCTGGGGAAGTTCGTCAGATACACGTTCGGCCGCTCGGGATACGCTTCCCATTCGCCATTGATGGTAAATTGCAACTTGGCGCTTTGCACCCACGACACAAACGTGGCGCCGCCTTCGGGCAGGGTGGCGCCTTCATTCAGTTCCAGCACGAATTGCGGCAAGTCGTCGTCGACGGACAGGATGCGCGCCATGATGACGTCTTCGCCGCCCGCCGGGTAGATGGAAATGGCGTCGCCGTTGTCTGCCAGGCTGCACAGGGTTTCGCCGATATCCCACGGATCGCTCATATGGTGCGGCTTGGTGCCTGGCGCCATCGGCTCGGCCACGTCAGCCAGGCTGGGCGCGCCTTTGCGCAGGGGATTGGGGATGGGATCGTTCACGACAGCGTATCTCTTTTGTTCTGATGGGGAATAGTGTATAGGTTTAAAGCAATATTTACTAAGTAAATCACAATAATTGTTTTTATATCACTATATTCCTGTTGCTTATATGGCTTGGCATGCCACGCGGCATGCCACCTTGATGCCGTCGCTTAAAACTGTTCGTCCGCGCTCAGGTAACGCCATTGGCCCGTCGGCAAGTCGCCCAGCTTGACCTTGCCGATGCGCACGCGTTTCAGGCCCAGCACTTTCAGGCCGACGGCTTCGCACATGCGGCGGATCTGGCGTTTCTTGCCTTCGCGCAAGGTAAAGCTCAGCTGGTCTTCATTTTGCCAGCGCACCTTGGCCGGCAGCAGCGGTTTGCCGTCGAGCCATAGGCCGTGGTTGAGCTTTTTCAGTTCGCTGTCGGGCAGGGTGCCGCCCTTGGTGTAGCTCACGCGCACCAGGTATTCCTTGTCGATATCGGTATCGTGGCCGATCAGCTGCTTGGCCACTCGGCCGTCTTGCGTCAGGACGAGCAAGCCGACGGAATCGATGTCCAGGCGGCCCGCTGCCACCAGGCTGCGCAGCTGGGTGGGGTGGAATTGTTCCGGGCTGCGGTCTTCCGCCCAGCGGTTTTCCGCCTTGATCAGGGCCACGGCTGGCGTGTAGCCGTCTTCGGCCTGGCCGCTGACGTAGCCGACGGGTTTGTTGATCAGCACGGTGACCCGCTTCGATTGCTCGGCCGCCGCCTGGCGTTCCACGGTGACCCGCTGGCTGGGGTAGACCTTGCTGCCCAGCTCGGACACCACCTTGCCATCCACACGGACCCAGCCACGTGCGATCCATTCATCGGCTTCACGGCGGGAGCACAGGCCCAGTTCGGACATGCGTTTGGACAAGCGTAATAATTCTTCGGTCATGTTGTTTCAGTTTCAGTAAGGTAGGCGCTGCGCGGAAAGTCTACACTTTCAGCGCATCGAGTAAATCGGTTTCCAGCAATATCTGGTTGCGGGCATTGTTGAGCGCGGGACCGTCGACGAGGAAAACGTCTTCGACCCGCTCGCCCAGGGTCATGATCTTGGCCGTGTGCAAGTTGATGCGGTACTTGGTCAGCACGTTGGCGATCGCATACAGCAGCCCCGTGCGGTCGTTGGCCGCCACCGACAGCAAATAGTATTGGCCCTTTTCATCGGGCCGCAAATCCACGGTCGGCTGGAAGGGGAAGGTGCGCGACAGGCGCGACAGCCGTCCCTTGCCCGGCGGCGGCAGCGGCGTTTGCGACTGCAACAGCTCGCCCAGCTCATGCTCGATCAGGCTGATGATGTCGCGGTAGCTCTTGGCGAAATTTTGCTCCGTGACAAGGAACGTGTCGAGCGCATAGCCATTCTTGGTCGTGTGGATCTTCGCGTCGAGAATGCTGAAGTTCTTGCGGTCGAAATAGCTGCAGATGCGCGCGAACAGGTCGGGCTGGTCGGGAATGTACACTGCCACCTGCAAGCCTTCGCCGATGGGCGCCAGCCGGCATTTTACCACCGGCAACTTGCTGTCGAGCTTGTCATACAGCGAGCGCGTCTGCCAGGCGATGTCGGACGCGTCGTGGCGCAGAAAATACGCCACGTCCAGCTGCTGCCACAGTTTCAGATGGGCGTCCGGCGGCAAGCCGTACAGGCGCAGGGTGGCCAGCGCTTCCTGCTGGCGGTTTTTCAGTTCGCGGTCGGCCGTGTGCGGCTCGCCGCCCAGCACGCGCAAGGTGATCTTGTACAGGTCTTCCAGCAGCTTGCCCTTCCAGGCATTCCACACTTTCGGGCTGGTGCCGCGGATGTCGGCCACCGTCAGCAGGTACAGGCCCGTCAGGTGGCGCTCGTCCTTGACCACTTTTGCAAAGGCGGCGATGACGTCGGGATCGGACAAATCCTGCTTTTGCGCCACTTGCGACATGGTCAGGTGATTTTCCACCAAGAAAGCCACCAGTTCCGTGTCTTCTTCCGACAGGCCATGCTCCTGGCAGAACTGGGTGGCGTCGGCCACGCCCAGCTTCGAATGGTCGCCGCCGCGACCCTTGGCGATGTCGTGGAACAGGGCCGCCACGTACAGCAGCCACGATTGCGAGAAATCGGCCATCAGCTGGCTGCAGAACGGGTATTCGTGCGCGTGTTCGCTCATGGTGAAGCGGCGCATGTTGCGCACCACCATCAAAATATGCTGGTCGACCGTGTACACGTGGAACAGGTCGTGCTGCATCTGGCCTACGATGCGGCGGAAATTCGGTAGGTAGCGCCCCAGGATGCTCATCTCGTTCATGCGCCGCAGCGCATGGATGATGCCGACCGGCGCTTGCATGATGCGCAGGAAGAGGGCGCGGTTGACGGGGTCCTGGCGGAAGGCGGCGTCGATCTTGAAGCGCGCGTGCCACAGGGCCCGCGTGGCGCGCGAGGTCATGCCCTTCAGGGCGGGGCGTTCCGTCATCAGCACGAAGACTTCCAGCATGGCCGATGGGTATTGCTCGAAGGTATCGTCGGCGCTGATATCGATCAGGCTGTTGACTTCATTGAAGCGTGCGTTGATGGGCACGGCCACATTGTCTTGTGGAAACAATCGCGCTTCGATGTTTTGCAGCAAGATCGTGTTGAGCTGGGTCACCGTCTTGGCGGCCCAGTAGTAGCGCTGCATGAGGAATTCGCTGGCGCGGCGCATGTGCGGCCCGCTGCCCGTCGCCTGCAAGCCCAGCGATTCGGCGATGGCCGTCTGCACGTCGAACACGAGGCGGTCTTCGCGCCGCCCCGCATGCAGGTGCAGGCGCACGCGGATATCCTTGAAGGCGCGCTCTTTTTCCATCAGCTGGCGCGCTTCCGTCAGGGTGATCAGGCCGCCCGTGGCCAGGGTGCGCCACGAGTTTGCCAGGCCGGCCGCCTTGGCTACCCACAGGATGACCTGCAAGTCGCGCAAGCCGCCCGGGCTTTCCTTGCAATTCGGTTCCAGGCTGAAGGCCGTGTCTTCATATTTGGCATGGCGCTGGCGCATTTCCGCCGTTTTCGCCTGGAAAAACGCCTGCGGGTCCATGGCCGCGTCATAGCGTTGCTGCAATTGCGCGAACAAGTCCGCGTTGCCGCACACGAGGCGCGCTTCGAGCAAGCTCGTTTGCACGGTGATGTCGGCCTTCGATTCGACCAGGCATTCATCGACCGTGCGGATGCTGTGGCCGATTTCCAGGCCCAGGTCCCACAGCAGTTGCACCAGTTCCTCGAGCTTTTCCTGCGTGGCCCCATCAGGCGCCTGTTGCAGCAGGATCAGCAGGTCGACGTCGGAATACGGAAACAGTTCGCCGCGGCCATAGCCGCCCACGCCCACCAGGGAAGTGCCTGGCGGCAAGCCCGCTTCCTGCCAGGCGCGCGCCAGTACGCCGTCGACGCTGTGGCGCAGGCTGCGCAGCAGTTTTTCAGGCTTGCCGTCGGCCTGGAAGGCCGCAATGACGACTTGGCGGTCGGCTTTCAGTTGCTGTTTCAGCTGTTCCCGAACTTGCTTTTTCATCTGGGCCCTGGGTGGCGGTGCGTGGGGTGGAGAATCAGGCTTTGTTCAGGATCAAGGCCGGTGGCGGCGGCATGCCGGGCGAGACGGTCAGCACTTCATAGCCCGTTTCCGTCACCAGCACCGTGTGTTCCCATTGCGCCGACAGGCTGCGGTCCTTGGTTTTGATGGTCCAGCCATCGTTCATTTCTCGGATTTCGCGGCGGCCCGAGTTGATCATCGGTTCGACGGTGAAAATCATGCCCGCTTCCAGGCGTTCCAGGGTGCCTGGTTTGCCGTAATGCAACACTTGCGGTTCTTCATGGAAGACCTTGCCGATGCCGTGGCCGCAGAATTCGCGCACCACGCTGTAGCCGGCCTTTTCCGCGTGCTGCTGGATGGCGTGGCCGATATCGCCCAGGTGGGCGCCCGGCTTGATCTGGGCTATGCCCAGCCACATGCATTCATAGGTGATTTCCGACAGGCGCTTGGCCAGGATGGTGGGCGTGCCGACGAGGAACATGCGGCTGTTGTCGCCGTGGTAGCCATCCTTGATGACGGTGATGTCGAGGTTGACGGAGTCGCCGCTTTTCAAGACCTTGTCGCCGGGGATGCCGTGGCAGATGACGTCGTTGACGGAGGTGCAGATGGCTTTCGGGTAGGGCGTGTAGCCGGGCGGGCAATAGTTCAGCGGGGCAGGGATGGTGCCTTGTACGTTGACCATGTATTCGTGGCACAGGCGGTCCAGTTCGCCGGTCGTGACGCCGACCTTGACGAAGGGAGTGATGTAGTCGAGCACTTCGGCGCCGAGTTTGCCGGCAACGCGCATGCCTTCGATGTCGGCGGCGGTATTGATACGGATGGTGGACATGATGTAATTCGCAATCTGCAAGTTGTTCGGGTGAAAAGCACAGACGAATCTCAGCGTAGGAGGAAAAGTCTGCAAATATGTCGAAATTATAAACGAGGCGCCCTGTATCCGCCGCCTCCATCCTAGGGCGGGCAGGCGTTTTTTGCGGGAATGGCCATGGCGGATACGCCTTGCACCAGCGTGGTGCAACGCTTGCCGTCGCTGCGCGCGCGATTTGCGCCGTGGACTTGATGAAATGGGCATTTCGGTGTAGAATCCTGGGTTGCTTGAATTCTCTTTTAAGCAATGTAGTAAAACAGTGTCTTTAATTTATATAAACACGCGAATCCGGTCGACAAGGGTGCCTGTATGGTGACTGATCGGATTCCAGACCCAACCCTGGAGTTAATAATGTCCGTAACAATGCGCGAAATGCTGGAAGCTGGTGTCCACTTTGGTCACCAAACCCGTTTTTGGAATCCAAAAATGGCACCGTTCATCTTCGGCCATCGCAACAAGATCCACATCATCAACCTGGAAAAAACCATGGCGATGTACCAGGACGCAATGAAGCATGTGCGTCAACTGGCTGCAAACCGTGGCACCATCCTGATGGTTGGCACCAAGCGTCAAGCTCGCGAAATCATCGCTGCTGAAGCACAACGCGCTGGCGTGCCTTTCGTTGATCAACGTTGGTTGGGCGGCATGCTGACCAACTTCAAAACGATCAAAACCTCGATCAAGCGTCTGAAAGACATGGAAGTGATGATCGAAGACGGTTCGATCGAGAAGCTGTCGAAAAAAGAAGCGCTGATGTTCTCCCGCGAAATGATCAAGCTGCAAAAATCGATCGGCGGCATCAAGGACATGGGCGGCATTCCTGACGCAATCTTCGTCGTCGACGTCGGCTACCACAAAGGTGCGATCACCGAAGCAGCTAAACTGGGTATCCCGGTCATCGGCGTTGTCGATACCAACCACTCCCCAGAAGGCGTGAACTTCGTGATCCCAGGTAACGATGACTCCTCGAAAGCCATCATGTTGTACGCTCGCGGTGTTGCTGATGCAATCATCGAAGGCCGTGCAGCTGCCGGTAACGAAGTTGTTGAAATGGTTAAAGCAGCCGCTGGCGACGAATTCGTCGAAGTAAACGAACAGGCTTAATGGCCAGGCTATCGCAGGATAGCCGTTTGTAAGCACAGCAGTAAGGGAAAAGGGGTGGCAGCAGCTCCCCCTTTTTTTTAACAAAAAAACGATAGTGACCGCTGGCGAGGCATGCATGCCCGGCCGCGACTATCGACTCACCGAATCAGGAGAAACACATGGCAGCGATTACAGCAGCGATGGTAGGCGAATTGCGCGGCAAAACCGACGCACCAATGATGGAATGCAAAAAAGCACTGACCGAAGCCGAAGGCGACATGGCTCGTGCGGAAGAGATCCTGCGCGTCAAACTGGGCGGCAAGGCATCGAAAGCATCGGCACGCATCACCGCTGAAGGCGTCGTGGCAACTTACATCGCCAATGGCGTAGGCGCCCTGGTCGAAGTGAACTCGGAAACCGACTTCGTTGCGAAAAACGACGATTTCCTGGCACTGGCCAACAACGCTGCCCGTCTGGTAGCAGAACACAACCCGGCTGACGTCGCTGCCCTGCTGGCCCTGCCACTCGATGGCAAGACCCTGGAAGACGTGCGCGCTGCCCTGATCGGCAAAATCGGCGAAAACATGACCATCCGCCGCTTCCAGCGTTTCGAAACCAGCGCCAAGCTGGCTTCGTACCTGCACGGTTCGCGCATTGGCGTGATCGTCGAATTCGACGGCGCCGATGAGCAAGTCGGCAAAGACGTGGCCATGCACATCGCTGCCATGAAGCCAGTGTCGCTGTCGTCGAACGAAGTTCCTGCGGAACTGATCGAAAAAGAGCGTTCGGTTGCACAACTGAAAGCCGAAGAAGACGCAGCCAAAGCGGCCGCCGAAGGCAAGCCAGCGCAATCGCCGGAAATCCTGGCCAAGCGCCTGGAAGGTTCCGTACAGAAGTTCCTGAAAGAAGTTTCCCTGCTGAACCAAGCTTTCGTGAAAAACGACAAGCTGTCGGTTGAGCAAATGCTGAAGGCGGCTAACACCAGCGTCAAAGGTTTCGCCATGTACGTAGTGGGCGAGGGCATCGAGAAGAAGCAAGACGACTTCGCAGCAGAAGTCGCAGCACAGATGGCTGCCTCCCAGGGAGCGTAAGTAAAGCGGGCCGAGAGGCCCGTTTTTTTGGCCCGCCCGCACCTGTCGTGCCGGGCGGCGGCATGGGCAGCTTCCTCCCGCCTATCCGGCGCTGCAAGGCGCTGCGCCATGTCATACTCGAATAACCTCATTTATGGAGCCCCAGCTCATGTCAAAACCAGCCTACAAGCGCGTCCTCCTCAAGTTGTCCGGCGAAGCCCTGATGGGTGATGATCCCTACGGCATCAACCGCGCCACGATCGAGCGCATGGTGGCCGATGTGGCCGAGGTGGCAAAGTTGGGTGTGGAACTGGCAATCGTGATTGGCGGCGGCAATATCTTCCGCGGCGTCGCGCCTGGTGCGCAAGGCATGGACCGCGCCACCGCCGACTACATGGGCATGCTTGCCACGGTGATGAACGCCCTGGCCCTGGCCGATGCCATGCGTCACGTCGGCATCACCGCGCGCGTCATGTCGGCCATCGGCATCGAGCAAGTGGTCGAGCCGTACGTCCGCCCGAAAGCCCTGCAATACCTGGAAGAAGGTAAAGTGGTCGTCTTCGCCGCCGGTACCGGCAATCCGTTCTTCACCACCGACACGGCAGCCGCCCTGCGCGGTTCCGAGATCAGCGCCGAGATCGTCCTGAAGGCCACCAAGGTCGACGGCGTCTACACGGCCGATCCGAAGAAGGATCCGAACGCCACCCTGTTCCACACGATTACGTTCGACGACGCCATCGCCAAGCACCTGCAAGTGATGGATGCCACCGCATTCGCCCTGTGCCGCGACCAGAAACTGCCAATCAAAGTGTTTTCGATCACCAAGCCGGGCGCGCTGATGCGCGTCATCATGGGCGAAGACGAAGGCACGCTGGTTCACGTATAAGGGAAGCGGAGCGTCGAGAAACCGCTCATGGCTGCGTTGCAGCGCCTCGCCGTACATTAAGACTGTCTTCGGCGCTGCGCCTTGCCCTGAACGGTTTTCGGCACTCCCGGCTGCGGTACCATTCAACCCGCAAGCGCAATAGAATATTCATTATTATCAAGACAAGGAGTAGGTAATGTCCTTAGCTGACGTTAAAAAGAACACCCAGGAACGCATGACGAAGTCGCTGGAAACACTGCGGGCCGACCTGGCCAAAGTGCGTACCGGCCGCGCCCATACGGGTATCCTGGACCACGTGATGGTCGATTACTACGGTTCGCCGACGGCGCTGACCCAGGTCGCCAACGTGACCCTGATCGACGCGCGCACCATCGGTGTGCAGCCATACGAAAAGAAGATGGCCAACACCATCGAAAAAGCCATCCGCGACGCCGACCTGGGTTTGAACCCGTCGGCACAGGGCGACCTGATCCGCGTTCCGACGCCGCCGCTGACGGAAGAGCGCCGCAAGGAAATGGTCAAGTTGGTCAAGAGCGAAGCGGAAGACGCGAAGATTGCCGTGCGTAACATTCGCCGCGATGCGAACGAGTCGCTGAAGAAACTGGTCAAGGAAAAAGCCTGCTCCGAGGACGATGAGCGCCGCTCGTCGGAAGAAGTGCAGAAGCTGACGGACAAGTTTATTGCCGACATCGACAAGATGGTGGTCGACAAAGAAAAAGAAGTGCTGACGGTCTAGTTTTCAGTTCTTTTGACGCTGCCCGGAAAAGCATGGCTTTTCCGGGCAGTGCTATTTGGCGCATAATAGCTATCTTTTATTTTTGGTATTCGTGTTTTCATGATCTATTCGAGTTCGACAACGGCAGTACCTGAGGTGGGCACGGTGCCGCGCCATGTGGCAATCATTATGGATGGCAATGGCCGCTGGGCAACCAAGCGCTTCCTGCCCCGCGTGGCTGGCCACGTCAAGGGCGCCGACGCCGTGCGCGGCATCGTCGAGACTTGCCTCGACCGTGGTGTCGAGTACCTGACCTTGTTTGCCTTCAGTTCGGAAAACTGGCGCCGCCCGGAAGAAGAGGTGTCGATGCTGATGCGCCTGTTCGTTACCATGCTGGAACGCGAAGTGGTCAAGATGCACGCCAATGATATCCGCCTCAAGGTCGTGGGCGACCTGTCGCGCTTCAATGAGCAGTTGCAAACCCTGATCGCCAATGCGGAACGCAAGACGGCGAACAACACGCGCCTGACGGTGTCCATCTGCGCCAATTACGGCGGCCGCTGGGATATCATGCAGGCAGTCAACAAAATGACGGCCGAGGCGGCAGCCAATGGCCAGAGCGCCGGGCACGCCTACACGGAAGAGCAATTGGCGCCGCACCTGGCCATGGCTTACGCGCCCGAGCCCGACCTGTTCATCCGCACGGGCGGCGAGCAGCGCATTTCCAATTTCCTCCTGTGGCAACTGGCGTACACTGAGTTGTTTTTCACCGAGACTTTCTGGCCCGACTTCAATGACGAGTGCCTCGACGCGGCAATCGCGTCTTACCAGCAGCGCGAACGGCGCTTTGGCCGTACCAGCGCGCAATTAACTGAAAAGACAAACTGATGCTGAAAACACGGATAATCACCGCCCTGGTCTTGTTGGCGGTCTTGCTGCCGGTTCTGTATCTGAATTATTTCCCCGCCTTCGCCGTGATCGCCACGGCGTTCTTCGGCGCCGCCATCTGGGAAAGCTTCCGCATTTTCAAAAATCGCCAGGCGCTCTTGATTGCCGCCATCTGGACTGCCGCCTTCGCTTATACGTTTTTTGTCGGCAACGGCATGGTGCAGCTCAATTTCTGGTTCGCCCTGTGCGTGGCCATCTGGCTGATCCGCTTCGTGCCTTCGCTGGCGACGGGTTTGCCGCCCACCGAAGGTCTGGGCAATACCTTGCTCAGCCTGGTGTATCCGGTGACCATCGTCGGCTGCTTCGTCGCCATCATCGCCTTGTTCCTGCATAGTCCCTTGTACCTGCTGTCCGTGATGGCCCTCGTGTGGATCGCCGATATCGGCGCCTATTTCTCGGGCAAGGCTTTCGGCAAGCGCAAGCTGGCGCCAAGCATTTCCCCGGGTAAATCCTGGGAAGGCGCCATCGGCGGCGGCATCGCCGTGCTCGTCATCGCCGCCATCACGATTTTCGCCGCGCCAGCGCTGCCGGTCTTGCAAGACACCTTTGCCGTGCAGCTGCAATTGCGCCGCGGCTGGCTGGTGGCCTTGCTGGTGCTGCTGCTGATCGTCGCCGCCAGCATCGTCGGCGACCTGTTCGAATCCCAATTGAAGCGCCGCGCCGGCATCAAGGACAGCAGCAACCTGCTGCCTGGCCATGGCGGTGTACTCGACCGTATCGACGCGCTGATCCCGGTCCTGCCATTTGCCGCCCTCGTGGCCAGCTGGCTTTAAGGAAACTCATGCAATACATCACCATCCTTGGCGCGACCGGTTCGATCGGCGTGTCCACCCTGGACGTGCTCGCGCGTCACCCGGAGCAATACAGCGTGTACGCGTTGAGCGCGCACAGCCGTGTGGCCGAACTGGCCGCCCAGTGCCTGCAATTCCGTCCCCAGCGCGCCGTCGTCGGCACGGCTGACGCCGCCCTTGAGCTGACGCGTTTGCTGCGCGGGCAGGGCGTCGATACGCAAGTCGAGTACGGCGTGGAGGCACTGTGCGCCATCGCCAGCGCGCCGCAAGTGACGGGCGTGATGGCAGCCATCGTCGGCGCGGCCGGCCTGGCGCCGACCCTGGCGGCGGCACGTGCCGGGAAGAAAGTGTTGCTGGCCAACAAGGAAGCGCTGGTCATGTCCGGCCAGCTGTTCATCGATGCCGTGCATGACAACGGCGCCGTACTGCTGCCGATCGACAGCGAACATAACGCCATCTTCCAATGCATGCCGCATGCTCATGGTCGCGCGCCGGGCGCCGCGGGCGTAGCGAAAATCGTGCTGACGGCGTCAGGCGGCCCCTTCCTCACGCGCGACGTCGAGACGCTCGACACGGTCACGCCGGACCAGGCTTGCAAGCATCCGACCTGGGCCATGGGGCGCAAGATTTCCGTCGATTCGGCCACCATGATGAACAAGGGCCTGGAAGTGATCGAGGCGCACTGGCTGTTCGGCGCGCCGGCGGAGCAGATCGAGGTGCTGATCCACCCGCAAAGCGTGATCCATTCGATGGTCTCGTACATCGACGGTTCCGTGCTGGCCCAGCTGGGCAATCCGGACATGCGCACGCCGATCGCGCATGCGCTGGCATATCCACAGCGTATCAACTCTGGCGTGGCGCAGCTTGACCTGGCGCAAGTGGCCACCTTGCAGTTCGAACGTCCCGATTTCCGCCGCTTCCCCTGCCTGGCGCTGGCCTTCGACGCCTTGCGCGCGGGCGGCACGGCGCCGGCCTTGCTGAACGCGGCCAATGAAGTGGCCGTGCAAGCCTTCCTCGACGAACAGATCGGCTTCCGCCAGATCGACCGGGTCATCGCGCACGTGATCGAGACGGTGCCGCACGGCGCCGCTTCGAGCATCGAGGCCGTGATGGAGCAGGACCGCCTGGCCAGAGCGGCCGCGCACGCGTACATCGCCCACAGGCTGGCCGCATGACCCTGATTACCACCTTGCTGGCGTTCATCGTCGCGCTGGGCTCGCTGATCACCTTGCACGAGCTGGGCCACTACCTGGCGGCGCGCTGGTGCGGCGTAAAAGTGCTGCGTTTCTCGATCGGCATGGGAAAAGTGGTGTATTCGCGCAAATTTGGCAAGGACCAGACGGAATGGGCGATTTCCGCGCTGCCGCTGGGCGGCTATGTCAGCATGCTCGACAGCCGCGCGCAAGACCTCAGCGACTTGCCGGAAAGCGAATTGCGCCGCGAATTCACGCGCCAGAGCGTGTGGCGCCGCATCGCCATCGTGGCTGCCGGCCCGCTGGCCAACTTCCTCGTCGCCATCGTGCTGTACGCGGGCCTGTTCATGCATGGCATCGAAGAGCCGTCTAGCAAGCTCGGCCCCGTGGCCGAGCAGACCGCCGCCTATGCGGCCGGCTTGCGCAGCGGCGATACGGTCGAAGCGGTGAATGGCAAGGCCGTGGCCAGCTGGTCCGAGCTGCGCTGGGAACTGATCCAGGCCACCCTCGACAAGCAGCCGGCGCGCATCGAAGTGCGCCGTCCCGACCGTGGTCAGCAGGAAGCGACCTTGCCGACGGCCAGCCTGACGGAAGCGGACCTGGAAGGCGACGTGCTGGGCAAGCTGGGCCTGACCCTGGCCCGTTCCGCGCCCACCTTGATGGAAATCATGCCCGATGGCGCCGCCGCGCGCGCCGGCCTGCAGAAAAACGACCAGATCCTGGCCATCGACGAACAGCCCGTGCACGACGTGGCGGCCGTCATCGCCACTCTGAGCCAGGCGCCGGGCCGGACCTTGCAATTGCAGCTCTTGCGCCAGGGCCAGGACCTGACCCTGTCCATTACGCCGGACGCCGTGCCGGGCGCCGGGGCAGAGGGAGCTGTAACAGTTGGTAAGATACAGGCAAAGCTGGGACAGGTGCCGGATATGATCACCGTGGCCTCCGGACCGTTCTCTGCCGTGGGCAAGGCGTCCGCCAAGGTCTGGGATACCAGTGTCATGAGCCTGAAAATGCTGGGCAAAATGATCACCGGCCAGGTCTCGCTGAAGAATGTGACGGGTCCCATTACCATCGCCGATTACGCGGGCCAGACGGCGCGCATCGGCCTGGTAAGCTACCTGAGCTTCATTGCCTTCATCAGTATCAGTCTGGGCGTGATGAATTTGCTACCCATTCCTGTTCTGGATGGCGGGCATTTGCTGTATTATTCGCTGGAAGTTTTGACCGGACGCCCCTTGCCGGAGCGCGTAGGCGAGATTGCCCAGCGCCTGGGGATCGGTTTGTTGCTGACCTTGATGGTGCTTGCCGTCTTTAATGACGTGTTGCGATTGCTGAATTAGGGCCGTGGTTGATGCCATTGCGTGAGTCGCACAAGCAATCTTTTGTGTATGTTGTCCATTGATTTACCCATTGAATAACCCCAATGAAATTACATTCTGCTCGTTTTGCCTTGCCTTCCTTTCGTCGCAGCCTGATCGGCGCCGCCGTCATGGCCATCTGTTCCGGCCACGCGCTGGCCGTCCAGCCATTTACTGTCAAGGACATCCGGGTCGAAGGGATCCAGCGTACCGAAGCGGGCACCGTCTTTGCCTACCTGCCGGTGCGGGTCGGCGAAACGTTCTCCGACGAGAAGAGCGTTGCCGCCATCAAGGCCCTGTATGCGACGGGCATGTTCAAGGATGTGCGCCTGGAAGCCGAGGGCGACGTGCTGGTGGTGCTGGTCGAGGAACGTCCGGCCATCGCTTCCGTGGCATTTACGGGTACCAAGGAATTTGAAAAGGATGTGCTGGTCAAGGCATTGAAGGAAATCGGCGTAGGCGAAGCCAAGATTTTCGACAAGGCATCCGTTGACCGCGCGGAACAGGAACTCAAGCGCCAGTACCTGTCGCATGGCCTGTACGGCGTGAAGATCACCACCACCGTCACGCCGATCGAGCGCAACCGCGTCAACGTGGTGTTCGCCGTCGACGAGGGCGACGTGGCCCGCATCAAGCAGATCAACATCGTCGGCAACAAGGCCTTCACCGACAAGGAACTGCGCGAGCAGCTGGCCCTGAACACGGGCGGCTGGTTCAGCTGGTACACCAAGGCCGATCAATATTCGAAGACCAAGCTGACGGGCGATATCGAGTCGCTCAAGTCCTACTACCTGGACCGCGGCTATATCGAGATGCAGGTCGACTCGACGCAAGTGTCGATCACGCCCGATAAAAAAGACATTTACCTGACGATCAATATCACCGAAGGTGAAAAGTACAAGATCGCCGGCACCAAGTTCGAAGGCGAGATGTTCGGCCGCGAAGAAGAGCTGAAAGCCCTGAACCTGATGCGCGAAGGCGAAATCTATTCGGGCGCGCGCCTGACGGCGACGAACAAGCGCATCCAGGACCGCCTGGCCACGTTCGGCTACGCGTTTGCCAACGTCAACGCCAATCCGGAAATCAACCGTGAAAAGCATGAAGTCGGTTTCACCTTCTTCATCGATCCGGGCAAGCGCGTCTACGTGCGCCACATGAATATCGCCGGCAATACCACCACGCGCGATGAAGTCATCCGCCGCGAATTCCGCCAGTTCGAATCGTCCTGGTATGACAGCAACAAGATCAAGCTGTCGCGCGACCGTGTCGACCGTCTGGGCTACTTCAAGGACGTGACCATCGACACGCCGGAAGCGCAGGGCACGACCGACCAGGTCGACGTCAACGTGACGGTGGTGGAAAAACCAACGGGTAACTTCCTGATCGGCGGCGCTTTCTCGCAATCGGAAAAATTCACCCTGTCGGCGTCGATTTCGCAGGCCAACTTTGCCGGTAGCGGCAACACGGTCGGCATTGAACTCAATACCAGCCATTACAGCCGCACGATTGCGTTTTCGCAAACCAATCCGTACTTCACGGACGACGGCATTTCGCGCAGCTTTGAAGTCTACCTGCGGACGACGGAACCGCCGGCGCTGAACATCGGCAGCTACAAGATCAAGCAAACCGGTGGCCGCGTCAGTTTCGGCGTGCCGTTCTCCGAAGTCGACACCGTCTTCTTCGGTATCGGCGCCGAGCGCTCGCGCATCGAGACCGACGTCACCAGCCCGATCCGCTTCAAGCAGTACGTGGTCGACAATGGCGGCCCGTCCGACGGTATCGGTTCGGCCACCACCAATTCCATCCCGCTGACGGCGGCATGGCAGCGCGACAGCCGCGACAGCGCCATGACGCCATCGATCGGCCGCTACCAGCGCATCAACCTGGAGGCTGACGTGATCGGCGACCAGAAGTACTTCCGTGCCATCTACGAGCACCAGTACTTCCGTCCGCTGTTCAGCAAGGTCACCCTGGCGCTGAAGGGCGAGATCGATTACGGCCACGGTATCGGCAATCACGTGTACCCCGTCTTCAAGAACTTCTACGGCGGCGGCATCGGTTCGGTGCGCGGCTACCTGAGTTCTTCGCTGGGCGCGGTTGAACCGAGCACCAACGATGCATTGGGCGGCGCTTCGCGCCTGATCGGTAACGCGGAACTGCAGATGCCATTCCCCGGTTCGGGCAATGACCGCAGTCTGCGCTGGTTCGGTTTCCTTGACGGCGGCCAGGTCTATCAGGAAGGCGAAAAAATGCGGATTTCGCAATTGCGCTATTCTGCTGGCTTGGGCATCAGCTGGATTTCACCGGTGGGCCCGCTCAAGCTGAGCTATGCCAAGCCGCTGAACGCCAAGCCGACGGACCGCCTGGAGCGCTTCCAGTTCCAGATGGGCACCGGTTTCTAACCGGCCATCTGAACCGGGGCGACAGCTTTTACTTTTTGACCATGGAGTATCATGAACACCGCATCCGCTACCCTGCCCAAGTCCCTTGCCATGATTGCATTGTGCTGGAGTTCGCTGTTGCCGGTGCAGGCGCAGGCTCAGGAGTCGAAGATCGCCTGGATCAGCAGCGAACGTATTTATAACGAATCGAGGCTGGCCAAGCTGGCCAGCGCCAAGCTGGCCGAAGAGTTCCGCTCGCGTGAAAAAGCCGTGCAGGAACTGGCCAGCCGCTTCAAGGTCGCCAACGAAGCCCTGGAAAAGGACATGCCGACCCTGAGCGAGGCAGAGCGCGCCAAGCGCCAGCGCGAGTTTTTCGAGCTGGACAAGGAGCTGCAACGCCGCCAGCGCGAGTTCCGCGAAGACCTGAGCCAGCGCACGAACGAAGAGCGCAGCGCCATCGCGGAAAAAGCCAACACCATCATCCAGCAGATGGCGCATATCGAAGGATATGACATCGTGCTGCAGGAAGCCCTGTGGGCCAGCCCGCGCATCGACATCACCGACAAGGTCTTGAAGGCGCTGGACAAGTAATCGAAACGGTTTCAAGCCTGCCAGTGCATGCTCTGCGTGCACTGGCGGGCGTATTTATAAAGGTAATCAGATGGGCACTCGACTAGGAGAATTGGTCGAACGCTTCGGCGGGCAATTGGCGGGCGATCCCAACCTGGAAGTCACAGGCATCGCACCGCTGGCCGACGCCGGCGCTTCGCACATCAGCTTTCTCAGTAATAGCAAATTCCGCGCACAGGCGGCCAGCAGCGGCGCTGCCGCGCTGATCCTCACGCCGGCCGACGACGCGCTGATCGGCGACGAGTACGCCGGCGCGCGCATCGTCACACCGAATCCCTATGTGTATTTCGCGCGCGCGGCGCAGTATTTCGCCGCCTTGCACGAGATCAAGGCCCCGGTCGGCATCCATCCGGGCGCCTTTGTCGACGCCAGCGCGCAGGTTGACGCCAGCGCCTCCGTCGGCGTGCATGCGGTGATCGAAGCGGGCGTCGTGATCGGTGCCGGCTGCGTCATCGGGCCTGGCTGCGTGGTGGGGCGCGACGCCGTCATCGGCGCGGGCACCCAGCTGCTGGCCAACGTGACCTTCCATGCGCGCTGCGTGATCGGCCAGCGCGGCATCATCCATTCGGGCGCCGTGATCGGCACCGACGGATTCGGCTTCGCCAACGAAGGCGGCGTGTATATCAAGATTCCGCAGACGGGCAGGGTGGTGATCGGTGACGATGTCGATATCGGCGCCAACACCACCATCGACCGCGGCGCACTGGCCGACACCATCATCGAAGATGGCGTCAAGCTCGATAACCAGATCCAGATCGGCCACAACTGCCATATCGGCGCACACACGGCCATGGCCGGCTGCGTCGGCGTGGCCGGCAGCGCCGTCATCGGCAAGTACTGCACCTTTGGCGGCGCCGCCATGGTGCTGGGCCACCTGACCATTGCCGACCGCGTCCACGTGGGCTCGGGCAGCATGGTCTCGCGTTCGATCGCGGAGCCGGGCCAGTACACGGGTTTTTATCCGCTGGCCAAGAACGCCGACTGGGAAAAGAGCGCCGCCATCGTGCGCAACCTGTCAAGCATGCGCGAGAAGATCCGCGCGCTTGAAAAAACAATTAAAACACTGACCACGCAAGACGAAAAATGACTACTGAAAAAAAGACCCTCGACATCCTGGCCATCAAATCGCTGCTGCCGCACCGCTATCCGCTGCTGCTGGTTGACCGCGTGCTGGACTGGGAAGCGAACAAAACCATCACCGCCATCAAGAACGTGACGGTTAACGAAGAGTTCTTCCAGGGCCATTTCCCGCACAAACCGGTCATGCCCGGCGTGCTGATGATCGAAGCGCTGGCGCAAACGGCGGCCTTGCTGTCGTTCCTGTCGATGGGCGTGAAACCGGACGAAAATTCGGTGGTGTACTTCGTCGGCATCGACAATGCGCGCTTCAAGCGTCCTGTCGAACCGGGCGACCAGCTGAAGATGGATGTGGAAATCCTACGCGTCTCGCGCGGCATCTGGAAATACAAGGCAGTTGGCTCCGTCGACGGCAAAGTGGCGCTGGAAGCGGAACTGATGTGCACCATCCGCAGCGCGCAGGATGCGAGCCAGTCTGCGAGCCAGCCAGCGGGGCAGTAATATGGCGGCCATCCACTCCACGGCAGTGATCGACCCGAAGGCCGAGCTCGACAGTTCGGTCGAGGTGGGTCCGTACACCATCATCGGTCCGCACGTGCGCATCGGCGCCGGCACCAGGGTCGGCCCGCACGTGGTCATCGACGGCCACACGACGATCGGCAGCGACAACCACCTGTTCCAGTTTTCTTCCATCGGCGCGCAGCCGCAGGATAAAAAATGGGCGGGCGAGGCGACGCGCCTGGAAATCGGCGACCGCAACACCATCCGCGAATTCTGCACCTTCAACACGGGTACCGTGCAGGGCGGCGGCGTGACGCGCCTGGGCAACGACAACTGGATTTCGGCATACGTGCACCTGGCGCATGACTGCCTGGTGGGCAATAACACGATTTTTTCGAACAACGCCCAGCTGGCGGGCCACGTGGAGATCGGCGATTGGGTCATCATGAGCGGTTTCGCCAATGTGCACCAGTTCTGCAAGATCGGCGCGCATGCCTTTGTCGGCATGAGCACCAGCCTGACGCAGGACGTGCCGCCTTTTGTGCTGTTGAACGGCAATCCGGCGCAGGCGCATGGCGTCAATATCGAGGGCTTGAAACGCCGCGGCTTTACGCGCGAGCAGATCAACGGCATACGCACCGCGTATAAACTCATCTACCGCTCGGGACTGACCCTGGAGGAATCGAAGGCAGCCCTGTTCGAAGAGGAAGCGGCGTCGTCGCCCGAGGTGGCGGAAAACATTCGCGCCATGCGCGAATTCCTTGGCGTGGCCTCGCGTGGCATCGTCCGCTGACCAGGCCAGCGGCCTCGCTGTCGCCATCGTCGCCGGCGAGGTGTCGGGCGACCTGCTGGCCAGCCGGCTGCTGTCCGGCCTCGTGCCGCAGCTGCCCGGCGCGCGCTTCCATGGCATCGGCGGCGAGCACATGGCCAAGCAGGGCTTTGTATCCGACTGGCCGCTCGACAAGCTGACGGTACGGGGCCTGTTTGAGATCATTCCCCGCTACCGCGAAATCAAGGGCATCCAGAACGCGCTGCGCGACCAGTTGCTGGCCGAGCGTCCCGCCGTCTTCATCGGCGCCGATTACCCCGGCTTCAATCTGGGCCTGGAACAGCAGCTCAAGGAAGGCGGCATCCCCACCGTGCACTACATCGGGCCGCAGATCTGGGCCTGGCGCGGCGGGCGCATCAAGAAAATCATCAAGGCCGTCTCGCACATGCTGGTGATCTTCCCGTTCGAGGAAGAGATCTACCGCAAGGCGGGCGTGCCCGTCACCTATGTCGGCCATCCGCTGGCCGAAATGATCCCCTTGCAGCCCGACGAAGCGGCCGCGCGCCGCACCCTGGGCTTGCCGGACGACGCGAACGTCGTGACCCTGATGCCGGGCAGCCGCATGGGCGAGCTCAAATACAATACGGTGGCGTTCGTGGCCGCCTGCAAGCTGCTGCTGGCGCGCGACCGCTCCCTGCGTTTCGTCGCGCCCATGGCCGGTGAAAAACAGCGCCATTACTTTTTGCAGCTGATCCGCGAAGCGGGCCTGCAGGACGTCGAGATACTGCTGACGGATGGCGGCTCGCATACGGCCATCTGCGCCGCCGATGCGGTGCTGGTGGCGTCCGGCACGGCCTCGCTGGAAGTAGCGTTGTACAAGAAACCCATGGTCATCGCCTACAAGATGATGCGGGCGTCGTGGGAAATCATGCGCCACATGGGTTACCAGCCGTGGATTGGTTTGCCGAATATCCTGGCGCGCGACTACCTGGTGCCCGAGCTGCTGCAAAACGCGGCCAGCCCGGAAGCGCTGGCCGAGGCCATGTGGCAGCAGCTGAGCGACGTGCCGGGCCGCCTGCGCCTGGTGCAGCGCTTCACGGACATGCACCACAGCTTGCTGCGCGACAGCGCGCGCGAAAGCGCCAACGCCGTCATGCAAGTCATCGCCGCCAACCGCAAGTAACTCCCGATCACCGCTTCAACTGCAGTACCAACCAAAGATTCAACGTGAAAAATATCTATCCCGGCCTGTTTGACGACTTGCCATTCTCGCTCGATGAAATCATCTGCGGTGTCGACGAGGCAGGGCGCGGTCCGCTGGCCGGCCCCGTGTTCGCCGCCGCCGTGATCCTCGACCCGAACCGGCCCATCGACGGCTTGCGCGATTCGAAAAAGCTCACCGAAGCCAGGCGCGACCTGCTGGCGCCGCAAATCAAGGCCAAGGCCCTGGCCTGGGCCATCGCTGAAGCGTCGGAAGAGGAAATCGACCGCCTGAACATTTTGCAGGCGTCGATGCTGGCCATGCGCCGTGCCGTCGAGGCTTTGACTACCGTGCCGACCCTGGCCCTGATCGACGGCAACCGCTGCCCCGTGATGCCGATACGCGGCATGGCCATCATCGGCGGCGACGACAAGGTCGATTCGATTTCCGCCGCCTCGATCCTGGCCAAGACGGCGCGCGACGCGGCACTGGTGCACCTGCATGCGGCCTATCCCGAATACTGCTTCGATCAGCACAAGGGCTATGGCACGAAATTGCACCTGGAGCGCCTGCACCTGCACGGCGCCTCGCCCGTGCACCGCCGCTCGTTCGCGCCCGTGCGCAACGTGATCGCCTTGTTTGGCGGACAGGAGGTGGTGGCATGAAGACGATTACCTCGCGCGACAATGCGCAATACAAGGATTTGCTGAAACTGGCGGGCAGTTCGCAGGCGCGCCGCAAGTCGGGCCGCACCCTGCTCGACGGCGTGCACCTGTGCCAGTCCTACCTGCAACTGCGCGGCATGCCGGAGCAGTGCATCGTCAGCGAAAGCGCCTTGCAGAACCCGGAAGTGGCGGACATCGTCGGCCAGCTGGAAAGCCAGCGTGCGCACGTGCTGGGCTTGCCCGACGGGCTGTATCACGCCGTGAGCCAGGTTGAGCACGGCGTGGGCGTGATGTTTCTCATCGAGACGCCGGAACGGGCCGTCACGCAGCCGCTGAGCGTGTCGGCCGTGCTGCTCGATAACCTGCAAGACCCGGGCAACGTGGGTTCCATCCTGCGCAGCGCGGCGGCCGCCGGCATCACGCAGGTGTATTGCAGCGCCGGCACGGCCTTCTGCTGGTCGCCGAAGGTGCTGCGCGCGGCGATGGGCGCGCACTTCGTGCTCGACATCTTTGAAAACGTCGACCTGGCAGCGCTCGTTTCCGGCGCCAAGGTGGCGACGCTCGCCACCAGCGGCTATGCCACGCAGCGATTGTACGACGTCGACCTGCGCCAACCCGTCGCCTGGCTCTTCGGCCATGAAGGGCAGGGCGTGGCCGACGATTTATTGTCGATGGCCACGCACCAGGTGGTCATTCCCCACCTGGGCCAGATCGAATCGCTGAACGTGGCCGCCTGCGCCGCCGTCTGCTTCTTCGAGCAGCTGCGCCAGGGCCAGGCCTGAACAGGGTAGCCATGTCCTTCCCCCTGCTTGCCGACGGTGCGGCCCGGGACGAAGCCTGGTGGCGTCAGGTGGCCGCGTTTTATCCTGCGCCGCCGGACGCCATCGTCAATCTCGAACACGGCTATTTCGGCGCCATGGCCGCGCCCGTGCAAGCGGCCTTCGAGCAGGCCGTGCGCTACACCAATGAGCAACTGAGTCCTTTCGTGCGCGGCGAGTTCACGCGCACGCATGTGGATATTGTGCGCCGGCGCGTCGCTGAACTGATCCATGCCGAACCGCACGAAATCCTGCTGACCCGCAGCGGCACCGAGTCCATGCAGGTGCTGATCACGCAATACCACGGCCTGGCGCCCGGCGATACGGTGCTGTGGAGTAATCTCGACTATCCGGCCATGCGCACGGCCATGCGCTGGCTGGCGCAGCGCCGTGGCGTCACCAGCACGCAAGTCACATTGCGCTTGCCCATCAGCGATGCCGAGATCGTCGCCCGTTACGCGCAAGCCATGCGCCAGGCCGTCCAGCCCAAATTGCTGCTGCTGTCGCAGGTGACGCCGGCCAGCGGCCAGCAACTGCCGGTGCGGGAGATCATGGCGCTGGCGCGCGAGCATGGTATCGACGTGCTGCTCGACAGCGCCCATGCGCTGGGGCAGGTCGACGTGGACGTGCAGGCCCTGGGCGTCGATTTCGCCGGTTTCAATCTGCACAAATGGCTGGGGGCGCCGGCGGGACTGGGTGTCGTGTATATCCGCGCATCGCAGCTGCACAAGATCGAGCCGCATTTTGGCGACGAGGATTATCCGTTGGATGATATCCGCGGCCGGCTGCACATGGGCATGCCGCCGATCGGCGCCATCCTGGCCGCGCCTGCCGCATTGGACTTCCATGCGCGCCTGGGCGGTACGCCGGCCAAGAGGGAGCGTCTGGCCTGGCTGCGCGATTACTGGGTCAGTCGCGCCGCGCAACTGCCCGGCGTGCGCATGTTGTCGCCGCTCGATGCGAAACGGGGCACGGCACTGGTGGCGTTTGCCGTCGACGGCATGAGCGCGCGCCAGTTGCAGCAAGCCTTGCTGCAGCGCTTTGGCATCTTCACGGTGGAGCGCAATATCGGCGATACCGACATCGTGCGCGCCACGGTGGCCATCACGACGCAGACCAGTGAACTCGATCAGCTGGTCGCCGCGCTGACGGTGCTTTCGAGCGAAACGAACGCCTGACAAAACCGTAGCGAGCGGAAGGGAGAGGTGGCCGAGAAGCGCAACCGTACTTGGTACGGGGGCGCCGAGCCGGTGAGCATCGCAAGCCGCCTATACCGACGCGCAGCAGGTTTGGTCAGGTGTTCTCAGTATTCGCGGCGGTTCGGCTTGATCTCTTGCAGGATTGTCGTGGAGATCTCTTCGATCGACTTGGTGGTCGACGACAGCCAGCGGATACCCTCGCGTTTCATCATTTTTTCCGCCTCGTTGACTTCGTAACGGCAGTTTTCGATGGCCGCATACTTGCTTCCAGCGCGTCTTTCGTTGCGTATTTCCGACAAACGTTCGGGCGTAATGCTCAATCCGAAAATTTTATTCTTAAATTCCAGCAAGGCCGATGGCAGCTTGTCGCGCTCGAAATCGTCGGGAATCAGCGGATAATTGGCCGCCTTGATGCCATATTGCATGGCCAGGTACAGGCTGGTCGGGGTCTTGCCAGAGCGCGAAACTCCCACCAGAATGACATCGGCCGAGGACAGGTTCTTGTGCGACTGGCCATCGTCGTGCGCCAGCGAATAGTTGATCGCCTCGATGCGGTTCTTGTATTCCTCGCTGTCGACGATGTTGTGCGAGCGCCCGATGGTATGGGTCGACATCACGCCCAGTTCCTGCTCCAGCGGGGCGACAAAGGTCTGGATCAGGTCCATGTGCATGCCGCTGGACTTGCGGATCACGGCCGACAGGTCGTTCTTCACCAGGGTCGAGAAAATGATCGGGCGCTGCCCATCGGTGGCGAAGGCTTCGTTGATCTTGCGCGCCGCCTCGTAGGCCTTGTCCATGGTATCGATGAAGGGCAGGCGGATCTGGCGGAAGCGCAGATCGAACTGCGTCAGCACCGAGTGGCCGAACGTCTCGGCGGTGATGCCGGTGCCGTCGGAAACGAAGAAGACGGTGCGGGCCGCGGAGGGCAGAGGAGGGCGTGGTTCTTGTGTCATGGGTTTTCGGATCAAGATTGTGCGTCGTCAATTTGCGCCGCACAAGGTAAAATGGCTGCAACGGTATGATTGTGCTGCACGACGCCAAGAATAACAAGAAGACTGTCTGTGCGCCGCGCGTAAAGATTTCTATCATCAGTAAGGGTGTCATTATGACCAACGCAGTATCGCAACAGCAGGAAGACAAGGACGCGGTGTATGTTGCCTCGTTCGAGCATTTGCGCATGACGGATGTCGAATCCGTCGGCGGCAAGAACGCCTCCCTGGGCGAAATGATCAGCCAACTGGCGGAAGCCGGCGTGCGCGTGCCCGGTGGCTTTGCCACCACGGCGCAGGCATTCCGCGATTTCCTGTCATATAGCGCCAACGGCGGCTTGCCGCTGGCCGAACGCATCGCCCAGCGCCTCGAAGGGCTGAACATCGATGACGTGCGCTCGCTGGCGCAAGCCGGCGCCGAGATCCGTCAATGGATCGTGGAAACACCATTCCAGCCCCGCCTGGCCGCCGAAATCGACCAGTTCTACGCCAAGCTGGTGGCCGATTCCGATACCGAAATGTCGTTTGCCGTACGTTCCTCAGCCACGGCGGAAGACTTGCCGGACGCGTCCTTTGCTGGTCAGCAAGAAACCTTCCTGAACGTGGTCGGCATCGACAACGTGCTCGAAGCCATGAAGCAGGTGTTCGCGTCGCTGTACAACGACCGCGCCATCTCGTACCGCGTGCACAAGGGCTTTACGCACGCTGAAGTGGCCCTGTCGGCCGGCGTGCAGCGCATGGTGCGCTCCGACCTGGGCGCGGCTGGCGTGATGTTTACCATCGATACCGAATCGGGCTTCAAGGACGTGGTCTTCGTCACTTCCAGCTATGGCCTGGGCGAAACCGTGGTGCAGGGCGCCGTCAATCCCGACGAATTCTATGTGCACAAGCCGATGCTGGAAAAAGGCAAGTCGCCCGTGATCCGCCGCAATATCGGCTCGAAACTGCTGAAGATGGAATTCACGAACGAAGCGAAAGCCGGCCGTTCCGTGAAAACCGTCGACGTGCCCGTCGAAATGCGCAACCGCTACTCGCTGAACGACAGCGAAGTGGTGGAACTGGCCAAATACGCCGTCATCATCGAAAACCACTACGGCCGTCCGATGGACATCGAGTGGGGCAAGGATGGCCGCGACGGCAAGCTGTACATCCTGCAGGCGCGTCCTGAAACCGTCAAGTCGCAGCAAAAGGCGACCGACGTGCAAGAGCGCTTCAAGTTGAAAAGCACCGGCACCGTGCTGACCTCCGGCCGCGCCATCGGCCAGAAGATCGGCGCCGGCCCCGTGCGCGTGATCCACGACCCGGCCGACATGGAACGCGTGCAGCCAGGCGACGTGCTCGTTGCCGACATGACGGACCCGAACTGGGAACCGGTCATGAAGCGCGCTTCGGCCATCGTCACCAACCGTGGCGGCCGTACTTGCCACGCGGCAATTATCGCGCGTGAGCTGGGCGTGCCTGCCGTGGTCGGCTGCGGCAACGCCACCGACGTGCTGAAGGACGGCACCTTCGTCACTGTGGTGTGCTCCGAAGGCGACGAAGGCAAGATCTACGATGGCTTGCTGGAAACGGAAGTGTCGGAAGTGTCGCGTGGCGAATTGCCGAAGCTCGACACCAAGATCATGCTCAACGTGGGCAATCCGCAACTGGCGTTCGACTTCCAGTCCGTGCCGAATGCGGGCGTGGGCCTGGCGCGCCTGGAATTCATCATCAATAACAATATTGGTGTGCACCCACGCGCGATCCTGGAATACCCGAACATCGATGCCGACCTGAAAAAGGCCGTGGAATCGGTGGCGCGCGGCCACGCTTCGCCAAAAGCGTTCTACATCGACAAGCTGGCCGAAGGCATCGCCACCATCGCCGCCGCGTTCTGGCCGAAAAAAGTCATCGTGCGCCTGTCCGACTTCAAGTCGAACGAGTACAAGAAGCTGATCGGCGGTTCGCGCTACGAGCCGGACGAGGAAAACCCGATGCTGGGCTTCCGCGGCGCGGCGCGCTACCTGTCGGCCGACTTCTCCGAAGCGTTCAACATGGAATGCGAAGCGATGAAGCGTGTGCGCAATGACATGGGCCTGACGAACGTGGAAATCATGGTGCCCTTCGTGCGCACCCTGGGCCAGGCCGAGAAAGTCATCGACTTGCTGGCGAAGAATGGCTTGAAGCGCGGCGAGAACGGCTTGCGCGTCATCATGATGTGCGAAGTGCCGTCGAACGCCATCCTGGCCGACCAGTTCCTCGACCATTTCGACGGCTTCTCGATCGGTTCGAACGACCTGACCCAGCTGACCCTGGGCCTGGACCGCGATTCCGGCATGGAATTGCTGGCCGCCGACTTCGACGAGCGCGATCCTGCCGTGAAAGCCCTGCTGGCCCTGGCCATCAAGGCTTGCCTGGCACGCGGCAAGTACATCGGCATTTGCGGCCAGGGTCCTTCCGACCATCCGGACTTCGCCGTCTGGCTGATGGAGCAGGGCATCGAATCGATGTCGCTGAACCCGGACTCGGTGATCGATACCTGGCAAAAGCTCGCTGCGCTGAAAGCGTAAGCGTCTTGTCCGCCCTCTGAAAACCCGCTGCCGCTCACCCGGCAGCGGGTTTTTTTATGCCTGCCATGCGGCGCACGCCTGTATTCGATGGCATTGCGCCAGATCAGCTAAAATGATTCCACCAATACATTGAAACGGGAGTTCTCATGGCAAGCAAGAAACCGAGCAAAGTGGCAAAGATCGACATCGGCATTTCCGAGGCGGACCGCGCGAAGATTGCGGAAGGCCTGTCCGGCCTGCTGGCCGACAGCTACACCTTGTACCTGATGACCCATAATTTTCACTGGAACGTCAAGGGGCCGATGTTCAACACCCTGCACCTGATGTTCATGACGCAATACACGGAACAGTGGGCCGCGCTGGACCTGATCGCCGAGCGCATCCGCGCCCTCGGCTATCCTGCGCCGGGCACCTACAAGGAATTCGTCAAGCTGGCCTCGATCAAGGAAATCGACGGCGTGCCGCCGGCGCTGGACATGGTCAGCCACCTGGTATCGGCACAGGAAGCGACTGCGCGCACGGCGCGCCGCCTGTTCCCGCTGCTGGAAAAAGCCAATGACCAGCCGACGGCCGACCTGATCACGCAGCGCCTCGATTTGCATGAAAAGACGGCGTGGATGCTGCGCAGCCTGCTGGAAGAGTAATTGCCGGGCCTGCGGCGCTAATTCGCCCCTGCCTATTGACGCCATCAGGAATTGCGTTAGACTGTTTGTATATAGGTGTTTGGCAAGAATAATATCAGGCAGTAATACGCATTAAACCCCGTCGCTTATATAGGCTGCGGGGTTTTTTATTTTCGGATTCGCAAAGATGGAGGCATCATGGCTGAATGGGTAGGCTGGTTTGTGGCGGCTGGCGCGGTATTGATCCTGGAGCTGTTTACGGGCACGTTTTATTTGCTGATGATCGCCATCGGTATCAGTGCCGGAGGACTGGTGGCGCTGGCGGGCGGCAATGGCGGCTGGCAAGCCCTGACGGCCGCCATTGTCGGCGTGGCGGCCACCCTGTTATTGCGGCGCAGCCGTTTTGGCAAGGCGGCGCGGCGCGATGCGGCGCAGGATCCGAATGTCAATCTCGATATCGGCCAAAGCGTGGCGGTCGCGCATTGGGTCGATGGCGCGGCGCGCGTCATGTACCGCGGCGCCTTGTGGGATGTGGAACTGATTCCCGGCAGCGATACGCAAGCCGGCCATTACACCATATGCGCCGTGCGTGGCAGCCGTTTGATTGTTGGATAACCTGGAGAGTAGATTATGGAAGTAAGCATCGGAAGCATGTCGTTGATCTTGTTATTGCTGGCATTGGTATTTGTCTTCAAGACGGTCAATGTGGTACCGCAGCAGCATGCCTGGGTGGTGGAGCGCCTGGGCAAGTTCCATGCGGTATTGGGCCCTGGCTTGAATATCGTCGTGCCTTTTGTCGACCGTATCGCCTACAAGCACGTGCTCAAGGAAATTCCGCTCGACGTGCCGCCGCAGGTATGTATTACGCGCGACAATACGCAATTGCAGGTCGATGGCATTCTGTATTTCCAGATTACCGACGCCATGCGTGCTTCGTATGGCTCGTCGAATTATATCGCCGCCATTACGCAACTGGCGCAAACGACCTTGCGTTCGGTGATCGGTAAAATGGAACTCGACAAGACATTTGAAGAACGCGACCATATCAATACGGCCATCGTGAATGCCATCGATGAATCGGCGGCGAATTGGGGCGTCAAGGTATTGCGCTATGAAATCAAGGATTTGACGCCGCCCAAGGAAATCCTGCATGCGATGCAGGCGCAGATTACGGCTGAACGCGAAAAGCGTGCGCTGATTGCCGCCTCGGAAGGGCGCAAGCAGGAGCAGATCAATATCGCCAGCGGCGAGCGCGAAGCGGCGATTGCCCGCTCGGAAGGCGAAAAGCAGGCGTCGATCAACCGCGCCGAAGGCCAGGCCACGGCCATCGTCGCACTGGCGCAAGCCAGTGCCGAAGCGCTGCGCCAGGTGGGCGCCGCCATCCGCGAGCCGGGCGGCGAAGATGCCGTCAACCTGAAAGTGGCCGAGCAGTATGTGGGCGCGTTCGCGCAATTGGCGAAAACAAATAACTCGATTATCGTGCCGGCCAATCTGGGCGATATGAGCGGTTTGATCGCCACGGCGATGCAGGTGGTGAAAACGCAAAAGCCGAAAAGCGGTGTGGCTATTCCTTGATTGCCTGGTGAATAGCAAACTCGTAGCAAGTTAGTCGTCAAAACTGCCCGCCATATCGCGGGCAGTTTTCATTTGCGCTGCTGGAATATATGCTGGCGACAGGGCCCGAGTATCTGCGCTTTAAATGGCAATGTTGAAAATATTTTCTTTATGCTATGCTGTGCGCACTTTCGGGATTATATGCTGTCGTGCGACGCTTATCTTTTTGATTGAAGTAGAATCTGCTGCTCATGCATTGCGATGATTGAGCCGATATCCGCGGCGGATACTTGGGTAGTGTTTGAAAGTCGGTGCATAATTGGCGATAGTATTGCTCCCATGTATATTTTGAATTGCAATTTATGATTACTATAAATTGCAATGAAGCAGAAAGTGCTGCAAAATAAATACTGCCGATGGTGCTGCATTGAATCGCGATCGCACAAGGAAGGGAAGTCGGCGCAGACAGTCGGTCCGGCGCGATGTCCGCTCCCTGGATTGAAGACTTACATCATCTGAAGGTCGGGGAAGTCGGGTTTTTGGTAAAAGAATTGTAAAAAACAATCAAATCTCAAGAAAAATCACCTCAGTCGCGTTACAATTGGATAGAATTTAACTGTTCAGTTATATTTTTCAACTCACACAAGGAAATATCATGGATCTGTCCAGCTTATCCCTGTCCGAACTGCGCACCTTGCAGGACGACATCAAGAAGCAAATGAAGAAACGCGAACAGGACGATCTGTCCAAAGCGCGTGAACAAATCCTGGCAATCGCCCAGAGCGTTGGCGTTTCCGTAAAAGATCTGGTTGGTACCGGTATCCGCGCTAAAACCGGCACGGTCGCAGTACGCTATCGCAATCCGGATGATGCGACGCAGCAATGGACTGGCCGTGGCCGTCAACCGAAATGGGTCAAAGAGTGGACCGATTCGGGCAAGTCGCGCGATCTGCTGAAGGTTTGATCCTGAAGGTTTAACAAACCGTTCATTCGGATGCTTGTCCTGTGGAGTAGTACAGGTGTAGTACAAGGCAGCATGCAAGCATCCGGAACTTTCCTGATTAATCGTCTTTGGCCAGGCAGGCAAAGCTGATTCATTCGTTTATCTCCATGGTATTTTCGATAATACTTGTCTTATTCCCGCAGTATCTCTTCCTTTTCCTGTTTTCATCCCATTGCGCTGTGCATTTCCGTTTGCCGCAGGTACCGGCAAAATAAAACCCGGCATATAGCCGGGCTTGGTGGTATTGGCGCAGATCGCTGCGCGTGGTGCCGGATCAGCGGCGGTGCGACTTCATTGCCGCCTGCACTTCGCGCGCGCCGTCGCGGTCGCGTTCCGCTGCCCGCTTGTCGTGCTGTTTCTTGCCCTTGGCCAGGCCGATTTCGCATTTGACGCGGCCGCCCTTGTAGTGCAGGTTGAGCGGCACCAGCGTATAGCCGGAGCGTTCCACCTTGCCGATCAGTTTATCCATTTCCGCACGGTGCAGCAGCAGCTTGCGCGTGCGTACGGCTTCCGGGTGGATGTGGGTAGAGGCGGTCGGCAGGGCGCTGATATGCGCGCCGAACAGGAAGAGTTCATCGCCGCGGACGACAACGTAGGCTTCCTTGATTTGTACGCGGGCGTCGCGGATGGCTTTGACTTCCCAGCCTTCCAGCACGATGCCGGCTTCGTAGCGATCCTCGATAAAGTAGTCGTGGAAGGCTTTTCTGTTGTCTGCTATGGTCATGAGATGGTAAATGTGCGCGGGTCGGTTAAACTACTGTCTCGCGCAAGCGCGATAAAATCAAATGTATCCAACATCATAGCAAATGGTTCTTCAATGGCAGTAGTACATAAATCAGTTTTTCTCGGCTATAGCGCCGAACAAATGTTCGCGCTGGTGGCGGCGGTGGAGGATTATCCCAAATTCCTGCCCTGGTGCGGTGCGGTCGAGATTCGCGAGCGGGGCGAGAACACGGTCGTCGCCAGCGTGGGCATACATTACCACGGCGTGCGCCAAAGCTTCACCACGTCCAACGAGAACGTGCCGCCGAGCTCCATCAAGATGAAGCTGGTAGACGGTCCTTTCAAGACCCTCGACGGCGTGTGGACCTTCAAGGCCCTGCGTGAAGATGCGTGCAAGATCGAGCTGGACCTGCATTACGAGTTTTCCAGCCGTGTGCTCGAGCAGATCATCGGCCCCGTCTTCGGCATGATCGCCAACAGCATGGTCGATTCCTTCTGCAAGCGCGCGGAGACGGTGTATGGCTGAAGTGAGCATCCAGGTGCAAGTTTGCCATGCTTTGCCGGATAGCAGCTTCCTGCGCACCTTGACGGTGGCTGCAGGCGCCACCATCAGGCAGGCGGTGGAGCAGAGCGGCTTGCTGCAGGAAGTCCCCGGCATCGACCTGGCCGTGAATATGGTCGGCATCTATGGCAAGAAGAAGCCGTTGGACACCGTCTTGCGCGAGCATGACCGGATCGAGGTGTACCGTCCGCTGCAGGCGGACCCGAAAGAAGCGCGCCGCCGGCGTGCCAGCGGCAAGCCCGCCAAGACCTGACGGGTCTGGGAGAGGGCAGGGCTGCGGCTGGCCCTGGCGGGACATTTTTTTGCTATTTCCAAATATCTTTTCTATGCTGCAAGGACGGAGGGCGCTTTTTTCTGTATAATCTGCTTTTGCGCCAATAGGAAATGCTATGCGTCTACTTCAAAAAGCACTCACATTCGATGACGTGCTGCTCGTCCCAGCCTACTCCAACGTTTTGCCCGCCGATACGTCCCTCAAAACTCGTCTGACCCGCAATATCACCCTGAATATTCCCTTGCTGTCCGCAGCCATGGATACGGTGACGGAAGCCCGCCTCGCGATCGCGATGGCCCAGGAAGGCGGCATCGGCATCATTCACAAGAATTTGAATCCGAAAGACCAGGCGCGTGAAGTGGCCCGCGTGAAGCGTTTTGAAGCCGGCGTGCTGCGCGACCCGATCACGATTCCGCCGGAAATGAAAATCCGCGACGTGATCGCCCTGACGGAACAATACGGCATCAGCGGTTTCCCTGTCGTCAAGGGCAAGGAAGTTGTCGGCATTATCACCAACCGCGATTTGCGCTTTGAGCAGGAACTCGACGCGGAAGCTTCCGCCAAGATGACCCCGCGCGAAAAACTCGTGGTCGTCAAGGAAGACGCCGATACGGCCGAAGCCAAGCGCCTGATGAACAAGCACCGCCTCGAGCGCGTGCTGGTCGTCAACGACGCGTTCGAACTGCGCGGTCTGATCACCGTCAAGGATATCCAGAAGTCGACTTCCCACCCGTTCGCGTCGAAAGACAGCCAGGGCAAACTGCTGGTCGGCGCTGCCGTCGGCGTAGGCGCCAAGGATGAAGAACGCATCGACCTGCTGGTCGCTGCCGGCGTCGACGTGCTGGTGGTCGATACGGCCCACGGCCACTCGCAAGGCATCCTCGACCGCGTACGCTGGATCAAGACCAAGTATCCGCAAGTCGAAGTGATTGGCGGCAACATCGCTACGGCCGCTGCCGCCAAGGCGCTGGTGGAATACGGTGCCGATGCGGTCAAGGTCGGCATCGGCCCTGGCTCCATCTGCACCACGCGTATCGTCGCCGGTGTGGGCGTGCCGCAAATTACGGCCATCTCGAATGTGGCTGAAGCACTGGAAGGCACGGGCGTGCCATGTATCGCCGACGGCGGTATCCGCTTCTCGGGCGACATCTCGAAAGCGCTGGCCGCTGGCGCCTCGACCGTCATGATGGGTTCCATGTTTGCCGGTACGGAAGAAGCACCGGGCGAAGTGATCCTGTACCAGGGCCGCAGCTACAAGTCGTACCGCGGCATGGGTTCGCTGGGCGCGATGTCCGATGGTTCGGCTGACCGTTATTTCCAGGACGCCACGATGAAGGCCGACAAGTTCGTGCCTGAAGGTATAGAAGGCCGCGTGGCCTACAAGGGCAGCGTGCTGGCGATCATCTTCCAGCTGGTGGGCGGCGTGCGTCAATCGATGGGTTACTGCGGTTGCGCCACCATCGACGAACTGCGCGAGAAGGCGGAATTCGTGGAAATCACCTCGGCCGGCATGCGCGAGTCGCATGTCCATGATGTGCAGATCACGAAAGAAGCGCCTAACTACCGCTCCGAGTAAGCGTACTGGAGAAACTGTCCATGGCTGCGTTCCAGTGCCTCGCCGTACTATTCGTACTGTCTTCGGCACTGCGCCTTGCCCTGAACAGTTTTCCAGCTACGCTATTGTGGTAGCGAAAGTCCAGACCGGCGCCCAGTGCGCCGGTTTTGCAATTGACCCTGAATAAAGCTCCGACCATGCACTCTAAAATCCTCATTCTCGATTTCGGTTCCCAAGTCACCCAGTTGATCGCCCGCCGCGTGCGCGATTCCGGCGTGTTTTCCGAAGTCTTCCCGTATGACGTCAGCGATGAATTCGTGCGCAACTATGGCGCCGCCGGCGTGATCCTGTCGGGCAGCCACAATTCCACGCTGGACGGCGATTCGCCGCGCGCGCCGCAAGCCGTGTTCGAGCTGGGCGTGCCCGTGCTGGGCATCTGCTACGGCATGCAAACCATGGCAGCCCAGCTGGGCGGCAAGGTGGAAAACGGCCTGGTGCGCGAATTCGGCTACGCCGAAGTGCGCGCCCGCAGCCATACCAAGTTGCTCAACGGCATTGCCGACTTCGTCACTGACGAAGGTCACGGCATGCTGAAAGTGTGGATGAGCCACGGCGACAAGGTGCTGGAAATGCCGCCTGGCTTCAAGCTGATGGGCAACACCCCGAGCTGCCCGATCGCCGCCATGGCCGACGAAGAGCGCCAGTTCTACGGCGTGCAATTCCACCCGGAAGTGACGCACACGGTGCAGGGCAAGGCCATGATCGGCCGCTTCGTGCATGAAATCTGCGGCTGCAAGTCGGACTGGAACATGCCCGATTACATCAGCGAAGCGGTGGAAAAGATCCGTGCGCAAGTCGGTAGCGACGACGTCATCCTGGGCCTGTCCGGCGGCGTCGATTCGTCCGTTGCGGCTGCCCTGATCCACCGCGCCATCGGCGACCAGCTGACCTGCGTCTTCGTCGACCACGGCTTGCTGCGCCTGGACGAAGGCAAGATGGTGATGGACATGTTCGCCAAGAACCTGGGCGTGAAAGTCATCCGCGTCGATGCGGAAGACCAGTTCATGGGCCATTTGGCCGGCGTCACCGATCCCGAGCAAAAGCGCAAGATCATCGGCCGCGAATTCGTCGAAGTCTTCCAGGTCGAGTCGGGCAAGCTGGTCAACGCCAAATGGCTGGCGCAAGGCACGATTTACCCGGACGTGATCGAATCGGCCGGCAAAGGTAAAAAGGGCCAGACCATCAAGAGCCACCACAACGTGGGCGGCTTGCCGGACACCATGAAGCTCAAATTGCTCGAACCCTTGCGCGAACTGTTCAAGGATGAAGTGCGCAAACTGGGCGTCGCGCTCGGCTTGCCGCATGACATGGTCTACCGCCACCCATTCCCGGGCCCGGGCCTGGGCGTGCGCATCCTCGGCGAAGTCAAGAAAGACTATGCCGACCTGCTGCGCCGCGCCGATGCCATCTTCATCGAAGAGCTGCGCAACACGCCGTACGAGTTCGTCGCCGGCCAGGCCGTCGACCCGGACGCGCTGCCAGCGAACTGGTACGAAGCGACCAGCCAGGCGTTCGCCGTCTTCCTGCCCGTCAAATCGGTGGGCGTGATGGGCGATGGCCGTACCTACGAATACGTGGTGGCCCTGCGCGCCGTGCAAACGCAGGACTTCATGACGGCCCACTGGGCGCACCTGCCGCACAGCTTGCTGGGCAAGGTCTCCAACCGCATCATCAATGAAGTGCGCGGCATCAACCGCGTCGTCTACGATATTTCGGGCAAGCCGCCGGCGACCATCGAATGGGAATAATCTCCCGTCCGGCACCGTAAGGTAACGCCGGGTCAATGAAACAGCTAAGCCCCTGATTTTTCAGGGGCTTTTTTTATTTTGTCTGGCAAACGCAAGCAACCCACGGCAGAGCCAAGCACGTTTTTTTGTGGGTACGGTTATGGGTACTCAACTTGCTGCCTGGAATATTTCACATTTGGTTCCCACCGCCCATTTGGCACGGTGAGGGTATCGGTGAGGGTGTTTATTAGGCTAAGTATATGATTTTAAAAGTATTTATGGATCCCTGGCGCGCTCGTCGCGGCGAGGGTATCTGGACCTCGTGAGTAGCAGCAGATGTCACTTTTTTTTCGTGCTAAGTGATTGATTGTTTGAAATACATCCGGTGCCAATACAGACTTTGTATGAATGGGAGGTGTCTATGCTGACCGATACAAAATTGAAAAACCTGAAACCAGCAGAGAAAGCCTACAAGGTGCCAGATCGTGATGGCATGTATGCGACGGTGCTCCCCAGTGGCACGATCTCGTTTCGCTATAACTACCGCGTCAATGGCCGGTACGAAACCTTGGTGCTCGGACGCTACGGGGCGGGTGGCTTGAGTTTGCACGAGGCGAGGGAACGCTTGCAGGAAGCGAAGAAAGCGCAATCGGAAGGCAAGTCCCCGTCGCGCCTCAAAGCCCAATCGCGCCATCAGTTGGCCGCTGGAGAACCATTCAGCGTCTGGGCAGAACGTTGGCTAATAAAGTACAAAATGGCGGAGTCGACGCGGGAAATGCGGCGCTCGGTGTATGAACGCGATCTGAAGCGCCCATTTGGCAGTCTCTTGCTGCATGAAATAACGCACAACGAGTTACGTTCCGTATGCGACGCCATCCTCGCACGTGGCGCCCCTGCGACGGCCGTGCACGCGCGCGATATCGTCAAACTGGTCTTCAAGTATGCGGAACAACGGGGACAACAGATAATCAACCCGGCGGATCTGGTTGCTCCCTCATCCATTGCCGTATTTGAACCACGCGACCGCGCGTTGGGGGCCGAAGAGATCGCGCTGTTCTACGAACATATCGAATACGTGCAGTGCGCGCCGACCTTGCGCCTGGCTTGCAAATTACTGTTGCTCACCATGGTGCGCAAATCCGAATTGACGGACGCAACATGGAGTGAGGTGAACTTTACCGATGCTCTATGGACTATTCCGGCCCGACGTATGAAGCGCCGCAACCCCCACAATGTCTATCTGTCGCGCCAGGCGTTGGATATGTTCGTTGCGTTGCGTACCTGTGCTGGCACATCCGATTATATTTTGCCATCGCGATATGACCCTGATGTGCCGATGAATGGTGCTTCGCTCAATCGCATCCTGGTGTCAGTCTGCGCCACGGCACGAGACTGTGGGAAACAACTGGCCGATTTTTCGCCGCACGATTTGCGGCGAACAGCATCGACCCTGCTGCACGAAGCCAGCTACAACACCGATTGGATCGAAAAATGTCTTGCCCACGAGCAGAGGGGCGTGCGAGCCGTGTACAACAAGGCTGAGTATTCGGTGCAGCGCCGAACCATGCTGCAGGAGTGGGCAGACATGATCGACGCCTGGACAAAGCTGAAAGAGTGAGAGACTACCTGAGCGCTTTGCGTTGCACAGGCTGTGCTTGCGGCACCGCTGGCAGGCGTGCCGCCGCTTGCTGTTCTGCGATCCAGGCGTCCACTTCCTTGAGGTCCCAGGCGACCAAACGCGAGGTGATGCTAAAGCGCCGTGGAAACTGCCCTCGTTTTTCAAGGTTCAGGATGGTCCGCTCGCATAGCGGCACCTTTTGCAAAAGCTGGCGGCGTTTAATGAGGACCCGGCCAGGTATCCTGAGGTCGCTCTCGGTAAGCGTACGTGCTGCGCGGGGTGATCGGCTGGCTTTCTGAGCAGCCTGACGCTGGCGCTTGATGCCGCCGATAATTGCCCGCTGACCAAAGGCTGGATACACCGAGGGGGCAAAGGGCGATTGGTTCGAAGGGGGATTGTATTTCATGATGAACTGTCTCCATGACCGATGACGGATGATCCTGAGCCATGGTGGCTGCGCTGATCGTGGTCATCAAGTTGAAAACAGGCATATTTTGGTAGCATTTCACGGCAATTGATGGATGCTGTAGCGGCGGCCGTCAGTGGCGTGTAGCCGATCGGTCGTGATCATGTGGGAAAGCGTTGGAATGTGAATGGCCTATGAGACTTTTCCGCCGCTCCGGTCCCTTGAGAAGTGTCTGTATCCGCTGAGTACCTGTTACCTCTCTACGACGATGGTGCCGGCAGCGTAGCCCGGAACAGTAGAGATGGGCGGTCCGCTGGACGGTTTTCAGCGTAGGTACGAACATTTCTTCGAACAGCTGGAGCGTGCCGGCGCAGGACGTCCACTGGATACATACCGGCGCCTGTAGGGCAGTGATGTCAATCGCGATGCAATGGCTTAATCCGCAGATTTCCCGCTCTTCCTCAGACAACGCTCCGCACACCAGCAGAGCCTTGTCGTGGGCATGGCACCACTTGATCAGTTGCCGGACATCCTTCGGGGCGAACCTCGATGCCTGCTCGATCACGATCATTGCAATGCCGTTGTGTATCAGGGGTGTGTCCAGGGGAGACATACAGGCGGTCCCTGGGGCCATGCGATAGGCCGGCCCAAACGCGGTTTCCATCGCAGCGATACACCATGCCTGGGTCACAGGCAGTTCACTGCAGAGCATCATTTTTATGCACATGGCTTCCTCCGTACCGGCGCAGTGGTTTTAGTCTCCCTATCCGCGATGCGGGTAGCAAGGCTTATTAAGCCTGTCAGGGGCTCGCGGACGCCTCTTCGCTCATCTCCGTGGCAGCATCGCTCAAAACGCTCTCAGGGGCCGCATTGGGCTCTGGGGCGCCTGATTGTTGAGGTGCTCCGTTGAACGATGTGTGCATGGCGGATCCCTCTCCAGGGGATGGATGGCTGTTCGTTGTGGTGGCTTTGCGTTCGGATACGGGCAGGGCATTGATGCGTTTGAGCAGGCCCAGGGACAGCGCGCGCGTGGTTGCGGTCACTGCACGCACGGTTTTCTTGATCTGCGATTTTTCGGTAATGAGCTGGCTTGTCGAGAGTGCCTCGTCAATGCACAGGGTTTCGAGCATGGGCATGAGCTGGTCGACTTTGCTGATCAATTCCAGTAATCGCCGGCCGAACATGGAAAATACTTTCGCTTCGATGGCAAGAGGTTCGATGTCATAGCTGGCCAAGTCCGTGATGCCATGTTGATGGCACAGTTTCTCGAAGGTGACGATACTCTGGTTGGCCAAGGCAATGCGCGCGTCAAGCATGGTGCGCAATTCCTGTTCTACTTTATCGACATCCTCGGCTGGTAATTTCATCCTGGCAAAGACGGAAATAAAATGGAAACTCGCTTGTGAGACGTAGAAGCATCGCAAGTACAAACGCTTGCCTTCCGGACTGGCGAGCGTGATATTGACCTTGCGGCTGGCAGATTCGACACGCGTCAGATCGGCGGCGGCCTCCTTGGCCAGCAACTTCCTGTTGGCTTCGCCGTGATCACGCGTGACGATCAAATGGGTGGGAGCTGGGTGGTTCATGATGATGTCCTTGAAAATGCCCATGGGGCTACATGACATGGTGGACTCGCCATCATGCTGATTCAAGAGGAATGCACGGAGCTTTGGAAGCGTATTTGCGGGTACTGCGCTCGCTAGTGTGGGCGGCCGATAATCGCATTGAGGCGTACGCAACCGGGGTTCCCACCGCAGGTGACTTTGCTGATGGCATTTTTCGTCGAACCTGTGTTGACAGGCAGGTGAGGGCGGCCTAAAGTCAGTACATCATCGCAGCAGCTAGCCCTGCATCGTCCGGCAAGCCTGTCAATTGCGCCCAGCGCGCCGCAGCACCGATTGGATCGTCTCCTGTTTCCAGGCCCGGCGACCGTGTTTCTGAAGAACGAGAGTGTTTTGACGCGCCGCGTGCACCGCGCCGTTACGTCAAAACACTTTGCATGCGTTTTCAGGACGGTAGCTGGCATCCCCGCCGAAACGGCATCAGCCGTCAGTATCAAGCCAGTCAATTGAAGTTCCGGTGCGTCGTAGCAACCGGATGATCTATTTCCCCCTTTGGGACGATGCATCCCGAGAGGGAGTTGCCTTGTCCCTTTTTTTGTGCGAGGCAATCATGAGCAGATATCAGATCAACTATTGTCGCGTCCCCCAGGATAGGGACGCTTCTTTCCATCCTGGCGTGCCGCGCGCACCTGCGAACAAGGTATCCGCGCGCGAGACGAATGATGACGCGATTGAATTTTCAGAAGAGGAGTTGGTGGCATTGCACTGGTGGCTATTACGCAAAGTAAGTCTGCTCAGCGACCCGCGCACGCCCCTGGACGAGAAGTTTGAACTGGTTCGTTGGGTGTTCACGGATCCGGTTCGGGATACGCAGCCGTTTTCCTTCGTCAATTGTATGAAGGTGGTAAGTGGCAGTCCGTTGTCGCAGCTACCATTCATCGGCGCTATTGATGCGCAGGAGGTGCGCGATTGGATTGGTTCCCAGTTGTGCTGTTGGTTTCTGAGTTCGCTGCAGGACTACCCCGAGTGGGCCCGCCAAGCGGTACTGGCAAAGCCAGACTGGATTTCCGACAATTTATTCAAGAACCCGCAGTGGATGAATGAGCAGATCAAGCTCCATCAATCCGATCTTTTTACATCGCTGGGTGCAGCAAAAGATGAGGATTGCTTGCGTGGACATGTCGGTAAGTCTGGACGCCAGGTAAATACGAAGGGAGGGCGCCATGCTTGATGCCTTCATTGCCGCTGCATTCCCTTCCGTTCGCTTCTGTCGGGTGCGGGACATCGATGAATTGATTTTCAGAATCAAGGAAAGCGAGATTGTTGTGGGGAAGGCAGGTCGGGTTTTTTACCTCGGTCAAGAACTGCGGTTAATACGCTTGTCCTTAGTGCCGGGCGGTTTTCAGGTCGATCCCCAGCGTGGACGTCCGGACAGAAGAGCGATGTCCTTCACTGTAAATGAACTGCTGTCTGGGGAAGTTGGCGTTGCCATGGATCAGGGGTGGCTGTTTGCACGCCGCGTAACGTACCCGTGCGAAGGCAATTTTTCTTGGGGCCTGACATGGGGAGGTCAACATGACCAGAAACGAGGAAGAATTTAACGCGCATTTTCAGCGGGTTAAGCAGCGCGCGTTTGGACGGTGGACGGAAATTCTGCTGGCGCTGGGCGTGGATGCGAAAGTGCTCAATCAACGTAATCAGCCATGTCCCTTGGGTGATTGCGGTGGCACTGACCGGTTTCAATACACGGACAAATTTGGCCACGGCAACTATATTTGCCGTGGCTGCGGCGCCGGTGGCGGATTCAAATTGTTGATGGGCTGCTTAGGGCTGAGTGCTGTTGATGCACTTGGCAAAGTGGACAGCTACCTGGGTATGCGTGCGCCGAGGCCACCGATCTCGCTCGCGCAGGATTCACGTGCCGAACGCGATGGTCTGATTCGGAAGATTCTGGCTGAAACGATGCCAGTGATGCCAGGAGATGAGGTGGACAGGTATCTGCGGAACCGGGGCGTGAACCTGGAACGCTACCCGTCGACGCTGCGCATGCATCCTGCGTTGGGTTACTACGAGCGTCATTTGGTTACGGGTAAACCTGTTGTGGTGCGCCGCTACCCTGCCATGGTGGCCTGTGTGCAGGATAAGAGTGGTCACACGGTGTCGTTGCATCGGACATATTTGAGCAATGGCGAGAAGGCCCGCGAATGCGCAGTCAAGAAGTTACTGTGCGCTGGCATCGATGGCGCTGCCATTCGTCTGGCGCCATCCACAGACGAATTGGCGGTGTGTGAGGGTATCGAGACAGCGCTGGCGGTCATGAAACGTTCGCATCAGCCAGTGTGGGCGGGGGTGAGTGCCGGGAACCTGGAAAAGCTATGGATTCCGGAAACAGTCAAACGCCTGCGCATTTACGCTGACAACGATGCGCACGCATTTTTTGATGGCCAGGCCGCAGCCTATAGCCTCGCGCGTCGCTACCTGAAATCCCATGCACGGCGGGCAGGGCGATCGGCCGAGGTGTTTGTGCCGAAGTCGGCTGGCGCCGATTGGGCAGAGGTGCTATTGAAAATTTCACACCGCACTTGTCGTGCGGCGTGAGGTGCAGAGAGCAAAACAGTGAATCTGGCGCGGTGGCCGGTTGGTCGCCGCATGTTGGCGCAATGCTGCGCCCACGTGGAATCGAGTACATTCCGCGTGCTTGACCCTGCGGGGATGCGCTCCCGCCAGGGAGTTGCATCGCCCGCTTTTTTCATGGAGGTTGTGATGAAAACAGGACGTCATTTGGATCAAATTATCGTCGAACTTGAGCGGCAGGCCGTACTTAAGAAGGACATGATTGTGCCGGCAACGAAGCTGGTGAGTGAGACGACAGCGGCAGGGCAATGCAATCTGGTGATTGATGAACCCTGCGGCAAGAAGCGATACCTGATGAACGAGTTTACCTGCGCGCAGCTGGCCAGGAAACTGGATATACCGTTGTTGTACTTTAAACGCATGCGTTTGTTTGATACCGAACTGCTCGATGACAACGTCAATGCGTGGCTCAGAATCAATGTCGCCGATAGTTATATGGTACGGACCATGGCGGGGCGGGCTAGGGCATTCTTGTCATCGCGCTTCCGTCGGCTCGACAATATCGACTTGGCCGACAGCATTTTGCCGATCTTGCTTAAACTGCCGGGCGCTCGTTTTGAGTCGGTGGAGCTGACTGAAACCAAGATGTATTTGAAGGTGGTCAGTGCCGAGGTGACCCATGAGATCGCGCCAGGAGACGTGTTGCAGGCCGGCGTCGTGGTCAGCAATTCGGAGATCGGGGTGGGACGGCTGCGTGTGGAGCCGTTGATTTATCGCCTGAAATGTAGCAACGGGCTCATCGCTTGTGAGCGCTCGATGCGGAAAAACCATGCTGGGCGTTTGCTGGAGTGTGGCGATGACGTTATTCTGCAAGATGACACAGTGGAGGCCGAAGATCGCGCGATCTTTCTGAAAGCGCGGGACATGGTGCAGACCGCTGTGTCGGAGACAACCTTTCAACTGATATCGGACAAGATGCGCAAGACCATGGGCATCACATTGACGGGTGATCCGGTGAAGGCTGTGGAGGTGTTGGCGAATCGCTTCGTATTGAACGAGGCGGAGCGAGCAGGGGTATTGCGCCATTTCATTGCGGAACACCAAATGAACGGTTACGGCTTGCTCAATGCGGTGACAGGCTACTCGCAGGAAGTGGATGACTATGATCGTGCCACTGAGTTCGAGGAGATCGGTGGAAAGATGTTGGAGTTGTCGGGTAGGGAATGGCAACAGATCGTCGAAGCTGCATAAGTTGGTCGTGGCATGGTTGAAAAATCCCCGGGGGCATCTTTTCGCCACCGGGGAGTGGTATTAATCGCCTGCGGAGCACCGCATATTGCTGTCACACCCTAGATCGATGTCGTGTTCATCTGTGGAACAGAATTTGATCCCCTATAAGTGTTTTTAAATCAAAGGACTGAAGGGGGGGCGTCTTGGACGGTAGATGATTACTGCGCTGCTTCAAGTAACGCGCTGCGATATGATTTTTTCAATGACATGAATGCTGTTGGACATAGGGTTTCAGCTGCTTTGAAGGTTTTAGCACAGTAGTTTGGCTTGTCGCTCTCTAGCAGCGCTGCGCCGCTATCTAGCACTGTGAGCGTTGGACCGAAATGGATTCCCTTGCTCAGCTCACTCAAAGCACCTAGCTGATCCGAATTGCCCTGCATGATACAAGCCATCACTCCGAATTCCTGTAGTTTTCGAAGCTCTGCTGACATGTCATCGCAGTGCAAGTCCATCGTGCCAAGATCATAAAGAACGGCACTATATGCGACCTGAAGATCCACATTTAGAGCCCTGTTGTTGTATAGAATTGCTACTAGCCCAATGGGAAGAATGACGACTGCGCCTGCTAGTTGGAAGATCGGGTTCGTCAGGGATTCAATGATGCCTGAATACCAAGCAAGAACGGCATATGCGGTTGCCAGAGCAATTGCAAGTGCAGCGATTAACTGTCCATGCCAGAGTGCGGTTCCTGTAGAAATAAGACCAATAATAAGTAAAACCGAAGATACGACGCTGTGCATGTGTTCTCAATTAGATGGATTATTGCAAGATATTGAATGGACGTTAGCTGCCAATCGGGCCGCAGATTGTGATGTCAGAGGGTCGAAAAATTCAGTACATTTTTGACGCGCCCGACGATTTTTAACGTGTTTGCGACTTTGGCCATTTTTACCGTGGTTGGTTTGTAGCGCGTGTTCTCGCAGCGTAGGAGGAGTCCCTCGCCCACCGCGATCTCTACGTGTCTCACAAGCACCTTTTCCTGATACTCAAGTACGTAGATACCATTGATATCTATTTCGTGGACACACGCATCAAAGAAATACAAGGATCCTTCCGGGATTAATGGGGCCATATCGTCGCCACGCATTAGGCCCGCTAAGTCGTTGTCATTGAGCAAGGCTGCCTGTACCAGTAAATGGCCGATCCAGTCAAAGGGCGGGGCCGCTTGGCCATACACTTGTTGGCGCACGCCAGGCGTTAATTGTTGCCGTGGGAAAGGGATGCGATGCGACGTTAATCCCAAGATCCAGTTCGCATCCATGTCGAACTGCAGGCAGACAATGGCGAGCGATTTGAGATCGGGCAGACCTGGTTTTTCTTGATCGATCCAGCGCGCCACTGTTTGCAGCGCCCGGCCGGTAATCTGGCTCAGGAAGTGTTCGCGTTGTCCTGGATGTATCCCCCGTCTGTCGAGTTCTGCAATGAGCCGTTGCCGGACACCAGGGACGATATCAATGTCAAGTTCGCGGACGGCCTCTCTGGTAAGCGGGATGTTATTGCTTATTGTCACGATTTTTGTCTCCAGGCCGGGGTAAAGTGAGAGACCTTTGTTTGTTTGTAGATTATTTGTAGCAGTTGTTACAGGCGTATTTTTATGGGGCAGAGCTTGATTTTAGAGCGAGAATCGGATTTCCTCCAGTGAAAGTTTGCCAAAGTACATATAAATATTTTGATTCGATTAGCAGTTGCTATTGACCTTTGAAATTTTGCGGAGTAGTCTTTTTTTAATGTGCTATTGCCTTCGTGCGTAGTCGGCTTACCCATGACTTCGCTATTCAGTTGGCCGACCTGGCAGATTTGCACAGCGGAAACCGGATTAATGACCACGCCCCGCCATCGCGGGGCAAAGCGGGGTGGACCATGGAAGACGCGATTCGATATACGGAAGTGCAGTACCTCAACTTGAATTACTTACTCACTATCCAGGTGGGTCTGAAGCATGATCCCCTGGCCACTTGCTGTACCTTTCACCTCGACACAGCCTCAGCCGAGACGCTTGCTGCAATGAGCGTGGACTCATTGCAGCTGCTGGCCGCGAGCATGTCGCACGAAAGTCTGTTTAAGCCAATAGGTAATTTTAAAACTCTCCTTGAAACACCGCCCGTATTGGCCATGACGTTGTGCCGGGTCGGCGCTGTGGATCAGGATGCATCCTGTGGACCATCGCGTGCCGGCCAGACAACTGCGGCCCGTGTGCGCGTTGCATAGGTGACGTATGGCGTACGAACATGCTGAGCGACACATTCAGGCCCTACAGCTCGCCAAATCCTGCGTCGAACACGGTGCGCGTATGAAAACCGTCGCTTATTTGACTGGATTGAGTGGGTCTCTGTTGCGGGAATATTTTTATAATGACCGGCCAGCCACCGGTGGTCGATGGCCCAGTTCGCAGGATTGGTACCATATGGCGACACTGGTGCAGCGTGCTGAGGCGTCACTGATTGCTAGTATTTTTCAGTTCTTGCGCACACAGCACGCCTGTTCGGCACGCAAGGCCTTGGTCTGCGCCTACAAGATGTATCGAGAGCGGTGGAGTGGCCGTTCCAGCATCTCGTTTGACCGTGCTTTCGAGCTGATCGCGAGCGTGGAGGGCATTTGGACCCACCATTCATCGCAATTGACTCTGCACACCTGCCCTCGGTGCCGCTGCCGTTATCTGATTGCACTCGGGGATACATCGGCGGACCACTCCGGGTGTGTGTTCTGCAAGCTCATCAAACGCTATGCCACTGATTCCCGTATTCAATCGAGCTTTGCTGGCAAACCTGACCTGCGTCTGGCCGTAAAGCAAAATTAGTCATTGAATGGATTGTTCAGAGTTTTCTTGTCGTTCTTTATTGCCGAGTTAAAAAGGGCTTTGATGGTCAGGTAAAACGGAATCTCCGCCTCGCTGTCGTTCTGTCTAGCCCACGCCTATCACCGCCGCGCCAGCACATGTCCTTGTCCGGCCAAATTGAGCAGCGAACCCCGCGCCTTCAGCGCCGCGTTGCACTCCGTCCAGTTGGTCCTTCGATACTTCGGTTTGCCAGGTGCGCACATGCCGACAGTTTACCCGAGCCGCGATTCAGGCGTCGCTGGCGGAAATTTGTGCAACAGAGCCACGACGAAGTGCCCGCCCTGATCGCTAGGCTGGAACTGTGCCTGGCGCAATCGCGATTGCAAGCCGATGCTGGCCCATTCGCCCAGGGTAAGAATCAGGCCAAACTAGGCCGGACGTAGTGCGACGCCGTCGAAGAGGGCGTCGATCAGCTGGTCGGCGTGCAGTTCCGCCTGTTGCGCCGTCATCGAGTCGATGCCGTAGATGCCTTTGAGCAGGTTCATCGACGATTGCACGGAGGTCAGCATGCCGGTCATCATGATGCTGCCAAACTCGACAGGATAGCGCTTGAGCAGTCCCTGTTCCTGGCACTCGAGGATCAGCGCGTCGAGCCGGGCGTGGAAGGGCTTCATGTACGTGGCGATGATCCAGTCCAGCCTGGGGCCACCCTGGGCCACTTCCTTGAAGACCAGCGCATGCGCGGCCGGGTGCAGCACATTGATCACGGCAAACGTCTTCAGCTGCGCCTTCAAGTGCGTCAGCGGGTCGGCCGACGCCAGCGTCCGGTCCACCGTGCGGGAAAACTCTTCCGCTTCCGCATACGCGCCCGCCACGACGGCACGCCACAACCCCTCCTTGCTGCCGAAGTGGTAATTCAACAGCGGCTGCTTGACGCCGGCCCGCTGCGCGATCGACAGCACCGACGCGCCTTCATAGCCCTTCTGCGAAAACTCGATCTCGGCCGCCTGTATCAGCCTCTGCTTGCCATTCGCTTCTGGCGCCGCCGCCGGCGGCGTGCCGGCATTGAAGAGCGGGGTTCGCCAGGCAGGGGCGGCTGGTGTGGATTGCTTGTCGTCTGCTGTCATATTTTTCATTCAAGGTCGCGCCGCCGGATTGTTCTGCCCGGTTTCCATTTCATTCTGTCGCGCAGCCGCAACGCTGCCCACTTGCGCGCCATTATACGGCGCGCGCGCCGTGCGCCGTCGTCCGATGCGTGCCGCGTAATTGCTGTTGACTTCAAACTTATAACTATATAAGCTTCGCTGATACTTATATAAATTGACGTGGCGGACGCAGCGCCATGACAGGAGACAGACATGCAAGAAACAGACGTACCGGTGCTCATCGTGGGCGCCGGCCCTATCGGCATGCTCATGGCCGCCTTGCTGGCGGACCGGGGCATCGCCTCTCTGATCGTGGAGCAGCGCGACGATCTGCACCTGGCGCCGCAGGCCCATGTCATCAACAGCCGCACGCTGGAAATTCTCGCGGAAATCGGCATCGGCGACGACGAGCTGGCCAGCATCGCCACGCATGCGGATGGCGCCAGCCATGTGACGTGGCGCCGCACCCTGGCCGGCGGCGACCTGGCCAGCATCGATATCGGCGGCCCCGCATATGCGGCGAAGCTGGCGCGCTCCAGCGGCAAGGTCACGCGCAATATCCCGCAGCACCAGCTGGAGCGCCTGCTCTTCCAGCACCTGTCGCGGCGCGTGCCGTGCCGCACGGCGTTCGGCCACACCTGGCTGGGCGCGCAGCACGGCGAGGATCACGCCATCTCGCGCCTGAAGGATGGCGCCACGGGCAAGGAGTACCGCGTGCGCAGCAACTGGATCATCGCCGCCGATGGCGCCGGCAGCCGCGTGCGGCGCGAGTGCGGCATCGCGATGGAGGGGCAGACGGACCTGGCCAACCTGATCACCATCAATTTCGAGGGCGATATCCGCCATCTGGTGCAAGACCGGCCGTCGATCCTGTTCTGGATCATGTCGGCCCGCTGTCCCGGTACGTTCATCGTGCACGACGCGGCCCGCTATTCGGTGTTCATGACGCCGTATTTCCCCGCCTGCGAATCGCCGCGCGACTATCCCGTCGAGCGCTGCGAGCGCATCGTGCGCGCCGCGCTGGGCGACGACGCCATGCCGCTGCGGGTCACCTCCACTTCCAGCTGGACCATGCAGTCGCACACGGCGCAACGCTATGCGCAAGGCCGGGTTTTCCTCGTGGGCGATGCTGCACACCGCTTTCCGCCGACGGGTGGCCTGGGCCTGAACACGGGCGCGGCCGATGCGCATAACCTGGCTTGGAAGCTGGCGCTGGTCATCCAGGGCAAGGCGGGGCAGGCGCTGCTGCAGACCTACGAAGAGGAACGGCGGCCGGTGGCACTGGCCAATGGCCAGGCCAGCACGGTGAATCACTACAAGATGCGCGAAGTGAGCGATGCCCTGGGCTTGAACATGGACCATTTACCGCGTCTGGCCAGGCTGCGCGCCAGCCTGGTGGCGCGCAGCCTGCCGCGCGCCGTGCGCAGCGGCGTCAAGCGGCTGCTGGTAGCTCCCATCGAGGCGCGCACGGACAAGGTGCAACTGGCTGCTGGCGGCCGGCATGCGCGGCAACGGCAGCGGGTGCAGCAGGCGGCGGAAAACCAGTTCGCCCATTTCAATACGATCGGGCTGGATCTGGGCTACCTATATCGCAGCGCTGCCGTGCGCGGGGACGGCAGCCGCGCGCCGCAGGCCGGCGATCCGGTGCTGGAGCACCTGCCGTCGTTCCATCCCGGCGCGCGCTTTCCCCACTTTCATCTGGCGGCGCCCGCCGGCGTGAAACTGTCGTCGCACAGCCTGCTCGGCGGTGAACGCTTCGTATTGGCGGGCATGGGTTGCCACGCAGGCACCGCGCATGACCTGGCGCGCCAGGCCGCCGCCGCGCTGGGCGTGGCGTTGCACGGGGCCGATCTCGACGCGCTCGTGCATCCGGACGACGTTAGCCGCCTGGCCGGCTTCAACCAGCAGCAGCCGGATGGCCTGTTTCTCGTGCGCCCGGACGGCCATGTCGCGTGGCGCCATGCGCACGCGGATCTGCCGCACGCGGATGACTTGATCGGCATCTTTGCCAGCCTGTTCCATCTTGGTCTGCCCGCCCGGGCGGCCGCTCTTCACTGAAGGTATCACCGTGATTTCAACTCAAACAGATAGCCACCGCGCGCGCGGCGGCGAAACGGCGCCCGTCGCCATCGTCGGCGCCGGCACGGCCGGCTCCGTGCTGGCGCTGCTGCTGGCCCAATATGGCATCCGCAGCGTGCTGGTGGAGCGCGGCACGCAAGCCGACCCGCATCCGCGCGGCAACGTCTGGTCGATACGCTCGATGGAAGTACTGCGTTCGATCGCGCCGGAGCTGGCGGACGATTTCCGGGAAGCGAGCGCGCCGCCGCTCAAGCTGCGGTACATCACCTGGTGCACCTCGCTGGCCGGCGTGGACCTGGGCCGCTGCGTGCCGCTCGGCGATCCCGCCCACACGGCGGCCTTGCTGGCATGCAGCCCGTGCCGTCCCTTGCACCTGTCGCAGAATGTGGCCGATCCTATCCTGCGTGCGCAAGTGCTGGCGCAGCCGCTGATCGAATTTCTGCCCGGGCATGCGCTGGTCGCGCTGTCGCAGGAAGCGCAAGCGGCCACGCTGACCCTGGCGCACCGCGCCAGCGGCACGACGAGCCGGCGCGCGGCGCGCTACGTGATCGGCGCCGATGGCGCTGCCAGCGCCACGCGCGAGGCGCTGGGCATCGCCTCGGCGACGACGCCCTTGCAGGCGGTGGCGCAGATACATTTCCGGGCAAATCTGGCGCACCTGACGTCGGCCCGTCCCAGTCCCCTGTACTGGATACTCAACGCCGACGTGGCCGGCGCGCTGTCCGCGCACAAGGCCGACGACAGCGAATGGGTGCTCAGCTGCGCCGTGCTGCCGCCGCACGTGGCGGCCGCCGACATCGGCGATGCGCAGGCGCTGGCCATGGTGCGCGCGGCCATCGGCGACGCCGGGGTGCCGGTGGAACTGATGTCGGTGCGCCCGTGGAACATGGAATTGCGCCGCGCGGCGACGCTGCGGCGCGGTCGCGCGCTGCTGATCGGCGACGCGGCGGCCGGCTTTTCCGCCATCGGCGGCTTCGGCATGAACCACGGCATCCAGGATGCGGCCAGCCTGGCCTGGCGCCTGGCGCTGCTGCTGCGCGCCGGCGATGCGACCGCCTTGCGCGACGTCTTGCTGGACAGTTATGTCAGGGAGCGCCAGCAGAGTATCGACGACCATGCGCGCCGCACGCGCGAGCTGTCCGGCCTGTCGGACCAGGTGATGGGCGCGGCGGGCCTCGATCCCGCGGGACTGGGCAAGCTGGCCGCGCTGTCGGCATCGGCCCCCGTGCGCCTGCTGCCGCGCGCGCTGGCGCGTAAGCTGATCGGCGGCTTGCTGTCGGGCGGCCTGAAACCGCTGGCCAGGCTGGCCGAGGTGTCGGACGACGGCGCCGCATTGCGCGCCCGCGTGCGGCGCGCCATCGACAGGCAGCGCGAAGTGTTCGTCACGCTGGGCATGGACCTGGGTCACGCGCTGTCCTGCGGTTTTGTCTGCCGCGAGCCGCATCCGCATCCCCGTTCGCCGAACGAACATACCGAGTACTGGCCCACCACCAGCCCTGGCGGCCTGATTCCCCACGCGTGGAGCGGGCAGCGCGGCAGCGACGTTTCCACGCGCGACCTGGCGCGCCAGCAGCCGCTGACCCTGCTGGTGCAGGCGTCGCAACAGGCTGCATGGCTGGCCGCACTCGATGCCGTCAATGCGCAATGGGGCATACGCGTCGCCTGTCCCCGCGTCGACGACAGCGACGCGGCCCAGTTCCGCCTCGCCGCGCCAGCCTTTGCGCAGGCGCTGGAAATGGAGCCGGACGGCGCGCTGCTGGTGCGCGGCGACGGCGTGGTGGTGTGGCGCAGCCGCCGCCGCTGCGCCGCGCCCGCGCAAGCGCTGGCGGACGTCTTTGCCACCCTGTTTTCCCACAATAACTACCAATCCTGATGCGCAGGACAGACCCCACCAAGGAGACACCATGAGCCATACCATGCAGCAATTCCCGATTCCCTGTCCCGACCCGCAGGCGCGCCAGCCGGCCAAGCTCGCGCACATCGTGCTGGCCTCGCGCCATTTCGAGGAAACCATCGACTGGTGGGCCGTCGTGCTGGGCGCGCGCATCATGTTCCGCAACGAGCTGCTGTGCTTTCTGTCGTATGACGAGGAACACCACCGCCTGGCCCTGATCAATACGGCCAATTTCAGTGCGAAGCGGCGCGAAAGCACGGGTCTCGACCACGTGGCGTTCACCTACGCCTCGCTCGACGACCTGCTGCACACCTACGAGCGCCTGAAGAAGATCGATATCGCGCCCGTCTGGTGCATCAACCATGGGCCGACGACGTCGATGTATTTCCGCGACCCGGACGGCGTGCAGGTGGAGCTGCAGGTAGATAACTTCTCCAGCCAGGAAGAACTCGACGTGTGGTTTCACTCGGGGGCCTTTGAAAAGAACGCCATCGGCGTGGAATTCGATCCCGATTACCTGCTGGAGCGTTACCGCCAGGGCGAGGCGGAGCAGGTCTTGCTCGGCGCGGGCAACGTCGTCAGCCGCCGTTTCGTCACGCTGCCATGAGGCTGTGCACCTTTTCCGCGCCAGGCGTCGAGCGCCATGCGGGCGTCGCGCTCGACGGGAACCGCCTGCTCGACATCACGGCCCTGCATGCGGCCGATGCGCGCTTTGCCAGCCTGCTGGCCATCATCGAACACGAGGCGGCCACCTTGCCCGCCATTCGGGCCAGCCTGGGCCGTCTGACCGAGGCGGTCGTCAGCGCGCACATCCGCGCCGTGCATGCCGTGACGCTGGAACTGCCCTTGCAGCCGCCGCAAATCCGCTGTTTCAGCGTCTACGCCCAGCATCTGAAGAATGCCTTCGGCCAGATACTCAAGCGCAGGAAGAATCCATTCATATCGCTGCTGTTGCGCGCCCTGTTCAAGATTCCGCCGTCCTTTTACGCCGCGCCCGCGTATTACAAGGGCGTGCGCCTGAACCTGTCCGGGCCGGGCGACACGATTGCGCCGCCATCGTCCGGCCCCATGCTCGACTACGAGGCGGAACTGGGCGTGGTCATCGGCCTTGGCGGCAAGAATATCGCGGCCGGCCAGGCGATGCGGCATGTGTTCGGCTACCTGATCTTCAATGACTTTTCCGAACGTTCGCAACTGATGAAGGAAATGGGTTCACGGCCCAGCGCGGGACCGGCCAAGGGCAAGGACTTCGATGGCAGCAACAGCCTGGGTGCCTGGCTGGTGACGCGCGACGAGATCGCCGACCCGCACGCGCTGCAGGTGACGGTCAGCGTGAATGGCGAATTGCGGGGCAGCGGCACGACGGCCTCGATGAGCCACAGGATAGAACGCATCGTCGAGTACGCGTCGTGGAACGAGACCTTGCAGGCGGGGGAATTGCTGGCCACGGGCTGCGTGCCCAACTGCGCGGGCATCGAGCAGTGGCGCTTCCTGGCGGCCGGCGACCGGGTCGAGGTGGCCATCGACGGGCTGGGATCGCTGACGAACCTCATTGGCAAACAGGAAGGAGGGCGGTAGGCGCAGGCGTTTCAGGAAGAGTGGCATCCAAAACTATAAATAACGGAGACTTGCATGCAAACGAAACATCTGGCCATCGCGATGGCCGGCGCGCTCGCGCACACCCTGGCCCAGGCGGACAATGGCTTTTTCCAGGTCGGCTATGGCGCCGAGGCGCGCGGCGTCGGCGGCGCGGCGGCGGCCGCCGCGCGCGAAGTGCTGGGCGGCGCCAGCAATCCCGCCACCACCATATGGATCGAGGGGAGCGGCGAACGCCTGGAAGCGGGCATGGCCATCATCCAGGGCAGGACGCGCATGTCGCGCAGCACGTCCGCCGCGCCCCTGCTCGACACGCACACGGACAGCGAGCGGGCTTTCGAACCCGTGGGTGAATTCGCCTACGGCACCTTGATCAGTCCCGCGCTGTCGGCCAGCGTGGTGGCGTATGCGAATGGCGCGTCGACCTTCTTGCCGGCGTCGACCACGGCCTGTCCCGGCACGACGGGCAATGCCATGTGCGGTACGGGCAGGACGGGCGTCAGCATCCGCCAGCTGATCGTCGCGCCCACCGTGTCGGCGAAGGTGGCGCCGGGCGTATCGCTGGGCGCCTCGCTGCTGCTGGTGGGGCAGCTGTTCAAGGCGGAAGGCTTGCAGATGCTGGCCGCCTCGTCGCAGTCGCCGGAGCGGGTCAGCAACCAGGGCACGGCGACGGCCCACGGACTGGGGCTGCGCCTGGGCGCCTACTGGCGCGCCGGCGATCGGCTGGGCCTGGGCGCTTCCTGGTCGCCCCGCGTGCGCATGAGCGAGTTCGGGAAGTACCGGGGCTTGCTGGCCGACGCGGGACGCTTCGACGTGCCGGAAAACTATCTGCTCGGCCTGTCGCTGGCGGCCACGCCGCAGCTGTCGCTGTTGGTCGATTACCAGCGCATCAATTACAAGGGCGTGGCGGCGCTGGCGAACCGGCCTTTTGACGGCGGCAATCCGTTCGGCAGCGCGGGCGGTGCCGGCAACGGCTGGGAAAACATGGATGTCTACAAGGGCGGCGTGCGTTACCAGGCCACGCCGCGCCTGCACCTGTCGGCTGGCATGTCGTACAACACGGCCGCATTCGCCAGCGCCAGCACCTCGGCCAACATCAATTCGCCATCCACGTTCCGCCGCCATTACACACTGGGTGCCGGCTATGCGGGCGGCGGCGCGCAGTGGTCCGCGTATTACCTGTATGCGCCGCAGGACGCGCGCAGCGGTCCCTCCGCGCTGGCCACCGCCATGGGCTTCGCCGGCCGGGAAAGCATCGGCACGCACCAGCAGATCATCGGCCTGCAATACAGCCAAGGCTATTGATTATCCCTCTTGACCTTCCATTGACCACCTTGAAAATCCGGATCCCATGAACGCTCGCATCACACCACAAGCCGAGGCCCAGCCCACGTCCCTCGATGACCGCTTCCTGCTGGAAAAGGGGCAAGTCTATCTGACCGGTAACCAGGCGCTGGTGCGCATCGCGCTGGACCAGCGCCGCCTCGACGCCGCCCGGGGCAAGAACACGGCCGGCTTCATTTCCGGCTACCGCGGCTCGCCGTTGGGCCGCTTCGACATGGAGCTGTGGCGCGTCGCGCCCGTCCTGAAGGCGGCGAATATCCACTTCCAGCCCGGCGTGAATGAAGACCTGGCTGCCACGGCCGTCTGGGGCAGCCAGTTCGTCGGCAGTTTTCCCGGCGCCAGGGTCGACGGCGTGTTCGGCATCTGGTATGGCAAGAGCCCCGGCGTGGACCGCGCCGGCGATCCGCTCAAGCATGGCAACCTGGCCGGCACCTCGCCGCTGGGCGGCGTGCTGGTGCTGGCGGGCGACGACCATAGCGCGAAGTCGTCCACCACGGCGCACCAGTCGGACTTTGCGCTGATCGCGGCCGGCATTCCCGTGCTGTATCCGGCGAACGTGCAGGATATCCTCGATTTCAGCCTGCGCGGCATTGAAATGTCGCGACAGACGGGGTGCTGGGTGGGCATCAAGCTGGTGACCGATGTGGTGGAATCGGCGGCGGAAGTGACGGTGGGCCAGCTGGCGCCGCTGTCCCAGCCCGCGCCGGCCGCGGCCACGCCGGGCACTTCCCTGCACATCCGCCCATTCGAAATGGCGCCTGCGGCGGAAGAGCGGCTGTACGTGCATAAGCTGCCGGCCGTCGTGGCGTTTGCCCGGATGGCGGGCCTGAACCAGCTCGTGTGGCCGGCCCAGCAGGCGCGCGTGGGCATCATCACGGCCGGCAAGTCGTATGCCGACACCATGCAGGCGCTCGCGCGCCTGGGCGTCACCGCGGACGGGCCTTCCGGGCAGCGCCTGCGCCTGCTGAAGATCGGTATGGTGTGGCCGCTGGAAGACCAGATCGTGCGCGACTTTGCGCAAGGGCTGGAAACCATACTGGTGGTCGAGGAAAAGCGCCCGCTGCTCGAAGCCCAGCTCAAATCGATCCTGTTCGACGCGCGCCTGTCGCCGCCGCCCCTGGTGCGGGGGAAATTCGACGGTGCGCCGGAATGGTCGGACTTGCGGGGACGGCCGGAATTGCCCATCTGCTACGAACTCAACACGGGGCAGATCAGCGCCGCCATCGCGAAACTGCTGGGGATGGCCGTGACGGCCGGGAGCGCGCCCGCCTGCCAGGCGCCGGCCGGCGCCGTGCCGCTGCGCAAGCCGAGTTTTTGCGCCGGCTGTCCGCACAATATCTCGACCCGGCTGCCGCAGGAAAGCCGGGCGCTGGCGGGCATCGGCTGCCATACCATCGCCATGCTGAACGACCCCCTGAAAACCAATACGGTATCGCACATGGGCGGCGAGGGCGTGATGTGGATGGGACAGGCGCCGTTCACGGACGAGGAACATGTGTTTGCCAACATGGGTGACGGCACGTATTTCCACTCCGGCTATCTGGCGATTCGCCAGGCCGTGGCGGCCAACTTGCGGATGACCTACAAATTGCTGTTCAACGGCTTCGTTTCGATGACGGGAGGCCAGCCCATCGATGGCGACATCAGCGTCGACAAGGCGGTGGCGCAGCTGCAGGCCGAAGGCGTGCGCAAGATCGTCATCGTCACGGACGACGTGGCCGCGTATGCGCAGCGCCGCCAGGCGCTGAACGTGCCCATATGGGACCGCACTGCGATGGAACGCGTGCAGCAGGAGCTGCGCGCCTATCCCGGCTTGTCCGTGCTGATCTACGACCAGGCCTGCGCGACGGAAAAGCGCCGCCTGCGCAAGCGCGGCCAGCTGCCCGATCCCCAGGTGCTCACCTATATCGACCCGGACGTGTGCGAAGGCTGCGGCGACTGCGGCGAACAGTCGGGCTGCCTGGCGATCGAACCGCTGGATACGCCGCTGGGGCGCAAGCGCAAGATCAATCAATCGTCGTGCAACAAGGATCTGTCGTGCGTGCAGGGTTTTTGCCCCAGCTTCGTCACCCTGCACGGCGCGACCTTGCGCAAGGCGGGTGGCGCGGCGGCGCTGGCGATTCCACCGCTGCCGGGCCCCGTCATCGCCGACCGCTTCGAGCCGGTGTCGCTGCTCGTCGCGGGCATCGGCGGCACGGGCGTCGTGACGATCGGCGCCGTGCTGACGATGGCGGCCCACCTGGATGGTAAGGCGGGCAGTTCGCTGGACTTGACGGGCATTTCGCAGAAATACGGCGCGGTGGCGTCGCACATCCGCCTGGCGCCCACCGCCGGCGAGCTGCATGCGGCGCGCATCGGCGAGCATGAAGCCGATGTGCTGCTGGGCTGCGACCTGATCGTGGCGGCCGGCGTCGAGGCCATGTCGCGCCTGCGTCCGGGCGTGGCCAGGGCCATCGTGAATACGGAAGTGGTGCCGACCAGCGATTTTACGCGCCAGCCCGACTGGTCCGCCGATGCGGACAGCCTGGCGCAAGGCATGCGTAGCGTGCTGGGCGAGCGTGCGCATTTCGTCGATGCCTCGGCGCTGGCACAGGCGCTGCTGGGCGACGCCATCCTGTCGAACATGCTTTTGCTGGGGTGTGCCTGGCAACAGGGCTTGCTGCCCGTGAAGCTGGACGCGATGCGCCGGGCGATAGAATTGAACGGCGTGGCCGTCAAGGTCAACTTGCGCGCGTTCGACGTGGGCCGCTGGCTGATCCACGACCCGGCCGCCGTGCGGCGGCAAGTGCTGCCGGCCCAACAAGTCCATTTCGCGCGGGTCCAGCAACTGAGCTTGCCCGCGCTGATCGAAGACCGTTGCGCCAGGCTGCAGGCGTACCAGGATGCCGGGCTGGCCGCAGCCTATCGCGAGCGGATGCAGGGCTTGCGCGCAGCACTGGGCCAGGAACCGGCGTCGGAACAGATCCTGCGCCAGGCCGCCACGCAGTATTTTCGCGTGCTGGCCGTCAAGGACGAATTCGAGGTGGCGCGATTGTACAGCCGCAAGGAGTTCCGCCAGTCGCTGGCCGGCAGTTTCGAGGGCGACTTCCTGGTCCGCTTCCACCTGGCGGGCGGGCCGTTCGGCAAGACGGATGCGGCCACGGGACAGGCGCGCAAGACAGCCGTGGGCGCCTGGGTGTTGCCCGCCTTCCGTTTGCTGGCCAGCTTGCGTTTCCTGCGCGGCGGGAAGCTCGACCCGTTTGCGCGCGGCGCGGAAGCGGCCTTGAACCGGCGCGTCCGCAGCCTGTATGAAGACGACCTGGCGCGCATCGCGCAAGGGCGGGATAGCGGCGGGCAGATGCTGGAACTGGCTTCCTGGCCCGAGGGCATACGCGGTTACGGTCATGTGCGCGCACGCCTGGCCGACGGTGCGCTGGCCAGGCGCGCCGGCATTGCGGTATGCTCCCCGCTGACAGCTGTTCAGCCTACCTTGTAACGGACTCATGATGCCAATTTCCCTGCCTTCCTTGACTTCCCTCGCCAGCGTCGGCGACTTGCTGGCCCTTGAGGCTGCCCGCGATTTGCCGCTCGATGGCGTCGCCAATACCTATGACTTGCTGCGGCGGGGCGCGGCGCTTGCTCCCGATGCGCCGGCGCTGTCCTTTTTCATGCGCGCGCAGGACTATGCGCAACCGCATGTCTGGAGCCATGCCGAGAACCTGGGGCAGATCACGCGCGCGGCCAATATGTTCCGCAAGCTGGGCCTGGAGCGGGGTGCGCTGGTCGCCTTCATCCTGCCGAATCTGCCGGAAACCCACTGGACGATCTGGGGCGGAGAAACGGCCGGCGTCGTGATGGCGATCAATCCCATGCTGGAAGCCGGCACCATCGGGCAACTGCTGCAGGCCGCGCAGCCGCGGCTGGTGGTGACCGTGGCACCGGCCAGCGGCCAGGATCTGTGGGACAAGGTGGCGCAAGCCGTTGCCGGCATCGCCAGCCTGCAAGCCATCGTGGCCGTGTCGACCGAGCATTATGGGACGGCGGCGCAGGACGCGGGCGAGGCCACGCCGCTGCTGGTCGACTTGCCCGTGCACGATTTCCACAGCCTGCTGATGCGCGAAAGCGCGCGGCAGCTCGATTTCGCCGCACCGGCACTGGATGATGTCGCTTCCTGCTTCTGCACGGGCGGCACGACCGGCATGCCGAAGATCGCCGTGCGCACCCATCTGACGGAAGTGGCCAATGCGCTGCAGGTGACGGCCGTGATCGGCGACGCGCTGATGGGCCCGGGCGACACCATGTTTTGCGGCTTGCCCCTGTTTCACGTGAATGCGCAGCTGGTGACGGGCTTGTCGAGCTGGAGCCACGGCGGCCACGTGCTGCTGGCCACGCCGCAAGGCTACCGCGCGCCGCAGCTCATTTCCCTGTTCTGGGAAATCGTCGCGCACCACCGGGTGGTGGCATTTTCGGGCGTGCCGACGATTTATGCGGCGCTGCTGCAGGCGCCCAGCGCGGGACTGGATTTGTCTTGCGTCAAACTCGGCATCTGCGGCGCGGCGCCCATGCCGCAGGAGCTGTTCAAGCGCTTCATGGACACCTTCGGCATCCGCATTGGTGAAGGCTATGGCTTGACGGAAGGCGGTTGCGTATCGACCCTGAACATCCCGGGCGGCGACTACCGCTATGGCTCGATCGGCCTGCGCCTGCCGTGGCAGGGCGTGCGCATCGCCATCCTCGATGCGCATGGCGGCCATGTGCGCGACGCGGCGGCGGACGAAGTAGGCGCCTTGCTGATCCGCGGCCCGAATCTGTTCAAGGGCTACCTCGATCCCGTGCACAACCGGGGCATCTGGGTGACGTGCCCGGACGGGGAGGGCATGCAGCAGGACTGGTTCAACACGGGCGATCTGGGCCGCATGGAGGCGGATGGCCATGTCTGGCTGGCTGGCCGGACCAAGGAATTGATCATCCGCGGCGGCCACAATATCGATCCGAAGTGGATCGAAGAGCCGTTGTGCCGCCATCCGGCGGTGGCGCTGGCCGCCGCCGTGGGACGGCCCGATGCCTATGCGGGCGAGCTGCCCGTCGCGTATGTTCAGCTGCACCCGGGCGCGACGGCTACGCCGGAGCAGCTGCAGCAATTTGCGCTGGAGCATATACCGGAACGGGCTGCATTGCCCAAGACTATCCATATCATGGCGGCATTGCCGACCACGACGGTGGGGAAGATCTTCAAGCCCGACTTGCTGCGGCGCGAAATATTGTCCGTCGTGCAGGCGGAGGCCAGCGCCCTGCAGCTCGAACTGCTGACGCTGGAAGCGCGCGCCGATGAGCGGCATGGCACCGTCATCGAATGGAGCGCGGCGGGCGACACGACGGCGTTCCAGGCCGCGCTGGCGCGCTACACCTTCCAGCACCGGTCACGGGCGCTCTAGAATAGGCGAAAGCGGACGTACACGGCGATCCGGGATAAAACGAAGACGGTGTTTCTACAGGGAAGTCCTTTCGGAATCAGTATTGTAGAGCGATAAGCTCCGGTCCAATATCGCGGCTCACCTTTCGGTACATCTAACATCACCAAAAAGGTGGTTTGCTACGTATTAATGACCAAACCGTGTTGAGCACTGCCTTGTTCGTGCTCCGAGCTTGGCTTATTTGCCTACTGCGCGAGCTCGGGTGTAGGCGCGGCATGCCCTGCTGGCGGCGGCTATAGGAACGTATATCAGCCAGGATCCGGCAGGGGCGTTGCATCGGTGAATTCATCGTCATAATGTCGATGAATGATCGCAGTAAAGGCAGGCTTTCACTTGGACGTACGTTGATCTGCATAGCGATAATGCTCACATAGCCACGTGAGTGTTCCTTATGGCCACAGTGAGTCTCTTCAAATACCTGGGTTGGCTTGGCCACCATCGTCGACGTGATCGCTGCCGTCAAGCCACGCCCATCTGTCCGCAACGTTCACTGCCCCAAACTGCTCATACGCGTGACGGCGGGATGCGTCCCCGTAGTGTCGATGCGATCTTGGACGATAATCGGGATATCCTGGGGCGCATCAAATTGGCTTATGGCGGCGATGCGAATGCCTTTGCCAAGGAAATGCTTCCGGTCATCAGGAAGTACATCGCTTACGTGAACGTATTGTCAGCGACGCAGGACAGTTTTTTTGCTCGCCCTGGAGGGCTAGCACGCCTGGGACTGGAGACGGCGTTCTTTGCATTACAAGCGACCGATTCGCAGATTTTTGCTGGCAGAGCGACGATTTCTACTCGTCGACAGTTGGAGCCACGCTGGCGCTTTGGCACCTTCGTCGCGGGCCTATGTGCATACCTCTACCGCGCCTTGGACACTGTCGTCGTGAGTGATGCGCATGGAACGGTGTGGCAGCCATACCTGACACCCCTCGAAGACTGGATCCACAAACACGAGGTTGGTAGTCTGTTCGTCAGGTGGAGTGAGGCCAGGCAGGAGTGCCGCTCCCTGTCGCTGTTTGCGTTGCCGATGATCCTGCCGATCGGCACGTTGGCCTACCTGACACACGACGGCTCAATGATCGCCGCCCACATGCTCGCAGCGATCAGCGGTGAGGTGAGGTATCACGATCATAATGTCATTGATCATCTCGTGAATCGAGCATCGACTTTGGTGATACACCGCGACTTGCGCGATGCAGATGCGCCGGCAGGTAGAGCGCGGGCGAGAGCCTATCTTGCGAGGTTTCTCCTGAACGCGATGCGCGAGTTGGTGCAGTCTCATCAGGGATGGGTGCCCAATTCGGATCGGTCCCGCATGTGGCTTGGGCGGGATGGTTTGTTTCTGGTGTGGCCGAATGGTATCAGCGACGTACTCACCTTGCTGCAAGATGAGGGATTGTATGGCTTGCCGGCCTCGCCAGCAGATGCCATGGAAATTTTGAGTGATGCCGGGATCATCCTGCCAATGAGTTCGGACGAGAGTGTTTGGTCTATCCGGCCACCAGGTACCCCTGAACCCTTGGAGGCGTTGAAGTTGGTAACGCCAGGTTGTGTCCTTGCTGTCTTACACCCGCCACCAGTGGCGCTGGATAATGATATTGCTTTCAATGGCTCTCGTGCGGCGGGGCAAACCAGGGAGCGCGACTCCAAGCTTCGGCAGGCGGGGACGACACCTTCCCAGGCTCAGGAAGGGTGTGCTGGACCAGAGGCGCCGCCGGATGCTAGCGATCGTCAGTTGTCGCTGCCAACCATCCCACCTATCCCTGCAGTGGAGGGGAGTGCCGGTATCGAACCACGTACCGATGGCCGCCAAGGAAAGCTGAAGAAAGTCAACGATACCAAGCCAAGCCAGCCAGCAACGGCAACATACGCGTTACGCGCGCCGATTCGATTGAATCCAGGTGTTGCCAAGATACTGCAAGCGATCGTGCAGACTCTCAATGATACGACCTTGCCTCCGGCATGCTATCCCATGGTGTCAGGCCTGTTTGTGCCCCTGGACGCCTTCGTGGCGCGACAGGCGGATGGGAAGATGGCGCTACGCGCCCTTGCCGATGCCAACATGCTGGTCACAGGGCCAGCAGGAACCGAGCCTGTTGAGTATCACAACCTGCATGGCAAGCAACTGGTAGGAATGGTCATCGCTCTCCAATTCATCGAGGGCTTGGATGGAGCAGGGGAGACTTCAATCAATTCGAACGCAGGTTGATCATGTTGCTGCGACAGTATGAAATGCCATGGCGTAGTCCCGTTGAGGGGGCCGCCGCCCTGGCATGGATTCTCGCCGCCGCCATTTTTTACTCTCTAATACCTGATCATTTACCACCGCGTGCGGGCGTTCCGCTCATTTTTGTTTCACTTCTCATTGCCTTGATTCGCTGCCAGCAAGCCCTGCGTATTGTGCGTATTCGTGCCGCGTTGTCTGGCCGCGCCATGGAAATGGTTCCAATTTCCCGGCTCGCCAGATGGACAGGCGATCCAGAACAGGTCGTATTCGGCCTGGGCTTTATCTGGTTGCCACTGCACTCGCAGCGGCTTTATGAGCTGATCAAGATCGATTATCGCGCGATGACCATTTCTCCCTGGTTCATACGCGCTCTGGGGTACCAGCCCAATCCACAATCCGACGCAGAGATTGGCTTGCCCTGGATTCATGGCGTCGAGTCGGAAGAGCGCTTGTTGATACGTCCGCTGCAGAACTTTGAAGGGGGAACCTTGGTGGTCGGAACCACGCAGTCCGGCAAAGGGGTATGCCTTGGCTGGTTGATTTTTCAAGCCATCCGACGTGGTGATGTCGTCATTATTATTGATCCGAAAAACTCACGTCGCCTCAAGCGATTGGTCATGAAGGCGTGTCAAATGTATCGGGAGCCAGATAGTTTTCTTTGGTTTCATCCTGCTTTTCCGGAAACGGGTGTGCGTCTTGACTTCACGTTCAACTGGCAAAAGCCGACTGAAGTCGCTTCGCGGATTCAGTCAATCATGCCACCGGACACAGCTGGAACGTTCAGCGCATTTGGTTGGGATGCGGTGAATGTGGTCGTGCAAGGGATGGTGCAACTGGAGAAGCGCCCGAACTTGGAAAAACTAAAGCAGTATATTGAGGGAGGCGTCGAACCCATCCTGGAACAGGCGTTCCAGCGTTTTTACGAACAGCTTCTTGGCATGCAGTGGCGTAGCACACCCGAGATGGTGCGCTTGCTTGATAAAGCGCGGAGAGGCCAGATCAAGTCGCCAACGCCAGCCGCGAGCCAGGAGCTGTTGGCGTACGTGACTTACTACGATCATCATGTGCATGAAGCTCGGCGTGATCCGGTGGTCAGTTCACAGGTCCGGGTATTTCAGCATAACCGCGAACACTATCAGAAAATAACCGCCAATCTTTTACCGATCTTGTCCATGCTGACCTCCGGAGATCTGGGCAAAAGCCTGTCGCCGGATCCGTTTGATGCCGATGACCAGCGCCCGATCATGAATCTGGAAAAGATCGAGCGCGCGGGACATGTACTGCTGCTGTGTCTGGACTCATTACCGGATCCTTCCGTTGCCACGGCTATCGGCGCCATGGCGCTGGCCGACCTGGCGGCCCGCTCCGGTATTCGCTACAACCTGGGAGGAGAGCGGCGCATCGCCCTGTTTGTAGATGAGCTATCCAACGTGATTAATCAGCCGTTGATCGAGATATTGAACAAAGGTGCCGAGGGCGGGCTGTACACCACGGCCGCCATGCAGACGATTGCCGATCTGGCCAAACGCCTTGGCAGCCAGGAGGCGGCACGCATGGCATTGGGGAACCTGAATAACCTCATCGCCTTCCGGACCAAGGATCAGCCCACTCAGGAGTTCATCAATGAAACACTGGGGCAGACCACCATCCATAACATGAAAGTAGGGCATAACACGGCCAGAGACGGCCATTTCACGGATTTTACGGCTGTCGATTCGACCCAATTGAGCGAGGAGGTCAACGAATTAGTGCCGCCATCGCTTCTGGGTAAATTACCCAATTTGCAGTTCTTCGCTTCCGTTTCTGGTGGACATGTCTACAAGGGGCGGTTTACGCTGGTCGACCCAGGCGCGGACGATGCCTGTTTTGAAGACAAGGATTCGGGGGAGACATGCTGATTCGGTTGACGGCTATCGTCTCGCTGAGCGTACTGCTAATTCTGGTGCTGTACCTGCCCTCAGCCTTTCCACCGCAGCGATTTGTCGCGCAGATTCGCGCGGAGCATATCGCCAGTGCGGATTGCTGGGGTAATCCATATGCAGGGCGCGTGCTGGGTCGATTGTTTGAGTATCAAGCTGCATTGGCCGCTCAACCGGCATCGATTCACGTCCAGGATGTGCAGGTGAACCCAGTAGCACAACCTATCGCCAATAGCCTTGGGCGGGTACGCTCACAGCTGTTCCAGAGCAGCTATTTTCGCTCACTCGATACGCTGACCATGCTGGCGCTGTACAGACTAGCAGGCATTGTACAGTGGTGGGCGACGTTTGCGGTGCTGATGATGGCCTTCATCGTGGATGCGATGGTGCGCCGGCGAATTAAACGCCTGGGCTTCGCCAGGCCGCACCCGGAGTGGTTTGCGGCAGCGATGGGAGTAGCGATCTTGCTCGTTTGTCTGTTGGCAGTAGCGTGTGTGCTGCCTGTTCAACTGTCTCCGCTTCTGTTGCCTGCGATGTTGGGTGGGGTGGCGTGGCTGGCAGGGCGAATAGTGGTGCACTATGCGTGAGCGGACAGGTAACGGCCTCGCAGCTCTCGCTATTCACCGACCGGGGCGCGAGTTAATCCAAATAGGCCTTAAAAAGCGCGACTTTTTGGACAAACATTGGTGTTGCGATGCGCTAGCATGATGTCGTACGCAGTCATTTTTGATTTCGAGTCGCCATGAATACTGAATTTCGTTCGATGCCGCCCTCATCTTCCGCTCAAACGGCCGCTACGCATCGTTCTGCGGCCTCATCCTCGCGGTGTGACGAAACGATCGGTACGTTGGTATGGATGGAGGAATTTCATCAACTCGACCGGTTGTTCAACCATCAGCACAATTGTTCGCCGAAATTGCGGTATCCCGATCTGATTAGTGCTTGTATTGCAAGAGTATTTGTACAACCGGAACCGGCGAAGCATATTTTTTCGTTTTTGCATACACGGATGGTGTTGCGCGACCAATGCATGCCGCGTCGACAAGAGGAAATCTGGCGCGCACAGTATGTATTGTTGCTGGCGCTGCAGAAGTCAGAAATGAATCGGCATCCCTATCCCCGATTCGACCTGGGACAGTTTACGACCGCGTGCATCGCCCTGGCCTTGCAGGAAGAGGGGGCGCAAGGGAAAATATTTGAACAGGCCCGGCGCAATATCGCCGAGCGGGCAGTATCGCACCTGCCATAAGAGGCAGATCGCAAGGCATATCGCAAACGGATATGCGACCCGAAGTGACCTTGCCAGGCTGATGCCAGGCTTACCCGATGTGCACCCTCGATGGTCTGGCGCCTGCGCGCGCCGGGTAGATCAACGCTTTCGGGTTTATGCCTGCTTCCTGCCATGGAACGACATCTTTCATGCATCATTGCGATCCTCATTGTTTGTCCGGGTCCTGCCTGGGCTTGCTGGGAACAGGCCGCCGTGCGCCACCATGTGCCGGCACCGCTGCTCTATGCGATCGCTCAAGCGGAATCGTCACTGGATCCGAACGCAGTCAATCGCCGCCATCTGCGCCAAACCGGTACCGTGGATATCGGCTATATGGGTGTCAATTCTGATCCACGGGTCTTACGCAATTTGGGGGTGACTGAGCTAGAACTGCATGAACCCTGTAAAAACATTCATGCTGGTTCCCGAATTCTCGTGGAAAAGCTGCAAAGGTACGGTAATACCTGGGAGGCGATCGGTGCATACAACGCCTCGTGTACCAAACTGGATGCGGCCCAATGCCAGGCTACGCGAATCCGCTACGCCTGGCGCGTATACGGCTTTCTCACCCATACCAAGCCGCCGGCAGTGCGCCGCGCTACGCCGCGGGGCAGGTACCGGACGCAGAAAAATGCGCGAGCTGAGTCGGTCGTCCCAACGCAGCCTGCGCTGGTGGCAGTGGGGCTGACATGAGACGCTCTATTGCTCATGCCACCCTAGCCGCCACAGGAATGGTTGCCGTCAGCTTGCTGATGGCCTCCTGCGTAAATGTGCATACCGAGCCACAACCTGCAGGACAGCCTTCCCGCGCAGCCACGCCTGGGTCCCACATGCAGATCATCACCCAGCTTCACTACGGTAGACAGGCACGCTACGGCCTGTGTATCGATCCAGCTTGCCCTACGCGCACGCCCAAGACGCTGGTAAGACGGGATGCGCATATTGAAGAGGTGTCGCAAACGACGATCGCGGCAGCCAGCACGCAGCGGACACTGGCTGGGACACCCGTGGGAACCGGTGCGGCGAACGACAATGATTTGTCCGATGTCACCGAGCTTGCGGTGTACTTTGCGCCGGGCTCTTCCCGTCTCGATAGAACGGCGCAACACGTTCTGCAGCAATTTCTCACGCTGGTGCAGCCAGCGTCCCATATCCGTATCGCTGGCAGAACAGACAACACCGGAACGCCGGCCCTGAACGATGCCATCGCACACCAGCGCGCGGCCAAGGTCGAGCGCTATCTGCGCCGCCATCTGCACGTTCCTGCAGTTCAGTTGGAGGTGGAAAGCAGCGGCGCCTGCTGTTACACCGCCGCCAATGCGACCGAAACGGGCCGCCAGAACAACCGGAGGGTAGAGCTCAGCCTCACCGCCGACGCACCTCGGCAGGTGCAGAGATGAGAACCCCAACTCACCTGATCAACCTGACTTCGGCACGGGGAGCGTGCCGGCCGGGCGCGATCGCGTGGCAATGCCCCGTCCGTGGTCCTCCTAGGTCGGCATGCCGCATCACCTAGCCGCCCGCACAGACAGTTTTAGGCAATTTTATTCACGATCACGATTGGAATGCACATGAACACCCTGCAATACGTCACAGTTCTCCCTTTCAAACAACACGGCAAGCGGCCGCTTGGGCTGCGCGTCTCCACAGCGGCCAAGGTTCTGGCATTGCTCACCCTGATCTCCCTGGGCCTGCTCGCCGCTATTCCCGCCACTGCCATCGACCTCGTCGCATTCACCGGCATCACCGGTCCGCTGACGCCAGCATTGATGCAATTGGCCGTGCTGGAACCCGGCGTTAAAGCAGTGGTCGGCGTCATCGGCTTCGTGGTGGCCCTGATCTCGTTGACTGCCCTGCGCAATTTCGGTCCGGTGCTGTTCTACGTCGGCATGGCGATTTTCGGCTCGGTCGGGCTGGTCATTGGCGGCGCCATCATGGGCGCCACGATCTGAACCAGGCTGGTGCAGACACCGCACATTGGGAAAAGGAGGGCGCCATGCAAGCCGACACCTATATTCCGCGACGGCTGGACGACCAATGGAAGATTGGTCTATGGGACTTTGATGTCGCCGTTCCCGTCCTCCTCTCCATCTTTGTCGGCTATCTGGCCAGTAGCAAACTCGGATTTTTCCTCGCGGTCTGCGCCGGCGTCGCCGTGTCGCGCTGGCTCAGTCGCAAAAAAGCGGATAAGCATCCGGCCTTTGTCCTGCACTGGGCGTACTGGTACCTGCCTGTCACTCCGCTGACGTCCATGCGCTCAACCCCGCCATCGCATATCCGCAAGATGGTTGGATAGCGAAAAGGAGGCCTCTGTGAAACTGGAAACCTATCAGGATGACCTGGCTGCCCTGCGGCGCCGCGTGTTCGACCAGCGCCTGGCCATCGGTATCTTGTCCGTCTGCCTGATGCTGGCATTGATGATCATTGTACGTATCGCCGGCACGGAACGCACTGTCATTGTGCCGCCAGCTATCAACAAAACATTCTGGATCGAGGATGGCCGGGCCAGCAACGACTATCTGGTACAGATGTCCGGCTATATCGCCTACCTGATGCTGGACGTCACGCCGAAGTCAATCGAATGGAAGAAGGACATGCTGCTCAGCTGGTGCCTGCCGGAGAACGCCGGCAGCATCAAGACCCGCCAGGACCTGGAGGCGGCAAGACTGAAGAAGCTCAATGCCAGCACCTACTTCCAGATGCAGCAACTGGTGCCGGACGAAGAAACGCAATCGGTCACGATGACCGGCTACCTCAAAACCCAGGTGAACGGGGCCAATACCTCTGACAACCTCAAGACCTACCGTGCGGACTTCGTCTTCCGTGGCGCGCGCGTGCATTTGAAAGATTTTAAGGAGTTGAAAGATGGAAAACCGGATACTGCCATTGGCGTGGCTGCTGCTGGGGCTCGTTGAGCTCCCCGCTTGGGCCGACCAGACCAGAGAGGTGAGGGACGGCGCCACCATCGAGGCGGTCATCGCCGCGCATGAACCGACGCGCATCCGCATCGAGGGCGGCAAGATCATCGACGTTGTTGGCAACATCTATTCGAGCAGCAACTGTGCGTCCAAACCTGCCGACGCCAGCCTGCCCGTAGCGCCAGGCGCCGGCACGGCCGTCAATCCCGGCGGCCAGCTGTCGCTTGCCTGCGATCTGGCAAAAGGCGAGATCTATATTCAGCCGGTGGGCACTGCTGCCAAGCCGATCAACCTGTTTATTTCTTCCGCTACGGCCACCTACACCTTGCGCCTGAACCGCGCGGAGGTTCCCGCAGACACCATCGTGATCTCGGACAAGTCGGCCAGGCGCCAGGCCAGGGCAGCCAATGCCGTCGGCGCGGCGCCAGCGAGGTCCGCCACATTCATCCGCTCCCTGAAATCGATGCTGATGTTCATGGCTTCCGAGCAGGTGCCCGACGACGTCCGGATGGAAGAGCGCGACGAAGCGCGCCTGCTGTGGGCGGAAGCGGAAATGACGCTCATCCGCCAGTTTGAAGGCCGTGGCCTCATCGGCGAGACCTATGTACTCAGCAATGTCAGCGGCGCGCCGCTGGTGCTCGCAGAACAGGAATTTGACCGCGACGATGGCGATGTCCTGGCCGTCGCCATCGACAACCTTAACTTGCGTCCGAACGAGAGCACGCGGGTTTATGTCATCAGGGCAGGGGAGTGAATCGCCATGCGCATCATGCAAACACTGAAATCCTGCACGGCACGGTTGACGCCCAGGCAGCAGCAGTACCTGGCCGCCGCCGGTATCGTGACAGCCTGCATTGGCGTCTTGTGGGCGGTACTGGCCTATTCCGAGTCCGGCAGCCCCGCCCGGCAGCTTCCCAAGTCGACCGATAAACGTGCCACCGTCAATGTGGATGATGCCAGCATGATGGTGCCGGGCCAGATCTCGCCAGAAGATCAATGGGTCGGCAATGCCGGCAAGAAGCTGGCCCAATATGACAGTGACAAGGAAGCGCAAGACAAAATCAACAGCGATCGCAAGGCTGTCGAAGCAGCCTTGCTCAAGCGTCTGGCGGATCTGGAAGCAAAAACCGCCGCCACGGCAGAACAAGGGCCCCCACCAGCGCCGCCTGCGTCCGTTACGCCGCCAACACCACAGCCACCTGTGGCCGCTCCGTCGCAGTACCCCCCCGGCACGCCACTAGGCGGCAACGCGCCGCCAGGCTCACCCGCCACCGACGCAGCCAGTGGCAACACCGGCGTACTGCGGCCAAACGAGCAACCGGAGACGCCCGCCCCCATGATACGCGTGTCTCTGGGCGCCGCGACTGTAGTGGTCAACCCATCCCGGACACTACGTTAAGTTTTTCTTCGGCGACGGCTGGTTTAGAGCGCGCTAAAAGTAGAGGTTAAGCGACCATGGCAAGCTTCTGTTTTGGCGCGATACTGTCAGGTGCCATGTCGCGTCAGCCGTGATGACCAGTCCACCACCAGCGTGCAAAGTCCCCGATCTGGCCCAGCACACGAAGCAGAAGACGGGCTAGTTTATCGTAGCCAACTGTGCCGCTATCGCGCGCAAAAGCAGGCGCTCTGCTGCTGCCTCGATCGGATAAACCATCCTTCGCCGGCAGCTATAGCCAAGGAAAGCCTGCTTTTACTAGGTCGAGATAGGAGTCTCTGCGGGGCAGGGGAGATGGTCCGGCCAGATCCGACCTCGCCGGTGGATCAGGCAGCGACGAGAACGCACACCAGGTGCCTGGCAGGACACCCAAGCCCGATGTGCGCGCGAAGCATTGGCCTTGCCGGCATCCGTGGCAGCCTCGCTGTCGGATAGTCCAGACTCCTTGATTTCCTGGCGGATGTTCGGGGAGGGGCAGGCTTGGGGATGAATGCGTGAGCTTATGGACTGAGGTTTATGCGATGTGCTGCAATCGGTGGGACGATCTCGGTGGTAAACCGCCGATCAACTCGTCAAGCACGGTTCTGGCACGGAACAGGGCCATACTGCGACGAGGAATATGATCACGCGAAACTAAACATTTAATCTCTACTTTTAGCGCGATCTAAAAATGGGGGATTACCATATCATTTGGTGGCGAATCTATACGCCACGCGCTGATATCTTAAACTCGCAGGTGATGCATAGAATGCTGTAACCGGAGACCAAAGCATTGAACTTCAATTCTCCAGAGCACCAGGGACATTTTTTCCGCGTACGTCCCTTTGCTTCATACTCCGAAAATGCTTCCTCAACATATAAGACCTCTTCCTCGGTGACCTGCCGTTTAGAGTTAGTATTCATCGTTCCCTTATAAACCGTGTTGAAGAGTGGCTAGGCGAGATACTAGCGCAGATCGGCGACCAGCAAGAAGTTCAAGACGGCGCTGAACTGACGCTTACAGCAGCTCTTGCTTGAGCGCGACAGAAGCCTCTGCAGGGCAGGGGAGATAGACAGGCCAGCTTCTATCTCGTTGGTGGATCAGGCAGCTACGAGATCGCACACCAAGCGCCTGGCAGGGCGCCCGGGCCCTCAGGCGCTCCATCGGATTTTCATCAGCCAAGAATGATGGATCACGTGCGCCGTAGGTACCAGCAGCGATTTACCCCAACGGCACCGTCCGCTTCCGCACCCCAAAGCGGACATAGACAGATCATTGCGTTTCGCCGGCCGCAGTCGCATACGGTGGTGAGCGAACAATTTCAAACGTTACTGGAATGCCGATAGCTTGGCACATCGCGAATGCTTGCGCGACCTCAAAATCCAAGAAGTAGCCAAGCTCCCATTTAAGCTTGCCTGCCTTGTATTGCGCTTCAAGTAGAGCAGGCTCAAATCGCTCGGAAAACGCAAGTACCTTCTTTAACTTCATAAGAGATTTCAGAGCGTTAGGTCCGGGATCGATACAGGCTGTTCCAATGAAGAGATCACTTATTTGCATCTCCGATAGATCCGGGATGTGGTGGCAACGTACGGCGCACTCATTGCCACACACTTTGCAGTACCAAATCTCCAGGCTCGATTTGTCCACTGGTCTATCAAAGCTGGAATTTCCGCAGGTGAGACATTTCATCTTGCCGCCATATTCACAAAATTAGCGTTATGCGCCATGTGGATTGGATTCCCATTCGTCCGCTCTTGGCTGCGGCTTCCATCTATCAACGCAACACTTTAACTTAAATGCATCGTTGTAGAGTGGAAATGATGCGAAAAAGTACTTGAATCGGTTGCTCCGCGCCCCGCAATTCCAGGGATTAACGTTGCAAGAGGTTTAGCCACGGTAGAGTTCATGGTGGGACCCATCGAAGCTCAAGCAACTATGGCTTCAGCGTTGCAAGAGTCTCTGCAGGGCAGGGAGGCTAGACAGGCCAGACCCGATCTCGTCGGTGGATCAAGCAGCTACGAGATCGCCCACCAGGTGCCAGGCGGGACACCCCGGCCCTAACACGATCCATCGGGTTTTCATCTTTCAAGAACCATGGATCAGGAAAGCCTAAGCGACTGGCGGCGATTCAGTGGCACCGTCCGCTACCGCCCCATTTCAGACCTTCGCCCAATTCTTGGTTTTCCTAAAGATGAGCTTGGGCCGCAAGGGCAGAGCGTTACTCTCAATATGGGAGGGCAGGCTTCAGCAGTCTATGTTGATCAAATGCTTCGAGATCGCTGAGGAACGAACGAACACCGTCATTTCGCCTTGAAAAGCACTTGGCCAACGGCATATGCGAGCCATTTTTTTCAACTCGTTTCTTCATCTTTGCCACACGCTCTTCCCAGGCACCGTCAAGAAGAACGTAGTCGCAACAGTTGATCGGCATAGCGGTGTGCAGCATATCGACGATATCGTTCTCTTTAATTGGGAGGCCCGGATTCAGGTAGTACTCGCGCATTAGCTCGCCGATGATCACATGCGTTCGGGGGCGAGTGTCATCAGGTTTGACCATTTTGGCTTTGGAAATGTAGGAAGGGTCAGCCCTGGCATCCTTGATCCCACCTGCGATTTGTTGAGCCAGTCCTTTCATCATTTGCCCGATAACCTCGCGGTTTTCATATGACATTCTTATGAAACCGTGCATCGTGACACCAAGCGGAGGATTTTGCGGCCGTTCGGAAAGTAGCTTCAACTGCGGCAGATCTGCAGATGGCCAGAAACGAGTCGAGTTGTCTGCCTCTAAGTGTTCCCGATCAAGAACCTTGTCAAACGCAAAATCCGTCAAATATATGTTGGGAAGTAAGCGTTCGATGAACGCCTCCGCATCATCGACATGTCGAGGATCACTCGGTCCAGCAAATTCACCGAGTGAAATCATGGAAAGAAGTAACGTGCCTCCTTTACCCAGCAAAGCAGCCACTAGACGATCTTGCAGGGCTATATCATCACTGAACAGCCGAATAGCCCAATGATCAAGATATACCGTCGGGGAATCGAAGGATTGTTTAACTCGGGTTCCGGATGGCGCTTGAAAAAACTCAACAGGCATTTTCCAATATTCTTATCAATTGTGGATCAACCAAACCCGTCTCTCGCTACCGGCAGCTCACGGCCGGTAGCCGTCGTTGGCAGGTACCGCCCCAAAGCGGACTCACAGGGCATAGATGACCAAAGTAGTCGTGACCTGCGCCGTGCGGCTTTATCGCCCAGCGTACAGTGTGTGCAGGACACGTGGTCGACTGCCGGGTTAACGCCCCCTTATCATTTACTTTTTGGGGGATTGCTAGATTTGCTAGGTTTGAGGGATGGTGTATTCCCTGGTGTGGTTTTGTTATCACGGCGGCGCTGATCCGGCTGCCCTGTTGATTTTGCTATCGGCTTTGGTCCTGGTTTAAGTGCCATGAATGCTCTCCTTTGTGGCTCAAAAATTACAGTTTGTGCTTACATTCTAACGTAAAGCGGATCTCAAAATGACGCCTTTGAGATTTCCAGTATGACGCAATAACACACTTTAAGCTAGCCTCACTGGGCTAAACTGAACTGTGGTGAACTTTAGGCGTCCCAACGTCATGAGCATTGTCTGTTTATGGCCCCTTTTCGGACGGTCGCAGTTCTACAATGTGCTCGTTCGACATGGAGCTAACCGGCACTGCGCCGTTTCATCGCGCACCGTCCAGTGACCATAGCGAGCGACGTTAAGCGCCAAATTAGATTGCTATCGGACTAATGGTGCGCAGTCTACCATTTCCATCAAGAAGTACATTTTCGGCCTCGTATATTTTTTCTGATTCGAGCATTGTCGGTAGGAAAAATATCACTCCGTCGCTGATTCCAGATGAAAGCATCAATTGTTCTACTTGGTTGAGAAGGTGTTTGTAAGTCAGGATGTTTAACCTGTTCTTTATTTCAACTATCACTCTTTCATTGCCACACTCAATCAACAGATCGGCAGTTATATGAAGGCTCTCTTTTCCCAGCGGTGCATCGATCGTAATTGCTACGTCTGGAATGATCGCAGACAAAAAGCCACTAATAGACCCGAGCCATTGAGCTGCTGTACCACTCTTGACATGCTCATGAGTGCGTCGCAAGAAATAGACTTTTAGGGCCTCTACAGTTCTCGTAAGGAGATCACCATTGCTAACGTTAACTTCTTGCCTTACTTTGCCTGCAATTTCTTGTACTGCAATCACCTCCCTATCGTACGCAAGCTGTCGGGCTATTTCATCTAGAAGGAGACAAGAAAATGCAGTAACAGAGACTATCGCCAGAAATGCTTCGCTCTCGTTAAAATCCAACTTGTAGTCATGTGTTGATGGATTTCTCCATTCCTTCCTGTAGTTAGTGAATTGATCCAAAACGCGCTGCCTGAATGTTCCAGATTTGGAGAAATGCAACTCAATGTCATACGGGCGGACATTCTCAGGGTTTTTCTTGGTAAGAACACGATATGCTTCCTTTATGCCCCCCTCGAACGCTTGATTCGTTCTGTAAACAGCATCGGTGAATGCAGTTTGATCTTCATCTTTTTGACCGCGCCTTAGGTGACGGAATGCAATCTCAATGTGGGAAAGCGTCGCCTTAAGCCCAGCCGAGTGTACCCCAGATTCAAGTAAGGAAATCTTCTTTTGTAAGATGGCGATAATGTCCATGCTGGATCAATCAACGTTGTGTTAACTGGCGGCGGAGGCGCATAGCGCTATCGCCGTCCGGTTGAGCAAATAGTTTTACCTTGTTGACTCTTCGCAGTTAGTCGAGGTACTCAACGGTTGCTATTGGCTGCGGATTCATCGATCAACGCAACACTTTAACTTAAATGCATCGTTGTAGAGCGGAAATAATGCGAAAAAGTACTTGAATCGATTGCTCCGCGACACACGAAGCCCAAGATTACCGTCGCAAGGCGTTTTGCCGCGGGAACGTTAGTGCAGGAACGCGCCGAAGCTCAAGGAGCTAGTGCTAGCGCGCGGTAGGAGCCTGTACGGGGCAGGGGAGATAGACCTAGACCCGATCTCGTCGTTGGATCTAGCAGCTACGAGATCGCGCACCAGGCGGCTGGCAAGACGCCCATGCCCAACACGATCCATCGATCTTTCATCTTCTGAGAACTATGGATCAGGAGAGTGTAAGCGACGGGTGGCAATTCACCCCTTCCAAAATGAGTGTCAGCAACTGGATTGCGAACTAAACGGTGGTCGCGAGACGCTACCTTAGCCGCAAAAAATAATCCCCTTGAAAATTCGCCTTAACATTTTCTTCAGAGTCAAACATGAAAGTGATCTCTGGAAATTCAGAAAAACCATAGCGGACTTTGGTGGCATTCAGTTCATGAACGAATTTTCGCTGCAGCCATTCATTAATGCCGGTTTCTTGATTCCATTGCACATCAGTGTCATTTTGATAAAAAAATAAAACTACAAGTTCTCTATCCCACTCCTCTGATGTAGTAATCAATTCAGTATTCTTGAAGCTCACCCCTTTCAAGCGAGCAGCTAGAATAACCTCGTTCAGCGCAAGCTCAATGGCAGAATACGGTGGATACGGATGCCTCATATTGCTCCAAACTACGACGATGGCAAGTTGCCAAATAAGAAAAATTGGAATGCGGCTCACCGCTGTATACCACACCTTACACGGTTCAGTCTCATTAACCAATATCGATGCCAAGACAAGATAGACTAAGAAGGCCTAGGAAAATCTCCGAATATATCGCCAGCAGATAAGTACCCAGACAATCGAGAAAAAAGTCTGGTGGATATCAGCACGACGGGTAATCCCCCATTTTTAGAGCGCTCTAAAAGTAGAGGTTAAGCGACCACGGCAAGCTTCTGTTTTTGGCGTGATACCGTCAGGTGCCATGTCGCGCCGGCCGTGATCGCAACTCCACCGCCAGCGCGCAACGTGCCCGATCTGGCCGAGCGCACGAAGCACATGACGGGCTGGTTTATCGTAGTCAACTGTGCCGCAATGGCGCGCAAAAGCCGGCGCTCTGCTGCTGCCTCGATCAGATAAACCATCCTTCGCCGGCAGCTATAGCCAAGGAAAGCCTGCTTTTACTAGGTCGCGATAGGAGTCTCTGCGGGGCAGGGGAGATAGACTCAGACCCGATCTCGTCGGTGGATTAGGCTGCTACGAGATCGCACACCAAGTGCTTGGCAGCACCTAACACGATCCATTGGTGTTCCATCTCTCAAGAACCGAGGATCAGGAGTGGTTAAGCTACTGATGGCGATTAATCAAGCGGCCCGGGCAAGTGTCTATTTTGGTGTGGAGCCGCCGGTACCCGAGCCTCTGGCAGGAAGATTCACCTGGCGATCCATATCTAGTTTCCTCCAGGAAGGCAAGACTCGAGACCTTCAGCTCCTCTCCTACGTGACAGTCCTAACGTATTATCAATCTATAGGTCTCGCACGACTGAAGCAATCAACGAGGAAGGAAATGTGGAACATGAACAAGGAGAAAATGTCATGATGACAAAAGCAGAGCGTGTATCAAAAAGATCAGACGGCACATGGAGCCAACCGAACTCTGAATACCCGATTAATGCATCCATCTCAACTGAAATTGATCTTAATGAGTTTGAGCGGATCGCAACAATAGATTGCGAATTACCCTGCAATGATGAAAAATTTCCGAAGGGCGCCATAATTTCAGATACATACAAGGTTGGCAATGGAATTTTTCGAAGAAAATTACCTCTCCCTTGACATACATCATCGTTGGCTAGGTGTCGCATGAGTGTTGAACTGCCACGAGCTCACTAAGTTCTGACTAGCCGATTAAGCAGCTTCTTTTTGTAACCGACTAGAATAGGCTTGCTACCAATCCTGTGACAGCATTTCGGATTGTGGGCACATATCAACATCTAACCGCCTTTGCCGAATTGGTTAAACTTTAAGCAACCAAATATCAACTGCTCCATCTCCATATCCTAAATCTGTGTGGCCTGACCAGAATGCAAAAGTTTCCGGCAATTCAATTTCGACGGCGGCTGGAGTATCATCTACTATTGATTGCAAACTAACATACTCGACTTTTTAATTTTGTATTGGAAATACGTGAAAAAGATCGCTTCAGTTTTTCAGCGCAACTATGATGGCGACCGCTGCGTTCGCAACGAGGTGGTGCCAGGATCGGAATGGGTAATGGAAGGGCATGGCGTAGCTACGCGCAAATGGGACGGGATGGCCGTCCTGGTGGAATCGGGTAAGGTATTTAAACGTTACGATGCCAAAGCTGGGCGCAAGCCACCGCCCGAATTTGTTCCAGCTCAGCCTGAATCCGACCCTGTCAGCGGACATTGGCCGGGGTGGGTACCAGCTATCGGCCCTGATTCTGCCAGAATCATGGAGGGAATTGCATGGGGTAGCAAAAACCTGTTTCACAACCTGTCGGTTCCCGATGGTACCTATGAGGTATGCGGCCCGAAGATTGGCACACGGCATGGCCCTAATCCTGAAAACTTAACCGAACACATTCTTGTGCCTCATGGGCGCGACATACTCGAAGATTGCCCGCGCACCTTCGAGGGAATCCGCGATTATCTGGCGACAAGACGCATTGAGGGCGTTGTTTGGCACCATCCTGACGGGCGAATGGCAAAGATCAAAACCGCCGACTTCGGCATTAAAGGATAACGTTACAGCGAATAACTTGGGTTTGCCAAGCTATCCGATATCCAACTCAAGGAACGGATGGCGCGCTCCAACTCAAGCCATCGCAGCGCTGAGCCGTAGCAATCAAACCTCGCGACAGCGCCTGAACCCGCCGAAACACAAGCAGCTCTTGCTCGAGCGCGGCAGAAGCCTATGCAAGGCAGGAGGATGACAGACCAGCCCCGATCTCGTCGTTAGATTAGGCAGCTACCAGAATGCGCACCAGGTACCTAGCCGGACACCCAGGCCCCTAACACACTCCATTGGGTTCTCCTCTTTCAAGAACCATGGATCAGGAGAGTCTAAGCTACTGGTAGCGAATCGCGTTGAATGCCCCCAAAAAATTGAGTAATGCAAAAAAATGAATAGCTCATGGCAAAAATGATTCCCGATTTTGGGCCTGCGGAAACTGATAGCCCGAGTGAACCTCTTGTTTACAGTCAGCTTAAGTCGCAACTCTCCGACGATTTCATCGTTATACACAGTCTACCTTGGCTTTCGGCGGCAGTTCGTCAACTTGGCGGAGAATTTAGGCCGCCCACAGGTGAAATTGATTTCTTAATCCTGCATCCCGATCTTGGTATTTTGGCAATCGAAGTAAAGGGGGGGCGCTACAGGATTGAAGGTGCGGCTTTTGTATTAATGCGAAATAATCAACATATTGGCGTTGTAAAACAAACCCGTGATAACGTCCACGGCCTTGCACGCTGGCTCGCAGGTAACAGCTCGCTACGATGCCGTATTGGATATGCCATGTGTTTTCCAGATAGCTCACTGCCAACTGATAGCCTTCCGCCATCCCTTGTAGATGCAAGTATAGAAGAAAGTCAATCCATAGTGCTTGATATGAGCGCCATGGTTGACCTGGGCGCGAAAGTACTCGGATTGATGAGGTACTGGGGGAGAGCGCTGCAGACACGGCCACTTGGCCCCGTAAAAATCGCACAGCTAGTAAAGGCGCTATGCCCTAACTTTGACGGCACTCCAGATTGGGGGCTGAAGGTTCAATATGACAACCATTTTTGGTTGAGACTTACGCCTCAACAGGCATCGGTAACCAACAAAATTTTGACGTCAGAAAAATTTATTGTAACCGGATGGCCAGGAACTGGTAAGACGCTGATTGGAATCGAAGCAGCGCGCCGGCTTCACAAAGCTGGACGTCGTGTGTTCGTCTTGACGTTCAATTCACTGTTAAGTGAGTACTGGGGAAATCAGCTGAATGAGACGAATTGCACGGTTTTAACATGGCATAAATTGTGCCGAATTGCTAGATCGAAATTGGGATTGTCGTTATTGGACGATGCAGAGTTTCGTGAATGGAGTCAAGGTGATTGCGTCGGGGATCTCTCGGCGGCAATTGATCAAGGTCTTCTTGATTCATATGATTCACTGATCTTGGACGAAGCGCAGGCATTGAAACCTCGTTGGTGCGCAGTACTTGCCACCTGGTTTGCAGATCGTCAAATGATTGCGCTTTGTGATGAAACCCAGGTTTTTGCGTTTGAGAAGGACTCTACGACACTGGCAACACTTAGCACTTTACTCGATGGTGTCCTGCCTTTTCACATGACAGTAGTAATGCGCATGCCGAAAGCTGTCACCGATCGCTTGCAAGAGGTTCGATCGACTCAATTGCAGTTAAGCACTCCCCGCATGCTAGAGATTGATACCGTTAGAGAGATGGTTGTGGAGCACTGGGAGGATGTCTTGCCTATCATCACTGGCGACTTGTTTGAACGAGGAATCGCACCTGGTGAAATCACTGTGTTGAGCAAATTCGGATTCGAACGATTACCCAAGTCAATACAGCATTTCTTGCTTGAACATGATGGCATTCAGGTTCAGGCAATTTCTCGTTTTCGCGGCATGGAGTCACCCATCGTCATGATCATATGCGCAGAAGAGCTATCAGACATAGAATTATTTTGCGCATATTCCCGGGCCACGACCGTTTGCATGTCAATGTTTTCTGCGGAATATATTGGGCGTTCCGGGGCGAGAGGCTTTTTGGAAAAAATCCTCACAATGCCTGCAAACATCAATGCGCTGACCAACATAAGGCACAGGCTACACCCTAGAACACTGTTGGCCGGTCATCAGACAAAAAAACTCACGGGGATTGAGACCATCAATCTGACGTGGTGCTACTCCTTGGAATGCTGGCTGGTACAACATGAGCGGGGGAGTTCGATGTCTCTGTGGCTTGAACACTTAGTTCGCTCACATCCGTGGCCAGCATTAACATGGTTCGAAGACTCTCTGCGAAGCGTCGTTTTGGCACGCGCTGACTCGGACAAAGAAGCGTACTTTAGAGAGTTGGACTTGGAATATTGTGTCGCCTGTGATCGTATGACTCCAGCAACATGGCCTGCGCGTTCGTGCCTCGTTTGCGATGGGGATATGGGAAACCAAACAACCTCACTAACGCAAAGATTGGCTTTAAAACTGATTGACTTCGATGAAAAAATTCGTTCCCTATTGAACTCATCCTCCTGGAGCGAAATACTAGCGACGAGAAACGAACTTCCATTCTTTCTCGCGACTGCGGCCTTGGGAGAGTATGCCTTCAGGAACAACCGTCGACCTCAGGTATTTGATGGATTTGAGCCGTCAGGAGAAAGTGCAATCTATCGCGCAGCACAGGTTCTTGTCACCGCATGGCTGATGCTGCTGTCCGCGGGTACGAAATTCGAGCTCTCCGAGATTTCAATAGGAACCTATCACCAAGATTTAGAGGAGCTTGGTTTTAACAGCGCCAGATGGCGTAGCACTGTTGCGTTGGCAATCAACGTACATCTACGGGCAGAAAACGTTGTAAAACTAGGGAAGGGGATTTATGTCGTTGCATAGCGAGTGACGCAACTGAATACCATACTGGGCCAGCCATGCCGGCAATTCCACCGCCAGTGAACAAAATCAGCAATCTCATCGAGCGCTTCAAGCAAATGATGGGCGGGCTGTCGTAGCCAACTGTGCCTTTATAGTGCTGTGAAGCAGGCGTGATGATGCTGCCTCGGCCAGATATGTCGTCCCTCACCGTCCGTTGTAGTAAGGGAACGCCGAGATATTCCACAGTCTGCAACTCCGTCATAGCTTCAACAACAAGCTGCTCCCGGCTGATTTCGAAAAGCAATATTTTATGCACTTCACGTACGTCTAGGAAGTTCGTGATTTCCCGTTAAACAAGCCTACGCTCAAATAGAGTTTGATATTTATGAATCAAGCGGGAAAGTAAATTGAAGCTTCCGAGTATAGCTATTATCGGTAAGCTTTGTGCAATAGGAGCGCAAGCTCTCATCGATAACAATATCCGCGGTATTGATTCCTATGTCTAATAGATGCTTATACCCGATGTGTTTTGGAGAAAGAAAAATATTCTTAAAATGAACATTCAAGTATGGCTTCAAATGATAAATCAACGCTGCCTCAAAAAGCGTAACCCAAGCCGGATGGTCATGCTTTTTTGCCAGATCTCGAATCGACCTCAGCTTTCTTTCTGCACTTTCTTCATTCTCTGCAACCATCCATGTTGGGTTTTCGAAATTGTGCAATTTCAGGAAAAGTTCCTTATATGGACGGCTTCGAATAATATCATCAGCTGCTCGCGCATACTTTTCATGCCCATCTATTCTAAGATAGTTCTTTTTTATTTCAGTCCGGCCAACATACAGCACTTCCAAACTCAATAACTTAGTAAGCATGTGGCTTTCATCGAAATGAAATGGTGTCGCTATGGATACTAACGCCTCAAAGAACGTTGAATATGTATTTGCTGGTTCGTCATTATCCGACCAGACAACAAAACCAGAGAGATGGGCCGCGACGTAAACGGCCAAGTTCTTTCCATTAAGCGTGGTTGGAAGTATCAACTCATGCTCTACAACCCCAGTTGTTGATACGTGCTCCAAGAACTGCAAAGTCACGCACCGTGGATTAGAATCAGATATGAATTGATTTTTAAATATTAGTCTATTAGACTGACATATCATATAGTGCGTTAGCGGATGGGATTTATTGACCTCATGGATCTTTAATTTTCCATCTTTACTCACAAGCGCACTATAGCTACTAAAAACAGAGTAACCACAATACATTAAAACGTGGACTTTAAACATGGCGACAGATTAAATATTATTAGTAGAGATGCATAGTATAAGTCGTTACTCGAAAATCACCAACGACTTGCGGATTCAATCAGGGGCCGCAACACTCTACTCTAAATGAATACACCAACTGCTAGAGCGCGATAAAAGTAGAGGTTAAGCGACCATGGCAAGCTTCTGTTTTGGCGTGATACCGCCAAGTGCCATGTCGCGTCAGCCGTGATGGCAACTCTACCGCCAGCATGCAAAATCGTCGATCCCATTTCGCGCCTCAAGTAGATGAGGGGTAGGCTGTCGAAGCCAACTGTGTCGTTATACCGCTCAGAAGCAGGCATTCTGCCGTGGTTGCTCGATCGAAAATAACACCATTTACCATCCGTTATGCCGGGGAAGGTCCAAGTCTACCTTTTACATCGGCATCAATGTCCCAAGTCGCATTTAGAACAAAGAAAAGTTCATTGCGCTCCGATCCAACCGCATTATTATTTATTTTGAATCGTGCTTACCTGACGTATCTGGAAAATATGCTATAAATGCAACTTATTGCGTTGCAGCACACATTCAGGAGCATCATTTGAGCAGACCTTTCATTGTCATGGGCGACAAGACTAGTCATGGCGGTACGGTCATCGGCGCCGATTTCACCTGTGACATCAATGGCAAGAATATAGCGCGCGTCGGCGACATGACGGTATGCCCCAAATGCAAGGGCACGTTCCCCATCACATCTGGACCGACCGACGTCGTGGACGGCAGTGGCAATGGTTATGCGCGTCACATGGATTCGACCGCTTGCGGTGCAAAACTGATTTCCGGCCAAATCACGACGATCTGGTTGGACCAGTCCAGCGTGGGCGACCCGGCTGATGTCGACGACAATGACGTGATGGAAACCGCCGGCAACATTGCCGCAAATACCGACTCCGGCATTTGCCTCGAATGCTTGATGTCTGCGGCGGCCGCCGGCGCGACCACCGTTATCCGGGAGTAACAATGTTGCTCGACGTCACAGAACGCCTGAAGCAACTTCAGCAACATCACTCGGCGCTGTGCTTATACGCACTGGTCGACGGTGTTCAATATGAGACACACCGCCAAACGCGCATGAGGGAGGATGGGACGCGCTACCCGCTATTTACCGGCACACCCGACGCTGCGCTCGCGCATGCAGGCCCCTGGTTGGTCGACATGGCGGGAGCAGCGCCTTCGTTTCTTGAAGACCTGGCCGCACTGGAGCAAGAAACACCTTCGGTTACCTGGCTGTTCGCCGTGCAGGACCTTGGTGGCCTGGCGCAGTTGCTGCAACTACACTTGGAAACACGGCTACCGGACGGCCGCGCAGCGCTGCTTCGCTTTTGGGATCCGCGCGTGTTGGTGAAGCTGGCACAAATACTTGAGCCGGCACAGCGGGAGGCGATGTTTGGTCATATTCACGAATGGCACTTGCTGCTCGACGGCAAGCGGGCAATCATAGGGAGGCGCGATGCTGACGTTTAGCGAGGAGCAATGGCGTGCAGTGCAGACGGGCGACATGAGCGATTTCGTCATCGCAGTGGCGGACCAATTTTTGGCCAAGCGTGCCGACATGGCAAGCCAGCCAGGCCGGGCGACCGTGATCGAGCGCATGCTGGCGGCGTACACCTACGCCATTCGAATCGGTTTCAGGTCCACGCCGCATATCGTACATCTGATGTACCTGTCAGCCGACGCGCCCGGGATCCATGACGACCCGCTGGTCGATGCCTACCTGCGCAAGCCCGGCGCCACGCCGGAGCAGCGGTTCGACGAACTGATCGCGGTAATGGATAAAAAACTGGAAGGGGAGCAATAATGCCCGCGCTACCGATATTAGTTATACCAGCAGTCGTGGAGAAAATTTTGTTAGCCTTGGGTGTCGCCGCCGCAGGAGCCGTGATCACGGACGAGGCATTGCGCAAACGCAAAAAAGAGGCAGAAGAGGCAAAAGACGCCCGCGTCACGCCCATTGCGCGTGCCGAGACGCGAAGCGAAGCCAAGGAAAGATGCCGGTGCCCGCCAGACAAGGGTACGCTTATGGCTGTTAAACACAGCATGTCGCCCGCCGCGCGTGATTATCAAGCCCGTATCACTGGTTTTCTGATAGGCATGGAATGGTTGTTTGAGGAGAGAGACTTTGACGGCTTCCAATCCCGCTTGTGCTTGTTGCAGGAAGCAAAAGCGGATTATGACCAGTTTTTTAAGTCAAACGGTGAGTTTAAATACGACTTTCAAGAACAAATATTCGAGAATATGGCATTGAAGCAGGCCGCGGCTCAGTCCAACATTGTCAAGAATAACCCGCCAGCTTCGCTGTCATGGTACTTCCAAACGCCACTCGCTTATAAGCACATGCGCCCCCAGTTAACTGAGCTGGGTATTACCACTTTTTACATTCCATAACATGATAATAAAATCTTTATTTAAACGTGATGCTGTGAACCCATCCATTGCGTTCCGACCTACCGTCAAAAAAATCGCAATGGTAGCCCGTTTCTTGCAGAAAACCGAGACGCTTGGAAAGAACTGGTTTTTGTCGCAGGATACTAAAGAGAAGTCGTTTCTGTATCCGGTTTTCGACGCTTCGGGAGAGCTCACCACAGCGGCCGAAGCCGTACTTGAGACGGAGTTCAAGGGCGAGAAATTCCGTTTTCTCAGCGCCTGGAATGGCGAACTCGGAGAGGGTGAGGGCGCGACTATGGCGCTTGGGTTTAGCGACAGTGACTGGCCCGCTTGGTCGTTTAAGATCAGCTACAAAGGCGTCGGGGCGAAACGGCTTGGCATACATGGAGTGAAAGAGCTACTGTCCATTATCGCGGGTTCTCTGCGGCCGGTATTGATCACAGTTGCACGTAACGATTATTTTGAAAAACAAGTTTTCAAGGATCGTCCAGGTGTTGGCTGGATGTTGTACCTGCCGCGTGTACTGACGACCCAGCAAGTGCCAGAAGCCCGCGCCTTGGTACCGGTCATGGCGACGGGCGAGCAAGGTAAAGACCAGCAGATCGGCACCATCATCGTGAGTGTCACCGACGAGCCTTTTTCTGATGAGAATCCCGAGCACGTCAAGATCGCTAATGCCATTGAAATTCGCCTGGTCGATCAGGACTTGCTGCCTCGCTATGTCGATATTTGACGAAGGATAACTCACTTCGATGGTACGAAAATGTCCTGCCATGCAGGGGACAATCACTGTTCGACAACAAGGTCAAGTCAATTGGCCTTTGGTACATCGTCCTAATCTGCAGTAGCTGCACGCTGACCGGATTTGATACGGCCTTAGTAAGAGACGGGCACGCCGCCTACTTCGACGCTTCGACCGTCCCCTCTCTGGAACTATGGGTGCGACCAGCTTTACCCTGGTCACGCCCCGCCGACCGATCACATCGTCACGCATTAACGCGGGTACGCCGAGGCGCCCTTGCTCGTAAAGACGGCATCAGCTGAACACCTGGTTGGCATTGAAACCGTGTTCGCGGGCGGTGCGAGCTACCGAGGCGCCCGGTAGCAGCGACAGCGCCACCAATGCGCGTTTAAACTCCAAGGGATGCTGGCGATAGTGGCCGCGTGTATTCGTGGAAATGATCGTTTGAGAATTTGTGTCTAAAATCGAAAATTGTGGGCACAAATACTGTGACAAAAGTCGATCATAAATGACGCGGTTCAGGCCGTCCAGACGGCACAGGGAAGACGCTTACGGTTAAGCGGCCATGGCAAGCTTCTGTTTTGGCGTGATGCCGTCAGGTGCCATATCCAGCCGCCGTGATGGCAATTCGACCGCCAGCGCGCAAAGTCTCCGATCTGGCCGAGCGCACGAAGCAGATGACGGGCTAGTTTATCGTAGCCAACTGTGCCGCTATCGCGCGCAAAAGCAGGCGCTCTGCTGTTGCCTCGATCGGATAAACCATCCTTCTCCGGCGGTTGCGGGTAGGGAAGGCCAGCATTTGCTAGCGCGCGGCAGAAGGCTCTGCAGGGCAGGGGGGATAGTCAGGTCAGACCCGATCTCATCGCTGGATCAGGTAGTTGTGCGATCGCACGCCACGCGCCAGGCAGGACACCCCGGCCCTAACACGATCCATCGGGTTTTCATCTTTCAAGAACCATGGATCAGGAAAGCCTAAGCGACTGGCGGCGATTCAGTGGCACCGTCCGCTTCCGCCCCGAAGCAGACATAGATCTGACGCATTCGACATATGCCACCGCAGCCGATTAAGCGTCGTGATAAACAACGCCGTATGTGTCGAACATAGCTCCAGCTAGCTCGACCATGCTTAAGCCGCTGCGCTCCCAAAAAAACAGAAAGTATTCCAACTTGTCGTAAGGTGCTTCAGCGTCCATGCCGTGCAGCGCACAAATCGTGGTTCTGATACGCAACACCTCAGGGTCATCCGACATATCGCGTCCTCGGATGGTCTCCCAAAGCCTCACCCGGACAGCTAAGGCCTCGCTATCCGTTGCCGCGCCCTCAAGATATCGTTTAGCAGCCAAAACAGAAGACTGCGCGGTAACGGGTAGACATTCGATCACCCGAGCCAGGGCGTTAACCATAAAGCGTTGAGCATCACCGTGCTCTACCGGATCATCCAGATCAACGGTGGATGAAATAACATCAAAAGGATCACGGTGAGACATGCTGACTTTCTGAGTAAAGCTTTATTGGTCAATTGCCGACTGTCCGCTTCTGGCCCGGGCTGTGTAAAAACGTGAGGAAAAACCGCGAACAAAAAAATCGGCCTCTCAAAACGCTCGCTATGCGATTTTCTCAGGGTCGGGAAGGGTAACCCTACCCATGAAAATTTCAAGTTTTTGCGTTTTTACACAGCCTGGGCCGATTGCCGTCGTTGGCAGGCTCCGCCCCTAAGCAGTCGTACCCGAGCGAACCATGGCGTTAATCAAAGACCGTCCAGGGATTCATTACTGCCGGAGAGAACCAGGTTATTCCCTGTGCAGTCAATATACGTGCTTGCTCAACCCATATTTGGTGACATTGACCACGATTGGCTACCGCTCCAGCAACGATCTTCGCTTCCTCCTTCGCAGCGCGAATTTGTTCCCACAGCGTTGGTTCATCTTCGATTGGGTCGTACAACTGGCTCTTTCCAGATTGGTTTAGTGCAGCCTTGAGTACTCTCGACCGCAACAAGGGTTCCATTGACAACAATGCTGTCTTTGCCGTCATCACGGGGCAGCCGGTTGCCTTGTGATACGCAATGAGATCCGAGTTGCTGAGCGGTTCGTCGTTTGTCATAGGGATATAGATATTGGTCGTGCAATGTCCGCTTCAGGCTGTGGACTCAATCGTTCAACGCAACACTTTAACTTAAATGCATCGTTGCAGAACAGAAACGATGCGAGAGATAACTCGAATCGATTGCTCAGCGCCCCGTAAAACCCGAGATTAACGTCGCAAGGCGTTTTGCTGCAGGAACGTTAATGCAGAAACCCGTCGAAGTGCAAGGCGCTAGTAATAGCGCGCCGCCGCAGTCTCTGCAGGGCAGGGGAGATAGACAGGCCAGATCCGATCTCGTCGTTTGATCAGCCAGCTACGAGTTTCGCACACCATGTGCCTGGCAGCACGCCCAGGCTCCTAACAAGATCCATCGGATTCTCATCAGCCAAGAACGATGGATCAGGTGTGCCGTAGGTACCTGCAGCGATTTGCACCAATGGCACCGTCCGTTTTCGCCCTATTGTGTTGAAAATGTCGAGCGGCAACCATTTCGGGATGCCTCAGAGCTCCAAGCAGTCGGTGATCGTTCAATAGCGGCGGTTCTGGCCAGTCTAGGCTGGCCAGATTTCTATCTAAATATCAACGTACTCGCGTTTTTCAACACAATAGCCCCATAGCAGCCGTTCGCGTTGTTTGCGTGAGTCACTGCTCTCACAATTCAACCTGACGCACAGGTATCCCGTGAAGTAGCGCTTCGGTATATACATGCTCGGCAAGTAGATCATCCTCGATGATCAATGCGACGCCGGTTAACTCATTCATCGGTAGAAATTCTGGCGCGTCGACGATACTCTCGACGAGGTTCAAATCCTCGCGGCGACACGCTGCAGCAATTACGCGGGCTTCTTTCGGCTCAAATCGCCCTAGAAGCAGCGATTCCTGCCCACGCAACTGGGTCACTATTTCTTTCACTGGCAGGGCCCTATAGGGCGCAACAGTCCGCCTTACAGCCATTAGCTCACGTGTCGATGGACCGGTGCTAGGAAAAGCCAGCGAAAGATCGATATAGTTACCGCAGAACCGCTTCAAAACCCACCCTGGCTGAGATCCATCCCATAGATACTTGTACTCATCGATCCGTTCAAGATTGCTCATAATCATCGGTCCAAAGGATGTATGCTGACTGGCCGCTTGTGGCCGGACTCGGCTGTTGGGTCCAGCATAGCTGATGGCCAACTTAAAAAGTTGGTGGGGTGGCGCGACAGGGAGCATCCGACCCGAAGCGGACCAAGCTGAAACATGGGTTTTACGTCACGTTCTATCAAAGCTTGCGCTTTGCATGTGACCTGACCGCCAACGAGAGATAGCCATCATCGTCGACAAAACAATCGCGAGATAGGTGGCAATGTCGAGGATCAGAGCACCAACGGACAGATCGTCTTCGACGAACGCAAGTTGTCGCTCGACTGAAACGCCTGTCGCATCGAACAGATACGCAAACGGGAAACCGCCTTTCAATACCGGCTTGTAGCAGAAATCGGAACCACTCGGCCCGCACAGATTCCCATACACGGCCAATTCAGGACCGATGCGCTCGACATATGCTGACAGGAGCGCCAGCGTGATCGCAATGATAAGAGCCAGGCATATCAGAATCAATTTGGTCACGTGAGACATGCATCCCCCATTTGCTGCGCTTCACTTTCGATAGTCCGCTTCTGGCCGGCTACAGCCAGTTCATGAATTAACAGGGATCAGAAGTTTTAAGCTGGATTTCTCCGAAAGTCATAAAGACCAATGCGGTGCCATCTGGGCCACGATATACGCCATTGGCGTTCCCTAAGCGGTTCGCTACTGCCGCAAAGGCCCAGGCGTCGTCTTCGGAGCACTGTACTGTCCGTGTGGTAAAGGCCGTTATTTTATTTTCATCGCCCCACGCCTGCACGAGTTGTGCGTGGTGACGTAAATTTTCGGGAACCGACGGATGATCCCATCCCCAAAGGAACGTCCCATCCGACATGTTATAGGTGCCAACGACCTGAATCGACGCGCTCGCGACCATGCCGTTTTTAAAATGCAATGTGATCGTACCGTCATCCAGGTCAGCAGACCAACGGTCCTCCTCCCCTAGGTGCCAGGTAGTTGCATGAGCTGAAGTCTGCTGCATCAAGCCGTGTTTCGCGGCCTCAATGAATTCTATCGCTGTGCGATCCGTTGCTGCTGCAGGTGTCTTTAGTGCAGACATGCCGAAAGCGGCGAGTATTTTCTGAAACATTAGTGCATCGCTTTAGGTAAAAGGGGCAAAACGCTACCATCAAGCTCTAGGTAGCGACAAAATATTTTTGCTAAGGAGAATTTCCGTTTTTGGGCGGTTGCCGTCGTTGGCAGCTTTCGCCTCACAGCAGACCTTCCCTTGACTGATTGCAACTGGCATCAATACACGTTGGGCAGACTCATTGCAATGAACTCGACTCCATTGGACTGCAGTTGGGTTCGGGTCGCCGTCAAGAATCGTCCTGCTGCCGTAGTAGGTACATGCTCGTAGACCAGCTCAATTCGAACAGCTTTGCCCTTTGCTGCTGGCAACGTTTCGACCACCTGTCCACTGGCAATAAGCGCGAGATAGGCTCCGATTTTTCTCTCGATCAGACTGAAGTGCGCCTCTTGATCGTCCCAAGGAAGGTGATCCGAGATTATAAGGACGGCTTTTCGATCGGCCTTCGATATTCCTAACCCGTCGACAACGTCAGAACTATCAATACACATCGTCATTCTTTCTGGTCGCAGGTACCAAAGTAATAATTAATGCCCTGTGAGCGGACATGGACCGTTCGCTTTCGGCCGGAACCGGCATCACAGTTTCTGATACAGAAATGTTGGACACGTTCCCGCCCCATCTTTGCTAAATTTAACCACCTGAGTTAGCACAGCGGCGACGTCATGATACTCGGTCAGCGACAAAACCTTGTCTTGATCGGTATCACGCTCACAAGACAAGACCGCGTTGGATTCGTAGCGCAGAACATGCAACAACGCTTGCAAAAACATATCTGGGCTTGGCCAGAGATATGCACGATTACGATCAAGTGTAGGGAGTAGAGCAATCACTTTTCCCTCACCATCGCCACACCTCACAAGCTTGCCAATCAAAGTCTCGCCCACATAGCAAAGCAATTCGTCAGTCTCTCCGAAGGACGTGACAAACGGCTTTATCGAAATAGTTTCTACTTGTGCCGGAATACGTAGCCAAAATGAATCCGGTGAGAATACGAACGTTGAGGTCATTACAAATCTGATGAGGTTGAAGTAAGGTACTGGCTGTCTGCTTGTGGCCGGTCGCCGTCGTTGGCAGGTTACGCTATAAAGCGGCCTCTCGAATCTACTAGCGAGCTATGCGATCATCAGCGTTGCGTTATCAAACGACTCATCGTCCAATGCTAAAATCACGGCATGCATCAGTTCAGAATGCGTAGGTGGTAATTCGTGGCCTTTGTGTGATGTATTCCAGTGTTTGTAAAGCAGCTCCAACTCCACCTTAAAAGCAGTAAGCATGGTACCCGAAAGGCAGAATCCCGCCTCGGAATCAGCTCGTTCCGTAATTGCACTAATCGTTGGCAGTCCGATATCGATGCTGGCGGCTTCCCAATAGAGATTCACCGTGCGAGCGGAACCTAAGTAGAGATCGATGGTTGGCTCAATCGCTGTAGACTGTTTAAATATCATCAGATGATAGGCCACTTAGTTCCTTTAAGTTGCTAGTTGGGCGTCCGCTGCTTGCCGGCCGGTTGCCGTCGTTGCGAGGTTCCGCCCCATTGCAGACATTGGCGCAGTGATTGAAATCTACAAATTAACCCAGTCGCCCTTCCTGCTCACTGCATTGCGCAGCGCTTAACAAATTCCTCTCGGTGCTCGAAGTAGCGCAAATTTCTCATTCCAGAAATAGCGCCACACACTTGGCATGTACAGGCGCTTATTTCAGTAAATGTGCTTTTATCGCTAATTGCGTCGCATTCTTGGCAAATCCAGACCCATGGGAATTTATCGGGATGAGGCATCGCACAAAGGGCAATGAACTGTTGCGCAACTTTGCGAATGCAGTCATCAGGGTTCTTAAGGTCCAATGCGTCATTGAATCTAACGTACCCCTGTCCCCTCCTTTCGATCGGCTCAAGGTCACTTGATAGGTCTATCCATATCCAATGCATATATGGTTCGTTATGATCCTCCGCAAGAGCCAGCATTTCGCTCAAGCAGTCCCATGGTTGAGTAACACCACTTAACATTTTTTCACATAAGCTACTGGAATATGCGCATAGAGCAGCGTACCAGTCGTTCGGCAATTCGAAACCTAACTCTACTACGGAAGAAAGAAATAATCGTTCAACTTGATCCGGGGCGACATAGGCATCCCAACGGCAAGCCGCAAGCTCCCAAATGCTCGGGGCGTCACAACCACATTCGAGTAATTCACTTGCCCAATCCACATAGTCATCGGCTTTTATCCAACGATCATCAACTCTCCTAAAAGCTAATTCCGTGAAATCCACTTACGCTCCTTGCAAGGTTTCGGTCTCCGAGGCTAAGAACTGAACGTCTGCTGCTGGCTGCAGATTCAATCGTTCAACGCAACACTTTAACTTAAATGCATCGTTGCAGAGTGGAAATGATGCGAAAGAAGAACCGAATCAATGGCGCCGTGCCCCGCGGAACCCGAGATTACCGTCGCAAGGCGCTTTGCCGCGGGAACGTTAATGCAGGAACCCGCCGAAGCTCAAGCAACTTTTGCTTGAACGCGGCATGAGTCTCTGCAGGGCAGGGGAGATAGACAGGCCAGACCCGATCTCGTCGTTGGATCAGGCAGCTACGAGATCGCACACATGGAGTGTGGCAGCACACCCAGGTCACTAACCCAATCCACCGGTTTTTCATCTTTCAAGAACCATGGATCAGGAGAGCTAAGCTACGGGTGGCGATTCACCGCATAGCTGCTGAACAGTCACACTTTTGTAAATCGACCAAAGGTCCTATTTTTTATCCGAGCATATCGCCGATGGATGCGAACTTTGGCGATGGTCAGGTCCTCTTACCTGCTTGCCGGCAAAGCGCCGTTCCCTTTTCCAGTGCGCCTCGCTGGCGCAATATCGATGCTACGCGCGGCGCACCCAAGCACTCGGCATACGCCAGCGGGGTTATCCGCTCATCCGGCGATGCGTTCAGGTCGAGATCGGGTCTAGCTTGCATGATCTGGAGGAGAATATCGTCCTTGTCGCCATCAAGGACGCGTAGCCAGGCGGGGAAGCCTTCAGTGTCTTTTGCTTGTGGGGCGGCGCCGAAATCGAGCATCGTTTTGACGATATCCATGCTGCCCGTGTCAATTGCATATTTTAGTAGCGGGTTGCCGGAGCCATTGTTTGCCACTTCATTGGCATTGTTATGGCTGCTCAGCAGCATACGCACCACGTCTGCCGACTGCGCCGACAAACGGCCGGCCGGATCGCGCATTCTCAAGTAGCCGCCCAGCGGCGTGTCGGTTTCCCCATCGCGCGCGATCGACAGCGGATAGCGCTGATCCAGCCGCATGCCTGCCTTCAAGAGTGGGCCAAGCACGCTGGGGCAGTATAGCAATCTGACCGCAAGCACATTTTTCGGAATAGTCGGATGCAGGAAAAAACGCGTCGGGTCAGCCCCCAGCAGGAACGCCAGAGAGATGGCATCATTGCCATTGCCATTGCCATTGCCATTGCCATTGCAGTCGTCCAGCGCTCGCCGCAACAGATCGTTGGCCACGTCAGGCTGCAACTTGCCTTTGCCGCCATGGATGTATTCGATCAGGGCGGACTTGTACGCCGTGGCTGCGGCAGACTGACTCAGCACATTCGGCGCAGCCCAGCGATTGAGAGGGCTGGCGCCCGCAGCCAGCAGGCGCCGCACGCCAGCGACATCATCATGGACGATCACGTGGTCAAGCACACTGGAGGCGTCGAGCGCTGCCATCCCCGCCTCCCGCGTCAGCCAGTCGAATACTGGCTTGGCTATCGCGCCGACGCGGACTTTTCCCAGCACCTCATCGACCAGATACTTGTGGAATTTCACCAGTTCGCCAGGCACTTGCATGGTCTTGATGACATCGAGCGTGCGCAATGCCACATCGTCAGGCAAATTGACCGTGTGCCGTGCCAGCAGCCAGGTATTTCCATGGTCGGCCGGATCGGGTCGGCTAGCGGCCAGGCGGGGCAAAATCTCCTCGGCAAAAAACGCATAATAATCTTGCCGCATGGCCGGGATGGTCTGGTTCGGGAATATTGGCGGCTCGCTGCCCGCCAAGAAACGCCGGGATGCCTCCCACCATGCCGATTCGCCGTTGGCGGTGCGCGGAACTGATCCAGCGGCCAGCAAAACACGGATGTGCCGCAGCACGGCAGCGCGCGCAAGGGCATCATTGGCCGGACTGGACGTTGGATTTTCGCTCCCTGCCATCAATCCATGCAGATACTGGCCACACATCACCTCGCGCTGGAAGTTCTCGGACTGACGGAGTCGCTTAAGGTCAGGCGGCAGCGCATGGAATGCGGACAGGCTCATATCCGTAGCCATGCCATGGGCACAATATTCGCTCTTTGCCGCTGCCGGTGGCTTGATCGCCTGCCGCACGGGGAACAAATCCATGCCGCCCGGTGCAAATCCTTCCAATGAAACCAGGACGGTGCCCGTCTTGCTCGTACGCATGGGGGCGGCGACATTCTGACTTGCAGCCACGCCGGAGAATTGAGCCCCAGAAAAGGTTTTTACAAAAAACACACCGGCACCGGCCAGTGCGCAGGAAGCGGCATCCATTTGCACGGGAATCTGGCTGAACTGCTCACGCGTCATTGGCGTGAGCGGCACCTGATAAGAGGTCCACGCTTTTTGCTCCGGATCGTATGTCGACAAGACATAATCCTGCTCCTGATGTTCTATCCAGATCCGGGCGAGCTCGCCTTCTTGCACCGCATAACTTCCGATCAAACCATCACATGCGTGCGCTTCAGCGTATATGCACAAGGCAACAATCCCTATAACAAGGCTTTTCAATTTACTCAGCAGAAATTTCGTCGTTGTTCGCTTTTTTTCATGCATAGTTCGATTTTGTACCTTGATTATACTTATCCCTCGATAATCTTCCCATTTTTAGAGCGCGCTAAAAGTAGAGGTTAAGCGGCAAGGGCAAGCTTATGTTTTGGTGTAATGCCACCAAATGCCATATTAGTCAGCTCATAAGGGCAAGTCCACCACCAGCGTGCAACATTCCCGATCTCGTTATGAGCACAAAGCAGATGATGGGCCAGGCCGTCTTCACTGACTGTGCCGTCATAGCGCTCCGCGGTAGGCGCTCTGCTACTACCACGGTCGGATATGCCATCTTTGCCATCCGTTATGGAGATGGACGCTCAGCTTTTGCTAGCGCGCGAGGGTAGTCTCTGCGGGGCAGGGGAGATAGACAGGCCAGACCCGATCTCGTCGTTGGATCAGGCAGCTACAAGATCGCACACATGGAGTGTGGCAGCACACCCAGGTCACTAACACGATCCATCGGTTTTTCATCTTTCAAGATTCAAGAACCATGGATCAGGAAAGCCTAAGCTACTGGCTGCGATTCAAAGGCACCGTCCGCTTCCGCCCCATAGCCGACACTCGCCTAACTTATGTCGAGCCCTGAGCCAGTTGGTCCAGTGCTCTCAACAAAGCCAACGATGCCGCAATTTCAAAGCTTCCCTCGTTCGAATCAATGGCATGTGATGACCCATCTAATATTCGAATCAGGAGACCTTCCGTGCTGTATGTGCCAAACCTTGCGTGAGGCTGGAATTGTGCCTCGATGCCTCTGTAAATCGCTGCCTTAAATTCCTCAGGGATCCTTGTAGGCGAGACTTCCCATGTGAATGAAAGCGCCGTTTGCGCCGGTTCGACTGACAGGATTACGTGACCGTAGCGATGCATGCCGCCAGCTTGTCGGACGATTAGCCCTTCTCCACGCAGTGGACCTTCAATCGCAAATCTCTTCATTGTTTAGTCACCATCGCCGTTTCCGCCGCACTGCAAAAGACTGCTCCTGGCCGATTGCGGACAATTGTACGTTATCCAAGACTGACATGCTCAGTCCTCGCCGGCAGGAAAAGTGGGCACGCAAGTCTAAACGACAGCCACCACGTCGGCCAGAATGCCAGATAAAATCACCAATCTGCATTCAACTCGGAGAACCCCATGTGCGTCAACTACGCAACTGTCTCACGGCAACTGGCCTTCGACTTCTTCCGCACTTCCATGGAGGAGAGCGACGATTGGCGTGATGAACTCTACCAGGACTACGTTGGCCCAATCATCGTTCATGATGCAGCCAGCAATCGCAAAGGTCTGACTGGCACATACGGGTTCATCCCCAAGCGGCACATGCCACCTGGCCAGCGCCTCACGACGATGAACGCCCGCGCCGAGACCGTTGGCCAATTGAGGACGTACAAGTCCGCTTGGGCAAAATCTCAACTTTGCCTCGTCCCAATGGTCCGCTTCTTCGAACCAAATTGGGAACAACCAACGCATGTGCGATGGTCTATTGGAATGGCCACCGGCGAACCATTTGCCGTCGCCGGCCTCTACCGGGAGTGGGTCGAGGTGGATGGGAAGAGCGCATTTTCGTTCACCCAATTGACCATTAACGCCGACAACCATCCCTTTATGAGTCGTTTCCATCGCCCTGGAGAGGAGAAGCGTTCGTTAGTCATTGTCCCTACCGGCGAATACGACGAGTGGCTTGGTTGCAACGACCCAGAATTCGCAAGGACATATCTTCAGCCGTATCCGGCCGACCTGATGTGCGGAGAGCCGGCGCCGAAGACACCTGTTTTAAAGCAGCGCGAACTTTTTTGAGCCGAACTTTGTCGCTAAAGTGGAGAAACGAGCAGGTTCAAGTGCTATATCACGGTGCAGCAATCATTGGAGGCGTGGCCGGCGCGCACACCGCCAGACTTCCCCGACACGGGCTAACCGCCGTGGAGGTTTTTCATGTCGGCCGGGGAGAATTCCCGCTGTTTTTAGCAATCAGAGGCGAGTTGGTACGTCGGGTATCTCGGCAAATTTCGGCTCGTCTAGCAGCTTAGCCTTGTACGCCATTAGCTCATTGTCCGCCACATCGAAACGGTTCAGCCATTCCTCCGCAGCGTGGCCAATCAACCGCGGCTCGCTCCCAGCGGATGCGTAATGCATCCGGATTTTCGGTGTCCTGCTGGGCTTGAGGAGCATATTGGGAAGCACCAGCCGCGCGGGCATCGGCGAGTCAGCAGGTGCGGCTTCGGGTTGGGCGCCGCCCTGGATTACAAGCCCAGTTCCATAATCGAATAGGCCAAACCAGTCCATCGGTAATGCCGAACGAATGGCCGATATACCTCCGACTTTATCCACATAATCATTGTCTATCGCTGTGAGCCAGCCAACTGTTTTAATGCCCAGGTGCGCATTGACTGCGCCGCTGACAAGGTTGCCGGCATCAAACCCCCGGAGCTTGGACGCCAGGAATGCTTCGATTGCCTGGTTTTCGTCGTACCGAGCGGCCGACAGTATTAGACTGTGGCCGCCGTACCCGTGGACGGCACATAGGCGTCGGGCGAAGCTCACGAAGAGCGTCTGGAAAACTCCGGGATTTTCTTCGACGAACAAAATGGGCACGCTAAACCGCAGCCCGCATAAGCCCCAGCCTCCCATTTCCGCCCGCCAAGCGGGTAGGCCGACGACCTGAAACTCCCATGGACCCGCGTCCTGCGCTAGCACGCCACTGGTGTAATGAAAATTCACCGCATCGTCTGGGTCCATACGTACCAGCATTTTGTTCACCGGTTTTGCCTCCGCGTAGGCCGCCTTATCCGGCCCTTCTGGCGGGTCTTCCCGGTAGAGCCAGGTGAATTTAGGCTCAGCCTTGACCTGGAACTCTTCGAAACAAGCGCTGATGGCATCGCGAACTGCCGGGAGATGTGCATCCTTGAAGAAGAGCGTGCCGGCGATTGCGGGCACGCTGCCGACATAGTCCTGTGGCCCCTGCTTAGTGAGCAAGCCCCCAGGTACATTCATTGCATCAGGGTTCTCGCGCAGAAGTTCCAGCAAGTCCAATGGTAATTCAGTCATGTTCATTCCTTAATACGCTGGCAGGCCACCAAGCGGTGGCCGTTTTTTAACAACAACCATATAGATTAACCTAAGAAGAGCGGCTGCCTTCCCGAGCTGCTCGACCGGGATTTTTGAGGGCTCGAGCTCGGCCCGGTCGCAGTCACACTAATCAGATGCCAACGGCACCATTTTCATTTCGTCTCCGGCGATGACGATATAGTCCTCTCGCTGGCGGGGGCGGAACGGGTCTCCAGGGAATTTTATTTCTACGACTTGTTTGATATTGTCCTGCGTTGGAGGCTTCGTCGGGTCCTTGACGATAATGACGTCAGGCCTCCGTGTGTAGCCCCGGCCGGGCTTATAAGGCACAGGGTGGCTTGAGTCTTTCGGCCAAAGTGTCTTCGTCCAGCCGGGCCATAGGGTTCTGCTCTTCGTATCCACGACCTTATCCAGAAAAGGCTCTGGCGGCCGTTTTGTCATATCGTATGTGAACTCTGCCTTGTATAGACTTCGGTGGTCAAGAGCCACATCGAGAGCTTTCAATCGAGCCGAGACGCATTCTTGTTTAAGCGACCGGCCGTCTGCACCGATTGCCGGCATGCTTTTGCATTTGCACACGGCCGAGCACAAGACCTTCTTGTCGGAGAAATCGAGCTTCGGCTTGTGAATCGGCACGACGGTCGTGGCGCCTTCTCGTCTCGTCTGAGAAGAGTGCTCTTTCAATCGAATCTTTGAGCTGGCTCGCTGCTTGCACTATCGGAAGCCGTTTGGGTTTGAGAAGGGTTATGCACCTAGAGGAAAGGCCAACGGATATAACTGTGAATCGCATACGAGTTTGTTGGAGGAGAGGGCTCAACACCCCGCGGCCGACAGAAGTAAGAGCGCCAAGCGGGATACCAAAGGCGCACACTGGGCAGAAGCTAGAGGTGAGGTAGGAGCGGGCAACATCCGCTTAAAGTCTGGCTTACGGTTCTGGCGCAGTTGCGTGACCCAGAATGCTCGTGCGGTTTGGCAGAAAATATCGCTAAACCATCGGGTCAACGTGCGACGTTTGCAAAGTGCAAATGGTAGGGGGCACTTTGGCCCGAGGGATGTAACTTGTACAAATAGAAGAATGGATGTGCCGTCGCGAGGGCATTCCAGAAGCTATGGCAATACCGACACCCTGGTGTATCCCGCAGCAAGCTTTTCGGGCTGGCGTGGATGTGGATAGCGAATTTGACAGCCGTTTGTTTAATGTCAGGAAGCCGCACAGTGCGAAACTGAAGAACCACAGCTTTTACTATTTCGCCGACAACAAAAAGTGGAAAATTCCGCCCTCCTTCTGGGCGGAATCGCGAGTCACTTGCCTGCCCCCGTCACGGGACACAAGAATATTCAATAGTTCCCTTCATTGCGACGGCGGTGGTCATCGCGGTCGTTGTAATAACGTTCCTCATCAGGAGCCTCGCGAAGGACGCGCCCCTGTTCGATTACCACAGGAATTTGTTTCCGGTCAATTACCGTGCGGCACCGCTGAACCGTCCTGTAGCCGGCCGAATCCGAAGATATGCGGTCACCGGCCATTGCGCCGGCGATAGCACCTACCGCGGTGGCGGCTGTCCTGCCATTACCGCGGCCAATCTGATTTCCCAGAATTCCCCCGGCGATACCGCCGAGAATGGCACCGCCGTAGCCCGAGTCTGCCGATTGGACCGGAACTTGTTCGTTCCAGCAATCCTGCCGAGGAGACTCGACGGTCCGATATTCGGTTCGTGGTTGTTCGAAGGTCTGGTATTCCGGCTGTCCAACGGTACCATATCGGGGCCAGGGCTGTTCCGCGCTCCGATATTGGGTGGCACAGCCCGTCAAGGACAGGCCGAGGACAGCTATCCAGCCGAGTTTAGTTTTTAGCATGGGGGTAATCATATGAATTTGAAACGGTTCGGCAACCTCATCACCATCGCATCGATATCCCAAAAATTGTTGGTTTGGGGCGCGCAGCATTGGTTTAGATTAAATTTAGGGATTCCATTTGGCGACACTGCCAACATATCCATCTACCGATGGCCGCAACAATTTGATTCATTTCTCGCCGGGGCACCAGTAAATGTACATGTGATGTAGTGTACGGACAGAGTAATACGCGCCACGTCAACTCGGTAGCTGTAGAGCTGTATCACTGGTAAGCAGTTGTAACTACTGAAGACGCCCGGAATTTAAGGACCGCTAGGTCGTCGCAGCGAAGCTACCACGCCCAAAATGTGCAATGTCGCAGCAACCGCAGTCAAACGCCTTCGCAGAGGGCAACGCCCGGTATTTTTGGCAATCAGAGGCGAGTATGACGGGCTGGTACGAGCCGACCTTCGCGCTCTGACGGCTTGAGTCATGGGAACCGGATTGTGCTTATCACGATGGGCGGATAACGCCTGCGGATTCAATCGTTCAACGCAACACTTTAACTTAAATGCATCGTTGCAGAGTGGAAATGATGCAAAAAAGTACTTGAATCGATTGCTCCGCGACACGCGAAGCCCAAGATTAACGTCGCAAGGCATTTTGTCGCGGGAACGTTCATACGGGAATCCGCCGAAGCTCAACCAGCTCTTGCTGGTGCGCGACAGGAGTCTCTGCAGGGCAGGGAGGCTAGACAGGCCAGTCCCGATCTCGTCGGTGGATCAGGCAGCGACGAGATCGCACGCCAATCGCTCGGCAGAACACCATGGCCCCAACACGATCCATCGTTTTTTCATCTTTCAAGACCCGTGGACCAGGAGAAACTAAGCTGCTGGTGGCGATTCAATGGCACCGTCCGCTTCCGCCCCGAAGCTGACCTTTGGATTAAGGCTGTCGGCGGTAAACGGCGAAACTTTGCCTGCAATTGTCAGCTGAGCCCTACAGGTATGCCTGTAGCACTGTTCAGCTTTGAAATTTTCCAGCGGTCGGCATCCGTGCTGTCAAAATGTATGTTGTAGTTGAAGTCGCTATCCACGACGACAAGAAAAACCAGAATTTCTCTTTCGGGCGTGGATGCAACTTGTCGAAGTTTAGGTCCTAGATCGTTCACAGCAGCAAATAGCTCTCTGCCGTCGCTGAATGGATCAAACAGCACCACCCCAACAGGCGTTTCATATGAACCATTGCATCCCCAGTTGTTTGAGCTGGTCATTTCGAAGCGCATGAAGGCACGGAGCCAAGATTTTTGCATCGACTGCATTGTCTTGATGAGCGTTGATGCAAGTTCAACTATTAGTCGAGATGCTTCATCGGCATCTCTCATCTTTAGGTCCATACCTTCACTTTCATCAAGTATGCGAACGTCCGCTTGTGGCCGATATCGGCCAAGTGCTATAGCGACTTGAATGCTTCCGAGACTCCATCACAGGAACTTCCGCCGCGCTTTCCCCGCCGATGACACAGCCATTTTCGCAGAAGGCTAACTACTGTAGAAATTTAGCTTGGTCCTATAGCTCCACTCATCCCAAGGTACGAGGCCAAAGAACGCATTCATCACCTGAACGAGCAGAAGCGCCGTAAGGTAGAAATCAGAGGTGACTTCCCCCGTACTTAGATTGCGGTAAACCGGTGGCTCACCTTCTTCCTCAATAAACGGCTCTGCTTGCAGCCACGGCAGCTCGAATTTATTTGGCGTTCCTACATCCGTCGTCTTTTCCATGGTGTGAACTCGTGAGCGAACCGTGATGCCGTTTTTAACGATGGCATAGCCAAACGAGCCGCCCGAATCATAATGACAGAAAACGACAATTAGCTCTGGCGCCCCGAGTGCCGCAAATACTGAAGGCTCGAGCGATTGCCCATCGAAGAGAATTTCTCCCGCAATCTCACCGTTATAAAGAAAGGTCGCACCGTTCTTTGACTCGACTGCCACATTACCAGGCACACGGATATCATGCGCATTTTGCGTTTCTGGCGGCTTGAAAGAGCTACTTCCAAAGACCCTCTGCACTAGCTCCTGCTCGTCCATCGTGAATGCGTTAGGCCGAAATGCCAACCCCGCTGTAGATAATCCCAAACTCAACTCCTTAATGTCAGTGATTGGCAGCTAGTGGTAACGGTCCGAATCAAAATATACCAGTAGCCGCCGAAGAGCATAACGAATTGCCAAACGAAAAAAACACACATTGTCACATGAACGCGAATGTATGTTTTGGGCAGTATCCAGCCCATCGTCCACGATCTATATCGGGTCTAAGTCCTTGGGAAATTGGCTGGCTCGCTGCCATTGCTCTTGATCGAGGTCTTCCGTTAAGTCACGCAGATGCCAAGCCCTGTTCAAGTGCGTAAACACATGGCCGAGGTCAACGCGAAGATTTACCTCACCATAGTCAACCTGGCTACTCATCTCCGATATGAGCGTGGCCAAGTGTTCTTGCGCATCTTCAAGTTCGTACATCAGTGTGGCCCATGCTGCTGGAGCGTTATCTTTACTAATCATAGGACAACCTTTAACTACACTTCAATAACGTCGTGAACTTGCACTTATGGGCGATTGCTGTCGTTCCTCAATACTGCTCGCCCTCATCGCCAAAAACTTGGGCATCGAGCTTTACCGCTAATTCCTTCATTTTCTTGATCGCATTCTCACTCGGATTCTTTACCGAAATCTCACCACGATGATAGTAGAAATAGTGCTTGTCGTTCGTCTTTGGATCAATCCATGCCGCCATCAATGGATTGCTGACCTGAATTATTTCACGTGTTTGAGGGTTCGCAGCCGTAGCAGTTGTATCCATTTTCAGCAATCCGTCGGCGGCGACAGCACTCTTCCATTCCAACTCGGAAATTGGCGTTTGCGAGCTCTGCGACCACTCCCCGGCTTTTGTAATGTGTAGATCGTAAGCCATAGCTATAGTTGGAAAAACAAAGAAAATGAGAGCCCCATATTGACTAGAGCGTATCTTCATAGTTTTTGTAAGGTGATATTTAAAGGTTCTTGCCGCTTCTCGCCGATAGCGGCACCAGAGCATAGCGGATTGCCAAGCAGCAAAACTCACACATTGTCACGCTGTCGCGAATGACCGCTTGTTGGCCGGTTGCGGTCGTTGGCGGGTGCCGCTTGCGGATTCCATCTATCAACGCAACACTTTAACTTAAATGCATCGTTGCAAAGTGGAAATGATGCGAACGAAGAATCGAATCAATGGCGCCGCGACCCGCGAAATCCGAGATTACCGTCGCAAGGCGTTTTGCCGCTGGAACGTTAATGCAGGAACCCGCCGAAGCTCAAGGAGCTAGTGCTAGCGCGCGGTAGGAGCCTGTACGGGGCAGGGGAGATAGACCTAGACCCGATCTCGTCGTTGGATCTAGCAGTTACGAGATCGCGCACCAGGCGCCTGGCAAGACGCCCATGCCCAACACGATCCATCGATCTTTCATCTTCTGAGAACTATGGATCAGGAGAGTGTAAGCGACGGGTGGCGATTCATTAAGCGTCCCAGGCAAGCCTCTATTTTGACATGGCGCACTGGAGCATCATGCTGCGCCGGGCGTGATGGCAAGTCCACCGCCAGCGAGAAAAATCATCGATCTCATCAAGCGCTTTATGCAGGTGATGGACCAGGCTGTTATATCCAACGGTGCCGTCGTAGTGCTCCGAAGCAGGCACACTGCTGCTATATCGCGCTGTCGACAAACTGGGAAAGACTGTCGACGCTCTGCTGACGATAAAACGCGATTTGGCTGCTGCAAAGCGCTTTGTTAACAAGGCTCTAGGTATGAATGACTATCCCGAAAAGGTCGCAATGGACAAGAGCTGAGCCAACATGGCTGCAGCTGACGCGGTCAATACCTGCCGGAGCGTGCCAATTCTCGTGCGCCAAGTCAAATACCTTAACAACATCGTGGAACCGGAGCATTGTTCCATCAAGCGAATGACCAGGCCAATGCTCAACTTTAAGTCGTTCCGATGCGCTGGTAACCTGCTCGCGGGCATCGAACTCATGTATAGGATCCGCACGGGCCAGTTCGCACTTGACGGCGCGATTGCAATATCGTTTACAGGCAAACTCTATGCACTGGAGGCGTAGGTCCGTCTACTTTAAAACGCCGCAATTCTCCGCTTGAGAAATTACTTTCTCGGATGAATAAAGCGACAGTACTCTTCTGATTTTTTTCGTGCAAACCGCCGTTTTATTCTGCCTTGCTTCTTGCTACAAAATACGTTCGTCACAATTGGTCACTTCTGGTGGGTATTGGTGGTTTGTCACTTCAGTAACTCAGTCACTATACTTACAAAATCCCATCGTCAGCAAGGCAATGGTTAAGTCCAACACAAGAGGGAATGTTATTCAATGATGCTCCTCATCTGTAGATTCCGCTTCTTTCTTACTTGTCACCAATTAAAACAACAATGCAATATTCGCGCGGGAACGCCTTTGTAGGAGTCCTAGCGATATAGGTGAATCAAAATATCAACGCGAACACAAGATCTCAAAATACCTACAGAAAAATAGTTTTTTACCTGCTGGTACGTAGTCTTCTTCCTGTAAAAATTTGACCAAGAAAGAAATTATGCCACCAAATTTCGATGTTTTTCAGAAAACGTTTGCCCTGTCTTTATTATCCAATCTAGCTTCCAACTATATAGCAAAAGATCGCTATGTTCCGGGCACGCATGGCGACCCGCTTGAAGCCCAGCTTGCGGAAAATATACAGGTGGCATTGTCGACGCCAGTGGTGGTGGCAGGCCTGGGGGACGACTGGAAAATCGCATGGGGGCCAGCTGTCTGGCGCGGAGCAGATTCCAGAGTCATGGAAAATGCCGCGGCTGTTTTCTACAATCCCGAAGTCACGTTTGAAGATGGGACCACGACGGCAAGCTATGTGGTTGCTATTGCCGCAACCAATTTGATATCCGGCTATGACTGGATCGTGGAAGATTTTACGGTGTCTTCTACCGTTAGCTGGACGCACTATAACCCGGCACGACAGCCTGCCACCGTCGTTTCGCACAATTCTCTCATGCCGGTCATTTCCAAGGGGACCGCGACGGGCGTCAGGCACATTGCCGCATTGACGCCGACGGATCCGGCCCACGGACAGACCAGTCTTTCCGATTTTATCGGGCAGCTCAACGGCACGGCAGGCGCCGGCGCGCGCATTATCTTCACCGGGCATAGCCTTGCCGGTGCGCTGGCTCCAACTTTTGCCTTGTACCTGAAGGAACATGGCGCATTGTCGGCATTTGAGCGGATACAGGTTTACCCGACCGCAGGAGCATCTCCCGGAAATAAAACCTTTTCCAATCGGTTTGGCCAAGCCTTTCCGCGGAAATCTGCCGGAGAGCAGCCTTGGCAGAGCTGGAATGTCCTGATCCACAATCAGTACGATATCGTGCCACATGCATGGAGCCTGAGCACGCTTCTTCAATTATTGACTGTTTACGGCAATTCCGATGCCGAGGGCGGGGTAAAACTGCCTGAGCAGATTTATGGCGTGGTGCTTGCCGCATTGGCCGATTCCGCCGCTTCGAAAACACTCTACGCCGCTTTGCCAAACGCGGCATTTTCGTGCGGGTCTCCAGGGCCTGCCCCTGCAACTGCCGTCGAGTATCTAAGCATGGCAGGGATCCAGCATGTCAAGACGTATATCTCCGCAATTCTCGGCTCGGATTTTCTTGCTATTGAACATGCGCCAACTGTTCCTGGCGTCATCGAATTCGTGGATGCACAGCGCCGTATCGCGGAGCTTGTCAGGTTCCTGGAAAAAATTCTTCATCCTGGCGCCGGCGGCTAGCGGCTAGTGAAGGGAAGGTGCATCGATGGCGTCAAAGCGCACTGGCAATGCAGAAAGTTTATGTATCACATAAAACGTTTGCTTTACATCAAGGGAAATAAGAAATGAAATCTGTAGTCAAAAAGCACTTTTCTTGCGCCGCGTTGATCGCCGGCATCGTATCGGCCGCCTGGACGCCGAACAGCTATGCCTGTACCGACAGCCCGGTCCTGGCGAGCATCTGCATCATGGCCGTGCCGTTCCATTTTGGCAGTTTCAATCGGCAGTACGTGGTGGCCGCCGGCCAGGACATGCTTATCAGTACGAATGCGGCGTTGTATTCTTTGATCGGCAATACTTATGGCCCCACTACCAATACGACGTTCAAGCTGCCAGACCTTCGCGGCAGGTTCGTGGTTGGCGCCAACGGCACGACCTACCTGACCGGCAATACGGCGGGGAACGATGCCATTAAGCTGTCGGTCGCACAGTTGCCACCGCATTTGTTCACGGTGAGCGCCATTCCCGTCGGGCTGAGCAATATGGTGGTCAGCGTGGACTTGCCTGCGCTGAACGTCACGACAGCCATTGCCGCTGCCACGGCCACCGGCACGGTAACGGACTTGAAAATGAATGTGGCCAATACGACCAACGGCGTCGCTTCGCCGTCGGGTGCCTACCTGGGCAAGGCTCCTGCTGCTTCCTCCAGCATCTATTCCTCGTCGGCACCGGATGCGACGCTGAATGCTGGCGCCATCAGCGGCGGCAGCGTTTCGGTTTCGGTTCCTGCCGCCACGGCCAGTATGTCGATACCCGCCAAGAAGCTGACAGGCACCATTAGCGGCACCGCAACGGCCACTGGCCAAACGAGCATCGTCGGCAGTGGTGAAGCATTTGATAACAGACCGTCCTACATTGCATTGACGTACTACATCGCGGCCACCAATGGCCTGTATCCAAGCCGGGACTAGGCTTGCCCTTGACGATCTCATCGTCGTTGAACAGGTGGCATGTAGAGGCGCATGCCACCGCTGATGACTTTATCTGGAGTATTTATTTTGCGTATCCTGGCTGTTGCAGCGCTGATTGCAGCGCTGCTTGTCGCGTTACAGGCCGGCGCCGCGCCGCGCGAGCTGAGCACTGAATTGAAGCAGGCCGACAAGGCACTGGCTGATCACGAATATGCGCTCGCCTACAAAGCATACATGCGCGTCGCCGCCCGCAACCCCCTGGCGCAATTCAGCTTGGGATTGATCGAGCGCGAAGGGTGGGGGCGTGCGCGCAATCCAGCCGCCGCCTGTGCCTGGTTCGGTAAGGCGGCACAGGGCAACATTCCTGCTGCGCAACAGTTTTTTGGCGATTGCCTGGCTGACGGGATCGGCCAGGCGGCCGACGGCAAGGCGGCCGAAGCTTGGTACCGCAAGGCGGCGCAGGCGGGCATCGTCTATGCGCTGTGTTCTGCCGGTCAACTGTACATCCGCGGGCAGGTCGTCGGCAAGGATGTCGAGCACGGCCTGGGACTGTGCGCGCAAGCGGCGCAGGCAGGTTCGGCACCGGCGATGCTGCGCATCGCCGATTATTACAAGGAGGGCACGGAAGTGCCGCAAAATCTAGCGGCCGCGCGTTCCTGGTATCAACAGGCCGCGGAAAACCGCGACCATCTGGCGCAATACCGCCTGGGCGTGATGCTGGGGCAGGGCGAGGGTGGCGACGCCAATCCGGCGCTGGCCTTGTCTTGGCTGGAACATGCCGCTTCCGAAGGGTATGCACCGGCCTATTTGCCAGTGGCCATTCTGTACGCCAACAGCACGCCGGACCCGGCTACTGGCGCGCTGACGCCTGTCAGCCTGGCGAAGATATATATGTGGAACAGCGCTGCCAGAGCCACCATAAAAAATGCGGCGGAACTTGCCGAAATCGAACGTATTGCCCGGCTGGTCAATCAAGTGATGCCGGCAGAGTGGAAGCCCGCGCTTGACCGCCGGGTTGCCGAGCATCTCGGCAGATTTTCTGCTAACTAACGTCTATACAACAAGCGGCATGCCATCTGAGCATCGAACCGACAACCCGAGAAAACCACCATGCGCCATGCTTCCATGAACAGAATTTATCGACTCATCTGGAGCCATGTGCACCACGCCTGGGTGATCGTCCCGGAACGCACCAGGGGCCGGGGCAAGGCAGCCAATCGCAGTATTCTCTTCAGCGCCTTGCTGGCGGTCGCCCCTGTCGCAATGGCGGGGCCGACAGGCGGACAGGTGACCGCCGGCAACGGCTCCATCAGCCAGAACGGTGCCACCACCACGGTGACGCAAGGTAGCCAGAACCTGTCTTTGCACTGGCAGTCGTTCAATACTACGAGCCAGGAGACGGTTAATTTCGTCCAGCCATCGGCCAGTGCCATTGCCGTCAACCGTATCAGTGACACAAACGCCACGCAGTTCTTCGGCCGGCTCAATGCCAATGGGCAGGTCTACCTGATCAATCCGAATGGCGTGCTGTTTGGCGCCGGATCGCAAGTTAATGTCGGTGGCCTGGTTGCCTCCACGCTCGACATCAGCGATGCGGGCCTGAATGGCGCGGCGCGCCGTTTCAGCGGCACCGGCACGGGCAGCATCATCAACCAGGGCACCATCAATGCGGCCCAGGGCGGCTATGTCGCCTTCGTCGGCAATACGGTCAGCAATCCGGGTAGCATCAACGTGGAGGCAGGCACGGTGGCGCTGGGCGCGGGCAGCGACGTCACGCTGTCGTTTTCCGGTGATAGCCTGGTCAATCTGCAGGTCAACCAGAGCACGTTGAACAACCTGGCCGAAAATGGCGGCCTCATCAAGGCCGACGGCGGCGCGGTCTGGCTGTCGGCCGGCGCCAGGAACGCCGTGCTGGCCAGCGTGATCAATAACACGGGCATCGTGCAGGCGCGCAGCGTCAGGAATGTCAACGGTTCCATTGTGCTGGAGGCTGGCGGTGCCGGCACCGCAGCCAATGGCGGAACGCTCGATGCGTCGGGCAGCGGCGAAGGCCTAAGCGGCGGCACCGTGAAGGTGCTGGGCGGCACGGTCAGGCTGGCGGCAGGCAGCGCGATTGATGTGTCGGGCGAAGGCGGCGGCACGGCATTGGTCGGCGGTAACTTCCTCGGCAGCGGCAGCGAGCAACGTGCGCATACGACCACGGTCGACGCTGGCGCCTCGATCAAGGCCGATGCGATCACCCGCGGCAATGGCGGCAACGTCGCGGTCTGGTCCGATAACAGCACGCTATTCAACGGCAGTATCACGGCGCGTGGCGGCATGGTGTCGGGCAACGGCGGCAAGGTGGAGACCTCCGGCAAGGCCTTGAAGATCAACGCCAGCGCCTCCGTCACTACCGCAGCGCCCCGTGGCACGGTGGGAGAATGGCTGCTCGATCCGGACGATATCCTGATTGGCAATGCAAGTATCTGGGGCAATTCATACGGCATCAATGTCGACACGCGCGTCCTGTCGACGGCGCTCAATAACGGCAATGTGACCATCAAGACAACAGGCTCATCGGCCAGTTGTACGGGCACGACGTGTACTCCTTGGGGGGGCGGCAATGGCGATATCATCATCCTGGATGGTATCGGTTTCGGCAATGACTACTCCGTTGTCGGCTATCCCAGCATACCTAACTGGACCAGCAATACAACGCTGACGCTGAGCGCCTATCGCAATGTTCAGTTCAAATTGACAAATGGCGTCACTTTCGGCGGATCGCTCAACGATATTGGCGGTGGCATCGAGGCGCAAGGGGGCGGCAACATCGTGCTGCGGGCCGACAATGGCGCTAGGGGCATGGGCACCGTCATATTTGACGACCCCAGCGCCATTCAAAGCAATATTTTTCTCGTAGGTGGCGCAAGCGCCGTCAGCATCTATTACAACCCGAGCAGTTATGACACCCCGACGGACTATACTGCGTACATCAACAATCCCGGTCAGCTGACCGCCTATATGGCAGTCAATTTGAGCGGTACGATAGCACCCAAGGTCTATGACGGTACGACGAACGCCGGATTGGCCGGGCTCAGCAGCCTGCTGACCATGCCGGGCGGGCTGACGCTCGATACTGCCAGCCAGGCGGCTACTTTTGCCGACAAGAATGCTGGCATCGATAAGACTGTGACGATCACTGGTGTCAAGTTCAGTGGTGGCGGCACCACGATTGCCCACAATGGCCAGAACTATTATCTGAATGGCCTCGACAGCAAGACGGGGACGATCACAGCCAAAAGCATCAACGTCGGCGGCTTGTCTGCCAGTGACAAGACCTATGATGGCACCACCAGCGCCACGCTCACGGGGGCGGGCATTTCGTCGTCAGATCTGGTGGGTGGCGATATCGTGTCCCTGGCGGGGGGCGCCGCCACTGGTACGTTCGCCGACGCCAATGCCGGAACCGGGAAAACTGTCACCGTCAGCGGCTACGCGCTGACGGGGGCCGATGCGGGCAATTACAACCTGGTGCAGCCGGCCGGCGTGACGGCCACCATCCACAAGGCCGACCTGATCTTGTCGGGCGGCAAGACCTAC
>NZ_JAPUBU010000006.1:0-265750 GCF_030397705.1 Janthinobacterium sp. SUN100 | reverse complement strand
ATCGACAAAGCGTTGTGTTTGTCAGCTGCGAAGAAGGAAGAGTATGAAGCAATTTGCTACGTCCGTCAACTCCTTCTTTTTCTCGTCTCACTCGGCATTTGCATGCGTCGTTCAGCGAGGGGGCGAATTATAGCCGTGCCCTGCTCACCCCGCAAGCGCTATTTTGCAGTTGGGTAAATATTGCTGTGTGATATCGTAGCGCCGACCATACCCTGCCTCATCCACATAGATTCCCATGCCTATCCCACACATCAGCCCTACCGCCAATCCCGCCCTGTCCAGCGCACTTGAACACGCCATCAACAGCAAGACCAAGCCATTGGGCAGCCTCGGCATGCTGGAAACCCTGGCCCGTCAAATCGGCCTGATCCAGCAAAGTACGCAACTGGCGCTGCACCAGCCCGCCATCATCGTTTTCGCGGCCGACCATGGCGTCGTTGCCGAAGGCATTTCTGCCTATCCACAAAGCGTGACCTGGCAGATGGTGGAAAACTTCCTGGGCAACGGCGCCGCCATCAATGTCTTTGCCCGCCAGAACGATTGCGCCTTATATATAGTAGACGCGGGCGTGAACCACGATTTCGGCCCGCGCGACGGCTTGCTTGACCATAAACAAGGTCCCGGCACCCGCAACTTTGCCAAAGAGCCCGCCATGAGCCGGGAACAGTGTCTGGCCGCCATGCAGGCGGGGATGGGACTGGTCGCCAGCCTGGACGGCAATGTGCTGGGCTTTGGCGAAATGGGCATCGGCAACACCACGGCCGCGGCAGCACTGATGCACAAGCTGACCGGCACGCCCGTTGCCGATTGCGTCGGCGCCGGCACGGGCCTGTCGAAAGAGGGCGTACGACATAAACAGCAGGTGATCGAAGCGGCCGTCGCCCATCACACGGCAGTCGATAAGCCGCTCGACGTGCTGGCCACCTTCGGCGGTTTCGAAATCGCCATGATGGCCGGCGCCATGCTCAAGGCAGCCGAACGACGCATGGTCCTGCTGATCGATGGCTTCATCGTCAGCAGCGCCCTGCTGGTGGCGGCCCGTTTGCAGCCGGCCATCCTCGACTACTGCGTGTTTTCGCACTGCTCCGATGAAAACGGCCACCGCCAGCTGCTGGCCAGCCTGGATGCGCGGCCGCTGCTGCAACTGGACCTGCGCCTCGGTGAAGGCACGGGTTCCGCACTGGCCTTGCCGCTGCTGCACGCGGCAGTCAATTTCATGCGCGAGATGGCCACCTTCGCCTCGGCCCAGGTCAGCGAAAAGTCCACGCCAGACTAAGACCATGGCTAATCCCTTTGCCGCAGCAACCCACCAGTGCCGTCTCTTTTTCATCGCGCTGCAGTTCTTCACGCGCCTGCCCATCCCCCGCTGGGTGGGGTTCGAGCCAGCCTGGCTACAGCATGCCTCGCGCTACTTTCCCCTGGTGGGCGTGGTGGTGGCGGCCATCTGCGGCACGGTGTATGTGCTGGCCAGCTGGCTGCTGCCATCGCCGGTGGCCGTGCTGCTAGCCGTCGCCGCCGGCATTTACCTGACGGGCGCCTTCCATGAAGACGGTTTCGCCGACATGTGCGACGGCTTTGGCGGTGGCTTGACGCGCGAGCGTGTGCTGGAAATCATGAAGGACTCGCGCATTGGCGCGTATGGCGCCATCGGCATCATCTGCCTGCTGGCCATCAAGTGCACGGCGCTGGCCTCGTTGCCGCCACACATCGTCGTGGCGACACTGTGCATCGCCCATCCTTTGTCCCGCCTGGCCGCCGTCTCGCTGATCCGGTTCATGGACTATGCACGCGACGAAGGCAAGTCCAAGCCCATGGCACAGGAAATGCACACGACTGAACTCATCATCGCCGCTATCTGCGGCCTGCTGCCTGCCATCGCCTGCGGCGCTCTGGGGATATTCGACTGGGCCACGCTGGTCTTTGCCGTCGTGGTGGCGGCAGCTGCCGCTTTCTGGCTGGGCCGCAAATGCCTGCGCCGCCTGCAAGGCTACACGGGTGACTGCCTGGGCGCCGTGCAGCAAGTGGCGGAAGTGGCGGTCTATTTGGCCATCCTCTCCAGCTTTCAGCCTCCACTGCGCTTCTACTGAACAAGCATGCGCCTGATCCTCGTCCGCCACCCCGCGCCGCAGGTGACCAGCGGTACCTGCTATGGCCGCAGCGACGTGGCGGTGGCGCCTCACGAAATGGCCATGGTGCGCGCCAGCTTGCAGGCAACCTTGCCGCCGCATGTACCGCTGTATGCCAGTCCGCTGCGCCGCTGCGCCGGCCTGGCGACGACCTTGGCGCAGGACTTGCCCGCGAGCGCCCTGCGTTTCGACGCGCGGCTGGCGGAGATGGATTTCGGCGCGTGGGAAATGCAGCCCTGGCACGCGATTGCGCGCGCGGAAATCGATGCCTGGGCAGCCGACCTGGCCTGGTACCGCCCCGGCGGGGGCGAGAACGTGCTGGCGATGGCCGCCCGCGTCGACGCGTTTCTAGGCGATCTGTTGCGCGAACAACACGAAACGGTCGTCATCATCTGCCATGCGGGCACCATCCGCCTGCTGTCGGCACTGCAAGCCCGGTTGCCATTGGAAGAAACGGCCCTGCTGGCCGCCCATTCCGCCCATAAAATCGCCTATGGTGCGACGGTCGTCGTCGATTTCTGATATTGAATTGTCCAGCCGACCATGTCAGTCCATGCCTGCTGCACGTATAATGGCGGGGTTTTGGTGCCCGCGCTCATGTCCATGAGCGCAGTTAAACGGGAAACACGATGCCGCGATCGCGGCGAGCGTGTGCTGCCCCCGCAACGGTAAGCAAGTGTCGCCCCTCCCTACCGGAAGCGAGCGACAAGCTATCTCTGACAACCACTGTGCTTGCAATCATCGAGCATGGGAAGGTGGGATAGCCGTACTTGCCAGCCCGGATACCGGCCAGGACAGGTGGAAGTGTGCGAACGGGGATGTTCGCGATCCGAATGGCCGACTGGCCGTCTTCGATCGTCATCTTCAGTTCCCACTTCTGTTCAATCTGGCCTACGGGGACGTCGGCTGGTTGCATATTACTTACTGAAAATTATCATGACCCATGCTGTTTCCCGCCACGCGGCCCTCACGTCGCTCGCGCTAGCCATTGCCGCGCCTGCCGCTTTCGCCCAGACCACGTCAAACACATTCGATCCGGTGATCGTCACCGCGACCCGCACTCCACAAAAAGCCAGCGAATTGCTGGCCGATACGAAAATCATCACCAGCGAAGATATCGCCCGTTCGGGCGCAGGCTCGGTCACCGAGTTGCTGCAAAAACAGCGCGGCATCGAAGTGACGCGCAATGGCGGCGCAGGCACGGCGTCGTCTGTATACATCCGTGGCGCGAACAGTACCCAAAATATCGTTCTGGTGGACGGCGTCCGCATCGGTTCCTCGACACTGGGAACCGCCACCTGGAGCCCGGTTCCACTGGCCAATATCGACCGTATCGAGATCGTCTACGGCCCTTTGAGCACCCTGTACGGTGCCGACGCCATCGGCGGCGTCATCCAGATTTTCACCAAAAAGGGGAGCGGCACACCCGTGGTTGGCGCATCGGTCGGCTTTGGCAGCGATGCCACGCGTCAATATGACGCCAGCGTTTCGGGTGCAACCGGTGGCTACAATAGCCTGAGCTACTCGCTGAACGTCAGCAAGGAAAAAAGTGACGGCTTTTCGGCCACCAAACCAGGTAATTCCTATTACAACGCCGACAAAGACGGCTACGACAAGAAAAGCGTCACGGGCCAGCTTGGCTTCCAGTTGGCCAAGGGGCACGACCTGGGCCTGATGTTCATGAACAGCAAACTTGAAGCACAGTACGACAGCGGGCCTGGCTACGATACGCGCAGCAATCAAAAACTGGAAAACATCGGCGTATTCATGAACAATGAATTCGTTCCAGGCTGGCACAGCAAGGTACAAGTTGCCGAAGCACGCGACAAGGCCAACGAGGACACCTCTGCGGGCGCGGCCGGCAAGAGTTCTCTGGAAACCAAGCAATCGACTTTCGACTGGCAAAATGACATCGCCATCGGCGTCGACACGCTGCAATTGCTGGCCAGCTACCGCAAGGAAGAAGTCGTCTCCAGCGCCAAGCCGATCTTGAATCGTACCCGCGACACCAAGTCGCTGGCAGCTTCCTACACCATGAAGCGCGACCAGCACCTGCTCAGCGCCAGCCTGCGCCGCGACAAGATGTCGGAAAGTGGTTCGACCACCACCGGCAGCCTTGGTTACGGCTACCAGATCAACAATGCCTTGCGCGCTACCGCCAGCTATGGCACCAGCTTCCGCCAGCCGACCTACAATGAACTGTATTACCCAGGTTATGGCATTGCCAGCAACCGTCCTGAAAAGGGCCGCAATGCGGAAATGGGCCTGCGCTACGATGATGGCAAGACGCAGTTGAGTGCCGTGTATTACCATAACCGCGTGACCGATCTGTTGATCTATGCAAACACATGCCCGGTTGAAGCATCGACCCATCCTTATGGCTGCGCCTATAACGTCAACAAGGCCTTGCTGGAAGGTCTCACCTTGGCCGGCCGCCATCAGTTCGGCGCCTTTGGCATCAGCGGCAATATCGACCTGCAAGATCCGCGTGATGAGACCACCGACAAGCTGCTGGTGCGCCGCTCGAAAAAGCACGCCAACTTTGCAGCCGACTACAGCATCGCCAAGCTGAAAACCGGCGCCGAACTGCAATTGTCGGGCAAGCGCTATGACGATATCGACAACAAGACCCGACTGGGCGGCTATGGCTTGCTAAACCTGTTTGCCACCTACCAGGTAGCGCAGGACTGGTCGGTCCTGGCGCGCTGGAACAATATCACTGACAAGAAATATGAACTGGCACGTGACTACAATACCGCTGGTTCCAACTTCTTCGTCGGCCTGCGTTACGGCTCGAAATAACCATGTTGTAATGATGTAAGCTGCGGGCGATGGCATGCCGCCATCGCCCGCAGATGCAGTTCTGCAGTCCCCGTTTTTAAGGCAGTACATGCACCCATTTTTCCGCAACATGCGCCACCGCGCCACCGTAATCCTCACGGTGCTGATCGCGTGCGCGATTGCCAGCCTGATTTTTTCCGGCATGATCGGTTCGATCGCGATTCCGCTCGCCGACCTGCCTTCCGCCCTGTTCCATGTCGTGCAGGGCAAGACCGATACCCTCGCCGCCACCCTGCTCGACCTGCGCCTGGGCCGCGCGCTTACCGCCTTTGTCACCGGCGCGGCGCTGTCGCTGGCCGGCCTGATGATGCAGGCGCTGCTGCGCAATCCCCTGGCCGATCCTTACGTGCTGGGCATTTCCGCCGGCGCTTCCGTTGGCGCGCTGGCCGCGCTGCTGTTCATGTGCGCGCTGTGGGTGGTCGACGCGGCCGCCTTTGCCGGCGCCGTCGGCGTGTCCATGCTGCTGTACTTTTTTGCGCGCCGCGACCTGCGCGGCGGCACGGCGGCCGAAGGCGGCGCCTCGCTCTTGCTGCTGACGGGCGTGATCCTGGCCTCGGCCTGCATGGCCATCGTCACCCTGATGCTGTCCATCGCCCCGGAAAGCCGCTTGCGCAGCATGGTGTTCTGGATGATCGGCGACCTGTCCGGCGCGCCCGCGCGGCTGATGCCCTGGCTGGTCCTGGCGGGCGCCCTGGTCTTCGCACTGCGCTGCGCGCGCTCGCTGAACGTCATGGCGCTGCACGCGGAAGCGGCCAGCACCCTGGGCGTGCGCGTGGGCGCCCTGCGCAAGGGACTGTTCTTCTGTTCCGGCCTGCTCACGGCCAGCGCCGTCACCAGCGCCGGCAGCGTGGGCTTTGTCGGCCTGATCGTGCCGCACGCGCTGCGCTTTGCCTGCGGCCCCGACCATCGCCTGTTGATACCGGCTGCCGCGCTGGCCGGCGGCACCTTCCTTGTACTGGCCGACACGCTTGCGCGCACCGTGCTGGCACCGTTACAGCTGCCCGTCGGCGTGGTCACGGCCATGATAGGCGCGCCCGTCTTCCTGTACCAGCTCCATCGATTGCGCAGGAGATGAAACAAGCATGATACGCACCTACCAACTTGGCCTAAAGGCAAGCATGCGCTCTCTCGTGGAAAACCTCATCTGGCATATCAAGGATGGCGAATGCTGGAGCGTGATCGGCCGCAATGGCGCGGGCAAGAGCACCTTGCTGCGCACCCTGGCCGGCTTGCGCGAACCGGATGCGGGCCATGTGACGATACAGGGCCGCGCCCTGGTCGACTGGCCGCTCGACGAACTGGCGCGTGAACGGGCCTTCCTGGCGCAGGCGCGGCACGATGCGTTCTCGTACCGCGTCATCGAAACCGTGCTGTCGGCGCGCCATCCGTATCACGACAACCATTACTGGGAAGGCAGCGACGACCAGCGCATCGCCCTGGCGGCGCTGGCGTCGATGGAAGTGGAACACCTGGCCGAGCGCGACGTGCGCAGCCTGTCCGGCGGCGAACGCCAGCGCGTGGCAATCGCTGCCATGCTGGCGCAGGATACACCCTTGCTGCTGCTGGACGAACCGGCCAACGCGCTGGACCTGGCACACCAGGTCAGCGTCATGGGCCTGCTGTCAAAGCTGTGCCGCGAACAGAATAAAACCGTGGTGATGGTGGGGCATGACCTGAACCTGGCGCACAGCGTCTCGACCCATGCGCTACTGCTGATGGGCGACGGCGGCTGGCTGGCCGGTCCGGTGGCCGAGGTAATGCGGGCATCCATCCTGGGCGACTACCTGGGCCACCCTATCGAGATCATCGATCACGGCAAACGCAAGATATTCATACCGAAAGAGGACTGACATGAGCGACAACAAGAACATCGACGCGGACACCGCCGCCATCAACGAACGCCACCGCGTGCGCATGGAGCGCAAGAAAGCCATCATCGATGCGGCCATCGCCAAGGCCGACAAGGAAATCGGCATCATCATCGTCAACACGGGCAATGGCAAGGGCAAGAGTTCGAGCGGCTTCGGCATGGCCATCCGCGCCATGGGCCACGGCATGAAAGTGGGCGTGGTGCAGTTCATCAAGGGCGCCATGTCGACGGGCGAAGAAAAATTCCTGCGCCGCTTCCCCGATGAAATCAGTTTTCATGCGATGGGCGAAGGCTATACCTGGGAAACGCAGAACCGCGAACGCGACATCGAAAAGGCCGAACTGGCATGGGAACAGGCGAAGACCTTCCTGGCCGACCCCAGCTACGGCCTGGTACTGTTCGACGAACTCAATATCGCCCTCAAGTACAAATACCTCGACGTGCACAAGGTCATCGCCGACCTGCTGGAACGCCCGGCCATGCAGCACGTGGTCATTACGGGCCGCGGCGCGCCGGATGAACTGATCGCCATCGCCGACACCGTCACGGAAATGGCCGTCGTCAAGCATGCCTATGCGGCCGGCATCGGCGCGCAACTCGGCACCGAGTGGTAACAGCGCCATGACGCGCACCCTGGTCTTTGGCGGCGCCCGATCGGGCAAGAGCGCCTACGCCGAGCAACTGGCGCGGGCGTCCGGCAAGGAAGTCATCTACATCGCCACCGCGCAGGCGGGCGATGGCGAGATGGCCACCCGCATCGCGCATCACCGGGTACAGCGCCCGGCCGGGTGGACCACCGTGGAAGAGCCGCTGCGCCTGGGTGACGCCATCCTGCGACAGGCGCACCCGGGCCGCCTGCTGCTGGTCGACTGCCTGACCCTGTGGCTGACGAACCTGATGTTTTCCACCGGCGAGACCTATCCTGACGTGGGCGACATCGCCCTGCCCGAGCTGTTCCACAGCGAGCGCGCACACCTGCTGTATGCGCTGGCCGAAATCGAGGAAAGCGGCTGCGACCTTGTCCTGGTATCGAATGAAGTGGGCATGGGCATCGTGCCGTATGGCGCCATCTCGCGCTGCTTCACCGATGAAGCGGGCCGCCTGAACCAGGCCGTGGCAGCCGTCTGCGACAGGGCCGTGTTGGTCGCCGCCGGCCTGCCCCTGCACCTGAAAGGCGGCCCATGCTGAGCGGCCTGTCGCTGCCCATGCTGGCGGGCCTGATGACGGCCGGCGTGCTGCTCGACATGCTGCTGGGCGAGACGCGCCGCTGGCATCCGCTGGTAGGCTTCGGCCGCCTCGCCAGCGCGCTGGAACGCCTGTTGAACCGGGGCCGCGGGCGCTTTCTGCGCGGCGTGCTGGCGTGGTCGCTGGCCGTGCTCCCCATCAGCTATACCGCCTACTGGCTGTGCGGCCTGGTGGGCGCCGCCCTCCACGTTTTCCTGCTGTACCTATGTCTGGGCCTGCGCAGCCTGCGCGACCACAATCAGCCCATTGCCGACGCCCTGGCCATCGATGACCTGGACAACGCGCGCCTGCTGACGGCGCGCATCGTCAGCCGCGACACGGCCAATGCCGACGCGGCCAGTCTGGCCAAGGCCAGCACCGAATCCCTGCTGGAAAACGGCAACGACGCCGTCTTCGGCACCGTGTTCTGGTTTGCCGTGGCGGGCGGCCCCGGCGCCGTGCTCTTCAGGCTGGCCAATACGCTGGACGCCATGTGGGGCTACCGCAATGCACGCTACGACTGGTTCGGCTGCTGCGCCGCGCGCATCGACGACCTGTTGAATTATCTACCGGCGCGCCTGACGGCCCTGTCCTATGTCTTGCTGGGCAAGACCATGGCCGACAAAAAACGCGCGTGGCAGTGCTGGCGCAGCCAGGCACCCAACTGGGGCAGCCCGAATGCGGGCCCCGTCATGGCCAGCGGCGCCGGCGCCCTGGGCCTGGCCCTCGGCGGCGACGCCATCTACGACGGCGAACTGGAACGCCGCCCGGCTTTGGGTAGCGGTCGTCCCGCCGAAGCGCGCGATATCGATCGCGCCTGGCGCCTGGTGGCCGAAACGGCCGTGCTGTGGCTGATCTGGGTGGCGCTGCTGGCAGGCCTGTTCTACCTGAAGGGAAAATACCTTGCTTGAACATGGCGGCAACCTGCGCGACGCCGCGCGCGAATACGGCAGGCCGCTGGAAGACTGGATCGACCTGTCGACCGGCATCAACCCGCACTGGTATGCAGCGCCAGCACCGAACGCCAACGCCTGGCACCGGCTGCCGGAAGCCGATCCCGCGCTGGCCGCTGCCGCCTGCGCGTATTACGACGCGCCGGCCATGCTGCCCGTGGCCGGCACCCAGGCTGCCATCCAGGCCCTGCCCCGGCTGCGCGCGCCGTCGCGCGTGGTGGTGGCCGCGCCGTCGTATGCGGAACATGCGCACCACTGGGGCCAGCACGGCCACCAGTTGCAGCAAGTGCCGTATGCGCAGCTTGCCGATGCCGTCGACCATTGCGACGTGCTGGTCGTCTGTAATCCGAACAATCCCACGGGCGAGCGCATCGCGCCCGAGCTGCTGCTGGAGTTGGCGGACAAGCTGACCGCGCGCGGCGGCTGGCTGGTGGTCGATGAAGCGTTTGGCGATACGGAATCGTGCGCCAGCCTGGGCTCCCACTCTGCCCGGCCGGGACTCATCGTGCTGCGCTCCGTCGGCAAATTCTTTGGCCTGGCGGGACTGCGCCTGGGCTTTGTCGCCGCCCATCCAGCCTTGCTTGCGCAGCTAGCCGACCTGCTGGGGCCATGGGCCGTCAGCGGCCCGGCGCAGCACGTGGCGCTGGCCGCCCTCGCCGACACGCATTGGCAGGTAGCGATGCGCGAGCGCCTGCGCGGCGAAGGCACGCGCCTGCGCCAGCTATTGGCAGCGCACGGCATCGCCAGCAGCGGCACGGCGCTGTTCCAGTGGTGGCCGGAGGAGCGCGCCGAAGCGTTCTGGCGCCACATGGCGGAATCGGGCATCTGGGTGCGCCTGTTCCGCCACGCCGCCCACGGCATCCGCCTGGGCCTGCCCCCCGACGAACACGCCTGGCTGCGCCTGCAGCAGGCCCTCACCACATGGAAACACATATGAATCACTTGAAAACAGCACTGCTACTGACCGGACTGGTCTCGCTGCAGGCGCAGGCAGCCATCACCGTGCGCGACGACGACGGCAACACCGTCACCGTGCAAAAACCGGCGCAGCGCATCCTGGCGCTGGCGCCACATGTGACGGAACTGCTGTTCGCGGCCGGTGGCGGCGACAGGATCGCCGGTGTCGTCAGCTACAGCGACTACCCGGAAGCGGCAAAGAAGATCACGCAAGTGGGCGACAACCGCCAGTACGACATGGAACGCATCATCGCCCTGAAGCCGGACCTGATCGTCGTGTGGATGCATGGCAGCGCCGAGCGCCAGATTGCCATGCTGCGCCAGCTGAAGGTGCCCATCTATCACAGCGAACCGCGCAAGCTGGCCGACATCCCCGACAGCATGGATCGCCTGGGGCAGCTGATGGGAACGGAAAAAACCGCCAAACCGGCGGCGGCCCGGCTGCGCGCCAAACTGGCCAGCCTGACGGCGCAATACGCGCAGCGCCCGCCCGTGCGCGTGTTTTACCAGGTGTGGGACAAACCTTTATATACCTTGAGCGGCGCGAGCATCATCAGCGACTCCATGCGCGTGTGCGGCGCGCAAAATGTCTTTGCCGCGATGAAGGTGGTGGCGCCCGTCGTCACGCCGGAAGGCGTGCTGCAGGAAGACCCGGAAGTCATCTTCGGCACCAGCGAAAAAAACGATCCGCGCAGCGAAGGCGGCCTGGCCATGTGGCGCGCCTTCCCGTCGATGACGGCCGTGCGCAAGAATAACCTGTTCCAACTGAATGGCGACCTGCTGAACCGCGCCGGCCCGCGCATGATCGAGGGTACGGCCGCCATGTGCGAACAACTGGAAGTGGCCCGCCAGCGCCGCAACACTCCCGCGGCCAAGGCCGCGCCATGAGTCACGCAGCGAGTCACTACCAGCGCATCGCCTGTCTGTCGACGGAAGCCGTGGAGACGCTGTATGCGCTGGGCGCCGAAGACGTCATCGCGGGCATTTCCGGCTTTACCGTGCGTCCGCCCCGCGCGCGCGAGGAAAAGACCAAGATCAGCGGCTTTTCCTCTTCCAGCCTGGAGCGCATCCTGGCCGTCCAGCCCGATCTCGTGATCGGTTTTTGCGACATGCAGGCCGATATCTGCCGCGACCTGGTGAAAGCCGGTATCGAAGTGCACCAGTTCAACCAGCGCACGGTGGAAGGCATCCTGCGCATGATCGGCGTGCTGGCCGCACTGGTGCAGCGCGAGGAAGCGGGACGTGAACTGATCGCCAGCCTGCGCGTCGACATCGCAGCCGCCCGGGCCCGCGCCGCAGCCTGGACGCGCAAGCCCGTGATTTACTTTGAAGAGTGGAACGATCCGCTGATGAGCGGCATCGGCTGGGCGGCGGAATTGATCGACATCGCCGGCGGCACGGACGCCTTCCCGGAATTGTCCGCGCAGCCGGGCGCGAAAGAGCGCATCATCGCCGATCCGCAAGAAGTGGTGCGGCGCGCGCCCGACATCATCATCGCCACCTGGTGCGGCAAGAAGTTCCAGCCGGCGCAGCTGACGGCACGTCCGGGCTGGGATGCTATTCCCGCCGTACGCAATGACATGCTGTTCGAGATCAAGTCGCCCGACATTCTTTCGCCCGGTCCAGCCGCCATCACGCAAGGCTTGCGCCAGATCAGCGACATCATCGCGCAGTGGCAGGAGAATCAGAAAGAGCGGCAAGCATGAAGAGTCCCTTCCCCGCCCTGATGGTGCAAGGCACGACGTCGGACGCGGGCAAGAGCACCGTCGTCGCGGCCCTGTGCCGCCTCTTGAAACGCCGTGGCGTGACGGTAGCGCCGTTCAAGCCGCAAAACATGGCCTTGAATAGCGCGGTGACGAGCGACGGCGGCGAGATCGGCCGCGCGCAAGCCTTGCAGGCGCTGGCCTGCGGCATCGCGCCCCACACGGACATGAATCCGGTGCTCCTGAAACCATCGTCGAACACGGGCGCGCAAGTGATCATCCACGGCAAGGTGCGCGCCGAGATGGATGCGCGCGACTACCAGCAATATAAAACCATCGCCATGGGCGCCGTGCTGGAATCGTACGCGCGCTTGCGCCAGCAGTACGACGCCGTCGTCGTCGAAGGCGCGGGCAGCCCCGCCGAAGTCAATTTGCGCGCGCGCGACATCGCCAACATGGGCTTTGCGGAAGCCGTCGACTGTCCCGTGATCCTGGTGGCCGACATCGACCGTGGCGGTGTCTTCGCCCACGTCATCGGCACCCTGGCCTGTTTGTCCGACAGCGAACGGGCGCGCATCCTTGGCTTCGTCATCAACCGCTTCCGCGGCGATATCTCGCTGCTACAACCGGGCATCGAATGGCTGGAACAGCAGACGGGCAAACCCGTGCTGGCCGTGCTGCCCTACCTGCAAGGCCTGTTCCTCGACGCGGAAGACGCCGTCGAAGCGATGCAGGCCGAACGCGGCGCCTTCAAGGTGGTGGTGCCGCAACTGCCGCGCATCAGCAACCACACGGATGTCGACGCGCTGCGCGCCCATCCCGATATCGACCTGCAATTCATCAAACAGGGGCAGCCGATTCCAGCGGCCGACCTCGTGATCCTCCCCGGCAGCAAAAACACGCGCGGCGATCTGGCGTGGCTGCAGCAGCAAGGCTGGCCCGCCTACCTGGCAAAACACCTGCGCTATGGCGGCAAGGTGCTCGGCATTTGCGGCGGCTTCCAGATGCTGGGGCAAAGCGTGTGCGATCCGCTGGGCGTGGAAGGCGCGGCGGGAGAGTCGGCGGGACTGGGTATGCTCGACATGGCGACGGAGCTGACGCGCGACAAGCGGCTGGAACAGGTGCGCGGCCACTGCGCGTTTGCCGGCGCGGCCGATGCGCCCGTGGCAGGCTATGAAATCCACATGGGCGTCTCGCATGGCGCCGCGCTGGCGCAGCCGGCTTTTGTCATCGACGGCCGTCCGGAAGGGGCGGTATCGCAGGACGGACAAATCCTCGGCAGCTATTTGCACGGCATGTTCGACACGCCCGCCGCGTGTGCGGCGCTGCTGGGCTGGGCGGGGCTGGGCTCCGGCCACACGGTGGATACCGCCGCCCTGCGCGAGGCCAGCCTGGAGCGCATCGCCGATGCGGCCATCCCGCTGCTGGCGGCCCTGGACCACCTCAAACGCTAGCCGTCATTTTTTCAGGCACATGCCCATGTACGAGCGGTCGGTCGAAAATTCGACGGCCATGCTCGATGACACGGGCATGAACATCGAATAGTCGGCCGGCACGTCGGCGGGGTCCTTGAACACGGCAATGCCATCGAAATCGACGGCCTGCGCACCCAGGCCCAACTTGTTCAGGGTCACGTTTTCCGCGTGCACCTTGCCCGTGCCGTTATTGGTGATGGTCGCCACATTGCTGGCGATGTCGATCTTGCCCGTCGTGCCACCCTGCGCCGCACAGGCGTAGCTGCCATTGATTTCCGGGCCGATTTTCTGCTGTCTGGCCGCCACGATGGTGCCCACGCGCAGGACGTTTTCCTGGTTGCGGCTGTAGCGATCGATGAACAGCGCCAGCCCCCGATCCCCCGCATGCACGTGCACGATGCCGAAGTCCTGGCTGCCCTGGCGGGCGACGAGCAAGCCGTTCTTCGCATCCTTGACCAGGGTCAGGCTGGCGTTTTCCGCTTCCAGCAGCGGCGATACTGGCGAGCACACGCCTTGCGCATTGAATACGCCGCCATTGCACAGTTGGGCCGCGCCGTCGGCAGCGATCCTGAGACTGCCTTTCGGATTGAAACGGTCACCGCCGTTCGAGGCATTGCGCATACCGCCCAGGAAGATATAGTTGCCGGCCAGCTTGGCCACGTCACCCACCGCATAGCCGGTGCCGCTGACGGTCGAGACCATGTTGCCCAATTTGACGTTGCCAGACAGAAGACGCGTGCGCGCATCGACGGTGACGCTGAAATCCGTTGCCGTGTAGGTGGTGAGATTGCCGGTGGTGGACGCGGTAAACATGCCGCTGCGGTCGCTCAAGCCGAACTGCGTCGACAGCACGCGGATAGTGTAGGTTTTCTTGACGCTGTCGAACGTGATGCGCCAGGTGTCGCCGATATCGGCAGCCACGTCATACACGCTTTCATCGGCGCTGGCGCCGGCAATGACGCTCAAGCCGGCCTCCCTGGCCACGGCTTCCGATGCCGCAGTGACGCTGTCGGCGGGAACGACGGGAGGCGTCACGACGGCCGGCGGCGTCACCGGCGTCGCTGGCGTGCCGCCATCGCTGCCGCCACCGCATGCGGACAGGGCCGCGCCCAGGACAAGGAACGTAAGTGCATTTTTCATGTGGAGTGACTTTCAGGGAAAAGAGGTAGGAGCTGCCAGAAAACACATGCTAGCCTTGCCCGCAATCTATTGCCATAGAACAAATGTTCCATGGACTACGCCCCCGGCACGTTGCCAAAAGGGAAGGCGCGGGCGGCACGCCTGCGTCATTTATGTGACAATTCATCGTACTGTCGGCTCCGTTTCTCCTCTTCAGGCTCGCATCCATGACCAGTTCCCCGATTAAAAGCTACCTTCCCTGGGTGGTTGCCACCGCCCTGTTCATGGAGCAACTCGACTCCACCATCGTCAACACCGCCATCCCCGCCATGGCCGCCAGCCTCAACGTGACGCCGCTAAGCCTGAAGGCCGTCGTCACCAGCTACATCCTGAGCCTGGCCGTGTGCATTCCCATCAGCGGCTGGATGGCCGACCGTTTCGGCACGCGGCGCGTGTTTTCCGCCGCCGTCGCCATCTTTACCCTCGCCTCCATCCTGTGCGGCCTGTCCGTGAATGCGCCCATGCTGGTGGCCGCGCGCCTGCTGCAAGGAGTGGGCGCGGCCATGATGATGCCGGTGGGCCGGCTCACCATCATCCGCACCTTTCCCAAGTCGCAACTGCTGGCGGCCATGAATTTCGTCATCATCCCCGCGTTGATCGGTCCCCTGCTGGGGCCCACGGTGGGCGGGCTGATCGTGCACTGGCTGTCGTGGCGCGAGATTTTCTTCGTCAACGTGCCCGTCGGCCTGGTGGCGCTGTATCTGGCGCACCGCTACATGCCCGATTACTACGGCGACAAGCCCCGTCCGCTGGACCTGATCGGCCTCGTGTTGTTCGGCACGGGTATCGCGCTGCTGTCATGGCTGCTGGAAATTTTCGGCGAACACCGCATCGATGGCACCTCGTTTGCCGTGCTGCTGTTCATCTCCATCAGCCTGCTGGCCGCGTATGCCTGGCATTCGAGCGAAGTGCTGCATCCGCTGCTGCGCCTGACCCTGTTCAAGATCCGCACCTTCCGCGTTTCCGTGGTGGGCGGTTTCGTCACGCGCCTGGGCGTGGGCGGCCTGCCCTTCCTGTTGCCGTTGCTGTACCAGCTGGGCCTGGGCTTGCCCGCCTGGCAATCGGGCTTGCTGATGATGCCGTCAGCCGCGGCCGCCATGGGCATGAAATTCATTTCCGCGCGCGTGCTGGCCCGCTTCGGCTATCGCCAGGTACTGATCGTCAACACCGTGCTGATCGGCGTGACCATCGCCATGTTTTCACAGGTGAGCGCGGGCACGTCCCTGTACGTCATCGTCGCCATCAGCCTGTGCATGGGTTTTTTCAATTCGCTGCAGTTTTCCAGCATGAATACCATCGCGTATGCCGACGTCGACAAGAACGATTCGAGCATGGCCAGCACGATCGCCAGCTCGATGCAGCAACTGTCGATGAGTTTTGGCCTCGCCTTCGGTTCGCTGATCACGGGCTGGTACCTGGGCGACATGCCGCAGTCGGACCGCGCCATGCTCAGCACGGCCCTGCATCACGCCTTCCTCACCCTGGCGGCTCTGACGGTGCTGTCCTCGCTGACCTTCTGGACCTTGCGCCGCGACGATGGCGAAAGCATCAGCAAGGGCACGGACAGCGACGAGGAGGATGCGGCCGACGTCAAGGCCCAGGCCGTTGTGCAGACGGAAGTGCAAACTACAAAAGGCTGAGCCACATCAAGCTTGCCGCCAGCGCCGCTGGTGCTTTTGCCTGACGCTGCTATCGTGATGGCAGGAGGTGCACATGGCGGCCGAGCGGCGCTTTGCGTGGAAGGGCACGGACCGCCATGGCAAGCCGGTCGACGGTGTCTTGCGCGCCGCCGACGTCTGCACTGCCAAAGCAATATTGAGAAGCCAAGGCATCCTGGCCAACCGGGTGCAGGCTGCGCGCAGCGCACCCGGCAAGGCCATCACGCGCAAGGATATCGCGCTGTTTACGCGCCAGCTGTCGACCATGATGGCGGCTGGCGTGCCGCTGCTGCACGCCTTCGACATCGCCGGCAAGGGCCATGCCAAGCCCGCGATCACGGCGCTGATGCGCGACTTGCGCCACGACATCGAAGCGGGCAGCAGCCTGCAGCAGGCGTTCCGCCAGTTCCCGCTGCTGTTTGACGAACTGTATTGCAACCTGCTGGCGGCAGGCGAACAGGCCGGCATCGTGCAAGACTTGCTGGCGCGCCTGGCCACACACCAGGAAAAAGCCATCGCCCTGCGGCGGAAGGTGCGCGGCGCGCTGATATATCCGCTGGCCATCGTGCTCGTCGCCTTCGTCGTCACGGCCATCATCATGAGCGTGGTCGTGCCCGCTTTCCGCCAGGTCTTCGACAGCTTCGGCGCGCCCTTGCCGCTGCCCACCCTGCTGGTCATGGGCGTGTCCGCCTTTGTTGTCCGCTACTGGCTGGCCTTGCTGGCGGTGCTCGTGCTCGCTTGCGTGCTGCTGCACCTAGCCTGGCGCCGCTCTCCCGCGTGGCGGCGCAACACGCAACTGTGGGCATTGCGCCTGCCCGTGTTCGGTCCCCTCTTGCGCAAGGCGGCGATCGCCCGCTGGACGCGCACCCTGGCCGCCATGTTCGCCGCCGGCGTACCGCTGCTCGACTCGCTCGGCCTGGTGGGCGCCGCCGCCGGCCACGCGCTGTACCAGGAAGCGACGACGCGCATCGAACGCGAAATCCGCGCCGGCGGCAGCCTGGCCCTGGCCATGGAACACAGCGGCGTGTTCCCTCCCTTGCTGACGCAACTGACCCTGATCGGCGAGGAATCCGGCGCGCTCGACGCCATGCTGTCGCGCGCGGCCGACATCATCGAGGCCGATATCGACGCCACCGTGGCCACCCTTTCCACGCTGCTGGAACCGGCGCTGATGGTGGTGCTTGGCGTGCTCGTCGGTTCCCTCGTGATCGCCCTGTATTTGCCGATTTTCAAGCTGGGGGCCGTGATTTGACCATTCACCCGCCTAAAACGTCCCCATGTGCCGGCGGATGTTTTACACTGCGGCAGTGCCAGGCAATGTTTGCACGGCAACATTCATCACCTCAGACAAGTTCACCATGCTGCAAGATACCCTGCTGTTCGCCGCGCCCGGCAATCTGCCCGTCGCCCTCGTTGCCGCCCTGTTCGGCCTGATCGTCGGCAGCTTCCTGAATGTGGTGATCCACCGCGTGCCGAAAATGATGCAGCGCGAATCCGATAATTATGTGGCGGAAGAAAGCGGCTTGCCCTTGCCGCACACGGACCGCTACAACCTGATGCTGCCGCATTCGAACTGCACCGCTTGCGGCCACCGCATCACGGCCATGGAAAACATTCCCGTCATCAGCTACCTGCTGCTGCGCGGCAAATGCAGCGCCTGCCAAGCCCCTATCTCCGTGCGCTATCCGCTGGTCGAGCTGCTGACGGGCGCGCTGTCGGCCCTCCTGGTCTGGCACTTCGGCAGCGGCTGGACGGGCCTGGCCACGCTCGTGTTCGCCTGGCTACTGATCGCCATGACCTTCATCGATGCCGATACGCAAATGCTGCCGGACGACCTCACCTTCCCCCTGCTGTGGGCAGGCTTGCTGATCAATATCAACGGTACCTTCGTGCCCCTGCAAGACGCCGTCATCGGCGCTGCCGCCGGCTATCTGGCCCTGTGGGCCGTGTACTGGGCCTTCAAGCTGGCGACAGGCAAGGAGGGAATGGGCTATGGTGACTTCAAATTGCTGGCGGCGCTCGGTGCGTGGCTGGGCTGGACCATGCTGCCGACGATCATCTTGTTGTCGTCGCTGGTGGGCGCCGTGGTCGGCATCGGCCTGATCGTGTTTGCCAAGCGGGGGCGCGACAAACCGATTCCGTTCGGCCCCTATCTGGCGGCGGCAGGCCTGATCGCGCTGCTGTACGGCACGCCCCTGTCGCGCCTCACACTGGGCCTGACCAGCTGACCCGCGCAACACTGCCCCTATGGAAAAACACATGCAACTTCATAACGCACCGTATTTCAGCGTGGGTCTCACCGGCGGCATCGGTTGCGGCAAGAGCACGGTGGCCGACCAGTTCGCCGCGCTGGGCGCCTCCATCGTCGACACGGACCAGATCGCGCACAGCCTGACGGCGCCCAATGGCGCGGCCATGCCGGCCCTGGTGGCGGAATTCGGCCCCGACTACGCCGATGCGCGCGGCGCCCTCGACCGCGCAAAAATGCGTAACCTCGTATTCGCCGACGCCGCCGCCAAGGCAAAACTGGAAGCCATCCTGCACCCGCGCATCCGCCAGGCGACCCTGGCGGCGGCCGCCGAAGCGACGGGCAGCTACGTGATCTTTGCCGTCCCCCTGCTCGTCGAGTCCGGCGGATGGGTGGAACGCGTCAACCGGGTGCTCGTCATCGATTGCCTGGAAAGCCTGCAAGTGTCGCGCGTGATGGCCCGCAATGGCTTATCGGAAGAACAAGTCAAAGCCATCATGGCGACGCAGGCCACGCGCGCCATGCGCCTGGCGGCGGCGGACGATGTGATCGACAATAATGGCGATTTGGCCGCCCTGGCGCCGCAGATTGCCCAGTTGCACGATTTATATCTGGCATTTTCAAAAAGAATGGCCGGAATCGGGCCGCAACGTTTGTAATTTGTCGACGCTTGGTTCAAAATCACGGGATTGTTTGCAGGTCCTTACTTAAGGGAATTATTTTGATTGTCTACGAATACCCTTTCAACGAACGCATACGTACCTTGTTGCGGCTGGAAGACCTGTACGACAAATTCAAGTTCTTCATCCAGCAAGAGCATGCAATGCAGCACCATGTCGCCTTGGCAACTATTTTCGATATGCTCGAAGTGGCTGGCCGCGCCGACCTGAAGTCCGACCTGCTGCAGGAACTCGAGCGCCAGCGCCAAAGCCTGCTCGGTTACCGCAGCAATCCAAATGTGGAACCGGAAACGCTCGATGCCATCCTTGGCGAACTCGACAGTGTCAGCGGCGCCCTGGTGGCGGCGCAAGGCAAGACGGGGCAGAATATCCGCGACAATGAATGGCTGATGAGCATCCGCGGCCGCACCATCATCCCCGGCGGCGCCTGCGAATTCGACTTGCCGTCCTACTTTGCCTGGCAGAAACGCAGCTCGGAACAGCGCTTGACCGATATCCACGCCTGGTTCGCACCGCTCGCCCCGCTGTTCGACGCGCTGGCCCTCGTATTGCGCCTGCTGCGCGATTCCGGCGGACCCGTTAAACTGATCGCCAATGGCGGCAGCTACCAGCAAATGCTGCAAGGCAAGGTATACCAGATGCTGCGCCTGAGCCTGGACGAAAGCAGCGGCGCCATCCCGGAAATTTCCGCCAACAAATACATGCTGTGGGTACGCTTCACCACCCAGGGCGGCGACTTGAAGCCCAAGCCGCTGGAAGAAGATGTACCATTCGAGCTCACGCTCTGTAATTTTTAACTGTTACTTATTTGCCCCATCATGACCGTCGTTAATTGCCCTACCTGTGCCGCCAAAGTCGAATGGACTGAAGCCAACAAATTCCGCCCCTTCTGCTCGGAACGCTGCAAGCAGATCGACCTGGGCGCCTGGGCCGAAGAGAAGTACACGATCCCCGCCGCCGACCCGTTCGAAGATCCGCTGGCGGACGAAGACAACAAGCCGCAATAATTCTCAGCGAAACGGATTTTCCAGGCGCAGCCCCTGCGCCGCGAAACTGTCGAGCCTGCCACTGACCACCGTCAAACCATAGGCGATACCCATCGCCGCGATCTGCCCATCGACGCCATGCGCATGGCCCCGCTCACACAGGCGGGCGCATACGAGGGCGCAATCGAGGTCGAATTCCAGCAGCCGCGGCGCATAGTCCGCCAGCACGGCTTCCAGCCAGCCTTCCAGCGCCAGTGCTTCCAGCGCCGCTTCGCGCCGCCAGCTGCGCTGTATGCCTGCGCGCAATTGCGCGATCACCTGTACCGGCACATAGCGCATTTCCGGCGCCACCCGTTCAAAAAAAGTGCGCACACCCTCCGGCGCAGCGCTGCCCTTGCGCGCCGCAACGATCACATCCGTGTCGACCAGGTAGGCGGACATCGCACGTCAGGAACGGCGCTCGAAATCCGCATCGTGCCCCACGTCGGGCATGCCGCGCAAAATATCGTCGAGCGGACGCTTCGGCAGCGGCCGCAAGGCGCTGCGCAGAATGTCGCGGTGCTCGTCTTCGATGCTGCGGCCATGCGCGCGGGCACGCTTGTGCAGGGCGGCAATCAGCAATTCATCGGTATCGGTAAAGGTCAGTGTCAGCGGCATGCGCAACTCCCCAATGCTAGATGAAAGCACTGTAGCGCAAAGCGCGCGCGATACAAGGAAAGTAACTGGAAAGCTTGCGCCAGCACGCAGCATGGTGCTGCCCGCTGACACAAGTATCAATCAGGCAAGCGCCAGCGATTCCCGGCGTACCTCGTCGAGCCATTCCAGCAAGGGAATGGTGGCCGGCAGCAAGGGTTCCACGCCGACCGTGCCCTGCCAGGCGAACGCCTGCCCTTCCAGGCTTTGCGGCTCGCCCCGCCACTCGCGGCTGATATAAAAATGCAGGCGCACATGGGCGTGCGGATACACATATTCGACGCCGCACCAGGCCTCGGCACTGTCGATATATAAACCCAGTTCCTCGACAAACTCGCGCTTCAAGGCGTCAAAAATGGCTTCGCCCGGCTCGACTTTGCCGCCAGGAAACTCCCAATAGCCGTCATACGGCTTGCCGGCCGGGCGCTGGCCCAGCAACACGTCGCCATTCGGCTTCATCAGGATGCCGACGGCGACATCCACCGGTGTGACTTTCATATCACTCATTGCGGCAACTTTCCCGCAGGTAGTTTCCCAGCATAGTCGCGCGCGAATTGCCATGCCACCCGGCCCGAACGGGAACCGCGCTGCAAGGCCCAGCGCAGGGCGTCGCCGCGCGCCTGCGCGATCTGTTCCGGCGTGCAGCCGAACGAAGCGAGCCAATGCGCCGCGATATCGAGATAATCATCCTGCTTGAATGGGTAGAACGACAGCCACAGGCCGAAGCGCTCGGACAGCGAGATTTTCTCTTCCACCGTCTCGCCCGGATGCAAATCGCCGTCGTCATCCGTCTTGTAGCTGCTGTTGTCCGACATGCGTTCCGGCATCAGGTGACGGCGGTTCGAGGTGGCATAGATCAGCACATTGTCCGATTGCGCGGCGATGCTGCCGTCGAGCGCCACTTTCAGCGCCTTGTAGCCGCTCTCGCCCTCTTCGAACGACAGGTCGTCGCAAAAGATGATGAAGCGCTCGGGGCGCGCCGCCACCAGGTCGACGATGTCGGGCAAGTCGGCAAGATCCGCCTTGTCCACTTCGATCAGGCGCAGGCCTTGATCGGCGAACTGGTTCAGGCATGCCTTGATCAGCGACGACTTGCCCGTGCCGCGCGCGCCCGTCAGCAACACGTTGTTGGCGGGGCGTCCGCTGACGAACTGGCGCGTATTTTGCTCGATCTGCGCCTTTTGCGTGCCGATATTGTGCAAGTCATCCAAGGCGATGGACGACACGTGCGCCACCGCCTGCAGATGGCTGGCCGCGCCCTGGCGCCGGCGCCAGCGGAAGGCAAAGCTGTTCCAGTCGGTCGCCGGCAAGGCCGGCGGCAAGATCGACTCGAGGCGCGCCAGCACCCGTTCGGCGCGGATCAGGAATTGATCGAGGCCGGTCATGAGCGGTAGTCGGCGTTGATCGACACGTAGTCATGCGACAAATCGCACGTCCACAGGGTAGCCGTGGCATCGCCGCGCGCCAGTTTCACGCGGATGGTGATTTCGCTTTGCTGCATCACGCGCTGGCCATCCTGTTCCTGGTAGTCCGGGTTGCGGCCGCCGTTCTTGGCCACCCACACGTCGTCCAGATACAGGTTCAATTGACCCACATCAAGGTCGTCCACGCCCGCGTAGCCGATGGCGGCCAGGATGCGGCCCAGGTTCGGGTCGGAGGCAAAGAACGCCGTCTTTACCAGCGGCGAATGGGCGATGGAATAGGCGATCTTGCGGCACTCTTCCACGTTGCGGCCGTCTTCCACGGTCACGGTCATGAACTTGGTGGCGCCTTCGCCGTCGCGCACGATGGCTTGCGCGAGAAAAGTAGACAGTTCGGTCACGGCGGCGGCCAGCTGCGCATAGTGCGGCGAGTCGATGGAATCGATGACCAGGCTGCCCGCGCCCGTGGCCACCAGCATGAACGAGTCATTGGTGGAGGTGTCGCCGTCGATGGTGATGCAGTTGAACGATTTATCGGCCGCCTGCTTCACCAATTGGTCGAGCACCGGTTGCGCCACGGTGGCGTCAAACGCGAGGAAACCCAGCATCGTGGCCATGTTCGGCTTGATCATGCCGGCGCCCTTGCTGATGCCCGTCAGGGTCACCGCGTGACCGCCGATGGTGACGGTGCGCGAGCCGGCTTTCGGCTGCGTGTCGGTGGTCATGATGGCTTCGGCGGCCGAGAACCAGTTGTCCGGCGTCAGTGCGGCCACAGCTTGCGGCAAGCCGGCGACCAGGCGCTGCACGGGCAAGGGTTCGAGGATCACGCCGGTGGAAAACGGCAGGATTTGCTGCGGCGTGCAGCCCAGCAGCTCGGCCAGCGCGGCGCAGCTGGCCTGCGCGTCGGCCAGGCCCGATTCGCCCGTGCCCGCATTCGCGTTGCCCGTATTGACCAGCAGTGCGCGGATCGGCGCGGCGCCGGCCGTCACGGCGGCCAGGTTGGCCTTCGAAATTTGCACGGGCGCGGCGCAGAAGCGGTTCAAGGTGAACACGCCGGCCACGGTGGCCGTCGGCGCCAGTTTCAATACCAGCAAATCCTTGCGGTTAGGTTTCTTGATGCCGGCTTCGGCAACACCGATTTCAATGCCGGCGACGGCTTTCAAGTCGGCGGCGACGGGCTTGGGGGAATTGACGGCCATGGTGATTTCTTCTGCGAGGGAAAAGGGAAGCGCTATTGTAGCGCCTTCGCGGCGCCGGTGAACATGCGGCAAGGGAATAGTCGCGCCGGCCAGGGCAGTCGCGAAGCGGGTCGGCAACATGACCAGGCTTGCGATTTATCAGAACGCCGCCGCCTGGCGGCGCTAAGGTATAGGAACAGACGATCACGCGTCTCGCACAAGCGCCCGGGGAGGGAATGTCATGGCGCACGGAAAACCCTACCGCATGCATCGCAGCGATTCAGGCTCGGCACGCCCGTTACGTCTATGGTGTTTATGCTGCCTGCTTTGCCTGCTGGCCTCGTTGACGGCCTGTACGCTGCCAGGCGAACCGGCCGATCATGCCATCGGCCACGCCACCGATCTGGCATCCACAGCGCCGCCGGCCGCTGAAACGCCGCCAGCAGCAGAATTTCCACCCGCGACCGGGGTGGGACGGCCACCGCCAACCTTCCCATGGAGCAGCTCATGGTCAGGCATCGGCGGCCTGGTCGGCAACCTGGGCAACCTGACCGGCAGCAGCGGCATGCTCACAGGCAGCAGCGGCATGGCCAAGCCTGGCAACGATCCACCGCGGGCCGGCGCCGTGCACGTCACCGTGTACTACGCCACCGACAGGCAATACCAGGCCAGCCGCCGCAGCTATGGCTGGCAGCCCAACCGCGCCGCGCCCCACCTGAGCTACGGCAGCGTCCTCGTCAGCATCCCTGAAAAAAGAGCGCCGGGCGAACTGCCGCTGCCGCCCTGGTACGCCATCCTGTCCGGTGACGATGCGCGGCAATACGTGCTGATCAAGGGAACCACGCGCCTGTCGCGCGCGGATTTCCTCGCCACCGTCAAGGCAAGCATTCAAGCCGCACCGGAACGCCGCGCCGCCTTCATCTATATCCACGGCTACAGCAATTCCTTTGACGACGCCGCCCGGCGCACGGCGCAGATGGCCGTCGACCTCGATATCGGCGCCCTGCCCGTGTTCTACAGCTGGCCATCGAAAGGCTCGATGGCCGGCTACGAATACGACCAGAATTCCGCCGAATGGACGCAGGCGCACCTGCAGGCGTTCCTGGCCGATTTCGCGGAGCACTCCTCGGCCACCGATATCTACCTCATCGCCCACAGCATGGGCAACCGTCCGATGACCGTGGCCCTGGCCAACCTGCTGGAAAAGCGCCCCGACCTGCTGCCCCTGTTCAAGCAGGTGGTGCTGGCGGCGCCGGACATCAATGCCGATGTCTTCCGCGACCAGATCGCCCCCCGCTTTGCCAGCCTCAAGCTCTCCGCCACCCTGTATGCGTCCGCGAACGACAAGGCCATCCGCGCTTCCTACAACTTTGCCGACTGGGACAGGATAGGCGACATCCGCGGCCCCGTCGTCGGCATTCCCGGCATGGAGCTCGTCGATGCCTCGGCCGTCATCATGAACTTCATGGGGCACGATTACTTCGCCAGCAACCGCGTCTTGCTGACCGATATCGCCACCATGATCAAGACGGGGCAACGGGCAAAAAACCGCGGCGGCTTGAAGGGCATTCCCTCGCAGGCGCCGCAATACTGGGCCTTTCCCTGAGCCGGAACCGGGCAAGGCATGCCGGACATAAAAAAACGGAGACCGCGGTCTCCGTTCTTCTTCAGGCCATGCAGCGGGCTTTACGCCAGCTTGCCGTGGCAAGCCTTGTACTTCTTGCCGCTGCCGCAAGGGCATGGGTCGTTACGGCCCACTTTGACGCCCATGCTCACGCTCATGTCGTCGACGTTGTCCATATTGCCGCCGGCCGAAGGAGCCAGCAGTTCTTCCGGCGCCGCGTTCGGGTCGAATTCGGCGTGCTGGTAGTGCACGTTTTCCACGTGCGACTGCTGCATCGCCTGTTCGGCCGCATCGACTTCTTCGCGCGACTGGATACGCACCGTCATCACGTGTTTCGTGACGTCGTTCTTGATCATGTCGAGCATCTGGCCAAACAGTTCAAACGCTTCGCGCTTGTATTCCTGTTTCGGATTCTTCTGCGCATAACCGCGCAGGTGAATACCCTGGCGCAAGTGATCGAGCGCCGCCAGGTGTTCACGCCAGTGGCTGTCCACGCTTTGCAGCATTACATTGCGTTCGAAGCCGCCAAACGATTCCTTGCCGACGATATCGATCTTCGACTGGTACACGGCATCGGCCGCGGCCAGCACTTTTTCCAGGATCTCTTCGTCCGTCAGGGTCGAATCGGCTTCCAGCATTTCATGCAGCGGCAAGTCCAGCTGCCATTCGCTCGCCAGGGTATTTTCCAGGCCCTTGATATCCCACTGCTCTTCCACGGATTCATGCGGCACGTACTCGTGCACCAGGTCGGTGAACACGCCATGACGCAAGGAAGCGATCATGTCGGAAATATCGGTCGTTTCCAGCAACTCGTTACGCTGCTGGTAGATGACCTTGCGCTGGTCGTTGGCGACGTCATCGTATTCCAGCAATTGCTTGCGGATATCGAAGTTGCGCGCTTCAACCTTGCGTTGGGCCGATTCGATCGAACGCGAGACGATGCCTGCCTCGATCGGCTCGCCTTCCGGCATTTTCAAACGGTCCATCACGGCGCGCACGCGGTCGCCGGCGAAGATGCGCAGCAGCGCGTCGTCGAGCGACAGGTAGAAGCGTGACGAACCCGGATCACCCTGGCGGCCGGCACGGCCACGCAGCTGATTGTCGACGCGGCGCGATTCGTGGCGTTCGGTGCCAATGATGTGCAAGCCGCCCGCATTGACCACGTGGTCGTGCAGGGATTGCCATTCATCGCGCAAGGTCTGCGACTGGGCTGCCTTGTCGGCGTCGCTCAGCTCAGCATTGGCTTCGATGAACTTGATCTGGTTCTCGACGTTACCGCCCAACACGATGTCCGTACCGCGACCGGCCATGTTGGTGGCGATGGTGATAGCTTTCGGACGGCCTGCCTGGGCGATGATTTCCGCTTCGCGCGCATGCTGTTTCGCGTTCAGCACGTTATGCGGCAAACCGGCCTTGGTCAGGATGCCCGACAACAGTTCCGAGTTCTCGATCGAGGTCGTACCCACCAGCACGGGCTGGCCGCGCTCGTAGCAGTCGCGGATGTCGTTCAACATCGCGTTGTACTTTTCCGCCGACGATTTATAGACCTGATCCTGGCGATCCTTGCGCTGCAGCGGACGGTTTTGCGGGATCACGACCGTTTCCAGGCCGTAGATTTCCTGGAATTCGTACGCTTCCGTATCGGCCGTACCCGTCATGCCGGCCAGCTTGGCGTACATGCGGAAGTAGTTCTGGAAGGTGATCGAGGCCAGGGTCTGGTTCTCGTTCTGGATCTTGACGCCTTCTTTCGCTTCGACGGCCTGGTGCAAGCCATCGGACCAGCGGCGGCCCGTCATCAGGCGGCCCGTGAATTCATCGACGATCACCACTTCATTGTTCTGCACCACATAGTGCTGATCCTTGAAGTACAGCGCATGCGCGCGCAGGGCCGCATACAGGTGGTGCACGAGGGTGATGTTGGCCGAATCGTACAGCGAGGCGCCTTCCGGCAGCAGGCCCATCTCCATCAGGATGCCTTCCGCCTTTTCGTGGCCGGCTTCCGTCAGCAGCACCTGGTGCGCTTTTTCATCCTTGGTGTAGTCGCCCGGCACTTCAACCTTGCCCTTGCCGTCCGGCGTTTCTTCGCCGATCTGCAAAGTCAGGCGCGCAGGCACTTCATTGATCTTGTGATACAGGTCCGTATGGTTCTCGGCCTGGCCCGAAATGATCAGCGGCGTACGCGCTTCATCGATCAGGATCGAGTCGACTTCATCGACGATGCCGAAGTTCAGGCTGCGCTGCACGCGCTCGCGCGCTTCGTAGACCATGTTGTCGCGCAAGAAGTCGAAACCGAATTCGTTATTCGTGCCATACGTGATGTCGGAGTTGTACGCCTGCTGCTTGGCGCTGTGCTCCATCTGCGACATGTTTACTCCAGTCGACAGGCCCAGCCACGCATACAGGCGGCCCATGGTCTCGGCATCGCGCTGCGCCAGGTAATCATTGACGGTGACGATATGCACGCCCTTGCCCGACAAGGCATTCAGGTAGGCTGGCAAGGTTGCCATCAGGGTCTTGCCCTCGCCCGTGCCCATCTCCGCGATCTTGCCGAAATGCAAGACCATGCCGCCGATCATCTGTACGTCGAAATGGCGCATGCGCAGGACGCGCTTGCTGGCCTCGCGGCAGACGGCAAAGGCTTCCGGCAACAAGGCATCGAGCGATTCGCCCGCGGCGATGCGTTCCTTGAAGGCAGGCGTCTTCGCTTGCAGCTCGGCATCCGACAGCTTTTCGATGGCCGGCTCGAGCGCATTGATCTCGCGTACCGTTTTTTGGTATTGCTTGAGCAGCCGCTGGTTGCGGCTACCGAAAATCTGGGTCAGTAATGACATGCTTGAATTCTTGAAAAAACGCCGTTAAAAAAAGCTCGGTAGGGAACAACGCGGTAGTAATCGCGTCACCGCACGGAGTTCGACTATGGCAAAAGACGATGATTTTATCATGCGTTCCCGACATGGTTGGGGTAATGCGCCATATAACAATAGCTTAATGACAAACAAATGGCAGAAATTGCGGACATTTTCCATACTGTAAGGCAATACGGTCCGCCCGCCTGCACCGCACCCGCCGCCGCACTCGTCACGCGGGGGCGAGTGTGCTATGTTTCGGCCATGCGAACTCCCACTTATTCTCCGGCGCCGCGCCGCGGCTACGGCTTTGCCCGCTCCGGCCCGGCCGTCACGGGCGCAACCGATTTTCTGCGCGGCAACGCGACGATGGCCTCCCTGATGCCCACCGTCACGCGCCTGGCCGCCCTGCAAAAAGATTGCGCCAAGGCCTTGCCGGCCATGTTCGAGCATTGCGACATCCTGCAATTCGAGAGCGGCCAGTTGGTGTTGGCCACGCCGAACGCGGCGCTGGCGGCCAAGCTCAAGCAGCAATTACCAAAGTTACAAGGAGAGCTGGAAAGAAAAGGCTGGCAGATTTCAGGCATCAAGCTGAAAGTGCAAGTCATCAAGAGCATCGCGCCCATCGTGCATACGCGGGCGCTGGTCTTGCCGGAAAAAGCCATGTCGGCCCTGGAAGAGCTGAGCACGGCCCTGCCCGCGTCGAAGCAGAACGAGCAGTTGATCGCGGCGCTGCGCAATATGGTGCGCCATCACCGCGAACCGAAGGATTAACTCAGGTCAAAGACCACTCGCGCTCCATTTGACGGAGATATGACTGCGGCGCCGCCTCATTGGTATCGAAGGAAACGATTTCATACGATTCCGGCTGTTCCAGCAGCGCCAGCAGCAACTGGTTGTTCAGCGCGTGGCCCGACTTGTGCGCCGTGTAATACGCGAGCAAGGGGTGGCCCACCAGGTACAGGTCGCCGATGGCGTCGAGGATCTTGTGGCGCACGAACTCGTCTTCATAGCGCAAGCCATCGGCGTTGAGGATGCGGTACTCATCCATCACGATGGCGTTTTCCAGCGAACCGCCACGCGCCAGACCCATGCCGCGCAAACTTTCCACGTCCTGCATGAAGCCAAACGTGCGTGCGCGCGCCACGTCGTGCACATACGACACGTCGCCAAAGTCGACGGAGGCGCGCTGCATCGTGCCATCGACGGCCGGGTGATTGAATTCGATGAAAAAATCAAGCTTGAAGCCGTCATACGGCGACAAGCGCGCCCATTTCTCCGCGTCGCCCTTGCCGTGACGCACTTCCACGGGCTTAATGACCTTGATGAATTTCTTCGGCGCTTGCTGCTCTTCCACGCCAGCCTGCTGCAGCAGGTAGACGAAGGACGAGGCGGAACCGTCCATGATGGGGATTTCTTCCGCATTCACGTCGATATACATATTGTCGACGCCCAGGCCGGCCGCAGCCGACATCAGGTGTTCCACTGTAGAAACCCTGGCGCCATCCTTGATCAGCACAGAAGCCATGCGCGTATCGCCCACGGCCATGGCGCTGGCGGGGAACTCGACGATGGGATCGAGGTCGATGCGGCGAAACACGATGCCCGTGTCGATCGCGGCAGGACGCAGAGTCAGCTCCACCTTGGTGCCAGAGTGCAAACCGACACCGATGGTGCGGACCTGTTGTTTGATGGTGCGTTGTTTTAACATCTGTCGATTATATCTATTTGCCGGATTTTCGTTGCGGCGCGGCATGGCCCACGCCAGAAATACCACAACCGCTACTCATGGATGCTCGCTCTCGGCGTGGACAGCCTCCCTGCGCACGAGGTAAATGCCGCTGCCGATGATGATGGCCGCACCGATCAGGGTGTATTCGTCGGGCAAGGCGCGCCACAGCATCCAGTCCAGGGCCATGCCCCAGGCCAGGGCCGAGTACTCGAACGGCGCCACGCTGGACGCCTTGCCATGGCGAAACGCTTCCGTAATCGCCAGTTGGCCCAGGAAGCCACTCAGCGACAAGCCCGCCAGCAGCCACCAGTCTTCGCGGCGGATGCTCACCCACTCGTGCGCCGACAGGGCCACACCGCCGAGGGCCATCATCACCATCAGCCAGAAAACCATGCTTTCGCTGGCATCCGTGCGGCTGAGGATGCGGCCCGTGACGGCGGAAATGGCGTAACAGGCGGCCGAGCCCAGCACGGCCAGCCCGGCCACGGAAAAGAATCCCGAACCGTCGGGGCGCAGCGCCACCAGCACGCCTAGCAAACCCACGGCGATGGCGCACCAGCGCGCGAAGTCCACTTTTTCCTTCAGGATAAAAACCGACAGGACGGTGATCAGCAAGGGGGCGACGAAAAACAACGCATACGTCTCGGCCAGCGACATGCGCTTCAGGCCGTAGGCGAACAGGGTGATCATCAGCACGCCCAGGACACCGCGCAACAGGTGCAGCGGCCAGCGCACCTTCAGCACGTTCTTGAAGGCGCCGCGGTACAGCAGGTACAGGCAAACGAGCGGCAACGACGACAGGGCGCGCAAGGCCGTCACCTGCATCGGCGGATAATGGGCGGACAGCAACTTCATGGCTGTGTCCATCAGGGAAAACATGGCGACGGCGACCAGCATCACATAGATGCTGCGCAGGTTGGGATTGTGGGGTAACAGGACAGACTCCTGGCGAAAGAGCGGGACCGTCATCATGGCGACGGCCGGAGCCAGGACAGCATGGTCTGGAAAGGCAGGGCCAGGCGGTCAGCCCGATTATAACAAGCGCGGCCGTTTTACCTTATGACACAGGCAACAGCATCACCAGTTTCAAGTCGTGCTGGCGCGCCAGGTGCAGGGTCACTTGATTGAACGCAAGCAGGCCCTGTTGCGCATGCCGGAACTGGCGCAAGCCGCCATCGCGGCCCTGCACCTGCTGCGCGCCCCACCACTGGCGAAATTCAAGGCTGGCATCGGCCAGTTCGGCGATCAGGCCGGCCAGCGGCGCTTGGTCCGCCTGCCGGCCGATATCGGCGCGAAACTCTGCTACCAGCCGCTGCGCCCGCTCGGGCCAGCCGACGACCAGGTCGCGCGCCCCCGCGTCCAGGAACATGAAGCGCAGCTGGTTCGGTGCGGATGCATCGTCGTGCAGCCAGCCGGCAAACAAGGTGGATGCCGCCCCGTTCCACGCCACGGCATTCCATGCGCGGTCGAGGATATACGCGGGCGCGTCGATGGCGGCGACGATGGCGGCCAGCTCGGCGGCGGCAGGTCCCCCGCCCTCGCCTGCGCCATGGCTGGGGTCATGCTTGTCGGCCACCTCGAACAGATAGGCGCGCTCGGCCGCGCTCAGCTGCAGCACCTGCGCCAGGCGGGCCAGCATCTTGGCCGACGCCGACACGGGCCGCCCCTGCTCCAGCCACGTCAGCCAGGTGGGGCTGACATCGCACAGCTGCGCCAGCTCTTCGCGCCGCAAACCGGGCGTGCGCCGCCGCCCGCCGCCGGGCAAGCCAGCCATGGCGGGGGTGACGGCCTCGCGCCGGGCGCGGATGAATTCAGCAAGTTTGTTCGACATGACGGGGAAGCATGGTAGTAGATATACCAGTATAAGTTATGGTCTTGTTACAGGATAATTTTATCCTTATTCTGCAGGAACTCAGCCATCCACAGGAGAAAACCATGCAGCAGCACGATGTCGTTACCGAACAGTTTGGCAAGACGGCCAATGCCTACCTGAGCAGCGCCGTACACGCGCAAGGCGCCGACTTGGTGCTGATGCAGGAATGCGCGCGCCGCCATGGCAAGCCCGTCGTCCTGGACCTGGGCTGCGGCGCCGGCCACGCCAGCTTCGCCGTCGCCCCCGTGGCGCAATCCGTGGTCGCCTATGACCTGGCGCAGCCCATGCTCGACGTGGTCGACTGCGCCAGGGTGCAGCGCGGCTTGCACAATATCAGCACGCAACAGGGCGACGTGGCCCGCCTGCCGTTTGCCGACGCCAGCTTCGACATGGTCGTCACGCGCTTTTCCGCGCACCACTGGAACGACGTGGCGGGAGCGCTGGCCGAAGCGTGGCGCGTGCTGCGCCCGAACGGCACCTTATTAGTGGTCGACATCGTCGCGCCCAAGACGGCCCTCTACGACAGCACCTTGCAGGCGGTGGAAATGCTGCGCGACGCGTCCCACGTACGCGACTACCGCAGCTGCGAATGGGGCGCCAAGTTCGACAACGCTGGTTTTAGCCACAGCTTGCGCAGCGTGTGGAAACTGACCATGCAGTTCGACGAGTGGGTGGCCCGCATGCGCACGCCAGGCGAAAGAGTGGCGGCCATCCGCAACCTGTTCGACGGCGCGCCCGAGGAAGCGCGCAAGTATTTTGCGCTGCAGGACGATTATTCGTTCAGCATCGATGCGGCCATGTTCGAGGCACGCAAGCCGTCGGTACAATAAAAAAACGGCGCCGATGGCGCCGTTTTTACGTCAAAAAAGGACAAGTCCCTGAAAAATGTTCAGGGCAAGGCGCATTGCCGCAGGCAGTACGAGTAGTACGCCAAGGCAGTGCAACGCCGCCATGGACTTTTTCTCAGGGACTTAAGCCAGTTGGCCCAGCAAGGTTTCCGCATTCGACACTTCAAATTTGCCGCCTTGCTCGATGTTCAATTGCGTCACGACGCCATTGTCGACCAGCAACGAGTAACGCTGCGAGCGCGTGCCCATGCCGTGCTTGGAAAAATCGGCGTCCAGGCCCAGGGCCTTGCTGTAGGCGGCATTGCCGTCAGCCATCATGCGCACGATGCCAGTAGCTTTCTGGTCGCGGCCCCAGGCGCCCATCACGAACGCGTCGTTGACGGAGATGCACCAGATTTCATCGACGCCTTTGGCTTTCAGGTCGGCGGCGTGCTTGACGTAGCCTGGCACGTGCTGTGCGGAGCAGGTCGGGGTGTAGGCGCCTGGCAGGCCGAAGATGGCGATCTTCTTGCCCTTGACCAAGTCTTGCACGTTGAACGTGTTCGGGCCCAGTGCGCAGCCTTCGGTTTCGCTTTCGATGAATTCAGCCAGGGTGCCTTCTGGCAGGGTGTCGCCGATCTTGATGGTCATGTTGACTCCTTGTGTACTGTCGGTTGAAGGCGCCGCCCGTTCCATGGAGCGGACAGCGCCCGTGATCTGGTTCTGCCGGCATGCTGCCGACACTGCGCGATAGTATGCCTGACTTGCCGTATTTGTGCAGAAAGTGGCAGGAAAGGCAAAGGCAAAAGTCAAAAAACCGGCAAAAAAAAACGGCGACCCTCAGGCCGCCGTCATGTTTGCTGACATCAGATCACCTCCGGTCACCTAATCACATGAAAAATGCGCAGGGCAAGGCGCATGGCCGAAGACAGTACGACTGTACGGCAAGGCTATTCAACGCCGCCATGGGCTTTTTTCACTGTGATTAGTCGGCTTGTTTGCGCAGGAAGGCTGGAATATCGTACGTCTCCATGCCATTCTTTTCCATCGCGCGCACCTGCTCGGAAGCCGACTCGCGGCGCCATACCGCCGGCGCTTTCATGCCGTCGAAACCGGCTGCCGGCGTAGCCACGCCAACCGTCGTCGTCGCCGCTTGCGCGCTACCCATGGCAGCCGATGGAGTCAACGGGCTGTTGTGGGTGCCGGTGCGCAGCACTTGCTGCGGTACCAGCTGGATGTTTTTCTTCGCGCGGCCCAGGCCCGTGGCCACCACGGTAACGCGGATGTCGTCGCCCATGGCGTCGTCGTAGGCGATACCTTGCGCGATCGACGCGTCCGGCGCGGCAAACGCGCGCACGGCGGCCATGACTTCCTTGATCTCTTTACCTTTCAAGCCACGGCTGGCCGTGACGTTGACCAGCACGCCGCGCGCGCCGGACAGGTCGATGCCATCCAACAGCGGCGAAGCGACAGCCTGTTCCGCGGCGATGCGCGCGCGATCGACGCCGGACGCCGTCGCCGTGCCCATCATGGCCTTGCCCTGCTCGCCCATGATGGTTTTCACGTCGTTGAAGTCGACGTTGATATGGCCCGGCACGTTGATGATCTCGGCAATACCGGCCACCGCGTTGTTGAGCACATCATCGGCATGCTGCATCCATTCCAGCATGCTTTCGTCTTCGTAGATCTCTTCCAGTTTTTCGTTAAGGATGATGATCAGCGAATCGACGTGCAGGGACAGCTGCTCCAGTCCTTCGTCGGCGATGTCCATGCACTTCTGGCCTTCATACGAGAATGGCTTGGAAACCACGGCCACCGTCAGCGCGCCCAGTTCCTTGGCCACTTCAGCCACGATAGGAGCGGCGCCCGTGCCCGTACCGCCGCCCATGCCGGCAGCGATGAAGACCATGTGCGCGCCGCGCAGCGAATCGGCGATGCGCGTGCGCGATTCTTCCGCCAGCTGGCGGCCGACGGCAGGCTTCATGCCGGCGCCCAGACCGGTATCGCCGATCTGGATGATGTTGTGGGCCTTCGATGTCGACAGGGCCTGTGCGTCGGTATTGGCGGCAATGAACTCCACACCCGACATGCCTTTGTTGATCATGTGTTGGACTGCATTGCCACCCGCACCGCCGACGCCGACGACCTTGATGACGGTACCTAAAGCTGTGTTATCGACCATATCGAACTCCATGATGTGCTCCTATCAGATGCGGTTTCCAAGCGCCAGGCCTCATATTGGTAGGAGAACTGGAGATTGAAAACTGCGGTTAAATATAAAATAAAGTTATGTGTGTGTACCTGCGATGCTGCCAAAAAAACCTGACCTACCGGGCGTAAATCAAGCCCTTAAAAATTCCCTAAAAACCATTCCTTCATGCGCTGCCAGACTGCCTTCACCGAGCCGTCCTGACGCGTCACGATGTGGCCGCGCAGGTATTGCTTCTTCGCTTCCAGCAGCAGGCCCAATACCGTGGCATAGCGAGGACTGCGCACCACGTCGGCCAGCTGGCCCCGATACTCGGGCGTGCCAAGGCGCGCCGGTTTCAGGAAAATGTCTTCCGCCATTTCCACCATGCCGGGCATGATGGAGGTGCCGCCCGTGAGCACGATGCCCGACGACAGCACGCCTTCGTAGCCGGATTCGCGCACCACCTGGTGCACCATCGCGAACAGCTCTTCGACGCGTGGCTCGATCACTGCCGCCAGCGCCTGGCGCGACAGGTTGCGCGGGCCGCGGTCGCCCAGGCCAGGCACTTCCAGCGATTCCCCGGGATCGGCCAGGACCTGCTTGGCCACGCCATAGCGGATCTTGATTTCTTCCGCTTCCGCGGTCGGGGTGCGCAAGGCCATGGCGATGTCGTTGGTGATCTGGTCGCCGGCGATGGGAATGACTGCCGTATGGCGGATCGCGCCATCGGAGAATACCGCCACATCGGTCGTGCCGCCGCCGATGTCGATCAGCACCACGCCCAGTTCCTTCTCGTCGGGCGTGAGTACCGCGTCGGCAGACGCCATCGGCTGCAGAATCAGGTCCGACACTTCCAGGCCGCAGCGACGCACGCACTTGACGATGTTCTGCACCGCCGACACGGCGCCGGTGACGATATGCACCTTCACCTCCAGGCGGATGCCGCTCATGCCGATAGGCTCGCGCACATCTTCCTGGCTGTCGACGATGAACTCTTGCGGCACCGTGTGCAGCAATTGCTGATCGGTCGGAATGTTAACCGCTTTTGCCGTCTCGATGACGCGCGCCACGTCGGTCGCCGTCACTTCCTTGTCCTTGATGGCCACCATGCCGCTGGAATTGAAGCTGCGGATATGGCTGCCCGCAATACCCGCATACACATTGCGGATCTTGCAGTCGGCCATCAGCTCGGCCTCTTCCAGCGCGCGCTGGATGGACTCCACCGTGGCCTCGATATTGACCACCACGCCCTTTTTCAGGCCCTTCGATTCGTGCTGGCCCAGCCCGATCACTTCGTGGCGCCCGTCGGACATCACTTCGGCTACCACCGCCACCACTTTCGAGGTGCCGATGTCGAGGCCGACGATCAGGTTTTTCGCGTCTTTTGTCATTTCTTTCGCCTAGTTTTTTGGGCTATTAATTGATTGATTAATTGATTATTCGGTTAAGTCGGTTTTTTAATCGGACTGCCATTTTTCTTCTTGATTGCCGCTGCCGGCCTGCCATCCTTGCCTTCGGCCGGTATCACCAGGCCGGCGGAACTGAGCGCCAGGCCATTCTGGTAACGCATATCGATCGTGTCGATATTTTCCAGCCGGCTCGCCAGCTGCGGGTAGATGCCAACCAGCCGGTCGACCCGCGCCTTCAGTGTCGTATGATTCTGTTCGCGCCCCAGCGCCACGCTCATGCCGTTATCCAGTTTTACGGTCCACGCATAGCGGCTCGACAGCGACAGGGTTTCCGGCACCATCTTCAACGGCGCAAACCACTTTGCCAGCTGTACGTAGGTCGCCAGCACTTCCTTTTCGCTGCCATCGGGGCCGGCAAACGCAGGCAATTCATGGTCGTCTTCCGCCTCGGCCACGTTCGCCGTAAACACGTCGCCCTTGACCGACAGCAGGCGACCATCCTCGCCCCAGGTACCCAGCGCTTCATGTTCTTCCAGCGCCACGATCAGCTGGTTCGGCCATTCGCGGCGCACGCTGGCACGGCGTACCCAGGGTACCGACTCGAACACGCCGCGCACGCTTTCCAGATTGGTCGTGAAAAAATTGCCCTTTATGCGGCCCAGCGTACCGCTGCGCAGGGTCAGGTAATTCACATGCCGCAAGCCCTTGTCGTCCGCGCTTTCCACCTTGATGGTGCGCAGGTCAAACATGGGACGCTGCGAGACCCACCAGACGCCGGCTGCCACGCACACGACCAGAACCGCGGCCAGCAAGCCGTTGGCGGTCGTATTCAGGCTTTTAGCGTCATGCCACATATCAGTGCTGTCCCTTGTGCATTTTCAGGCGCGCGTCGGCGACGATTTCCAGGCACAGGTCTTCATAGCTGATGCCCACCGCGCGCGCCGCCATCGGCACGAGCGAATGGCCCGTCATGCCGGGCGAGGTATTCACTTCCAGCAGGAACAGCTTGCTGTCGGCCGCACGCATCAGCACATCGACCCGTCCCCAGCCTTCGCAGCCGAGGGCGCGGTAGGCTTCCACGGCGATGCGTTCCATCTCCGCGATGATCGCCGGATCCAGCTGCGGCGGGCAGAAATACTGCGTATCGTCCGTGAAGTACTTGTTCTGGTAGTCGTAATTGCCTTGCGGCGCGACGATTTCAATCGGCGGCAGCGCGCGCGCCGTGGCGCCCTTGCCCAGGATCGCCACGGTGAATTCGCGGCCCTTGATGAATTCCTCGGCCAGCACCGAATCATCGAGACCGGCGGCGACGTCGTAGGCGGCCTGGAAGGCCGACGCTTCGTTGACGGTCGTGATGCCGATGCTCGAGCCTTCATGCGGCGGCTTGACGATCAGCGGCAAGCCCAGTTCCGCGGCCACCTGGGCCAGGTCCGAGCTGTCGTCCAGCACCGCGTACTGCGGCGTCGGCAGCTTGTGCATCAGCCATATCATCTTGGTATAGACCTTGTCCATGCCCACCGCGCAAGCCATCACGCCGCTGCCCGTGTAGGGAATGCCCAGTTGTTCCAGCGCGCCCTGCAGGCTGCCGTCTTCGCCGAAGCGGCCGTGCAGCGCGATGAAGACGCGGTCGAATTTTTCAGCGGCCAGTTCGGCCAGGCTGCGCTCGCCCGTGTCGAAGCCATGCGCATCCACGCCATGGCTGATCAAGGCGGCCAGCACGCCCGTGCCGGACATCAGCGACACTTCGCGCTCGGCCGAGCTGCCGCCGAACAGGACGCCGACCTTGCCCAATTGTTTTACATCGATAGCTGAAGCTTGGTTCACATCAGGCCTTTACAGTGTTGGATTGATACGTAGTCAGTTGTTGCGGGATGCCGCTGATGGAACCCGCGCCCATGGTCAGCACGACGTCGCCGTCGCGCGCCACGCTCATGATCGTGTCGGCCATGTCGGTCATGGATTCGACGAAGATCGGTTCGATCTTGCCGCGCGCGCGCAGCGCATGCGCCAATGCGCGGCCGTCGGCGGCAACGATAGGCGCTTCGCCAGCCGCATACACCTCGGACAGCAGCAGCACGTCGGGCGCGCCCAGCACCTTGACGAAATCCTCGAACAGGTCGCGCGTGCGGCTGTAGCGGTGCGGCTGGAAGGCCAGCACCAGGCGGCGGCCCGGGTAGGCGGCGCGCGCAGCGGCCAGGGTCACTTCCGTTTCCACCGGATGGTGGCCGAAATCGTCGACCAGGGCGAAGCTGCCGCCATTCGGCAGCGCCACGTCGCCGTAGCGCGTGAAGCGCCGGCCCACGCCGGAAAACTCCGCCAGGCCCTGCTGCGTGGCGCTGTCGGCGATGCCGATTTCGCGCGCGATGGCAATCGCCGAGCAGGCATTCTGCACATTGTGCATGCCAGGCTGGTTCAGCACCACGTCCAAGTCCGGGTAGCCTTCCTGCAGCACGGTGAAATGCATTTCCAGGCCCACGGCGCGCGCGTTGATGGCGCGCACCTGCGCGTCTTCCGCAAAACCATAGGTGGTGACGGGCTTGGTGACGGACGGGATGATGGCACGCACGTGTGGATCATCGATGCACAGCATGGCGCGGCCATAGAACGGCAAGCGGTGCGTGAATTGCACGAAAGCCTGCTTGAGCTTTTCGAAGTCGTGCTCGTAGGTGTCCATGTGATCGGCGTCGATATTCGTGATCACTTCGATCATCGGCGTGAGATTCAGGAACGAGGCGTCCGATTCATCGGCTTCGGCCACCAGGTAGTCGCCCGAACCCAACTTGGCGTTCGCGCCGGCGCTGGTCAGGCGGCCGCCGATCACAAAAGTAGGATCGAGGCCACCCTGCGCCAGCACGGAAGCGACCAGGCTGGTCGTCGTCGTCTTGCCGTGCGTGCCGGCGATCGCGATGCCGCGTTTCAGGCGCATCAACTCGCCAAGCATCACGGCGCGCGGCACCAGCGGAATCTTGCGCGCACGGGCGGCCGCCACTTCAGGATTGTCTTGCGGGACGGCGCCCGACGTCACCACCGCATCGGCGTCGCCGATATTTTCCGCCGCGTGACCGAGCATGACAGTCGCGCCCAGGCTCGCGAGGCGCTGCGTCGCCGCATTGCTGCCCAGGTCGGAGCCCGACACCTTGTAGCCCAGGTTGACCAGCACTTCGGCGATGCCGCTCATGCCGCTGCCGCCAATGCCGACAAAGTGGATATTGTTTACTTTATGCTTCACAGAGCTAACCTCATGCCAGTTTTTCCAATACGTGTGCGATCGCCTCATTGGCGTCGCGCTTGCCTGCTGCCAGTGCTGCCTGCGCCATCTGCTGGCAAGTATCGCGGCTCAGCGACGCCAGCAGCGCGCTCAGCGACGCGGCACTCATTTCCGTCTGCGGCAGATGAATCGCCGCGCCTTGCTGCGCCATCCATTGCGCGTTGTCGCGCTGGTGGCTGGTGGTCGACGCCACCAGCGGCACGAGCACGCTGGCCACGCCGGCCGCCGTCAATTCCGACAGGGTGATGGCGCCAGCGCGGCAAATCACCAGGTCGGCCTCGGTATACGCCTTGGCCATGTCGTCGATGAAATCGACCACATTGGCTTGCACGCCCGCCTGCGCATACGCGGCATGCAGGGCGTCGATATTCTTCTTGCCCGACTGGTGCGTGACCAGCGGACGCTCGCCTTCCGGCATCAGCGCCAGCGCGGCAGGCAGGCTGTCGTTCAGCGCTTTCGCACCCAGGCTGCCACCTACCACGAGGATGCGCAATGGGCCGCTGCGGCCCGCAAAGCGCGGCGCCGGCGGCTCCATGGCGAGGATTTCCGCGCGCACGGGATTGCCCGTCACGACGGCCTTGCCGGCGGCGCTGCCGAAATCGGCGGGAAAGCCGAAGCACACTTGCTGCGCCAGCGGCACCAGGGTCTTGTTCGACAACAGCAGCGCCGCGTCGGCATTGACCAGCACCAGCGGCACGCCTTTCAGGCGCGCCATCAGGCCGCCAGGCACAGTGACGTAGCCGCCCATGCCCATCACCACGTCCGGCTTGCGGCTGGCGATGAAACGGCGGATGGCAAAAAAGCTGGCCAACATCTTGAAGCCGCCTTGAATGGTATGCGCCAAGCCCTTGCCGCGCATGCCGGAAAATGCGATGGCATCCATGGGAATGCCGCTCTTCGGCACCAGCTCCTGCTCCATGCCGTGAGTGGTGCCCAGCCAGCTCACTTCCCAGCCGCGCGCGCGCATCGTCTGCGCAATCGCCAGGCCCGGGAAAATATGACCGCCAGTGCCGGCCGCCATGATCATCAGTCTTTTCGTCGTTTTCAAGTTCGTCGCGTTGTTCATAGCCGGCCTCCCCGCATGAGGATCCGGTTTTCGTAATCGATGCGCAGCAAAATCGCCAGGCCGATACAGTTAATCAGTACGCCCGTGCCGCCATAACTCATCAAGGGCAAGGTCAGGCCCTTGGTCGGCAGCAGGCCCAGGTTCACGCCCATGTTGATGAAGGTCTGCACGCCGATCCAGATGGCGATGCCTTTCGCCGTCAGTCCCGCGAAGGTTTGGTCGATGGCGATCGCCTGGCGGCCGATGTCGAACGCCCGCTTGATAATCCAGTAAAACATGCCGATCACGACCAGCACGCCCACCAGGCCCAGCTCCTCGCCGATCACGGCCAGCAGGAAGTCCGTGTGCGCTTCGGGCAGGTAATGCAGTTTTTCCACGCTGCCGCCCAATCCCACGCCAAACAGTTCGCCGCGCCCGAAGGCGATCAGCGAGTGTGTCAACTGGTAAGCCTTGTTCAGGGCATTGTCTTCCTGCCACGGGTCAAGATACGCAAAAAACCGCTCGCGGCGGAATTTCGACAGGGCGATGATGGTAACGAAAATCGCCGTCAGCATGGCGCCGATACCGCCGAACCAAATGGCGTTGACACCACCCAGGAACAGGATACCCATGGCGATGCAGACGATCACGCCGAAGGCGCCCAGATCGGGCTCCATCAGCAGCAGCAGGCCGACGAAGCTGACGGCCAGCGCCATCGGCATGAAGCCCTTGGTCAGCTTGTGCATGTATTCCTGCTTGCGCACCGTGTAATCGGCCGCATACAGCACCATCACCACCTTCATCAGCTCGGACGGCTGCGGCCGCAGGCCCGGCAGGTTCAGCCAGCGGCGGCCGCCGTTGACCGACACGCCCAGGCCAGGTATCAGCACCATCACCAGCAGCACCAGGGTGCCGATGAACAGCCACGGCGCCATCTTTTGCCAGGTGGCGACGGGGATGCGGAACACCATCGCGCCGACGATGATCGACACGCCGATGAACAGCGCCTGGCGCACGACAAAATAATTGTTCGTGTAGGCGGCAAACTTGCGTGCATCCGACAGCGAGATCGACGCCGAATACACCATCACCATGCCCAGCAACATGAGCAGCAGGACGACCCATACCAGCGGCTTGTCATAGTCCATCATCTTCGATTGCCGCGCGCGGCTATCCAGCGGCTTGGCAGCCGAGCCGGAACCAAAGCTGAAGGGCAGTTGGAAAGCCATCAGATATCCTGTCCGTTTTCCAGGGCGATGTCGCGCACGGCGTCGACAAACACCTGCGCGCGATGCGCATAGTTCTTGAACATGTCCAGGCTGGCGCACGCGGGCGACAGCAGCACGGCATCGCCAGCCAGCGCCAGGCTGCTGGCGCGCTTGACGGCTTCCGGCAAGGTGGCGCAGTCGACGATGTCCACGCCGGCCGGTTCGAGGGCCGCGCGCAAGGCCGGGGCATCGCGTCCGATCAGCACCACGGCGCGCACGTAGCGCGATACGGGTTCGGCCAGCGGCGAGAAATCCTGCCCCTTGCCATCGCCGCCGGCGATCAGCACCAGGCGCTGTTCCGCGCCGCCAAACGCCTTGCCCAGACCGAACAGGGCCGCCACGGTCGCGCCCACATTCGTGCCCTTGCTGTCGTCGTAGTATTCAACCTCGCCCACTGCCGTGATCAGCTCCACGCGATGCGGCTCGCCCTGGTATTCGCGCAAACCATGCAGCAGCGGCGCGAATGGCAGGCCGATGGCGCGACACAGGGCCAGCGCCGCCAGCGCATTCGAGGCATTGTGCTGGCCGCGGATTTTCAGCGCGTCGGCCGGCATCAGCTTTTTCGCCATCGTCGGCACCGGTTCCGGCGCCGGATCGTTCTTCCTGCGTTTTTTCTCAATCACTTCTTCGCTGGGCACAGCTTGCGCCAGCCAGAAGATGCCACGTTCATTGACCAGGCCAAAGCTGTCGACTTCCGCCGGTTCGCCCGTGCCGAAGGTGATGGTTTCGACCAACGGGTCGGCCATGTGCATCACGGCCGCATCGTCGCGGTTCAATATGCGCACGGTCTGGTCGCCGAAGATGCGCGCCTTGTCGGCGGCGTAGGCGGCCATGTCGCCATGCCAGTCCAGATGGTCCTGCGACAGATTCAAGACCGTAGCCGCATCGGCCTGCAGGCTGAATGTCGTGTGCAGCTGGAAGCTGGATAATTCCAGGATCCACGCTTGCGGCAAGGTGCTGGCGGCGGGTTCCGCCGCTTCAGCCTCCGCATCCACCGGCTGCGGCGCAGGCTCGGCATCGAGCACTTCGCGCAGCACGTCCAGCGCGGCCGGGCTGATATTGCCGGCCACGCGCGTGGCAAGGCCGGCGCGTTCGCACAACAAGCCTACGAGGCTGGTGACGGTCGTCTTGCCATTCGTTCCCGTAATGGCGATGACTTTCGGAGCATAGCCGCGTTCCGCCTTCAAGGCGGCCAGCGCCTGCGCGAACAGTTCGATTTCGCCCCACACGGGGATGTTTTTCTCAGTAGCGGCCGGCGCAATCTGCGCCAGTTCGCGGCCCGGCGCGAGGCCTGGGCTGACGGTGACAAAGTCCACGCCGTCAAGCAAGTCGGCCGTGAAGGCGCCGGCGATGAACTGCGCCTGCGGTACGGCGGCCTGCAACGCGGCGAGGCGCTCCGGGGCCTCCCTTGTGTCGGCCACGCGCACGGTCGCACCACTGCGGGCCAGCCACAGGGCCATGGCCAGGCCTGACTCCCCGAGGCCCAGTACCAGTGCGGTTTTAGCGTCGTACATCATCAGCGCAGCTTCAAGGTGGTCAGGCCGAGCAGCACCAGCATCATGGTGATGATCCAGAAACGCACGACAACCTGCGTCTCCTTCCAGCCTTTTTGTTCAAAATGGTGATGCAATGGCGCCATCAGGAAGACGCGACGGCCAACGCCAAAGCGCTTCTTGGTGTACTTGAACCAGACGACCTGGATGATCACGGACAGCGTTTCAACCACGAAGATGCCGCCCATGATGAACAGGACGATTTCCTGGCGCACGATGACGGCGATGGTACCCAGTGCGCCGCCCAGCGCCAGCGCGCCCACGTCGCCCATGAATACTTTCGCGGGGTGGGTGTTATACCAAAGGAAGGCCAGGCCGGAACCGGCCAGCGCGCCGCAGAAGATCACCAGTTCGCCGGCGCCCGGGATATGCGGGATGAACAGGTAGCGCGCATACGTGGCATTACCAGTCAGGTAGGCGAACAGACCCAGGGCCGTGCCCACCATCACGGTCGGCATGATGGCCAGGCCGTCAAGGCCATCGGTGAAATTGACGGCGTTGCTGGTGCCGACGATGACGCAATACGTCAGCGCGATGAAGCCCCACACGCCCAGCGGATAGCTGATGGTCTTGAAGAAGGGGACGATCAGATCGGCCTTCGGCGGCAAGTCCATGGCGAAGCCCGACTGCACCCAGGCGTAGATCAGATTCCACACCTGGCCGGCATTGGGCTCGGAGATAGAGACGGAAAACGCCAGGTAAAACGCGGCGGCGATGCCGATCAGCGACTGCCAGAAGTATTTTTCGCGCGAGCGCATGCCTTCCGGATCCTGGTGCACCACCTTGCGGTAGTCGTCGGCCCAGCCGACGGCGCCAAAGCCCAAGGTGACGATCAGCACGGGCCAGATGAAACGGTTCGACAGGTCGGCCCACAGCAAGGTGGAAATGCCGATGGCGATAAGGATCAGCACACCGCCCATGGTGGGGGTGCCGTGTTTTTTCAGATGCGTTTGCGGGCCATCCGTACGCACGGCCTGGCCAACCTTCATGCGCGTGAGCATGCGGATCACGGCAGGACCGGCGCACAGGCCGATCAAGATCGCCGTCAGGGTGGCGAAGACGGCGCGGAACGTGATGAAGTTAAAGACCCGCAATGGGCCAATGTCGTCCTGGAAATAATGAGCGAGCCAGAGCAGCATGATTAGTGAGCTTCCTTGTTATTGTTGTTTGAACCAATCAAATGCTGCACGGCCCGTTCCATCTTCATGAAACGGGAGCCCTTGATTAATACTGTTGCATCCGAACGGCCGGACAAATGCGCATCGAGCGCCGCCAGCAAACCGTCGAACTGTTCGAAATACTCCACGACCGTGCCTGATTCCTGGCTCGCGGCTGCCTGTGCCGGATTGACCAGATGGCGCGCCAGACCGCCCGTCGCCAGCACGTGTTCGATGCCTTTGGCGGCGGCGTAGGCGCCGATCTCTTCGTGGAACTGCTGCCCCTGCGTGCCGACTTCACCCATCTCGCCCAGCACCAGGATGCGCGGTGCCGCGGCCTGCGCCAGCACATCGATGGCTGCGCGCGCCGAATCCGGATTGGCGTTATACGTGTCGTCGATGATGGTGGCGCCATTGGCGGCGCGTTTTTTCTGCAGCCGGCCGTTCACGGGAGAAAACGCCTCCAGGCCCTGCTTGATATGTTCTGGCGCGATGCCGACGCCGATAGCGCATGCCACTGCCGCCAGCGCATTGCGCACATTGTGTTCGCCTGCCGCCTGCAAGCCCACGAAGAACTGGCGCAAGCCGCCGTCCTGTGCGCGCACGCTGACGAACAGGTCGCTGCCAAAATCCTCGGCCGCGCGGTGCGTGCAGCTGACATCCGCCTCTTTCGACAGGCCGAAGGTGATGACGGCGCACGCGCCGGCCAGTTCGCGCCACACGGGCGTAAACTCATCGCCATGCGGGAAGACGGCCACGCCGTCATGCGCCAGGGCCGCCAGCGCGGCGCCGTTCTCGCGTGCCACCGCTTCCACCGTGTGCATGAATTCCTGATGCTCGCGCTGCGCATTGTTGACCATCGCCAGGGTTGGCGTGGCAATCGCCGCCAGGCGCGCAATCTCGCCAGGGTGGTTCATGCCCATCTCGATGACGGCTGCCTTATGCTGTTCGCTCAGGCGGAACAGGGTCAGGGGCACGCCGATCTCGTTATTCAGGTTGCCGCGCGTGGCCAGCCGGCCCTCTTCGCCAAAGGCTGCCGCCAGAATGGATGAAATCATCTCCTTGACTGTGGTCTTGCCATTGCTGCCGGTGACGCCGATGACGGGCAAATTGAAACGGCAGCGCCAGTGGTTGGCGATGCGGCCCAGCGCGGCCAGGGTATCGGCGACCACGATGGCCGGCACCTTGTTGCTGTCCCAGCCCGCCGGCAGGTGCTCGACCACCACGGCGGCGACGCCGCGCGCGGCCACCTGGTCGAGGAAATCGTGGGCGTCGAAACTCTCGCCGCGCAGGGCCACGAACAGCGAACCGGCTTGGGCGCTGCGGCTGTCGGTGGACACGCCGTCAAAAGCGGCGTCGCCCGTCAGCTGTGCGCCGTCCAGCGACGGCATCAATTCAGCCAGGCTCGCGTGCATCAGGCTATCCATCAATTCGTCCTCATCATCGTCAGGCGCGCGGACAGGGCCAGCTGCGCATGGTCGGCATCGGAGAACGGCAGTTTCTTGCCCTTGATTTCCTGGTACGGCTCATGGCCCTTGCCCGCCAACAGGATCACGTCCGGCTTGGCTGCGTGCTTGATGGCCGACAAAATGGCCCCGGCGCGGTCTTCGATGGCTTGCGGCTGCGGACCGTCGGCACGCATGCCAGCGACGATCTGCGCGATGATGGCGTGCGGGTCTTCGCTGCGCGGATTGTCGCTGGTGACCAGCACGTGGTCCGCCAGTTGCGCGATGGCGCCCATCTGCGGACGCTTGCCCGGATCGCGGTCGCCGCCGCAGCCAAATACGCACCACAGCTGGCCGCCCCGCTCCTGCGCCACCTGGCGCAAGGCGGACAGAGTTTTTTCCAGCGCGTCCGGTGTATGCGCGTAATCGATGACGACCATCGGCGCTTCCTGGCCGCCCACCTGCTGCATGCGGCCCGGGGCCGGCTGCAGGGATTCGATGCCGTCGATGGCGGCGCGCAGACCGGTACCATGCGCCAGCAAGGCGCCCAGCACGGCCAGCGCATTGCTGATATTGAAGTGGCCCACCAGCTGCGTCTTGATCAGCGCCACGCCCAGCGCGCATTCCAGATGGAAGTCGGTGCCGGCATTACGGCTGCGGAACTGGCTGGCGCGCAGCATCAGCACACCCTGCAAATCGGGCAAGGCGGCCGCATCCTGCAGGGTATAGCCGATGACCGGATACTCGCCTGCCAGCTTGCCGTCCACATGGCGGACCAGGCGCAAGCCCATGGGGTCGTCCAGGTTGATAACGGCCGTTTTCAGGCCGGGCCAATCGAACAGCTTGACCTTGGCTGCCTCGTAGGCTGCCATGTCGCCATGGTAGTCGAGGTGGTCGCGCGTCAAATTGGTAAACATGGCGACATCGAAATGCATGCCGGCCGCGCGTTCCTGGTCCAGGCCGATCGACGACACTTCGATGGCGACGGCCTTGGCGCCGGCGTCGCGCATGGCGGCGAGTTTGCGCGCCAGCAGCACGGCGTCCGGCGTGGTGTAGCCGGTCACGTCGAATTCGATGGCGCCGCGCGGCTTGCACAGGCCTACGCCCAGGGTGCCGATGACAGAAGAGGTTTCACCTAGGCGCGCCAGGGCTTGCGCCAGCCACAGCGCGCACGAGGTCTTGCCATTCGTGCCCGTCACGCCGGCGCTGAACATGGCGCTGTCGGGCATGTCGTAAACAGCATGCGCCACGGGGCCGGCCACGCGTTTCAGGTCGCTGACCAGCAGGTGCGGCACGCTCCATGCGGCGTTCCATTCAACGGCGTCGTGCACGATGGCGGCGGCGCCCTGCTCGATGGCCGCTTCGATGAAATGCGTCGCGCCCGCGTAGGCGAAAAACACGTCGCCGCGCTGCACGCGGCGCGAATCGGACGTCAGCTGCCCGGACGGGGCAGCCGTTTTGATCCACAAACTGATGTCTTGTATGGTCATGAGTGACTTCACATGGCCTCCGGGCCGGCATTGGCCGGGACCACGATTTCGGTAACGGAGGAATCGGGCGGTACGTTCATCGCGCGCAGCGCGTTGGTCGCAATCGCCGCGAAAGCGGGAGCGGCAACCTGGCCACCATAGTGGGCAGGGCCAGTCGGTTCATCGATCATCACGGCAATGATGAAGCGCGGTGCCGACATCGGCACCATGCCCACGAACGAGCCGATATATTTGCGCGGCATCGCATAGCGGCCGTTTTCCACTTTATAGGCGGTACCCGTCTTGCCGCCCACGCGGTAGCCGGCGACCTGGGCGCGCTTGGCCGAGCCGTGCGCGCCGGAGACCACAAGTTCGAGCATGGCGCGCATTTCGGCGGCCGTCTTCGGCTTGATCACTTGCTGGCCCACGGGCAGTTCATTGACCTTCTGGAACGACAGGGGAATCGTGTCGCCGTCGCGCGCGAACATCATGTACGAGCGCGCCAGTTGGATCAGCGAGACGGAAATGCCGTTACCGTAGCTCATGGTCGCCTGTTCCACCGGGCGCCACGATTTATACGGACGCACGCGGCCGGCCACGGCGCCGGGGAAACCCCATTTCGGCTGCTGGCCGAAGCCCACCTTGGTAAACATTTCCCACATTTCCTGCGACGGCATGCCCAGCGCGATCTTCGAGGTGCCGATGTTCGACGACATTTCGATGATTTCGGAGACATTGATCACGCCGTGCGGCTTGGTGTCGGTGATCGTGCGGTCGGCGATGGTGTAGCGGCCCGGGCCAGTGTCGATCAGGGTGCCCGGCTTGACCCGGCCCGTGTCGAGCGCCAGCGAGACCGTAATCGGTTTCAGGGTCGAACCAGGTTCAAAAGTATCGGTCATGACGCGGTTGCGCAGCTGTTGGCCCGTGAGTTTGCGGCGGTCGTTCGGGTCGTAGCTGGGGTAGTTGGCCAGGGCCAGCACTTCGCCCGTGTGCACGTCGAGCACCACGGCGCCGCCGGCCTTCGCATTGAATTTTTCCACCGCTTCCTTCAATTGCGTGAAGGCGATGTACTGGATCTTGCTGTCGACGGACAGGGTCAGGTCCTTGCCGTCGTGCGGTTCGTGGATGAAGCCGATGTCTTCGACGATGTGACCCAGGCGGTCCTTGATCACACGGCGGCTGCCGGTGGTGCCGACGAGGGTTTTCTGCTGCGCCAGCTCCATGCTTTCCTGGCCCACGTCTTCCACGTTGGTAAAGCCCACCACGTGGGTCATCACTTCGCCCTGTGGATAAAAGCGCTTGTATTCCTTGCGCTCATCGATGCCGTCGATGCCCAGCTTGGAAATCTTGTCGGCCACGTCCATCTCGACCTGGCGTTTCAGGTAAACGAAGCTGCGGTCCGAGTCGAGCTTCTTGCGCAATTCGTTGACGTTCATTTCCAGCAGGCCGGCCAGCGCATTGATTTTCTCGGGCGACGCCTGCAGCACGTCGTCGGGAATCGCCCAGATGGCTTTCACGGGCACGGACGAAGCGAGCACCTGGCCATTGCGGTCGGTGATCTTGCCGCGCGTGGCCGGCAATTCCAGCGTGCGCTCATAGCGCGCCTTGCCCTGCTTTTGCAGGAACTGGGTCGAGACGCCCTGCAGCCACAGGGCGCGCGCGCCCAGGCCGGCGAAAGCGAAGAACAGCAGGAACAGCACGACGCGCGAACGCCAGACGGGCAGGCGCACCGCCAGTACGGGGTTCTTCGAGAATGGCACGCCTTTCGATGCCGCCACCCGGCCGTTGCTGTTACCGCCCAACTTCATTATTCGCCCTCCGTCAGGTATTGCGTACGCGCCGCCGTCAGCGGCGTCATGCTCAGGTCGCGCCGCGCGATCGATTCGATGCGTTCATGTTTGCCCAAAGTGGACTGGTCCAGCTGCAGTTGTGCCCAGTCGATGTCGAGCTGGCGCGACAGTGCTTGCGCGCGCTCCAGGTCGATCAGCAGGTGGCGCGACTGGTATTGCGCGTTCACCAGCGACAGGCCGCAGCACACCAGCAGGGCCGACAGCACGACACACAGCTTGCCAGTCATCGGGCGCCGCCGTTTGCAGGGGCGGCCAGCGGCAGGCGCTGCGCCACGCGCATCACGGCCGAACGCGAACGGGGGTTGCCCTCGATCTCGGCGTCGGACGGCTTCATCTTCGAAATCAGCTTCATTTCCGGCTGCGGCAAGTCCACCGCGCGGATCGGCAGGCGGCGGTCAGGCTGCTCCACGTTCGCCTTCGAGGCGAAGAAGCGCTTGACCATGCGGTCTTCCAGCGAATGGAAACTGATCACGGCCATGCGCGCGCCGGGCGCCAGGCAGGCGTACGCCTGGTTCAGACCGATCTCGAGATCCTCGAGCTCTTTGTTAATGAAAATGCGTATGGCCTGAAAGGTGCGGGTAGCGGGGTCCTTACCCTTCTCGCGGGTCTTGACGGCGCCTGCCACGATGCCGGCAAGCTGTCGTGTGCTTGAAATTGGCTGGACTGCCCGGCCAGCAACAATCGCCTTTGCAATCTGAAAAGCAAACCGTTCTTCCCCATAATCGCGTATCACTTTCTCTAAATTCTGCTCGGTTTCCACCGCCAGCCATTCGGCCGCGGAGATGCCGCGCGTGGTATCCATGCGCATATCCAGCGGTCCGTCGTTGCGGAAGCTGAAACCGCGCGCCGCGTCGTCGACCTGCGGCGACGAGATGCCCAGGTCGAGCAGGATGCCGTCCACCTGCTGCACGCCGCGTTCGGCCAGGCTGGCCGTCATGGTGGCAAAGCTGTCGTGGACGATTTCAAAGCGGGGGTCGCCGATCTGTTCGGCCGTGGCGATCGCCTGCAAGTCCTTGTCGAAGCCGATCAGGCGCGCGTCGGAGGCCAGGCGCGACAAAATCAGGCGGCTATGGCCGCCGCGGCCAAACGTGCCATCGACGTAAATGCCGTGCGCGCGGTCGCCCGACAGGTCGAGCGCATCGACCGCTTCATCGAGCAGCACCGTGCGATGCTGAAATTCCGGCACCGTGAGTTGTGTCATTACGGAGCCTTAGAAAGAAAAATTGGAAAGTACATCGGGGGTGCCGGCATCGATCGCCTGCTGTTCTTTGTCGGCCAACTTGGCGGCATCCCATATTTCAAAGTGGCTGCCCATGCCGATCATCATGACTTCGCGCGCCAGCCCGACGGCGTTGCGCAATTCAGGCGAGATCAGCACGCGGCCGGCCGAGTCCAGCTCGACGTCGACGGCGTTGCCGAGGAAGATGCGCTGCCAGGCGCGCGCCGACATGGGCCAGGCGGCGATTTGCTGGCGGTGGCTTTCCCACACGGGACGGGGGAAAAACAGCAGGCAGCCATCGGGGTGTTTGGTCAGGGTCAAGCGGCCTTCGCATTGAATCGCCAGCGCGTCACGGTGCTTGGCAGGGATAGACATCCTGCCTTTGGCATCGAGATTGATTGCGGACGCGCCTTGAAACACGGAAGACCTTTTTTGAGCTTGGGTTGCGACGCTTGCGCATCATGATGAAAAGGGAAAATTTCCCACAAAAACACACTTTTTCACACAGTTGCCCACTTTAGAGGAAGCAAAGATAGTGGTCAAGCGGTTTCCGATTGGCAAAACAGGAATTTTATTAATGAAATTAAGGACTTAGCGCATATCGTTGAAGGAGTCTCAAATAAAAATATATCGATAAATTAGATACTTATGAAAGATAGTGAATGTGCTACCTCATCTGCACACATGTGTTTTCCTACCGTAAACATCGAAAAAAACGAAATCGAAAAATTGAATTTTTTACAGTTAGTTGACACATGACAATAATTTCGTCATCCAGACACAACAGCAATCAGCCGCAACGTAAGACTTGGTTTAAAGCAAAAAATAATCGTCCACGGCGCGTATCGGCCCTGTTTTCAGGGGTTGGCCTGACGCAGGAAAACTATTTTTGCAATGCAGCAATTAATTGTAGATAAGAAACTTTAACCAATTATTCACTTTTAGTTGTATATACAACTTTATCTTAAGTGCTATACTTTTAGAAACAAAAAAAGCCCCGTTGCGGGGGCTTTTGCGTGGCGCGCAGCAGGCAAAACGCCGCGGCCGAGGTGCCCCCTGGCAGACCAGGGAACGGAATTCAAGTGAAGCAGGCCGGTAGGCCGGATTTTGTTACGGCGCCTTCCCTTGCAGGTCAACGCTATGACAGTCATTCCTCTAGGCGCCAGATTACTCGGGCGCTCAAGCTTTCTACCCGCACGCTCCGCGAGCAGCATCATCGCGTGCCTATTTGAAATTGCACCAGGTGGAGGTTACCGCGTTTCACCGTAACTTAATACGCTCGTCTCTGTGGCCCTATTCCTCGCCTTATACCTTGCGGCTTTCGACGGACGGCCGTTAACCGTCACCCCGCTCTATGGAGTCCGGACCTTCCTCCCGCCAGCGCATTGCTGCGCCGGCCAGCGACTGTCTGGCCTGCTTCACCCGCCATTGTACCGCGCCGCAGCATGTTTCTGCAAAAAGGCCGGTACAGGCGCGGCGCCGCCCGCCGGGCGCCCTCGTCGTCACCCCGGGGGATTGTGTAATTCGGTGTCGCCATTTCAAAAGCCGGGCCAAATCGGCTCACATAGAATGAGGCAAGCTGCTTGCATGCAAGCGCATGCGCACCGCTTGCCCCATTTCTTTGCCACCCACTAGAATATAAAGAGCCGAACATGACGCAACAATCCCGTACCGGCGGCCAGATCCTGGTCGATGCCCTGCAGATCCACGGTGTCGACACCGCCTTTGGCGTGCCTGGCGAAAGCTACCTCGACGTGCTCGACGCCCTGCACGACTCGGGCATCCGCTTCATCATCAACCGCCAGGAAGGCGGCGCCGCCTTCATGGCCGAAGCCTACGGCAAACTGACGGGCAAGCCGGGCATCTGCTTCGTCACGCGCGGACCTGGCGCCACCAACGCGTCGATTGGCGTGCACACGGCCTACCAGGATTCCACGCCAATGATCCTGTTCATCGGCCAGGTGGGCAATGATTTCGTCGACCGCGAAGCGTTCCAGGAAATCGACTACCGCCGCATGTACGGCCAGATGGCCAAGTGGGTGGCGCAGATCGACCGCGCCGAGCGCATCCCCGAATACCTGGCGCGCGCCTTCCAGGTGGCCACCAGCGGGCGTCCTGGCCCCGTCGTCCTGGCCTTGCCGGAAGACATGCTCATTTCGCTGGCCACGGTGGCCGACACGCGCGCCTACCAGCCGGTGCAGGCAGCGCCATCGGACGCCCAGCTGCAGCAGCTGCGCAGCATGCTGGCCACCGCGAAACAGCCGCTGGTCTTGCTGGGCGGCACCACCTGGACGCAGCAAGCGTGCGCCGACCTGCAACAGTTCGCGGAAAGCAATCACCTGCCTGTCGCCTGCGCCTTCCGTTTCCAGGACTTGCTCGACAATGCCCACCCGAACTACATCGGCGACGTCGGCATCGGCATCAACCCGAAACTGGCCGCGCGCGTGAAAAATGCCGACCTGGTCATCGCCATCGGCCCGCGCCTGGGCGAAATGACGACGGGCGGCTATACCCTGTTCGACTCGCCCGTGCCGCGCCAGCGCCTGGTGCACATCCATACGGATGCCGAGGAACTGGGCAGCGTTTACCAGGCCGAACTGATGATCAACAGCGGCATGCCGCAAGTGTGCGCCATGCTGGCCGCCATAGCCCCTGTCGATGCTGCCGCATGGAAACATACGCCAGCCGAAGCGAAAGCCGAGCTGGCAGCCTACCAGGAGCGCCCGCCCATCTTCCAGGATGGCCAGGCACCGCTGGACCTGTGGCAAGTGACGCAAGAGATCATGGCGCAAGCGCCAGCGGACACCATTCTGACGAACGGCGCCGGCAATTACGCCTCGTGGGCGCACCGCTTCTACCGCTACGGCGGCATGCGCACGCAGCTGGCGCCGACCAACGGCGCCATGGGCTACGGCGTGCCGTCGGGCGTAGCGGCGAAGATCGTGCACCCCGAGCGCACCGTGATCACCTTCGCCGGCGACGGCGAATACATGATGAATGGCCAGGAATTGGCCACCGCCGTGCAATACCAGGCGGGCGTGGTCATCATCGTCTTCAATAACCAGATGTTCGGCACCATCCGCATGCACCAGGAACGCGATTACCCGGGCCGCGTGTCGGGCACGACCCTGCACAACCCGGATTTTGCGGCGCTGGCGCAAGCGTATGGCGCGCATGGCGAAGTGGTGGCTACGACAGAAGAGTTCGCCCCTGCCCTGCAGCGGGCGCTGGCACACGCCAAGGCCAACAACTTGCCGGCCTTGATTGAGCTGCGCTACGACGGCAACCTGATCACGCCGAACGCGACGCTCGCCACCATCCGCGCCACGGCGGAAAAGGCGCAAGCGGCCAAATAAGCCCCTTGCAGCGCTGAAAATAACAAAGGCCCGGTCGATACCGGGCCTTTTTCTTTTTGACAGCGGCAATCGCTCAGGCAGCGGGCGCTGGCGCGCTTTCCTCGGCAGGCACTGCCTCGGCGGGCGCCTGCGGCATCGGCGGACATGGCGTGCAGTTTTTCAAAGGGCGGCCGAAATCGCGCACGCGGCTCAGCTTCATGGGCATGCGCACGTTACCGCCGCAATAATCGCCTTCCAGGGTCAGGGTCTGGCCGTCTTTGGAAAACTTGCCGACGATGGTGCGCTCTTCGCTGTCGGCGCCGGCGATGGTGAAGTCGAAGGCGCCCGTGGCGGCGTCCAGGTTGACGTCGTTGGCCACGATGGGCCAGCTCAGGGCGCCTGCCGTGAATTCATAGATGACGGAATCGGCCTCGGCGAAGCGGTGCAGGGTCACGCGCTGGCCGCCGATTTCGCCGCTATCCTTTTGCAGGCACAGGTCGGAATAGACGGCCACGCCATAGCGCTCCAGTCCGGCCGGCTTCTTGCCCTTGACGGCAGCGACAGCGGCGCCCGTGGCGCCAGCGAGCAGCAGCGCGGCCAGCAAGGCGGCCAGGCGCGGCGATGTGTGTGAATACATGGCATTCCTTTACTTGAGTAACGGCACCATTATAACTGGCGCCGCACATGCAAAAACGCGCCGCCAGGACTAGCCTGGAGGCGCGTTTCCTTGCTTTTCAGCATCCCCGAAGGGATGCTGGCAGCGGTACTAAGCTTCGCTTGCGCGAATATTAGAACGAGTGACGAACACCAACGTTGAAGGCTTTGTCGCCCGTACCAACATTGCTGTTGTTACCAACGGTGTAGCCTGCGCCGTTTTTGTTCTTGATCTTGGCGTACGAAGCGTAGGTGCTCGTGCGCTTCGACAGAGCGTAGGAGTAACCCACTGCCCATTGATCAGCATCAGCGTTCGTAGCAGCTTTGTCGTTCGTGCGGATGAACGAAGCCATTACGGTGCCAGCTGGGCCAACAGGTACGGTTGCGCCAACCAGGATGTTGTTGCTGTCGTTGCTGTAAGCAGCGGTGTTGTAGTTGAACGAGTTGGCGGTCGAGAACGTGCCGTCTGCGTTTTCCTTGGCGTTGTTCGCTACAGCGCTGTTGTCGCCTTTGTTCACGCCATATGCGACGTAAGCTTTAGCAACTGCGAAGTCGTAGTTAGCTGCAGCCAACCAGTTACGTGCGCTACCTTTGTTGCTGGTAGCGGATTCGTTGCTGGTGGTGTTGTAGGCCAGACGCGCGTTCAGAGGACCGTTCGAGTAGCCAGCCGACGCACCGATTTGACGGCCGTATTTGTTCGACTCAGCTTTTTCGCCGAAGGTGTAAGCCACGTCAGCGTCAAAGCCGTTGAAGTTTGGCGAGGTGTACAGCACGGTGTTGCTGGTGCGGGTCAGTGCTTTCGATGGGAACAGGTTCTTGGCGGAACCAGCGTAGCCCACTGCGAATGGATCAGCAACTTTGGACAGGGTGTTGTACCAAGGCGTGTATTGACGACCCAGGGTCAGGGTACCGGTCGTTTTGCTGCTCAGACCAACGTACGATTGACGGCCGAACAGGGCTTCGTTTTTACCTTGCGCGCCGGTGTCAACGCCGAAACCAGCTTCCAGAACGAACAGAGCCGACAGGCCGCTGCCCAGATCTTCGGTGCCTTTGAAGCCCAGACGGGAAGCCGAAGCAACGCCGCTGTCCAGTTTGTTAACGTTGCCGTTAACACCGCCGCGCTCGCTGACGAAACCAGCGTCAACGGTACCGTAGATAACAACGCTCGATTGAGCTTGGGCTACGCCAGTGGCTGCTGCCAGAACTGCCAGGGTGATCAGAGTTTTTTTCATTGCGATTTCCTTTAATTTTGAAGCAAAAAGTAATACAGCCTATGCATCTCGAGCTGCGCTCTAGCAGAGCGCTTTTTATGAGTGAGGGCAAGGTCTCCACCTGCCACATTGCTGTTCCGGTCAGGGGAACAATTCACATCGGTATCGGCACGCTATTGCACCGATAAGCTTGAAGGCTGCAGAGCGACCGTATTTTCATGCGCCGGTTCGGTGCTCAAAGGGCACCGGAAGCGGCACTATAACGACCGTTTCACATTCCATCAAGTTCCAACATGTTACTTCCGGTACCAGGCCGAGGGCTTTTTCAGGCATCCCGACCATCGCCAACCGTACTACGCGACAGAGCCAGTGCCCCTTGCCAACCAATGCATTGGCCTGATTGACCATTCCATCATAGCGCATGCCTTGTCGACACCCGTTGTATTAGTGCAACAGTATCAGGCGCGTGATTAAAACGTCAACATGCTTTACCCATCATTTGCCCTGCATGATTTACGCGACAAAGCGCACAATTTGTCAGGTGATAATGGATAAACGGGACGAAGCATACACGGCATCGCCAATGTTTGCTGCCGGATGCCCGAAAACGGGAAATAAGACGCCCTGTTTTGGTGCGTTGCCGCATTATTCAGGGGCGTAGACGCGATTTTCGACGTCGGCGCGCGCGTCAGGAAAATAGGCAGAGTATCAACACAATTACTGACTTTCCGGTAATTTAAATTGCTCACATAGAAATGTTTTCCATGTTTTTCGGCACGTGCGCCGGGTGCCCGCTTGGAACGGATGAGGACGACTCTTGCTTGCAAATTCCGCATCAGTTGAAACAATTTCTTACAATGTTGCCTTCTCAATATTTTTACATATTTGTGTCTAAAAAACGACACATTGACCGAAATCAAGTTTTTACCAGCCCAATTCCACACAATTTACTTTTTCTTTTTCGCATTTTTTGCTTAAAAGCATCAGAAAATACGCTCAGTGTCGGCTTGCGCGCCGGAGCATGCGCATGAAAGGGCCCAGCACAGGCAGCTTTTCATACAATTCTTCCGCCGCATCCCAATAATCGCGGTGTAACACCACCCGCCCCAGCCCGTCGAAACGCACATGTGTCGCTCCACGGATACATTGTTCGCCGGATATCAGGCGTTTCATGCGAAAGCGAAACTCCCACGTCAGGAACGCCTGTTCCCCCTGTCCCAGGCTTTCCAGCACGACAAACCGGGGCGCATCGACTTGCACGAACATGTGCTCGAAGATGGCCAGGATGGCGGCATGGCCCTCCACCTCGTTGAACGGGTCCTTGAAACGGGCGTCTGGCGCGTACACGGCACCCAGCTGGGCCAGGCTCTCCAGGCTCAGGTGCTCGTAAAACGCCACCAGGCGCGCCAGCGCGTCTTCCATGGTTGCGCTCATAGGCCCGTCACCTTGCGGATCAGCCAAAAATAGGCGCGGTACGGCAACAGCCGCGCCAGGCGCATGGCATTGGTAAAGCGTTTCGGAAAGTGGATGTGGAATTGCCCCCGCTCGATGCCGTCGAGCATGGCGGCGGCCGCGTCCTGCGCCGTCATCAGGGCCGGCATGGTGAAATCATTGTTCGCCGTCAAAGGCGTAGCGACAAAACCAGGGTTGATTTGATATACATCAATCCCACGCGGATGCAAGTCCAGGTACAGCGATTCCGTCAGGTTGATCAGCGCCGCCTTGCTGGCGCCATACGCGAGCGCCTTGGGCAAGCCGCCATAGCCGGCCACCGAGCCGACGATGCCGATGCCGCCGCTGCCCTGGCGCAACAGCCACGGCAAGGCTGGCTCCAGGCAATTGAAGACGCCGCCCACGTTCAGGGCCAGCAAGCCCTGCGCCGCCTCGAGGTCGAAGCTATCGGCGCGCATGGCCTGATAGCCGCCAGCGACCACCAATATCAGGTCGATATGCGCCCACTGCTGCTGCAATTGCACGCAGACGGCCCGCACTTGCGCGTGCTGCGTGATATCGAGCGGCAAGGCCTGCGCCAGCGGCTGTCCCTCGCACAACTGTTCCAGGCTGGCGCGGTGGCGGGCCGACAGGGCCACGCACGCGCCCTGCTCCAGCAGCAAGGTGGCGCACGCGGCGCCGATGCCGCTGGACGCGCCGATGATCCACACGCGCTTGCCGGCCCAATTGCTGATCTTGCGATTCATGGGGCCGCCTCTGGACGCTTGCTGAACGATAAGGTGACGGCACCCAGGCTGAAGCCGAACTTGCTCATGGCGGCACGGTTGAGCATGACCTTGTCATCCATCAAGAACATCCAGTCCTCGAAGTCGACGTGGTAGACCGTGCCATCGACGGGCAGCGCCAGCACGTATTGCCAGCGCAGCGCATTGCCCGCCACTTCGCCGATGGCTTCCCCGATCACGTCGGGTGCCGTGCCGATGAAGCGCCCGGGCGCCGTCTTGCGCAAGGTCCACACGCGCCGTTGCCGGCTGCCATCCGCATACGTGAAATCCTCGTCCAGGGTCCCCGTCTCGCCCACCCAGCTGGCCCGCATCAGCACGGTGAAACGTTTCACCACCTTGCCGGAGCGGTCCTGGAAGATGCCGTGGGCATCGAGCGTGCCGTTGAAATACTGTTGCAGATCCAGTGTGGGCAATTCCTGCGCGTACGTGGCCGGCGTGGGCGGCGTGGAACAGGCGGCCAGCGCCAGCAGCAAGGCGGCCAGCGGCAGGCAACGTTTGCAATAAGTCATGAAGCGCATGCGCGATTCTCCCGATGGTCACTATATATATGTTGTAGCGGCGCGCGCCACAGCAATAACGCCGCCAGCAGTTTCAAAACACAGGGCAGCACGGCGTAGGCGGCAGACAGGGCCGGCAAGCCGCCGCTGCCGCTGCCCGGCACATAGCCGAGCCAGGCCAGCAGGGGCAAGGCGATGCCGGCCGCCAGCGCCAGGCTCATCTGCACACCCCAGTTCCACCAGCCGAAATACGCCGCTTCGTGCCGCCCGGCATGGCCGGCCACGCCGATCAACCCTGCCAGCAGGGCCGGCGGCAAGGCCAGGTCGGCGCCCAGCGCCAGGCCCGACAGCAGGCAGATGGCGGCAAAACCCCAGGCGGCGCCCTCGCCCAGGCCATACGCCCAGACAAACACGCTGGCGGCCAGCAGCATGGCGCCGCCCCAGGCGCGCGCCTCGCCAAAGCGGCGCGCCAGGGCCACCCACACGGGCATGGAAGCGGCCGCCGCGCAAAAGTAGACGATCAGAAACGGTCCCGCGTATTGGCCCAGGCGCAAGTAGTCGGTGGCAAAGAACAGGAACAGGGTGGCGGGAATGGCGGCAGCCACGCCATTGACGAGCAGGACGGCAAACAGCCAGCGAAACGCGCGCTGGCGAAATGGCAGGCGCCAGGCGCCAGCGGGCAGCGCCGCCGTGCCTTGGCGCAAAACCGGACGCGGCGCGCGTGCCAGCAGCAACGCACCCGCCGCCAGCAGGCAGCCGGCAAAGGCCAGCGACAGGCCGTCATAGCCGAGCATGGACGCCAGCCCCGCCGCCAGGATCACGCCGAGCAAGCCGCAACCCTCGCGCACGGCCGTCACCCGCGCCCGCTGCGCGCGCGCCTGGCTCAAGGCCGCGCCCCAGCTCTGATGCGCGATGCCGGCCAGGCCATAGGCGGCGTACACGAGCAGCAAGGCAGCCAGGAACCAGGCCAGGGTGGCCGCTTGCGGCATGGCCGGCGGATGGAACAGGGCACCAAAGCCCAGCAACAGCAAGGGCAGAGATGCACCGACCAGCACGGCATAGCTGCGCCCGCCCCGCGCCATCCAGGCGCCGAGGGCCGGGTCGATGAAAGCGGCGGCAATGCGCGCCGCCAGCAGCACTGCGCCGATTTGCGCCAGGTCAAGGCTGCTGCGCTGCGCATAAAACGGCGCCACATATATATAGATGGGCAGCGCCAGCATGGCCAGCGGCAAGCCGAACAGGCCATAACTGAACAAGGCCGGCAAGCTCAAGGCGCTGGCCCCGGCATTCATGGCAGCGGCGCCGCACTCTGCAGCAAGGCGGCGCGCAGCTTCGGCGCCGTGCTCGACGGCGACAGCCAGATGGCGAAGAAGGCGCGCGCGAAGTCGCCATCGTTCACGTCGGCCAGCACCTTGCCATCGAGATAAAAGCGCACGCCGGGCGCGATGCCGGCCCGGTAGGCGCCCGCGATGCGCTGGTCTTCCTTGACGTCAGGAAAGATGCGCTGCATGGTGGCCAGCCACGCCAGGCGCTGCTCCGGCGTGCCGGCGCCGATTTTCTGCATCTGTTCATAACTGGCTTCGGCGATCTTCTTGCTGTCGAGCGAGCGCGCGTAGCGCAATTCCAGCACGAAGGGCGCCGTTGCCGATGCCGCGCCCTGGTAACCGTTCGCGCCCACCCAAAGTTGCGCCCGATAAATACGCATGCCGAACCATGTGTATTCGCCCTCCCCCGCCAGACGGGCTTCGGGCACATCGGCCGCGATAAAGGCCGGCGGCGCGGCCGCGGCGCCTAACATGGTCAACGACAGCAAAGCGGCGACGAGCAGCTGGCGCATCATCACTCCTTGATCAGGGTAAATTGCATCACATCCGTGTTGTGCGCCTGGAAGGCAGCCTCGCAATACGCGAGGTAAAACTCCCAGGTGAGCAGGAAACGGCCGTCGAAACCCTGCTTTTCCAGCGCCGTGCGCTGGGCCAGGAAGCTGGCGCACCACTGGCGCAAGGTTTCCGCGTAATCGAGGCCAAAGCTGATGGCGTCTTCCACGCGCAAGCCCTGCGCCTCGGCGGCGCGGCGGAATTCGGCCGGCGAGGGCAGCATGCCGCCCGGGAAAATGTACTGTTGAATAAAATCCGTGCTCTTGCTGTAGCGCTCGAACAAGTCGTCGGCGATGACGATGGTCTGGATGCAGGCGCGTCCGCCCGGCTTCAGGTTGCGCGCCACGCATGCGAAATAGCCGGGCCAGTAGCTTTGTCCCACGGCTTCGAACATCTCTATCGAGGCGATGGCGTCGTACTGGCCTGCGCTGTCGCGGTAATCGCACAGCTGCAAGTCGGCCTGCCCTGCCAGACCTGCGTCCTGCAGGCGCTGGCGCGCATAGGCGAGCTGTTCGGTCGACAAGGTCAGACCCGTCACGTGGGCGCCATAGCTGCGCGCCGCCGTTTCCGCAAAGCCGCCCCAGCCGCAACCGATTTCCAGCACGCGTGCGCCCGGCTGCAGTTGCAACTGGTTCGCGATGCGCGCGTATTTCGCCCCTTGCGCCTGCTCCAGGCTGGCGCCTTCGGTGAACAGCGCGCTCGAGTACGTCATCGACGGATCCAGCCACAACTGATAAAAGGCGTTGCCGATGTCGTAATGGGCATGGATATTCTTCTTGCTGCCCGCGCGCGAATTGCGGTTGAGCAAGTGCCGGACCTTGTAGACCAGGTTGCCCCACCAGTTGCCATAGATCAATGACTCGATGTGCGCGCGGTTGCGTATCATCAACTCGATCAAGCCCGGCAAATTGTCCGTGCGCCAGTCGCCGGCGATAAACGTTTCCGCAAAGCCGATGTCGCCCGAGCGCAGGACGGCCGCGCACAGGCGCCAGTTGTGCAAGTCCAGGGTGACGGGATGGCTGCCATCGCCGTACAGCAAGATGCTGCCGTCCGGCGTGCGCAGGCGCAGCGCGCCGTATTGCAATTTTTCCAGCAGGCGCACGATCATGCGCCCGGCAGCGGGCATGTCCACGTGCGCATGCCCATGCAAGGGAGTGGAACTGCTGCGCGCATGCAGGCCGGTCGGCAGGGAATCGGAGCTCATCGGGACACCTTTTCTTGTGGAGGGTGGGGTTTGCTGAAAAACGGCACGCGGCGCAGCCACAGGCGCAAGGCTTGCCAATGAATGCGCGCCATCACGCCGAACGTCATCAGGGGATAGCGCAGCAAGGCCCAGGCGATGGCGCCATCGCGCAACGGCTGCGCCGTGCCGGACAAGCTCGTCTGCAGCAGCGGGCCGTCGAGGTCGTCGTAATCGACCCGGGCCAGGTGGCGCTCGCCATCCTGGTCGTTGTTGCGCAGGAAACGGAAGCGGTACTGGCCTTCCACCTTGCAAAACGGCGACACGTGAAAGATTTTCTTGGCGACCAGTTCGCTGCCATACGCGATGGCGCCGCCCTGCTCGAGCAAGTACAGATGGCGCTCGCCAAAGGTATTGCGCACATCGCAGAGCACGGCCCGCAGCGCACCGTCAAGCCCGTGACAAAACCAGAAACTGACGGGATTGAAGACATAGCCGAACATGCGCGGCATGGTTTGCAGCCAGATTTCGCCGCCCGCGTCGGCCACGCCATGCTGGCGCAGCAAGCCGTCGATCCAGTCCAGCAGCGGAGTCGTGCCATCGCCATGGTCGCTGTCGCGGAAGGACAGCACATTGGCGCCGTTGCGCGAAATCAAACGGGCAGGAAAATCGTGCGCGCCCAGGCTGCGCAAGGGCAGGCGCAGGTAAAACATGCCGTAAGCAAAAGCATGCGCGCGCGGACGCAGCCGCGCATGGCGCACCCGTCCCAGGCACAGCTGCGGCTGCGGCCGGAGCGGCTGCGCGGGATCACGCGGCATGGCCGAGCTCCGCCGACGCCAGGCCATTCAGGGCTTGCGCCACGCCCAGGCCCGACTTCAAGCCGTCTTCATGGAAGCCATAGCCCGTCCAGGCGCCCGCGAACCACGTGTGCTGCGCGCCCTGGAAGCCGGCCAGGCGCGTCTGGGCGGCAATGGCCGCGCCATCGAACACGGGGTGGGCATACGAAAACTCGTCGATGATGCTTGCCGGATCGGGCTCGTCGAGCGGATTGAGCGAGACGATGACGGGCGTGGTGAACGGCAGCGGCTGCAGCTGGTTCAGCAAATAGTGCACGCACACTTGCGGCGCTTCGCCCTCCCCCGCTGCCGGCCGCCCCTGGTAATTCCAGGCGGACCAGGCACGGCGGCGCTGCGGCAGGCAGGAAGCATCCGTGTGCAGCACAGCCCGGTTCGGCTGGTAGCGCACGGCTTCGAGCACGGAGCGCTCGTCGTCGCGGATATCTCCCAGCAGGGCCAGCGACTGGTCGCTGTGGCAAGCGAGCACGACGTGATCGACATGCTCGACGCCGGCGGCCGTATGCAGCTCGACCATGCGCGCGCCGCCGTGCCCCTGGCGGCGCACGGCCAGCACGGGGCACGCCAGGCGCTGCTGCGGTATGCCCGCCAGCAATTTTTCCACGTACACGCGCGAGCCGCCCCGCACCGTGCGCCATTGCGGCCGGTCGCTCACTTGCAGCAAGCCATGGTTGTGGCAGAAACGGATGAACGTGGCCAAGGGAAAGGCCAGCATCTGGCGCGCCGGACACGACCAGATGCAGGCGGCCATCGGCAACAGATACCAGTGACGGAATTCGTCGCCATAGCCGTGCAGGTCGAGGAATTCTCCCAGCGACAGGGCCGGCGCCGGCAAGGCGGCCGTGGCCAGGGCGCTGGCCTGGCGGTTGAAGCGCAGAATGTCGCGCAACATGCGCAGGAAGGCGGGGCGCAGCAGATTGCTGCGCTGGGCAAACACGGTGTCCAGATTGGCGCCCGCCCATTCCAGCACGCGGGCATCGGGCGCAGCGCCCAGCGGCATCTTCACGGAAAACGACATGTCGCTGTCGGCCGCCTCGACGCCCAGTTCGTCAAACAGTTGCACCAGATGCGGGTAGGTGGCGTGGTTAAACACGAGAAAACCCGTGTCGACGCCATGCGTGACGCCATCGAGCGTGACATCCACCGTATGGCTGTGGCCGCCAAAGTAATCGCCCGCCTCGTACAAAGTGACGTCCTGGCCCGATTGCGCCAGGCGATAGGCACACGACAATCCTGCGATTCCTGCTCCGACGATGGCAATTTTCATGAGTGCACCCGTGTTATGTTTGTCCTGGACAAAACAAGCTGCATCGATAGTCAGTCAAATATTGATCTATGTCAATGAGCACCTGTTGTCGTTCACAAACTTATACGCGAGCAATATCCAATCGGATTCAGCTATTTGGTACGGGGCGGCGGAAGGCGTAGAATGCCAGTAACGTTCTTTTCGGCATGCGAGCAACCCCACTGGTATGGATACTGACCTGCAACTATCTCCTGCCTTCAGCATCGGCGATGTCGAACGCGACACTGGGCTGGCCAAGGAAACCTTGCGCGTGTGGGAGCGCCGCTACGACTTCCCCCAGCCGCGGCGCGACGCCTTTGGCGAGCGCAGCTACCCGGCCGAACAAGTGCAAAAGTTGCGCATGGTCAAACGCCTGCTGGACCTCGGATTTCGTCCGGGAAAAATCATGCAGCACAGCACCGCGCAACTGCAGCAGCTGGCCAGCGCCGGCAGCACGCCGCCGCCCGCGCCGGCGCCCCAGCTCGAACACTACCTGGCCCTGTGCCGCAGCCACCAGATGGCGGAACTGGGCGACGCCCTGCGCCAGGCGCTGGCCGTGCTGGGCTTGAAAGCGTTCACCATCGACGTCATCGCCCCCCTCACCGGCATGGTGGGCGAAGCGTGGGCTTGCGGCGAACTGGCCGTATACGAAGAGCATCTGTATAGCGAAACCTTGCAGACGGTGATGCGGCACGCCATCTTTTCCCTGCCGCAAGCAAGCAGCCCGTCCATGCGCTCGCCGCGCATCGTCCTCAGCACCTTGCCGCAGGAGCGTCACGGCCTGGGGCTGCTGATGGCCGAAGCGCTGTGTGCGGCGGCCGGCGCCCATTGCATGTCGCTGGGCGTGGAAACGCCGCTGACGGACATCGTCGCGGCCGCCCGCGCGCAGCGGGCCGACATCGTCGCGCTATCGTTTTCCAGCGCCAGCAAGCAACGGCAGACGCGCGACAGCCTGCAGCAACTGCATGCAAGCTTGCCGCCAAGCATGGAATTGTGGGCAGGGGGACGCAGTCCCGTGCTGACCAGGCAGCCGCCACCCTTCTTGCATGTGCTGGACTTGCGGCAAGTCGACGAAAGCATCGCCGACTGGCGCCGCCGCCACCAGGCGCTCGCCCTGCAAACCCACTGAACCGGCGGAAAAGCGCGGCAACTGCGGCGATCTCCGTGGATAGCGGCGCAATGTTGCCAATCGAACAGTAAAGCATGAAGGGCCGGGCGCGCTCTGGTAGAATAGCCCGTAACACAGTGTCCGGCGCCGCCGGGCCTTAGGTCAGCACCCGCCACCACACATCCATGTTTAGTTTCTTCAAGAAAAAACCCATCGCTCCCGAGGCTGCACCAGCCGAGCCCCTCGTCCTTCCCGCCGCCACGCCGCCTGCACCGCAGCCTGCCGCCACGCCCCTGAGCGGCGCGCCGGCCGAGCTCGTGCCTGTGATCGTCGCAGCCGAACCCGAGAAAAAATCGTGGATGACGCGCCTGAAGGCCGGCCTGTCGAAAACCTCGAACACCCTGTCCGTGCTGTTCGTCGGCGCGAAGATCGATGACGCCCTGTACGAAGAGCTGGAAGCGGCGCTGCTGATGTCGGACGCCGGCATCGACGCCACGGAATTCCTGCTGACGGAATTGAAGAAAAAGGTCAAGGAAGACAAGCTGCTCGACGCGGCCGCCGTCAAGGCCGCCCTGAAAGTGCTGCTGATCGACCTGCTCTCGCCGCTGGAAAAGCGCTTCGAGCTGGGTCGCCACAAGCCGCTGGTGATGATGATTTCCGGCGTGAATGGCGCCGGCAAGACGACCACCATCGGCAAGCTGGCCAAGCACATGCAGTCGAATAACCAGTCCGTGCTGCTGGCCGCGGGCGACACCTTCCGCGCCGCCGCGCGCGAACAGTTGATGGTCTGGGGCGAACGCAACAACGTCACCGTGATTTCACAGGAATCGGGCGATCCGGCCGCCGTGGCCTACGACTCCGTGCAATCGGCGAAGGCGCGCGGCATCGACGTGGTCATGGTCGACACGGCGGGCCGCTTGCCGACGCAGTTGCACCTGATGGAAGAATTGAAGAAAATCAAGCGCGTGATCGGCAAGGGCATGGATGGCGCGCCGCATGAAACCCTGCTTGTGATCGACGGCAACACGGGCCAGAATGCCCTCACGCAAGTGAAGGCCTTCGACGATGCCCTGCAGCTGAGCGGCCTGGTGATCACCAAGCTGGACGGTACCGCCAAGGGCGGCGTGCTGGCGGCGATCGCCCGCGTGCGTCCCGTGCCCGTGTATTTCATCGGCATCGGTGAGAAAATTGAAGACTTGCAGCCTTTCGTGGCTGCCGAATTTGTCGAAGCGCTGCTAGGATAAGCCTATACATGATTGAATTTCAGCACGTCTCCAAGCAATACTCCGCCGACGCCGTGGCGCTCAGCGATATTTCCCTCAATATTGCCAAAGGCGAGCTGGTGTTTTTAGCGGGCCCGTCCGGCGCCGGCAAATCCACCTTGCTGAAAATGATCGCCGCCATGGAACGCCCCACGTCGGGCAAGCTGATCGTCAATGGCCAGGACATGGCGAAGATCAAGCCGGCCGGCGTGCCCTTCCTGCGCCGCAACATGGGCCTGATCTTCCAGCAACAAAAATTGCTCAACGACCGCTCCATCCTGGCCAACGTCATGCTGCCGCTGCTCGTCGTCGGCGCCCACAAGACGGCGGCCGAACAGCGCGCGCGCGCCGCGCTCGATAAAGTCGGCTTGCTCGACCGCGCCATGGCGCGTCCCCTGTCGCTGTCGGGCGGCGAGCAGCAGCGCGTATCGATCGCGCGCGCCATCGTCAACCGGCCGCAGATCATCCTGGCCGACGAACCGACGGCCAACCTGGACCGCGCCAGCGCCAACAAGGTGCTCGACGCCCTGAAAGCGTTTCACTCCGTGGGCGTGACTTGCCTCATTTCCAGCCATGACGAACAGATGCTCGACGCCGCCGCCCGCGTGATCCACCTGAAAAACGGCCAGCTGGTGGCCATCGACAAGGCCACGCAAGCGCCCGTGTTCGCGCCGCCCGACCCCGATTTCGCCCCCGGCGCCGGGGATGACGCGGGAGAACAGGCATGAGAGGCTGGTTCCGTCAACATCGCTTCGCCCTCGGTTCGGCGCTGATCCACTTGCGCAAGTCGCCGGGCGGCTTCCTATTGAACGTGCTCGTCGTCGCCATCGCCCTGTCGCTGCCGTTCGCCGGCTTGACCATGCTCGACAATGTCCGCCCCATGTCGGAACAGATGTCGGTCGACCCGGAAATCAGCGTCTTCCTGAAGATCGATACGCCGCGCGAGCAAGCCGTGGGCCTGGCGGGCGCCATGCGCAAGATTGTCGGCGAGCAAAAGGCGAAGATCGTCTTCATCCCGCGCGAACAGGCGCTGGACTCGCTGAAAAACAAAAACGGCCTGGCCGACGTGCTGAGCACCCTGGGCGACAATCCCTTGCCCGACAGCTATGTGCTGAAACTCGATGCCTTCAGCAGCGCCAGCGAAGCGCAGGATGTCGATGCCGTGGCGGAACAGCTGCGCCACTTGCCCGGCGTGGAATCGGCGCAAGTCGATTCGGCCTGGGTCAAGCGCCTGGCGGCCCTGCTGGGCGTGCTGCGCCTGGTGCTGCTGCTGCTGGCCATTACCCTGGGCGTGGCCGTGATCGCCGTCGTCTTCAACACCATCCGCCTGCAAGTGATGCAGCAGCGCGATGAAATCAGCATCTCGAAATTGATCGGCGCGACGGACACCTTCATCCACCGCCCCTTCTATTACACGGGCGCACTGCTGGGCTTGTGCGCCGGCGCGCTGGCGCTGGGCGCCGTGGCGCTGGCCTTGCAGCCGCTGAACACAGCGATTGCCGAGTTTGCCCGCCTGTATGCGTCCGAATTCCAGCTGGTGCCGCTGGCGCCGCTGCCGATGGCCGGCTTGCTGGCCGTCAGCGCCGGCCTGGGCCTGATCGGCGCCTTCCTGTGCGTGCAGCGCCATCTGGCGCGCCTGAACTGACCTTCTTTCCCATGGCGGCGCCTCCGGTGCCGCCATGCACCCTCCCCATACTGCTGTTATCTTGATATTAAGCAAGTATTCTTAAGGTTCGCTTCAGCCAGAGGCCGTAGACTGGCTACGTTGTCGTGAAGCGGCCTGCAGCAGTGTTCAGATCGCTATTCAGACATATTTATCAGGCATTCATTCGCCATAGCATTTAGGCTATCAGATCGATTAAATGTGCTGATTGGCACTCTCAAGCAGAGAGTGCTAATATAGGGACATACCAACAGCAGAACCGCCATGGACGCCAGATCAAGATGGTGCCGCGATCTGCAAAGTGCAAGACCGAATACGCAAAAACGACGATACAAGCTGCCACGTCGCGTGACGTGGCCAACTGGAACAAAGCAAGACTACGAGGGAGAAAACATGACTATGATGTCCGCAACGTCCGCATTGGTTCCGACCAAAAGTAATGCGCTGGGCCTCGGGTTCACTGGCAATCTGGGCAATATCGACGCCTATATTTCGGCCGTGAACCGCCTGCCCATGTTGACCCACGACGAAGAAATTTCGCTGGCGACACGCCTGCGCGAAAAAAATGACCTGGCCGCCGCGCAAGAACTGGTGCTGTCGCACCTGCGCCTGGTGGTCTCGATTGCCCGCGGCTACCTGGGCTATGGCTTGCCGCACGCCGACCTGATTCAGGAAGGCAATATCGGCTTGATGAAAGCCGTGAAACGTTTCGATCCGGACCAGGGCGTGCGTCTGGTGTCGTACGCCATGCACTGGGTGAAAGCCGAGATGCATGAGTACATCCTGAAAAACTGGCGCCTGGTCAAGGTCGCGACGACGAAGGCGCAGCGCAAGCTGTTCTTCAACCTGCGCAGCCACAAGACGGGCCTGGATGCGATGACGCCGAAGCAGATCGATGCGCTGGCCAAGCTGCTGGACGTGAAGCGCGAAGAAGTGATCGAGATGGAAACGCGCTTGAGCGGCCGCGACATCGCGCTGGAATCGCCGACCGACGATGAAGACGACAAGTTTTCACCGATCGCCTACCTGTCGTCTGAGCAAAGCGAGCCGACCAAGGTGCTGGAAGCGGAACAAGTGACGCGCCTGCAATCGGAAGGCCTGGAAACGGCCCTGGGCAAGCTTGACGCCCGTTCGCGCCGCATCATTGAAGCGCGCTGGCTGGCCAACGACGACGGTTCCGGCGCCACCCTGCACGCGCTGGCGGAAGAGTTCGGCGTATCGGCCGAGCGCATCCGCCAGATCGAAGTGGCGGCCCTGAAAAAAATGAAGGGCGCGCTGGCGGCCTACGTGTAATCGCAAGCAATGCCGCAATGTAAAAGGCGCCGCAAGGCGCCTTTTAGTTTTACTACTTGATGTTTATCAACAGATAAACATGGCAGCCAGTTAAGCTGCAGCCAGGCCCTTGCTGATCAATTCAGCAACGACTTCATTCAGATCCGCGCCGCGCTCCTTGGCCAGGGTCTGCAATTGCAAGACCAGATCGCTGTTCAGCTTGACGGCGAATGGCACCAGGCCCAGGGCCTGGTCGCGCTTGCGCTGTTCGCGGCGGTCGACGACCACCGCTTCCTTACCGAATGCACCGGCGCCGGGAACATTCATCTTTCCCATCAGTTTCTTGGCATCGCTTTTGGCCAGGTCGGTTTTTTTCATGGTTGTTTCCTGATTTTCAAAACAGCCATTCTACGCAGTAATCGGCGCGCCGCGTGGCTCGCGCCTCAATTCATCGGCAGCACGCCAATAGTGCGCCGGAAAAATATCATTTTGTTACTATCATTTTATCCCACGCGTGAACAAGCACGCCGGGGACGCACCACCTGAAAGGAAAAACATGTCTACTCTGAACCGCTCTTACCGCACCGTGCTGCTTCCCCTGTTCTTCGCCTGCCTGGCCATGCTGGCCGGCTGCGGCGCGGCCGGCAGCGCCGGCGACGCGGAAAACACGCCGCGCAGCGTCACCCATGTACTTTCGCCGGGCGAACAAGTGGCCATCACGGCCACCGATACCCTGAAACTCGAACGCGTCAACGACAGCCGCTGCCGCAAGGGCGCCGTGTGCGTGTGGAAAGGCTACGTCAGCTACAGTTTCAGTTTGCTCAACAGCGCGGGCACGACCGACATCGTCCTGTCCGATTCCATGCCCGGCGCCGCCAGTTCCGTCACCGTCAACCACCTGACGTTCACCTTGCTCGACGTCGACCCGGCCACGCCGCCGGCCCTGAATGCGGCCGAACCCACCTACCGGGTCAAGGTGAAAATCACCCAGGGCGCGCTGCCCCGCTGATGGCTAGGCATCGTGGCGCCGCTGGCTGTCTTCGGGCGCCTGCTGCCGCTCCAGCATGCCGTAATCGCGCACGACGGCGGCGATGCGCAGCCGGTAATCGTCGAACACGCCGTGCCGGCCGGCCGATTGCGCCGCGCGGTGCGCTTCCAGCTGCCGCCACTGCGCCAGCGCCGCCTCGTCGCGAAAGAACGACAGCGACAGCAGTTTGCCTGGCTCGCTCAGGCTGCTGAAGCGCTCGATGGAAATGAAACCGTCCACCTCATCGAGCAGGGGCCGCAGGGACGCCGCCAGGTCCAGGTACTGCTGGCGTCCTGCGGCACTGGGCCAGACCTCGAAAATCACGGCGATCATGCTGTTTCTCCGGCGCTAAAGACAGGGATGCGGGCGTTCAGCGACGGCAGATAACGCCACGCCAGCGGCAAGCTGTCCAATGCCCCGGCCCACGCCTGCAGGCAGGCCGTGGCGATGGCGAGCGCGATGGCCTGGCCCGGGCAGGCGTGGCGGCCATGGCCGAAGCCCGACTCCGCCTGGCCGGCGCTGGCCAGCACGACGAGGATCATCTGCCCGGCCGGCACGCGCACGCCATTGCACTCCGCGTCTTCCGCCGTGTAGCGGCGCGTGTTGTGGATGGCGGGATCGCGCAGGCTGACTTCGCGCAGCATGGCCGGCCACAGCTCGGGCGCGGCACTCAATTGCGTGGGCAACTCCGGCTGCGCGCGCAAGGCCACGATGGCATTGCCCAGCAAACCGGCCGTGGCGTCGCACGTCTGCGACAGCAAGCCCACGAGGTTGGCCAGCACGCCGCCCGACGCTTGCCAACCCAAGGCATCCGCCTCGGCCACGATGGCGGCCAGCATGCTGCCGGGCCTCACGTCGCCCGCGCGCAGCAGACGGCCAAAACTTTGCAGCAAGGCCTCGGCCGCCACTTGCGCGCCGGCCAGTTGCTCGGCATTGCTCAGCGGCGACAGGCAGGCGACAAACGAACGCGTCCAGGCGGCCAGCGCCGGCCATTGCGCTGGCGCAAAGCCCAGCAAGTCCGCCATGGCGAACAGGGGCAGCTCAAAAATCGCATCGTTCAGCTGGTCCGCACTGCCGGGCACCCGGTCACCGGCAAGATGCAGCGCCCGCCGCTGCAGGCTCTCCATATCCACCTGGCCCAGCGCGCGCGCCAGCACCTGTTTTGGCAAGGCATGCCGTTCGCCATCGTTCATACGCACCAGTTCGGCAAAGATCGCGCCGCACGGCGTGCCCGCCAGAGTATCCGGCACCGGCTGGCCGGTCGGGCGCACGCGGCAAGCGGGATGTTCCAGCACGGCCCGCACGCCGGCCGCGCCCGTCGCCAGCCAGCAGTCGAGCTGCGCATCGAATCGCAGCGGCGGGCCGTCCGCCAGGCGGCGATAGTAATCGTACGGCGCCGCGTGGGTGACGGCAGATAAAGGGTCGGCGGGGTCGGTAACAGAATCGGTGAGCGGCATGCGGCTTCCATTGCAGTGAGGTAGGGAGCAGAGTATGCTGGCCCTTCCACCACAACACTTCGCTAACGGACGAATCATGGATGACAAGCATCAAGCCCGCACGGCCGACATGGGACTGGCGCAACTGGCCGGCGCCATCGCCGAACCGGCCCGCGCGCGCATGCTGTGCAGCCTGCTCGACGGCCATGCGCGCACGGCCACGGAATTGGCGGCGCTGGCCGAGGTGGGCGCTTCGACAGCCAGCGCGCATCTGAGCCGGCTGCGCGACGATGGCTTGCTGTCGATGCTGGCGCAGGGCAAGCACCGCTACTACCGCCTGGCCAGCATGGAGGTGGGCCAGGCCCTCGAAGCGCTGCTGGTGGTGGCCGGCGTGGCGGCGACGCCGTTTACGCCCACCACGCCGGACCGCCTGCGCCATGCACGCACCTGCTACGACCACATGGCCGGTACGGTGGCCGTCGCCCTGCATGACCAGTTGCACACGCAAGGCTGGCTGCTGGACGATGGCGGAGAATATCGTTTGTCGGAAGCGGGCGCGGCTGGCATGGCGGCCCTGGGCATCGACGTGCCGCAATTGCAGCGCCAGCGCCGCCGCTTCGCCTGTGCCTGCCTGGACTGGAGCGAACGGCGCGCCCACCTGGGCGGCGCGCTGGGGGCGGCCCTGCTGCAGCTGGCCCTGCGCCAGCGCTGGGCCGAGCGCGAACTCGACAGCCGCGCCCTGCGCCTCACGCCGGCCGGTGAACAACGCCTGCTGGCTGCCTTCCGTGGCGCCTGACCGGCGCAGGATTTTGTATCTCGGAAGCAACTAGAACGCGAAAAAATGCGCTTTTATCATTGTTTTCATTCATCATATGCTGCGCCCTTGAGCGATCATCTTTACCTTTCGGCCATGGAAAGAGTCCATCTTGAAAACAGTGTCATCCAGCACGCATCCCGCCAGCACCTGCCATAACTGCCATACCGATGCGCCAGGCAACTTCTGCAGCGCCTGTGGCCAGACAACGGCCGTGCACATGCCCAGCGCGCGCGAATTCCTGCATGAATTTGTCGCCCATTATGTGGCGCTCGAAGGCAAGCTCTGGCGTACCTTGGCCCTGCTGCTGTTCCGCCCTGGCGCACTCAGCAATGAATACCTCGCGGGACGCCGCGTGCGCTACGTCGAACCGCTGCGCGTCTACCTGACCTTCAGCATCCTGTTCTTTGCCATCCTCAAGTTCAGCAGTCCCGACGTGTTCCTCACCGTCCACGACCAGCAAGCCCAGGTAGGCGCCCATGGCCCCCGCCAAACTCCGGAAAACCAGACGTCGACCATGCAGGTCAGCATTTTGGGCCAGACGCCCACCCTGCCGCGCCAATGGCAAGACTTTGAGCAACTGCCCACGGCCGAGAAACAAAAACTCGTGGTGGAAAGCTTTTTCCATTACGCGCCGTACGCCATGTTTTGCCTGATGCCGCTGTTCGCCCTGTTCCTGAAAATCCTCTACCTGGGCAGCGGACGGCGCTATGGCGAGCATTTCCTGTTCGCCCTGCATACGAATGCCTTCGCCTTCATCACGATGGCGCTGATGCTCCTCATCCCCGTCGACTTGGTCCGCCTCGTGCTCGGCGCCTGGCTGCTGGCCTACCTGCCCTGGGCCATGTGGCGCGTGTATCCAAGCGGCAAACTCGCCACCGTCTGCCGCTGGCTGCTGCTGATGGTCGCCTACAGCCTCGCCATGAGCCTGGCGATCGTGGCCTGCATCGCCATCGGCGTGATGCTGCGGCATTAAGTTACGCCACCAAGAGGCGCTCTGGCGATCCTGCTGCCAGCGGACGCTCCACCATTGATGCAGATCAATGACGATGGCTTGTGGCCGCTGGCACTGGGCGTGCTGGCGCACGGGCCATGCCTGCGCGCGCTGCAACGCTGTCCTGCCCGCTTATCAGCTGAATAGCTGAATAGCTGATTATTGCCGGGTTTGCTAGAATCGCACACGTTTCCGTCCGTATCCCAACCCCTGACTACGCACAGATCACGCATGCATCCACGTTTGTTCGCTCCATTTATCCTCGTTGCGCTGCTGAGCGGCTGCACGGTACTCGCCCTGCGCCCCAACAGCGGCGTCGAAAACCGCACGTTTGCCGTGCAGGAAACCCCGCGCCTGCGCATCGACGCGCCCAAGGCGCGCATCCAGAATCCCATGCCCAACGACCACTTCATCGGCATCGCCCTGTCCGGCGGAGGCAGCCGCGCAGCCAATTTCTCGGCCGCCTCGCTGGAACAGCTGGAACAGTTCGGCCTCGTCAGCGGCGCCTCGGCCATTTCCGGCGTCTCGGGCGGCGCCATCGCGGGCGGCTACTATGCGCTGCATGGCAAGCAGACGGACTGGCCCTTGCTGCGCAGCAAGCTGAAAACGGATTTCTTTGGCCAGACCATCTTGAAACCCGCCAACCTGACGACGATGTTGTTGACGAACAAGACGCGCACCTCGTTCCTGTCCGACGTGCTGGATGATGTGCTGTACGACAAGAAAACCTACCAGGACTTGCCGCACGGCGGCCCCATCTTCCTGGCCAACGCGACGGACGCCACGGATGGCGGCAAGCGCGTGGTGTTTTCCTACGAGTATTTCTACAGCACCCTGCATTCGCCGATCCAGGATATCCGCCTGGCCACGGCCGTGGCCACCTCGGCCGCCTTTCCCGGCGTGTTCGATTCCGTCACCTTCGAGCGTTTCCGTCCGAAAAACAGTTTCGTGCCGGAACTCGGTTCCGAGTCGCGCGAATCGCCGTCCTACGTGCACCTGTTCGATGGCGGCGCGGCCGACAACCTGGGCGTGGAAACCCTGTGGGACGTGGCCCTGACGCAGCTGTACGGCAACGACATGGCCGTCGTGCCGCCGCGCCTGAACAGCAAGCCCTTCATCCTCATTTCCATCGATGCCAACGCGCCCAATTCCAGCGCCGTCTTTGAAAAGATGTCGGACGAGCGCCAGCCGCTGGACCGGATTTTCAACAAGAATATCTACGACGCCGTCGACGCCCTGTTTTCGCGCCAGCGCAAGGAAAACCTCGTCAAGATGGGCTTTGGCCAAGCCCGCTTCGATACCATCACGCATGAAAACTTTGGCGACCTGAGCCAGAAATTCGTCAAGAGCAAGCGCACCTCGGCCTTTGCCATCCCCGTGCTGTGCCGCCCCCACCTGGGCCAGTACCGCTGCGAAGTCGATGCGGCCGATCCCTTGCCGGGCCAGATCCGCACGCGGCTGGAAGGCTTTGCCTGGCACATTTCCATCGATCAGATCGCCTCGCTGGCGCTGCGCCTGGCCAGCGAAGACGTGCACGTCGACAGTGCCCGCAAGGAAGAACGCGCCGCCCTCGTCAAGCTGCAACGGCTGGCCACGCAGACGAAAACCCATCTGAAGCTGACGGGCCCGGAAAATTGCAGCCCGGAAGTGTTGCAATCGGCCCTGTACAGCGCCGCGCGCGTGCTGATTCTCGACGACGAGGAATCGCGCTTCGCCCTGTGCGACTACATGCTGGCGGGCCAGCTGATCAATGACGACACCGTCTGCAAGCAGCGCTATGTCCACGCAGTGCCCCGCTTCGCCATCGAAAGCGAAGACTTGCAGTACCGCAATCTGAGTTCGGACGGCAATTCCGTGAACGTGCCGATCCGCTGCAAGAAGTGAGCGCGCACAAAAAAGCCCACACGATCGCTCGTGCGGGCCTTAGCGCAAGGATACCTGGCGCCCGGTTGATTTAGATCAACCGACTACGCCTGCGCATGTAGCTGCGGCTTAACGCGCCTTCCAGTTCCTGCTCCGTCTTATGCTGGTTCACCGTGTACAGGGCCCACAGGGCCGCCGGCGCCCAGCCGATCACAGTGCACTGCAAGATCAAGGCGGCGGCACCGGCCAGCGGGCGCCCCAGCATGAAAAACGTGAGACACGGAAGTAGCAAGGCTATCAGCAATCGCATCACGACATACTCTCCTTCAATATAGAGCAGCGGACAAGGGCCGGTATCCGGTCCGTCCCCCGCCCGCTGCGTACTGCTCCTTAATAAAGTCTGGCAAAATCGTCGCGAGCGAATGCGAGTTGCGGCCGAGAAGCGCAGCTGTGCGAATGCACAGTGAGCATCACAGGCCGCAAATCGCGGCGCGCAGCAGATTTGGCCAGACCTTTATAGATGCACGGATATCTGGGGCATCAAGTCGTCAAAGGTGCGACCGTTGCCGTTTTCTCCGATGGCGTGCATCTTCCATTCGCCGTTATGGCGGTACAGCTTGGCCATGATCTGTGCCGTGTGGGAACCTTGCACAGACAGGTTGAAACGCGCGACTTCCTGGTTATTGCTGGCATTCAAGATGCGGCAATAGGCGTTTTCCACCTGCGAGAAGTTCTGGCCAGTAAAGCTGTTGACGGTGAAGACGAGACTCTTCACGTGCGCCGGCACTTTCGACAGATCGACATTGATCTGTTCGTCGTCGCCATCGCCCGCGCCCGTGCGGTTGTCGCCCGTGTGGACGATGCTGCCGTCCTTGCTTTTCAGCTGGCGGAACCAGACGATGTCGGACGTGCTCTTGTTGTCGTCGAACATGACGCACGAGGCGTCCAGGTCGACGGCTTCCGTCTTCGAACCGAAACCGAGGAAACCCTTGGTCTTGGCCGCATCCCAGCCCAGGCCCATGGTGATACGGGTCAGGGTGGTACCAGCTTCTTTGTCCAGAGAAATCTTCTGGCCCTTGCTCAAATTGACAGACATACGCATAGCTCCTGTTTGGTTGGTTACTGCTTGATTACGCCGGCTTGCTTTGGGTCCAGGCGAGGAAGGCTGCGCGGTTGCGCGAACACACGAGGATTTTTCCCGTGCCTGAAAACTTCAGCACCATGCCCTCGCCGCTGGTCTGGCTGTTGATCAGGTTACCCAGAAAGCCGCCGCTGCTGCCGGTCGTCATGGAAATTTCGTATTGCAGGCGGTTGTCCCAGCACACGACGTGCGAGTTATCGATCACCACCTCCTTGCCAGGCGTCACTTCGAGTATCGACATCGCGCCAAAACCGGACACCGCCAACTGGCCGCTGCCTGCCGTCTCGGTGATGAAAAAACCACCGCTCTGGGCAAACAGCGCATTGCCAAGGCTTTGCGTGCGCACCTTCAATTCCACGCCAGACGTGGCCGCCACGAAGGCGCCGTCGCTGATCATGTATTGCTGGGCGCCAACCTCGAGCACCCGCATCGCGCCGGGCAAGGTGGGCGACAGCAGACAATCGCCGTCGCCCCGCATGGCCTCGATATGCTGCTGAAAGAACGATTCCCCGTTGGCAAAGGTGCGCATCAGCGCGGCGCCTATGCCACCCGTCATCTTGCCTTTCAGCTCAAGATTGGTTTCCATCATCACCATCGCATTGGATTCGCAATAAATCTTCTCGCCCTTGGCAAGCGACACATGCAGGAACGGGTCGACGTCCCCGGTAATAGTAAAAACTGGCATCTGACTGTTCCTTCCTCAACTAGGTAATGATGGGGGCGGCCCGCAGCGCGGACCGCCTTTGCTATTGACGACTTAGACGCCGACGCCGAACGAGGCAGCTAATGGGCCCAAACCGCCCTTGTAACCCTGTCCGATGGCCTTGAATTTCCAATCGCCGCCATTGCGGTAGATTTCGCCGAAGACCATGGCCGTTTCCGCCGAACCGTCTTCCGACAGGTCGAAGCGGGCGATTTCCGTGTTGCCGTTGGCATTCACGCAACGCACGTACGCCTTCGACACCATACCAAAGTTTTGCTTGCGCGCTTCGGCATCGTGAATCGTGACGCAGACGGCGATCTTGTCGATCTCGGCCGGCACCGTGGCCAGGTCGACGACGACGGTTTCATCGTCGCCATCGCCGGCGCCCGTGGTGTTGTCGCCCGAGTGGGTGACGGAGCCGTCGCTCGATTTCAGGTTGTTGTAGAAAATCATGTCGACGTCGGCGCGAACCTTGCCGTCGGCCTTCAGCAGGAACACGGAACCGTCGATGTCGAACGCGGCGCCGTCGGTGGCGCGGGCATCCCAGCCCAGGCCGATGATCATCTTCGAAATGCCAGGGGCTTCCTTGCTCAGGTTGACGTTGCCGCCTTTTTGCAGACTGATTGCCATGATGTATTACTCCTATGTGGGTTGTGTAAGACCAAACACCTGGCGTCCTCCACCGGCCTGACTCCCCAGGCCGGCGGCGACGCTTGCTACAACTTGCCGACAAACGGGTGTAGTCGTTTGTCGCGCATTCTTTACACTGCCTTGACCGCTTCCAGCGCTTCCGTCCGGCCTTCTTCGAGGGCCATCCTGCGCTTGTAGCGGATCGACGACCACAGTGAGGCGAGGATGAAGGCCACGCCGATCAGACCCGTGAAGATCTCGGGAATGTGGAACTTCATGCTGACCAACATGATCACGGCCAGGATACCGATCGCATAGTGCGCGCCGTGCTCCAGATAAACGAACTCGTCGAGCGTGCCCTTGCGCACCAGGAACACCGTCATCGAACGCACGAACATCGCGCCGATCGCCAGGCCCAGCATGATGATCACGACATCCTTGGTGATGGCAAACGCGCCGATCACGCCGTCAAAGCTGAACGAGGCGTCGAGCACTTCCAGGTACAGGAAGCCGCCAATACCGCCGCGCTTGACGATGTCGCCCACGTTGCCGTCGCCGTTATCGCCTTCCAGCAAGCCGCTGACCACATCGACGCCCACGTAGGTCAAAATACCCCACAGGCCGGCCGTCAGCACCACCAGTTTCTGGCCTTCTTCGATCATCGACAGGCTGGCCATCAGGGTGCCCAGCGCGATCATCACGGAAATCGACGAGATCTTGCCCAGCGCGCCCAGTTTTTCTTCAATACGGCCCAGCCAGTGCGTTTCCTTCTCCGAGTCCAGCAGGAAGTTCAGGAATACCAGCAGCAGGAAGATGCCGCCAAAGGCCGCCACTTCCGCATGGTGATTCGTCAGGTGCATCGAGTACTGTTCAGGATTGCTCAGTGCCAGATTCCATACTTCCATCAAGCCCAGGTCGGCCGCTTGCGCCACGATGACCAGCGGAAACACCAGACGCATGCCAAAGACGGCGATGATGATGCCGACGCCCAGGAACAAGCCCTGCCAGAACTTGTCCCAGTTCTTCAGCACCGAGGCGTTGACTACCGCGTTGTCGAACGACAGCGAGACTTCCATCACGCCCAGGATCACCGCGATACCGAGCGCCGCCAGCATCGTCTGCACGCCGCCGTGCGTGTAACCCCACCAGGCGGAAATGCCCAGGCAGATAAATGTCACTAGAAATGACACTCTGAAATGTTTCATCGATAGTTCCCCTTTATCCAAATTCAATGGAACGTAGTATAGGGACGTGTGACACATTTAAAAATAGAAGATAATGGAAGCATTACTTCGTAAAAACAGAAGATAGAGGATGCAGCGATGAAAACCACCGGTTTCAATTACCGCCATTTGTACTTCTTTTGGGTGGTCGCCAAGGAAGGCGGCGTGACGCGCGCGGCTGAACGGCTGGGACTGGCCGTGCAAACCATCAGCACCCAGCTGGCCCTGCTGGAAAAGGAACTGGGCAAGTCGCTGCTGCAACCGCAGGGGCGGCGCCTGGTGCCGACGGAAGCGGGCCGGCTGGCGCTCGGCTACGCGGACCAGATTTTCCTGCTGGGCGAGCAGATGCAGGAAGCGCTGGCCGACACCGACGCGGAAAAGATGCGCCTGACGGTGGGCATTTCCGATTCCTTGCCGAAACTAATGGCGTACCGCATGCTCGACGCCACGCGCAGCCTGGACAAGCCCGTCAAGCTGGTGTGCCTGGAAGATGAATTCGAATCCCTGCTGGCCGACCTGGCCCTGCACAAGCTGGACCTGGTGTTGACGGACCGCGCGGTGCCGGCCGGCGCCAGCCTGCGCGTGTCCAGCCACCTGTGGGGCGAGAGCGCCATGAAGCTGTTCGGCATCCCCGCGCTGGCCGCCCAGTATCGCGACAATTTCCCGCACAGCCTGCACGGCGCCCCCTTTTTACTGCCCGCGCGCAACAACGCCTTGCGCGGGCGCATCGAAGAATGGATGGTGCAGCAAGGCGTGCGTCCCGACGTGGTGGGCGAATTCGAGGACAACGCCATGCTCAACGCGTTCGGCCGCAAGGGCCTGGGCCTGTTCTTCGCCTCCGCCAGCCTGGCGGCCGATATCGAAGAACAATTCGGCGCCGTGCTGGTGGGCGACGCCTCGTCCCTGCGCGAGCAGTTTTACGTCATTTCCAACGAGCGCAAGATCATGCATCCGGCCCTCGACGTCATCCTGGCGGCCATCCAGGGCCAGCCGAAGATTCACAAGGAAACCTGATAAATCCATTCGAAAATAACGTTTGAATAATTAATCAAAAGCGATTGTAATGAAGCCTGAGACAAACACGCGCCCCTCCCTCGCCGGCAGGGCGCGACCACCATAAAAAAACAGGAGCGGCACCATGTCCACGGCAGGCAAGACGATCGATATTCCCGATCTCATCAATAACAACAAGATCGGTTCCTTCCAGATCGGCATGCTGATCCTGTGCGGGCTGTGCGTCATCATGGATGGCTTCGACGTGCAGGCGATGGGCTATGTGGCGCCCGCCATCATTGCAGACTGGCATGTGAGCAAGGCCAACCTGGGGCCCGTGTTCGGCGCGGGCTTGCTGGGCATGCTGGTCGGCTCGCTCGTCTTCAGCATCACGGCCGACAAGTTCGGCCGCCGTCCCGTGCTGATCGGCTCGACCATCTTCTTTTCGCTGTGCATGCTCGTCACGCCGCTGGCCACCACCATCGAACAATTGCAGCTGATCCGTTTCATCACGGGCCTGGGCCTGGGCGCCGTGATGCCGAACGCCATGGCGCTGGCCGGCGAATACAGCCCCCTGCGCAAGAAAGTCACCCTGATGATGCTCGTCTCGTGCGGCTTTACCCTGGGCGCCGTGCTGGGCGGTTTATTGTCCGCCGCGCTAATTCCCGCATTCGGCTGGCAATCCGTGTTTTACGTGGGCGGCGTCGTGCCGCTGGTGATCGGCGTGCTGATGTTCTTCCTGCTGCCGGAATCGATGCAATTCCTGGTATTGAAGAAACGCAAGCTGGATAAAGTCGCCCAATGGCTCAAGCGCATCGATCCGACGGTGACCATCACGGCCGCAACCCAGTATGTCGTGCATGAAAAGGAACACAAGGGCGCGCCCGTGCTGCAATTGTTTACGGGCGGCCGCGCGAAGATGACGATTTTGTTGTGGGTCATCAACTTCATGAACTTGCTGAACTTGTATTTCCTGTCGAACTGGCTGCCGACGATTGCCAAGGAAGCGGGCCTGTCGACGGCCAACGCCGTGCTGGCCGGCACGGCCCTGCAAGTGGGCGGCACCATCGGCACCCTCGTCATGGGCCAGCTGATCGACCGCTCCAGCTTCCGCCGCATCCTGCTGCCCTGCTTCCTCGTCGCCGCAGTCGCCATTGCCCTGATCGGCCGCCCGGACGTGTCGCTGGCCTTCCTGTTCATCACGATCTTCATCGCCGGCTTTTGCGTGGTGGGCGGCCAGCCTGCCGTCAACGCCCTGGCGGCCAGCTACTATCCAACCACCCTGCGCTCGACGGGCATCGGCTGGAGCCTGGGCGTGGGCCGCATCGGCTCCATCATCGGCCCCGTGCTCGGTGGCGAGCTGATCCGCCTGAACTGGCCCAACAGCACGATTTTCCTCGTCGTCGCCATCCCGGCGGTGGTCTCGGCCGTCATGGTGTTTGCCATGCGCGGCGGGCCGCAAACGGCGGCCAAAGACTGAACAAGCGTGAAAAACCTGCCGCGCCCGCCTGCCTGCACGGGCGGCGAGCGCGGCTAAATTAGGCTATGGCGCCCTTCGTCGTTTAAGATGTCGTTTTTACAGCCCATCTTCAGCGCCCCCATGCACAATGTCTTGCTAGTCCTGCTCGCCCTCTTCCTGGTCGCGCTGAACGGTTTTTTTGTTGCCGCCGAGTTTGGCATCGTCACCTTGCGGCGCACGCGCATCCGCGCCATCGCCAAGACGCAGGGGCTGCGGGGCCGCATCCTGGCCAAGGTGCATGGCCAGCTGGACGCCTACCTGTCCGCCTGCCAGCTGGGCATCACCCTCGCGTCGCTGGGCCTGGGCTGGGTCGGCGAACCGGCCTTCGCCGGCTTGCTCGAGCCCCTGTTCGGCGCCATCGGCGTCACCTCGCAAGAGCTGATCCACGGCGTGTCCTTCGTCGTCGCCTTCAGCGTGATTTCCTTCCTGCACATCGTCGTGGGCGAACTGGCGCCCAAATCGATGGCCATCCGCAACCCGGAAGCCGTCGGCCTGTGGAGCGCGATTCCCCTGTACGGTTTTTACTGGACCATGTACCCGGCCATCTACCTGCTCAACGCCAGCGCCAACTGGGTGCTGCGCCTGGCGGGCCTGTCCGGCAAGGGCGGCCACGACGCCCATTATTCGTCCGAAGAGTTGAAACTGATCCTGCGCACCAGCCAGCCGGGCGAGAAATTTACGCGCGACGAGCGCAACATCCTGGCGCAATCGCTTGATTTCGAACAAATGACGGTATCGGACCTGATGCGCCCGATCAATGAAGTGATCGCCCTGCACGCTTCCAACACCCTGGAAGAAAACCTCGACACGGTGCTGCGCAACCGCTTCAGCCGCTACCCTTATTTCGACACGAATGAAGACGACGTGCTGGGCGTGGTCCACTTGAAAGACCTGTTCTTTGCCCAGCAGGCGGGCAAGCCGATCACCTCGCTCACGCCGTTCCTGCGTCCCGTCGACGTCATTTCCGCGCGCACGCCGGCGCTGGAACTGTTCCGCCGCTTTCGCGACGGCGCGCCCCACTTCGCCCTGATCGGCGAAAAGGGCAAGCGCCCGCTGGGGTTCATCACCCTGGATAACTTGCTCGGCGCCATGGTCGGCGAAATCCGCGATGAATTCCGCCGCAATGAAAACGACTGGCTCAAGCAAAGCGACGGCACCCTGATCGGCAAGGCCAGCCTGCCCATCTTTTCGCTCGAACGCATCCTCGGCATCGATATCGAAAACGAGGAACTGGGCCTGGACGACGTGGAATCGGTGGGCGGCTTGATCATGGTCAAGCTGGGAGATATTCCAAAGCAGGGCCAGCGCATCACCTTTGTCGACTTCGACATCGTCGTCAAGAAGATGAACGGACCCCGCATCGTGCTGATCAAGGTGATCCCGAAACAGGAACGCGACCTCGATGCGGACTTGCGCGATTAATCTTTTTTCAAGGTAAGCGTATCCTTACCCTGCGGCACGGTGGTTTCGCCCACCGTCCACGTTTGCAGCAAGCTGTACAGTACCGCCAGCAGGGTCGGGCCGATAAAGATGCCGACGAAGCCGAAGGCCAGCACGCCGCCCAGCACGCCCAGCAGCACCAGCAGGAAGGGCAAGCTGCTGCCGCGGCTGATCAGCATGGGTTTGACCACGTTGTCCACGCCGCTGATCAGCAGCGCGCCCCACACCAGCATGAAGATGCCCCAGCCCGTCTGCCCGTCGGTAAACAGCCAGATGGCGGCGCCGCCCCAGATCAGGGGCGGGCCCACGGGAATCAGCGAAAAGATGAAGGTGGCCACGCCCAGCAGCGCCACGGCCGGCACGCCGGCGATCAGGAAACCCACCACCGCCACCAGCGCTTGCGCCAGCGCCGTGCCCAGCAAGCCGTACATGACGCCGCGCACGGTGCGGCTGATGGTCAGGCCCACGCCGGGCGCGCTGTCGCCGATGATGCGGCCTGCGCCCGCCATCAGGGCGCGGCTCAGCTGCTGGCCGTCGCGGTAGAGGAAGAAGCTGACGAACACGGCCAGGCTGGTCTGCGCCAGGCCCGTGCCCAGCAGGATGCCGCCGGAAGCGAGGAAGTGGCGCGCCGGTTCCAGCATGGTCTTACCCAAATTCAATAATTCCTCGCGGTCAGCCAGCAGGCGCTGCACATAGCCGTCGATGGTTTCGCCCACCACGGGTATGCTGGCCAGCCAGGCCGGCGGATGCAGTCCGCCCGATTCCAGCGCCGCGCGCAGCTGTTCATAGATGCGCGACACATTGTCGGCCAGATTGTAGGTGACGAGGGCCAGCGGCAGCACGATGACCAGGATCAGGGACAGGGTCATGATGGCGGCGGCCCAGTTGCGCCGGCCTTTCAGGCGTTCGAGCAGGAGCAGATACAGGGGCCAGCTGGAAATGCCCACGCAGGCGGCAAACAGCATGGCGGCGAGGAAGGGCCGCAAGACGAAAAAGCAGCCGATCAACAAAAAGATGATGGCTGCCAGACGGGCGTGGGGCTCGAAACGTTTATCCATGTACTGCGTATCCTGAAGATGGCGCCCGGGGGCGCGACCAGGTCAGGATAGCAGAAGTTTAAGATCGTGCGCGATGGCGGCCGGCTTTTCGCCGTGGCGCACGAACAGGCGGATCTTGCCTTCGCGGTCGAAGACATAGGTGCCGGCCGTGTGGTCGACCGTGTAGCTTTCGTCCGTCTCGCCCTCGACCTTGGCGTAATACACCTTGAATTCCTTGGCCACCTTGGCCGTCGCGGCCGCATCGCCATACAGGCCGACGAAACGCTTGTCGAAGGCGGGCACGTACTGCGCCAGCAATTCCTGCGTGTCGCGCTCGGGGTCGACGGTGACGAACAGCACTTGCACCTGCTCCGCCTGCGGACCCATTTCCTGCATCACCTGGGCCATGTCGGCCATGGTGGTGGGGCACACGTCGGGACACTGCGTGTAGCCGAAGAACATCAGCACCAGCTTGCCCTTGTAGTCGGCCAGGGTGCGCGGGTGGCCCGTGTGGTCCGTCAGCGCGAACTCGCGCGCATAGCCGAGGCCCGTCACGTCCGTGTTCTTGAAGGCCAGCTTGGGCGCGGCCGGCTTGCCGCAGCCGGCCAGGACGGCGACCAGTGCGGCCGCCAGCAACAGTGTCAGGGTTTTTTTCATGTTCCGAGGGGAATGTAGTGGTCGACCAGCAAAGCCGCGAACAGCAAGGCCAGGTAGATGATGGAAAACGTAAAGGCCTTGCGTGCGATCAAGTCCGTGTAGTGGCGGTACATCTTCCACGCGTAATACAGGAAGCCGGCGTTGAGCACCACGGCAGAAGCCAGGTAGATCAGCCCGCTCATGCGCACGGCATACGGCAGCAAGGTGGTGGCGGCCAGCGCGATCGAGTACAGCCAGACGTGGAATTGCGTAAACTTCAAGCCGTGCGTGACGGGCAGCATGGGCAAGCCCGAGCGCGCGTAATCGTCGCGGCGGTACATGGCCAGCGCCCAGAAGTGCGGCGGCGTCCAGACGAAAATGATCAGGACCAGCAGCCAGGCCTGCATCGGCACGTCGTTGGCGACGGCCGCCCAGCCCAGCGCAGGCGGCATGGCGCCGGACAGGCCGCCGATGACGATATTTTGCGGCGTGGCCGGTTTGAGCACCATGGTATAGATCAAGGCATAGCCGACAAAGGTGACAAAGGTCAGCCACATGGTCAGCGGATTGACCAGGTGGTACAGGATCGCCATGCCCAGGCCGCCGATCACCAGCGCGAACACCACCGTCTGTTTCACCGTGATGTCGCCCATGGCCATAGGGCGGCGCGCCGTGCGGGCCATGCGCGCATCGATTTCGCGCTCGGCCAGGCAATTGACGGCAAACGCGGCGCCGGCCAGCAGCCAGATGCCGATGGTGCCGAACACCACCGCATGCCAGTCGGGCAACTCTTCGCTGGCCAGGAACATGCCGATGACGGCGCAAAACACGGCCAGTTGCGTCACGCGGGGCTTGGTCAGCGCCCAATACTGGGCGATGCGGGGGGAAGGTTTACGGCTGATGGTCTGAGTAGTCATTTATGCGGTACGGGAAGGACTGGCTGGTGCCGAGGGCACTGGCGCGGCGGCGGAAGCAGGTGTCCGCGCTACATCGAGTTGGAATTTAGCCTTGTAGTTTAACATGGTCAGCAATAACACGAGCAGCGCCGCCCCGCCGTTATGCATGACGGCAATCGACAGCGGCCAGCTCAGGTAGATGGTCGCCAGGCCCGTGGCCGCCTGCAGGGCCAGCACCAGCGCCACCCAGCGGGCCGTGCCGCGCAAGGACGGCAGTTTCCACGCGCGAAACACGGTATAGCCGATGCCGGCCAGCACGATGAAGGCGAAATTGCGGTGCACCCAGTGGATGGCCGTCAGCGCGGAAAACGGCAAGTAATGGCCGGCGGCCGTCTTGCCCAGCTCGCGCCACAAATGGAAACCATGCTCGAAATCCATTTCCGGAATCACCTTGCCGCCGCACAGGGGGAAATCCGTGCAAGCCAGGGTAGCGTAATTGGTGCTCACCCAGCCGCCCAGCGCGATCTGTACCGTCAACAGCACGAGCGACATGACGGCCAGCGCGCGCACGGGGCGCAGCACTGCAGCATCCGCATCGGCCCGCTTGATAGGCGCCACGGCATGGTCCTGGCGTCCGCCCAGCCACGTCAGCATGGCCAGCAAACCCATGCCCAGCAGCAAGTGGATGGTGACGATCACCGGCTGCAGCTTCAGGGTGACGGTCCACGCGCCGAACGCGCCCTGCAGGCAGACGAACAGGAACAGGGCCGTCGGCAGCGCGGGAGCGAATTCCTGCCGCTTGCTTTTCTGCCACTGGCGCCACGCCTGCACCATCATCGCCACGATCAAGACGCCAATGGCCATGGCCAGGTAGCGGTGCGTCATTTCGATCCACGCTTTCACGACCGTCACGGGGCCCGTCGGCATCAGGGTTTCCGCCGCCACGATGTGCTCGTGCGCAAGGAAAGGATTGGCAGAACCATAACAGCCAGGCCAGTCAGGGCAACCCAGGCCGGAATCGGACAGGCGCGTAAAACCGCCAAACATGATCAGGTCGACCGTCAAAAAGACGGCGATCCACACGAGCTTGCGGTACTTGTTGGCGTCCGCGGACACCCAGACCATGGTCAGCGGCAGCAGCGCCACCAGCAGACCAGTCAAGCCCAGCTGGGCCAGCGCGGAGAGATGCATCGTCGGCATGCGGTCCCCTCAACCGATCGCCGAAGCTTTAAGCAGCTTGGCGATGTCTTTCTTGATCTTGTTCGGGTCCGCGTCTTTCGGGAAGCGCATCATCAGATTGCCCAGCGGATCGATCAAATACAGATGGTCGCTCGTCTTGCCGCCCGCCTCCACGGGCAACCACGCTTTCAGGGCGTCGCTATTGACGCGCAGCATGCTGGTGCCGTCGAATTCGCGCATCACGAGGGTGTCGAGCGGCTGCGCATCCGTCACCAGCCAGACCCGTTCCAGGCGTTCGCGTTCCTTGCCCTGCATGAGGCGCAGTTGTTGCATGTCAAACAATTGCTTCTTGCATGTTTCCTGGCAATCGGACGGTCCCGTTTGCAGCAGTACCCACTTGCCCTTGAACTGGGCCAGCGGCGCGGCCTTGCCGTCCAGTTCCGCCACCTGCAGCTGGGCTTCCGGTATCGGGTACAGACGGGGGTCGATCAGGGCGCCGTAATTGTTGCGGCCCGTGGGCTTGATGATGTAATACGTGAAATACGAAGCGATGATGGGAAAGGCGCATACGGCCACCACAGCCAGCAGTTTCCACCGTCCTTGTACCTGTTTATTGCTGCTGTCTTGCGTTGCGTCAGGGCTGTTTGTTTGCACGTCGAAATCCTGTAAAGACAAAAAATAGAAAAGCCATCAGTGCCAGTGCATACCACTGGAATGCATAGCCGCGGTGCTTGTCGGCGCCCAGGTCCGGCGCCGGCCAGTCGCGCACGGGAAGCTGGCTGGACGCTGGCGTCGTGGCTGCCGAATCGACTGGATCAGCTGTTTGTTCAAGGATAAAAGGTTGCAAGGCCAGGCCGCTGGCTTGCGCCAGCTGGGCGATATCGGCATTTTGCACGATGGCGTGCGGCGCCAGGGCCGGCGCCGTGCCCAGCTCCATCACATGGCCCGCATTCAGGCGCGCGATGCCGGAAATGGTGACGGTGCCCGTGGGCGTGGCGTAGTCGGGGATGCGCGTGCGCTCGGCATTGTTGCGCGGCAACCAGCCCTGCGCCACCAGCACGTGCATGGGGGAACCGTCGATCTGGAACGGCGTGAGCACGTGAAAGCCCGCTTGCCCCTTGTAGGGGCGGTTGTCCAGGTACACCGTCCAGGCGGGAAGAAAATGGCCCGTGACGGTAACCCTGCGGTATTCGATCGCTTGCGCGTCGGCCGGCAACAGGGGCGCGGCCGTCAAGGACAGCGGCGCGGCCACATTGCCCGCTTCCAGGCGGGCGGCGCGGGCGACTTTCTCATCGCCACGGCGCTGCTGCCATTGCGCCAGGGATACGCCCAGCGCCACCAGTAGCAGCATTACAACAAATGGAATCCATCTAAAATGGAAGCGGATACGCATTACAATGAAACCTCCTCAAGCCAGGCGCTACCATCCATGAAAATCCTCGTTGCCATTGCCTTCATCCTGATCCTGGGCAGCCTGGGCTCGGCCCTGTTCTTCCTCATGCGCGACAAGGGCAAGAGCAACCGCACCGTGCAGGCGCTGGCCCTGCGCGTGGGCTTGTCGATCACCCTGTTTTTGCTGATCCTGCTGGCGCACAAGCTGGGCTACATCCAGCCCACTGGAATTCATTAACACCCGACATTGCCTGATTGGCAAATTCTTCATACTAAGAAAAAAGCCGTACCCGGGATGTCCCGATACGGCTTTTTTTATGGTGCCGGCGCGCCTAACAACCACGCGCGCCCTGCCCCGCCATTATAACCAATACACGACCACGTACAGGCCCAGCCAGACGACGTCGACAAAGTGCCAGTACCAGGCGGCGCCTTCGAAGCCGAAGTGGTGCTCGGGCGTGAAGTGGCCTTTCAGCACGCGGTACAGGATGACGGACAGCATGATGGCGCCCAGGGTCACGTGGAAGCCGTGGAAGCCCGTCAGCATGAAGAAGGTGGCGCCGTAGATGCCCGACGTCAATTTCAAGTTCAGTTCGCTGTAAGCGTGGATGTATTCATACACCTGGAAGCCCATGAAGATGGCGCCCAGCACGATGGTGGCAAACAGGAACAGTGCCGTCATGGCGCGGTGGCCGGCGCGCAAGGCGTGGTGCGAGATGGTCAGCGTGACGCCCGACGTCAGCAGCAAGGCCGTGTTGATGGTCGGAATCCAGAACGGCGTCATGGTGGTGAATTCCTGCACCGTGCCGGCCGGGCCCGTATTGCCCCAGTGGGCAGCGAAGTCGGGCCAGATCACCTTGTGGTCGAGGTCGGCCAGCCACGGCATGGAAATGCTGCGCGCATAGAACAGGGCGCCGAAGAAGGCGGCGAAGAACATGACTTCCGAAAAGATGAACCAGCTCATGCTCCAGCGGAAGGAGTGATCGATGCGCTCGCTGTACAGGCCCTGCTCCGATTCGCTGATGGCGTCGCCGAACCAGAAATACAGCACCAGCAGGATGCCGGCGATGCCCAGGTAATTCACGTACGGCCCCCAGGAGACGTCGTTGACCCAGGCCGAGGCGCCGATCATGGTCAGCAGCAGGCTGGCGCCGCCCAGCATGGGCCAGCGCGACGGGCCGGGCACGAAATAATAGGGTACGGCGGCGTGGTTGGAACTCATCATCATCTCCTCAAAAACTTATAGGGTGGTTTTTTATAATTTATAAAACGACGAATTTAACAATTGAAATCAAGATGCCGATCAGGCAAGCCACCACCAGGAAACCGGCGATGACGATGTGCACGGGATTGAGCTTGGCCGAATCCGTGTCGAAATCGCTCTTGCGGCGCAGACCCGTGAATGACCACACGACGGCCCGCAGCGAATACAGGAACGACGCTTTTTCCGGTTTGGCGGATTCGCCCATGACACTCTCCTATTGGACGGCCGGCGTCTGAGCCTGGCTCAGACCGGCAATCTCGAAAAACGTGTACGACAGGGTGATGGTCTTGACCTCTTTCGGCAGGGCCGGATCGAGGAAGAACACCACCGGCATCTGCCGCGCTTCCTTCGGTTTCAAGGTCTGCTGCTTGAAGCAGAAGCACTCGACCTTCTTGAAATGCGGCGTGGCGCTCTGCGGCGCGTAACTGGGGATGGCTTGCGCATTGACGACGCGGTTTTGCGTGTTGACCACTTCATACATGACGGTCACCAGTTCGCCCGGATGCACTTGCATGCTCGACACGGTCGGGCGGAAGCGCCATGGCCCCTGCGCATTGCCATCGAACTCGACGGTGATGCTGCGCGTCGTGTCGACTTGCGTATTGTTGTCGTACGCCACCGTGCCATCTTTTTGCGTCAGCACGTTGATGCCCATCACTTCGCAAATCTGCTTGTAGACGGGAATCAGGGCATAGCCGAAGCCAAACATCAGCACGGCAATGACGAGCAGCTTGCCCAGCATCTTGCGGTTCAGGCCGCGTGTTTCCTGTTGGTGGGGCGTCGTCACGACAGCCACAGCCGCTTGGCGAAGACGGACAGGAAGAAGAAGGCCGCCAGGGCCCCCAGTATCAGTCCCGTACGCAGGTTGTTCGGTTTCTTGCGCTCAGTTTTCACTTCGGTCATGGCAGGCACTCTATTCAAAGGGGCCGGCAGCGGCGCCGGCCCGTGACACTGGCATTACTTGCGGATGACTACTTGACGGTAGGCGGCGTTTCAAACGTGTGGAAAGGCGCCGGGCTCGGCACGGTCCATTCCAGGCCTTCCGCGCCTTCCCATGGTTTCGCCGGTGCAGCCTTGCCGCCGCGGATGGTCGGCAAGACAACGAAGAACAGGAAGTACACCTGCATCAGGCCGAAACCGAAGCCGCCGATCGAGGCGATCATATTAAAATCGGTGAACTGCGCCGGATAGTCGGCGTAGCGGCGCGGCATGCCGGCCAGGCCCAGGAAGTGCATCGGGAAGAAGGTCACGTTGAACGTGATCAGCGACAGCCAGAAGTGGATCTTGCCACGCGTCTCGTTGTACATGTGGCCCGTCCATTTCGGCGACCAGTAGTAGAAGCCGGCGAACAGGGCAAACAGCGAACCGGCCACCAGCACGTAGTGGAAATGCGCCACCACATAATAGGTATCCTGCAGCTGGATGTCGATCGGCGTCACGGCCAGGATCAGGCCCGTGAAGCCGCCCATGGTAAACACGAAGATGAAGCCCACCGAGAACAGCATCGGCGTCTCGAACGTCATCGAACCCTTCCACATCGTGGCGATCCAGTTGAACACTTTCACGCCCGTCGGCACGGCGATCAGCATGGTCGCGTACATGAAGAACAGCTGGCTCGTCACCGGCATGCCGGTAGTAAACATGTGGTGCGCCCAGACGATGAAGGACAGGATGGCGATGGAAGCCGTGGCGTACACCATCGAGGCATAGCCGAACAGGGGTTTGCGGGCAAACGCGGGCAGGATCTGCGAGACGATGCCGAAAGCCGGCAGAATCATGATGTAGACCTCAGGGTGGCCGAAGAACCAGAAGATGTGCTGGTACATGACGGGATCGCCGCCGCCTGCCGCGTTAAAGAAGGACGTGCCGAAATGGCGGTCCGTCAGGGTCATGGTAATGGCGCCAGCCAGCACCGGCATGACGGCGATCAACAGATACGCGGTAATCAGCCAGGTCCAGCAGAACATCGGCATTTTCATCAGGGTCATGCCAGGGGCGCGCATGTTCAGGATGGTGACGATGATGTTGATCGAACCCATGATGGACGAGGCGCCCATCAGATGCATGGCAAAAATGGCCATGTCCATGCCAGGGCCCATCTGCGTCGACAGCGGCGCATACAGGGTCCAGCCGGCGGCGGTGGCGCCGCCCGGCACGAGGAAGGACGTGGCCAGCAGCAGCGCGGCCGGCGGCAGCAGCCAGAACGAGAAGTTGTTCATGCGGGCAAACGCCATGTCGGATGCGCCCACTTGCAGCGGGATCATCCAGTTGGCGTAGCCGACGAAGGCCGGCATGATGGCGCCAAACACCATCACCAGGCCGTGCATGGTGGTCAGTTGATTAAAAAATTCTGGGTGGAAAAATTGCAAGCCTGGGTGAAACAGTTCCGTACGGATCATCAGGGCCAGTACGCCGCCCGACAGCAGCATGATGAACGAAAACCACAGGTACAAAGTACCGATATCCTTGTGGTTGGTGGCAAACAGCCAGCGGCGGTAGCCGGTCGGGTGATCGTGGGCATGGTCGTGATCGGCGTGGTCCAAGGTACTCGTGCTCGTGCTAGTACTCATCTGCGGCTCCTAATTACTTGCGTGCAGCCACGACTTCGGCTGGTTGAACGATGTTCTCTGCGGCCTTGTTCGACCAGCTATTGCGCGTGTAAGTGATCACTGCGGCAATTTCCGTGTCGGACAGCTGTTTCCATGCTGGCATTTCAGCGGGATACTTGCCGCTCTTTTGCCCGTTCAGCAAGACGTGGATCTGATCCGCTTTCGGACCGTTCACCACGGCCGAGCCATCCAGCGGCGCAAACGCACCGGGCACGCCCTTGCCTGTCGCCTGGTGGCAGACCACGCAGTTGGCCGCATACACTTTCTCGCCCTTGACCTTCAATTCGTCGATGGTCCACACCTTGCTTGGATCATCAGCCAATGCGGCCATTTCCTTTTGTTTTACATCAACCCAGGCCTTGTAATCATCTGCCGAGACGACCTTGACGACGATGGGCATGAACGCGTGTTCCTTGCCGCACAGTTCGGCGCAATTGCCGCGGAAGGTGCCGATATGGTCGGCCTTGAACCAGGTGTCGCGCACGAAACCGGGAATCGCATCTTGCTTGACGCCAAAGGCGGGCACGGACCAGGCGTGGATGACGTCGTTGGCCGTCAGCACCACGCGGATCTTCTTGTTGACCGGCACGACGACTTCATTGTCGACTTCGATCAGGTAGTTTTCGCCCCGTTTTTCCGTCGGCGGCGCGCCCGGCGCACCCACTTGCGAACGCGGCGTAGCCAGGTTGGAGAGGAAGGAAATGCCTTCGCCCTCGCCTTTCAGGTAGTCATAGCCCCATTTCCACTGCATGCCGGTGGCCTTGATGGTGATGTCGGCGTTCGACGTGTCCTTCATGCCGACGACGGTGCGCGTGGCAGGCAGGGCCATGCCGATGACGATCAGGAAAGGCACGACGGTCCAGGCGATCTCGACGGTGGTGCTTTCGTGGAAAGTGGCCGGTTTGTGGCCCAGGGACTTGCGGTGCTTGAAGATGGAATAAAACATGACGCCGAACACGGCCACGAAGATCACCAGGCAGATGATCATCATCAGGGTGTGCAAATCGTAGATTTCATGGGCGATCTGTGTCGCCGGCGGTTGCAGATTCATTTCGAACGGCACGGGACCGCCGGTGCCGGGATAGGTGCTGGCAGCCGGTGCCGCCGTGGCCCATCGCCCGATGCCAAACGCTGTCAAAGACAGCCCGAGCAGCAACGATTGAAGTCGCTTTGCATGTGTCATGTTTTCCCCAACCACCCAAAAATAATGATATTTTAAACGGCTGCGGACTTCTCCGTACTGGACCGCTGCCGCTCCTCCATGAAAGCAACACGGCCGGAATGCGGCCATGTGCGTCAAGCACCAGCGAATTCCATGCTGGCTGCGGCAGCAAAAACGGCGGCGCGCAACCATGCTGGAACCCTGTTTTTCTTCCCCACACTGAAATGGCCTCGTGTGGAAGATGGTTACTATACTAATGCAGTAACTTCGAATTAGTCTTGCTTTGTTTTTTTTATTTTGTATGCAGCCCTTGTTTTTTCTACTTAACAAGCTGACAAACAATCAACGATTATAATCAAGTAAACTTGAATCCATCAAGCAATAATCGGCTTTGTGCGCGCCCTTCTCCCGGCCGCCGCGCGCTTTGCAACGGTTGCTGCAACATCCATGCGCGGATGGCGACCAAGTGTCGGTTTCTTTATGCTTTTATTTAGGCTTGCGCGGTAAATCAAAGCGGATGATGGCTTCGCCATTGCGCGTCACGCGCGGTGCGGGACGGAAGGCGTGGCCATAGATCACCTCGAAACTCAGGCCCAGCTTGCCATCGGGACGGCGCCTCTTTTCCAGCGCGTCCAGCATGCGCTGCCAGGCCGCCTTGCCCATCAGGCCGCGCCGGCGCGTGGTCAGCGGGTTGCCGCCGAAGGCGCGCACGTCCGCCAGCATTTTTTCCGCCGTGTCGTAGGTGACGGTGATGATTTCCATGTCCAGCACGGGCGTGGAAAAGCCCGTCTCGACGAGCATGTCGCCAAAGTCGTGCATGTCGACGAAGGTCAAGGCGTGCGGGTACAAGTCCGCTTCGGCGAAGGCGTCGCGCACTTCGCGGAAGGTGTCGGGGCCGAAACAGGAAAACATCAGCAAGCCGTCGAGGCGCAGCGCGCGCCGCCATTCGGCAAACACGCGGTCGGGCTGGGCATGCCAGTGCAGCGCCAGATTGGACCACACGAGGTCGATGCTGCCCTGCGCCAGCGGCAGATCGCCCAGGTCGCCGCACAATAAATCCACGCCCGCCTTGGCCGGCAAGAGTTTGCTGAGGAACTGGTTCAGGCTGGCCAGTTTCGACGCGGGCGCGCGCGCCGCCTGCATCATCGCTTGCGCTGCATCGAGACCGATAATCTGCGCTGCGGGATAATCCTTTTGCAACTGCGCCAAATCCGCGCCGGGACCGCAGCCCGCGTCGAGCACACGGTGCGGCGTGATTTTCACCAGCTCTAGGCGCTCGTGCATGCGTGCCGACACTTCGCGGCGCAGGAAGTCCGACGGCGCGACGCGCGCCGGACGGGAAAAGAAATCGCGTACTTGCACCGCATCGATGGGCGCACTCATTTTGGGCGGACTGGTGGGAACTGGCATGTTGAATCGGGTGAGGTGAGATAATGTCGGCAGTGTACATGGAACGACGCCATCGCGATGCGGACCGCCACCCGGCACCGCCTTGACGCCGCCTGGCAGGCGCTGCGACTGTGGCTGGGCGCCACGGTGCTGCCGGCGCAATGCGCGCTGTGCGGCATGGGCTGCCCGGAAGTGCTGTGTTCGCCCTGCCGCGCCCAATATCTGACGCAAGGACGCCCCCGCTGCCGTCAGTGCGCCAATCCGCTCGACGATGCGGCGCTGCTGTGCGGACGCTGCGTGCGCCAGCGGCCCGCGTATGACGCCACCGTCACGGCGTTTGATTATGCGGCGCCCGTCGACCAGTTGCTGCTGCAGCTGAAATTCGGCGCGCGCCTGGCGCTGGCGCCCCTGTTGGCAGAACTGCTGTATGTTGCCATTCAGCAACAACAAGCGTGGGAAGCACCACAGCTGGTGTGTCCCGTGCCGCTGGGCCCGGCCCGGCTGGCCGAACGGGGTTTTAACCAGGCGCTGGAAGTTGCCCGTCCGCTGGCGCGCCTGCTGGACGTGCCTTTACAGCCGCGCCTGGCGCTGCGCGTGCGCGAAACCCAGGCGCAAAGCGGCGTGGCGCCGCAGGAACGGCAAGCCAACCTGGCGCACGCGTTTGCCATCGCGCCCGAACATGGGGCCTTGTTACAAGGATGCCATGTGGGCATCGTCGACGACGTGATGAGCAGCGGCCATACCGTCCACGCGCTGGCCACCGCCTGCAAAAGCGCAGGGGCGGCCAGGGTCAGCATCCTGGTCGTGGCGCGAACGCCGCCGCACTAGAACCGCATCAGATTCGCTATATATATGAGGAGAGCATTTTGTTTCACGTTGTTTTGGTAGAACCTGAAATCCCGCCCAATACGGGCAACGTCATCCGCCTGTGCGCGAACACGGGCGCGCAGCTGCACCTGGTCGAACCGCTGGGCTTTCCGCTCGACGATTCCAAGATGAAGCGCGCCGGCCTCGATTACCACGATTACGCCAACATGAAGGTGCACAAGAACTGGGCAGCGTTCCTGGCCGACACCCAGCCCGACCCGGCCCGCATGTTCGCCATGACGACGCGCGGCTCGCGTCCGTTCGGCGACGTGGCCTTCCTGCCCGGCGACGTGTTTGTGTTCGGCTCGGAAACAAAAGGCCTGGACCCGGCCTTGCGCGACGGCTTTCCTGCCGAACAGCGTATCCGCCTGCCGATGCGCCCCGATAACCGCAGCTTGAATCTGTCAAACACGGTGGCAGTCGTCGTGTATGAAGCGTGGCGCCAGCACGGATACCAGGGGGGCGCGTAGCTGACACCTCACCCAGTCTACTGCGCGGCGCGCTTTGCGGCCGGCGATGCTCGCGCTACTAAAGTAGCGCTGCGCTTCTCGGCCACAAATCATCGCCGCTCGCTACGACTGGATGAGATGTTGAGACTCCTGCAATCTTCCTTTACCGCTGCGCCAATTGCTGCGCTACGTCGCTATTGTCGTCCAGCATCACCAGCTGCGTGCGCAAGTCGCGCGTGGCGGCCAGCTTGCCGTTCACGTACAAATTCGTCTTGACGCCGTACACGCCTTGCGACACGCCGGCCGGCAAGGTCAGCTCGAACGAGTTTTCAAAGCGCCCGCCCGACTTGTTGCTGCTGGCCAAGGCTTTCGAACCGGACTTGAAAGGCTGGCCTTGCGGATCGAGCACCACCAGTTCTTCGCGCACGTCGTTGACGCTTTGCGCGCTGCCGTTGACCAGTTCCACCACGGAATTGACCTTGAACGGCTGGCCGCGCTTGACGGTCGACGCGCTCAGCTGCGGCGTGTACGACACCACTTGCGGCTCGCGCGGCAGCGCGCCGCGCGTGCGGATGTAGTCGCGGTCCGCTTGCGCCGCCGTCTTGGTCTGGCGCGAATTGACATTGATGGCCAGGCAACCGGCCGCCGCCAGGCCGCCGCCGATGGCGGCCCCCTTCAGCGCGCCATTCTTGCCGCCCGCCAGCGCACCCAGCAATGCACCCACGGCCGCGCCCGCAGCGGCCGTCGCGCCCACGCTGCACGGGTCCTCATCCGTGGCCGCCTGGGCGCCACCTTGCGGATAGGAACTGTCCTGCCGCACGCCGTTCGGGCTCATCGGCGCCGTGGCGCAGCCGGCCAGCATGGCCGCGATGGTCAGCGCAGCGGCCGTCCGCAAGGTGGTGTGATTCAGCATGGTGACTCTCCAGATGACTAATTGATCGTTGTTTCCGTCTGCAACACTTGCCGTTCGCGCTCGCGGATGCGGCGCGACAGATTGTCGATGCGCGCATTGCCCGGATCGACGCGGCGCGCGCTTTCCAGATACGTCTTGGCCGCATCGAACTTACCTTCCAGCAAAGAACGCTCGGCATCGCGCAAGAACGCTTGCGCCATCTCGCTGCGCATGGCCGCGCCGCTGTCGACGGGCGCCGTTTCCTGCGGGCGGCGTTCGGCCACCGCTGATCGTTCGACCGCGCGCGCGGGCGCCGGTTCCGTGGGCACGACGCGGGCCGGTGCCGTTTCCACCGGCGCCGGGACCGGTGCAGCGACGGACGCGGGCGCCGATAGCGCCTGCACCTCGGCCCTCAACTGCGGCAATTCCGCCGCTTCGCGGTCGATGGCTTCCAGCCTGGCGATGCCATTGCCGGCCGCCGTCGCATCCTTGCCGTCCAGCGCCTGGCGCACGCCCACCAGCACGGACGCGGCAGCCGCTTGCTGGCGCGCCAGCTGCTTGCGCAGGGAATCCACGCTGGCAGCGCCCGCGCAATCGGCGTCGAGCGCGGCGATGCCCCTGGCCGCGCTTTGCAATTGATGGCCATCAATATGGCGTTCGATGGCGCGCACGCCCCGCTGGCAACTGCCCGATGCGGCGCCGGCCTTGCCGATCGCCGCCTGCAAATCGTCCGCCTTGGCGCTGGACTTGCCCGTGCACACATTCTTCGCCGTCGCCAGCTTTTGCCGGGCGCCGTCCAGGCTGCCATTTGCCACCAGCTTCAAGCCGCTGTCGATGGCGTCGTTGCAAGCCGATTCATTCTTGCCGCCCGGCTTGCCATTCATGTAGACGATGACGGCCGCCAACACAGCGGCGGCGCCCAGCCAGCGCAGCCACTTGCGCGGCGGTGGCGGCGGCACCGGTGTTGCCGGGGCAGGCGCCGGTGGAAGCACAGGCGCGGGCACGGGCTTCGGCGCCGCTTGCGGCGGCACCGGTTTCGGTGGCGGTACTGGCGCCGGCTTCGGCGGCGCTTTCGGCGCAGGCGCAGGCGTCACCGGCACGGGCGGCGGCTTGGGCGCAGGTGGCGGCGCTACCGGCGCAGGCGCAGGGACGGGCAGCGGCGGCGGCACGGCCGCGGCTGGCTTGGCAGCGCCCGCCATGGCGTGACCGCAGTACGGGCAATGGCTGACAACGGTCCACAGGCCCGTCTTGCATTTGTTGCAGATATCCAAAACTAATCCTTCATTCCAACGTCATTCCAGCGTTCACAAGGGCGGCGGCATCAACGGTGGCGGCGCGCCGAGGAACAAGGGCGCCAGTTCGGGGAACTGGGCCAGGTCGGCCCAGGCCGGCAAACCGGCGCGCCACACCTTGGTCGTGGCTGGCACGACCTGTCCCGCCTGCACGTACTGCACGATCTGCTGGGCCGTGAATGGTCCCTGCTGCTGGCCGTTGATGCCCAGGAAGTACTGGTATTCCACCAGCGGCGGCGGCATGCCGCCCAGTGGTGGCGGCGCCATGCCGAACGCGGCCGCGGCCGCCGCCGGCGCAGCCGCCGCGCCGGCCGGACGCAGCAATTGCTCCAGGCGCCCCGCTTCCAGCATTTCAGGCTTGATCGCATACTTCAGGCGTGGCTGGCCGTCCGCTTCCGGTTCGCGCACTTCCCAGTCGTAGGCGTCGCTATCGGAATCGCCGATGACGTTCGCCCACTCCTTCAGGCGGCCCAGCAAGGCTTGCACCGTGCGGTCGAGCTCGTCGCTGGCCATGCCCTTGCGGCGCGCCGACTCGCGCAGGCGCGTGCCCACTTCGGCGGAAATGGCGCTGCCAAAGCCGATGTAGGGCAGCTGCGAGCCATCGGCCTGCGCCACCAGCTTGGGCGCATACACGCCCCGCTCGTAGTATTTTGCCAGCGCCGCCATGGCCGCCGTCTGCACGGCGTCAAGCGCCGTCAATTTTTCTTCGATGCGCAGGGCGATATTTTTCTCGTACGAAGCGGGCATGCCGTTCTGGCGGATGGCCCGTTCGTTGCCGATGCGGCGCAAGTCGCCCGGCTCGACGGCAAACTGGTACTGGCCCGGCGGCACGACGCGGCCCGTGTGGCGCGTCAGCACGCCCAGCATGATCGCTTGCAGGAATTCGCCGAAGTCTTCCGCCAGGCGCTTCATCTCGTCCGTGTTCGGCGCGATCGGGTGCGTGAATTGCGTTGGATCAATATGCGTGTGGGTCGGCGCCTTGTCGTTGTCGCCTTCCTTGCGGTAGCTGGTGCGCCAGCCTTCCAGGCCGCGCAGCACCGTCATCGGCACGCCTGCCAGTTCGCAATAGCAGACGGCGCGCCCGCGGATGCCCGTTTCGACGATTTCCAGCTGGCTCACCGTGATGCCCACCTGGGTCGGCACGCACGATTCGAGCTCGGCGCCGAACTTCGCCTTGAAGGCGGCCGCATTGGCCACGCCGATCACGCACTTGAACTGGTCCGACACGACCGTGAAGTCGCCCGCCATGTTGGCGTCGATCCACGGCATGGAGCAGGCCAGCAGCTTGCGGAAGCGGTCCAGGCGTTCGGACACATCCATCTGTTCCAGCGCTTCGAACAACGGGTCGGGCGTGCTCGTCGCGCCTTCCGCCAGGCCGGCAGTAGCGATCATGTTTTCCGCCATGCGCGTGACCTTGGCCAGGATCAAGGCCCGTTGCGCCGGTTCGCCCAACATGGGGAACAGCGCTTTCGAGCCGCCCATGTCCTTGAACGCTTCATCGGCCCACTGGCGCAAGGTGGCCGCCGACGGCAGCGCGATGTCTTTTTCCGTGACGGGAATGACGATCAGGGTCGCGTGTTCCTTGTCCAGGTCCTTTTGCAGGATGGTATTGGCCGTTTTCAACTCCGTCAGCATGGCCAGCACGCCTTCGCGGCCCGATTGCAGCTCGCCCACCAGGCCATTCCACTGGGCGCGGCCTTGCGCATCGACGCCGACCCGGTTGCCCAGCCAGCGCGACAGCTCGCCCAGCAGGAGGACAGACTCGTCCGCCGCCTTGGCGCGCAGATGGAATTTCAGCGCATTCGCCATTTCCGTGCGCAAATGGTCCATCACCACGCCCGCCTGCTTTTCGCCATTGCTGAGGAAACCGAAGGTGCTGCGCGTCTGTTCCAGGTTGTTCAACAGGCGCTCGTATTCGCGCGAGCGCACGGCTTCCTTGATTTCACGGTAGCGCTCGGCATTGTTGCCGATTTGCGCCGTCAAGCCGCTGCCCGGCGCCTCGATGCGGTCCTTGATCTGTTCCACCAGCGACAGCACGTATTCCAGGCCGCCGAATTCTTTATTATCAAGATAGCCATACAGCTGGTCGCGCACGACTTTCTTGACGTCTTCCAGCACTTCGCGGCGCCGCTTGCTGATGCGGTCTTCCGTCGTGTCGGCCGTGGAATCCTGGTCGCGCACGGCGTCGCGTTCCAAATGCTTCATGGCGTCGCGCACCTGCGCCGGCCATTCGCTGCGGTCGAAACCCGTGCGGATATCGTTGATGCGCGTGTTGACGCGGTTTTCCACGCCGGCCAGCAAGTGGCCGTGGCGGTCTTCCAGCAATTCGTCGACGACACGGAAATCGATGAAGTCGCCGCTGGAGCGCTTCAGTTCGATGCTCTTGTCGGAAAACTCGGGGAAATCGCTGAACGGCGTGCCCTTCAGGAACATATTGGCGGCGAGGAAATTGTCGCGTTGCGTATCCGTGGCCCGGTTGGCGCCCGCATCCGTGCCGCCCACGCCAAAGAACGCTTGCAGCATGGCGCCGGCCCAGCGGTGGGCCCGCTCGTCGCGCGCCGCTTCCTGGCGCGTATCGAGCACGGCCATGCCGAACGAGGAAAAGCGTTTCGAGAAATACAGGCGCATGTCGCCGAAACGGTCTTGCGGCACGGGCGCGTTGTACAGCGAATTCTTGTGCTGCGCCTGGTTGACGGCGATCGAACGCTTGGCGCGCGCGAAGTCGGCCGAGGCGAAATCCTCGAACAGCGAATCGGCCACCATGTGGTAGACGTCGCTGACATCCTTGGTGTGCTGCTGGGCAAGATTGCCCGAATCGATCAGGTAAACCTCGCTGTACGGTTCGCGCGTCAGTTCCGGGCGGTCATACGCATCCCAGCGGCCCACATAGCCCTTGTTGCCCATCATCGCCGATTCCAGCTCCATCAGCGCCGCGTAGCCGTTGGCTTCGACCCGGTCCTTGTTGGCCTTGGTGTAGCCGGTCGGCAAGAACAGCATCAGCTCGACGTCGGCCGCGCCCACTTCGCTGCGCGCCAGCCAGCGCGCCAGCAAGCCCATGTCCAGGAAGGAGCCGGAACCCGTGCCGCCCGCAACGGAGCCGACGATGACGATGCGGAAACGGTTCGTTTCCATGCGCAAACCCAGTTCGGCCAGCTGACGCTCGTGCGACAGGCCCGCCTTCAGGGCTTTCAGTTTCAAACGGATCTTGTCGCGGATCTTCGCGTACTTGTCGAAGAAATACAGGCGCGACACGGCGCGGATCTGGCCGGCGCCGCTGCTCATGTCGAAGCGCAATTCGCGGATGCGCTGCGGCGTCAAAGGCAGCCATTCCTTGATGTGCGGATATTTCTCCAGAGAATCTTCATCACGGCTGTACTTGTCCATGTCGAACGATTCGACCACCTTGTCGTCATCCGTGAACTTCACCTGGTCGAACTGCAAGTCCTTCGCCTGCGACTCGCCGCTTTCGATCACGGCGCCATTGTCGAGGTCGAAATGGATGAATTGCGCGATGGGAAAGTCGGCCAAGCCCTCGATGCGCGTGCGGTTGCCCGCGCCGCCCCACAGGGTGTTGAGGATGCGCCGGCGCACGCGCATCAGCACTTGCATGCCCGTGCCGCCGATGCCGATGAACAGGGTCGGGCGCAGTTCGATGATCTTATCCTGCTTGCGCTCGCTGGCGCCGCCGGTGATGGTTTGGTTCAGGTTCTCTGCCATGGTGATTCCTTCGATGATGCGTGCAACGGCGTGTTCTTAGCGGCGGCTGGAAGTAAAGGTCAACAACAGTGCAACGAGGCCCACCAGCACCAGCGGTCCCATGAACAGTGGCGCAAGGAATTTATGCGCATTCACGGCAGCCAGCACGACGCCCGTCGCCAGGCTGGCCAGGAAGATGAACAGCCACCAGCCCGAGGCATTGGCCTTGTTCGGCGGCACGCGCTTGGCCACCAGGCCATTCGCATAGGCATTCTTGGCAAAGAAAAAGGCGATGAACAGCAGCAACAGCACCACGCCGCCGACCAGGGTGTCGCGCGACGAGGTATCGGTCGTGCCGGCAGCATCAAACGCGGGCGCAGCTTCGGTCGTTGCGGTGGCGGCGCTGGCCGCGGTGGCAGCGTCCGCGGCGGGCGGCGCCGACGCCGGGGCCGTTACCGGGGCCGGCAAGGTGAAACCTGCATTGTCTTTCGGAGTGTCTTGCGCCATGGTATGCCTCTATTGAATGGAAGGAATTTTTAAGGAATCTGTGTTCAGGCCAGGGTCAAGATATGGCCTTCGGCCACGCGCACGACGGACGGCTTGCCCAAGCCACGCTTGAGTTCGCCAATGTCGCGGCCGTCATCGTCGCGGATCTGCACGCTTTTAAATGGTTTTAATAACACTTGCCGCTGCACGCCGTCGGCCATCACCTTGTAGCGCGTGGCGCGCGTGCTGACCAGGCCCAGCGCCAGCAAGCCCAGCACGAGCGCCAGCACGCCGCCCAGTATCACCAGCACGGGCAGCAGCGGATACTGGATGCGCACCAGCAGCGGTATCGTCGCCTGCGACGCGCGCACGCTGTCGGGCGGCGTAAACATGCCGGAAATCGGGTCGCCAGGGAACAATTCCTGCAAATCCTTGCCGAAGCTGGACGCCAGCGCCAGCCGCTGTTCCGACAGGCCCACCTGCGCCTGCATCGGCAGCAGCACCTGCTTGCCCATGGCGGTGATCGCCTGCGCCGACCACGGCGACGGAATTTGCGCCATCGGCAGCGCGAACTGCACTTGCACGGACTGGCTGGCGCCCGGCTGCAACTGGCGGATTTGATCTGGCGCAACGTGCAAGGGCGCGTTCTGCCCGGCCAGGCTGGCATGCACCCTGGCGCTGTCGATCACGTATGGGAAAAACATGTTTTGCAAGGAGGCCTGCAGCACCACTTGCGGCACCAGGTTCGCCGCATCGACGTCGAGCACGATGGTGCGCCCATCGCGGCCCAGGCTGGCGTGCACGTTGGCGCTGTTCTTGACGGATTGCGGCACGATGCGCACGGCATCCTGGTCCACCGGTTTCAGGCGCGCGGGCGGGCGTGTCAGCACTTGCGACAGCCGCCCTTCGGCCAGGATGCGGTTCAAGGCCTCGGATGCCGGCTGGCCATACGCGAGCGCATACACCATCAAACCCTTGGCGCTGTACAGCTTGCCCTGCACGGGCATGCGCAGCGGAAACACCACCGTCTTGGTGATCGACGGTTCCAAGTGCAGCAGGCGGTAAAAATCGCGGTTGCGCTCGGCCGTCTGGCTGTCGTTGTTCGGGCTGTTCTTGTTATTGGTAAAGATCCACACGATGCCGGACGCGGACTGAAACGGGCCCGTGATGGTTTTTGTCACGGCTTCCTGGAAATCCGTGTCGGCCAGCGCGCCGCCGGCGCCCTTGCGCGCCAGGCCCAGGCTGGCCAGCTGGCCCGCCACGCCGGCGCCGCCCTGCCCTTGCCCCAGCAGCGACGGCGACACGTGCGCGCCGCTGCTCTGGCTGAAGGCCAGGGTATACACTTTATCGGACGGGTTTGTAGCGGCCTGCGCCACGGCGCCCACCAGGGCTTTCAGCTGCGAGTGTTCATCCGTGTAAAACGGCTCCATCCAGCCCGAATTCTGCACGAGGAACGCTTGCTGGATGCCGGCGGCCTGCGCGCTGGCGCTGGCGAAGGCGAGGAAGACGGCGCCAGCCGCGATCAGGACGCGCGCTTTCATGCCTGCAAGGCCCAGCCATCGATACGCGACAGCAGCGGGTGGTAAGCCCACAGCGTACCTTCATGCACAAACAGGCGCACGCGCCACGGTTCGCTGACGGCAAAGGTATGGAACACGTTTTCGCGCAATTCGTCGTCCTGCACCAGCTGAGCCGCCAGGCGATCGTTCGAACGCAGCACGCTCGACAGGCCGGCGCTGGTGGCAAACTTCACGCCGAAGACGCTGTTGCCAACACTCGATTCCAGCAGCGGCATGACGGCCTGGTTCTTGCCGCCGTCGTCGCCGTGTTCCGGCTCTTCCCACGGCGCCGTTTTCAGCTTGGTGGCGAAGCGGTAATTGAAGCTGCCCGAGCACAGGCGCGGCGCCAGCGCGTCGGCCCGTTCGGACTGCGCGCCCAGTTTCACGTAGACATAGGTGCCGCGGCTGCGCTCGAAGCACAGCTGCCACAGGCCGCCGTCGCGCGACACGTACGGGCTGCCGAATTCGAAATGCGGCACCAGCCCTTCGGGCCAGGGGGTGAACGAGGCGGCCACGTTGCCGTCCGGCTGCAATTGCAGGCGCAGCTGGCCGTTGGCGCAGGGCCACACGGCCATGCGGTTGTAGGCGACGGGCGCGCTGACGGCGCCCAGGTCAAACAGGCCGTCGAGCAGCACGTCGCTGCCCGGCTTTTGTTGCGCATCAAGGTTGACGAAGCGGAGGCGGCCATCGTCGTCGCGCAGCGGCGCCCACAGACGGTTCTGGAACCAGACGGGCGCGGCCGCGCATGGCGCGCCGCCCACGTGCTCGACCACGTAGGTCAGCGACGGCACGTCGGGACGGATGCAGGCCAGGCCATGGCTGGTCGGCAAGACCAGCACGCTATTGAACTCCGGCACCAGCTCGGCGCGCCAGGCGCCGTGGGCCAGGTCCGATTCGGCCAGCAAGCTGCCATAGTCGGGGTCCAGCGCCAGCCAGCGTTTCGAGGCGGGCAGCCAGGCGTGCAAGACGGCCTTGCGCGGGTCGAGCGCCAGCAGCGCGGGCGCGCTGGTGCCGAACTGGGCGGAAAAGAATTCGTATTCGCCGGGCGGCGGCATGGGCAGCGAGACATCGGCCTGCGCATGCTCTTCGCGCGCGCGCTGGTCCGCCAGTTTCAGGGGCGCGCTGGCCTGGCGCAAGCCGGACGGGCCCGTTGGCGGCACGTCGCTGACGGGAGATGCGCCGTAGGGCGGCACCCAGGGCGGCGTGGCGGCCGTGTCGGGCGGCACTTGCAAGGCCGCGCCCGAGGCGGGGTCGAATGCAAATTCGGGCGGAAACTGGCGCACGGGCGCACCGGCGGCTGCGGGCAGGCGCCGCGCATGCATCAGCTTGCCGATATCGGCATGGCTCACCAAGGGCGAGACGTTCTGACCATCCGCGCTGCGCTGCATGGTCCACGCGCCCTCGTCATCCACGTGCCAGGCGCCGGAAGGCAGTGGCCAATCCCCAGAAGTTTTATGATCCATTTATTTTCTATGACTAGCAATGCATTCAGACGGTGTAACGTGCTGGGGCTGTCGAAACGAAGTCGCAGCCCTGGCAGTTCTCATAGTAACGTCTTTTTATCTGTATGGAAACATTGACGAGCTTCCTCAGCCTTGCTGCGTCCGCACTTTCGTCAACAGCTTGGTGGTCGAGCGGTCATGCTCGAAATCGATGGCCACGGCCTGGCCGCCATACGCCAGCACGGCCTTGCCTTCGGGAATGGCCGCCATGTCATAGTCGCCGCCCTTGGCATAGATTTCCGGTTCGATATCCTGCACCACTTCCAGGGCGCTGTCTTCCGAGAACGGCACGACCAGGCTCACCGCTTCCAGCGCGGCCAGCACGGCCATGCGGTCTTCGCAGCTGTTCAGGGGACGGTCATCGCCCTTGCCCAGGCGTTTCACCGAGGCATCGGTATTCACGGCAACGATCAGCGAGGCGCCCAGCGCGCGCGCCTGCGCCAGGTAGGTCACGTGGCCGCGGTGCAAAATGTCGAACACGCCGTTCGTCACTACCACCGGTTTCGGCAGGGCCGCGGCGCGGGCGCGCAATTCGTCGCGGCCGCACAGTTTGTTTTCAAAATCAGGCATGGATATCTCTGGTTGGGTTAAATGGGGTCACGCCATGGTCGCACTCAGGCGTGGCTATCGCCTTGGATGCCGCCGGCATCCCGGCGCCAGGCATCGATCAGGGCCACGACGGCCGGTTCCAGGGTCTCTTCGGCGATGCGATCTTGCCGGTAATAAATCATCAGCGCATACACGCCGGCCAGGCGGCTGACGGGCGGCGACAGTGCATATTCGTTGCCGCGCGCCGGTTGCCTGGCACGCCAGTAATTGATCGCCGCTTCCAGCGCCTGCATCCGCAGTTCCATCGCCATCTCCCTTCGACGCCCGGTCCCGCATTATAGGGGGCGATCCGCTACAATACGCCATCGGCGCCACAGTTTCACGTTTGCGCCACCTTTCATTCATTGCAAGTAAGTACTTCCTGTGTTTCAATCAACCTATGACACTGACTGAACTGAAATATATCGTTGCAGTCGCGCGAGCGAAGCACTTCGGCCACGCCGCCGAAGCCTGCTTCGTTGCCCAACCCACCCTGTCAGTGGCCATCAAGAAACTCGAAGACGAATTGGGCGTGGTCCTGTTCGAACGGGGCGGCGCGGAAATCTCCGTCACGCCCCTGGGCGCGCAGATCATTGCGCAAGCCGAGCGCGTGCTGGAACAGACGGCCGCCATCAAGGAACTCGCCAAGCAAAACAAGGACCCGCTGGCCGGCCCCCTGCGCCTGGGCGTGATCTACACGATCGGCCCCTACCTGCTGCCGCCCCTGGTCAAGGCCATGATAGACCAGGTACCGCAGATGCCCTTGATCTTGCAGGAAAACTTCACGGTTCGCCTGCTCGAACTGCTGCGCCAGGGCGAACTGGACGTGGCCATCATGGCCCTGCCCCTGCCCGAACACGGCATGGCCATGCAGGAACTGTATGACGAACCGTTCGTCGTCGCCATGCCGCGCCAGCATCCATGGACGGCGCGCGAGAAAATCGCCGCGCAAGACTTGAAATCGGAAACCATGCTGCTGCTGGGCAATGGCCACTGTTTCCGCGACCAGGTGCTGGAAGTGTGCCCCGAAATGGCGCGTTTTTCCTCGCCCGGCAATGGCATGCAGCGCACGTTTGAGGGTTCCTCGCTGGAAACCATCCGCCACATGGTGGCCAGCGGCATCGGCCTGACGGTCTTGCCGCGCGCCTCCGTCGCCAATATGCACGCCACCGACGGCATGCTCGAATACCGGCCCTTCGCCGCCCCCGTGCCCTCGCGCCGCGTGGTCATGCTGTGGCGCAAGAGTTTCACGCGCAAGGCCGCCATCGACGCCCTGTGCGCGGCCATCGCCAGCTGCAACTTGCCCGGCATTACGCCGCTGTGCGAGGACGAAGACTAGCGCCCCAGGCGCAAAATAGTACATTTACATACTATTTGCGATAATCGACCTTTCTCTTCAACAAGATCGAGTCTTCCATGAACAAGCTGGCGCTGTATTTCCGCCTGATACGGCTGGACAAGCCTATCGGTACCGTATTGCTGCTGTGGCCTACCCTGTGCGCGCTGTGGCTGGCGCAGCAGGGCGTGCCGGACTGGCGGCTGCTGCTCATCTTTACCCTCGGCACTTTCCTGATGCGCTCGGCAGGCTGCGCCATCAACGACTACGCCGACCAGGATATCGACAAATTCGTCAAGCGCACGGCCGAGCGTCCCATCACCAGCGGACGCATCAGCGGCAAGGAAGCGCTGGCCGTGGCCGGCGTGCTGACCGTGCTGGCCTTTTGCCTGATCCTGCCCTTGAATGCGCTGACCAAGCAGCTGTCCGTGGCCGCCGTCATCATCGCCGGCACCTATCCCTATTTCAAGCGTTTCTTTGCGATTCCGCAAGCGTATCTCGGCATCGCCTTCGGCTTCGGCATTCCCATGGGTTTTGCCGCCATCACGGATGCCGTGCCCGCCGTCGCCTGGCTGCTGCTGCTGGGCAATGTCTTCTGGGCCGTGGCCTACGATACGGAATACGCGATGGTCGACCGCGACGATGACTTGAAGATCGGCATCAAGACCTCGGCCATCACCTTTGGCCGCTACGACGTGGCCATCGTCATGGCCTGCTATGCCGTTTTCCTGCTGCTGTGGCTGGCATGCGGCTGGTATCTGGGCTTGCGTTACTGGTTCGTCGCGGGCTTGCTGGTGGCGGCCGGCTGCGCCGTTTATCACTACACCTTGATCCGCGCACGCGAGCGTATGCCGTGTTTTGCGGCATTCCGGCATAATAACTGGCTAGGAGCGGCGGTATTTGCGGGCGTGGTACTGGACTTTGCTTTCCGTTAAGCAATGACCCTTGCGCCGCGGCAGCCCTTGAGGCGGCGCAAGACAAGCCTGGCCGCAGCTGCCTACACTGGTATTTCACTGTGCAGTTTCACTTCCATGAGGTAATACATGAGCTCGATACATACCGGAAAATCCAGCAGCGACAGCATCCTCGCCGACGCCGACAAGGCCCGCGACAAACTGGTCGGCGACTTGAAGACCGTCATCGATGAAGCGGAAGGCTGGCTCGATGGCGCCAAGGATCAGACGGGCGAGAATGTCAAAGCCGTCAAGGACAAGTTCATCGCCACCCTGGAAACGGCCAAGAAAGACTTGATCAAGCTGGAAGAAGACTTGCTCGAACGTACCAAGAAGGCGGCCAAGGCCACCGACGAATACGTACAGGACAATCCCTGGAAAGCCGTGGGCGCGGGCGCCGTCGTCGGCGTGCTGTTCGGTCTGCTGCTTTCCTCGTCGCGCCGCTAGATTGTAACGACGCGGTACCGACGGCGCAGGCCGTCACCTGACGCGAAAGGCAGCATATGGCTATCGTGCACCATGTCGCCCAAGTCGCAGCGACCCTCGCCGCCATCGTCCAGACCCGTCTGGCCCTGGCGGCCGTGGAAATGGAAGAAGAGTCGCTGCGCTTCCTGTCCTATCTGGCGCTGGCCATGCTGGCACTGCTGTGCCTGTTTGTCGGCCTCGTCTTGATCGTGTTCCTCGTCATCGTGCTGTTCTGGGATACGCACCGCATCGCCGCCATCGCCGTCACGGCCGCCGTCTTCATCGTCGCCGCCATCGCCACCCTGCTGGGCGTGCGCGCCAGTTTCCGCAGCAAGCCGAAACTGCTTTCTTTTACACTTTCCGAACTGAACAAAGACCTGGACGAGCTGCAATTGCTGGCGCGCCGGGGATCGGAGCGGCCATGACCACGCACCCCACCAAATTGTCCAGTGTCCACACGGCCGCCAGCCTGGCGCAGCGGCGCGACGCGCTGCTGGCCGAATGCGCGCTGCAGCGCCTGGCCCTGGGCGTGCAGACGCGCCAGTTGCTGGAACCGCTGACGGGCGGCAATCTGCGCCACACCCTGGCCACGCGTTTCAAAATTCCCCTGATGGTGGGCGGCGCCGTGCTGGGCCTGGCATTGGTGCGTCCGCGCCGCATCCTGCCGCTGCTGCGGGCCAGCGGCGCGCTGCTCAAGCACGCCACCACCGCCATGCCCGTCCTGCTGGCGCTGGCGCAGCGTTTCAGCAAGAAAGAAACGCCGTCATAAAATATTTTTGACCCGGCTGCATCCAAATGGCAGACCCATGCGTAGTAATGGTATCAACCAGCCGGTTGAGCCAACTACCAGGAGTTTGCCATGCTTGCCTTCACCGCCCCACGCCACGCCGTTCCCGCCCTCGCTGTGCTGGGCGCCGCCCTGCTGCTGAGCGCTTGCGCCCCCATGAGCGCGCGCTATTCGCAAGAACAATTACCGAACGCCGTCAAGGTGCCCGATGGCCACCAGGTGGCCATGCAGACCGTGGGCGTAGGCAAGATCGCCTACGAATGCAAGGCCAAGAAAGACATGACGGGCCATGAATGGGTTTTCGTGGGACCGGACGCGGCCTTGAACGACCGCAGCGGCATGCAGGTGGGCACGTATGTCGGTCCACCGGCCACCTGGGCCAACCTGGACGGTTCGAAAGTGACGGCGACGCAAGTGGCCGTGGCGCCGGCCGGCGCGGGCAATATCCCGTACCAGCTGGTGAAGGCCAATCCGGCCACGGGCAGCGGCGCCATGCAGGGCGTCAGCTACATCCAGCGCGTGGCCACCAGCGGCGGCGTGGCGCCAAGCAGCCCCTGCGGCATGGAATCCATCGGCGCCAAGCAATGGGTGCCCTATCAAGCCGACTACATCTTCTGGAAAGCCGCATGAGCACACCTATCAAAACCTGCTGCGCGTCGTGATAGGCGGCCTGCGATGCTCACCGTACTAAAGTACGGTTGCGCTTCTTAGCCACCTCTCCCTTCCGCTCGCTACGGTTTTGTTAGGCGTTGTAAAACAGGAAAACAACGGTTGGCAAGCGGGTTTCTGGCCTATACTCGGCCTTGAAAACTTGCTAACCGTTCACTCTTGACGATTGCGCCAACCTTGCCAGCCCAAGCCGCCACCTACGATTACGATGCCGCCCTGCGCGCCTGCGCCAGGGGCGAGCAGCAGGCATTGCACGGCCTGTACCAGCAGGAAAGCCGCTACCTGCTGGGCGTGGCCCTGCGCATCGTGCGCCAGCGGGCCCTGGCCGAAGACGTGCTGCACGACGCCTTCCTGAATATCTGGCGCCGCGCCGGCAGTTTCGACGCCACGCGCGGCAGCGGCAAGGGCTGGATCTATGTGGTGGTGCGGCACCAGGCGCTGGACGTGGCGCGCGCCCGCGCCCATGAAGTACCGGCCGACGAGGATACCGTGGAAACCCTGCTGCACGAACGCCACAGCCACGATGCGGGCGAAGCCTATGCCGACCAGGCGAACCTGGGCAAGCTGCACGATTGCCTGGGCCACCTGGACGAATCGAAGCGCAACAGCATCCTGTACGCCTACGTCGATGGCTGTTCCCACAGCGAAATCGCGCAGCGCCTGCAAGCGCCGCTGGGAACCGTCAAGGCCTGGGTCAAGCGGGGCCTGGCCGCCTTGCGGGAGTGCATGGGATGAACAACAGCGACGAGGAATTGCACAGGCTGGCCAGCGAATACGTGCTGGGCACATTGGAACTGGCCGAACGGGCGGAAGTGGAACAGCGCTTGCCGCGCGACGCAGCCTTGCGCGACGCCGTCGAAGCCTGGGAACGGCGTCTGCTGCCCTTGACGACCCTGGCGCCGCCCGAAACGCCCTCGGCGCAACTGTGGCCGCGCATCAGCGCCAGCCTGTTGACGCCTTCGGCCGTGCGGCAGGCGGGCGGCTGGCAAGCGTGGTGGAACAGCCTGGCCTTCTGGAGAGTGCTGGCGGGCGGCGGCTTGGCGGCCACGGCCGCGCTGGCCGTGCTGGTCAGCGTGCAACTGCAAACACCCAGCGGACCCGGCTACCTGGTGGTGCTGGTGGCGCCGCAGGACAAATCGCCGGGCTGGATCGTGCAGGCGGGCGGACGTGGCGGCAAGAACCGCGACCTGAGCCTGATCCCGCTGGGACCGACCAGCGTGCCGCAGCAAAAGGCCCTGCAATTCTGGACCAAGGGCAAGGACTGGGGCGCGCCCGTCTCGCTGGGCCTGGTCAAGCCGGGGCAAAGCCTCAAGTTGACATTGGACAAGCTGCCGCCGTTGCAGCCGGAGCAACTGTTTGAAATCACCCTGGAACCGGCAACGGGCTCGCCCACGGGCCGGCCGACGGGACCGGTTTTATACATCGGCCGCGCCGTCAAGGTCATGTAATTACTTGACCACTTACTTTCCCAGTTCGTCTCCCATCTCGCGCCCCCGCTGTGCGGCCGCCTTGATGCCCTTGACGATGGCCGCCTTCACGCCGCTCTCTTCCATGCTGGTGAGCGCCGCATACGTCGTGCCACCCTTCGACGTGACCCGCTCGCGCAGCAAGGACACGGGTTCGCTGGAATTGGCCGCCAGCTGCGCCGCGCCCGTAAACGTGGCAATCGCCAGCTGCGTGCCCTGCTCCGGCGTCAGGCCCAGCTCGGCGGCCGCCTGCTGCATCGCTTCGATAAAGTAAAACACATAGGCGGGACCGCTGCCGGACACGGCCGTCACAGGGTCGATCTTCGCTTCGTCATCGAGCCAGACGGTCTGGCCGACGGCGCGCAGAATGGCGTCCGCCGTCTTCTTTTGCTCATCGCTCACGCCGCTGCTGGCCACCATGCCCGTGATGCCCATGCCGATCAGGGCTGGCGTGTTCGGCATGCAGCGCACGATGGCGCGATAATCGCCCAGCCAGCGCGACAGGTCGGCCGCGCGGATGCCGGCCGCGATCGACAGGATCAATGGCGCCTTATTTCCGTCGAGGAAGGGCAGCAACTGCGCCGCCACGTCGCGCATGCTTTGCGGTTTCACGGCCAGCACGATCACGTCCACGGCGCGCAGCGCGTCGCCGGCGGCGGAAGCCGTCGTCACGCCGAACTGCGCCTGCAGTTTTTCCAGCGCGGGCGCATGCGGGTCGATCACGTGGATGTTGCCGCCCAGGGTCAATTTACCCGCCAGGCCGGCGATCAGGGCCGCCGCCATGTTGCCGCCGCCCACAAAGGCGATATTCAATTCTGTCGTCATGGCTATGCTTTCTATCAATCAGTTAAGAGTAAGTGCGGGAACCAAAGATGGCGCTGCCCACGCGCACGATGGTGGCGCCTTCCAGCACGGCGGCGCGCAAGTCGGCCGACATGCCCATCGACAAGGTATCGAGCGCCAGGCCGTCCGCTTTCAATTGGTCGTACAGCACGCGCAATTGCGCAAAGGCGGCGCGCTGCAGGTTGACATCCGTTTCCGGCTCGGGAATGGCCATCAGGCCGCGCAAGCGCAAACGGGGCAGTTGCGCCACGGCATGCGCCAGCGCCGGCAAGTCGGCCGGCGTCACGCCGCTCTTGCTGGCCTCGCCGCTGATATTGACTTGCAGGCAGATATTCAAGTCCGGCAAGCCGGCCGGGCGCTGCTCGGACAGGCGGGCGGCGATCTTTTCCCGTTCCACCGTATGTACCCAGTCAAAATGTTCGGCGATGGGGCGCGTCTTGTTGCTCTGGATGGGGCCGATGAAATGCCAGACGGGTGCGCCTTGCGGCAGCGCAAGCTTTACGGCACTAATCTTGTCGAGCGCTTCCTGGAGGTAATTTTCGCCAAACGCCGCCTGGCCCGCGCGCATGGCAGCCAGCACGACGTCCGCGCCGAAGGTTTTCGACACGGCCAGCAGGGTCACGTCACCAGGGGCGCGCTGCGCCTCCAAGGCGGCCTGCGCAATACTGTCGCGCACGGCTTGCAAGTTCTGTTCGATTGTGGACATAATCATTTTCTAGTGTATAGGGGCGGCGGCACAGTGCGCCAGCCCATCAATGCAGGCACAGGGATTATAAATGGACATCTCCGAACTACTCGCTTTCTCCGTCAGCAACAAGGCTTCCGACCTGCACCTGTCTTCCGGCCTGCCGCCGATGATACGGGTCAATGGCGACGTGCGCCGTCTGAACGTGGCGCCGCTCGAGCACAAGGAAGTGCACAGCATGATCTACGACATCATGAACGACAGCCAGCGCAAGGCGTATGAAGAAGCGCTGGAATGCGATTTTTCGTTCGAGATTCCCGGCCTGGCGCGCTTCCGCGTCAACGCCTACAACCAGGAACGGGGCGCCTCGGCCGTGCTGCGCACGATTCCGTCGAAGGTGCTGACCCTGGAAGACCTCAACGCCCCCCGCATCTTCGGCGAGCTGGCCATGCGTCCGCGGGGACTCGTGCTGGTGACGGGCCCGACGGGTTCCGGCAAGTCGACCACCCTGGCGGCCATGGTGAACCACGTCAATGAGCGCCTGAACCACCATATATTGACCATCGAAGACCCGATCGAATTCGTGCATGAACCGAAGAAATGCCTGATCAACCAGCGCGAAGTCGGTTCGCACACGCATTCGTTCAGCAATGCGCTGCGCTCGGCCCTGCGCGAAGACCCGGACGTGATTTTGGTGGGCGAATTGCGCGACCTGGAAACCATCCGCCTGGCGCTGACGGCGGCCGAGACGGGCCACCTGGTATTCGGCACCCTGCACACCTCGTCGGCGGCGAAGTCGATCGACCGCATCATCGACGTCTTCCCCGCCGAAGAAAAGGAAATGGTGCGCGCCATGCTGTCCGAATCCTTGCAAGCCGTCATTTCGCAAAACTTGCTGAAAACCAAAGACGGCGCGGGCCGCGTGGCCGCGCATGAAATCATGCTGGCCACGCCGGCCGTGCGCAACCTGATCCGCGAAGCGAAGGTGGCGCAAATGTATTCGGCCATCCAGACGGGCAGCAACGTGGGCATGCAAACCCTGGACCAGTGCCTCACCGACCTGGTGCGGCGCGGCACGATCTCGGCGGAAACGGCCCGCTCGGCCGCCAAGTCCCCTGAAAACTTCCCCGGATAAGCCATGCAGACGACGCACGAACACTATGGCGCCATGCATGCGCTACTGGCGCAGATGCGCGCACGGGGCGGCTCCGACCTGTTCATCACGGCCGGCTTTCCCGCCGCCATCAAGCTCGACGGCAAGCTGACGCCGCTGGCTGGCGGCGCGCTTGACGCGGCCCAGGCGGCCGGCTACGTGCGCGCCGTCATGAACGAGCGCCAGGCGGCCGAGTTCGAGTCCAGCCGCGAAGCCAATTTCGCCATCAGCCCGGAAGGACTGGGGCGTTTCCGCGTATCCGCCTTCGTGCAGATGGGCCAGGCAGGCATGGTCTTGCGGTTGATCAATACCGCCATCCCCACCCTCGATGGGCTGGGTTTGCCCGCGATCCTGCAAGACATCGTGATGAGCAAGCGGGGCCTCGTCATCATGGTGGGCGCCACGGGCTGCGGCAAATCGACCACCCTGGCGGCCATGGTGGGCCACCGCAACGCCCACAGCCACGGCCACATCATCACCATCGAAGACCCCGTGGAATTCATCCATCCGCATGGCAACTGTATCGTCACCCAGCGCGAAGTGGGCGTCGATACGGACGACTGGGCCACGGCCCTGAAAAACACCCTGCGCCAGGCGCCCGACGTGATACAGATCGGCGAAATCCGCGACCGCGACACCATGGACCACGCCATCGCGTTTGCCGAGACGGGCCATCTGTGCCTGGCGACCTTGCACGCGAACAACGCCAACCAGGCGCTGGACCGCATCATCAATTTCTTCCCCGAAGAACGGCGCCAGCAGTTGCTGATGGACCTGTCGCTGAATTTGAAGGGCATGATTTCGCAGCGGCTGATCCCCAACAAGGATGGCGGCGGGCGCCAGGCGGCGCTGGAAATCCTGCTCAATTCGCCGCTGATGAGCGACCTGATCTTCAAGGGCCAGGTGCACGAGATCAAGGAATTGATGAAAAAATCGCGCGAGCATGGCATGCAGACTTTCGACCAGGCCCTGTTCGACCTGCACGAGGCGGGCGCCATCAGCTATGAAGACGCGCTGCGCAATGCGGACTCCGTCAACGACCTGCGCCTGACGATCAAGCTCAAGGGCGCAACGGCGCCGGAACCGGCCCCGCAGGCGGGCGCCACCAAACTGGGACTACTCTGACATGACCAACATCCACGATTTCCAGGCCGAGGCGCTGGACGGCACGCCGATCGACCTGGCGCGCTACAAGGGCAAAGTACTGCTGATCGTCAATACGGCCAGCGCCTGCGGCTTCACGCCGCAATACCAGGGGCTCGAAGCGCTGTACCGCGAATTCCACGACCAGGGACTGGTCGTGCTGGGTTTTCCCTGCAATCAATTCCGGCAACAGGAACCGGGCTCGAACGAGGAAATTGGCGCCTTTTGCGAAAAAAACTTCGGCGTCACCTTTCCCCTGTTTGCCAAGGTCGACGTGAATGGCCCGCATACCCATCCTGTCTTTGCCCAATTAAAACAGGCGGCGCCCGGCATATTGGGCACGCAATCGATCAAATGGAATTTCACCAAGTTTCTGGTGCGCAAGGATGGCAGCGTATTTCGCCGCTATGCGACGGCCAGCAAGCCGGCCAGCCTGGCGGACGACATACGGCAATTGCTACAAGAGTAGAAGCGCAATACTTTGACTTAAGACAACAATCATGTGAAATCAATAAAACTGTATTTATTTCATGCTTGATATCAATATTGTGTTTCAAATAGCAAATATCGGTGATAATGTTTACATAATTATTCGCAGATATCGATCATAAAACGATGCCAGTCTTTGGGAAAATATTATCTTCATGGATGCGGATGGGCAGTTATTCCCGCCTCTTCATCCCTATTACCTTCCTGATACTCGCCGTTTCCGCCTTTCGCTATCACGCCCTGCTCGGGACGGAAACGGCGCTGGCCAATGCCCGCTACCAGAGCGAAGCCCGGCAACTCGACCTGTTCCTGGCCAATAGCGTGCTGCCGCTGGCCGTGCATACGGACCGGCATGCGATGCACGACAGCGTGCGGCAAGTGCTGCGCAGCGCCCTGCCGCTGAACCGCAGCCTCGCCGCCATGCGCTGGGATACGGCTGGCGCGCATGTCGAAGTGCTGGCCGACAACAAGCTGACCGACACGCTGGCCGACGGCGTGCCGGCGTGGTTTGCACGCCTGGCGGGCATGGCGGCCATCCGCAGCCGCCTGACGGTGGCGCTGCCGGATGGCGGCGACGGCATCCTCGACGTGCATTACACGCCCGGCCTGCCCCTGGCGCAGGTGTGGCAACGGGTGCGCGGGCAGGCCGTCCTCAGCACCATCAACATCGTCCTCGTCTTCCTCCTGCTGGGCTTGATCCTGGCGTCGCACCGCAAGCTGCTGGCGCGGCTCGTGCAGGCGACCGACCGCTTCCGCGATGGCAACTTCGCCGTGCGCCTGGCGGCCGGCGCCACGCCCGAAGCGCAAGCCGTGTCGCAGTCGTTCAACGGCATGGCCGGCGATATCGAAGAACTGCTGACCTCGCTCAAGACCAGCCAGCGCCAGCTGGGCGAACAGTTGAACGAAACCGTGCACATGCAGCAGGCGCTGCAAAAGCTGTCGTGGCAAAACTACAATGACGTGCTGACGGGCCTGCCCAACCGCGCCGCGCTGGCCGCCCGCTTCGAACAGGAGCTGTTCCTGGCGCGCGAACGCCAGCGCCTGCTGGCCGTCTGCCTGTTCGACCTCGACCACTTCCAGGCCATCAACGACCGCTACGGCGCCGAAGCGGGCGATGAAATCCTCAAGCAGGTGGCCGGCCGCCTGCACGGCTTTACGGGCCAGATCCACTACGCGGCGCGCCTGGGCGGCGATGAATTCGTCCTGCTGCTGTGCGGCCAGGCCAGCATCGCCAGCATCGAACAGAACATCACGCAATTGCTGCAGGAACTGAGCCGCCCCTACCAGGGCGACCAGCAGGCGCTGCACGTGACGGCCAGCGTCGGCATCGCCGTCTACGCGGGCAAGGACTTGAATACGGAAAGCCTGCTGCGCCACGCCGACCACGCCGTCTACCAGGCGAAACTGACGGGGCGCAACCAGTACCACTTCTTCGACACCAACCTCGATGAAGAAGTGCGCACCCACCACAACCAGCGCACGGAAGTGCGCCAGGCCCTGATCAATGGCGAACTGCGGCTGTACTACCAGCCCAAGGTGAACATGCGCGCCGGCACGGTAGTGGGCATGGAAGCGCTGCTGCGCTGGCAGCACCCGCGCCGCGGCGTGCTGGCGCCCGCGCAATTCCTGCCGCTGGTGGAACAGACGGATTTGATCATCGACATCGGCGAATGGGTGCTGCGCCAGGCCCTGTGGCAAATGCAGCGCTGGGTCGCTTGCGGCAAGCACTGGGTCGTCAGCGTGAATATCGCGGCGCGCCACTTCCAGCAACCGGACTTCGTCTCGCGCCTGGAAACCATCCTCGGCGAATTTCCCGGCGTGCGCGCCAGCATGCTGGAACTGGAAATCCTCGAATCGTCGGCCCTGCACGACATCGAAGACGTGCGCCGCATCATCCGCGCCTGCCAGGCGCTGGGCATCACGTTTGCGCTCGACGATTTCGGCACCGGCTACTCCTCGATGTCATATTTAAAACGCCTGCCGGCGAATATCGTCAAGATCGACCAGAGTTTCGTGCGCAACATGCTCAACGACCGCGACGACCTGCACCTGGTGCGCGCCGTCATCGGCCTGGCCCGCTCCTTCAGCTTGACGGTGATCGCCGAGGGCGTGGAAAGCGTCGAGCATGGCGCCCGATTGATCCAGCTGGGCTGCGACCTGGCGCAAGGCTACGGCATCGCCCGGCCCATGCCGGCCGACGCCGTGCTGGAGTGGGCGAACAATTTCATCCCGGCGCCGCAATGGCGCATCGCCCAATACAGCGAAGTGCCTATTTGACCGGGGTCAAGGCAGAGTCGATCAGTTCGATCCAGTGCCGCACGGGCGTCTCCGTGCCCGACTGCAGGTGGCTCAGGCAGCCGATATTCGCCGACACGATCATCTCCGGCTCGCACGCTTCCAGGTTCGCCACCTTGTTGTCGCGCAACTGTTGCGACAATGCCGGCTGCAGGATCGAATACGTGCCCGCCGAACCGCAGCACAGATGGCTGTCGGCGCACAGGCGCACGTCGACGCCGACGGCGCGCAGCACCTGCTCCACCTTGCCGCGCACCTGCTGGCCGTGCTGCAGCGTGCACGGCGGGTGGTACGCCACCCGCTTGCCGATGCGCCCTTGCAGCAGCGCCACCAGTTCCGCTTCGAACGCGGGCATGATCTCGGACAAGTCGCGCGTCAATGCCGCGATGCGCCGAGCCTTGTCCGCATAGCGGGCGTCGTGCGCCAGCAGATGGCCATATTCCTTCACCGTGGCGCCGCAGCCGGAGGCCGTCATGACGATGGCTTCCGCGCTGTCCACGCAATCTACGTAGGGCCACCAGGCGTCGATATTGCGGCGCATGTCGTCCAGCGCCGCTTCCTGGTCGTTCAAGTGATGGCGCAGCGCGCCGCAGCAGCCCGCCTTCGGCGCGACGATCAATTGCACGCCCAGCGCGTCGAGCACGCGCGCCGTGGCCGCGTTGATGTTCGGCGACATGGCCGGCTGCACGCAGCCGTCGAGCAGCAGCATGGTGCGCGCATGCCGGCGCGCGGGCCATGCCCCGGCCTTTTCTCCGGGGCGCAGCTTGTCCTGCAAGCCTTTCGACAGCAACGGCCGCAGCGCCTGCCCCGCCTTGTACACGGGCGTAAACAGCCAGCGGCGCGGCAAGGCTTCCTTCAGGGCGAAGCGCAGCGCCCGCTCGCGCAAGGGGCGCTGCACGCGCTGTTCGACGACGTTGCGGCCGATGTCGACCAGGCGCCCGTACTGCACCCCCGAGGGACAGGTCGATTCGCAGTTGCGGCAGGTCAGACAGCGGTCCAGGTGCGTCTGCGTCTTGGCCGTGACGGGCGCGCCTTCGAGCACTTGCTTGATCAGGTAGATGCGTCCGCGCGGGCCATCGAGTTCATCGCCCAGCAACTGGTAGGTGGGACAGGTGGCCGTGCAAAAGCCGCAATGCACGCAGGCGCGCAGGATGGCTTCGGCTTCGTCGCCTGCCGGCGTATTCTTGATGAAATCGGCGAGATTGGTTTGCATGCGCTCAAGTCATTCTGTGCGGGTTGAAGATGCCGGCCGGGTCGAAAGCGTGCCGCAGGCGCTGGTGGATTTTTTCAATGGCCGGCGCCAGCGGGTGGAACACGCCCACGGCCTTGTCGCCGCCGCGGAACAGGGTGGCGTGGCCCCCAAGCGCGGCCACGGCCTGGCGGATGTGCTGGCTGCCTGCCGCATCGGCATCGCCGTCGAGCTTGAGCCAGCGCTGCGCCCCGCCCCATTCGATCAGCTGGCGCCCCTTTACAATCACGGCGCTGGCGTGCGGCGGCAGCGACAGGCGCCACAGGCTGCCCGCGCCCGCGAAGAAAGCGTGCGTCTGTTCGCGCACGGACAGCCAGAAGGCGGCCGCGTCTTCCTGCGCCAGCAACTCGCCATTCAAGGATTGCAGGGCCGCCGACACGGCCGCCTCGGCGCCGGACAGCCGCACGCTCAAGACGCCGTCATGCCAGCAACTGGCGGAAATGGGCAGCGGCTTGCCCGCCCATTCATTGAGCAAGCGCAAGGCGGCGATTTCCGCGCATTCCAGGCGCAAGGTCGCTTCGCGCAGCGGCAAGGGCAGCACCTTCAGCGACACTTCCAGGATCAGGCCCAGGGTGCCCAGGGACCCCGCCAGCAGGCGCGAGACATCGTAGCCGGCCACGTTCTTCATCACCTGCCCGCCGAAGGCCAGGCGCTGGCCATGGCCATCCATCAGCACGGCGCCCAGCACAAAGTCGCGCAAGGCTCCCGCGCTGGCGCGGCGCGGGCCGGACAGGGCGCTGGCGACGACGCCGCCCACCGTGGCGCCCGGCCCGAAATGGGGCGGCTCGAAGGCCAGCATCTGGTTGCGCGCGGCCAGCGCCGCCTCGATCTCGGCCAGCGGCGTGCCGCAGCGGGCCGTGATCACCAGTTCCGTCGGTTCATAGTCGATGATGCCCGCATACGCGCGCGTATCGAGCACCTCGCCTGCCAGTTGCTGGCCATACCAGTCCTTCGTGCCGCCGCCGCGCAGGCGCAAGGGGCGGCCCGCCGCGCTGGCCGCCAGGATCTGCTGCCTGAATTGTTCCGCTATCGCTTGCAAGGGGGTCTCCGGAAAATTAAAAACGGGGCAGGTTGGCGAACGGCAGGCGTCCCGCCGTCACATGCATCTTGCCGAATTCGGCGCAGCGGTTCAAGGTGGGAATCGCCTTGTCCGGGTTCAGCAAGGCATGGGGATCGAAGGCGCGCTTGACGGCAAAGAAGGCATCGAGTTCGGCGCGCGTAAATTGCACGCACATGGAATTGATCTTTTCCATGCCCACGCCATGTTCGCCCGTGATGGTGCCGCCCACGGCCACGCACAGGGCCAGGATGTCCGCGCCAAACGCTTCGGCGCGCTCGAATTCGCCGGGCATGTTGGCGTCGAACAGGATCAAGGGGTGCAAATTGCCGTCGCCCGCGTGGAACACGTTGGCGCAGCGCAAGCCATGCGTCGTTTCCATGCCGGCGATGCCCGTCAGGACTTCGGCCAGGCGCTTGCGCGGGATGGTGCCGTCCATGCAGTAGTAGTCGGGCGAGATGCGCCCCGCCGCGGGAAAGGCGTTCTTGCGGCCGGACCAGAATTTCATGCGCTCCGCTTCCGACTGCGACACGGCGATGGCGCTGGCGCCCGCCCCTTCCAGCACGGCCGTCATGCGGGCGATTTCCTCTTCCACTTCCTCGTGCGTGCCATCCGCTTCGCACAGCAAGATAGCGGCCGCGTCGATGTCGTAGCCGGCCTTGACGAACGGTTCGACCATGCGCGACGACGTCCGGTCCATCATTTCCAGGCCGGCCGGGATGATGCCGGCCGCGATCACGTTGGCCACGGCATTGCCGCCCGTGACGACGTCGTCAAAGGACGCCATGATGACCCTCGCCGTGGCCGGCTTCGGGATCAGCTTGACCGTCACTTCCGTGACGATGCCCAGCATGCCTTCGGAGCCGATGAAGACGGCCAACAAGTCGAGGCCGGGCGAGTCCAGGCATTCGCCGCCCAGTTCCAGCACGTCACCGTCAATGGTAACAACCCGCACGCGCAGCACATTGTGCACGGTCAAGCCGTATTTCAGACAATGCACGCCGCCCGAGTTTTCCGCCACGTTGCCGCCGATGCTGCAGGCGATTTGCGAGGACGGGTCGGGCGCGTAGTACAAGGCATGTTGCGCCGCCGCTTCGGAAATGGCCAGGTTGCGCACACCCGGCTGCACCACGGCCGTGCGCGCATACGCGTCAAGGCGCACGATGCGGTTCAGACGCGCCGTCGACAGCACCACGCCGTCGGCGATGGGCAAGGCGCCGCCCGACAGGCCCGTGCCCGCGCCGCGCGGCACGATCGGCACCTTCAACGCGCGGCAGACGCCGAGGATGGCGATGACCTGTTCTTCCGTATCGGGCAACGTCACCACCATCGGCAGCTGGCGGTAGGCGGCCAGGCCATCGCATTCGTACGGGCGCGTATCTTCGGCGTCGGACAGCACGCAACGGGCCGGCAGCACGGCCAGCAGGGCCGCGACGACGGCTTGCTGGCGCGCGGCGGTCAATCCGGATTCAGGGGCGGCATTGAGCATAGGATGTGAGCAAAAGTGCATGGGCGTGCAACGATTGTAAGCACAAAAGCGGCGCGCAGCGCATTTTTTGTCCTATTTGCGGGCAAATCCGGGGCCAGGCGGCGCGCGGTGTCGTATGCTGCCCCCATTCTTCTTTACAGGATCGACATCATGGGCAACCGACTTTCGAAAATCGCCACGCGCACGGGCGACAATGGCAGCACCGGCCTGGGCGACGGCAGCCGCACCAGCAAGGACAGCGCACGCATCCATGCCATGGGCGACGTGGACGAACTCAATTCGAATCTGGGATTGCTGCTGTGCGAAGCCATGCCCGACGCCTTGCGCGACGAACTGGTGGCCATCCAGCACGATCTGTTCGACCTGGGCGGCGAAATCTGCATCCCCGGCTACCAGTTGATCAAGGAAGAGCACGTGCTGCGCCTCGACGACCTGCTGGCGAAATACAATGCGGACTTGCCGGCCTTGAGCGAATTCATCCTGCCGGCCGGTTCGCGTGCCGCCTCGCTGGCGCATGTGTGCCGCACCGTGTGCCGCCGCGCCGAGCGCAGCATCGTCGCGCTGGCCAATGCGGAACCGCTGCACGAACATCCGCGCCAGTACGTGAACCGCCTGTCGGACCTGCTGTTCGTGCTGTCGCGCGTGCTGAACCGCTTTGCCGGCGGCAGCGACGTGCTGTGGCGGCATGACCGCACGCGGGGATAATGCATCCAAAGCCGGCTTGGCCAGCGTACTGGCTGGCCGGTAAAATTATTTATTTATGGCAAGTACGGATCACAGCGGTCGTTGCATAGCATGTGTGCCTTGGTACAGGCACCTGGCGACATCGGATTTTTAATCATGCACTGTTCCAGGTTGTCATCGCAAGTCAGATAGCATTCCAGGTCGCCGTCGCCGGCGATCGCATACGAAGCGCTAACGCCCATGGCAAACAAAAAGAAACCCAGCTTTTTGAACATAAGCACTCCTTTTCGGGAATGAGGGACTGCAGGACGGTTGAGGTGATGCAGCCGGCCCAGCCAGGATGCTGGCGACCGGCCATCCTCATTTATGGCAAGATCGGATCGCAGCTGGCGTAGCAAATCTGTTGCATCCTTCTGCACGCGCCTGGCGACCCCGGCTGGCTGGTCATGCACTGTTCCAGCTCGGCGTTACACTGCGAGTAGCATTCCGGATCGCCGCCACCGGCGATCGCATACGAGGCGCTGAGGCCCATGGCAAACAAAAAGAAACCCAGTTTTTTAAACATCGGTACTCCTTTGCAGAAATGTCAGACGAGGGGCAACATCCATGGCGCGCCGTCTTTTACGCGCCATCCATAAACGGGTATGGCCTCCGCGCGTCAATTACGTGGCGGGCGCAGGCATTCCTTCTGGCAAGCCTGATAATTCTCCATGCAGGCCGGCTGGCCGAATTCCACGCAATCGAGCAGGTTGCGTTCGCAGACAAAAGTGCAGTCAGGGCCAAATGCCTGGGCGCTGAAGGACAGGGCGGCGCCGACGGCAAACAGAAAAGCGGCAATCTTTTTGGACATGGTCAGCCTTTCAGGTGAATACGTTGAAACGTCAGATTTTCTTCAGCGCCGCTTCCAGCGCGCCCGTATTGAAACCCTGGATCTTGCGGTTGCCGATCAACACCACGGGCACGCCGCCGCCGCCGAGTTCTTCATGGGCTTTTCTCGCTTCCGGCGATTTTTCGATATCGAGATCGACAAAGTCGATCTTGTTTTCCTTGAAGTACGCGCGCGTCTTGGCGCAATAGCCGCACCAGTCCGTGCCGTACAACACCACCTTCGCCTGGGCATTCGGGAAATACGCGGCGTAATTGCCTTCCGTGTAAGTCGATTTGAATAAACCAGGCAATAAAGACAGGCCATAACCGCTGCCCAGGCCGGCGGCCAATATCACGCCATACATGGCGATGGTTTTAATTTTTTTCTGCATCATAAGTATTGTCAGAGGCGAAAATGATCGATGGCGGACGACGCAGCATGCGCTTGCCGCCCGCCTTGCAACGCACGGGTATCAGGCACCGATTTCGCACACTTTCAGGCAGGCTTTGTAACTGCCGATGCAAAATGGGGACCTCTCGCCATTTTGCATCGTGCATTCCCGCCATTCTTCCTCGCAGGCAGAGCAGCCGATATCCGAAGCGTAGGCATAGGAAGCACTCAATCCCAGGGTAAAAATAAATGCTGCAATCTTTTTCATTTACTACTCTCCATGTTGGCGATTGCCTCAGGCAATCGCGTCAGACCAGTCGTAAGAAATTTCATCTTTGCTTGCTACAAAATCGAATATAGACCGCACTTATTTTAGAGTCAACGTTTCCTTTCGATAAATTTCCACTTTGGAAAATATATCGGGAAAGCCCATCGAATGTGGAATTTGGAGAGATTGGGAGGCGCCAAACGTCTATACAATATCGGCGCCGCAAGCAGGTAAAGGCCGGCTGCGGGCGCAGCCGGCCGAGCGGCTACAGCACTTCCAGAAAACTCTTCAACGCAATGATTTCATCGGACGTCAGCTGCAAGCGCTGCAGCAGGGGCGACGTGACGGGAAACTTCGGATCGGCCGCCTGCTGCGCATTCTGCGGCACGGGGCGCGACATGCCCGCGTTGTACATGTTCAGCAAACCCACCATCTGCGGGAACAGGCCGTTGTGCATCCACGGCCCCGATTGCGCCACGCCGCGCAAACCGGGCGTGCGGAACTTGCCCACGTCCTCATCCTTGCCCGTCACCAGGTAGCGTCCCAGGTCTTCGTATTTCTTGCGCCCGTAATACGTCAATCCCAGGTTGTGGAATTGCTGGTCCGTCAGCAAGGCGCCGCTGTGGCAAGTCATGCAGCGCGCCTTGGTGCGGAACAGGTGCAGGCCCAGCAGCTCGCGGTCGTTCAAGTCCGCGCGCCGGCCTTCCAGGAAGGTATCGAAACGGGTGATAGGCGGCAACAAAGTGCGCTGATAATCGGCCAGCGCCGTCAAGATGCGCGGCAAGGTCACGCCGGCGCCCCGGCCAAAAGCCGCGTCGAACTGCGCCGGATAGTCATCGAGCGCGGACAGCTTGGCCGCCAGGGCCGGCACGTCCATGGCCATCTCGTCCGGATGCTGCAAGGGGCCCAGCGCCTGCTCTTCCAGGGTGGCGGCGCGGCCATCCCAGAACAGCGACTTGATCTGGCCCACGCCCAGCAGGCCCGGCGCATTGCGCTGGCCCAGGCGGCCTTCGTGGCCGACGGAGGTGCGCTTGCTGTCGGCAAAGCTGTGGGCGGGACTGTGGCAGCTGATGCAGGCGACCGCGTTCGCGCGCGACAAGCGCGGGTCGTTGAACAAGCGCTGTCCCAGCGCCGCGACGGCCGGTGCCACAGGCGGCACAGGTATGGCCGATACAGGCGCCATTTCCGCGGCGGCCACGCCGACGGGCAGGTGCGGACGGGGCCAGTCGGCAATGGGACGGGCATACGCCTGGCGCAGACAGGCTGAATTCCAGCCCGCCGGCGTGGCGCAAACGGTGGTAGTGGCTTCGCGCGCCGCCGCATCCCCTCCTCCAGGCAATCCCACTGTCATGGCCAGCAGCGCTGCGGCCACCCATCCGGTCTTTCCTGCTGTAAATCTATACACGTCGCTCATTCCTCTCTTGTACGCTGGCTTCGACCAATGATAACCAGCAACATGGCAGCAGCACAGCGAAAGGGGACAGGGCTTGTCTATTCGGCGATCTGCGTCAATTTTCCCGGCGTTTGCTCCGCCTGCGCCTGCACATGTTCGCGCAGCAAGCCGCGCAGCAACTGCACCTGCGCCACGGCATCGGCCTGCAGCGGCGTCAGGCTGTCGGCAATGCAGGGACCAGGCCCGCTGGCGTCGGCGGCGCCGCGCAGCAAGGCATCGATTTCCCCGCTGACGCCGGCGATCCACTGCTGCAGTGCGGGCGGCGCCGGCTCGGCCTGGGGACTCAGGCTGATGCGCGCCGTGCTGCCCGCGACGCGGCGCAGCAGCGGCAAGGTACGCAGCGCCGCCAGGCCCACGCCGCTGCTGCGGTCCAGGCGGCGCTCGATGCGCAAGCGCTGCAAGACCTGCTCCGCGTTATTGCTGGCCAGCCCCGCCTCGCGGCGCAGGCGCGCGATGGCGCTGTCCCATTTGCCGCCCGCCGCCAGCACGGCCAGCAGGTATTTCAGGTTGGCCGACACGGCCTTGGCCAGGCGCTGGTCCAGGTCGTCCGCTTCGCGGTCGGGCCACAGGAAAAACGTGGCCAGCAAGGCCAGCACGCAGCCCAGCACATTGTTGCCCAGGCGACTCATCGCATACACCATCTCGCTGGCCGGCGCCGCATAGTCGGCCACCAGCACGAAGGCGGGCGTCATGAACAGCACGTGCAAGCTGTAGCTGACACGGCGCAAGGCCATGGTGGCGACGATCAGGGGAAACACCACGAGCGAGATGCCCAGCGGCGTGTAAATGACCAGGCCGATCAGCACGGCCAGCACGGCGCCCAGCACGCTGCCCGCCACCCGCTCGATGCCGCGCGGCCAGGTGGTCGACACGGACGGCTGCAGTATCAATAAGGTCGCCATGGTGGCCCAGTAGCCGAACGGAATGTGCAGCGCCTCGACCAGCAGGAAGCCGGCCGTCGTCGCCAGCGACACGCGCGCCGCATGGCGCCAGCTCAGCGACTGCGGCGTGGCATTGACTTTCGCCGTCTGCCACGCCTGCCCCAGCGCCAGGAAAGCCGCTTCGCGCCACGGCAGCTGCGCCGCGCGCGGCAAGCCCAGCTCCATGAAGTCCACGTTCAGGCGCAGCGGCAGCAAGGCGCCCAGCGCCGCTTCCAGGCGCCGTCCGCAGCCAGCCAGGCGGCGCTGCAATTCCAGGGGCGGCGTTTCCGGCTGGCGCTGCACGGCTTGCCCCAGGCGGCGCAGCAGCACCGCCATCACTTCCAGGCTGCGCCGCGCGCGCGGGTCCTGGCGCAGACGCTGCTGCTCGCGCTCGCACGTATGCGTGACGGCGATCAGATAGGCGAAGATGCGCTCGGCGTCGCTGAGCGCCAGCAGCAGGTTGTCGTACAGGGCGCTGCGGCCCGCGCGCGCGGGCGGCACGGCGGCCAGCGCCACGCGCGCCGCTTCCAGCGCGGCGCGCGCCTGCGAACGGTAGCTGGCGCCATGCGCGGCAACGTCCGCCTGCGCCGCATCATGTGCGAGGAAGCGCGCATTGTCGCGCGCGATGCCGGCCAGGCGCGAATACGCGGCGCGGATGGCGCGCCGGCTCGGGCCGAACGGGTGGATGCGCCAGACGGTAAAACTGAGCACGGTGGCGAACAGGCAGCCGAACATGTACAGGCCCAGGAAAGGCGCCGTCTGCGTCATCGATGCCAGCGGATGCGTAACCATCACCACGCAGGCCGTGGCGGCCAGGATGGCCACTTGCGCCGTGGCCGCGCCCCAGATGCGCGCCAGCGCGCCGGCCCAGGAAAACAGCAGCACGGCGATGGCGGCCGTCGCCACGCCATGGCCGGCCACGGTCGACAGCAAGCCGAAGCCCACCATCGAGACGAAGCGCATGCGCCGCGTGCCGGCCGCGTCGGCCAGGCACGTCCAGAAGGCGCCGATGGCGGCCCAGGAAAAATCAGGATGGTCGAACAGCAGGCCCAGCAGCAGCATGGCGCTCGAGGCGCATGCGGCCCGCAAGCCTTCGGACAGGTTCGTTTCATCGATGGCCAGGCTGACCATCCACAGGGGACGGCGCTGCGCCAGGGTGTCGGTATAGGCGTGCACGCCCGTCAGCCAGCGGCCGGCCAGTGCGCGCGAACGGCGGTGAAGTTTCCTGAGATACAAGTTGGACTTTGAAAGGGTATCAAAGCGTCATCGTAGCATTCCCGAGCGAAAAATGTTGCAGTGCAGCGTAAAATCCCCGAGGGCGAAAAAAAAGCGACACCGCGGTGTCGCTTTTCCGTATGCACGCCAGCTTAGCTGACGGCTGCCAGGCGCGGCGGCTGCGTGCCGCCAAAGCGCTGTTCGATCGAGGCGGCGATGCCGCTGGCGTCCAGGCCGACGCTTTTCAGCAGCTGCACGGGGTCGCCATGGTCGATGAAGGTGTCGGGCAAGCCCAGCATCAGGATAGGCTTGACGATGCCCTCCGCCGCCAGCGCTTCGGCCACGGCCGAGCCGGCGCCGCCCATGATGCAGCCCTCTTCCACCGTCACCAGGTAATCGTGCTCGGCAGCCAACTGTTTCACCAGTGCCACGTCGAGCGGCTTGACGAAGCGCATATTGGCCACCGTCGCGTCGAGCTTCTCGCCCGCCGCCACGCTAGTCGCCACCATCGAGCCGAAGGCCAGGATGGCGATGCGCTGGCCCTGGCGCTTGATCTCGCCCTTGCCGATTTCGATGCTGGTCAGTTCCGGCACGATGGCCACGCCCGCGCCGGCGCCGCGCGGATAGCGGATGGCGGCCGGACCTGGGTAGTGGTAGCCCGTGGTCAGCATTTGGCGGCATTCGTTTTCATCCGACGCGGCCATGATGACCATGTTCGGGATGCAGCGCAGGAACGCCATGTCATAGTTGCCCGCGTGCGTGGCGCCGTCGGCGCCCACCAGGCCGGCGCGGTCCAGCGCGAACGTCACGTCCAGGTTTTGCAGGGCCACGTCGTGGATCAGCTGGTCGTAGGCGCGCTGCAGGAAGGTCGAATAGATGGCCACGACGGGTTTCAAGCCTTCGCAAGCCAGGCCCGCGCCGAACGTCACGGAATGCTGCTCGGCAATGCCGACGTCGAAGTAGCGGGTCGGAAACTTCTGTTCGAACTTGACCATGCCCGAGCCTTCGCGCATGGCCGGCGTGATGCCCACCAGGCGCTTGTCGTGCGCGGCCATGTCGCACAGCCAGTTGCCGAACACTTCCGTGTACGTCATCTTGGCGGGCGCCGTTGCCGGCTTGATGCCTTCGGCCGGGTTGAACTTGCCCGTGCCGTGGTACAGAATCGGTTCCGCTTCGGCCAGCTTGTAGCCCTGCCCCTTCTTGGTCACCACGTGCAGGAATTGCGGACCCTTCAATTGCTTGATATTTTGCAAGGTCGGGATCAGCGAATCGAGGTCGTGGCCGTCGATGGGGCCGATGTAATTGAAACCGAATTCCTCGAACATGGTGGCGGGCACGACCATGCCCTTGGCATGCTCTTCAAAGCGCTTCGCCAGTTCCAGCACGGGGCCGGGCAAGACGGACTTGCCGACGTTTTTCGCGGCCGCATAGAACTGGCCCGACATCAATCGCGCCAGGTGGCGGTTCAGCGCACCCACAGGCGGCGAGATCGACATGTCGTTGTCGTTCAAAATCACCAGCAGGTTGACGTCTTCCTGCACGCCCGCATTGTTCATCGCCTCGAAGGCCATGCCGGCCGTCATCGAACCGTCGCCGATCACGGCGATCGCGTGCAGCGGGTCGCCCTTGATCTTGGCAGCCTGCGCCATGCCCAGCGCGGCGGAAATGGACGTCGACGAGTGCGCCGTGCCGAAGGTGTCGTATTCGCTTTCGTCGCGCTTCGGGAAGCCGGAAATGCCATCTTTCTGGCGCAGGGTGTGCATGCGCTCGCGGCGGCCCGTGAGGATCTTGTGCGAATAGGTCTGGTGGCCCACGTCCCAGACGATGCGGTCGTGCGGCGTGTTGAAGACGTAATGCAGCGCGACGGTCAGCTCGACCGTGCCCAGGTTGGACGACAGGTGGCCGCCCGTCTTGGAAACGGAATCGAGCAGGAAGCTGCGCAATTCCTGGGCCAGCGGCACCAGTTGCGAGCGGGCCAGCTTGCGCACTTGCGCTGGTTCATTGATGGTTTCTAACAGTTTCATTTATGCCTTCCGCTGCACGACCAGGTCCGCCAGCTCGCGCAAACGGCGTGCCTTGTCCCCGAATGGCGCCAGCGCCGCATGGGCGTCGCACCGCAATTGTTCTGCCAGGGCTTTCGATGGTTCCAGCCCCAGTATCGATACGTAGGTGGGCTTGTTGGCGGCCGCATCCTTGCCTGCCGTCTTGCCCAGGGTGGCCGAATCGGCCGTTGCGTCGAGCACGTCGTCGACCACCTGGAACGCCAGGCCCACGGCGCGCGCATACGCGTTCAGCGCCGTCATGTCGTCCGCCGTCAAGTCCTTGCCGGCCAGCGCGCCGAGAATCACGGCCGCGCGCAGCAAGGCGCCCGTCTTGAGTTGATGCATCTGTTCCAGCTGCGGCAGGGTCAAGGCCAGGCCGACACTGTCGAGGTCGATCGCCTGGCCGCCGCACATGCCGGCAGAACCGGAGGCGTGCGCCAGCAGCTTGATCATGGCCATTTGCCGCGCGGGAGGAATCGCCGCGCCGTCAGCCAGCAGCATGAACGCCTGCGATTGCAGCGCGTCACCGACCAGCAGGGCCGTCGCCTCGTCGTAGGCGATGTGCACGGTGGGTTTGCCACGGCGCAAGGCATCGTCATCCATGCAGGGCATGTCGTCATGCACGAGCGAATACACGTGAATCATTTCCAGCGCGCAAGCAGCGCGCGCGAGGGTATCTTGATCGGCATCAAACAGTTCGCCAGCCGCCATCACCAGCAGCGGGCGCACGCGCTTGCCGCCGCCCAGCAGCGCATAGCGCATGGCAGCGTGCAGCTTGTGCGGCACGGCGTCCGCCGCCGGCAGGAACTGGTCGAGCCGGCCTTCCACGCCGGACTGGGTGCTTTGCATCCAATCGCCGAAGGTGACGCTGTCTTGTTGCATGCTGGCCATCATTGGGCGGCCTCGCCGGCATCCGTGAACGGTTTCAACATGTCGCCTTCGAGTACTTTCACCTGCGCTTCGACACTGTCGAGCTGGGTCGCGCAATACTTGACCAGTTCCGAGCCGCGCTGATACGCCGCGACCGATGCTTCCAGCGGCAACTGGCCCGCTTCCATTTGCGTTACCAGCTGCGCCAGTTCCGCCATTGCCTCTTCAAACGAGGCCGGCACTGCGGCAGCGGCAGTTAATTTCTTCGACATAGACTCAGATCTCTTCGTGGCACGAGGGGCTTGTAGGGAGACGCCGGGGATTCCCGGCCAGCATAGAAGCGTTATTTTAGAACAAACCACACTATTAAGTGAAAACTAAAGCGCAATCGACGCGCTCAAAGTCAATAGCGTTGCCAGCTTGTCAGTAGATTTTAGCCGAATCGCCCCTCTGCGCCGGAAATTGCGCGCCAAATGACAATGTTTCTCATTAAAAGCCTATTTGCCGGGGGGTTTTGATAATGCCGAGGCCGATCCGCGCTATAATCGCCGGTTCTGTCCGAAATACCGTTTCAACAAATTTGAATTCAGGTCTTTGCGGATTCTTTCTCTCTGTAGCGGTTGCCCAGGGAATGGCCTGGGGCACTGCTGACCGTTGTACATTTATGGGGGGTTGGGATGTCCGATCTGGCTACTCACGCCAAGCTGGCGCGCTCAAACGCGCAACTTCCGGTCCACGTCTATTTTGACGAAACGCTGTTGCAGCGTGAAATGCAGCAATTGTTCCAAGCCGGCCCGCGCTATGTCGGGCACGAGCTGATGGTGCCGGAAACCGGCGATTTTGCGACCCTGGCGTCTGAGAACGAAGGGCGCATGCTCGTGCGCAACGCCAATGGCATCGAAGTGCTGTCCAACGTGTGCCGCCACCGGCAGGCGCTGATGTTCAATGGCCGCGGCAATGCGAACCATATCGTCTGCCCGCTGCACCGCTGGACCTACGACCTCAAGGGTGAACTGATCGGCGCGCCGCATTTCCCCGAGACGCCGTGCCTGAACCTGTCGAAAACGCCGCTGCAAAGCTGGAATGGCTTGCTGTTCGAGCAAAATGGCTACAACGTGATGGAAAAATTGAAAGATTTGTCCGTCTCGAAAGACCTCGACTTTTCCGGCTACATGTTCGACCACGTGGAAATCCACGAGTGCGACTACAACTGGAAGACTTTCATCGAAGTCTATCTGGAAGACTATCACGTGGAACCGTTCCACCCGGGCCTGGGCAGCTTCGTCAGCTGCGACGACCTGCGCTGGGAATTCGGCAAGGATTACAGCGTGCAGACGGTGGGCGTGCACCGCGGCCTGCAGCAAGCCGGCTCGCCTGCCTACAAGAAATGGCAAGAGCAGGTGCTGCAATTCCGCGGCGGCGAAGTGCCGCCGTATGGCGCCATCTGGCTGACCCTGTATCCGAACATCATGGTCGAATGGTATCCGCACGTGCTGATCGTCTCGACCCTGTGGCCCGACGGCCCGCAAAAGACGCGCAACGTGGTGGAGTTCTATTACCCGGAAGAAATTGTGTTGTTCGAGCGCGACTTCGTCGAAGCGGAACGGGCTGCCTACATGGAAACCTGCGTCGAGGACGATGAAATCGCCCAGCGCATGGATGCGGGCCGCAAGGCCCTGATGGCGCGCGGCGTGAGCGAAGTGGGTCCTTACCAGTCGCCGATGGAAGATGGCATGCAGCATTTCCACGAGTGGTACCGCAACAATATCGAACTGTAATCCCTCAAGGGCCGCCTCGTGCGGCCTTTTTTTATCCCCGCGTTTTTCAGGAATCAGATGCAATCTCTTTGGATGCTGTTTGCAAGTTTCATGTTTGCCATCATGGGCGTGTGCGTCAAATTGGCGTCGGACATGTATTCGACGTCTGAAATCGTCATGTATCGCGGCATCATCGGCATGACCGTCATGAGCTGCACGATTTTGTACCAGGGCGGCAGTTTTAAAACCACGATGCCGGGCCAGCATCTGTGGCGCGGCGTGGTGGGCGTGATCGCCCTGTGGCTGTGGTTTTACGCCATCGCCATCCTGCCGCTGGCCACGGCCATGACGCTCAATTACATGGCGCCCATCTGGATCGCCGTGATCCTGCTGGCCGGCGGCTGGTGGAAGGCAACGCAGCAAGTCGAGTGGCCGCTGGTGGCGGCCATTGCGATGAGCTTTGTCGGCGTGACCCTGCTGCTGCAACCCGTATTCGAGACGGACCAGGCGGCCGGCGCCATCACGGCCTTGATTTCCGGCATGCTATCGGCCCTCGCCTACCTGCAGGTGCGCAAGTTGGGCTTGCTGGGCGAACCCGAATACCGGGTCGTGTTCTATTTCTCGGTCGTCAATTTCCTCGCCGGCGTGATCGGCCACGTGGCCAGCGCCGGCGGCGGCCCCGTCGTCTGGCATGCGCACACGAGCGGCTACGGCATCGGCTTGCTGGCCGCCATCGGCCTGTGCGCCACCATGGCGCAGATGGCCATGACGCGCGCCTATCGCCTGGGCAAGACCCTCGTGGTTGCGAATCTGCAATATACAGGCATCGTCTTTTCCAGCTTCTGGGGCGTGGTGATCTTTGGCGACCTGTTCGACTGGCATGGCTGGGCCGGCATCGGCATCATTCTCGCTTCCGGCATCGCGGCGACCTATTACAATACCCGCAACACGGCCCGTGGCGCGGCGATCGCGCGCACGGATCCCATCGCCAGCGAAGTGTAAGGAGTCATGACCTTGTATACGACCTTGATCAACAGCAATGATTTGTCCAGCCACGTGAATGACAGCAACTGGGTCATCCTCGATTGCCGCCACGACTTGCTCAACCCGACGGCCGGCAGCGACGCGTTTGCCGCCGGCCACATCCAGAACGCCCAGTTCGCCGATATCGACACGGCCCTGTCCGGCCCCAAGACGGCGCGCGGCGCGGCCTTCACGGGCCGCCATCCCTTGCCCGACCGCAATACGCTGCTGGCCACCCTGCGCGGCTGGGGCATCGATGACGACACGCAAGTGGTCGCCTATGACGGGCAAGGCGGCATGTTCGCCGCCCGTTTGTGGTGGCTGCTGCGCTGGGTCGGCCACCCGGCCGTGGCCGTACTCGACGGCGGCCTGGCCGCCTGGCAAGCACAGGGCTTGCCGCTGGTCACGCCCGTGGCGCCCCGCCCTGCCGGCAAGCTCACGGAAAAAGCCAGCCTGACGCGCACGGTCACCGTGCAAGACGTCATCGCCAACCTGGAAACCCGGGCCTTGACGGTCATCGACGCGCGCGCCCCTGACCGCTACCGGGGCGAAAATGAAACCATCGACCCCGTGGGCGGCCACATCCCCGGCGCGAAAAACCGTTTCTTCAAGGATAATTTACAAGCAGATGGCCGTTTCAAAGGCGCCGAGGAACTGCGGCGCGATTTCAGCGCATTGTTTGATGCACCGCAAGCGGCCATCCTGCAATGCGGCTCCGGCGTGACGGCTTGCCACAACTTGCTGGCCCTGGAAGTGGCCGGCTTGCCTGGCGCGGCCCTGTATCCGGGCTCGTGGAGCGAATGGTGCGCCGATCCGGCGCGGCCCGTGGCGACGGGTAACTAAAAAAAAGCGGACCTCGGTCCGCTTTTTTATGCGCTGTGGGTAACTACGACGTTATCCCCAGCGCTTGATTCAACTGCTCCAGTTCCGCCTGCCACGCCTGCTGGCTGGCCGGCTTCTGGTGGCGCGGTTTTCTCGCCAGGTCTTCCGCCAGCAATTGTTCCAGTTCGCACAAGCGTTCCAATTGCACGTCGACGTCGGTTTGCGCGGACGCCGGCGCTTGCCCATCCTCAAGACTCAGCCGTGCATACGCGCTGGCCGCGTCGGGCCACTCTTCCAGTCCGCCGTCGGCCACCACCCAGTAGCGGTTGCAGGCCGTCTCGATCAGGTCGCGGTCGTGCGACACCAGCAGGCAGCCCCCTTCGAAGCCCTGCAGCGCCAGCCCCAGCTCCGCCTTGCCCTGCATGTCCAGGTGGTTGCTGGGCTCGTCGAGCAGCAGCAAGTGATAACTGGCCAGCGACAGTCCCAGGAACAGCAGCCGCGCCCGCTCGCCGCCGCTCAGGGTGGCCACCGTCTGGCCATGGCGCGCATACGGAAAACCGGCCGTTATCAACGCCTGCTTGCGCGCCACCTGGCTGCGCGCAGCCTCGTTTTGCACGGCGAACGGGTACAGGGCGTCGGACAGGTCGGCCGTATCGGCCAGTTGCTTGAGCGACTGGTCGTAATAGCCGATGTTTGCCGCCTTGTGGTAGCGCAAGTCCGCACGTTCTTCCTGCGCCTGGATCGCTTGCCAGCACAGGCGCAGCAGCGACGACTTGCCGCTGCCGTTGGCGCCCAGCAAGGCGATACGGTCGCCCGGTTTCAGCCACAGCTGGCCGACGTGGAACAGCACGGGAGACGCGGGCACGGCGCGCACGTCCAGGCCATCGAGCGCCAGCAGCTGGTCGGCCGCCAGCGCCTTGCCGCGCAGACTCAAGCGCCACGGCGCGCCATCGCTGACGAACGATTGCTCATCCTTCAACTTGTCGATGCGCCGCTGCATGGTCTTGGCCTTGCGCGCCAGGTCTTCATTGTCATAGGTGCGGCCCCACAGGGCCAGGCGGGCGCTGCTGGCAGACAGGCGGTCGATTTCCTTCTGTTCGGCCGCATGCCGGGCGGCGGCGGCCACGTCCGCCTCGGCCAGCGCCGCCAGCGCGGGGCCGCACGGCAAGTCGAAATCGTAGAGCCGGCTGTCGCGCAAGATCCAGCTGCGCGTGGCCACGTTGTCGAGCAAGCGCTGGTCGTGCGAGACGAGGATGAAGGCGCCGCGCCAGGCCAGCAGGAATTGCTCCAGCCACAGCAGCGACGGCAAGTCCAGGTGATTGCTCGGCTCATCGAGCAGCAGCACGTTCGGTTCCTGCAGCAGGGCACGCCCCAGCAGCAGTCGCGTGTGCTGGCCGCCGGACAGGGAATGCACGGGCACTTGCGCCGTATCAACATCAAAGCCCAGTTCGGCCAGCAGGCTGTCGACCCGCCAATGCAGTTCCGGCTGCTCCAGCACGGGCGCCAGCAAGGCGTCGTACAGGCTCAGGCTGGCAAGTTCCGGCGGCAAGTGCTGCTCCACGTGCTGCAAGCGGCAGGCACGAGAATAGTGGATGGTGCCGGCAGTGGCTGCACGCGTGCCGCTGAGCAAGCCCAGCAAGGTGGATTTGCCGCAGCCATTGTGGCCGATCAGGCCGATGCGGTCGCCCTGGCGCAAGGTAAAGGAGAGTTCATTGAAGAGGAAACCGTCGTGGGTATCCAGTTGTAAAGCTTGTGTCGAGATCAGGGTAGTCATGGCTCTTGTCTTTGTTCGGGATGCAAGCATCCGCGTTAACAGGAGCGCTAACGACAACGGAGTACCAGGAAAGGACTCGTCTGGGAGGGTGACTTTGCTCTGGCCAGGTTATCGCAGCGCGATAGAACGTGGGCAAGAGCTGGCAAATGCGCTTAAAGAGCGTGCGCGCCATACGGCGAGCAACAAGTTTTCTTCCATGATATTTTCCTCCTTTCTGTGCAAGTTAGTCAGAAAGGCAATATAGCATAGGTAGCACTGCGCCGGCAGTGCCGGACATCAACCGCCGTGGCGCTTATGCGTCAAAAACAGCACGATGCACACGCCCAGCGCGATCAGCAGCACTTGCGGGATGGTTTCGCGCAAGGTGGCGCGGCGCTGCATCTGCGGCATCAGGTCGCTCAAGGCGATGTAGATGAAGCCGGACGAGGCAAACACGAGCACGTAAGGAATCAGGTTGCTGGCGCGGTCCAGGGTGAAATAGCCGAGCAAGCCGCCCGCCACCGCCATCAGGCTGCACAGCAGATTGAAGATGTAGGCGCGCAGGCGCGAGAAACCCGCGTTGAGCAGCACGATGAAGTCGCCGATTTCCTGCGGGATTTCATGCGCGATGATGGCCAGGCCCGTCACCAGACCCAGCTTCGGGTCGGCCAGGAAGGCGGCGGCGATCAAGATGCCGTCCGTAAAGTTGTGCATGCCGTCGCCCACCAAAATCATCCAGCCGGACTTGCCCGCTTCGTGCTTGTCGTGGCCGTGCGCGTGGTGGTGGCCGTCGCCTTCGTGGTGGTGCGAATGGCGCAAAATCGCGAATTTTTCCAGCATGAAAAAGGCCAGCAAGCCCGCCAGCAGGGTGGCGAACAGGCTGCGCGGGTCTGCCTGCGATTCGAACGCTTCGGGCAAGGCGTGCAGCAGGGACGTCGACAACATGATGCCGACGGACAAGCTGACCATGCGCTCGACCACTTTGGAGAGGAATGCAAACGAAAAGATCGCCGCCGCGGTAATGCTGAACACGCCCGCGATCGTGGTCGCGAGCAAAATGGATATAAGGACGGGATCGATGATTTTCTTACCTCAAAATGGCGCCGGGTCACTGGCGCCCGCGATGCTGGCGTCTGGCCTGATGAATGCGTTGTTATCTATTGTTTAATTTTTTGCGCGCCTGGCGGCAGCGTCGCGCGATGAAGATGCAATTGTACTGCATTGGCGCGCACCGGGCATTTTACAGCCCGGTGCGGCTTTCGCGTCAATTTCTGGGAAATGCGGTATTTTTCTGTTGCGGCATCACGCCACGCCGTGCTTTTTGAACCAGGCCAGGCAACGCGCATAACCGTCTTTTGCATCGGCCGCCACATAGCTGGGGCGGTAATCGGCGTTGAAGGCGTGGCCCGCATCGGGATACACGACAAACTCGGATTGGTTGCCGCCCTTGGCCAGCGCATCCTTCATCTTGCCGATCGATTCCTGACTGATGCCCGTATCCTTGCCGCCATACAAGCCCAGCACGGGGACTTTCAGGCTGGCGGCGATATCGATGGGGTTGCTCGGCTGCAAGGCAGTCGGTTCGCCGACGAGGCGGCCATACCAGGCCACGCCCGCCTTGACGGCCGGATTGTGCGCCGCGTACAGCCACGTGATGCGCCCGCCCCAGCAAAAGCCCGTGATGCCCAAACGGCTCGTGTCGCCGCCATTCTGTTTCGCCCATGCAACAACAGCATCGAGGTCCGCCATCACCTGCGCGTCCGGCGTCTTGGCGATGATGCCCTTCATTAAATCGGCAATGCTGGCCACCTTGGTGGCATCGCCCTGGCGCACGAACAGGTCGGGCGCCAGCGCCAGATAGCCCTGCTTGGCGAAGCGGCGCGCCATGTCGGCGATATGTTCATGCACGCCAAAGATTTCCGAAATGACCAATACCACGGGCAAACCCGTCTTGCCTTCCGGCTGGGCCGCATACACGGGCACGGCCTGGCCATCGACCATCACCGACATGCTTCCCGTGACGAGTCCGGCGGAATCCGTCTTGACGACGTTTTGCGCCGCCACGGGCAGCACGGCCACGGCAAAACCCGTGCCCAGCGCCACCTTCAGGAAACCACGCCGGCCGTCAGGCCCGGACAAGCTGCTCTGGCCCAGCAAACTTTCACAATCGGTGATCATGTCGCTCATGCGTTTCTCCTGAAAATGTTGCGTTTAATTAATGCGCTTCGTCCCAGTTTTTACCAATTCCCACCTCGGCCGTCAGCGGCACTTTCAGCGCGGCCACGCCCGCCATCAGTTCCGGCAGCTTGCGCTTGACCAGTTCCAGCTCGGCGTCCGGCACTTCCAGCACCAGTTCATCGTGCACCTGCATGATCATCTTCGTCTGCAAGTTGTCCGTTTCCAGCCAGCCTTGCACGGCGATCATGGCCAGCTTGATCAAGTCGGCGGCCGTGCCCTGCATGGGCGCGTTGATCGCCGCCCGTTCCGCGCCCTGGCGGCGGGGGCCGTTCGGCGAATTGATTTCCGGCAACCACAAACGGCGGCCGAACACGGTTTCCACGTAGCCGCGCGCCTTCGCTTGCTGGCGCGTGTCTTCCATGTACTGTTTCACGCCGGAAAAACGGGCGAAATAGCGGTCGATATAGCTTTGCGCGGCCGTGCGGTCCACGCCCAGGTTACCGGCCAGGCCGAATGCGCTCATGCCGTAGATCAAACCAAAGTTGATGACCTTGGCGTAGCGGCGCTGTTCGCTCTGCACTTCCGCGGCCGGCACGCCAAAGATTTCGGCGGCCGTGGCGCGGTGAATGTCAATGCCGTCGGCAAACGCGCGCAGCATGGCTTCATCGCCCGAGATGTGCGCCATGATGCGCAATTCGATCTGCGAATAGTCGGCCGAGACGATATGGCTGCCCGGCGGCGCAATAAACGCTTCGCGGATGCGCCGGCCTTCCGCGCTGCGGATGGGAATATTCTGCAAGTTAGGATCGTTCGACGCCAACCGTCCCGTCACGGCCACGGCTTGCGCATAGTTCGTGTGCACGCGCCCCGTCGTGACGTTGATCATCTTCGGCAATTTATCGGTATACGTCGACTTCAGCTTGGCCATGCCGCGGTATTCGAGCAGCACTTTGGGCAGCGGATAATCCTCGGCCAGCTTTTGCAGCACTTCCTCATCCGTCGACGGCGCGCCTGTCGGGGTTTTCTTGACCACCGGCAGTTTCAATTTTTCAAAGAAAATTTCGCCGATCTGCTTGGGCGAGCCCAGATTAAACGGCTGCTCGGCCAGTTCATACGCCTTCTTTTCCAGTTCGAGAATCTTGACGGCCAGCTCGGCCGACTGGATGTTGAGCAATTCATCGTCGATCAGCACGCCGTTGCGCTCGATCTTTTGCAAGACCACGGCCGTCGGCATCTCGATCTTTTCATAGATGAAGGTCAGCTTCTCATCATTCGCCACATTGCCCCACATGGCATTGTGCAAACGCAAGGTGACGTCCGCATCCTCGGCCGCGTATTTCGCCGCCTGCTCCACTTCCACCTGGTTGAACGTGATCTGCTTGGCGCCCTTGCCGCACACGTCCTCGAACGGGATGGTCGTGTAATTCAGATGGCGCAGGGCCAGGCTGTCCATGTCGTGCTTCTTGTGCGATTCGAACACATACGATTCGAGCAAGGTATCGTGGGCGATGCCGCGCAACGTCACGCCGTGGTTGGCGAAGATGTGGCTGTCATACTTGAGGTTCTGGCCCAGCTTGGGCTTGTTCGCATCTTCCAACCATGGACGCAGTTTCGCCAGCACGTGTTCGCGCGTCAACTGTTCCGGCGCGCCCGCGTAATCGTGGGCCAGCGGGATATAGCAGGCGGCGTGCTCTGCCACGGAGAGGGAAATGCCGACCATTTGCGCCGTCATCGGTTCCAGCGACGTGGTTTCCGTATCGACGGCCGTCAAAGCCGCCGCATCGATCAGGGCGATCCATTTGTCCAGCTGCTCGTCCGTCAGCACGGTTTCATACACGGCGTCCACGGCCGGAGCGGCATCGGCAAACATGTCGCCCGTCGTGTTGGCGGCAGCGCCGCCAGTTGCCGGTGCGCCAACGGGCGACATCGGCGGCGGCGTGGCGCCCAGTTCGCGCAGCAGGGCCTTGAAGCCGTAGCGCTGGAAGAAGGCCAGCAGCGCTTCCTTGTCTTCGTGTTTCGCCACCAGCGAGTCGGCGATGGTCGTCATGTGTTCGGACAAGTCGCAATCGGTCTTGACGGTGATCAAGGCGCGCGCCTGCGGCAGCCATGGCAGGGCCGTGCGCAGGTTTTCACCCACGGCGCCGCCCACCTTGGCCGCGTTTTCCATCACGCCTTCCAGGCTGTCGTACAAGGTCAGCCATTTGACGGCCGTCTTCGGGCCGCATTTCGATACGCCCGGCACGTTGTCGACCGTATCGCCGATCAGCGACAGATAATCGATGATGCGGTTGGGCGGCACGCCGAACTTGACCAGCACGGCCGCTTCATCGAGCTTTTCATTGCTCATGGTATTGATCAGGGTCACCTGGCTGTTGACCAGCTGCGCCAGGTCCTTGTCGCCCGTCGACACCACCACATCCATGCCGGCGGCGGCCGCCTGCACGGCCAGGGTGCCGATCACGTCGTCCGCTTCCACGCCGTCGACCATCAGGATAGGCCAACCCATGGCGCGCACGGCTTCGTGGATCGGTTCGATCTGCAGGCGCAGGTCGTCCGGCATCGAGGCGCGCGTGGCCTTGTATTCCGGATACATGTCATCGCGGAAAGTTTTGCCTTTGGCATCGAAAACGCAGGCGATATAGGCGGCCGGGTAGTCGGCGCGCAGGCGGCGCAGCATGTTGACCATGCCGTGCATGGCGCCCGTGGGATAGCCGTCCGGGCTGCGCAGGTCGGGCAGCGCATGGAAGGCACGATAGAGGTAACTGGAACCGTCGACTAACAGCAGGGTGTTTTGCATAATGCCAATAAAATAAGGTGAGCCGCGCCAGCCGGGAAGAAACATCGGCAGGCGGGCGGAATATCGCCCAATTATCGCAGAGTTTAGGGCCGCGCCACCGGCCGCAACACCTGCCGTTTCCGGCGTTTTTGCCACCCTGGCGGCCCCGTGCGGGCGCGCGGGCCGCCACTGCTGGCCATTTCGGCACATTAATCAGCCGTATTAAACAGCATTGCCTACCAGTTTGTTACAATGCCTTATAGATAAATTGACGGCATTACACTACTGCACGCGCTGCAGTCCCTCACATGGAAGCGAACCCATCATGATGCGTACATCGACACTCTGGACATTCCTCGCCCTGCCCCTGCTGGCATGTTCGGCCATCGCCAGCGCCCAGACGCCGGCCAAACCGAGCGACGCGCCGCCACAACTGGAACGCATCGAGGAAATGGGCGAAGCGCCCATCACCGTGGCGCCGGCCGCGGCCAAGCAGCAGATTACCGAAAAACGCGAAGCGGGCGTGACGTCCGAAGTGAAAGTGACGAGCGGCGGCAGCACCTATTACATGAAGCCGGCCGCCGGCGGCGACCAGGCCCACAGCGGCGCCCTGCGCGGCCCGCAATGGAAAGTACTGGAATTTGATCTGGGCAAGAAGAAACAGAAACAACGCGACGAAGAGGCCGCGGACGCGCCAGCGCCGCCCGCACCAGCGAAGTAAGCAGCCACTCTCTTCTGCCCTGCCCCGGCCACCTGCGGGGCAGCCGGCTTTTTTTGACCTTTTAGACCATTCCTCTCTTTCCCATGGCAGTTTTTACCGCGCTACACCTGGACGATATCGGCCAGTGGATCACGCAATTTCCACTCGGCAAACCTCTGGCGCTCAAGGGCATCGCGTCCGGCATCGAGAACAGCAATTTCTTCCTGAGCACGGAGCGCGGCGAGTATGTGCTGACGATCTTTGAAAACCTCAGCTTCGAGCAATTGCCGTTTTATCTGCAACTGATGCGCCATTTGGCGGACCGGGGCGTACTGGTGCCGGCGCCGATCGCCAATGCGGACGGCGAACTGGTGACGGCCTTGCAAGGCAAGCCGGCCGCCATCGTCAGCAAACTCGACGGCAGCTCGCAGATGGCGCCGCAAGCCGTGCATTGCGCGGCCGTGGGCGCCATGCTGGCGAAGATGCACCTGGCGGCGCAGGACTTCCCCCTGCAACAGCCGAATCTGCGTGGCCTGGACTGGTGGAACACCACCACGCCGCTCGTCCTGCACCACCTCGACGATGCCAGGGCGCATCTGCTGCGCGCGGAAATCCACTTCCAGGACGCCTTTGCTGCCTGCGATACCTATAAAGCCATCCCGCGCGGTCCCGTGCATGCCGACTTGTTCCGCAACAACGTCATGTTTGACGGCGAACAACTGACGGGCTTTTTCGACTTTTACTTTGCCGGCTGCGACACCTGGCTGTTCGACGTGGCCGTCACCGTCAACGACTGGTGCGTGGACCTGGCCACGGGCGTGCTCGACACGGCAAGAGTGCGCGCCCTGCTCGACGCCTACCGGGCCGTGCGTCCGTTTACGCATGAAGAACAGACGGCATGGCAACCGATGCTGCGCGCCGCCGCGCTGCGCTTCTGGCTGTCGCGCCTGTACGATTATTACCAGCCGCGCGAAGCGGAAATGCTGACCCCGCACGATCCCACGCATTTCGAACGCATTCTGCGCGAACGTATCGCCACACCTGCTCCGGAACTGTTTTAAACATGGAAAAATTACCTGCAAGTACAGGTTGGCAATGGGTGAAACAAGGCTTCGCCCTGTTTCGCAAGCAACCTGGCGGCATGTCGATGCTGTTTCTCGGCTATATGTTCTGCATGCTGGCCGTCAGCATCGTGCCCGTGCTCGGCCAGATGCTGCCCGTCATCCTCGTCCCCGTGTTTTCCGTCGCCTTCGTGCAAGGCTGCCTGAACATCGACCAGGGCAAGCGCGTCTTGCCCAGCCTGTTGATCTCGGGCTTCCGCAAACCGGCCTTTCCTTCCCTGTTCGGCCTGGGCGTGCTGTACATCCTGATGGCCATCGTGGCCATCGGCGCCTCGACTTTGGTGGACGACGGCTTGCTGTGGCAACTGGTCACGGGGCAATTGACGGAAGAAGCGGCGCGCACCGCCATCCCCGAATCGCGCCTGGGCCTCGGCATCCTGCTGGCCATCGTGCTGTACGTGCCGGCCGCCATGGCCTTCTGCTTTGCCGCACCGCTGATCTACTGGAAACAAACCGGGCTGGGCAAGGCGCTGTTCTTCAGCTTTTTCGCCGTCTGGCGCTCGCTGTCGGCCTTCATCGTCTTCGCCGCCACCTGGTTCGCCATCAGCGTCGTCACCAGCCAGTTGCTGGCCGTCATCTTTGGCCGCACGCCGCTGATGATGCAACTGATGATGCCGCTGTCGATGATCTTGACCATCATCATGCATTGCTCGTTCTACGCCGCCTACCGCCAGATCTTCGGCTTGCCCGTCGATGAAAGCAAGACGGTGTCGCTGGACAAGCCCAACGACTGATTTTCACGCCGCATGAAAAAAGGGCAGCCTGCGCAGGCTGCCCTTTTTTATTGCTACTCAGAAAACTAGCGGCCCAGGCGTTCCAATTTGGCGATGCCCAGGTCGAGCACCTTCATGCCGTGCTGGCCGAAGTTGATTTGCGCGCGCGCATTGCCGCCGCCGCCTTCGATATTGACGATCACGCCCTCGCCGAACTTGGCGTGCGCCACCGATTCGCCGATGCGCCAGCCGCCGCCCGTGGCTTTTTGCGCGATCTTTTGCGCAATCGCATTGTCCGAACCCAGGCTAGCCAGCTTCGGCGCCTCGTCCCAGGCCGACTTGCGGTTGCCGAACCAGTTCGCCTGCACCTTCGGCGACAGCCATTTCAGCGATTCTTCCGGCAATTCGTCGAAGAAGCGCGACTTCATGTTGTAGCGCGTCTGGCCATGCAGCATGCGCGTCTGCGAAAAGCTCATATATAAGCGCTTGCGCGCGCGCGTGATGGCCACGTACATGAGCCGGCGTTCCTCTTCCACGCCGTTGTCTTCCTTCGAGCTGCTTTCGTGCGGGAACAGGCCCTCTTCCAGGCCGGTAATGAACACGTTGTCGAATTCCAGGCCCTTGGCCGAGTGCACCGTCATCATCTGCAGCGCATCCTGGCCCGCCTGCGCCTGGTTATCGCCCGCTTCCAGCGACGCATGCGACAGGAAGGCGGAGAGCGGCGACATCACGGCCGGCAACGGCGCGTCGGCGTCCAGGATTTCGATGCCATCCTGGTTCACGACGGGCGCGCCCGACTGCGCCTGGGCCGCTGGCCCCAAATGCGCGGGCGCGCCCTGGCCAAAACCTTCTTCGGAAATGAACTGGCTGGCCGCGCTGACCATCTGCTCCAGGTTCTCGATGCGGTCGGCGCCTTCCTTTTCATTCTGATAATGTTGCAGCAAGGTACTCGCTTCCAGCACCACTCTGACCATTTCCGGCAAGGACAATTGCTGCGTTTCGAAACGCACGCCTTCGATCAGCTTGACGAAGCCGGCCAGCACGCTGCCCGCCTTGCCCGCCACGTAGGGCACGGCCGCATACAGCGAAATGCCGTACTGTTCCGACGCGGCCTGCAATTGCTCGATCGAGCGCATGCCGATGCCCCGCGTGGGGAAATTGACCACGCGCAAGAAGGCCGAATCGTTGTGCGGATTGTCCATCAATTGCAGATAGGCAATTGCGTGCTTGACCTCGGCGCGCTGGAAGTAGCGCTGGCCGCCATACACGTGATACGGAATCGCGGCCGAGAACAGCGCGTGTTCGATCACGCGCGACTGCGCATTCGAGCGGTACAAGATGGCGATTTCACTGCGCGACGCGCCATCGGCGATCAGGCTTTTCGCCTCTTCGATGATCCATTGCGCTTCCTGCAAGTCGGAACTGGCTTCATACACGCGCACCTGCTCGCCATGGCCCGCGTCCGTGCGCAGATTCTTGCCCAGGCGCTTGCTATTGTTCGCGATCAATACGTTGGCGCTGTCGAGGATGTGACCGTGCGAGCGGTAGTTCTGCTCCAGCTTGATCAAGTTCTTCACCTGGAACTCGTGCTCGAAGGCACTCATGTTGCCCACGTTGGCGCCGCGGAACGCATAGATGCTCTGGTCATCGTCGCCGACGGCAAACAGGGCGCCGCCATCGCGGCTGCCGTGGCCGGCCAGCAATTTGAGCCAGTTGTATTGCAGGTTGTTCGTATCCTGGAACTCGTCCACCAAAATATGGCGGAAGCGCGCCTGGTAGTGTTCGCGCAAGGGCTGGTTGCGGCTCAGCAATTCATACGTGCGCAACAGCAATTCGGCAAAATCGACGACGCCTTCGCGCTGGCACTGGTCGTCGTACAGCTGGTACAGCTCGACCATCTTGCGCTCGTGCGCGTCGTACGCTTCCACGTCCGTGGCGCGCAAGCCCTGGTCCTTGGCGTTGTTGATGAAATACATCACCGTCTTCGGCGGGAATTTTTCATCATCGATATTGTTTGCCTTCAACAAGCGCTTGATCACGGACAATTGATCCTGGGAATCGAGGATCTGGAAGGTCTGCGGCAAGGCCGCGTCGCGGTAGTGCGTGCGCAGCAAGCGGTTGCACAAGCCGTGGAAGGTGCCGATCCACATGCCGCGCGTGTTAATCGGCAGCATGGCCGACAGGCGCGTGAGCATTTCCTTGGCGGCTTTGTTGGTAAACGTCACGGCCAGGATGCCGGGCGGCGATACCTGCTGGGTCTGGATCAGCCACGCGATGCGGGTGGTCAGCACGCGGGTCTTGCCCGAACCGGCGCCCGCCAGGATCAGCGCATGCTGCGCCGGCAAGGTGACGGCAGCCAATTGTTCGGGATTGAGGTTGTGAAGAAGATTTTGCATGCCGTGATTATACCGGCATGGCTAAAAATACTGTGCATTTGTCCAGCGGTCGCGCCGGATTCGCCGCGTGCGCGCTACAATCGGCATCACTGCACAGCTGACGGAAACAACGCCCATGACACCTCCCAGCCACCTCGACGGCGCCCGCGTACTGGCCTGGGCCTGGTCCGACTTGCCTTTCGGCCATGTCGCCGCTGAAGATGGCGCCGCCCCCATCGCCATCCACGGCCTGGCCGTGTGCCGCTACGGGGACGAGGTGCAAGTCTACCGTTTCAGCTGCGACGCGCGCTGGGACACGGTGCAGGATGACGCATATGCCAGCGAGGACAACGCCAGGCAGTTGCCGGCGCAATACCGCGCCGTGGCCGCCTTGTGGCATACGCAGTGAAGTACGCCATCCGCGCAGCCAGCAGCGCCGACCTGCCCCTGCTGGCCCAAGTCGAGCGCAGCGCCGCGGCCCTGTTTGCGCAGGCCGGCCCCGGACTGGCGTGGCTGGCGCAGGGAGAACCCTTGCCATTGAGCGCCTTACAGGCGCTGCAGCGCGAGGGCGGCGTATGGGTGGCCGCCGATGGGCACGCTGCGCCAACAGGCTTCCTGGCCGCCGAACCGCTCGACGGGCAACTGTTCATCGTGGAGTTGTCCGTTGCCCTGCCGCATCAACGGCAGGGCGTGGGCGCGCGCTTGCTCGATGCGGCAGCGGCCCATGCCCAGGCGCAGGGCTGCGCCTGCCTGACGCTCAGCACGTATCGCCACCTGCCATGGAACGCACCCTACTATGCGCGCCATGGTTTCAGCGAAATCGGGGCTGCGGCGCTGGGCGCAGGCCACGCGCTCAAGCTGGCGCGCGAAGCGCAGGACGGACACGATCCGGCGCTTCGCTGCCTGATGCGCAAGCCAATGGCCTGCTAATTGAGCACATCCTTCAGCGCACCAGCTTGGCCTTGCCCTCGCTGAGCGCCTGGGCGATCACCTGGCGCGTGGTCTTGTCCGCGATCTTGACGACTTTTTCCTGCTGGCGGCCCAGGTCGCCCATTTGCTTGCCCAGCGCTTCCATCGGCTTGCCGCGCTGCTCCATCTGGCGCGACATCTGCTCCATTTTCTCGGCCTCGCGCTCGTGTACGTCGGCGATGCGGTCGTTGATCTCTTCCATTTTGTCCTGCGCGTCTTCCATCTGCTGTTGCAGGCCTTCCACGTCGCGCTCGGCCGCGCGCCGCGCCGTGTCGCTCGTCGCCAGCGCCTGGCGGCGCGAGGCGTCGCCGAGCTTGCGGCCCAGCTCCTGCTGCTGGCGGCCCAGCAAGCGCAGCTGTTCCGACTCGCGCGCGCTGCCTTTTTCCAGGCTGCGGGCTCCCATCTTGCGGCCCATTTCACCCATGGCCTTGCCGTGCGCGCCCATTTGATCGCCAAGCGCGCTCATCTCCTTGCCCAGCTGTTTCGAGGGTTCCCATGCCGTGCGCACCTTGCCCAGCAAGGCCGCATCCTGCAGCACATAGGCCTGCCCCTGGTCGCGGAACCACAGGAACGGCCCCTTGATCGAGCGCTTGAGTTTTTCCACCTGCTCCGAGTGAATATCGCTGTCGACGACGATGACGCCCTCGCTATCCCTGGTGCCATCGACCAGCGCATAGCTTTCGCCCTTGTCGAGCGAGCGGCTGACCTGCACGCTGGGCGCGGCCGGCGGGGCCGGTGGCGCGGGCGGTTGCGGCGGCTGCACGGCCAGCGCGCTGCCGCCAAGCAGGATACCGGCCAGGCTGAGGATCAAACGATGGGAAGTGGTCATGGCTGCCTCGTCGCAAAAGTAGTGGAGCGTTGACTGTAGCGGCAAGCGGACCTGGCCTCCAGCGCCGTGCGACAGGCTGCAAAAAGGCCTGCCTGGATGGCAAGCACGGACGATGGATGGCATGCCGGGCAAAAAAAAGGCTCTGTCATCGGCAAGTAGGGGAAATGCCGGAATCTTCCGTTGGCTGCGCTGTCTGACTCTGCATATTCACCACGCAGGGAGTAGATCATGCAGCCAGCCGACTGGATCAGCTTTATCGCACAGTTTGCTTACCTGAACCGGCGCCAGCGGCAGGCAGGCATAACCTTGCTGCGTGGCAACGCGCCACATGACGCGACCGTCGCGCTGCTGGAAAGCGTGGCGCAGCCGCGCCTGGCCTGTCCCGCCTGCCACTCGCATCAGCTGCACCGGCATGGCCATGCGCATGGTTTGCAGCGCTACCGTTGTGTACCGTGCGGGCGCACCTTCAATGCCTTGACGGGCACGCCGCTGTCCCGCTTGCGTCACAAGGCCCTATGGATCGCCTATGCCGATTGCCTGCTCGATTCGAGGTCGGTACGCCAGGCCGCTCAGCAGCTGGGATTGCACCGCAACACCACGTTTCGCTGGCGCCACCGTTTTCTCCGCGTCGCCAGGACGGATCGGCCGCATGGCCTGCATGGCATTGCCGAGGCGGACGAGTTATATGTGCTGGAATCGGAAAAGGGATCGAGGCAGATGACGCGTCCGGCCCGCCGCCGGGGCGGCCATGCCCGCCAGCGCGGCATTTCCGATGAGCAGGTCTGTATCCTGGTGGCGCGCGACCGCACAGGCCAGACCCTCGATTTCGTCACGGGCAAAGGGGCGTTGACGAAGGCACAGCTGCACCGCTGTCTGTTACCTGTCATCGATAAGGATGTCCTGCTGGTAACGGATGGCCATGCCGCCTACCGGGCGTTTGCCAGGGAAGCGGGCATCAGCCACCAGGCCGTCAACTTGCGCGCCGGCATCCGTGTGCAAGGCGCCGCGCATGTGCAGAACGTCAATGCGTATCACAGCCGTCTGCGGGACTGGCTGCGGCCCTTTCGCGGCGTGGCGACGCGCTACCTGCCGAATTACCTGGGCTGGCGCTGGATACTCGACGCCAGGCGCATCCGCTCACCAGAAACGTTATTGAAAGCAACACTGGGAGCATTCCCACATTTGACGGTGACATAGCCAAAAAAACGGAGGCCGCAGCCTCCGCAAAAACGCCGTGGTACGGCGTATTTCAATTAAATTTCAATTAATTAATACAGCACGACGGAACGGATCGATTCACCGCTCTTCATCAAGTCGAAACCTTGATTGATATCATCGAGCTTCAGTCTGTGTGTGATCAAATCATCGATATTGAGCTTGCCTTCCATGTACCAGTCGACGATCTTCGGCACGTCCGTGCGGCCGCGCGCGCCGCCGAAAGCGGAACCTTTCCACACGCGCCCCGTCACCAGCTGGAACGGACGCGTGGAAATTTCCTGGCCCGCCGCCGCCACGCCGATGATGATGGACTGGCCCCAGCCCTTGTGGCAGCACTCGAGCGACTGGCGCATCGTGGTGGTGTTGCCGATGCATTCGAACGAATAGTCGGCGCCGCCGTCCGTCAGCTGCACGATGGTATCGACAACGTTTTCCACCTCGTTGGCGTTGACGAAATGCGTCATGCCGAACTTGCGCGCGATGGCCTGGCGCGCCGGATTGATGTCCACGCCGATGATTTTGTCGGCGCCGACCATCTTGGCCGCCTGGATCACGTTCAGGCCGATGCCGCCCAGGCCGAACACGACCACGTTGGCGCCCGCCTCGACCTTGGCCGTAAACAACACGGCGCCCACGCCCGTCGTCACGCCGCAGCCGATGTAGCAGACTTTGTCGAAGGGCGCGTCTTCGCGGATCTTCGCCAGGGCGATTTCCGGCACGACGATGTAGTTCGAGAAGGTGGACGTGCCCATGTAGTGGAAGATGGGCTTGCCGTCGATGGAAAAGCGCGACGTCGCGTCCGGCATCAGGCCGCGGCCCTGGGTCGAGCGGATCGACTGGCACAGGTTGGTCTTTTGCGACAGGCAGAATTTGCACTGGCGGCATTCCGGCGTGTACAGGGGGATGACGTGGTCATCCTTCTTCAGGCTTTTCACGCCAGGCCCCACGTCGACGACGATGCCCGCGCCTTCATGGCCGAGGATGGATGGGAAGATGCCTTCCGGATCGGCGCCCGACAGGGTGTAGTAATCGGTGTGGCAAATGCCCGTGGCCTTGATCTCGACCAGTACTTCTCCCTCGCGCGGGCCGGCCAGGTCGACTTCCTCGATGGTCAAAGGCGCGCCCGCCTTCCATGCAATCGCTGCTTTGGTTTTCATGTGTGTCCTGTGTATGGTTGAACCAGGCGCGCCAGCGCGCCGTATCGTCACATCATAACAAGGCAGGCGCCGACATGCCACGCCGGCGCCGGTGCAACGCTTACTTGAAACACTTACTTGAAACTCTTACTTGGTTTTCGCCCGATTCAAAAACGCGCCGTGCAAGCCGTTCAGGGTTTCCTCGGCCAGCAACAGCTGGCTGGCGATTTCATTGATCTTGCGGCGGCTGGAGCGGGCGTGGTCGCGCAGCACTTCGAACGCCGTGTTGCGGTCCGTCTGGAACTTGCCCATCAGCAAACCGACGGCCAGGCTCGTTTCCCGGCCGGCGGCCAGGGCCGCGTTCAGGTTCAGCTCGGTGCGGCGCAGCTGGCGGATTTCATCGGCGCGCGCCAGGCCCGCTTCGAACGCCGGCATCAAGCGGCCTTCGTCGACGGGTTTGACGACATAGCCGACGGCGCCGTAGGCGGCCGCCTGCTTGCCCGATTCGCTGTCGCCGCTGCCGGACAGGAACATGAATGGCACGGCCGTTTCGCCGTGCAGGCGCTTGGCCAGTTCCAGGCCGGACATGCCCGGCATGTGGATGTCGAGCAAGGCCAGGTCAGGCTCGCGCTGGGCGATCAGCTGCAGCGCCACTTCGGCCGAATGGGCCAGGGCCGTCTCGTAGCCGGCATGGCGCAGGACTTCGCCAAGGAATTCCAACAGGAGCTGGTCATCGTCAACGATCAGGATAAGGCGTTTCGCGGCGGCTGGCTGACTCATGGGTAAAGGGACCTCGGTAATGAATGATGCCCTTATTATATGCCGATTATTCGCCAAATCCGCCCCCTCACGCCTCCCCGGCCTGCGCAAACAGCAGATTGAATTGCTGCACTGCAATATCCACATCGTCCGCCTGATATCCCTTGCCAAATACGCTGCTGATCGCCGCCACCATGTCGGCCCCGCGCGCCACCAGCGGCACCGCGTTTTCCGGCGTCATGCCGCCGATCACCACGCAGGGCAAGGCGATCTCGCGTTTCGCCTGCAGCACGATATCGGGCGGCGTCGTCACCGGATACTTTTTCACCAGCGACGGATAAAAGCCGCCGAAGGCCACGTAGCTGGCGCCGCCCTCTGCTGCCGTGCGCGCCAGGGCCATGTCGCCATAGCAGGAGGCGCCGACGAGCTTGTCCTTGCCCAGGCGCGCGCGCACCTGCGCGACGGACGCGTCCGTGCCGCCCACGTGCACGCCGTCCGCGTCCAGCTCTTCGCACAGCTCGAGAAAATCGTTGACGATGAAAGGCACGCCATACTTGCGGGCCAGGGCCAGCAAGGCGCCCGCCTGTTCGCGCCGCTGCTCCGCGTCGGCACTCTTGTGGCGGTATTGCAGCAGGGCCACGCCGCCATGCAAAGCCTGCTCCGTGATATCGAGCAGGCGGTCGGTGTCATCCCAGTTCGGGGTGACCAGATACAGTCCACGCATGATGTTTTCCTTATTCAATGAATCGTTGCGGCATGAGTTGACCTGGCGCAATCGCATACGCGCCGGCCAGGGCCGCATGGCAATAGGCTTGCGCCCGGTCAAGCGCTTGCGCCAGCGGCTGGCCCAATGCCAGGCGGGCCGCGATGGCCGACGCCAACGTGCAGCCGCTGCCATGAAACTCTCCGGGCAGGCGCGGCCAGCGCCACTCGCGCGCGCGCCCATCACCGTCCAGCCAGCGGTTGACGATCTCCTCGCCGTCGCCGTGGCCGCCCGTCACCAGCACGTGTCCACAGCCTTGCGCGCGCAAGTTATCTGCGCCACCAAGGGCCAGCGCTTCCGGCCCGTTCGGTACGATGACGGTAGTCACCGGCAGCAAGGGCGCCAGCGCCAGCACGGCGTCGTCCCGGCTGAGCATGTCGCCATGGCCGCTGGCCAGCACGGGATCGAGCACGACGGGCAAGTTCGGCCGGGACAGCCGCAATTGGGCGATCAGTTGCGCGATGACGGCCGCATTCGCCGCGCTGCCGGGAATGCCGATTTTCACGGCATCGATGGCGACCTTGTCGATCAGTGCCTGCGCCTGGCGGCGCAGCAATTCCGGCGCCACGGGCTCGACAGCAAACACGCGGTCGTTGTCCTGCACCGTCAGCGCCGTGATGACGGGCAAGGCATGCGCGCCCTGCGCCGCAATCGCTAGAATATCGGCGGCGATGCCGGCGCCGCCCGATGGGTCGGCGCCGGCAAACACGAGCACGGTGGGACGCCGTCGCTCCATCACGCCAGCCGGCCCGCCATCGGCGACGAAGGCGAGGCGGCGAACTTGCGCGGCATGCGGCCCGCCAAAAACGCTTCGCGCCCGGCCCGCACGGCCAGCTTCATCGCATGCGCCATGCGCACGGGGTCGCGCGCGCCGGCAATGGCCGTATTCATCAGCACGCCATCGCAACCGAGTTCCATGGCAATGGCCGCATCCGACGCCGTGCCCACGCCCGCATCGACGAGTACGGGCACTTTCGCCTGGTCGATGATCAAGGACAAATTCCACGGATTCAGGATGCCCATGCCCGAGCCGATCAGTGACGCCAGCGGCATGACGGCCACGCAGCCGATGTCTTCCAGAATCTTCGCCTGGATCGGATCGTCGCTGCAGTAGACCATCACGTCGAAGCCATCCTTGACCAGCGCTTCGGCCGCGACCAGGGTTTCCGGCATGTGCGGAAACAGCGTCTTTTCATCGCCCAGCACTTCCAGTTTCACCAGATTGCGCCCGCCCAGGAGTTCCCGCGCCAGTTGCAGGGTGTACACGGCATCCTTGGCGTTGTAACAGCCGGCCGTGTTCGGCAAAATCGTGTACTGGTCGGGCGGCACGAAGTCCAGCAGGCTGGGCGCATTCGGATCTTGCCCGATATTCACCCTGCGGATCGCCACCGTGATGATCTGCGCTTCCGCCGCGTCCGTCGCTTCGCGCGTCTGCGGCAAATCCTTATACTTGCCGCTGCCCACCAGCAGGCGCGATTGGTACTGTTTGCCTGCGATGGTCAGCAGGTCGTTGTTTGTTGCGGTATTCATGTGCGTTTCCTTGTCTATTCTCAACTTAACCGCCGCCAATCGCGCGTACGATTTCCACCTGGTCTTGAATTTCCAGGACCCTGTCCTGCCACGCCTTGCGCGGCACGACGCTGCGGTTGACGGCCAGCGCCAGCGCCTGGTTTTCCAGCGACAGCGCGGCGATCAATTGGTCCAGGGTTTGCCCCGGCGGCACCTGGTGCGGCGCGCCGTTGAGCGTGATGTCGATCAATGCAGTCATCACGCCCTCCTTCAGACCTTGCGGTACAGCTCGGCGCCGTTCTTGATGAATTCGATGGCCTTGATTTCCATGCCCTGCTTGAGCGCCTTGTCTTCCGCGATACCCATGCCGGCCGCGTATTCGCGCACTTCCTGCGTGATCTTCATCGAGCAGAAATGCGGGCCGCACATGGAGCAGAAATGCGCCACCTTGGCCGAATCCTTGGGCAAGGTTTCATCGTGGAATTCGCGCGCCTTGTCCGGGTCCAGACCGATGTTGAACTGGTCGTCCCAGCGGAATTCGAAGCGGGCTTTCGACAGCGCGTTGTCGCGGATTTGCGCGCCCGGATGGCCTTTCGCCAGATCGGCCGCGTGCGCCGCGATCTTGTACGTGATGATGCCGTCCTTGACGTCCGCCTTGTTCGGCAAGCCCAGGTGTTCCTTCGGCGTCACGTAGCACAGCATGGCCGTGCCATACCAGCCGATCATGGCCGCGCCGATGCCCGAGGTGATGTGGTCGTAGCCGGGCGCGATATCCGTCGTCAGCGGCCCCAAGGTGTAGAACGGCGCCTCGCCGCACTGTTCCAGCTGCAAGTCCATGTTTTCCTTGATCAATTGCATGGGCACGTGGCCCGGACCTTCGATCATCACTTGCACGTCGTGCTTCCAGGCAACTTGCGTCAGCTCGCCCAGGGTTTTCAGCTCGCCCAGCTGCGCCTCGTCATTGGCGTCGTAGATGGAACCGGGGCGCAAGCCGTCGCCCAGCGAGAACGACACGTCATACGCCTTCATGATTTCGCAGATCTCTTCGAAATGCGTGTACAGGAACGATTCCTGGTGGTGCGCCAGACACCATTTCGCCATGATGGAGCCGCCGCGCGAAACGATGCCCGTCAGGCGCTTGGCTGTCATCGGCACATAGCGCAGCAGCACGCCCGCGTGGATGGTGAAATAATCGACGCCCTGCTCGGCCTGCTCAATCAGGGTGTCGCGGAAGATTTCCCACGTCAGATCTTCCGCCTTGCCGTTGACCTTTTCCAGCGCCTGGTAGATGGGCACGGTGCCGATGGGCACGGGGCTGTTGCGCACGATCCATTCGCGCGTCTCGTGGATATGTTTACCTGTGGACAGGTCCATCACATTGTCGCCGCCCCAGCGGATGGCCCAGGTCATCTTTTCCACTTCCTCGCCGATGGAGGACGTCACGGCGGAATTGCCGATATTCGCATTGATTTTCACCAGGAAATTGCGGCCGATAATCATCGGTTCGACTTCCGGGTGATTGATATTGGCGGGGATGATGGCGCGGCCGCGGGCGATTTCCTCGCGCACGAATTCCGGCGTGATTTCGACCGGGATGCTGGCGCCGAAGGACTGGCCCGGATGCTGGCGGCCCATCAGGTCGGCCAGGCGCTCGCCCATGGGGCCAGAGGCCTTGAGCTCGCGCAAATACTCCTGGCGGCGCATGTTTTCGCGGATGGCGACGAATTCCATTTCCGGCGTGATGATGCCCTGACGCGCATAGTGCATTTGCGTCACGTTCTTGCCGGCGATGGCGCGGCGCGGCTTGCGGTGCAGGTTGAAACGCAGCTCGGCCAGCTTGGGGTCCGCCAGGCGGGCGATGCCGTAATCGGAGGTGGGACCGGGCAATTCCTCCGTGTCGGCACGCTCCATGATCCACGGCAGGCGCGGCGTATCGAGGCCGGAGCGGATATCGATATTCACGTCCGGGTCCGTGTACGGGCCGGACGTGTCGTAGACGTAGATCGGCGGATTCTTTTCGCCGCCGAACGACGCTTCCGTGTCGGACTGGCTGATCTCGCGCATGGGCACGCGGATGTCGGGGCGGCTGCCTTGCACGTAGATCTTGCGCGAATTGGGCAGCGGCGCGATGGCGGCTTCGTCGACCGTGGCGGTGGCGGAGAGGAATTTCGGGTTGGCGTTCATTTTGGCTCCTTGGCTAGACTATTTTTAAGCCTGGAGCCAGCTAAGGAGGTTCGGAATTGCGCACGCGGAAAGGCGGGGTGCAGTCATCCTAAAGCTTCCCTTCGCTGGCATTATCCAGATCAGGTTCGGAGGGTATTTCTCACCCGCGCTTGCACCGTGTTTCCACAGCGAAAGGCAGGACCCCTAGCGTTTGCCGCCTTGCGGCAGCGAGCCAATTATACGCGGTTCGCGCCGCGTGGCCAGATGATTTCTTGCAGGTGTCGTCTTTGCGCATCTGCTGCATTGCAACAGACGCCAGCGCGCTTATTTCTTCTTGCCCCAGCGCCAGCTGGTCGGTTCGCCCTTCAGCTGGCAGATGAAAATGAGCACGGCAACGATGGCCACTTCATAGACGATGTAGCCGACCAGCATGGTTTGCGGGGGGAACAGGAAGGCGCCGCAGGCGAACAGCGCCAGCGCGGCCAGGAACACCAGCCAGCCTTGCCAGGTGATGGGCAAGCCCCAGCCCCAGCCATAGGTCTTGGCGGGGAACCAGTAGGAGGGAGATTTGTCGGTCATGATTTTTCCTGGTCTGTATCGATGGCGCCCAGTATAAATCAGGCACTGCGATGGCGCTCCGTGACATCGAGGCCGATGCCGCGGTAGCCGATGAAACGGCTGCCCGTGTCGAACATCGGTTCGCCGCTCACCTGCAGGTATTGCGTGCTGCCGTCGAGGTTGGCGCGGCTGTAGATAAAGTCGAGAAACGGTTCCCTTGCGGCAATCTTGGCGTCGAGCGAGGCGCGTTCGGCCGCGTTCCAACGCTGCGGCTCTTCCTCGCTGCCGATACCCAGCATTTCAGCCACGGGGCCGGAAAAGCGCGTCAAGTTGCCCTGCGCATCCTGTTCCCAGTACCAGTCGGACGACAGTTCCGTGAAGCGCTGGAAGCGCGCTTCGCTTTCGCGCAACTCCGCCGTGCGCACTTCCACCATCTGTTCCAGCGACTTGTTGTATTCGGCCAGCTTCTGGTACAGCAATCGCACTTCCAGCATGTTGTGGATGCGCGTCTTGACTTCCACCAGGTCGAAGGGCTTGCTGACGAAATCCTTGGCGCCCGCCTGCAGCGCGCGCAGCTTGTGGCCCGGCTGGGCCGTGATGACCAGCACGGGCAGATAGCTGCCCGCCTCGAGGTCGCGCAAGCCTTCCATGACTTCAAAACCATCCATTTCCGGCATCTGCAAGTCGAGCAGGATCAGGTCGTAGCGGTGCTGCTGGTGCAGCGCGCGCACGGCTTGCGGGTCCATGGTGGAGGTGATGCGCGTATAGCCGGCATTGCGCAGCACCTGTTCCAGCAGCATGACGTTGGCCTCCTGGTCATCGACGATGAGGATGCTGGCGTTCAGGATCTCGGTGGCTTGAAGCATAGCGGTATTCCTAAAAATAAATGCTGAATTAGCGTACTGCATGAGTGTCGTCGGCCAGGCCGTGCGCGGCCGCATGGTGCAGGGCCACGTCGAGCGCATCCATGAATTCGACGACCTTGATCGGCTTGGTCAGGTAACGGAAGAAGCCCGCTTCCAGGCCTTTTTCGATGTCGCGCGGCACGGCGTTGGCCGACAGGGCCATCACGGGAATGTGTTTCGTGAGCGGATCGTCGTGCAGGATATGCAGGGCGCCATAGCCGCTGATGCCGGGCAGGTTGATATCCATCAAGATCACGTCCGGCTGATACGTGCGCGCCAGGTCGATGCCCAGGTGCGCATCGATGGCCGTCAGCAGCTTCAAGTCGCTGCGGCGGGCGATCAATTGCTCCACCAGCGCCAGGTTGGCGGGATTGTCTTCCACGTACAGCAAGGTGCGCTGGCTTTCCTGCGCCTCCTGCGCCTGCGGCAGCGCATCGCCGTCGCCCAGCATCAGTGCCGGCGCGCTGCTGGCGGCCAGCTCGAACCAGAAGGTGGCACCCACGCCGACCGTGCTGTCGACGCCGATGGTGCCGCCCATCAATTCAATCAGCTGCTTGGTGACGACGAGGCCGATGCCCGTGCCCTCTTCCGTGCTGTTTTCCTGTCCCAGGCGGTTGAAGGGCTGGAACAGCTGCGCCACCTGCCCCGCATCGAGGCCGGCGCCGCTGTCGCGCACGCTGACGCGCACCTTGGCGCCGCGCTGGCTGCAGTCGACGGTGACGGAACCGCCGCCCTGGTTGTATTTGATGGCGTTCGACAACAGGTTGATCATCACCTGTTTCACGCGCGTGCGGTCCGCATGCACGAAGTAGGCTTCGCCGCAGCGGGGGAAATGCAGGCTGATGCCCCGCTTTTCCGCCTGCGGCGCGATCATCGCCTGGCAATCCTGCAGCACGTCGAGCAGGGACATCGCTTCCTGCGACAACGTCACCTTGCCCGATTCGATCATGGCCAGGTCGAGGATTTCATTGATCAAACGCAAGAGATACCAGCCGCCCTTGAGGATCTGCTCGATCGAGCGCTGCTGCGGCACGGTGGGCGGCGGCACGTCGGACGCCATCAGTTGCGCAAAGCCCAGCACGGCATTCAGCGGCGTGCGCAATTCGTGGCTCATGCTCGACAGGAATTCGGACTTGGCGCGGTTGGCCTTTTCCGCCACCAGGCGCGCCTTCTTCAGCTCGGCATTGTTGGTCTCGACGAGCGAGCGCGTGTACGCCTGCTGTTCGCGCAGGCGCTGGTCCAGCAGCGCCTGTTCCGCCTCGACCTGCTTGCGTGCCGTATTGTCGGTGCCGATCAGCAAGTAGCCGATGACCTTGCTCTGCGCATCGCGCAAGGCCGTCACGGAAACGATGGCGGGGAAGCGGCTGCCATCGTTGCGGATGTAGGTCAGTTCATAGATGTCTTCGATGCCGCGCGTGGCCTTGAAGACGAGCGCTTCCACGCCCGGCGTGATGACGGTGTCGAGTTCGGCGCTGAGGGCGGCCGCGCGCGCGACGATTTCTTGCGCGTCGGAAATGCCGGCCGGCGTCAGCTTGTCGACCACGTCGCTCGCCGCATAACCGAGCATGCGTTCGGCGCCCACATTGAAAATCTGGATCACGCCCTGCGCATCGGTGGCGATGCACGAGAAATTGGCGCTGTTGAAAATCGCATCCTGCAAGGCGCCCGCCTTGAGCAGCTGGCGCGGCAGGCTGGCCGCCACTGTGCGCCGGTACAGCGCCACGAGCAGCATCAGCAGCAAGAAGACCAGCGCGTCGATGACGCAAGCCGTCTCGAACGGCGCGCGCCAGGCCAGTACGCCGACGGCCAGCAGCGCGACGGCGCTGAAGGAAAACGCCAGCGCCATGGGCCAGCGCGACGGTGCGCGCGGGGGAATGTTTTCGACAGATTGCATGAGGTAGCCCGGGCTATGACAACGATAAGAATACGAGGCAGTGCGGTCTTCAGGAAGACTGGCGCTGGCGCACGTCCGACAGCAGGCGCGCAAATTCCTTTTTGACCACGCCATAGCATTCGCACACATGGCCTTCGAGGCCGGCGCGGTCCAGCACGGAAATATGGCCGCGCCGGTAGCTGATGAAGCCGCGCTGCTGCAGGCGCCCGGCCGCTTCCGTCACGCCTTCGCGGCGCACGCCCAGCATGTTGGCAATCAACTCCTGCGTCATCGTCAGCTCGCGGTTCGGCAAGCGGTCCATGGTCAGCAGCAGCCAGCGGCACAGCTGCTGCTCCACCGTATGGTGGCGGTTGCACACGGCCGTCTGCGACATTTGCGTGATCAGCGCCTGCGTATAGCGCAGCAGCAAGCGCATGACGGGACCGGCGCGGTCGAACTCTTCCATCAGCAAATGGGCCTTCAGCCGGTAGCCGACGCCGCCCGTCTGCACGACGGCGCGGCTCGGCGTCGAGTTGCCGCCCATAAACAGCGACACGCCCACGACGCCTTCATTGCCGACACCGGCAATTTCCGACGAACCGCCATTTTCCAACAGGTAATGAATGGAAACGATGGCCGTGGTGGGGAAATACACATGCTGCAGCTTGTCGCCCGAATCGTAGATCACGTCGCCGAGCAGCATCGACACTTGCTCCAGGTACGGGGCCAGGCGCGCGAAATCGGCGTCGAGCATGGCGGCGAGCAAATGGTTTTGATTCGGGTTGTGCAGCTGGGCATGCGGACTCGACATGGGCAGGTTTCCTGGTTTCCAGTCGTCAGCTAGGGGATCGATGAAAGGCGTCCGAACGAGGGCCGCCATGTGGTGCAGCGTAACACAGCGCTGGCACGGTGCCCCGACTATATTTCTTGCCGGCATGGCCGTCCGTTCGGTAGCGAACGGACGGTATTTCGCCGCCCGCCCTACAGTCAGTCACTGCCCGGCCTGCCTGATCATGGATCGGCACCGGCGCTGCCACGGGACGTCACCATGCAATCATTCTTCAAGCGCATCTCCATTTCCGTTTCCACCTCGGCCCTGCTCACCCTGGCGTTCGGACTGTGTCTGACGGCCCTGTGCTACGCCTCGGCGCGCCAGATCGAGTCGGAAAGCACCCGGCTGCTGCTGCAGTACCACGCCAGCGCGCACACCCTGGGCGCCGCCCTGCTGCCGGCCAAAGGCATGGGCCTGGACGCCAACCACCGCGGCTCGCTGTACGTGCTGCTGGGCGGTCTGCTGTCGAGCCTGCTGGCGGCCGCGTATGTGTATCAGCTGGTGTCGCGCAATTCCGTGATTGCCCGCATCACGGGCGAACGCACGGCGGCGCTGCAGTTTGCCAATTTGCGCCTGTCCGAAGACATCGCCGCGCGCATGCACAATGAAAAGTCGCTGCGGCTGCGCGAACGCATCATCGAAGTGTCGGCCAATGCCATCATCCTGTGCAGCGCCGACGCGCCCGGCTACCTGATCGAATACGTGAACCCCGCCTTCGAACGCATCACCGACTATGCGGCCGGCGAAGTCATCGGCCAGCGTCTGGAAGACTTGCAAGGTCCGGAGCAAGGGCGGCAAGACATGCACGCCATTACGGCGGCCCTGCGCGAACAGCGCGAAGGCAAGGCCATCGTGCGCAATTTCCGCAAGGATGGCAGCTGCTACTGGAGCGAGCTGTTCGTCGCTCCCGTGCGCGACGATGGCGATGGCCCCGTCAGCCACTTTGTCGTAGCGCAATACGACATCAGCACCGTCATGCGTTTCGAACAGGAACTGGAATTTCAGGCCAGGCACGATATCCTGACGGGCCTGGCCAACCGGGCCCTGCTGCGCGAAAGGCTGGAGCAGGCGATGGCCGTGACGCGGCGCAGCGGCCTGCCCCTGTGGGTGGTTTTCATCGACCTCGACCGCTTTAAATTCGTCAACGATACCCTGGGCCACGATGCGGGCGACCTGGTCCTGAAAAGCGTGGCCGAGCGCCTGCGCGACGCGACGCGCGAAGTCGACACCGTGGCGCGCCTGGGCGGCGACGAATTCGTGCTGTTGTTGCCCCAGCATGGCAATGGCGAACCGGGCGTGGCCATCCTGCAGCGCATCCAGGACGCCGTGACGCAACCGTTGCAACTGGGCGAATATGAATTTTTCCTCAGCTGCTGCATGGGCGTGGCCGTGTATCCCGACGATGGCGACGATGCCGACACCCTGATCAAACACGCCGACATCGCCATGTACCGCGCGAAGGAACAGGGACGGGGCCACTGGCAATTCTATGCCGCGAGCATGAATACGGGCACACTGGAACGGCTGGGACTGGAGAGCGAGTTGCGCCACGCCCTGGAGCGGGGGCAATTCCACCTCGAATACCAGCCCCAGCTGGATCTGGCCAGCGGCACGGTGGTGGGCATGGAAGCGCTGCTGCGCTGGACCCACCCGCAGCTGGGACGGATTCCGCCGGCCAGCTTCATCGGCCTGGCCGAGGAAATGGGCTTGATCACGCCCATCGGCGACTGGGTGCTGCGCACGGCATGCGCCCAGGCGCGTGCCTGGCAGCTGGCCGGCCATGGCCCGCTGCGCCTGGCCGTCAATCTGTCGGCGAGGCAATTCAAGCAAAAGAACCTGCTGCACGCGGTGGCGCAGGCGCTGGCGGACACGGGACTCGATGCAGCCCACCTGGAACTGGAATTGACGGAAAGCATGGTCATGCATGACGTGGAACAAGCCACGGTCATCATGGCCAAGCTGAAGGGACTGGGCGTGCAACTGTCCATCGATGACTTCGGCACCGGCTACTCCAGCCTGGCCTACCTGCGCCATTTCCCCATCGACGTATTGAAAATCGACAAAACCTTCGTCAGCGACATCACGCACAGTGACGATGACGCGGCCATCGTGCGCGCCATCATTTCGCTGGCGCACAGCCTGCGCCTGAAAGTGATCGCCGAAGGCGTGGAAACGGCGCAGCAGCTGGACTTCCTGCGCCAGCACGGCTGCGACCAGATGCAAGGCTATTTGTTCAGCCGCCCCCTGGCCGCCGCCGCTTTCGAGACATTGCTGCTCGAAGGCAACATGCTGCCCGCTTAAAACGCGTGCCGCAAGCCGATGTTGAAGGCGCGGTTGCCGCTGCCCACTTCGGTTGCATTGCCCACCATGTAGGCGGCGTCGTTGCGGTTGCGGATATGCGCGTAGGCAACATACACCTTGCTGCGCTTGGACAAGGCATACGTGGCGCCGATGGCCAGCTGCTGCGCGTCGCGGTTGGCCGCATCGCGGTCATCCTTGCGCACATACGAGGCCAGCAGGGTCGTCGCGCCCAGCGGCACGGAGACGCCGACGATGGCGTCGCGGCTGTCGGTGGACTGGGCCGGCGCCTGCGCCGCGCCGTACGGATTTTCCGCAAAGAACATGCTGCTGCCATCGCCCGTGTTGCGGCCATAGCCGGCAAACGCCGTGGCCACGCCAAAGTTGTAATTACCGGCCAGAATGGTGTTATTCACGTCGGCCTTGCCCGGCTCGCCGGCACGGCTCTGGCGCGCCAGGCGCAAGGTCAGGGGGCCGTTGACATAACCCAATGCCAGGCCCAGCGAACGTTGATCTGCCGCAATCCCCGTGTGCTCGCCTGCACCATACATGACGGTGCCCGTCACGCCGCGCCATTCCGGCGAGGTGTAGCGCACGGTATTGTCGATGCGCGTGGCCGAATAGCCGGCCAGGTTGGTCGCCGCGCCGGCCAGGCCGCCCTCGAACGGGTCGGCCACGTCGGTCAGTGCCTGGCTTTGCAGGTTGTACTGGCGGCCCACGGTCAGCATGCCCAACGGGCTGTCGATGCCGACAAACGCCTGGCGGCCGAACAATTGCCCCGCCTGGTCGGAGCGGCCCGAGTCGCTCAGGACGCCCGCTTCCAGGGTGAACACGGCGTGCAAGCCATTGCCCAGGGATTCCGTACCGCGCAAGCCCAGGCGCGAGCCGGCCGATACGCCGCTGGTGAGCTTGCTGACGCCGCCTTCCTGCACCAGGCCCGCATCCATCAAGCCATACATGGTGACTGACGACGGGGTCACTGACGACGGGCCGGTGGACGACTGGGCGTGGGCGGCGGGCAAGGCGCCCAGGGTGGCGATGGTCGAAACGAGGCCGACACTGATCGAGAGTTTTTTCATGCTGGTTTCCTTGTAAAGGCAAAACCGGGAAAGCGCGCGGCCATGGCGCGGCCACAGGCGTCAAGGCGCGCCGTAGTTACATGCCGTATCGAAAGACGACGGGCCAGATAACAACATTCCTGGCTAAGCTGTGGCGGCGCGGCCGATAAAGACGATGGCGCGCGGTATTCCGCCGTGAATGGTGCACCGCTGGCGGTGCGCGTGGCTCAGGCGCCCGGCCCGAAGGGGACGCGCTGAAGGTGGCTGGCATCGCGGATGCGCTGGCCTTGAGACGCGGGCGCGTGTTGGATATGAAACGTTGATACAACCGCGTCTGCAGGCGCCGTCCGCAAGGATGAGGCAGGAGGCGCCGAGGCCGGCATTATAGCATCGGCAGCGCCTTGATCCCCGTTCTGTTGCAGTAAAACGACTCGCCAGGCCGCCAAAACACAGCGCTGTCGCCGCCCAAGGCGGCGCATGCCGGTCACCAGGCGAACGCTATTGCGGCGGCAGGCTGGCGGCCTTGTCCCTGCCTTGTGCAGCGGTGCGGCTGCCGGATGCTAGCGCGCCGCGGCAGCCGCCCGCAACGCGGCCAGCACGGCTTTGTTTTCCGACGTCGACGCCCGTTGCTGCGCCATCTTCAACACGGAAATCCCCCCGGCCTGCGGATCGGCGCCCAGGCCCAGCAGCAGCTTGACCATCGCCGCGTCGCCATTTTCGACGGCCGCCAGCAAGGGCGGAAGATAGCCGTCGCTGACGACGGGCGCGCCCATCGCGGCCAGGCGGGTGACCCAGTCTGGCCGCTGGCTGCGCACGGCATGCCACAGCAGCGTCTCCTTTTCCAGGCGCCGCGAATCGAGCGCCGCCCCCTGTCCCTTGTAAGACTCTTCGGCGGCGGGGCCGACTTGCTGCCATGGCATGCCGGGCACCACCAGTTGGCGCAGCACGTCTTCGGACGCCGGTTGATGGTTGTACATGGCGCGCATCGCGGCATCGAGCCAGCGGTCCTTGCCCTTCGCGTCATGCCGGGGCACGCGCTGCTTGAGCCAATCGAGCACGCCGGCGTTGCCCGCTTCGGCGGCATAGGCGTACAGCGACTTGTCCTGCTCATCAATATTCGGCGTGGTGCCGGTGGCCAGCATTTTGTCGAGCACTTCAGTGCCGCGCGTCAGGCGCAGCAAGCGCCCCCATGTCAACGAATCGGCCAGCGGCCGTTCGGCTGGCTGCGCAGCCCCGCCTTTCTTGGCTTTTTTCTCTGCCAGATACTGATCTACCAGTAAATATGGCCGGCCCGCGCCTGCGTCGAGCAAGGCGATCATGCTGGCCGTCCGTTCATTCGCGTCGATCAATTCCGGCAAGATGCCCGCATCCTCCTGCTGCAAGGCGTATTCCAGCGGCGCCATCGTTTGGTTTTCGCCGCCGTATTGCCGCGCATCGGCGCCATGGGCCAGCAACAGGCGCACCATCGCGGCATTGCCATACAGGGCAGCCAGATGCAGGGGTGCGGCGTGGTACAGCGTATCGCCTTCGCCGAGCGGCACGCCGCGTTGCAACAGCAGCGTCATCATGCGCAGCTTGGTGGGCAACAGCGCGGCGTGCCGCTCACGCAGCGCCTGGCGGCGGGCCGGCTCCGACGCTTGCGCCAGTCGCTCCTGATCGTCGTCCCGCCACGTTTGCGCCTTCAGCCATGCCGCTTCGGCTTTGAACATGCCGGATGGGGGCAAGATCAAATAGTTCAGCAAGGGAAGCCTGTCGATCGCATAGTTGCCCGGCTCGGCGACACCGGCAAGCAGCTTGCCGAAGGCCGCTTCATCGCCCTCTCTGGCAGCCTTGAACAGCGCCGTCACCTCTGGCGTCGGCGGCAGCTTGTTGCGTGCCTCGTGCACATAATTGATCAAGCGTTCCATGCCGTGCACGGAGACCTGCGGCAATGGCATGCCCACCTTCCATGCCCGCGCCAGCTGATCCGCCTCGGCGTGTTGCGCCGCATTCAATTTCTTTGCCCAGCGGGCCACGACGTCGCCGGCCTCCGCCGCGCCGCCCGCCGCCGCCAACTGGCTCAGCATGGAAGCGAGCACATAGTCCTGCGGCACGCCCGCCTCCTCTCCATACAGAACAGCCAGCTGCAACTGGGCCTTGGCACTGCCGCTTTCGGCGGCCTTGCGCAGCCAGCGGGCGGCCTGCGGTTCATCCAGGCCGCCCGTGCCTTTCCAGCACAGCAAGCCCAATTGGTAGGCGGCTTCCATGTCGCCGCCCTCGGCGGCGCGGCGGTACCAGTCCTGCGGCGAACGCTGTCCCGTCAGCGACATCGCCGGTAAGGGTGCGCCCCGCTTCCAGCCGGCAGCCAGGCGCACGGCTTCGTCGACCTGGTCCGGCGACATCCTGTCACGCTGCGCCGGCAGGGACTTCTCCATCGCGGCCGCGCCGCTCCACTCCTTGTCTTGCTGCGCCAGCAGGTTGAGCGCGTACGACAGCACCCGGTCGACCGGCCCTCCTTCACCCCGTTCATGCATTTGCGCCAGTTCCTGCAGCGGCTTGCCGTCACCCTGCGCGGCCATGACGCCCAGCCAGGGCCGCGCGCGCGCGGGATTGCGCATGCGGCCCGGCGCGTATGCATACATGAAAACCAGCGCCTTCTGCGCGGCGCGATCGCCCCCCTTGGCCGCCAGCAGATACCAGCGCTCGGCTTCGGCCTCGCTGCGCGCCACGTCCCGGCATCCTTGCTCGCCCAGGTAGATATCGGCGAGGACTTTTTGCGCCTCGACATCGCCACCTTGCGCCGGTCCGCTCAATTGCCTCACGGCCTCGCTGCAGCGCCCGGCCTGGAAAGCCGCCACCCCTTCCGGAACGCCGGCGCATGCGCCGCCGGCAGCCAATCCGACGCCGAGCACGGCCAATTGCCACATTTTTTTCATGATAGTCTGGGCTTTCAAGTAATGTTGCAAATATGATAGCTTAGAAAAAATACAATGAAGCAATATTGCTCAATCGTGCGCGGCTTTTCGGCGCATCCAGGGCCGCTATTTGCTGCGCATGCTTTATGCACCCCTTATAATGGTTCCTTTTGCCAATCACACGCCAAATCATGGAATTAGCCAAGTCTTTCGAGCCCGCCGACATTGAACAATTCTGGCGCACCGAGTGGGAACAGCGCGGTTACTTCACCGCCACCCTCGATGCCGGAAAACCTTCCTTCAGCATCCAGTTGCCGCCGCCGAACGTCACCGGCACCCTGCACATGGGCCATGCGTTCAACCAGACCATCATGGATGGCCTGACCCGCTACCACCGCATGCTGGGCCACAACACGGCCTGGATTCCCGGCACCGACCACGCGGGCATCGCCACGCAAATCGTCGTGCAACGCCAGCTGGACGCACAAAAGATTTCGCGCCATGACCTGGGCCGCGAGAAATTCGTGGAAAAAGTGTGGGAATGGAAAGAAAAATCCGGTTCCATCATCACCGGCCAGATGCGCCGCCTGGGCGCGTCGGCCGACTGGCAGCGCGAATACTTCACGATGGATGAACCGCGCTCGAAAGTCGTCACCGACGTCTTCGTGCGCCTGTTCGAGCAAGGCTTGATCTACCGCGGCAAGCGCCTCGTCAACTGGGACCCCGTGCTGGGCACGGCTGTCTCGGACCTGGAAGTGGTGTCCGAGGAAGAAGACGGTTCCATGTGGTACATCAAATACCCGCTGGCCGATGGCAGCGGCTTCCTGACGGTGGCGACGACCCGTCCTGAAACCATGCTGGGCGACGTGGCCGTGGCCGTCGATCCGACGGACGAGCGCTACACGGCGCTGGTGGGCAAGATGCTGAAACTGCCGCTGACGGACCGCGAAATCCCCATCATCGCCGACGAATACGTCGACAAGGAATTCGGCACGGGCTGCGTGAAGATTACGCCTGCGCACGACATGAACGATTACGCCGTGGGCCAACGCCACAAGCTGGCGCAAATCGTCATCCTGACCCTGGACGCGAAGATCACGGACGATGCGCCGGCAGCGTACCGCGGCATGGACCGCTTCGCCGCGCGCAAGCAGATCGTCGCCGACCTGGACGCGCAAGGCTTGCTGGAGCAAGTCAAGCCCCACAAGCTGATGGTGCCGCGCGGCGACCGCACGGGCGTCGTCATCGAGCCGATGCTGACGGACCAGTGGTTTGTCGCCATGAGCAAGCCGGCCCCGGAAGGCACTTTCTTCCCCGGCAAGTCGATCGCGGAAACGGCGCTGGACAAGGTCGCCAACGGCGAAATCAAGTTCGTGCCGGAAAACTGGAGCACTACCTACAACCAGTGGCTCAACAACATCCAGGACTGGTGCATCTCGCGCCAACTGTGGTGGGGCCATCAAATCCCGGCGTGGTACGACGACGCCGGCAATATCTTTGTTGCGAAAACGCAAGCCGAAGCGGAAGCCAAGGCGCTGGCCGCCGGCAGCACGGGCCCGCTGAAACGCGACGACGACGTGCTTGACACGTGGTTCTCGTCGGCGCTGGTGCCGTTCTCGACCATGGGTTGGCCTGAAGAAACCCCGGACATGAAGGCCTTCCTGCCGTCGTCCGTGCTGGTGACGGGTTTCGACATCATCTTCTTCTGGGTCGCGCGCATGGTCATGATGACGGCGCACTTCACGGGCAAGGTGCCGTTTGAAACCGTCTACGTGCACGGCCTCGTGCGCGATTCGACAGGGCAGAAGATGTCCAAGTCGAAGGGCAACACCCTGGACCCGATCGACTTGATCGACGGCATCGACCTGGAAGGCTTGATCGTCAAGCGCACCACGGGCCTGATGAACCCGCGCGACGCGGAAAAGATCACCAAGGCCACGCGCAAGGAATTCCCGGAAGGCATTTCGGCCTACGGCACGGACGCCGTGCGCTTCACCATGGCCAGCTATGCATCGCTGGGCCGCAACATCAATTTCGACCTGGGCCGCTGCGAAGGCTACCGCAACTTCTGCAACAAGATGTGGAACGCCACCCGTTTCGTCATGATGAACACGGAAGGCAAGGATTGCACGGCGAACGACGTTGATCTGTCGCAAGCAGACAAGTGGATTATTTCCCTGCTGCAAAAAGCGGAACTGGACGTGGCCAAGGGCTTCGAAGACTTCCGTTTCGACAATATCGCCGCATCGATCTACAAATTCGTGTGGGACGAGTATTGCGACTGGTACCTGGAAGTCGCCAAGGTGCAAGTACAGCAAGGTACGGAAGGCCAGCAGCGCGCCACCCGCCACACCCTGCTGCGCGTGCTGGAAGTGGTGCTGCGCCTGGCCCATCCGATCATTCCGTTCGTCACGGAAGCGTTGTGGCAAACGGTGGCGCCGCTGGCCGGCAAGACGCTCAAGCCAGAGGGCGATTCGATCATGATGCAGCCGTATCCGATCGCCAACACCGACAAGATCGACGAGTCGGCCGAAGCGTGGATGCTGCAGCTGAAAGCCTTGACGGATGCCACGCGCAACCTGCGCGGCGAAATGCAGATCTCGCCATCCGTGCGCGTGCCGCTGATCGTCGAGGCAGGCAATGCCAGCGAGAAAGAAGCGCTGGCGTCGTACGCACCGTACATCCAGTCGCTGGGCAAGCTGGCCGAAGTGCAGATCGTCGATGCGTTGCCGGACTCGCCTGCGGCCGTCGCCATCGTCGGCACTACCAAGCTGATGCTGAAAGTGGAAATCGACGTGGCTGCCGAACGCGAGCGCCTGGGCAAGGAAATCGCCCGCATCGAAGCGGAAATTGCCAAGGTCAACAGCAAATTGGGCAATGAAAGTTTCGTCGCGCGCGCCCCTGCCGCCATCGTTGCGCAAGAAAACGAGCGTTTGCTCAGTTTTTCGGCGACAATTGAAAAACTGCGCGAACAGTTTGCTAAACTAGCCAGCGCATAAGGCAAGTTTGGAAAGATTGCGCGGCGTCATCCGTGACGCCGCGCAGGATGGCTGGTCTTGCCTTGGTATATACACTGTTCGTGACCCGATCAAAAAAACCATTGGAGACTAGCAATGCATAAAATTTTCAAAGCAAGCGTCACAGCAAGCATCATGATGGCCGCCCTGGCCATCGCCGGCAGCGCCGCCGCGCGCGACGGCAACTACACCCCCGTCGGCACGTGGAAAACCATCGACGACGCCAGCGGCAAGCCGAAATCCCTCGTCGTCATCACGGAAAGCAACGGCGTCTTGCAAGGCAAGATCGAAAAGCTGTTCCGTGGCCCGAATGAAGAGCAAAATCCCAAGTGCGACAAATGCACGGGCGCCAACAAGGACCAGCCCATCATCGGCCTGGTGATCCTGTCCGGCCTGAAATATGACGGCAAGGAATGGACGGGCGGCGAAATCACGGACCCGGCCAGCGGCAAGGTCTACAAGAGCAAGGCCGAGCTGATCGAAGGCGGCACCAAGCTGCAAGTGCGCGGCTATGTCGGCGTGCCGATGTTTGGCCGCTCGCAAACATGGGTGCGCGAAGAGTAATCAACGCACGCCCTGCCCTGATGAAGCCGGCCCTGCGCCGGCTTTTTTGTGCCCCCTTGCGGCAAACCTGTTGTTTTCCAGGCCAAATTCCTCGCATTCCCGCGTATTTCCACGTGCGGGCAAGCTATGCGCGCCACCGAACATACTTGAAATTTCCTAAATGAAATAGTGCATGCCTGTGACGCCATCGCCCTGTAGCGAAAGGCGGCATGGCTCTGCCGGATGACCCCATCCGCGGATGCCCGGCAATGACTGCCATGCACAAAGGAACTATATGAATCTCTTCAAGCGATATCTGACCCCGCTGCTCGTCTCGGCAGGTTTGTTGGCCATGACCGCCCTCGCCGGCTGCGGCGGCGGCGACCAGGGGCGCGATCCCATCCTCGGCTTGCCGGGCGCCACCCTGTCCAGCCTGGCAGTCACGCCCGCCACGGCCACGGTCGCCATCGGTGCGGGCCAGCAATTCACGGCCATCGCCACGTACAGCGACGGCTCCGCGCAAGACGTCAGCGCCAAGTCGGCCTGGACGTCGGCCACGCCGGCCAATGCCACCGTCAATGCCGCCACGGGCTTGAGCACCGGCATTGCTGCCGGCACCTCGGCTATCGCAGCCGCGTTCGGCGGCAAGAGCGCGGCGGCCCAGTTGACCGTCTCGCCCGCCACCCTGACGGCCATCGCCATCACGCCGCTCGCGCCATCGATCGCCATCAGCGCAACGCAGCAATTCACGGTGAGCGGCAGCTTCAGCGATGGCGCCACGCGCGACGTCACGGCCGTCTCGACCTTTGCCTCGGCCAGTCCCGCCACGGCCAGCATCGCCGCCACCGGCCTGGCCCTGGGCAAAGTTGCCGGCACGACGCAGATCACGGCCACCACGGGCACGCTCACGGCCAGCACCGTGCTGACCGTCACGCCAGCGACCTTGCTGGCTATCGCCGTCACGCCGCAAAACCCCATCATCCCCGTCGCCGCGACGCGCCAGCTGGCCGTCCTTGCCACGTATTCGGATGGCAGCACCGCCGACGTCACGGCCGGCAGCAGCTTCGTTGCCGCCACGCCCGCTTTCGCCAGTGTCGCCAGCAATGGCCTCGTCACCGGCGTTGCCTTTGGTAGCAGCGTCATGAATGCCAGCTTCAACGGCAAGACGGCCAGCACCACCGTCACCGTGCCTGCCGCCACCATCGTCAGCATCGCCGTCACGCCGGCCACCGCCAGCATCGCGGTCGGCACCCAGCAACAATTCATTGCCACGGCAACGTATTCGGACAGCTCGAACGCCATCATCACCAATAGCGCCGCCTGGACCTCGGGCACCGTCGCCAATGCCACGGTATTGAACACGGGCGTCGCCACGGGCATCGCCGCCGGCACCAGCAATATCACGGCCACGGCCGGCGGCCAGTCGGGCAGCGCGCTGCTGACCGTCACCGCCGTCGCCATCCCGCCCGTCCTGAACCCGATCATCCTGGGCCGCGCGGCGCCATTCGGCGTGCTGGCCGGCACTTCGATCACGAACAATTCGGGCGGTACCACCCTGATCACAGGCGACGTCGGCGCGCCGTCGCAAACGGTCGACCCGACCCAGGCGGCAGGTTTTACCAACTACAAGTCGGGCGCCATCCTGGCCGGCGCCATGACGGATTTGCAAGCGGCGATCACGGACGGCAACAGCCGCACTTGCGACGTCAGCTTTGCCGGCGGCATCGACCTGGGCGGCCAGACCTTCGGCCCCGGCGTGTATTGCTATGCGGGCGCCATCAGCATCACGGGTACCTTGACCCTGAACGGCCCCGGCGTGTATATCTTCCGCACGGCGCTGACGCTCGATTCGACCGTCAATTCGGTGGTGGCCCTGAACAATGGCGCCACGGCCGACAACGTCAGCTGGCTGCCCGTCGGCCCGACCACCCTGGCCGCGAACAGCGTCTTCAAGGGCAATATCCTGGGCCAGTCGGCAGCGATCACGGTGGGCGACAACACGACCCTGCTCAACGGCCGCGTGCTGACGGCTGCCGCCGTTACCCTGCGCAACAACCAGATCACCAAATAATCAGGACATGACCATGACTATCGCACACACACTGGGCGCCCTGAGCGTGATGACGGCCTCGCTGCTGGCAGCGCAAGCGGCGCAGGCGCAGGACAACACTTTCATCAACCCGGACTGGGCCAACAGCGCCTGGTACCTCGGCGCGGGCGTGGGCCAGTCGCGCGCCACCATCGACGAACCGCGTCTGCGCGCCAGCCTGGCCGCCAACGGCGAAACCGTCACCGGTTTTGCCAAGGACGAGCGCGACACGGGCTATAAATTGTTTGTCGGCCGGCAACTGAACCAGTATGTCGCCGTGGAAGCGGGCTACTTTGACCTGGGCAAGTTCGATTTCCAGTCGACTACCAGCGGCAACGGCGTGCTGAACGGACAAGCGGGCTTTCGCGGCGTGAACCTGGACTTGCTGGGCCAGTTGCCGCTGTCGCAGCGCCTGTCCCTGCTGGGCCGGGTCGGCATGCACTACACCAAGACGAATACGGAGTTCAGCGGCAACCGCCTGCTGGGTTCGGCCAACACGCATGCCAGCGAGCGCAAACTCAACGCCAAGCTGGGCCTGGGCCTGGAATACAAGTTCAGCGAAGCGCTGGCCCTGCGCGGCGAAGTCGAGCGCTATCGCTTGAACGACGCCGTCGGCAACCGCGGCGATGCGGACCTGTATTCCGTCAGCCTCGTGTATAAACTGGGCCGCCCGGCCAGCGCCACGCCCGCCTACCAGCCGGCGCCGCAAGTGGCATTGCCGCCCATCAGCGAAACCATACCGGCCCCCGTGGCCGAGGTAAAGCCGGCACCCGTCTCGGAAAAAGTATCATTTGCCGCGGAAGCGCTGTTTGATTTCGATCAATCGACGCTCAAGCCGCAAGGCAAGGCGGCGCTGGACCAGTTGCTGGGCCAGTTGAATGGCATGGACCTGGAAGTCATCGTCACGGTGGGCCATACGGATGCCGTCGGTCCGGACGCCTACAACCAGAAACTGTCGCAGCGCCGCGCCGAAGCCGTCAAGGCTTACCTGGTGGCGCAAGGCGTGGAAACGAACCGCGTCTACACGGAAGGCAAGGGAGAAACGCAGCCCGTGGCCGACAACACGAGCGCCGCCGGGCGCGCCAAGAACCGCCGCGTGACGGTGGAAGTGGTGGGCACGCGAAAAGTTTCACGCTAAGTTTCACGCACATGTAAAAAAACCGGCTTGCGCCGGTTTTTTTTCGCCTGCCGCTTTACGCCGGCTTGCGGTGATGCTTGCTCAAATGCCGGTCCAGGCTGTTGGCGAACTGTTGCCGGTCCGACTGGCTGAAGGCGGCCGGGCCGCCCGTGTCGACGCCGCCGCTGCGCAATTCTTCCATGAAGGCGCGCATCGTCAGTTGCTGGGCGATATTGTCCTTCGTGTAAAACTCGCCACGCGGGTTCAGCGCAAAACCGCCCTTCGTCAGCACGTCGGCGGCCAGCGGGATGTCGCCCGTGATGACGAGGTCGCCGGGATTCAACAGCCGCACGATTTCCTGGTCCGCCACGTCGGCGCCGGACGGCACTTGCACGGTGCGGATGAAACGCGAAGGCGGCACGCGCAAGCCCTGGTTGGCCACCAGGGTGAGCGGCAACTCCAGGCGGTCGGCGACTCTGTACAAAATTTCCTTGATGACGACAGGACAGGCATCGGCGTCGATCCAGATCTGCATGCCCGGCGCAGTCTGTTGGCTGCCTTCCGCCATCACAATTCCCACGCTTCGCCGCCGGGACCCATGCGCGGCGCGCTGACGCCGAAGTGCAGGTACGCGGCCGGCGTGGCGACACGGCCACGGGGCGTGCGCTGCAGGAAACCTTGCTGTATCAGGTACGGTTCCAGCACATCTTCGATGGTATCGGCCGCTTCGCCGATGGCTGCCGCCAGATTCCCAATACCGACGGGGCCGCCGCCGAACTTGAACAGCACGGCTTCGAGCAGCTTGCGGTCCATCACGTCGAAACCGGCGGAATCGACGTCGAGCATGGCCAGCGCGCGGTCGGCCACCACCTTGGTGATCTCGCCATTGCTTTTGACTTCCGCGAAGTCGCGCACGCGGCGCAGCAGGCGGTTGGCGATGCGGGGCGTGCCGCGCGCGCGCTGGGCGATTTCGTGCGCACCTTCCGGATCGATGGGCGCCTTCAGCAAGGCGGCGCTGCGCGTGACGATCTTCGTCAACTCGCCCGTGTTGTAGAACTCCAGGCGGGCGACGATACCGAAGCGGTCGCGCAGCGGATTGGTCAGCATGCCGGCGCGCGTGGTGGCGCCCACTAATGTAAACGGTTGCAGATCGAGTTTCACGGAACGGGCGGCCGGGCCTTCGCCGATCATGATATCGATTTGATAATCCTCAAGCGCCGGATACAAAATCTCTTCCACGACAGGCGACAGGCGGTGGATTTCATCGATGAACAGGACGTCGTTCGCTTCCAGGTTCGTCAGGATCGCCGCCAGGTCGCCCGGACGCTCCAGCACGGGGCCGGAGGTCTGGCGCAGGTTGACGCCCATTTCGCGCGCGATGATGTGCGCCAGGGTCGTCTTGCCCAAGCCAGGCGGGCCGAACAACAAAGTGTGGTCGAGCGCTTCCTTGCGCTGGCGCGCGGCCGTAATAAAAATTTCCAGCTGGTCGCGGATCTTTTCCTGCCCTACGTATTCATCGAGTTGCTTCGGGCGCAAGGCCCGTTCGATGGCCTCTTCGTTGTGCGAAATGGGCGCCGCATCGATGATGCGCTGTTCCGTGAAGCTGTCGGTCTGGATGCTCATGCCCTATCAGCCTTTCGACAGCGCTTTCAGCGCCAGTTTGATGCCGTCGGACACACCGCTGCCAGCCGGCACGTTTTTCACGGCCGCCAGCGCTTCCTTGTCCGAATAGCCGAGCGCGACCAGCGCGTTGAGGATGTCCGATTGGGCGTCCGGCGCCGCATGCGCGCCCAGCGGGCCAAGATCGGCACCGATCTTGCCCTTCAATTCCAGTAATAAACGTTCGGCCGTCTTCTTGCCGATGCCCGGCACTTTCACGAGGCGGCCGGAATCCTGCAGGGTAATGGCTTGGGCCAGGTCGGCAATCGTCATGCCGGACAAAATCGACAGGGCCATGCGCGCGCCCACGCCCGTGATCTTGATCAACTGGCGGAATACGGCCCGCTCGGCCGCATTGCCGAAACCAAACAGCAAATGCGCATCTTCGCGGATGGCCTGGTGCGTGAACAGCACGACTTTTTCACCCACGTGGGGCAAGTTATAAAAAGTGCTCATCGGCACGTCGACTTCATAGCCGACGCCCTGGCAATCGACCAGCAATTGTGGCGGATTCTTTTCAAGCAAAATACCGGAGAGACGGCCTATCATCGCGTGTTCCTAATGTTGTGTATATATATATGAGGGCCATGCAGCTATCCCACTAAACGGCCGCGCTTCATGCGCAGCCCCTGCAGCTGGGGCGCCAGCGCGCCGAGCATGGCCAGCGCATCGATGCTGTTGGCATGGCAAATGGCCACGCCCAGGGCATCGGCCGCATCCGTGCCGGGCAAGCCGGGCAAGGACAGCAGGCGCGACACCATTTCCTGCACCTGCTCCTTGGCCGCCTTGCCGTGGCCCGTGACGGCCTGTTTCACTTGCAGCGCCGTGTATTCGGCCACCGACAGGTCGGCGTTGACGAGCGCGCAGATGGCCGCGCCACGCGCCTGGCCCAGCAGCAAGGTCGATTGGGGATTGACGTTGACAAACACTTTTTCGATGGCCGCGCAATCGGGCTGGTAGGTGCCGACGATTTCGCCCACGCCTTGCAGGATGACCTTCAGGCGCGGCGGCAATTCCCCTTCGGAACCCGTCTTGACGGTACCCGACGCGATATAGCGCAGCTTGTTGCCGTGTTTTTCAATGACCCCAAAGCCGGTCGTGCGCAGGCCAGGATCGATGCCAAGAATAATCATCGCCAGATTCTATAATGAATACGGCAGGCACCGGTGAATAACCGGTGCCTGCCGCTGAGTTACTGCCAGCCGGGGTATTGAATCCCGGCCTGTTCCAGATCAATGACGGAAGTGACGGGTTCCGGTATACAACATGACAACGCCGCGCTCGTCCGCCGCATCGATCACTTCCTGGTCGCGCATGGAGCCGCCCGGGTGGATGACGCAGGTCGCGCCCGCGTCGACGACGACGTCGAGGCCGTCGCGGAACGGGAAGAAGGCGTCCGACGCCACCACGGAACCGGTCAGGCTCAGGCCGGCGTTTTGCGCCTTGATGGACGCGATGCGGGCCGAGTCGATACGGCTCATCTGGCCTGCGCCCACGCCCAGGGTCATGTTATTGCCGCAGAAGACGATGGCGTTCGACTTGACGAATTTCGCCACTTTCCAGGCGAACATCAGGTCGGCCAATTGCTGCGGCGTTGGCTGCAGCTTGCTGACCACGCGCAAGTCGGCGATACCGACGTTTTTCGCGTCCGGCGATTGCACCAGCAAGCCGCCACCGACGCGCTTGAAGTCCATGGCGTGCACGCCGCCGCCCAGCGGAATTTCCAGCATGCGCACGTTTTGCTTGCTCGACAGAATCTGTTTCGCTTCGGCGGAGAACGATGGAGCGATCAGCACTTCGACGAACAGCTTGGCGATTTCGCCGGCGGTGGCGCCGTCGAGTTCGGTATTAAACGCGATGATGCCGCCGAATGCCGAGGTCGGGTCCGTCTGCAGGGCGCGCGCATACGCTTCCGCCGCATTCTTGCCCAGGGCGACGCCGCATGGGTTCGCATGCTTGACGATGACGCAAGCGGCGCTTTGCTCGAAGCCGCCCATGCTCTTCACGCATTCCCAGGCCGCATCCGCATCGGCGATGTTGTTGTACGACAATTCCTTGCCTTGCAGCTGGCGGTAGTTGGCCAGCGCGCCATCGGTGGCGACCAGGTCACGGTAGAAGGCGGCGCTCTGGTGCGGGTTTTCACCGTAGCGCATGTCTTGCACTTTCTCAAATGCAACGTTGAGGATTTGCGGGTAGGCGCCGCGCTCGGCGTGCACTTTCGTCGGGCCCAGGCTGGTCAGGTAATTGGTGATGGCGCCATCGTATTGCGCCGTGTGCGCAAAGACTTTTTTCGCCAGCATGAACTTGGTGTCGTAGCTGACGTCGCCGGCCTTGCCGTCGGCCGAGCGCATTTCCGCCAGCACGGCGTCGTAGTCGCTCGGGTCGCAGATGACGACCACGTCCTTGTGGTTCTTGGCCGCCGAACGCAGCATGGTCGGGCCGCCGATATCGATGTTCTCGATCGCGTCTTCCAGGGTGCAATCGGCCTTGGCGACCGTGCCCTGGAACGGGTACAGGTTGACCACCACCATGTCGATGGTCGGCATGTCGTGCTCGACCAGCTTCGACATGTGCTCAGGGAAATCGCGGCGCGCCAGGATACCGCCGTGCACTTTCGGGTGCAGGGTCTTCACACGGCCATCGAGCATCTCCGGGAAACCCGTGTAATCGGCAACTTCCGTGACGGGAACACCGTTGTCTGCCAGCAATTTTGCGGTACCGCCCGTGGACAGGAGGTTGACGCCGAGGGCGGACAGGGCGCGGGCGAATTCGAGAACGCCGGTCTTGTCGGAAACGGAGAGGAGAGCTTGTTTGATCATGGCTGTGGCTAGGTGGTTAAGTGTTCTTGGCGAATGGCGCCGCTCAGTCGTCTGGCTGAGGCGGCGGCGGATTCAAATCTTGGCGTCACTTGCATGCCGGCATTACAGCAAACCGTGCTCCTGCAATTTCTTGCGCAGGGTATTGCGGTTGATGCCCAGCATCTGCGCGGCGTGCGACTGGTTGCCATCGGCGCGTGTCATCACGACTTCCAGGATGGGCTTTTCCACGGTCAGCACGACCATGTCATAGATATTCGATGCTTGCTGTTCGCCCAGGTCATTGAAGTAATCTTCTAGACTTTTCTGTACGACTTCCTGAATGCTTTCTTTGCTCATTTGTATGCTTCAACCGGCTAAACACCTGGCTATCCGGTGCCGCGTCGCTCATGCGGTCCGCGTGCTGCCCTCTTGCCTCGGTGTTGTAATTAATATTGCATGACGCTCTGTATATAGGCGCTCGCCCTTGTACTGCTGGTCACTGATTTATGCTGCTTGTTGCTATCTGCTCATGCTGCCGTGGCCGCAGGTTCGATCACATCGATCAGGCCACCTTCACTGGATTCGGAGAGGCGGTATTGTAACCGTTCGCCAAATTTCCATTGCGACTCAAAAAATTGATCGACGGCCAGCAACTGCGCTTCCGTCGACTCCAGCAAGTTCATTTGCTGTCGGAACGCTTCGCCGCCTTCCAGATCCTTGACATACCAGCCGATGTGCTTGCGCGCCGTGCGCACGCCGAGAAATTCCCCATAAAACGCGTAATGGGCGCGCAAATGCTCATCCATCAGGGTGCGGACTTCATCCACGTAAGGCGCCGGCAACAAGGTGCCGGTGCGCAAAAAATGGTCGATTTCACGACAAATCCACGGCCGGCCCTGCGCCGCGCGGCCGATCATGACAGCATCGGCGCCAGTTTGATCCAGCACAAAGCGGGCCTTCTCAGGACTGGTAATGTCGCCGTTGGCCACCACGGGAATGCCCACCGATGCTTTCACGGCGGCAATAGTTTCATATTCGGCATCGCCCTTGTAGCCATCGGCGCGGGTGCGGCCGTGCAGGGTCAGCATCTGGATGCCGGCTTGCTCGGCGATGCGGGCGATTTTCAGGGCATTCTTGTTTTCGCGGTTCCAGCCCGTGCGAAATTTCAGGGTGACGGGCACGTCGACGGCGTTGACGACGGCGTGCAAGATCTTTTCGACCAGGCTTTCGTTTTGCAACAAGGCCGAACCGCACCAGCTGTTGCACACCTTTTTGACGGGGCAACCCATGTTGATGTCGATGATCTGCGCGCCCCGGTCCACGTTGAACTTGGCGCAGTCGGCCAGGTCTTGCGGATCGGCGCCGGCGATCTGCACGGCCTTCGGCTCCATTTCGCCTGCATGGTCCGTGCGGCGCGAGCTTTTTTCCGTCGCCCACAGGCGCGGATTCGACGCCGCCATCTCCGACACGGCGTAACCGGCGCCCAACTGCTTGCACAACTGGCGGAAAGGCCGATCCGTCACGCCCGCCATGGGAGCGACGAAAACGTTGTTACGCAGAATGTGAGGGCCGATTTGCACTGAAGAACCTGGAATGGACGGAGGAACCTGCTATTTTAACCGATTCCCTGCCTAATTAATAAGCACTATTTTTTTGCTCAGTGCGTCAGAGTGAGGAGAGGCCGCTTAGCCCAGCTCGTCCATCGCGGGCGCGCTCAAGTGTTCGATATTTCCCCAGTGCACTAAATGCAGCTTGCCGTCGGCGTAAGAAAAACGGTTGACGCTGGCATTTTTGACCTGGAAGTCGCGCGGACTGTCGAGCGTCATGCCGACCGCCTCGCGGTAAGCGCACTCGAGCACGCCGCCATGGGCCACGATGGCGATCGTCTGGCCGTCATATTGCCGGGCCCAGCGGGCGATGGCGCCATTTGCGCGCGCATAGAACTGGCGGAAGCTTTCGGCTTGGCGCTCGCCCGACGGCATCACGGCGTCGATCTGGCGCGATTGCCACTGTGCATACTCGTGCGGATAGCGCGCGGCGATGTCCGCATACAGCAAGCCTTCGAAGGCGCCGTAGCAGCGCTCGCGCAGCAAGGGATCCGTTTGCACGGGTAAATCTTTCACGTCGGCCACGGCTTGCGCCGTCTGCTGCGCGCGTTGCAAGTCGCTGGCGATGATGGCGGCCAGCGGTTCGTCCGCCAACGCCTGCCCTAGCGCCCCCGCTTGCGCCAGGCCCGCCTCGTTCAGGGCGATGTCGATATGGCCCTGCAGGCGGCGGCCCGCATTCCAGGCCGTTTCGCCATGGCGTATCAGTAAAATCGTGGTGCTCATGCGTTATTTCTTCAGGGTAAGTGCCAATTCGGGGTTAAGCGAATAGGCAACGACGAGCTGGGCCTCGTCGAGGATGTGGCCGTACAGGGCGGCGTAGGCTTGCTGCCCAGTAAAACGCTCGGGCAAGGTCAGCTGCGGCACGTCGAGCGCATACAGGCGGAAAATGTAGTGGTGGATGCGCTCGTCATTCCACGGCGGGCACGGGCCATCGTAGCCGTAATAGTCGCCGGCCATGTCCGGGTCGGCGGCAAACCAGCCCGTGTAGTCGTTCAAGCCCTGGCGCAGCCCAATACCGGCAGGCTTGCCGCGCGGCGTGATGCCGCTGGAAAATTCTCCGGCGGCAATAACCCGCATGGCAGGCGGCAAGTCGAGCAAGCTCCAGTGATAAAAGTCGCCGCGCGGCGCCGTCAGCGGCAGGGCCTGGCCTTCAACATTGACCAGGCTGGCGTCTTGCGGCGCATCCGGGTCGATGCAGAACAGGGCCAGCGACTCGGTGCCGTTCGGCACCTCGTCCCAGGCCAGATGGGGATTGCGGTTGCCGGCGAGGCGCACGCGGCTGGCCGGATCGATCTCGGCAAAGGCATGGTCGGCCGGCATCAGGCCGCCATCACGAAACGTCTCGCTCCACAATTTCATCGCTTGCTCCTCTTTTAGTTATTGTTTGGCGTTCACTTGCAGCCAGAACGTGACGGGGCCGTCATTCGTCAGCGACACTTGCATGTCGGCGCCAAACTGTCCCGTCTGCACGGTCGCATGGCGGCTGCGCGCCTGGTCCACGAAATGCGTGAACAGGCGCAAGCCGTCCTGCGGCGCGGCGGCCGGCGTAAACGACGGGCGCGTGCCGGACTTGGTGTCGGCCGCCAAGGTGAACTGCGGCACCAGCAGCAAGCCGCCGGCCACGTCCGTCACGCTGCGGTTCATCTTGCCCGCGTCGTCGGCAAACACGCGATAGCCGAGCAACTTGGCCAGCAGGGCGTCCGCTTCCTTTTCCGTATCGCCCCGCTCCGCGCACACGAGCACCATCAGGCCGGCGTCGATGGCGCCGATGGTGGCGCCGGCCACGTCGACCTTTGCCTGCGTCACGCGCTGCAGCAGCGCGATCATGCCGTCAAGGTGACGCGCGCAAAGCTGCGCTTGCCAACTTGCAACACGAACTGACCGGCTTCCACTTGCAAGCCCTTGTCGCTGATGACGGTGCCGTCGATGCGCACGCCGCCCTGGTCGATCTTGCGCATGGCTTCCGACGCCGATGGGCACAGGCCCGCCTGTTTCAGCAGTTGCGAAATGCCCAGCGGCGCGCCGGCCAAGGTCACTTCCGGGATAACGTCGGGGATGCCGCCCTTCGAGCGGTTGACGAAGTCGGCCAGCGCATCTTCCGCCGCCTGCTGCGAGTGGAAGCGGGCGACGATCTCTTGCGCCAGCGCAACCTTGGCATCGCGCGGATTGCGGCCTTCCTCGACTTCGCGCTTCAGCTGCGCCAGTTCGGCGATCGAGCGCCACGACAGCAGCTCGTAGTAGCGCCACATCATGACGTCGGAAATGCTCATCAGCTTGGCGAACATGGTATTGCCCGGTTCCGTGATGCCGATGTAGTTATTCTTCGACTTGGACATTTTTTCCACGCCGTCCAAACCTTCCAGCAGAGGCATGGTCAAAATACACTGCTGCTCCTGTCCGTACTGCTTTTGCAGTTCGCGGCCCACCAGCAGGTTGAACTTCTGGTCCGTGCCGCCCAGTTCCAGGTCCGATTTCAGGGCCACCGAGTCGTAGCCCTGCATCAGCGGGTACAGGAATTCGTGTACGGAAATAGGAATGCCGCCCTGAAAGCGCTTGGTGAAGTCGTCGCGCTCGATCATGCGCGCCACCGTGTAGTGGGAAGCGAGCTGGATGATGCCGCGCGCGCCCAGCGGATCGCACCACTCGGAGTTATAGCGGATTTCGGTCTTGCTGGCGTCCAACACTAAAGATGCTTGCGCGAAATACGTCATCGCGTTAATCTCGATCTGTTCCTTGGTCAGGGGCGGACGCGTGACGTTGCGGCCCGACGGGTCGCCGATCATGGATGTGAAGTCGCCGATGAGGAAAATGACTTGATGGCCGAGGTTTTGCAGCTGGCGCATCTTGTTCAGGACGACAGTATGGCCCAGATGCAAGTCGGGTGCGGTCGGGTCCAGGCCCAGTTTGATGCGCAGTGGAACACCGGTTTTCTCGGAGCGTGCTAATTTTTGCGCAAATTCGCTTTCGATCAAGAGTTCGTCGACGCCACGCTTGGTAATCGCGAGGGCTTCTTGTACTCTGTCCGACAGCGGAAGCGCGGTCTGAGCGGCGTTAGCCTTTGTAGGCGATGCGGTGGTGTTGATTTCCATAAAATTTGACTGTAGATCTCAAAATGGTAGTAGGTTTGCGGAGTTTGCTATAATGCTCGATCCCATCAATCTTGCCGTATGAAAACGAACCAAAATAACAATAACAAAGAGCACTAGTTCACGAATCGTTCAAGGGCAAATTTTAACTGATTGCATGAACCCTATACATAAAATCACAGGCTCACGCTTGTACACACAGCTGACGACGACACGCAAGGCACGCATTATCGGTGCCTCCGCAGTGCTGCTCGCCGTGGCCGCCTTCGGCGCGGTCGCTGTGTCGCCCATGGCGCCCGACGCATCCGATTTGCCGGTCACGTCCATCGCCCAAAACCTGGAAATGCCTGATCTCGCCTCGCAAATTTCTGCGATGGAACAGGTAGACCAGAATTTCACCCACGAAGAAAAAGTCCGCGCCGGCGATACCCTCGCCACCCTGCTGACCCGTCTCGGCGTGGATGATCCGGTGGCCGCCAATTTCATCAAAACCGACAAGATCGCGCGCGGCGTGATGTTGCTGAAATCGGGCAAGCGCGTACAAGCGCAAACGTCCGAAAACGGCGACCTCAACTGGATGCGCGCCACCCTCGTCGATGGCACGGACAAATCGGTCAAGAACATCCTGATCACCCGCAAGGGCGACAAGTTCGTGGCCACGGAAGTCGCCGCCCAGCTGGAACGCCGCGTTGAAATGCACGCGCGCAAGATTACCTCCACCCTGTTCGCCGCCACCGACTCCAGCCTGGACGGCACCCGCCTGCCAGACTCGATTTCCGCGCAAATCGTGGAAATGTTCTCCACCAATATCGACTTCCGCTCCGACCTGAAACGCGGCGACTCGTTCAATGTTGTCTACGAAACATTCTGGCAAGATGGCGAATTTGTCCGAGCGGGCCGCATCCTGGCCGGTGAATTCACCAACCGCGGCACGACTTACCAGTCCGTTTGGTTCGAAGACCCAGCCAGCAAGCAAGGCGGCGGTTACTACAGTTTCGACGGCAAGTCCCTCAAAAAAGCCTTCCTGAAATCCCCCCTCGAATTCTCCCGCATCTCGTCCGGCTTCTCCATGCGCGTGCACCCGATTTCCGGCAACTGGAAAGCGCACAAGGGCATCGATTTCGCTGCAGCAACGGGCACGCCTATCCGCGCTTCGGGCGACGGCGTGGTCGATTCCGTCGGCAGCCAAAACGGTTACGGCAATGTTGTTGTCCTGAAACATTGGGCCAACTACACGACCGCCTATGCGCACATGAGCCGCTTCGCTTCGGGCCTGAAAAAAGGTCAAAAAGTGAGCCAGGGCGATGTGATCGGCTACGTCGGCACCACCGGCTGGTCCACGGGCGCCCATTTGCACTATGAATTCCGCGTTGGCGGCGTGGCGCAAGACCCAAGCAAGCTGAATGTGCAAGCCCAGGCGCCATTGACGGCCGCCGAGCTGAGCCGCTTCCGCATGGTGTCCAATGACATGATGCACCGCTTCACCCTGCTGCGTCCGAACGACACGGCCCTGGCGTCGCGTTAAGCAACACTGCCTTCGGGCAACAATAAAGGCACCGCCCATGCAGATGGCCGGTGCCTTTGTTTTTTCCCGCGCGCTTTTGTTTTTCCTGCGCGCTTTTGCGTGCGGCACAAATGCGGCACAATGCACCTCACCACTTACGTATTCAAGGAAAACCCCATGCTGTATATCGGTTTAATGTCGGGTACCAGCCTCGATGGCGTCGACGGCGCGCTGATCGACTTTTCCGACGAGGGCACGCGCAGCCTGGGCGATGCGTACATTCCCTTTCCCGCCAGCCTGCGCGCCGACCTGATGGCCTTGCAAAGTGCCGGCCAGAATGAAATCGAACGCGAAGCGCTGGCGGCCAATCAACTCGTGCGCCATTACGCCGAGTGCGTCGCCATGCTTTTAAGCAACGCGGGCATCGTCGCGGACGCCATCGCCGCCATCGGCGCGCATGGCCAGACCATCCGCCACCGCCCGGAACTGGGTTTTACGCGCCAGCTGAACAATCCGGCCCTGCTGGCCGAATTGACGGGCATCGACGTCATCGCGGACTTGCGCAGCCGCGACGTGGCGGCCGGCGGCCAGGGTGCGCCGCTGGTGCCGGCCTTTCACCAAGCTACCTTCAATCTGCCGGGCCACACGCGCGTGCTGGCCAATATCGGCGGCATCAGCAATATCAGCGTGCTGCATGCGGATGGCACGGTGACGGGCTACGACACGGGTCCCGGCAATGCGCTGATGGATGGCTGGGTCTTGCGGCACCTGGGCCAGCCCTACGACGCCAACGGCGCCTGGGCCGCCACGGGCCAGGTCATCCCTGCCCTGCTGGCGGATTTGCTCGATGAGCCCTATTTTGACTTGCCGGCGCCAAAAAGCACGGGCCGTGACCTGTTCCATGCCGACTGGCTGAGCGCCAAGCTGGCCAATTACCCCACCGCCCTGCCCGCCGACGTGCAGGCGACATTGACCCAGCTGACGGCCGCCAGCCTGGCGCGCGCCATCCTGCGCGACGGGGCGCAGGCGGAAACCGTGTATGTGTGTGGCGGCGGGGCGCAGAACGCCAGCCTGATGGCGGCGCTGGCCCGGGAATTGCCAGGCATGGCGGTGGAGTCCACGCAAGCATTGGGCGTGGCGCCCAGCCAGGTCGAGGCGCTGGCCTTTGCGTGGCTGGCCTGGCGCTTTACGCAGCGCAAGCCTGGCAACTTGCCGGCCGTGACGGGTGCGCAGGGCTTACGCATACTGGGCGCGCTGTACCCGCGCTGAGCCGGCGTAGAAACACAAATAGCGGATCATCGATCCGCTATTTTCTTGCTTGCCCAGTTTAGTATTTAAACGGAGAAAGACGAACCGCAACCGCAGGTGGACGTCGCTGTCGGATTCTTGATCACGAACTGCGCGCCTTCCAGGTCATCCTTGTAGTCGATTTCCGCGCCGACCAGGTACTGGTAGCTCATGGAATCGATCAACAGCTGGACGCCGTTCTTGACCATGGTGGTGTCATCTTCGTTGACGATTTCGTCGAAGGTGAAGCCGTACTGGAAGCCGGAACAGCCGCCACCCTGCACGAACACGCGCAATTTCAGGTCGGGATTGCCTTCTTCCTCGATCAGCTGCGCGACTTTTTCGGCGGCGCTATCGGTAAAGATGATAGGCGAAGGGATCACATCTTGCATTTCAGCGACTGCATTCATTTCAGACTCCTCAGAAAACATAGCCTCATTATAGACTGTTGGCGCAAGTCACGCTGCGGCCGCCGCTGGCGCGGCTGGCGGGTGTTGTTCCTGCTCACATTTCCGACACGGCCAGGTGCAGCACTGGGTCGGCGCTGTCGTGGCGGCTGAGCTTGCCCTGGACTTGCGCGCCGCTGTGCATTTCCAGCACCTTGTAATAGACCTCTCCTACAATGCGGGCTTTTGGCTGGATTTCAAGCATTTCGGACACATACACGGGGCCGTTGATCTCGCCGCTGACGACCAGACTCGAGCAGCGCACCTCGCCATCGATGCGGCCCGCCTCGCCCAGCACCACATAGGTGGGGTCGCCCGGCTCGCCCGTGACGTTGCCGCGCACATGGCCGTCGATGCGCAGACCGCCGCAAAACAGCAAGTCGCCCTCGATCCGCGTGGAAGCGCCGATCAGGGTATCGATGGGGTTTTTCGCGTTGCGCTCGAACATGAACGTCATCCTGTCGGGGTACGTGGCAGTCCAATTTATCACAGGTCCGGCAAAAAGGCGCCGGACCTGCGCAAACGCCTGTGCCTATATTTAAGGCATCACGGCGATGTGTTGCAAACCGGCCGTTTCTTTCAGGCCAAACATCAAGTTCATGCATTGCACGGCCTGGCCCGCTGCGCCCTTGACCAGGTTGTCCTGCACCACCAGCACGACGACGGTATTGCCGCCTTCGGGACGGTGCAAGGCCAGGCGCAGCATGTTCGAGCCGCGCGTGGAGCGGGTTTCCGGGTGCGAGCCGAACGGCATCACGTCGACGAAAGGCTCATCCTTGTATTGCTCTTCGAACAAGGATTGCAATTCTTCATTGCTGACATCCTTGTTCAGCTGCGCGTACAGGGTGGAATGCATGCCGCGGATCATCGGCACCAGGTGCGGCGTGAAGGTCAGCGCCACTTTCTCGTCCGTGAAACGCTGCAATTGCGCCGTCGTTTCCGGCAGGTGGCGGTGGCCGGCCACGCCGTAGGCCTTGAAGCTGTCGCTTGCCTCCGAGAACAGGATGCCGATTTCCGCCTTGCGGCCGGCGCCGGACACGCCCGACTTGCAGTCGGCGATCAAGCCGCCCGCATTGACCAGGCCTGCCTTGAGCAGCGGGTAAAAGCCCAGCTGCATGGTGGTCGGGTAGCAACCGGGGTTGGCGATCAGCTTCGCTTGCTTGATGTCTTCGCGGTTCAGTTCCGGCAAGCCGTACACGGCCTGTTCGATCAGCTCGGGCGCCGTGTGGGGAATCTTGTACCACTGCTCGAACTTGGCCTGGTCTTTCAGGCGGAAGTCGGCAGCCAGGTCGATGACCTTCACGCCGGCGGCCAGCAGCGCTGGAGCTTGCGCCATAGCAACACCGTGCGGGGTGGCAAAGAAGACCACGTCGCACTGCTCCAGGTCGGCTTTGTCGGGCGAGGAAAACGCCAGTTTCACGTGGCCACGCAGGGAAGGATACATGTCAGCAACGGGCAAGCCATCTTCCTTGCGCGAAGTAATCGCCGTCAACTCGACATCTGGATGGGTAGCGAGCAAGCGCAGCAATTCCACGCCCGTGTATCCAGTGCCGCCGACGATGCCAACTTTGATCATGTTCTTTCCTTGTGTATATATTGCATAGAGATGGAGGGGAGACAGTCCCCACGGGATTTCCGCGTATTTTACAGCGCAACGCCGAGTCACGCTGAAATGCAAAAAAGCCGCGAGACCGAAGTCCAGCGGCTTTTCGACCAGCACCCCGGAAGGTGCTGTAGCGTAGAAATTAACGCTTCGAGAATTGCTTTGCGCGACGTGCTTTGCGCAGACCAACTTTTTTACGCTCGACTTCACGTGCATCGCGGGTCACGAAGCCGGCTTTCGCCAGTTCCGGTTTCAACGCTGCATCGTAGTCGATCAGAGCGCGGGTGATGCCGTGACGAACTGCACCAGCCTGGCCCGACTCACCGCCGCCATGGACGTTGACTTTGATGTCGAAACGCTCGACATTGCCGGTCAGTTCCAGTGGTTGACGGATGACCATCAGACCCGTTTCGCGCGAAAAGTATTCGTTTGCTGGTTTGCCGTTAACAACGATCAAGCCTGTGCCAACTTTGATAAAAACCCGAGCCACTGCACTTTTGCGACGGCCGGTTCCATAATTGTAATTACCGATCATGTCAGTTCCTTAGAGAACAAGTGCTTTAGGTTGCTGAGCAGCGTGCGGATGGGAACCTTCCGCGTACACTTTCAGCTTCTTGATCATTGCGTAGCCGAGTGGGCCTTTAGGCAGCATGCCTTTGACCGCTTTCTCAAGCGCGCGACCTGGAAAACGCTGTTGCATTTTCTGGAAGTTGGTTTCGTAGATGCCGCCTGGATAGCCAGAGTGACGGTAGTAAATTTTCTCAGTAGCTTTGGTACCGGTCACACGCAGTTTGCCTGCGTTGATGACGACGATGAAGTCGCCGGTATCGACGTGAGGAGTAAATTCTGGTTTGTGTTTGCCGCGCAGTCGGAGTGCCACTTCGCTGGCAACACGTCCGAGGACTTTGTCCGTCGCGTCAACCACGAACCAATCGCGCTGGACTTCATGTCCTTTAGCGGAAAATGTTTTCATGTTGACTTCCTAATAGATTACACGCTCAAATGGTGGTTCCGCCGATGCTGCTATGCGGACTCTGCCTTATTTACTTTTCCTGAGCGAACGGAAAGCCGACAAGTATAAGCGGCTTTGCCTTGCCGCGTCAAGCTGCAATCGAGGCCGGCTGCGGCCCGGCGGGCGGCACATGGATGGGCATTCCTCTATTACAATACAAAACGCTTACAATTTTCGGAGAGTACGATGGAATGCAAAGTCAGCTGGAATGGCCCGTCGGGCATGAGTTTTCGGGCAGAAACGGGTTCCGGCCACCTGGTGACCATGGATGGCGCGCCCGACGGCGGCGGCCACAACCTGGCGCCGCGCCCCATGGAAATGGTCTTGCTGGGCACGGGCGGATGCACCGCCTATGACGTGGTGCTGATCCTGAAACGGGGCCGCGAAGCCGTCAGTGGCTGCGAAGTGACCCTGAAGGCCGACCGCGCCGACACCGATCCGAAAGTGTTTACCAAGATCCACTTCCACTTCACCGTGCGCGGCAAGGCCCTGAAACCCACCGCCGTGGAACGGGCCGTGGCCTTGTCGCATGACAAATATTGCTCGGCGTCGATCATGCTGGCCAAGACGGCGGAGATTACGCATTCCTTCGAGATCATCGAAGAAAGCGCCTGACCAAACCTACTGCGCGTCGGTATAGGCGGCCTGCGATGCTCACCGTGTTCCAGCACGGTTGCGCTTCTCGACCACCTCTCCCTTCCGCTCGCTACAGTTTGTCAGGCGTTTCACGGCTCAGGCATGCATAAAAAAGGCGCTCTTCAGAGCGCCTTTGTTTTAAATGTAATACGCGGTTTTTGTCATGACTTTGCCCATGATGCCCATCAGCGCCTTCACGGGCGCCGGGGTGTCGATGGCGCCCAGTCGCTGGGCGGCGGCGCCGTGTTCCACTTCATCGATGGCCATCTGTTTCACAATGGCACGCGACTTGGCGTCCTGCGGCGGCAATTCCTGCAAGTGGCTGGCCAGGTGCGCTTCCACCTGGCGTTCCGTTTCCACCACGAAACCCAGGCTGCGGCCGTCGCCCATGCGCGCGGCGATGGTGCCCAGCGCAAACGAACCCGCATACCACAGGGGATTGAGCAGGCTCAGACGCGAGCCCAGCTCCGTCAGGCGCTGCGCCGTCCAGGCCAGATGGTCTTCCTCTTCGCGTCCCGCTTCGTCGAACTGGGCGCGGATGGCCGGGCTGTGCGCATAGCGCGCCTGCGAGTTGTACAAGGCTTGCGCGCACACTTCGCCCACATGATTGACGCGCATCAAGCCGGCGCTGTGGCGCTGTTCGGCCGGGCTCAGTTCCGCATCGGGCGCATGCGCGGCCGGCGTGGGGCGCGAGGCCGAGGCCACGCCCGCCATGACGCGCAGGGCCTTGTCGGCGCCAACAATCAAACGATCCAGGGGGTCAAAGTGGCGGTTCGCGGTCATCGTGGCTATTCATGTAAGGGAAAACATGGATTATAGGACGATCAGGGCCAGCCGTACCCACGCCGCGCGCAGGGTGAACGGGGCTTTATTGACTTGTGCGCGCTTTTTCCCGCTCGATCCAGTCCACCACGGGGCCGACGGCGTCCAGGCCGGACAGGCTTTTCGCCACGCCCAGGTTCAGTGAAATCAGGAAGGAAATGCTGTCGACGGGGATGTCCGGGCAATGTTCGGCAAACGCGGCGCGAAAACGCTCCGCTTGCAGCACACGCAAGACTTTCTCGCCGCTCATGAATTGCAGCACGCTGGCGATGCTGTGACCGCCACCGATCGAGTGGTAGATAAAACGGTTGTACTTCGCGTCGATCTGCTTGAAATCGAGGGTTTCCTCCGTCATCAGGCCCGCCAGGTAGTACAGCCCCAGGCTGACGCGGAAGAAACCGATGGCTTCGGCACTGGTCATGCCGGCGCGCGCCACGGCCAGTACCTTGTCCTGCATCGCCTGATCGATCGTTTGCATTGCGCTCTCCCGCGCCGTCCGCCGGCGCCCACCGGGCCAGCTTGCATGAAGATGCTGTTTTTTTCAATAGAGCAAACGATATTTCCACCTTGCAAGTTACATTTTTTGCATGCTATTCTCGTTCTTCACCGTTAAATGGATGAAGCACATGATTGAGGTCAAGCACCTGGCAAAACGTTTCCGCATGCCGCCCCACAAGGGCAAGGCCGCGCACGTCAGCGATCCGCGCGAACACGAGGGCTGGTTTCACGCCGTGCGCGACGTCAGTTTCAGCTGCGCTCCCGGCGAAGTGCTGGGCCTGCTGGGCCCGAATGGCGCCGGCAAGACCACCACCCTGCGCCTGCTGTCGACGGCCTTGCAGGCGGACGCGGGCAGCGCCCTCGTCAACGGCGTCGACGTGCTGCGCCAGCCGCTGGTGGCGCGCCAGAGCATCGGCTTCCTGTCCGGCTCGACAGGCTTGTATGGCCGCCTGACGGCGCGCGAGAACGTGGAATATTTCGGCCGCCTGCATGGCATGCCGGCCGACAAGCTGAAACGCCGTTGCGACGAACTGTTTTCACTGCTGCAAATGGAGGAATACGGCGGTAAGCGGGCCGATCAATTGTCGACGGGCATGAAACAGAAGTGCGCGATCGCCCGCACCGTCGTGCACGAACCGCAGGTGGTGATCCTCGACGAACCGACGACGGGCCTGGACGTGATGTCGGCCAAGATCTTGCTCGACTTCATCGCCAGCTACAAGGCGCTGCGCGTGCCGCTGATCTTTTCCACGCACCACCTGCACGAGGTGGAAAAGCTGTGCGACCGCGTCTGCATCATCAACCGCGGCACCACCGCCTTCAATGGCACGGTCAGCGAACTGCGCCACCTGGGCGGCAGTGCCGATCTGTACGACGCCTTTGTCAGCGTCATCAACCAGGGAGCCTGAGCCATGTGGACCATCTATCTGAAAGAGTTGCTGGAACTCACGCGCGACCGCAAGACGCTGATCTTCACCATCCTCATCCCCATCTTTGCCATGCCGCTGATCTTTGGCGGCTTCGCTTATGTTTCAAGCAATATGTTCAAGAACGCGAAGACGGCGGAAATGCGCTACGCCCTGTTCGGCAAGGACCATTCGCCGGGCTTGAGCGGGCGTTTTGCCCAACAGCACAACCTGCGCGAAGTGCCGCTGGCCAGCGAGGGCGACATCCGCCGCGCCATCGGCGACGACACCATCAAGTTCGCCGTCGTCATTCCGCCGCATTTTGAAGCATCGCTGCAGCAACAGCAGCAAACGAAGGTAGTGCTGCACTACAACAGCGCCAGCACGGTCGACGTGACCCAGCAGCGGGTGCGCGAGATCGTCGAGGCGTACAACGCCAGCCTGCGCGAAAGCGCGCTGTCGGCCCTGAACCTGAGCCCGGCCCAACTGGCTTTTGCCCTGCACCCCATCGTGCTCGACAAACAGTCGACGGCCAACGAGCGCGAGCAGATGGGCGCCATCGTCGGCGGCATGCTGCCCTATCTGCTGCTGATGGTGTGCCTGACGGCGGCCATGTATCCGGCCATCGACCTGGGCGCGGGCGAAAAGGAGCGGGGCACGCTGGAAACCCTGCTGCTGGCACCCGTGCCGCGCAGCGCCATCGTGCTGGCCAAGTTCTTCGTGCTGTTTACGGTGGGCATGACCTCGGCCGTGCTGATGGTGGGCAGCATGGGCGCCCTGCTGGCCATCTTCGGCAGTTCGCTGGAAGGCAACATGGCCGTGATGGTGCGCAGCATCGGCTTGCCCGACCTGGCCATGGTGACCCTGATGCTGGTGCCCACGGCCGCCATCTTCGCCTCGCTGCTGCTGTCGATCTCGATCTACGCGAAAAGCTACAAGGAAGCGGCCGGCATGATCACGCCATTGATGCTGTTCGTCATCCTGCCCACGGTAGCGGCCATGCTGCCCGGCGTCGAACTGAACTGGATGTGGGCCATGGTGCCGCTGACCAACGTGTCGCTGGCCATGAAGGAATTGGTCAAGGGTACCATGGATTACCGCATGTTCGGCGTGATCCTCGCCTCCACCACGGTGATCGCAGGCGCCCTGCTGATGCTGTGCCGCTGGTGGTTTAACCGCGAATCGGTGCTATTCCGTAATTGATAGTCGCGCGGCGCGCCAGCGGGGCAAAACAGGCCCCCACGGAAGCCCCACACGGGCGCGCCGTCCACCCCGCCCAATTGCACTCTGGTCACGCGAAAATGCCGTGTATCGCATGCAACTGCCCAGTACGTCTTAAATTCAATACAATGCCAGCATACAGAAGCCCTGCACCATCGGGCTGCAACGCATGAGTTAGGAGTTGTATGGAATTGCAGATTCGCAAATTGTCGAAGACCTACGCGAATGGCGTGGTGGCGCTGGATAACGTGTCGCTGACGATACCGCCCGGGATGTTTGGCTTGCTGGGCCCGAATGGCGCCGGCAAGTCGACCCTGATGCGCACCCTGGCCACCTTGCAGGAATGCGATTCCGGCTCCGTTTTCTTCGGCGACTACGACGTACTCGACGACAAGGACGAGATCCGCCGCATGCTCGGCTACCTGCCGCAAGACTTCGGCCTGTACCCGAAAGTGACGGCCTACGAGCTGCTCGACCACTTCGCCACCTTGAAAGGCCTGTCGCAGCGGGCGCGCCGGCGCGAGGTCGTCGATGGCCTGTTGCAGCAAACCAACCTGTTCGACGTGCGCCACCAGCGCCTGGGCAGCTTTTCCGGCGGCATGCGCCAGCGCTTCGGCATCGCGCAAGCCCTGCTGGGCGACCCGAAACTGATCATCGTCGACGAGCCGACGGCCGGCCTCGACCCGCAGGAAAGAGTCCGCTTCCACAACTTGCTGTCCGACATCGGCGAAGACAAGACGGTGATCCTGTCGACCCACATCGTGTCCGACGTGGCCGACCTGTGCGCCAACATGGCCATCATCAACAAGGGCCATTTGCTGCTGTGCGGCAAGACCCAGGAACTGATCGACGAAGTCAGCTGCAAGATCTGGGCGCGCTTCGTCGAGAAGAAGGAGCTGGCCAGCTTCCAGCAGCGCCACGCCGTCATTTCCACGCGCTTGCTGTCGGGCCGTACCTTGATACACGTCTACAGCGACGACGACCCGGGCGACGGCTTCGAGGAAGCCATCGGCGACCTGGAAGACCTGTACTTCGCCACCATTGCCGGGCGCCACCGCGTCGCCCCGCAGTGCGACTGAGGGGCGCGCCATGTTTGCCATCGCCCGCTTTGAAGCGCGACAGCGGCTCAAGCTGCTGTCCACCTGGGTGTATTTCGCCATGTTCCTGGCGCTGGCCATGCTGTGGATGGCCGCCGCCGGTGGCGTCTTCAAGGAAGCGAGCATCAGTTTCGGCGGCAAGTTCCTGATCAACGCGCCCCGCTCGCTGGCATTCACGTGCAGCCTGCTGGGCTGTTTCGGCGCCGTCGTGGTGGCCGCCATGATGGGCCGCTCGGTGCAGCAGGATTTCGAATACGGCATGCAGCATTTCTTCTTCAGCGCGCCGATCCGGAAATACCAGTACGTGTTCGGCCGCTTCCTCGGCGCCTGGCTGGTGCTGGCTGTCGTGTTTTCCAGCATCGTCATCGGTGCCTGGCTGGGCGCCTGGCTGCCCGGCATCGACCCGGAACGGCTGGGGCCGCAACGGGCGCTGGCCTACCTGATGCCGTATGTGTTTACCCTGCTGCCGAACCTGTTCATCTTTGGCGCCATCTTCTTCGTCATCGCGGCCCTGACGCGGCGCATGCTGCCCGTCTACATCAGCTCGGTGGTCATGCTGATCGGCTACCTGGTGGCCCCGTCCCTGGCGCGCGACCTCGACTACAAGACCCTGGCCGCCCTGATCGACCCCTTCGGCACCACGGCGCTGATACGCCTGACGGAATACTGGCCGAACGCGGAGCGCAACACGCGCCTGGTGACCCTGGAAGGCGTGTATTTGCTGAACCGCGCCATCTGGTCCGGCTTTGCCCTCGTGGCATTGCTGCTCGGCTACTGGCGCTTCCAGTTCCACGCCACGACGGACGCGGGCGCCGGCAAGCGCCGCAGCGAGGGCGACGTGCCGCTGCGCCTGTCGAACGCGTCACTATCCACGCAGGAAACACCGGACTTCGCGCAGCGCAACCTGGCCGCCCTGCTCCTCAAGATGAGCTGGCTGAACTTGCGCGAAACCATCAAGAACATCTATTTTGTCGTCATCGTGCTGGCCGGCGTGCTGACCATGTATGGCGGCGCGCTCGACATGGGTTCCATCTATGGCACGAATACGTATCCCGTGACGGAAAGGGTGCTGGACATGGTCAGCGCCTCGTTCGCCCTGTTCATGCTGATCATTACCACCTTCTATGCGGGCGAACTGGTGTGGCGCGAACGCGAGGCGGGCACGCACTTGATGCTCGACGCCCTGCCCGTGCCGAACTGGCTGCCCCTGCTGTCGAAGCTGTTTGCGCTGATCGGCCTGCAGGCCTTGCTGAGCCTGGTAATCATGCTGTGCGGCATGTCGATCCAGATTTTCAAGGGTTACTACCGCCTCGACCCCGGCCTGTACCTGGAATCGCTGTTCCTGTCGCACCTGCCGTCCTACGCGCTGATCGCCGTGCTGGCCATCTTTTTGCAGGTATTGATCAATCACAAGTATTTGGCGTATTTCGCCATGATCCTGTACCACATCGCCAGCATCAGCTTTTCCTCGCTGGGCCTGGGCGACCCGCTGCTGCTGTACGGCAACACGCCGGACTTCGTGTATTCGGCCATGAACGGCGCCGGCCACTATCTGTTGCGCGAACGCTGGTACTTGCTGTACTGGAGCGGCGCGGCCGTCATGCTGACGGTGCTGTCGCTGCTGTTCTGGCCCCGCGGCGCGCAGGACAGCTGGCGCATCCGCCTGCGCCTGGCGCGCCACGGCCTGACGCAGGGCGTGCTGGCCAGCTTTGCCGGCGGTGCCCTGATCTTCGTCGGCGCCGGCGCCGTGCTGTTCTACGTCTTCCACGTGGCCAACGATTACAAGTCCGAATTCACCCGCGATGCGGACCGCGCCACAGTCGAACGCCAGTACCGCAAGTTTGCCGCCACGCCGCAGCCGAGAATCACCGACGTGAAACTCGACGTGGCCATCTACCCGGCGCAGCGCACCCTGGCCGTCACGGGCCGCTATGTGCTGCAAAACAAGACCAGCCTGCCGATCAGCCACATTTTTGTGCAGCAAGACCCGAGCTCCACCATGCGCCTGCGTTTTGACGCACGCGTGCATCCCGGCCTCGATGACGGCAAGCTGGGCTTTTACAGCTACCGCCTGGCCGCGCCGCTGGCGCCGGGCGCCACCCTGGGCCTCGATTTCGACGTCCGCTTTGCGCCGCGCGGCATCTTCGGCCTGGGCCAGGACACGCCCGTGGTGGCCAACGGCACCTTCTTCACGAATGCCGTGCTGCCCCACATCGGCTACCAGCCGCAGCAGGAATTGACGGACCCGCGCGACCGCAAGAAACACGGCTTGCCGGCGCGCGAACGGGCCTTGCCGCGCGACGATGCACGGGGGCTGGCCGACAATTACATCAGCAACGACGCCGACCGCATCAACTTTGACGCCACCGTCAGTACCGTCGACGGCCAGACGGCCATCGCGCCGGGCATGCTGGACAACGACTGGATCGCCAAGGGCCGCCATTACTTCCATTACACGATGGAACAGCCGATCCTGAATTTTTACGCGTTCCAGTCGGCCCGCTACGCCGTCAAGCACGAGCGCTGGCAAGACGTGGCCATCGACGTGTATTACCACCCGGGCCATGAATACAACCTCGATCGCTTCGTGCGCGGCAGCAAGGAAGCGCTCGAGTACTACACGAAGAATTTCGGCCCCTACCAGCACAAGGTCCTGCGCATCGTCGAGTTCCCCCGCTACGCCACGTTTGCGCAATCGTTCCCGAACACGATACCGTACTCGGAAGGGCTGGGCTTCATCGCCAGGGTTGATGACAAGAATCCCAAGGATATCGATTATCCGTTCTACGTGACGGCGCATGAAGTGGCGCACCAGTGGTGGGCGCATCAATTGGTGGGCGGCAATACACGGGGCGCTACCGTGCTCAGCGAAACCCTGGCCGAATATTCGGCCCTGATGGTGATGAAGAAAACCGCGGGGCCGGCCAAGATGCGCCGCTTCCTGCGCTATGACCTGAATCAATACCTGATGGGACGCAGCGAGGAACGCAAGAAGGAATTGCCGCTGGCCGAGAATGAAAACCAGCCCTACATCCACTACAACAAGGGCAGCCTGGCCATGTACTTGCTGCAAGACATCATCGGCGAAGACAAGGTCAACGGCGTGCTGCGCGAGTTGCTGAAGACGCATGGCCAGAAAGGCCCGCCGTATGCCAGCGTGACGGCGCTGATCCAGGGCTTGCGTCAGGTCACGCCGCCCGAGCAGGCTTACCTGATCGACGACCTGTTCGAGAAAATCGTGTTGTTCGACAACCGCGCCCTGTCGGCCACGGCCACGAAACGCAGCGACGGCAAGTACGCCGTCACCGTGAAAGTGCAGGCGAGCAAGTTGACGGCCGGCGAACAGGGAGAGGAACACGACGCGCCCCTGCACGACTGGATCGAGATCGGCGTCGACGACGCGAACGGCCATCCGCTGCTGCGCGAACGCCTGCGCATGACGGCGCGCGAAGCGAGCTATACCGTCATCGTGGGCAGCCGTCCCGGCAAGGCGGGCATCGATCCCGACAACAAGCTGATCGACCGCAAACCCGATGACAATATGGTCACCGTCGACATCGCCGAACCATGACAAAAAATGGCCACCCTGGAAAGGTGGCCATTTTTTTTATTCTCAGGCGCTCCTCAAGCCTCGGCGCAACGCGTCACCAGGCTCAGGCTGATACCCATTTCCGTCAGGTGCTGCATGTCGGCCAGGGTCAGATCCAGCGGGGAGTCGACCGTGTCGTCGCCATTCAGCTCCAGTTGCAGTTCAGCAACGATACGCGGCATGGTGAAGCTGACGCCGCGCGAGCGGCATTCGGCCAGGTAACTGCGTATGCGCGAGGGTAACACTTGCGATTTGGATGCCTGCGCGATCAGCACCTCGAAGCCGGAATCGAGATGCACGCGGCCCGCGCCCTTCGCCTCGCCCTTGCGCCATTGCCGTTCGGGATCCGTGGGCAAGACTTCGAGGATGGATTTGAGCGTGGGGTCGTCCCCATGCACCGACAGCTTCGCCATATTCATATTACAAGACTTTCTAGTCAGGACGCTGCCAGGAAGGCGGCGCGATCATCAGACCGACAAGTCTACGCATGGGCGGCAAATATGTCCATACGGCAATATTTGGTATCTCCCTCTAATTTGTGCTGTATCAACAACAGGCGGAACAAGCTTGTTCCGCCTGCAACACATAATTACAGCACCACGCCGCGCGCCTGCAAGGCGGCCCGCACGCCGGCGCCATACGCGGCATCGGCACGGTCGAAGTGGCCCAGCTGACGCTGCAAGGTTTCCGGCCGCACCTGGCTCAAGGGACCGGCCAGGTTGTCGAACAGGTTTTGCTTCGCCTGCACCGACATCAAGCGGAACAGATTGCCGGCTTGCGTAAAGTCATCTTCCACGCCGCGGCCATCGTAGCGCGCCGCGCCGCCGGCCAGGTCCAACGCCGGCTCGCCGTGGCCCAGCCCTTGCGGCTGCGTGCCTGCCGCCGCCACGTTCGCATAGTTGCGCGCCGCGCCGCCATTGTTGATCGCCATGCCGCCGTCGCGCTGCTGGTTGTGGAAGGGGCAGCGGGCCGCATTCACGGGCAAGTGCTGGTGGTTCGTGCCGACCCGGTACAGCTGGGCGTCGTGGTAGGCGAACAATCGGCCTTGCAGCATCTTGTCCGGCGAGTAACCCATGCCGGGCACGGCGTTGGCCGGCGAAAAGGCCGCTTGCTCGACTTCCGCGTGGTAATTGTCCGGGTTACGGTTCAACTCGAAAATACCCACGGGCAGCAGCGGGAAGTCCGCATGCGGCCACACTTTCGTCAAATCGAACGGGTTCCAGCCCGTGCGCTGCTCCCATGCATCGAGTTGCTCCTGCGTCGCCACCTGCAGCTTGACTTCCCACTGGGGAAAATCGCCGCGTTCGATGGCGCCGAACAGGTCGCGCTGGGCGTAGTCGGGGTCAGCACCGGCCAGGCGGCCCGCTTCCGCGGCAGGCAGGTTCTTGATGCCCTGGCGCGTCTTGAAGTGCCATTTCACATACACGCGCTGGCCGTCGGCATTGATCAGGCTATACGTGTGGCTGCCGAAGCCATCCATGTGGCGGTAGCCGTCCGGCGTGCCCCGGTCCGAGAACAGCATGGTGACCTGGTGCAAGCTTTCCGGCGCATGGCTCCAGAAATCGAACATCATTTCGGCCGATTTCAAGTTGCTTTGCGGATCGCGCTTTTGCGTGTGGACAAAGTCGGGAAACTTGATCGGGTCCTTGATGAAGAACATGGGCGTGTTGTTGCCGACGAGGTCCCAGTTGCCCTCTTCCGTATAGAAGCGCACGGCGAAACCGCGCGGGTCGCGTTCCGTGTCGGCGCTGCCGCGTTCGCCACCGACGGTGGAAAAGCGCGCGAAGGTGGCCGTCTGCTTGCCCACTTCACTGAACAGCTTGGCCTTGGTATGGCGTGAAATGTCGTGCGTGACGGTAAAGGTACCGTAGGCGCCCGACCCTTTTGCGTGCACCACGCGCTCGGGAATGCGCTCGCGGTTGAAATGCTGGAGTTTTTCGATCAGGTGGAAGTCTTGCAGCAGCAAGGGGCCACGGGGGCCGGCGCTGAGGGAATTCTGGTTGTCGGCGACGGGGATGCCCGAGGCGGTACTGAATGGCGGCTGTTGGCTCATGGCTGCTTTTCCTTCGTTGTTGACTAATAGAACTAGTGTAACGAGGTCAACAACAAAGGAAAAGCTAATTGATTTTATCGAACCGATAGATATTTACAATGCGCAACCTTGTGCATCGCACACGCCGCCCAGTTGTGCCTGCAGCTTCGCCGGCTGGCCCAGGAAGCCGCCGATATCGATCACGGACAGCTTGCCGCTGCCATCGTCGAGCACGAACGTGGGAAAGCCCTGGCCGCCCACCTGCGCCAGCAAGGCGCGGCTGGCCTCGATGTGCCGTTGCGTGGCGGCGCCCGCCTGTTGCGCATACGCGGCCTCGAAGGCGGCGCCGTCCATGCCCAGTTCTTGCGCCAGCGCCACCAGCACGGGCAGGTCGGCGATGCGCAAGCCGTCCACGTAATGGGCCCGTTGCACGCGCTGCAGCATGTCCAGGCCCTTGCCGGCCAGCGATTCGGCCGCCAGGATGGCCGTGATCGGCGGTTCGGAATCCATCATGGCCGTGGTGTCGTTCAGCAAGCCGTTGATATAGGCGTCGCCGAAGGGCTGGCCAGACAATTGCTCGATGCGCCGGTCATGCGGCAGCACATAGCCGCGCCAGGCGGGCGTGATCTGGCGGCGATTGCTGCCCGTCATCATGCCGCCGGCGTGGAAGGCCAGCGTCAGTCCGGGCACGGCGCGTGCCGCCTCGACCAGCGGCGCGGCGCCGTAGCACCAGCCGCACAGGGGGTCGAAAATGTAGTGCAGTGTGGGCATGGTTGACTCCTTGTTGCCGCTTACCATTTCATTTCGCCTTTGGCCACCTTCGCACTGGTCTCCAGCGCGCCATCGAGGCCCAGGCTCGGGTAATGCTGTTTCATCGCTTCGATCAGGGCGGCCGAATTGGCCGCCTTGGCCGTTTCCGCTTCGAACGTCACCAGGTAGTCACGCGTAAAACCGATGCTGTCCGGCGTCAGGGGCGAACCGACCTTGAAGTGGCCCGGCACAACGGTGACGGGTTTCAGGGCGGCGATGCCGTCCAGGGTCTTGAGCCAGTCCTGGCGCGATTGCAGGCTTTGCGTATCGGCCGTCCACACGTGCAAGTTGCCAAACAGCACCACGCCACCGACGACGGCCTTGATCGATGGAATCCACACATAGGTGCGCGCTGGCGTCGGGCCGGCGATATCCAGCGACTGGCCTTCCAGGCTGATGCGCTTGCCCTTCAGCGCTTCGGGAATGACGATGCCGTGCGGCGCATTGTCTTTCAGGATCGGGCCCCAGTAGGCGACCTTGGCGTCAGCCTTGCGGCGGATTTCCGCGACGGTTTCTGGCGTGGCAACGATTTTCGCCTGCGGGAACGCTGCCTTGATCACGTCGAGGCCAAAGTAAAAATCGGGATCGCTGTGGCTGATGTACACGGTCGTCAGTTTCTTGCCGCTGGCGCGGATCTTTTCCACCAGTTTTTGCGCTTCGGCGCGCGAGAATTGCGCATCGATCAGCACGGCGTCATGCTTGCCCGCGACCAGCACGGAAGCGACGGGAAAGATGGCCGCTTCGCCCGGGTTGAAGACTTCCAGGGTCAGGGGTGCGCTGGCGGCGGCCGAGGCGGCGCCGGCGGCAAACAGGGTGGAGACAAGAACGCTGCTGATGGATTTGGAGAACATGATGCGCCTTCACAAGATGATTGGGATGACTGCATCTTACGTTGCTCAAAGCGGTAGAAAAACTAGGTAAAGCGCAATAGTTTGTTGCTTATATCGATGCAATCACCCGATGACGAACACGCTACGGCGTATTTTTCCAACGACGGCGCGCGCCAAAGTCACGCCACTGCGGCGGCGTAGTGCCGTCGCAAAATGTGTCACAGCGTCATGAGGGTGTCACATTGGATTGTTATCTTGCTAGCTCTTTCAAACCTAGCCGGATGAACCACATGACACGCAGAAAAATTTCCGTCGCTGGCTGCAGCGTCGCCATCACCCTGATGCTGGCCGCCTGCGGCAGCGACGCAAAAAAAGAAGAGGCAGTGGCTGAAGCGCCGCCGAAAAACGTCATCTTCTTCCTTGGCGATGGCATGGGCCTGACCACCATGACGGCCGCGCGCATCTATTCCGTGGGTGAAGAGGGTGCGCTGACCATGGACACCCTGCCGGAAACGGCCTTCGTGAAAACGTACTCGAACGACGCGCAAGTGACGGACAGCGCGCCATCGATGGCCGCCTACATGACCGGCGTCAAGATGAACAATGAAGTCATTTCCATGTCGGCCAACACGGTCGCCATCGATCCGGGCACGGATGCGAATAACAACAAGCTGGTCAACAAATGCGGCACCGGCAACGGCACGCCCGCCACCACCTTGCTGGAACTGGCCAAGGCCAAGGGCTTCGCCGCCGGCGTCGTCAGCACGGCGCGCGTGACGCACGCCACGCCGGCCGCAACCTACTCGCACATCTGCCACCGCGACCTGGAAAACGATATCGCCGCGGCCCTGGTGCCAGGCGGCACGGGCTACAACAGCGCCCTGGGCACCACCGGCCTGGAAGTGGTCCTCGGTGGCGGCGCGCAATTCTTCACGCAATTCAAGGATGGCGGCAAGCGTTCCGACGGCCGCGACCTGATCGCCGAATTGAAAGCCAAAAGCTACACGGTCGCCAACAACGCCACCGACTTCAAGGCCGTCGATGCGGCCAAAACGGACCGTTTGTTCGGCGTATTCACGTCCAGCCACATGAGCTACGACCTGGACCGCGACGCAGCGAAGGAACCTAGCCTGGCGGAAATGACCACCAAGGCCATGGACGTGCTGGCGAAGAACAAGAAGGGTTACTTCCTGATGGTCGAAGGCGGCCGCATCGACCATGCGCTGCACGAAACGACCGCCAAGAAAGCGCTGCAAGACACCGTCGCGTTCGACAACGCCATCAAGGCCGCCATCGAAAAAGCCAAGCTGACCGATCCGACCCTGGCCAATACCCTGATCGTCGTCACGGCCGACCATGACCACACGCTGGTGCTGAACGGCTATGCCAAGCGCACGGGCAAGACGGCTGCCGGCAACCCTGGCGTGCTGGGCGTAGTGAAGAACTACGTGACCGGCGCGGTCGAGAAAGACCTGGATGGCGCACCGTATTCGATCATCGGCTTCGGCAATGGCGAAAACCGCACGCAATCGAGCCGCGCCGCCATGGCCAGCCTCGATGAAACCGTCACCAGCGCCAATAATTACCACCAGGAAGCAGTGATCCGCACGGCCGTCGGCAATGAAACCCACGGCGGCACCGACGTCTTCCTGGGCGCCATCGGCAAGGGTTCGGAAACCTTCCTTGGCACCATCGAAAACACCAAAGTATTCGGCCTGGTCAAGACCGCCGGCGGTCTGTAATCCCCAAGAGACAAGAATTGGACAAGCACATGAAACTTGCATCGACACCCGCCGCACTGAAATCGGCCCTGAAACTCTCCTTGCTGACCACGCTCGTGGCCGCCAGCGTCGCCAGCGCCTACGCCGCCGACGCCAAGAACGTCATCTTCTTCCTCGGCGACGGCATGGGCCCGTCCGTCGTGACGGCAGCGCGCATCTACCAGTACCAGGAAGACGGTAACCTGACGATGGACACGCTGGAGCGCACGGCGCGCATCAAGACGTTCTCGAACGATGCGCAAACGACGGACAGCGCGCCATCGATGGCCGCCTACATGACCGGCGTCAAGATGAACAATGAAGTCATCTCGATGGCGCAGGACACCATCGCCAAGGAACCGAGCCGCGACGTCAACGGCAACCTGGGCGTGGATAACTGCCCGGCCGGCGGCAAGAGCGCGCCGACCATCCTGGAATTGGCGAAAGCCAAGGGCAAGGCCGTGGGCGCCATCACCACCACGGAACTGACGCACGCCACGCCGGCGACGACTTTCTCGCACATCTGCAACCGCAATGCGCAATACGCGATCGCCGCGCAAACGGTGCCGGGCGGCGCGGGCTACAACGCGGCCCTGGGCGACGGCGTCGACGTGCTGATGGGTGGCGGCCGCAACCACTTTACGCCTTGGTCGGCCAGCAACAAGTATGGCCGCGCCGATGGCCGCAACCTGTTGACGGAATTTGCCGCCAAGGGCTACACCGTGGCCGCCAACAAGGCGGAAATGGCCGCGGCGCAGAGCGGCAAGAAATTCATCGGCCTGTACAGCACCCGCAGCCACCTGGAATATGAACTGGACCGCACCGCCACGCCGCCGCTGGGCGAAGGCGCGACCCAGCCTAGCCTGTCGGAAATGACGCTGAAAGCCATCGACTTGCTGTCGAAAAACGCGAACGGCTACTTCCTGATGGTCGAAGGCGGCCGCATCGACCACGCCTTGCACGGCATCAACGCCAAGCGCGCGCTGACGGACACCATCGCCTTCGACGACGCCATCAAGGCGGCCATCGCCAAGATCAAGGAAACCGATCCGACGCTGGCCAACACCCTGATCGTCGTCACGGCCGACCATGACCACACCCTGGCCTTCAACGGCTACGGCAAGCGCGGCAACCACATCCTCGACATCAACCGCGGCTACAAGGATAACCAGCCGAGCAAGGATGCCGATGGCAATACCTACACCACCCTGGTGTTCGGCAACGGCCCGAACCGCCCTGCCCTGCGCAGCAACGTCGACAGCGCCACGGCCCTGAAAGACAACTACCTGCAAGAAACAGGCGTGCGCCTGGCCAGCGAAACCCACGGCGGCGGCGACGTCAAGCTGCTCGCCACGGGCGCCGGCGCGAAGGCCTTCAAGGGCACCCTGGACAACACCAAGGTGTTTGACCTGCTGAAGGCGGCCTTCGGCTTCTGATCCACATCAACACGGTAACCCCACCGGGGCGGATGGCGTATGCCCTCCGCCCCTCTGCACGTAAAGGCAACACCATGAAATCGTCCCTGATCGCCGTCCTCCTCGCCGCCGGCTTTGCCGCCAGCGCGCAAGCCGCTCCTGCCACGCCTGCCGCTCCTGCCGACCTGGACCTGGGCATCACCTATTACAGCCGCGTCCTGACGCCCGAAGGCGTGACGCGCGAAAGCCGCTACGAAGAAAAGATGCTGCGCCGCCCCGGCCACGTGTGGGTCGAGCGCGTTCTGGCGCCGTCGACCGATGCGCATGCGGGCCACAGCCACGGTGAAAACAAGAAAGTGGCATTGAAAACGTCGACCGCGGCCACGCAGCATGAGCACAAGCACTTCAATCCCGTGCTGATACCGCGCCATGTGACGCTGGAAAAGAACACCGTGCGCGTGGAATACATCGATGCGCATGACAAGATCGTCGTCGCCATCCCCAAGGCCGAGTACGAAAACGTCAATTTCGACGGTTCCTGGGAAAACAGTTTTTATCTGCTGGACCCGAAACTGGTGGCCGCTATGCCGCTGTCGAAACAGGCGTCGAACGTGACGGGCGCGCGCTGGCGCGAAGTGGAAAAGAATGGCGTGTTCCAGCGCATCCTGTGGGATGAGCAAAAACAGATTCCGCTGATCATCGAGAGCGGCGACCGCGCGAATACCTTCTATCGCCGCGTCGACGTCAAGCTGCAGCCCACCGTCAGCAAGGCGCAGCCGTGGGCCAACTTGCAGAACTACGCGCAGCGCGAGTATTCGGACTACCTGGACTAAGAGCCTATCCCAGTAGGGAGCGTCTTCTGCTGGCAGCACATCAGGAGCGCGGACAAGGCGTGAGGAGGACGCGTGGCGAGCCACGCGACGACGATCAACGCAGTCCCCGCTTCTGAGGCGCGCCAGCGGGGGATGTATTCATCTACTGGGACAGGCTCTTAGCCAGCCTCGGGACGTAAAAAAAGCCAGGGAAATCCCTGGCTTTTGTTTGCCTGACCGGCGGGCGCCGGATTACTCCGCCGCTGCCGCCTTCTTCGCCGGCGCCTTCTTGGCGGCCGGCTTTTTCACGGCCGTCGCTTTCTTGGCTGGCGCCTTTTTGACGGCTGCCGCTTTCTTGACGGCCGTTTTCTTCGCTGGCGCCGCGCCTTCTTCGCCCTCGGCTTCGGCCGCTGCCGCCTTCGTCTTGGCGCCCGGCTTGGCCTTGCGCTCTTCAAACTCGAAGCTCACCTTGCCATCCTTGCCGCGCACGAGGAATGCCTTGAACGGACGGCGGGTACGCTGCGAAACAAAGCCTGGCAACAAGTCCGTCTTGCCATCGTTGAGCAGTTTTGCCATTTGTTCCGGCAAGATTTCCTGCTGCAAGATGATACGGCCGCTGCGGAAGTCGCACGTCTTCGGCTTGGCCACGCTGTGTTCGCACACATAGGCCAGGCCCATTTCGTACACGCCGGCGTTGCACTTGGGGCACGGTCCCACGGGCGTCTGGCCCGTGAAATCGACGCCTTCGCCATCTTCGCTCTCGTCGTTCTGGCCGAAATCGAATTCCAGCTTGAAATTCTTGATCTCTTCATCGCGCACGATGCGCAGGATGGCGGCGAACGGACGGCCCATCTTCGAGCGGAAGCCTTGCAGCGGGCCAATGGTGCGGTCCTTCAGCAATTGTTCCACTTCGGCAATTTCGAACTGGCGCGAACCCGGTGTCTTGCTCATCGAGAATTCGCACTTGGTGCAGGCGAAACGACGGTAGTTTTCCTTCACCACGCCGCTGCAATTCGGGCATGGCGTTTCCAGCGTCGCATAGTCGCCGGGAATGGTGTCATTATCGTATTCCTTGGCGCGCTTGACGATGATCTGCGTCATCTGCGCGATTTCGCGCATGAATTCTTCGCGCGAAATCTTGCCTTTTTCCATCTGCGACAGCTTGTATTCCCACTCGCCCGTCAGCTCCGGCGCCGTCAATTCATTGACGCCCAGGCCTTTGAGCAGAGTCATCAGCTGCGATGCCTTGGCCGTCGGAATCAATTCGCGGCCTTCGCGGATCAGGTAACGTTCCGTCAGCAAGCCCTCGATGGTGGCCGCGCGCGTCGCCGGGGTGCCGAGACCCTTGCCGGCCATCGCATCGCGCAGCTCGTCGTCGTCGATCAGCTTGCCGGCGCCTTCCATGGCCGACAGCAAGGTCGCCTCCGTGAAGCGCGCAGGCGGCTTCGTCACCAGGCCGTTGGCATTGACGCTTTCCGTCTGCACTTTCTCGCCCTTGGCCACTGGCACCAGGTTGCCGTTGCCATTGCTTTCCTTGTCGGCGTCCGTCGACGCTTCCTTGCCGTAGATGGCCAGCCAGCCCGGATTGGTCATGACCTTGCCTTCAGTCTTGAACTGATGGCCGGACACTTCCGTGTAGCGCGTGGTGACCTGGAATTCCGCAGGCGGGAAGAACACGGCCATGAAGCGGCGCGTGACGAGGTCATACAGCTTCTGTTCCGGCTCGGACAGGTTCTTCGGCGCGATCGTCGTCGGGATGATCGCGAAGTGATCCGAGATCTTGGTGTTGTCGAAAATGCGCTTGTTCGGCTTGACCCAGCCCTTGTCGATGATCTGCTTGGCGAACTGGTGGTAGTTGCTGTTGTCCTTGACCGTTTCCAGCGCCTGCAGCACGGTCGGCATGTAGTCTTCCGGCAGGTGGCGCGAATCGGTACGCGGATACGTCAGTACCTTGTGCTTTTCATACAGCGCCTGGGCCAAACCCAGGGTGTTCTTGGCCGAGAAGCCGAAACGCGAGTTCGCTTCGCGCTGCAGGCTGGTCAGGTCGAACAGGCCCGGCGCCATCGAGGTGGTCGGTTTCGATTCTTCCGTGACATTGCCTTGGCGGCCGCGGCAGGCGGTGGCGATCGAGTCGGCAGCCGTCTTGCTCCACAGGCGCTCGGCGCGCTTCTCGGGGTCGTTCTCGTCCTTCTTGAACTTCGTATCGAGCCAGCGGCCTTCATAGATACCGGCCGCGCAAACGAATTCGGCGCGCACTTCCCAGAAGTCGCGCGGCACGAATTTCTTGATCTTGTCTTCGCGTTCGACCACGATGGACAGGGTCGGCGTTTGCACGCGGCCCACGGTGGTCAGATAAAAACCGCCTTCTTTCGAATTAAACGCCGTCATGGCGCGCGTGCCATTGATACCGATCAACCAATCGGCTTCCGAACGGCAGCGGGCCGCATCGGCCAGCGGCAGCATTTCTTCGTCGCTGCGCAGGTGCGAGAAACCGTCGCGGATGGCGCCCGGCGTCATCGACTGCAGCCACAGGCGCTTGACCGGTTGCTTGGCTTTCGCGTTTTGCGCGATCAGGCGGAAAATCAGCTCGCCTTCGCGCCCCGCATCGCATGCGTTGATGAGGGTGGTGACGTCTTTGCGTTTGATCAGCTTGTTTAATACTTTGAGGCGCGCTTCCGTCTTGGCGATCGGGTTCAGCGCGAAATACGGTGGAATCATCGGCAAGTGCGCGAAACTCCATTTGCCGCGCTTCACGTCGAATTCTTCCGGCACGGCGATCTCCAGCAAGTGGCCGACCGCCGACGACAGGACGTATTCATCCGATTCAAAGTACTCATCGTGCTTGGTAAAGCCGCCAAGCGTCTTCGCGATATCGTTCGCGACAGAAGGCTTCTCGGCGATGATGAGGGTTTTTGTCATATTTTTTAGTCTCGAAAAATGCTCTAGGATAGTTTCAGCATGCGCATCATACAGTGCATTGCCAGGCGTCGACGCTTTTGTCTGCGCAAGGCCTTGTGACTTGTGGTCTTGTCAAGCGGCCAATGATAAGCGCCTATTGAAGAATTCGGCAAGTTATCTGCAAGCAAGAATGCGCAAGCGCAAACACAACAGGCTGGCGGGCGCACTGGTGCAACACATGGTAATGGGGATGGCGCGGCAGCGGCGCCAGGGTCAGGCCGGCAGCGACAGCGGCCGCCAGCGACGTCTATATATTAGTGCAATAAGCGCGGCGGGAGGTCTTCGTCGTCGACAAACAGATCGTCGAACATCAGGGCGTCCGGTTCCTTGCCCTGGCTCCACAGCAGCATCAGCACGATGACTTTCAGCTTGCCCAGCGAAACGGGTGCCTCGTCGAGCGCCAGCGCCCGTTCGATGACGATTTCGCGCTGCAGCGGCGACAGCACCTTGGCGCTTTCCAGGAACTGGATGAAGCCGACGGCGGCCGTGCCCAGCACGTCGCTTTCCTGCTGCACATAGAAGCGCGTGCCCGTGGAGCTGGCCGTCAGGGTTTGTTCGACGCCGGCCATGGCGTTCAAGTCCGTCAGCCACACGAGCGCTTCGGAAATCTCCACGTCGTCGAAACCGACGGCCGACAGTTTGCGCGCCAGGACTGCCGGCTCGGGGCAGGCATCGGGGCGATAGTAAGTCTCGTAGAGGTACACCAGGATATCGAACATGGCTCTACTCTATCAGCTAAGTTCGCTGCGACACAAGGGTGTGCGCCGACAAAGCGCCCCCGTGCGGCAAGGCCGCCACACAAGTGACAAGCTGTCATTTACAGCGTTGAAACAGTCCTCCCGGCAAGCGTTCCACCCGGCCCGCCAGCTCCAGCGCCAGCAATTCGCCCATCAGCACGCCCATGGCCAGGCCGCTGCGCGCGGCCAGGGTATCCGCATCGAGGGGATCGTGGCCCAGCGCGGCCAGCAGCGGCGCTTCGTCTTCCACCGCTGGCGGCACTTGGGGCACGCCGCCCAGCCATTGCAACTCTTGCAGCACGTCATCAGCCGACTCGACCAGCTTGGCGCCCTGCTTGATCAATGCATGGCAGCCCTTGGCCAGGGTCGCATGGATGGAACCGGGCAAGGCATACACATCGCGCCCCTGCTCGCCGGCCAGACGCGCCGTGATCAATGAACCCGATTGCGCGGCCGCCTCGATCACCAGCACGCCGCGCGCCAGGCCGCTGATCAGGCGGTTGCGGCGCGGAAAGTTAGCTGGCATGGCGGGCAAGCCCAGCGCGTACTCGCTGACGATGCAACCCTGTTCGGCAATTCTTTGCGCTAGATCAAGGTTACGTCGCGGATACACCAGATCGGCGCCCGTGCCGATCACGGCGACGGTAGCGCCCGCGCCGCGCAAGCCGCCCTCGTGCGCGTGCGTATCGATGCCCAGCGCCAGCCCGGAAATGATGGTCAGACCCGCCATGCTCAGCGCTTGCGCGAAAGCGGCCGCATTCTGCATGCCTTGCGCGCTGGCATTGCGGCTGCCGATGATGGCCACGCCGGGACGCGACAGCAGTTCCGCCCGCCCCCGTACATATAACAACAGCGGCGGATCGGCGATTTCCAGCAGCAGGGGCGGATACGCGGCATCGGCCAAAGTCAGCACGGCGTTGCCGGGCCGCTGCAGCCACTGCAGGGTGAGTTCCAGCTGGCTGTTGGCCACGGGCTTGGGCGGCTGCACGATGGCGCGCGCCACGCTGGCCGGCACCGCTTCACGCAAGGTCTCGAAAGGTGTGGCGAAGATCTCCGGCGGCAAGCCGAAGCGGGCCAGCAAGGCGCGCGCCGCCACCGGCCCCACGCCGGGCAGATGCTGCAGGCGCAGCCAGCCCGCCAATTCCGTGGCCGTGTCTGCCGTCGTTGCAAGTGCATGCATGACCACCTCGCTGTGTACTGTGCCCTCCCATGCTAGCGCGATGGCACGCACGCGATACCGACGCGCGCAAGGATGCGTGCAATGCGCGTGCAAAACGGCCCCCCATCCACAGGAGCATGGGCGTCTGTGATAAAATTTCCCTTTGCAGGAAACGATTAGCGCACTGGCAAACGCATCTGCCGCGCCGTTGTGCCATACGCGCCCAAGCATGGCGTACCCAACAGAAAATAGCCCTGCCATCGTTCGCATGGCCCAGGCATGAATAATCCGGCGCACCGGCGCCCACCTTAACCAGTCGAATCCGTATGTCCATATTAAATATCCTGCGTTACCCCGATCCTCGCCTGCACACGATCGCCAAGCCCGTCACCGAATTTGACGCGCGCCTGCAAACCCTGATCGACGACATGGCTGAAACCATGTACGACGCCCCGGGCGTCGGCTTGGCCGCGTCGCAAGTGGACGAGCATATCCAGATGATGGTGATCGACATCACCGAAGAAAAAAACCAGCTGCAAGTGTTCATCAACCCGGAAATCACCTGGGCCAGCGAGGAAAAGCAGGTCTACGATGAAGGCTGCTTGTCCGTGCCTGGCGTCTACGATGGCGTCGAGCGTCCGGCCCGCATCAAGGTGCGCGCCCTGGACCGCCACGGCAAGCAGTTCGAACTGGAAGCCGATGGCTTGCTGGCCGTCTGCATCCAGCATGAGATGGATCACTTGCTGGGCAAGGTATTCGTCGAATACCTGTCGCCGCTCAAGCGCAACCGCATCAAGACCAAGATGATCAAGGAAATCCGCGGTCTCGAGCGCGAAGCGAGCCTGCGCGCACAGAATCGCCGTTTCTAAGCCGCTTTTGCAGCTGTGCTGATAGACTGACCGCAAAGACTGACCGTAACACCACGCCAGCCTGGCGCCCTCGGGCGCGGGCCTGCGCACCTCACGTCAAGGAACCATATGAAAGTGATCTTCGCAGGCACGCCTGAATTTGCCGCCACGGCCCTGAAAGACTTGCACGAAGCGGGATTCGAGATTCCGCTGGTGCTGACCCAGCCCGACCGCCCTGCCGGACGCGGCATGCAATTGCACGCCTCGGCCGTCAAGCAATATGCACAGCAGCACGGCATCGAGGTGCTGCAGCCCTTGTCGCTGCGCATGGACAGCAAGGATCCGCAGCGCGCCGCCGAAGCGAAAGCGGCGCACGAGCGCCTGCTGACCACCGACTACGATGTGATGGTGGTGGCGGCTTACGGCTTGATCTTGCCGCGCAGCACCCTCGACATCAAACCCTGCATCAATATCCACGGTTCCTTGCTGCCGCGCTGGCGCGGCGCCGCGCCCATCCACCGCGCCATCGAAGCCGGCGACGATGAAACGGGCGTGACCATCATGCAGATGGAAGAAGGCCTCGATACGGGCCCCATGCTGGCCATCGAGCGCACGCCCATCGAGGCGGGCGATTCCACCGCCAGCCTGCACGACAAGCTGGCTACCCTGGGCGGCAAGATGATCGTCGAGACCCTGCGCAAGATGCAGCTGCAAGCGCTGGAAGCCGTGCCGCAGCCGGAAGCGGGCGTCACCTATGCGGCAAAAATCGCCAAGGAAGAAGCGGCGCTCGATTTCAGCCTGCCGGCGCTGGAACTGGGCCTGAAAATCCGCGCCTTCAATCCGTTTCCCGGCGCCTGCGGCCAGGTCGATGGCACCACCATCAAGATCTGGGCCGCCGACGTGCTCGAAGCGGACAGCAAGGAAGCGCCGGGCCAGGTGCTGGCAGCCGACGCCCAGCACGGCATCGTCGTGGCCTGCGGCAATGGCTCGCTGCGCCTGACGGAACTGCAAAAACCGGGCGGCAAGCGCCTGCCTGCGGCCGAATTCATCAAGGGCTTCCCCCTCGAAGGCAAGCGCTTCGCCTGACTTCACCGGATCGCACCGCGCCATCATGCCGATGGCCATAAAAAAAGGCTTGCCGCGGCAAGCCTTTTTTGCACCCGCCCCGCTAGCTTAGCGGCGCTGCACCTTCAGCAGGCGTGCGCCCACGGACGACGACAGGCTGACCTCGAAACGGCCGCCGGCCGGCACGGCGCTCACGTCGACATTGGCTTTGCCACCCGTCAAGTCACTGGCAACCACCGTCTTGCGGCCATCGGCAGCCACGTGCATGACGGCGGCATACGGTTCCGCCTCGGCATTCCAGACCAGCGCCAGCTGGCCGCCGCTTTGCGCCGCATCAAACGTGGCATCGTTGGCGGCAGCCTTGCTGCGGCGCGCCGGGCGTTCCAGCTTGGCCAAAGCCTTGCCATTTGCCAACACTTGCACATCGCTGATTTCGCCCGGGTTGGCGAAGCTGACGCGGAAATGGCTCATGGCGTTGCCGCCATGGTCGGCCACGGAGACGCCATCGAAGGGCAAGTCGATAGTCTGTCCGGACGCCGTCAACACGCGCAAGGTATAAGCATGGCCGCTGCCGCTGGCAGCGGCGCCGATGCGCGCCGACGAGGCAACGGCCGGGCGCAGAGCCACGCCGCCAGGCGTGATGCGGCCGGAAATGGTCAGGTAGCCGTTCTGGGCCACGGCCATGCTGGCGGCCAGCACATTGCTGCCCGTAATCTGCGTGCTGCGTTTTTCCAGGAATTGCTGCACCCGCGCATAGCTGTAGTCGGAGAACCAGGCGCCGCTGCAATAGCTCATCACGTCCTTCATCGGCGTGTTGCCATAGACTGCCTTGCTCAGCTGGCCGATGCTGCCTGCATAGTTGCTGTTGTACAACGGTTGCGGGCCCAGATTGCCATTCGCATATGGGTAGTCGACAGCAGCGCCAGCCGGACCGCCGCAGGCAACGTGCTGCAGCGAGTGGTTGTGGCCCAGCTCATGCACGAGCGTAGTCAGCCATAGAGGCCATTGATTGCCGAAGGGATCGACCGATGCAACGCTCTTGAACTGGGCATCGAGGCCGATGGCCGACGTGAAGTCGTTGCCGCTGCTGCGCTCGTTGATGTAGGCCAGGCCGGCTGCGTTGGTGACGGACATCCTCGGCACGAAACCATAATAGTAGGCACCGCTGTCTTCCATCGCGCGCCGGTTTTCCAGCTTGCCCAGGGCATCGCTCCACCAGCTGTCGGCCGTGCTGCTGCCTGGCAGGCTCAGCGCGGCGCGCGTCGTGATGCTGATATTTTCCGTCGCATACGGATACACGCGCAGCAGCGCGGCGCGGATCACCTCGGCGTCAGGCAGTTGCGCCACGCCATCATCGGTGCTCAAGGGCACGAGCACCAGACGGATCTTGGCCAGGCTGGCCACCACGGGCGCCGCTTCCTGGCTCACTTGCACGCCGTCATTGCCGACGGCCGTTACGCGCACGCGCACGCCGGGCAAGATCCAGCCTGCAGGCAGGACGGCACTGAAATTGCCGTTGAAACTGTCATCGTTCTTCGTCGTCGGCAAGAGCGCCGGTCCCGTCATCGCGATACTGCCCAGGTTGCTGCCATTGGCGGCGGTCGCATTCAAGGTGACCGCCGGGCTGGCCTGACCCGCCTGCCCGGCCAGCACGGACACGCGCACGGCGGCCGGCTTGCCGCGCGTCAAGCGCAAGGCCGTATTGCTGGCATTCAAATTCAGTACTTGCGCGAAATCAATACTGCCCAGGGTAAAGGCCGACACCGTGCCCGCATTCACGGCGATGCGCGACGCAGCCTCCAGCATCACGTTGCCCGTGGCCGCGGCCGGCGCGGACAGCAGCAGCTGGCTGGCAGTGGCGCTGACGATGACGGCCGGCGTATTGCCCACCGACGCCGAAGTGACCTGGTCGAGATTGCTGCCCTGCACCGTCACGGACAAGCCCCCGCTGTTGACGGCCGAGGTGATCGACGTCACCGTCACGCTGGCCAGCACCGTGTACGTGTCGCCGCTGAGCACATCGTTGTAGGGACCACGCACCGTCAGCGCGCCTGTCGCCGCGCCCGCAGGCACCAGCACCGTCACGCTGCCGGCCGTCTGGCTTTGCGGCGTTGCCGCCGCACCATTGCCAAACTGCACCGCCGTCACGGCGCCCATGCCGCCGCCCGTGATCGTCACGCTGGAACCGACGCCACCCGTCGCCGGTGCGACGCCGCCCACGCTCAAGGGCAGGTACACATTGACGTTATAGCTGGTGGCCGCCGTGCCGCTGGCGCTGACGAGGCTCAAGGCGCCCGATACGGGCACGCCCGGCATGGTCAGGGTGATGCTGGTGTCGCTGGCGGCGCTGGTGGCGACGGTCACGCCGCCCACCTGGAAAGCCGTCACGCGGCTCAGATTCGTGCCCGTAAGCACCAGGCTGCCCCCGACGGCGACATTCGCCGCCGAAACGGCCGTCACGGCAGGCAGCAGCACGGGCGTGCCCGACGTGGTCGCCACCACCGTGTCGCCGCCCCCACCGCCACCACCGCCGCAGGCGGACAGGCCCAGCATGACAAACAATGCGACAAGCAGATGGTTTTTCATGGCTGGCAACCATGTTGATGCAGCGCGATGCCGGGAAGGACACGAGATAAATGTGACATATTGGTGACTTTTGGTGAGAATTTAATTTCGAAGAACCAATATTATGGTTTAGTTCGATTCCCAAAGACAACTATTAATGCTTTTGATTCAATTGGTTTTGATAATAATTAAAATATCTGCTTGGCAAACTTTATTCTGAGCATTATTCCCCTCACTCTGTGTTGGCTAAAATCAAAATTACTTTCCTTTGCAGCTATTGCCATTCGACTCATTAAAAATATGCTGATGCGGCGTAAATAATGTGGAAATTTTTCCACAGCCTAGACGCCATATCGTTCTGCCAACTTTGCTGGAAGAATTAACGTTTTGAGTAAGATTTTCAGGAATGTAATTTTCAGAAGCAGGCGTGGCGGCAGACGATGTGTTGCAAGAAGGCCTGCCGTGGGGCGAACGGCCGCTTTTGCTTAAAACCAAAGCAGCCTGATGCCGTATAATTTTAGACCCGGTGAAATCAGGCGATTGCCACCTTCTGCCTGCCCTACCCGGCCGGCAACTCTCCGTCAGCTGATCCTGCTGACCCGCATCCGCCTCGTAACGTCTTGTCGCCGCGCCGCCGCCCGTTTGCCTATTGAAAGCATGAAATGAACGATACCGTGATCCCCGCCATGTCCCCGACCGAAGCCACCTTGCGCGCCATTCTGGCGCAGCGGATCATGATTCTCGACGGCGCCATGGGCACGATCATCCAGCAATACAAGCTCGACGAAGAAGCGTACCGCGGCGGCCCCGCCGGCCGCTTCATCGATTTCGCCGCGCCGGCCGACAGTGGCGCGCGCGAACTGTTCGTCAAGGGCAATAATGAGTTGCTGACCCTGACGCAGCCGCACATCATCCAGGAAATCCACGAGCGCTACCTGGCGGCCGGCGCCGACCTGATCGAAACGAATACCTTCGGCGCCACGACGATCGCGCAAGACGATTACCACATGGCCCACCTGGCCTATGAAATGAACGTCCAGGCGGCCAAGCTGGCGCGCGCCGCCTGCGATAAATATTCCACGCCGGACAAGCCGCGCTTCGTCGCCGGCGCCCTGGGGCCCACGCCGAAGACGGCGTCGATCTCGCCCGACGTGAACGATCCGGCCGCGCGCAACGTTACCTTCGACCAGCTGGTGGCCGCCTACCTGCAGCAGACGCAGGGCCTGGTGGAAGGCGGCGCCGACGTATTGCTGGTGGAAACCATCTTCGACACCTTGAACTGCAAAGCGGCCCTGTTCGCCATCGACCTGTTCTACGAGCAAAACCCGGATGTCGTACGCCTGCCGCTGATGATTTCCGGCACCGTCACGGACGCGTCGGGCCGCATCTTGTCGGGCCAGACCGTGCCCGCCTTCTGGAATTCCGTGCGCCACGCGAAACCGCTGACCATCGGCCTGAACTGCGCGCTGGGCGCCGCCCTGATGCGCCCGTACGCGGAAGAGCTGGCCAAGATCGCCGACACCTTCGTGTGCATCTACCCGAACGCGGGCTTGCCCAACCCCATGAGCGACACGGGTTTCGACGAGTTGCCAGCCGACACGTCCGCCCTGCTGCGCGAATTTGCCGACGCGGGCTTCCTGAACATGGCGGGCGGCTGCTGCGGCACCACGCCCGAGCACATCGCCGCCATTGGCGAGTTGCTGTCGAAAAACACCCCGCGCACCGTGCCGGCCCCATCGCACGACTTGCGCCTGGCCGGCCTGGAACCGTTCGTCGTCAATGACGAGTCGCTGTTCGTCAACGTGGGCGAGCGCACCAACGTCACGGGCTCGAAGGCGTTCGCGCGCATGATTCTCAACGAGCAATATGACGAGGCACTGTCCGTGGCCCGCCAGCAAGTGGAAAACGGCGCGCAAGTGATCGATATCAACATGGATGAAGCGATGCTCGATTCGCTGGCGGCCATGACGCGCTTCCTGAACCTGATCGCCTCGGAACCCGACATTTCGCGCGTGCCCATCATGGTCGACTCGTCGAAATGGTCGGTCATCGAAGCGGGCCTGAAATGCGTGCAGGGCAAGGCCATCGTCAACTCGATTTCCATGAAGGAAGGCGAAGAGGAATTCCTGCGCCAGGCAAAGCTGTGCCGCCGCTACGGCGCGGCCGTCATCGTCATGGCCTTCGATGAGAAGGGCCAGGCCGACACCTTCGAGCGCAAGATCGAAATTTGCGCGCGCGCATACCATTTATTGATCGATGCGCTGGACTTCCCGCCGGAAGACATTATTTTCGATCCGAACATCTTTGCCGTCGCCACCGGCATCGAAGAGCACAATAATTACGCCGTCGACTTCATCAACGCCACGCGCTGGATCAAGGAAAACCTGCCGTACGCGAAGATCTCGGGCGGCGTGTCGAACGTGTCATTCAGTTTCCGCGGCAACGATCCAGCCCGCGAAGCCATCCATACCGTATTCCTGTACCACGCCATCAAGGCCGGCATGACCATGGGCATCGTCAACGCCGGCATGGTGGGCGTGTACGACAACCTGGACCCGGAATTGCGCGAGCGCGTGGAAGACGTGGTGCTGAACCGCCGCGAAGACTCGACCGAGCGCATGATCGAATTTGCCGGCACCCTGAAGGCGGGCGGCAAGGCCGAGGCGCAAACCCTGGCCTGGCGCGAAGGCACGGTGCAGGAACGCCTGTCGCACGCGCTGGTGCACGGCATCACGCAATTCATCGTGGAAGACACGGAAGAAGCGCGCCAGGAGCTGCTGCACAATGGCGGACGCCCCATCCACGTGATCGAGGGTCCGCTGATGGCCGGCATGGACGTGGTCGGCGACCTGTTTGGCCAAGGCAAGATGTTCCTGCCGCAAGTGGTGAAATCGGCGCGCGTGATGAAACAGGCCGTGGCCCATCTGATTCCATTTATCGAGGAAGAAAAGCTGCTGGAAGAAAAGCGCACGGGCATCGTCGCCAAGCCGAAAGGCAAGATCATCATGGCGACCGTGAAAGGCGACGTGCATGACATCGGCAAGAACATCGTCACCGTCGTTCTGCAATGCAATAACTTCGAAGTGGTCAACATGGGCGTGATGGTGCCGTGCTCGGAAATCCTGGCCCGCGCCAAGGTGGAAAACGCCGACATCATCGGCCTGTCTGGCCTGATTACGCCGTCGCTGGAAGAAATGGCGTATGTCGCCAAGGAAATGCAGCGCGACGAACACTTCCGCATGCTGAAGATTCCCCTCTTGATCGGCGGCGCCACCACCAGCCGCGCCCACACGGCCGTGAAAATCGCCCACAACTACGAAGGCCCCGTGATCTACGTGCCGGACGCCTCGCGTTCCGTGTCCGTGGCGCAATCCTTGCTGACGCCGGAACAGCGCGACAAATACGTGGAAGACATCGAACTCGATTACGCGCGCATCCGCGAGCAGCACGCCAACAAGAAGGCGCTGCCGATTTTGCCGCTGGCGCAGGCGCGCGCCAACAAGATGCTCGTCCCGTTCGACGGCGCCTGCACGCCCGTGAAACCGAAGTTCATCGGCCGGCGCGTGTTTAAAAATGTCGACCTGGCCACCCTGGCCAACTACATCGACTGGGGCCCGTTCTTCCAGACCTGGGACCTGGCCGGCCCCTTCCCCGCCATCCTGACGGATGAAGTGGTGGGCGACGCGGCCACCAAGGTCTACGCGGAAGGCCAGGCCTTGCTGAAAAAACTCATCGACGGACGCTGGCTGACGGCCAACGGCGTGGTGTCCTTGCTGCCGGCCAACAGCGTCAATGACGACGATATCGAGGTGTACACCGACGATACGCGCAGTAGCGTGGCGTTCACGTATTACGGCATGCGTCAGCAGGGCGTCAAACCCGTGGTCGACGGCGTGCAGCGTCCGAACCAGTGCCTGGCCGACTTCATCGCGCCGAAGGCATCGGGCGTGAAGGATTACATCGGCATGTTCGCCGTCACCTCGGGCCTGGGCATCGAGAAATACGAAAAACGCTTCGAGGATGCGCACGACGATTACTCGTCCATCATGCTCAAATCCCTGGCGGACCGCCTGGCCGAAGCGTTCGCCGAATACCTGCACGAGCGCGTGCGCAAGGATTTGTGGGGCTACGTGCCGGACGAACACCTGGGCAACGACGACATGATCGCCGAGAAATATGTCGGTATCCGCCCCGCGCCAGGCTACCCGGCCTGCCCCGAACATACCGTCAAGAAAGAGATGTTCGAGGTCATGCAAGCCGAGGAAATCGGCATGCAGTTGACGGAATCGTATGCCATGTTCCCCGGTGCGGCCGTGTCCGGCTTCTATTTTGCCCACCCGGAGTCGAAATACTTCGTCGTCGGCAAGATCGGCATGGACCAGGTGGAAGACATGGCCAAGCGCCGTGGCGTCAGCATCGAGGACGTGGAACGCTGGCTGGCGCCGAACCTGTCGTAATGCCATAATATAAGCACAAGGCGCGCGGAACTTATCGCGCGCCGAAGCGCACTAACGCAGTATGCCGGCCGGCATGCTGCATGCCCGCTCCGGCCCGTTCCCAACCGGCAAGGAGGATATATGGCAACCAATTTCAAACTGAAACGCTGGCAGGATCAGGTGATCCTGTTGCTGGGCCTGTGGCTCGTCGTCTCGCCCTGGGCGTTTTCCTACCCCGAAGGCTCGCCGCAGATGATCAACGCCTTTGTCTCGGGCCTCGTGATCGCCATCCTGGCCGCCTTCGACCTGTACAAGACGTATTTCTGGGCCGTCGTCGTCAACCTGCTGGTGGGCGTCTGGGTCGCCGCCTCGCCGTGGATACTGCGGCTGGCCGAACAGCGCGTCGTCCTGTGGAACGAGCTCGTCGTCGGTATCGCCGTCGTCGTGCTGGCCCTGTGGGAGCTGCGCACCGACCCCGAACTGCACAAGCACTGGCCCGGCGCCGCGGCGTAGTGCAGCTACCGGCGTAAAAAAACCCCGCCGGGCACTGCCGGGCGGGGTTCTTGATATGGCTAGCTATGCCAATTACAGGGCGTATCTGACAACGTTATCGCTCCATTCGTAGGCGGCCATTTCCAGCTCCACCAGATCGTCCGGCGACATGGCCAGGTCGCGCAAGGTTGGCACGATCTCGCCTTCCATGTCTTCGATGCGCTCGATGCACTCGGCCAGGCGTAGCAGGTCGCCGTAGAAGCCTTCGCGCGACAGCAGCGCTTCGGCCACTTCGTCGATCACTTCGATCTGGCCGAGGATTTCCGACATCGGCACGCCGAACAGGGTATCCATCAGCGACATGATGCCGACCGTAAAGGCGATATCGGCCGAATGGGCGTGGTTCGGGCGCAGTTTATGCGCGAGCAATTCCAGCAAACGGCCGCGCGTGGTGGCCAGCATCAGCAGCGGCGTCATGCTATGGCCGCGCTTGCTTGGTTCCGCGTACAGCATGATTTGCAGCCAGCGCTGCAATTGGCGGCGGCCCAGCACGGTCACGGCCTGGCTCAGCGAATCGATGCGCTGGCGCGCGCCCACGGCCGGTGTATTGACCAGGCGCAGCAAGTTCAGGGCCAGCGACACGTCGCGCTTGATGGCCCGCTCGATGTCCATATTGTCGGCGTCCGACGTCACCAGGGTCATCAGTTCCATGACGGCCAGTTGCGACGGCGACAGTTTCTTGCCCGTCATGATGGCAGGCTTGGCAAAGTAATAACCCTGGAAGTAATCGAAGCCCAGGTCCAGGCCCGACTTGAATTCTTCGCGCGTCTCGACCTTTTCCGCCACCAGTTTCTTGTTTTCCTGCTTGAAACGGGGCGCCAGGGCTGCCAGCACTTTCGGGTCGACGGTGCTCATGTCCATCTTGACGTACTGCACCAGCGGTAGCAGTTCCTGCACTTGCGCCGTATCGGAGACGACGTTTTCCAGCGCGAAAGTGAAGCCATGGCCCACCAGCTCGCTGATACGCGCGCGCACTTCCGGCGTGACGGGCATCGATTCGACGATTTCCAGCACCACTTTTTCACGCGGCAGGAACACGAAGATGTCGCTCATGATCACGTCGGCATCGACGTTGACGAAACCGAGCGCGTCGCCGATGACCTTTTCCATGCCCAGCTGGGAAGCGTGGGCGATGACGGAGGCCGTGGCGGACAGATCGCTGGTAATGTTGGCGGGACCGACCGGAGCGTTGCGGAATAGCAACTCATAGCCAAACAGGGCTTGATTGCGGTCAAGGATAGGTTGTCGCCCCAGATAGAACTCGCGCACGCGCAAGGGTTTCGGGGTGATGTCGTTGCTGGAAATATCGATCATTAACTCTTCATCAATCACGTCGAGTGACACCGGCCGCGCCGCGCCCGCATCAAGGTTCACTATTGACAATACTTTAGCTGAATTCCGCCCGCGCTGTGGGTATTTTGGCAGCAATCCAGTTTATTGTCGTCAACAAATTAGGCGACTGGCGTGTCTTGCACCATCCCGTCGACAAATAATTTCAATTCGCCCGGCGCAAACGCCGTCCATTGCTCATTTGTCGTCAGCGGCTGGGTAACAATCACGGCCACGCGGTCCTGGGGTGTCGTCACCTGGGAAAAGTCCACGCTCAGGTCTTCATCGGAGAGTTTAGCAGTTGGAAACGGATGTTGTCGCACCAGATAGTGCAAGCTGGTAGAGCAATGGGCAAACAGCGCCTCGCCGCTCGACAGCATCATGTTGAACGTGCCGTGGGCCGCGATGCTGGGCAGCAACTCCGCCAGGGCCGCATGCAGTTGCGGCAATGCCGGCGGGGCATCGCCAAAGCGCGCGTGCAGTTCCTGCAGCAGGTAGCAGAAAGCCCGTTCGCTGTCCGTGCAGCCGACGGGGCGGTAACTGCCCGTCAGCACGGGGTTGAAATCCTTCAAATCGCCATTGTGGGCAAAGACCCAGTAGCGGCCCCACAGTTCGCGCACGAACGGGTGGCAATTTTCCAGCGCCACCTGGCCTTGCGTCGCCTTGCGGATATGCGCGATGACATTGCGCGACTTGATCGGGTAGCGTTTGATCAGTTCGGCCACGGGCGAGGCGATGGCCGCCTGGTGGTCGACGAAATGGCGCACGCCGGCGCCTTCGAAAAAGGCGATACCCCAGCCGTCATGGTGGGTATCGGTATGGCCGCCGCGCATGGCGAAGCCGGTAAAACTAAAGACAATGTCCGTGGGGACATTGCAATTCATTCCGAGAAGTTGGCACATGGTCTGTTTGCAGCTGAATAACACAACCACCATACCATGCCGTCAGACGGATTGGTATGGTGGCGATAGCCATCCGGTCAGTGCAACAGCACGGGCTGGCTCATGAGGGAATCATAGCTGCCCAAAAATTCATCGATCTCTTCCATGCTGGGTTCGCTGGCGATCAGCTCCGTGACGTCGCGGCGGAAGTGTTGCGCAAGGATGCCGGCGATAAACGTTTCCCGCTTGCCCCCCTTGTCGACGATTTCATAGCCGCCAAAGCGCAGGGCTTCGAGGTCGCCGTCGACGCCGAATTCCACGACGCTGTATTGTTCGCTGTTATAGATCAGGTTCATTTTGCATCCTTCGCTCAAGCAGGAGAAGCTCCTGCGGTGTCAGAACAGAGGTGGGGTTCACACGGTGCCATTTCAAGCGGCCATGCCACCCTGCGGGCTACAGAGTTGTAACGAGATGCAAACTACGACTGCGGTAAGGCGATCAAGAAATCGTCAGGAAACCACCATGTCTGCTTGCAGCGCCAGCAGGGCATCGTAGGGACTGGCGGTGAGCCAGGTGCGCAATTGTTCGATGTGCGTGGCGTCGGCCAGGCTGATGAACAAGTGTGCGGGTGGATGGCGCAGCAGACGATTCAATGTTACACGCAATACGAGATTGCCGCTGCAGCACAGGCAACCTGGCGCGATGCGCAACAGTTGCAATGGAAATGATGGAGGAGGAGAAACTTGCCCGGCCAGGTCGGCCAGGATGGCGTTGCCGTCAGCCAATCCTTCTAGGATCACGGCGGCCGGCTGGCCAGGCGGCAAGGCTTGCGCGATGGCCGCTTCACGCCCGGCGGCGCGTCCACCGCTGACCAGAGTCAGCGGCGTCGGACGCCGCACGGCTGCCGTCACAGGCTTTTCTTGGCCAACTTGCCCGGTTCGACGCCCAGCTGTTTCAGCTTGCGATATAAATGGGTGCGCTCGAGGCCCGTTTTTTCCGCCACGCGGGTCATGCTGCCGCCTTCGCGTCCCAGGTGATGTTCGAAATACATGCGCTCGAACGCGTCGCGTGCCTCGCGCAGCGGCAAGTCAAACGACAGGTTGTAGCCATGGCCTTCGGCCACCGCCGGTACGGCGATGCCTGGGCGCACCATCAGCTGTTGCGGCGCGCTGCCGCCAAAGCTCGGCACGGGATGGCTGCTTTCCTCGGCCACCACGGGTGCCACGGGGCGCGGCGCCACGCTCGGCGCGCGCACGGTTTCCTGTGCCCGCGTCAAGCCTTGCTGGACTGCCTTCAGCAGTTTTTGCAGGGCAATCGGTTTTTCCAGGAAGTTCATGGCGCCGATGCGCGTCGCCTCGACCGCCGTATCGATGGTGGCGTGGCCCGACATCATGATCACCGGCATGGTCAGCAAGCCGTCGCGCTGCCATTCCTTGAGCAGGGTGACGCCATCGGTGTCGGGCATCCAGATATCCAGCAATACCAGATCCGGCGCACCGGCGGCACGCGCTTCGCGCGCCTGCTGCGCATTTTCGGCCAGCTGGATAGCATGTCCTTCGTCGCCCAAAATTTCCGAGAGCAACTCACGGATACCCATTTCATCATCCACTACGAGTATGTTTGCCATTCGTGTCTTGCCTTCCTCATTTCGCCGGCCGTCGCGCACAAGATGCACACGGCGGACAACTATGATTTTATTAGTGTTTTAAATACTAAACCAGACCCTCACGCCAGGAATTCCTGGGCAGGAGTGTCGGGAGCTAACTTTAACAGCAAAATGACCACCGAAGCGCCATTGCCGTCGACCCGGTTCTCGATATCGATGCGTCCGCCGTGTTCATCGATAATTTTCTTGACCATCGCCAGGCCCAATCCCGTGCCGCGCGCCTTCGAGGTCACATACGGCTCGAAGGCCCGCGCCAGGATTTTTGGCGCGAAACCAGGGCCATTGTCGCTGATGGCCAGCCGCACGGCGATATTCACGCCGCCGTCCGCACTGCGATAATGAATTGCTTCCGTCCTTACGTCAATCCGCGGATGCGGCGAGTCCGGCGGCAGGTCGGCCATGGCGTCCTGCGCGTTCTGCAGCAAGTTGTGTATCACCTGGCGCAACTGGGTCGGATCGCCCATCACCATCGGCAGATTCGGCGCCAGCAGCGGGTGGATGATGTCGCCATCGTCGCCGCGCAGGTACAGGTTCAGTATCTCTTCGATCAGCTCGTTCAGACGCAGCGGCGTGAGCACGGCCGGCGGCGTGCGCGCATAGTCGCGGAAGTCGTCGACCATGCGCTTCATCGCATCGACCTGCTTGACGATGGTGGTGGTGGCGCGGCTGAGCAGGTCGGCATCAGGCTGCTCCAGCTTGCCTTCGAGCTTCATCTGCAGGCGCTCGGCCGACAGCTGGATGGGCGTGAGCGGATTCTTGATTTCATGCGCCAGGCGGCGCGCCACCTCGCCCCAGGCGATCGAGCGCTGCGCGGAAATCACGTCGGAAATATCGTCGAAAACGACGATGTAGCCGCTGCCGGACTCCAGCGGCAGGCGCGAACCGCGCGCCAGCAAGGTGATGTCATGCTCGTCGGCACTGCTGCCCAGGCGGCGCGGAATCTCGATCTGGCGCTGCCAGTGCAGGCGCTGCTGGTTGCGGCCCGATGCCGATTGCGCGCTTTGCGCCGTGAAGGCGCTGATGATGGCGCCGCCAAACTCTTCCATTCCAGCAATATTCGCCAGCGGCTGGCCCACCATGCTCATGCCCGAATGCTGCAGGATGCGCTCGACCGACTCATTGCAGGTCACCAGTTTAAAGTCGCCGTCGAGCACCATCACGCCGGCCGACATGTTCGCCAGCACCGATTCCAGGTGGGCCTTGGCGTTTTGCAAGGCGGCGCGGTTGCTTTCCACGGCCGTGCGCGCATCGAGCAACTGGCGCGTCATGATGTTGAACGACTGCGTCAGGGTGCCCAGTTCATCCTTGGTGGCGACGATGGGGCGCGGCGACAGGTCGCCCTCGGCCACGGCGCGCGTGCCTTCGGCCAGCAGCAGCAGGGGCTGGGCCAAATTGCCCGCGATCAGGAAAGCGCTGCCGATGGCGCCAAAAATGGCCAGCAGCAGGGTCAAGGTGAGGATTTCCATGTACATCTTGCGCAGTCCCACGCGCGCGACGAAACGTTCCTTGTATTCGCTGTAGGCGGCGCGCAGCACTTCGCCATTCGTCGCCAGCTTGGGCGGCACCGATTGCAGCAGTTGCAAATAGCGGGGCGAGACGGAAGGCCCCGGCACGGCCACCAGCACGCGCAGGCGCAGGCTGGCCGCCGTTTCCAGCGATGCCGGCAAGCCCGAGCGGAAACCGCCGCCGCCCGACTCCGTGCCATCGTCGTGCAGCTCCAGTCCGCCCTCGGCGGAGGCATAGCCGGCCGGCAAGGCCGCCTGCACCAGCATGGGCGGCGTCGGCAAGTCGGCCGCGCTGTGCGGCCCGGCGCTGGCCAGCAGCACGCCGTCGCCGCTGACGAGCATGACGTTTTGCATGCCCTCTTCGCGCAGCAGGCTCGTCAGCACGGCCGGACCGGCCACCGGGTCGGCGCCCAGTTCTTCGACGGCCTTGTGGCCCCGGTGGTCGAGCTCGACCAGGGCCGCATCGAGGCCGGCACGGCCCAGCTCAATCCCCGATTCCAGCGCCGCTTCGATCTTGACGTTGAACCAGGATTCGATGGAGTGGGAGACGAATTGCACTGAGACAAGGAAAATCACCAGGCCCGGCAGGATGCCGACGGCGGCGAACAGCATCACCAGGCGCGTCATCAGCTTGGAGCCGAACTTGCCGCTCTTGTAGCGCGCGTACAGGCGCGCCAGGGAAATGCCCACCAGCGCCAGCAGGGACACGGCGACGGCCGCGTTCAGGCCCAGCAGCCAGGTGTAATAGCGGTCGAAAAAGCCGGAATTGTCGGAAGCCGACGCCAGCAGGAACAGCAGGATACTGACAATGCCGCCGCCCACCACCAGCAAATAGCGCAATGCTTGACTCACTACTCCGCCGTATACAAGAAGGTTTTTTTATTCGAAGCCAGGCGCCAGTCGCTGTTATTGAAGGCATTGACCTGTATCGGCTTGGGCAGGTAGTCGCGGTCCATGCCCATGCGCAAGGTGACGTTGTACGTCTGCCCCACTTTCAGCTCGCCGCGCCGCGCCACCAGCCAGCGGCTGGGACGGCGGATCAGGAACAGCGCATCGTCGAGGGTGGGAAAGCTTTGCTGCAAGCCGCCGCCCGACACATGATACTGGCGCGTCAGCACGTTATAGGACAGCTTGCTGGTCTGGCGCGCCACGATGGCTTTTTCATCGAACCAGTACCAGCGGGGCCGGGTCAGTTCGATTTCTGTCGTGAAATACAGCGGCACGCCATGCTGTACTGCATCATCGAGGTCGTGATTGAGCTCGAAGGAATACGTGGCGGCCAGCTTGTAGCCCTCTTCGCCCGACTCGATATAGGCACGGGTGATCTCGACCATGTCGGCGGCATGCGCGCGTGGCATGGTACATGCCAGCATCAGCAGCAGGGCCAGGAGTCGGAAGAGTCGTGTTGTCACAAGTGTGCCGGTAGTGTCCGTAAGATAAGGTTCGACGAATCGCTCAAGCCGCATTTTTTTGGAATAGCGCATAGAACAAACCGTCGTGGTCCTGCTCCGCGCTGCCAGTCGGCAACAGCTGGCCAGGCGCTGTCAATCGGATCGCATTATTGCGTACCGCAAATGCCGCCGCCTGTGCCTCGGATTCTTGCGGCCACAATGAACATGTCACGAACAGCAATTTACCATCGGGGCGCAGCATCTGCCACAGGTTGTCCAGAATTTTGGAGGAAAGTGTTGCAAGTTGGAACGCATCACCCTTGCGGCGCAACCAGCGAATGTCGGGATGGCGGCGCACGATGCCCGAGGCCGTGCACGGCACGTCGGCCAGGATGCGGTCGTACTGCTGGCCGTCCCACCACGCGCTCGATTGCGCATCCTGCGCCTTCAGGGTGGCGTCCAGGCCCAGGCGCTCAAGGTTTTCCGCGATGCGCGGCAGGCGCTTGGCGTCCGCATCGATGGCCGTCACTTGCACGTCGGCCAGTTCCAGGATGTGGCACGTCTTGCCGCCCGGCGCAGCGCAGGCGTCCAGCACGCGCATGCCATCTTGCAAGTCCAGCAGCGGCGCGGCCAATTGCGCACCGGCATCTTGCACGGAAACGACACCCTGCTCGAAGCCGGGGATCAGCGCCACGCCGATCGGTTTGTCCAGCCGCACGGCGAACGGTCCCACCTGGCGCGCGGCAATGCCGGCCTCCGCCAGCACGGCCAGATACGCTTCGACCGTGCTCTTGCGGCGATTCACGCGCAAGGTCAAGGGCGGCACGGCATTGCCGGCCGTCAGAATGGCTTGCCAGTCGCGCGGGTAAGCCAGGCGCAGCGAGTCGATCCACCACTGCGGATAATTCCATTGTGCCAACGGTTGCTGCAGGGCCGCTTCCAGCAAGGATTTGCGCTCGCGCAAGAAACGGCGCAAGACGGCATTCACCATGCCCTTGGCATGCGCCAGGTCAGGATGCGAAGTGGCCACTGTGACAGCCTGGTCGACAACGGTAAACTCTTCGTACGGCTGCTCGCCCGGCTCGGCCGACATCAGCGACAGCGCGCAGCACAGCAGGGCGGCCAGCATCGGCGGCTCGGGCGCCTTCGACGTCATCAGGCCGACCAGGGTTTCGCTGCGGCCCAGCTGGCGCATGGTACGGTAGGAGATATCCTGGATGGCGCCGCGCGCCTGCGGGCTGGCGTTCGATTGCGTAAACACCTTGGCCAGCGCCTGCGGCAGGGCCGTGCCCGTGCGCACTTGCGCCACGGCATTAGCCGCGCCCAGCAGGCAAAACGCCAGCGAGTCGGCGCGCAAATCGGGTTGGAAGCCTGGCTGCAAGACCGGTTTCAGGTCGGGATGGTAGCTGGGACGCAATTTCGGTGCGGCAGGAGCCTGGCCTGGCGCCGGCTTGGTTTTCAATTTCAGCGTGGGGCGCTTGTTCATAGTTATCCGGTGTGGCTGCGCGCGGCGGGCTGCATGGTGGCAAAGTCGCGGCCGCGCGTCATCAATAAAGGGTCGATTGTAGCGTTTGTGGCGCCCTCTGGCCCAAGCGATTGCAGCGATACATGTAAATTGCGGCAAAAAACTGCATATATACAAGCAGAATGCGCCATGCTGATGTTTTCATGCACCAACATAGGCATGCTGTCCTGATAATATCGTGAAAAGCGCCGGCACGGGCACACTGCCGGCTGGCGTATTGTTCCCGGCAGCAAACCAGTATAATTAACGCAGTCTGGGCGGCTTGGGTACTGGCCGTCCGTTTTGCTTTTTGATTCATTCTATTCATTCTTAACGCGGTTCCACCGCCATCCTGCTCATGCTCGCCCAACAGAAACAAGAAATCATCGCCCTGTTCCAGGCCGCCCTCGCTCCCGTCCTGGCCGGCACCTCGCTTGCGCCTAGCGTAGTGCTCGAGCGACCACGCGATGCATCGCATGGCGACGTCGCCTGCAATATCGCCATGCAACTGGCCAAGCAGCTGAAACAGAATCCCCGCGAACTGGCGCAAACCATCGTGACGGCCGTGCTGGCCAATCCGGCCGGCAAGGGCCTGGTCGAGGCAGTGGAAATCGCCGGTCCCGGCTTCATCAACGTGCGCGTCTCCGCCGCCGCCAAGCAAGCCGTGGTGAAAACCATCTTGAGCGAGGCCGACAGCTATGGCCGCAGCACGGCAGGCGCCGGCAAGCAAGTCATCCTGGAATTCGTCTCGGCCAACCCGACCGGTCCGCTGCACGTGGGCCACGGCCGCCAGGCAGCCCTGGGCGACGCCCTGTCCTCGCTGTTCGACGCGCAAGGCTACCAGGTCACGCGCGAGTTCTACTACAACGACGCGGGCGTGCAGATCCAGACCCTGGCCAATTCCGTGCAGGCGCGCGCGCGCGGCTTCAAGCCGGGCGACGCCGAATGGCCAGAATCGGCCTACAACGGCGACTACATCGCCGATATCGCCAACGACTTCAAGGCAGGCAAGACGGTCTCGGCCAGCGATGGCCAGCCTGCCACGGCCAACGGCAACGTGGAAGACATCGATTCGATCCGCCCGTTCGCCGTTACCTACCTGCGCAACGAGCAAGACATCGACTTGCAGGCGTTTGGCGTGAAGTTCGACAATTACTATCTGGAATCGTCGCTGTACGCGGACGGCAAGGTCAACAGTGCGGTAGAAACCTTGATCAAGGCGGGCCACACGTATGAGCAGGATGGCGCGCTGTGGCTGCGCACCACCGACTTCGGCGACGACAAGGACCGCGTCATGCGCAAGACGGACGGCACCTACACGTATTTCGTGCCGGACGTCGCGTATCACCTGGTGAAATGGCAGCGCGGCTTCGTGCAAGCCATCAATATCCAGGGCAGCGACCACCACGGCACCATCGCGCGCGTGCGCGCCGGCCTGCAGGCGGTCGACATGGGCATCCCGCAAGGCTACCCCGACTACGTGCTGCACAAGATGGTCACCGTCATGAAGGATGGCGAAGAAGTCAAGATTTCGAAGCGCGCCGGCTCCTACGTGACCGTGCGCGACCTGATCGAATGGTCGGGCGGCGGCGACATCGCCAAGGGCCGCGACGCCGTGCGCTTCTTCCTGATCTCGCGCAAGGCCGACACGGAATTCGTCTTCGACGTCGACGTGGCGCTGAAAACCACCGACGAAAACCCCGTCTATTACGTGCAATACGCGCATGCGCGCATTTGCCGCATCCTGGAAAACTGGGGCGGCGATGCAAGCACGGTCGCCAGCGTCGACCTTTCCCCGCTGACGGCGCCGACCGAAGCGACCCTGCTGGCGACCCTGGCCGCCTACCCTGAAATGCTGGCGCGCGCGCAAGCCGAACTGGGACCGCACCAAGTCGCCTTCTACCTGCGCGACCTGGCCGCCAACCTGCACAGCTTCTACTTCGCCGAAAAAGTGCTGGTCGAGGACGACGCCGTCAAGATGGCCCGCCTGGCCCTCGTCATCGCCGCGCGCCAGGTACTGCGCAACGGCCTGGCACTGATCGGCGTGTCCGCGCCAAACAAAATGTAATCGCGAAGGTCAAACCGTCAATGAATCACGCTTCCCGCTTCTCTTCGTCCCGGCGCCAGCAGGGCAATACCCTGGTCGGCATCATCATCGGCCTGGTCATCGGCCTGGGCATCGCCGTGGTGGTCGCCCTGGTGATCACCAAGGGCGCCTCGCCCTTCACCGACAAGTCGGGCAAGGCCGGCAAATCGGCCGAGCCGACGGCTGGCCAGATCGCCGACCCGAACAAGCCGATGTACGGCAACAAGGAAGCGGCCAAGGAAGCGGCGCGCGACTTCTCCAAGGAGCCGCGCGAGATCGTCACGCCGACGCAGCCTGCCGCACCGGCGCCCGCGCCCGCCACCGCGCAGCAGCCGAAGGCGCCGCCGCCGGACGCGCTGCAGGAATTGATCGGTACCTTGAAGGACAAGCCGGCGCCGAAAACGCCGGCGGCAGCACCAGCGGCGCCCGCGCCGCAAGCCAAGGCCGACGCGAAAGAGGCCAAGGCCGATGCAGCCAGCGACAAATGGATTTATTATCTGCAGGCCGGCGCCTTCCATGACATGTCGGACGCCGAAAGCACGCGCGGCAAACTGGCGCTGCTCGGCTTCGAAGCGGCCATCAGCGACCGCAGCACCGATGCCGGCGTGCTGCACCGCGTACGGGTCGGGCCGTTCAACCAGCTCGAGGCGATGAACCGCGCACGCACCAAACTGTCTGAAAACGGCATCGATGTCGCCGTCGTCCGCAACCAAAAATAAGGAACCAGCATGCGTTTTCTGAAGAACATCCTGATCGCCACCGCCCTGTTCACCGCCGCCATGGGGGCGTCGGCCTCGCCGGCCGAGCCGAAGAACGGCGTCGAGTACGAAACCCTGCCCACGCCGCAGGCGACGGAATCGGGCAAGAAAATCGAAGTGACGGAATTCTTCGCCTATTACTGCCCGCATTGCAACGTGCTCGAACCGCAGCTGGCGGCCTGGGTCAAGAAACAGGGCGACAACATCGTCTTCAAGCGCGTGCACGTGTCGCGCGATGACAGCGTGGCGCCGCAGCAGCGCTTGTTCTTCACCCTGCAAGCCATGGGCCTCGTCGACAAGCTGCACACCGGCGTCTTCCACGCCATGCACGTGGAACGCAACCGCCTGAACACCGACGACGCCGTCTTCGACTTCGTCGCCAAGCAGGGCGTGGACCGCCAGAAGTTCATCGACACCTACCGTTCGATGGGTATCTCGGCCCGCGTGCGCCGCGCGGACGCCATGATGCAGGGTTATAACGTGACGTTCTGGCCCATGATCGCCATCGATGGCCGCTACATCACCTCCCCTTCGCAGGCGAACCAGGGCAGCAAGTCGGCACAGAACGAAGAGCAGCTGAACGCCCAGGCGCTCACGGTGATGGACGTGCTGGTCGCGAAAGCCAAAGCGGAAAAGAAATAAGCATGGCCACTTCCCTGGCGCGCCCGGGCGTCGCCTGATGCATCGCGTTTTCATCACGGGCGCGTCGAGCGGACTGGGCGCCGCCCTGGCGCTGCAGTACGCGCGCCAGGGCGCCCATCTGGGCTTGCTGGCCCGCCGCGGCGACACCCTGCAGCAACTGATCGCCTCCCTACCCCACCCTGAACGCCACCGCGCCTACGCCGTCGATGTGTGCGACCACGCCGCCCTGAAAAGCGCGGCCGGCGACTTCATCGCCCATGCCGGCGGCATCGACGTCGTCATCGCCAGCGCCGGCGTGTCGTACGGCACCTTGAGCGAACATGCGGAAGACCTCGACGCCTTCGCCCGTTTGATGGCCATCAACGTCACGGCCACCGTCGCCACCTTCGCCCCCTTCATCGCCACCATGAAAAGCCAGGGCAGCGGACGCCTGGTGGGCATCGGCAGCGTGGCCGGCATCCGCGGCCTGCCCGGCGCCGAAGCCTACAGCGCCTCGAAGGCGGCCGTCATCAGCTACTGCGAATCGCTGCGCCTGGAATTGAAACCGGCGGGCATCAAGGTCGTCACCATCACGCCCGGCTACATCGACACGCCGATGACGCGCCACAACGCCTACCGCATGCCCTTCCTGATGCCGGCCGAAAAATTCGCCGTGTGCGCCGCGCGCGCCATCGCCGATGGCGACAGCTACCGCGTGATCCCGTGGCAGATGGGCGTCGTCGCCAAGCTGCTGCGCGCGCTGCCCAATGCCATCTACGACCGGGCCTTCGCGAATGCGCCGCACAAGGCGCGCAACTGAACTGACCACCATGACGAAGCACTCAGACCTGAACAGCGCGGCCATCGCCGCCCATTGCGCCACAGGCGCCTCCCACGTGGCCATCGAAGTGGTCGACGAAACGGGATCGACCAACGCCGACCTGCTGGCGCGCTGCGCCACCCTGGCCGGCCCCACCCTGCGCATCGCCGGCCAGCAAACGGCCGGACGGGGACGCGCCGGGCGGCCCTGGGTGTCGCAACCGGACGCCAGCCTGATGTTCTCGCTGGCCTGGCGCTTCAAGGGACCGCTGCACCGGCTGGTCGGCCTGCCGCTGGCCGTCGGCGTGGCGCTGGCCGAAACCATGACGGCGCTGGGCGTGCCCGTGCAATTGAAGTGGCCAAACGACCTGCTCAAGGATGGGCATAAACTGGCCGGCATCCTCGTCGAGACGCAGCAGACGCCAGACGGTGGCGTGTGCGCCGTCATCGGCTGCGGCATCAATCTGCTGATGCCCGACGCGCTGGAACGGCAGATCGGCCGCAGCGTCTCGGCCGTGCCCTGGCTGGCGCAGATGGAGCGCAATACCCTGGTGGCAGCCCTGCTCAGCCGCCTGGCCGGCGTGCTGGCCGAATTCGACGACACGGGCTTTGCGCCCTTCACGGAACGCTGGAACGCACTGCATGCCTGGCAAGGCCAGCACGTAAAAATCCTCGACAATGGCCAACTGCTGCAGCAAGGCGTGGCGGCCGGCGTGGATGAACTGGGCCGGCTGCTGCTGCGCGGCGAAGATGGCTTGCAGCACATCATGTCCGGCGACGTGTCCCTGCGCCTGACGGGGGAGTAAGCGCATGCTGCTGCTGATCGACGCCGGCAATACGCGCATCAAATGGGCGCTCGTGGCCGCCGACAGCGCCACCGGCGGCTGGCTGGCCAGCGGCGCCGTCACGCATGCGCAGATCGACACCCTGGCCGCGCAGTGGGCGTCACTCGCCATCGGCGAAGCACTGCTGTCGAACGTGGCAGGCGCCGTCATCGGCACGCACCTGCGCGCCATGCTGCCGGTCGTTGCCCGCGACTTTGTCTCGCTGCCGCAGCTGGCGGGACTGAAAAATGGCTACCGCATGCCGTCGCAACTGGGCTGCGACCGTTTTGCCGCCGCCATCGGCGCGCACGCGCTGGCGCCTGGCCAGGCCGTCATCGTCGCCAATTGCGGCACCGCCACCACCATCGACGCCATCACGGCCGATGGCGTTTTCCTCGGCGGGATGATATTACCGGGGCTGGGACTGATGGCCAGCTCGCTGGCGCGCAACACGGCGCAGCTGCCGCAAATCGCCAGCGACGCCCTGCTGCCGGCCGGCTTTGCCGACAACACGGATGACGCCATCCTCTCCGGCTGCCTGGCGGCCCAGGCGGGCGCCATCGAACGGGCCGTGCGCATGCACGGCGCCGGCGCCTGCCTGCTGTCGGGCGGCGCCGCCGCACGCATCGCACCGGCCTTGGCGCTGGCGGTGCCGCTGCACCTGGTCGACAATATCGTCATGCTCGGCCTGCAGGCGGCCGCGCGCACCGGGGCTGCAGGAACACAAGGAAACCACCCATGCTGAAATTCGTCTTCTGGCTGCTGGCCGGCGTCAACCTGCTGGTACTGGCCATCGGCCAGGGTTATCTGGGCAGTTTTCGCACGGAGACGCGCGAGCCGGCGCGCCTGAAAAACCAGCTGCAGGCGACCAAGCTCGCCTTGCTGACGCAGGAGCAGGCCATGGCGCCCGCCACGCCGCCTGCCGCCGAAGAGGCAGTGACGCCGGCGGCGGCCGCACCGGCGCCACCGCTATCGTATGCCTGTACGGAAGTGGGAAATTTCCTGCTGGCTGACGGGCGCCGCTTCGAAGCGCAAGTGGCGTCGCTGGACCTGGGCGACCGCCAGTCGCGCCGCAACGTGGCAGGCCAGGAGATTTCCAGCTACATGGTGTACATCCCGCCGCAGGGCAGCAAGGAAGGCGCCGACCGCAAGGCAGGCGAATTGAAGCAGCTGGGCGTGACGAATTACTTCATCATGAATGAAAGCAGCCCGCTACGCTGGGGCATTTCACTGGGTGTGTTCAAGTCGGAAACCAGCGCGCAAAGCCAGCTGGCGTCGCTCAACAAACAGGGCGTGCACAGCGCCCGCGTCGCACCGCGCTACAGCGCCAGCAAGCAGATGGCTTACCAGTTCCGCGACCTCGACGCCGCCACGCGCGCGCGTCTGGAGAAAATTAAAACGCAATTCCCGGAGCAGGAACTGCGTAGTTGTAAATAACTATCGTTGAATCACGATCGGCTTGATGCCTGTCGATTCCGGCAAATTCGCCGCCGCGCGGGCCGCTTCGGCGCGGCTGGAGAACGGTCCGCCGTACAGGCGGAACAGGTTACCGGCCTGCACCACGCCCAGGGTACCGAGGGCTGCCGCGTATGGCGCCAGGCGCGAACGTCCCGATTCCGCATTGTCGGCGCGCGAGTAGGCGCCCAGCTGCAAATAGAAGCCGCTGGCCAGCGCCGCCGGCGCCGGCATGGCCACCGTCGCATCGACGGGCAGCATCTGCGTCGACACTTCCGGCTGCACCACGGCGCCCGTTTCCACCGGCGTATCGATGGAGATGGCCACCACGGACGGCACCGGCTTGGGCGCCGCACGGGCCGCCAGGATGGCGTCGATATCGGCTGGCAGCAGCCGCTCGACGACCACCTGGTGGCTGCCCTTGCCGAGGAAGCCCAGTTTCAGCGCCGCCGTGTAGGACACGTCGATCACGCGCGTGGCGTGAAACGGGCCACGGTCATTGATGCGCACGATCACCTGCTCGCCGCTGTCGATGCTCGTCACGCGCGCATACGATGGAATCGGCAAGGTCGGATGGGCCGCCGTCATCTTGTACATATCGTAGATTTCACCGGACGAGGTGCGCTGGCCATGGAATTTCTTGCCGTACCAGGTACCCGTGCCTTTCTGCTTGAACGGTTCGTTATCGGTGATCGGCGTATAGGTCTTGCCGAAGACGACATACGGGCGGTTCGAGCGCGTGGAATACGGCTCGTTGCGCACTTCCGCATCGGGCACGTCGCGCAGGTTGGCCGGCGGATTGTCGCCCGGGCCATCGTCCTTGTAGTAGCCGCCACGCCCGGAACCAGCCGCCGGCAGCGCGGGCAAGGTGGGATCCTGGCGCACAGGGGACTTGACCTTGCCGCCGGATGGCAGCGGCACGTTATTCGATGCGGGCTTTTGCGGCGTCGTGCCGCAGGCGGCCAGGGTCAGCAAGACCGTCAGGCCCAGCCCGCGCATGGCGAAGGTATCGAAAGGCGCGCGCATCAGGTCTGCACCAGCTTGCGGTGGCGCTGAATGCTCATCAGGATACCGGTGGCCACGCCCAGGGTCAGCAGCGCGGTGCCGCCATAGCTGAGGAATGGAAGGGGAACGCCGACCACCGGCACGATGCCGCTGACCATGCCCATGTTAACGAAGGCGTAAGTAAAGAAAATCATAGTGATCGCTCCTGCCAGCAGGCGAGTGAAAAAACTGGGGGCGTTGGCGGCGATCATCAGCCCCCGTCCCACCAGCAGCAAATACATCAGCATCAGGATCAAGTTACCGACCAGGCCGAATTCCTCGGAATATACGGCAAAAATAAAATCGGTCGTACGTTCCGGAACAAACTCCAGGTGGGCTTGCGTGCCGTGCGTCCAGCCCTTGCCCGTCATGCCGCCGGAACCGATGGCGATGATGGACTGGATGATATGGAAGCCCTTGCCCAGCGGGTCCTTGGTCGGGTCGATCAGCATCATCACGCGGTCGCGCTGGTAATCATGCAGGTGCGACCAGGCGATCGGCAGGCAGGAAACAAAAGTGATCAGCAAGCCGGCCAGCACCTTCCACGACAAACCTGCCAGGAAGATGACGGTAAAGCCGGCCGCCACCACCAGCAGCGCCGTGCCCAGGTCAGGCTGGCGCGCGATCAGATAGACGGGCGCCAGCAACAGCACGGCTGCCATCACGAACGATTTCCAGCGCAGGGCGCCCGCATTGTGCTGGAAGAACCAGGCCAGCATCAGCGGCGTGGCGATCTTCAGGAATTCGGACGGCTGGATGTCGATCACGCCGATATGCAGCCAGCGCCGCGCACCTAGCTTGATGGTGCCGAACAGCGCCACTGCCACCAGCAAGATCACCGACACCGTATAGGCGGGTACGGCGATGCGCATCATCATCTGCGGCGTGACGTTGGCCGCCACCCACATGACGAAAAAGCACAGCAGGATATTGCGCAAATGGTCCTCGATCTTGCCGGGGATGCCGATGCTGGCCGAATACAGGGTCAGCAGGCTGGTGCTGAGCAGCATCAGGATAATGATCATCAGCGGCGGATCGAACACCGCCAGATAGGGTTTGGCGCGCCGCCACAGCGAGCGCCTCTCGTTAATGGGCATGTGCTTCCTTATTGCCTGGCAGGTGCCGCCGGGGCAGCCTGCTCGTCAGTGATTTCTTCCAGGGTGCGCACTTCGTCGACATCTTCCTTGGGCACCTTGTTGGTGTCCTTTTCCTTGTCGCTCGGGCGCTTGCCCAGCAAGTAGTAGTCGAGTGCCTTGCGCGCGATTGGCGCGGCCACGCCGGCGCCGAAGCCCGCGTTTTCCACCACGATGGCAATCGCGATGCGCGGCTTGTCGGCCGGCGCGAAGGCCGTAAACAAGGCGTTGTCGCGCAGGCGTTCGGCCAGCAGCTTGGCGTTGTACTTCTCGTTTTTCTTGATGCCCACCACCTGCGCCGTACCCGTCTTGCCGCCCACCGTGTACTGCACGCCGGCGAAGATGCGCGCGGCCGTGCCGCCCTGTTCGCTGGTCACGCCCACCATGGCGCGCTTGATGGTGTCGATGTTTTCCTGCTTGAGCGCGATGCGGTAGCTTTCCTTGGGCACCGTCAGGGTGCGCGCGCGCGTGCTGGCGTCTTCGATGATCTTCACCAGATGCGGCTTCATCACCACGCCGTTATTGGCCAGGTTGGCCGTCGCGTGGGCGATCTGCAGCGGCGTATAGGAATTGTAGCCGGAACCGTTACTCACCGAAATCGTGTCGCCGCCCACCCATTTTTTCTGCTGCGGCGTCTTGAAGCGGTTGCGCTTCCATTCCGTCGACGGCAGCACGCCCGTCTTTTCGTTATTCAGGTCGATGCCCGTCAACTGGCCGAAACCGAACGGCTTCATGAAGTCGTGGATGGCGTCGATGCCCATGTCGCGGCCCAGCTGATAGTAATAGGTGTTGCACGAGACGACGATGGACTTGTGCATGTCCACCGTGCCATGGCCGCCCACCTTATCGTCGCGGAAGGTATGCCCGCCGAGGATGAAGAAACCGGGATCGGAAATCGACTGGCTCGGCGTGCGCTTGCCCAATTCCAGCGCGGCCAGCGCCATGAAGGGCTTGAAGGTCGAGCCGGGCGCGTAGGTGCCGGACAGGGGGCGGTTGACCATCGGCCGGTCCAGCGAGGTATTGAGCTCATTCCAGCTTTGCTGGTCGATGCCGTCGACGAACAGGTTGGGGTCATAGCCTGGCTTGGAGACGTAGGCGAGGATGTCGCCCGTGGCCGGGTCGATGGCCACGGCCGCGCCGCGCCATTCGCCAAACGCTTCCTCGACCACTTTTTGCAGTTCGATGTCGATCGACAGGATCAAATTGTTGCCCGGGGTGGCCGCCGTGCGCGACAGGGTGCGCATGGCGCGCCCGCCGGCCGACACTTCCACCTCTTCGTAGCCGGTGGTGCCATGCAGCTGTTTCTCGTAGCTTTTTTCCAGGCCTTCCTTGCCGATATGGTCGGTGCCGTTGTAGTTGGCCGCGTCCTCGCCCTCTTCCAGCGCCTTGGCTTCATTGCGGTTGATGCGGCCGATGAAGCCCACCACGTGCGAAGCGATTTCGCCCATCGGATACTGGCGGAACAGGCGCGCCTGCACCTCGACGCCTGGGAAGCGGAAACGCTGCGCCGTGAAGCGCGCCACTTCCTCGTCCGTCAGGCGCGTGCGCAGAGGCACGCTGACGAAGTTCTTCGATTCTTCCAGCAGCTTCTTGAAGCGGCGGCGGTCCTTGATGTCGATCTGCACCAGGGTCGACAGCTCGTCGATCACGGAATCGAGACTGGCGCTCAATTTCGATGGCGTGATTTCCAGCGTATAGGCCGAGTAATTGCGCGCCAATACCACGCCGTTACGGTCGAGAATCAGGCCGCGCGTGGGCACGATGGGCACCACGGCGATGCGGTTGTCCTCGGCCTTGGTGGCGTAATCCTCGTGCTTGATCACCTGCAGCCAGATGAACCGCGCCAGCAGCAGCGAAAAGCAGACGAAGACGAGCGCGCCCAGGATGGTCAGGCGCATGCGGAAAAAATGCAGTTCGCGCTCGGTGTTCTTGAGTTCAGTCATGGCAGGCGCTCGTCAGATCGGCCGGTTGTGGTCACGGTCCACGGCGCGGCGCTGCGGTGCCAGCAGGATCCACGTGACGAGGGGCCACAGGGCCACGGCGACGAAGCTCTCGATGAAATTGAGCCAGCCGGGGAAGCGGCCCGAGACGATCAGCCGCGTCAGCAATTGCAGCGCCTGCGTCAGCATCAGCAGCGGCAGCACGTGCAGCGCCTGCGTCAGGATGGGGAACCACAGCACGCGGCGGTGCATCATGATGGCGAAATACGACAGCAAGGTGTAGGCCAGCGCATTCTCGCCCAGCAGGGTCGAATCGTGCACGTCCATCATCAGACCCATGAAGAACGCCACGCCGATGCCGACCTTGCGCGGCTGGTGGATGCCCCAGAAGACCAGCACCAGGGCGACGAAATCGGGCACGCCGACGAACTGCCCCCACGGCAGCAGGTTCAGCAAAAAAGCGCACAGCAGGGAAAAACCGATGAACAGGGGGCTGACCGGCAGCAGGATGTAATGCGGGCGGTTCATCGTGTCGCTTCCTTCGGTGGCACGGCGGCAGGTGTTGGTACAGGTACTGCAGGCGCCGCCGGTTTCGGCACGGGGCTCGCAGGCGGTTTTGCGGCCGGCACTGCAGCCGTATGGGCGGCAGGTGGTGTCGCAGCGGCAGCCGCAGGCTCCTTGGCAGGGTCCTTGATCGGCGCCATCTTGCCGGCGATCTTGCGGCCCGTCTTGACTTCTTCGGCGGGCGGACGCGCTGGAATGTCCGGCGACGTCATCAAGATGAGCAGCTGGGTGTTGCGTTCGATACCGGCCAGCGGCTGGCACACGACGCGGCCGAACGGGCCATGCGCATTGCGCTCGACCAGCGTCACGCGCGCCACGGCCAGGCCGGCCGGGTACAGGCCGTCGAGGCCCGAAGTAATGACGATGTCGCCGATCTGGATGTCGGCGCTGGGGGCCGTGAAGCGCAGTTCCATGGTGCCGGACTTGCCGCGGCCGATGGCCACGCTGCGCACGCCGTTGCGCAACAGCTGCACGGGAATGGCTTGCTCTTCATCGGTCAGCAGGGTCACTTCGGAGGTAAACGGGAACACGCGCGTGACTTGCCCCACCACGCCGAGGTTGTCGATCACGGGGCGGCCCAGTTCCACGCCATGCTGGATACCGCGATCGAGCACGATCTTGCGCGTGGCCGAATCGCGCGTGTCATACAGGACTTCGGCCATCATGGTCTTGACGGGAACGCGCTCGCGCGCTTCCATCAATTTGCGCAAGTGGTTGTTTTCAACGATATTGAGCTGCGCCTGCTGCAGGATCTGCGCCGAGGCGATTTGCTCGTGTTTCAGGTCGCGCACCTGTTTTTCCAGGGCGGACAGCGAAGAAAAGTAATTGCCGACGCCAAGCGCCACGTCGCGCGGCACCAGGGCCGCCATCTGCACCGGATACAGCACGGTGCCGACGGCCTGGCGCACGGCCGTCAGCGCGTGCATGCGCGAATCGACCAGCAGCAAGGCGATTGAAATGCCGGCGAACACCATCATCTTGACGCGGGCGGAGGCGCCTTGTTTGAAAAGTGGCGGAGGACTGTATTCCATGACTTCCAATAATCAGGCCAGGCGCAGTGCGCCAACGTGCAGGCCCCGGTCAGACGCCGGCGCCAAAACCAAAAAAAGGCCGGAAAATGGTTTCCGGCCCTTCTGTCAGATTATTCGTAGGAGAAGATCGAGCCGAGCTTGTCCATACGTTCCAGTGCCATCCCGGAACCGCGCACCACGCAGGTGAGCGGGTCCTCGGCCACCAGCACCGGCAGGCCGGTTTCCTCCATCAGCAGGCGGTCCAGGTCGCGCAGCAGTGCGCCGCCGCCCGTCAGCATCATGCCTTTTTCGGCGATGTCGGCGCCCAGTTCCGGCGGCGTCTGTTCCAGCGCGTTCTTCACGGCCGAGACGATGTTGTTCAGCGGGTCGGTCAGCGCTTCGAGGATCTCGTTGCTGGAGATGGTGAACGAGCGCGGGATGCCTTCGGACAGGTTGCGGCCCTTGACTTCCATTTCCTTCACTTCCGAGCCAGGGAAGGCCGAACCGATGGCCTTCTTGATGGCTTCAGCCGTCTGTTCGCCGATCAGCATGCCGTAGTTGCGGCGGATGTAGTTGACGATGGCTTCATCGAACTTGTCGCCGCCGACGCGCACGGAACCCTTGTAGACCATGCCGCCCAGCGAAATGATGCCCACTTCGGTGGTGCCGCCGCCGATGTCGACCACCATCGAGCCCGTTGCTTCGGACACGGGCAAGCCCGCGCCGATGGCCGCTGCCATCGGTTCTTCGATCAGGTACACCTGCGAGGCGCCGGCACCCAGGGCCGATTCGCGGATGGCGCGGCGTTCGACCTGGGTCGAACCGCACGGCACGCAAATGATGATGCGCGGCGATGGACGGAAGAATTTCGAGTCGTGCACCATGCGGATGAATTGCTTGAGCATCTGCTCGGTGACGGTGAAGTCGGCGATCACGCCATCTTTCATCGGACGAATCGCTTCGATATTGCCCGGCACCTTGCCCAGCATCTGCTTGGCTTCCTTGCCGACTGCCTGAATGGTCTTCTTGCCATTCGGACCGCCTTCCTGGCGGATGGCGACGACGGATGGCTCGTCCAGGACGATACCGAGGCCGCGTACATAAATAAGGGTGTTGGCCGTGCCCAAGTCAATGGCCAGATCGGTGGAGATATACCTGCGTAAAAAACCAAACATGAGTGTCCTGTAGCGCATCGAGCTGCGCAAAAGCTGTTTATGGGGAGTTTCAAAGCGGGCGCTTTCAGGCACCCTGAAAATCCAAAAGGCGATTTTTCCGGGTTTCGCTTGGCGCTTGCGCAATCTTTTCTATGCTGCGGCAGCAGTCCATCAGCGCCGGCAACGCATTAACCCGCCATTCTACCTTATAATTTGAATGCGATTTGCTCAAAAACCATGGAAAAGTGCGACTCTTGCAGCCGCGAGTTACGCGGCATTCCTCGATTTTTGTGAGCAAAATAGCAGTAAATACCCGCGTTTTATCAAAACGCCAACTTAATACTAATGCGCGGCACTCCGCGCCATTCGCCATGTCCCTGACACTCTCCGACGTAAAACGCATCGCCCACCTGGCCCAACTTGAAATGGCCGACGACCAGGCCGTCACGTCTTTGGCCCAATTGAACAAGATTTTTGCACTCGCGGAACAAATGCAAGCCGTCAATACCGATGGCGTGGCGCCCCTGAGCCACCCGCTGGCCGCCCACATGGACAATATCGCCCTGCGCCTGCGCGACGATATCGCCACGGAACAGAACCGCCGCGATGCCTACCAGGCCGTGGCGCCGAAGGTACAGGATGGCCTGTATCTCGTGCCCAAGGTCATCGAGTAAACACGCCGTAGCGCTGTTCCCGCCTTTTTGCCGAATATCAAAATAGAAACGCCATGCATACAAAATCCATCAAACAGCTGTCCACGCTTTTGCAGAACAAGGAAATTTCCGCCGTTGCACTGGCGACGCATTTCCTCGACCGCATCGAAGCGGACACCTCGAACGCCTTCCTGCACGTCGACCGTGCCCTGACCCTGGCGCAAGCTGCCGAGGCCGACGCGCGCATCGCCGCGGGCACGGCCACGCCCTTGACGGGCGTGCCGATCGCGCACAAGGATTTGTTCGTCACGAAAGGCTGGCGCACGACGGCCGGCTCGAAAATGCTGGCCGACTACGCAAGCCCGTTTGACGCCACCGTGGTGGAGAAATTCCAGGCCGCCGGCATGGTCACCCTGGGCAAGGTCAATTGCGATGAATTCGCCATGGGCTCCGGCAATGAGAACTCGGCCTTCGGCGCCGTGCAAAACCCGTGGGACAAGACGGCCGTACCAGGCGGCTCGTCCGGCGGCTCGGCCGCCGCGGTGGCGGCTGGCCTGACGCCGGCCGCCACCGGCACCGACACGGGCGGCTCGATCCGCCAGCCAGCCGCGTTTTGCGGCATCACCGGCATCAAGCCGACGTATGGCCGCGTCTCGCGCTTCGGCATGATCGCCTTTGCCTCGTCGCTGGACCAGGGCGGCCCGATGGCCCGCTCGGCCGAAGACTGCGCCCTGCTCTTAAGCGCCATGGCCGGCTTCGACGAACGCGACTCGACCAGCCTGTCGCCGGAACAGGGCGGCGTGGCGGAAGATTTTTCGCGTGAACTGGGCCAGCCGCTGACGGGCTTGCGCATCGGCGTGCCGCGCGAGTACTTCGGCGAAGGCCTGGCCAAGGACGTGGAAGCGGCCGTGCGCGGCGCGCTGGCGCAGTATGAAAAGCTGGGCGCCACCCTGGTCGACATCTCGCTGCCTAACACCGCCCTGTCAATTCCCGCCTATTACATGATCGCGCCGGCCGAAGCGTCGTCGAACCTGTCGCGCTACGACGGCGTGCGCTACGGCCACCGCGCTACCGAGTACAAGGACTTGCAGGACATGTACAAGAAGTCGCGCGCGCAGGGCTTCGGGCCCGAAGTACAACGCCGCATCATGGTCGGCACCTATGTGCTGTGCCACGGCTACTACGACGCCTACTACCTGAAGGCGCAAAAGATCCGCCGCCTGATCGCGCAGGATTTCGACGCCGTGCTCAATGGCCCGAACGCCGTCTGCGACGTCATCATGGGCCCCGTCGCGCCGACCGTCGCCTGGGACCTGGGCGACAAGACGGACGACCCGGTGGCGAACTACCTGGCCGACATCTACACCCTGTCGACCAGCCTGGCCGGCCTGCCCGGCATGTCGATCCCGTGCGGTTTCGGCGAGGGCGAAAAGAACGCCAAGCGCCCCGTCGGCCTGCAAATCATCGGCAATTACTTTGGCGAAGCCAGGCTGCTCAATATCGCCCACCAGTTCCAGCAAGTGACGGACTGGCATACGCGCAGCCCGGCAGGCATTTAAGAAATAATTCGCGCAGCCCAGGCGGCGCCACCAAAAAATAAGCGAGAACACTATGCAATGGGAAGTCGTCATCGGTCTTGAGAACCACGTGCAGCTCACGACCGAATCCAAAATTTTCAGCGGTTCGCCGATCAAGTACGGCGCCGACGCCAACACGCAAGCGAGCCCCGTCGACCTGGCCCTGCCAGGCGTGCTGCCCGTGATGAACAAGCAGGCCGTCGACCGCGCGATCCGCTTCGGCCTGGCCGTCGGCGCCACCGTCGCGCCGCACTCGGTCTTCGCGCGCAAAAACTATTTTTATCCCGATTCGCCCAAGGGTTACCAGATCAGCCAATTCGAAGACCCCGTCGTCATCGGTGGCGCCCTGACCTTCGGCTATGAAAAGGATGGCGAATTCGTCACCAAGACGGTCAACCTGACGCGCGCCCACCTGGAAGAAGACGCGGGCAAATCGCTGCACGAAGACTACGCGGGCATGAGCGGCATCGACTTGAACCGCGCCGGCACGCCGTTGCTGGAAATCGTCTCGGAACCGGAAATCCGCAGCGCCGCCGAAGCCGTGGCCTACGCCAAGGCCCTGCACTCGCTGGTCATGTGGCTGGGCGTTTGCGACGGCAACATGCAGGAAGGCTCGTTCCGCTGCGACGTCAACGTTTCCGTGCGCCCCGTCGGCCAGAAGGAATTCGGCACGCGCTGCGAAATCAAGAACCTGAACTCCTTCCGCTTCATCGAGGAAGCCGTGCACGTGGAAGTGCGCCGCCAGATCGAACTGATCGAAGAAGGCGGCAAGGTCGTGCAGGCGACGCGTCTGTACGATCCGGACCGCAAGGAAACGCGCGAGATGCGCAGCAAGGAAGACGCGCAGGATTACCGCTACTTCCCGGACCCTGACCTGCCGCCGCTGGTCATCTCGCAAGCGTGGATCGATACGGTCAAGGCCTCGATGCCGGAACTGCCGGCCGCCATGCGCGCCCGCCTCATCAGCGAATACGCGCTGCCGGAATACGACGCGCTGGTGCTGACGCAGTCGAAAGCCATGGCCACCTATTTCGTCGCCGTGGTGGACAAGGCTGGCAAGGAAAACGCCAAGGCCGCCGCCAACTGGCTGATGGGCGACGTGTCGTCGACCCTGAACCGCGAAGGCGTGGACCTGGACGACGCCCCCGTCTCCGCCGCGCAGCTGGCCGCCATGCTCAAGCGCATCGCCGACGGCACGATCTCGAACAAGGCGGCAAAGGAAGTCTTTGCCGGCATGTGGGAAGCGAAGTCAGACGACGAAAATCTGGTCGACACCATCATCGACGCCAAGGGCCTGAAGCAGATCTCGGACTCGGGCGCCCTGGAAGCCATCGTCGATGAAGTGCTGGCGGCGAACGCCAAGTCGGTGGAGCAGTACCGCGCCGGCAAGGAAGCGGCCATCAACGCGCTGATCGGCCAGGCCATGAAAGCGTCCAAGGGCAAGGCCAACCCGGCGCAGCTGACGGAACTGCTGAAGGCCAAGCTGGCGGGGTAATCTTCGCGAGAGGCATGCAAAAGGACGCTGCGGCGTCCTTTTTTTATGCGCCGCCCGCTTGCAGTATGATCATGGATTCTTCCACGCACCTGTGAACATGCCATGAACAAGATCAAAACCGGCCTGGTCGGCTACGGCTTTGCCGGCTCCACCTTCCACGCGCCCGTGCTATCCACCATCGACGCCCTGGAATTGACGGCCGTCGCCTCCAGCAAGCCGGACCTCGTGCACCAGGATTGGCCGCAGGCCACCGTGTATGCGGAACCTGCGCAGCTGTTTGCCGATGCGGCCATCGAGCTGGTCGTCATTGCCGCCCCCAACGAAGCGCATTTCAGCCTGGCGCTGGCGGCCCTGCAGGCGGGCAAGCACGTGGTGGTCGACAAGCCATTCACGATTTCCAGCGCCGAGGCGCAAACCCTGATCGCCGTGGCGAAGGAACGCAAGCTGGTGCTCAGCGTGTATCACAACCGGCGCTGGGATGGCGACTTCCTGACCCTCAAAACGCTGCTGGCGCAGGGTGCCCTGGGGCGCATCGCCAGCGTCGAATCGCATTTCGACCGTTTCCGTCCCGAGATCCGCCAGCGCTGGCGCGAGTCCGGCGCGCCGGGCGGCGGCCTGCTGTACGACCTGGGTCCGCACATGCTGGACCAGGCCATGCAGCTGTTCGGCCAGCCGGAAAAGCTGTACGCCGATATCGCCCTGCAGCGCGACGGCGCACAGGCTGCAGATTATATGCACCTTGTGCTGTACTACGACCGGCTGCGCGTGGTGCTGCAAGCGGGTTGCCTGGTGAAGGCGCCGACGGCGCGCTTCGCCGTGCATGGCGACAAAGGCAGTTTCGTGAAGTTTGGCCTCGACCCGCAGGAAGACGCCCTGAAGGCAGGCGGCAGGCCGGGCCAACCCGGCTGGGGCGTGGATCCCGTGCGCGGCGCCCTGCACCTGGGCACGCAGCCGGACGGCCATGCCGAACACCTCGAGATGCAAGCGGGCCGCTACCAGGACTTTTACCAGGGCATGGCCGACGCCATCCGCCACGGCGCACCGGCGCCCGTGGCAGCCGAAGATGCGGCGACGACGATACGCCTGATCGAACTGGCGCTGCAAAGCGCCACCGAAGGGCGCGTACTCAAGGTCAGTTGATGACGAAGGCCAGCACCACGGCCCCCAGCGCCAGCAGGGCCAGGCCGCAAATGAACAGCAGTTCGCCCCACCATTCGTAGCGCAAGCGCGACTGGCCGGGGCGCAGCGACATGAACGAAAGCACGGCGCTGACGAGAAAGACGATGGCATCGACGGCCAGCAGCTTGTCGATGGCCACGCGCACCTCGCCGCGCGGCGCCAGGTGCCCGATCGACAGCACCGTCATGCATACGCCAACCATCGTCGCCGACGTGGGCAGGATATGGGCAGACAAACCGCGCGCCGGCACGCCCCGCTCGGGCGCCGCCTTGCCGTCGCCCGACATCAAGGCCGGCCCTGGTTCGTTCCCGCCGGCCAGACCAGCTCCACGCGCGCCGAGCTGCCCGCCTTGACCTGCACCTTGCGTTCCAAGGTCTTGCCGGCCAGGGTGGCGCGCAAGCGGTAGCTGCCCGGCGGCAGTTTCGCCAGCAGGAACGGTCCGCTGGCCGTCGTTTCCAGCACCGACAGCCCCTTGGCATCGCTGATCTGCAGCTTCACGTCGGAGGCAAATTCCGCCTTGCCTGCCGCCTGCACGGAAAACACCAGGCTCAGGGGCCAATGCCGGCTGGCGCTCTTGATGGCCGTCGACTCGTCGAGGCCGATGCCGCCGCTCAGGTACTCCACCGCCCCGCTCTTCTGCACGGGCGGCAGTGCGTTATCCGTTTGCGCCTGCGCCGCACTTCCCAGCAACAGCCCGGCGGCCAGCATTGCCGCCGCCAAGCCCAGGGTACCGCGTCTGTTTGATGCCATCTCACTCTCCTCGTGTCGGTTGAATCAAGATAGGAAGCGCAGCTTAGGCAGGACTTAGGAAACCATCAACGCCGGCGCATGGCCTCGGCGATCTTCTGGTCCGTCTTGAACTGGCTCAGCGCATATACGGCCCAGATCGTCGCTGGCAGCCAGCCGATCAAGGTGATTTGCAGGATCAGGCAAATGATGCCGGCGATCGGACGGCCGATCGTGAAAAAGGTCAGCCACGGGAATATCAGGGCAATCAGCAAGCGCATCGTTCGTTCCTTCAGTATTCCCCTGCGCCGCGGGGACCGGGCCGGCATGCGGCGGTAAAATCCATTGACCTGATTATAACGATACCTGCGCCTCACGCGGCGCGGGTGCCAGTTGTTTTTCCATCCACGCCAGGATGGCGGCGAAGATCACCTCGCGGTTCAGCTCATTGAAATTCTCGTGGTAATTGGCCGGATAGTAGTGATAGTCGAGCAAGCCATCGGGCACGCTGCGCAGCATGCTTTCCGTGGCGCGGCTGTCGGCCAGCTTGTCGTCACCGGCCACCACGGCGAACAGGGGGAAACGCCAGCCCGACAAGCCGCTCGCCAATTCCTTTTGCGCCGACGTCAAGGCATGGGCGAAACGTACCGAGGCGGCACTGGCGCGGATGCCGTCGCGCTCATCCTGGAAATGGCGCGCGGTGATGGTCTGGTCGTGCGTGAGCAGCATGGTCAGATTCCCCAGCGGTACCTTCATCGTGGGGAAGCGCTGCGCCAGCCAGCCCGACAGCATTTGCAGCACCTTTGGCACGGGAATCGCATTCACGTAATACGGCGATGAGATGACAAAACCCTTGATGGCCGGGTCGCCCGCAAAGCGCCGCAGCCCCAGATGCGTGGCGATCAAACCGCCCATGGAGTGGCCCATGACGAAAACCGGCACGCCTGGATACGCCTGCTTGACCCAGGCGAGGAACAGCTCTTCGTCGTCGAGGAAAGCCTCGAACGATGGGATATCGACCTTGCGCTGGCCATCGTGGCCCACCATGTCGAAGCTGACGGTGGCGATGCCGTGCTGGCGGAAGGTCAGCGCCGGTGTAACGTAGTCGCCCGCATGCGCCATGCCGCCGTGGATCGCCAGGATCACGGCACGTGGCTGTTGTGGCCCTGGCGGCTGCCAGATGTGGATGGGCCGCTCGACCTGGTCGCTGCACCGCAGGCTGGCCATCTTGTCTTCTGAAAAACGCATCGCTGCTCCTGTCATGCCCTGTCACGCCTTCAGGTGATCGATCAACTGGCGCGCATACAGGGGTAATTCACTGAACTGGCGCACGCAAATCGTCAGATTGCGTACCGACCAGGGATCGGATAATTCCAGGCAGCGTAGCGCCATCGTCTGCTGGCAGCGGCTGGCAGCCGCCAGCGGCACCACGCTGATGCCCACGCCGCTGGCCACCATGCGGCACACGGCATCGAAGCTGCGCAGGCGCACGCGCACCTTCAATGGACGCCCCAGGCGCGCCGCATGCATGCCCAGGTACTGCTGCATCGCGCTGTCGTCGGCCAGGCCGATGAAATCGTGATCCAGCAGCGTGGAAAACGCGACGACACCATCCTGGCCCAGCGCGCGGTGGTGCACGCCATCGGCCGCCGCGATGACCACCAGGCGGTCGGGGCGAAACAAAAACGTCTGCAAGCCGCGCATGTCGACCGAGTCGGACACGATGCCCATGTCGGCCAGCCCTTCCGAAACGGCCTTGACGATATCGTAACTGAGGCGTTCTTCCAGGTCGATGGTCAGGTTCGGATGGCGGTCGAGAAAAGCGCCGAGCGCCTCGGGCAAAAATTCGCTGAGCGCCGCCGTATTGCACAGCAGCCGCAACTGCCCTTTCAAGCCGCGCGCAAACTCACCGAGCTCGCCGCGCATTTTCTCCATTTGCAGTAAAACGAGGCGCGCGTGATGCAGCAAGGTCTGGCCCACGGGGGTCGGCTCCACGCCGCGCCGCCTGCGCAGCAGCAAGGGCATGCCCAGCATCTCTTCCATGCCGCGCACGCGCGCACTGCTTGAGGCCAGCGCCAGGTGACTGCGCGCGGCGCCCGCCGTCAGGCTACCCGCCTCCACCACGTTGACAAACAGCTGCAAATCGACCAGATCAAAGCGCATGGCGGCTCTCCTTTTCGCCATCTTATCAGCCTTCGTCTTTTACTAAGGCTGACTCAAAATAATCCACCTTGGCGAAATCCGCAAGCGCGCGCAGAATCCACGCAAAATCACTGTGGGATAAAAAAGATGGAGACGTCATTTCTGCTGGCCGTTGGCGCCAGCTTCCTCGTCGCTGGCTTCGTCAAGGGCGTAGTCGGCCTGGGGCTGCCGACGGTGGCCATGGGCACGCTCAGCCTCATCATGCCGCCCGTGCAGGCGGCAGCCCTGCTGATCGTGCCCTCGATGGTGACGAATGTCTGGCAACTGGCGGCCGGCCCCGGCCTGCGGGCGCTGCTGCGGCGCTTGTGGCCCATGCTGACCGCCGTCATGGCGGGCACGCTGGCGGGCGGCGCCTTGCTGCCGGCCGACAGCGGGGTCTGGGCCATCGTCGCGCTGGGCGTGGCGCTGATGCTGTATGCGCTGGCGGGCCTGTTCTCACTGCAGCTGCGCGTGCCGGCGCGGCACGAAGCGTGGCTGGGGCCCGTGGCAGGCGCGGTGACGGGACTGGTGACGGCCGCCACGGGTGTCTTCGTCATCCCCGCCGTGCCGTATCTGCAGGGATTGGGATTGGCGCGCGATGCGCTGGTGCAGGCGCTGGGTCTGGCGTTTACGGCGTCGACCGTGGCGCTGGCGGCCAGCCTGGCTTTGCACGGCGACTTCAGTCTCGGTGCGGCCGGCGCGTCGGCGTATGCGCTGCTGCCGGCGCTGGCCGGCATGCTGGCCGGTCAATGGCTGCGCGGGCGCATCGCGCAACCAGTATTCAAGCGATGCTTTTTTATCGGCCTGTTCGCCCTGGGTTTGCATGCGGCGCTCAAACCATGGCTGGCGTGATGCAGATAGACTGGCAAGGAGACAGCGCGCTGTGCGCATGGATCGACGGCCAGCAGGTGGCCATGCTCGACATCAGCAAGTGCGCGAATGAGGTGACGGTGAACATGCTGTTCGTGAAACCGCCGTTCCGCCGGCGCGGCATCGGCGGCGCGCTGCTGCGGCGGCTATTGCAATGCCATCCGCAGGCCAGCGCCGCCTGCAGCGACCCGCGGCTGCGGGCGCTACTGGAGAAGACTACTTAAATCCCATACTTGGTGCGGTATGCCGAAACAGCCTCTTTATGTTTCAGCAGTTCCGGATCGGCGCCCGCGCCATTCAGGTAGCCGAACAAGTCGTCCAGGTTGCCGATCGAGATGACTGGAATGCCGTACTGTTTCGACACTTCCTGCACCGCCGAACTTGGCGACAGCTGGCCATCGGGGCCCGAACGCTCCATGCGGTCCAGGGCGATCAGCACGGCGCATGGCTCGGCGCCGGCGGCGCGGATCATGTCCACCGATTCGCGCACCGAGGTGCCGGCCGAGATCACATCGTCAATGATGACGACTTTGCCATGCAATTTGGCGCCGACGATGGTGCCGCCTTCGCCATGGTCCTTGGCTTCCTTGCGGTTGAAGGCGAACGAAGTGTTGCGGCCCTTGCCAGCCAGCGCCACGGCGGTGGCCGAGGCCAGGGTGATGCCCTTGTAGGCGGGACCGAACAGCATGTCGAATTCCACGCCCGAATCGAGCAGGGTCTGCGCGTAGAACTGCGCCAGCTCGGCCAAGGTGGCGCCGTCATGGAACAGGCCCGCATTGAAGAAGTACGGCGACTGGCGTCCGGCCTTGGTGGTGAACTCGCCAAACCGCAAGACTCCCTTGGATACTGAAAACGCGATAAACTGCTGGCGTAAATTATTCACATTAGCCTCATTTTTTAAAAGTGCCTGTATTTTAATCCGCGCGCACCGGCGAGACAATCGCCATGCCGCGCCCGCCGGCCCCGTCCAGCGCCCTTTCACTCTAGACCTATGCCAAAAATTATCTCCGCCAACCTGAACGGCATCCGTTCCGCCGCCAAAAAAGGCTTTTTCAACTGGATGGGCACGCAAACGGCCGATTTCATCTGCGTGCAGGAATTGAAGGCGCAACTGCCCGACATGACGCCGGAATTCCTCAACCCGCACGGCTATCATGGCCATTTCCACTATGCCGAGAAAAAAGGCTATTCGGGCACGGGCGTGTACAGCAAGGTCGAACCAGACGCCGTGCATATCGGCTTCGGCAGCCCTGAATTCGACGCCGAAGGCCGCTACGTGCGCTGTGATTTTGGCAACCTTTCCGTCATTTCCGTGTACTGCCCGTCCGGTTCGTCCGGCCCGGAGCGCCAGGAAGCCAAGTTCCGCTTCATGGAACTGTTCCTGCCGCACCTGCTGGAATTGAAGGCGCTGGGACGCGAAGTCGTCATCTGCGGCGACTGGAACATCGCCCACCACGAAATCGACCTGAAGAACTGGAAGGGCAACAAGAAAAATTCCGGCTTCCTGCCGGAAGAGCGCGCCTGGCTGACGCGCGTCTTCGACGAAGTGGGCTTTGTCGACGTACACCGCGGCCTGGACAAGCGCGAAGACCAGTACACGTGGTGGAGCAACCGCGGACAAGCCTACGCGAAGAACGTGGGCTGGCGCATCGACTACCACGTCGCCACGCCCGGCATCGCGGCCCAGGCGCATACGGTCAGCGTCTACAAGGACGAGCGCTTCTCCGACCACGCGCCGCTGATCATCGACTACACGCTCAAGGCGTAAGCGCCGCTACAGGCTGCGCCGGCTTTCAAAATGGCGCGGCGCGCCGCTCAACGGGTCCGTGAAATCGATCGCACGCGCCAGCAACTGCAAGGGCTGCGACATATCGTCTTCCTTGCACGGCAGGGCCACCGGATAAAACGCGTCATTGACGATGGGGATGCCCAGCGAGGCAAGGTGCACGCGCAGCTGATGCTTGCGCCCCGTGTGCGGCTGCAGCCGGTACAGGCTCACATCGCCGCGCTCCTCGATCACGTCGATGACGGTTTCCGAGTTCGGCTCGCCCGCCTCCTCGCGCATGAGGAAAAACTGCTCGCCCTCGACCATGCGGCTGCGGTAGGTAAATGGAAAATCGCGGCCATCGAGGCGTGGCGCCAGCGCCTCGTACGTCTTGCGCACTTCGCGGCGCTGGAACAGCGATTGATAGGCGCCGCGACTGGCCACCTGGCGCGAAAAAATCACCACGCCAGCCGTCTCGCGGTCGAGACGGTGGATCGGCGTCAGGTCGGCGCAGTCCAGGGTTTTCTTCAGGCGCGTCAGCAGGGTCTCCTGCACGAAGCGTCCGGCCGGCGTCATGGGCAGGAAGTGCGGCTTGTCGACCACCACCAGGTGTTCATCCTGGAACAGGATCTCTTCCTGGAAGGGGATAGGCGTTTCCCGCTCCAGCTCGCGGTAGTAAAAAATGCGCATGCCGCGCTTGTAGGCGCTGCCAGGGCCCAGCACCGCACCGTCGCCGTTGACCACTTCGCCGCGCGCCATGCGGTCCCGCCATTGCGCGGCGCTGATCTGCGGATAGCGCTCGAGCAGAAACGCCAGCATGTCGGGCCACTGCCCTTCCGGCAGCCACAGGTAGCTGGGCGCCACGCCGTCGCGCATGGGCAACGGCGCCGCTGCCGGCTTGTTGCCGGGACTGCGTACAGACATCCTAGCGCTGCGCGATGGCGTTGCTGCGGTACGGCGGCAAGGCGTCCACGCTGACGCCCTTGCTGCGCGCGTACAGGGGCAGCACTTGCGCCATGTGGCTGTTCATCTGCGAGATGCGGTCCTTGCCCGACGGGTGAGTCGAGAGGAATTCCGGCGGCGCGCCCGCGCTCACGGCAGCCATCTTCTGCCACAGCACCACACCGGCGCGCGGATCGAAACCGGCGCGCGCGGCCAGGTCCATGCCGATCAGGTCCGCTTCGCGCTCATCGTCGCGCGAAAACTTCAGCATCACGCCCTTGGCCGCCATGTTCGTGGCGGTGCTGGTCAGATTCGGGTCGACGCCGAGCCAGGCTGACAGGCCGGCGCCCACCAGCTTCGAGCCGACGGCGGCCAGGTTGCCCTTGCCAGCCTGCGCTTGCGAGTGTTCGCGCAAGGCGTGCGAAATTTCATGGCCCATGACGACGGCCACTTCATCGTCGGTCAGGTTCAGTTTGGTGATGATCCCGCTGTAAAAAGCGATTTGCCCGCCCGGCATGCAAAAGGCGTTGACCTCGTCCGAGTTGAGCAGGTTGATCTGCCAGTTCCAGTTGGCCGCCGCATCGTTCCAGCGCGTGGCGAACGGAATGATGCGCTGGGCGATGGCGCGCAGGCGTTTCACTTGCGGATCGCTGTCCGGCACCAGCGCATTTTTTTCCTTCGCTTCGTTGACCAGCTGCGTATATTGCTGCTTCGATTCCGCATTGAAATCGGTGCCGCCGGCAAAGATGCGCGACGTCGACAAGGGACGCACCTTGATGCCATCCTGTACCGTCGCCTGCTGGGCGTAGACGGACAGGGGCGCCAGCGCCGTGACCGCGCACAGGCTGGCCAGGACGGTGTAACGTTTAAGGGATATTGGTGCCATTGGCAGACCTCCATGGAGCGATTTTAGGCAGCATCATCATGGCCGGGAAGGCCAGGAAGAAGCACACGATGAAAAACGAGAACCAGCCCAGCTCGGCGACCAGGAAGCCCACCGAGGCATTGATCAGGGTGCGCGGCACGGCGCTCAGGCTGGAAAACAGCGCATATTGCGTGGCCGTGTAGCGCGGGTCCGTGGTGCGCGACAGGAACGCGACAAAGGCGGCCGCGCCCAGGCCCAGGCTGGCGAAAGCTTCAAAACCGATCACGGCGCTCAATAGCATGGTGTTCGGCCCCACCTGCGCCAGCCAGGCGAATCCCAGAATCGCGATCGCCTGCAGCGCGCCAAACACCCACAGGCCCCGGTTGATGCCCAGCTTGAGCATCCACACGCCGCCCACCACGCCGCCGGCCAGGCTGGCCCAGAATCCCGTGGTATTGGCGGCCAGGCCGATCTGCGTCATGGAAAAACCCAGGTCCAGGTAAAACTTCGTCGCCAGCGCCGTGGCCATGCTGTCGCCGATTTTATAGAGTAATACGAAAGCGAGAATCCACATTGCGTTACGCCAACCATCGCGCGCGATGAATTCCTGGAATGGCAAGATGATCGCTTCGCGCATGGTCTTCGGCGGCGAGCCATACACGGTCGGCTCCCTGATCAGCAGGGTGCACACGAGGCCAGGCATCATGAAGGCGGCCGTGATCCAGAACACGGGCTGCCACGGCATGCGGTCGGCCAGGATCAGCGACAGCGCGCCCGGCACCATGCCCGCCACCTTGTACGCGTTGACGATGACGGCGGCGCCCAGGCCCTGCTCGTTATCGCTGAGGATTTCGCGCCGGTAGGCGTCGATGACGATATCCTGGCTGGCAGACAGAAAGGCCACGCCGCCGGCAGCGGCCGCGATCAGGCCGATCTGCGTGAGCGGATCGAGCATGCCCATGCCGCCGATGGAAAAGAACAGCGCCACCTGCGTCAGGGCCATCCAGCCGCGCCGGCGTCCCAGGCCCAGGATGCGGTAGCGGTCCATCAGGGGCGCCCACAGGAATTTCCAGATATACGGGAACTGCACCAGGGCGAACAGCCCCAGCGCCTTGACGTTCAATCCCGACTTGGCCAGCCATGCCTGCAGCAGATACAGCAGGATGAACAGGGGCAGGCCGGAACTGAAGCCCAGCACCAGCACGGCCAGCATGCGGCCATTGGCATAGGAACGCCAGCCTGGCGCCGGGCTTGTGCTCATCAATGCACCGCTTTTTTACGCAGGCGGAAGACGGCCAGGTCGCCGCGCAGGTTCGGCAGCACGGAAACCATCTTACCTTCGGCCAGGGCCACGCATTCGATCACTTCCAGGCCGCATTCCTCGGCCAGTTCGCGGAAGTCGTTGATGGTTGCGCAGCGCACGTTGGGCGTGTCATACCACTGGTAGGGCAGCGATTTCGACACGGGCATGCGCCCTTTCAGCAATGCCACGCGGTGCGGCCAGTAGGCGAAGTTGGGGAACGAGACGATGGCTTCGGCGCCCACGCGCACGATGTCGCGCAGCAGCGGCTCGACCTGTTTCATCATCTGCAGGGACGACAGGCACAGCACCGTATCGAAGCTGTTGTCGCCAAAGACGGCCAGGCCCTTTTCCATGTCCTGCTGGATCACATTGACGCCGCGCAAAGTACTGGCCAATACCTTGTCGTCGGCGATCTCGATGCCGTAACCGCTGCACTCCTTGTCGCTTTGCAGGTACTGCAGCATCACGCCGTCGCCGCAGCCCACGTCCAGCACATGCGCGTTGTCCTGCACCCAGTGGGCGATGAAGGCCAGGTCGGGGCGCAGCGCGCTCAATTCGTCAAAAGTCATGCGGTCTCCTTCGCGCCCTGGCGGACGGCGGTGTGCTGTGCAGGAGCGGGCAAGCCCGCCCCGATGTCGTTCCATACCTGCCCATAGTAGGCGCGCACCATGTTCATGTAGCGCGCATCTTCCAGCAGGAAGGCGTCGTGGCCGTGCGGCGCGTCGATTTCCGCATACGTGACCTGGCGGCGGTTGCAGACGAGCGCTTCGACGATTTCCCGGCTGCGCTCGGGCGAGAAGCGCCAGTCGGTGGAAAACGAGGCGAGGAAGAACTTGGCCTTGGTGCCCGACAGGGCCTTGGCCAGGTCGCCGCCGTGTGCGCGCGCCGGGTCGAAATAATCGAGCGCCTTGGTGATCAATAAATACGTGTTGGCATCGAAGTATTCGGAGAATTTGTCGCCCTGGTAGCGCAAATACGATTCGATCTCGAAATCGATGCCGAAGCCGAACTTGTAATCGCCCGTCTGCGCCGCATCGCGCAGCTTGCGGCCGAATTTTTCGGCCATGTCGTCATTCGACAGATAGGTGATATGACCCACCATGCGCGCCACACGCAAGCCGTTCTTCGGCACCACGCCGTGGGCATAGAAGTCGCCGCCATGGTAATCGGGGTCGGACAGGATGGCCTGGCGGGCCACGTCATTGAAAGCGATGTTTTGCGCCGACAGCTTGGCCGTCGAGGCGATCACCACGCAGTGGCGCAGGCGCTCGGGGAACATGATGCTCCACGCCAGCGCCTGCATGCCGCCCAGCGAGCCGCCCATCACGGCGGCAAACTGTGTGATGCCCAGTTCATCGGCCAGGCGCGCCTGCGCGCTGACCCAGTCTTCCACCGTGACGACGGGGAAGGAGGCGCCGTACGGCTTGCCGGTGGCGGGATTGGTGTGCATGGGGCCCGTCGAACCGAAGCAGGAACCCAGGTTGTTGACGCCGATGACGAAGAATTTGTTGGTGTCGAGCGGCTTGCCCGGTCCCACCATATTGTCCCACCAGCCCGTGCTTTTCGGCTCGTCCGCATACACGCCAGCCACGTGGTGCGAGGCGTTCAGGGCGTGGCAGACCAGCACCGCGTTCGATTTGTCGGCGTTCAGGGTGCCGTAGGTTTCATACATCAACATATAGTCTTGCAGCGATGCTCCGCTTTGCAGCTGCAAGGGTTGCGCAAAATACATGGTTTGCGGCGAAACAATTCCAATGGATGACATGTGTGTCGGTTTATAAAAGGGGGGCGGCCCCACGGGCCATGGTCGATGCAGCACCGCGATGATAGGTGCTGCAACTTTAGCATCAGGGCACCTCTTGCCGCGCGCGAGGTGTCCTGATGCTGATAAGGTGACAGTTTACATGAGCTGCAGTTGCTGGACAGCTTCCGCGATCACATTTGGTTCCATGGAACGCATAATTTTGCGCATTTGTGGCGCAATCAGGCCAAGATCGCTGTTGAGTATCTCTTGCTTGACTGCCAACAGCTGGGCCGGATGCATGGAAAACTCGCGCAAGCCCATGCCCAGCAGCAAGCGCGTGAGCTTCACGTCGCCCGCCATCTCACCGCAGACGGCCACGTCGATGCCCGCCTTGTGGCCGGCGGCGATCGTCATGGAGATCAGTTGCAGCACGGCCGGGTGCAGCGGATTGTACAAATGCGCCACTTCATAGTCGACGCGGTCGATGGCCAGCGTGTACTGGATCAAATCATTCGTGCCGATCGACAGGAAGTCCATGCGCTTGACGAACATGGGCAGGGCCAGCGCGGCGGCGGGAATCTCGATCATGGCGCCCACTTCGACCTCGTCGTCGAACTTGACGCCGTCCTCGCGCAGGCTGGCCTTCGCTTGCGCGATCATGGCCAGCGACTGGTCGATCTCGAACGCATGCGCCAGCATGGGAATCAGGATGCGCACCTTGCCGAAGGCAGAGGCGCGCAAAATGGCACGCAGCTGCGTCAGGAACAGCTGCGGCTCGGCCAGGCAGTAGCGGATGGCGCGCAAGCCCAGGGCGGGATTCAAGGCCGTATGGTCGGACTGGTCGAGCGGCTTGTCGGCGCCAATGTCGAGCGTGCGGATGGTCACCACGCGCCCCTTCATCGATTGCACCGTGTTGCGGTAAGCCTCGAACTGCTCGTCCTCGGTGGGAATCTTGTGCGCGCGGCCCATGAACAGGAATTCGGAGCGGAACAGGCCCACGCCGCTGGCGCCCGATTCCAGCGCGAACGGGCAATCCTCGGGCAGTTCGATATTCGCCAGCAGGGTAATCGGCGTGCCGCACCTGGTGACGGCCGGCGTCTTTTTCAGCTTGCCCAGCTTCTTGCGCGCGCGCTGCATGGCCACCTGGCGCTCGCGGTACTGCTCCAGCACCAGGGGACTGGGGTTGGCGATAACCACGCCCGCGTCGCCGTCGATGATCAGCCAGTCGTCCTGCTCGATCAGCATCGACGCCTGCGACATGCCGACGGCCGCCGGGATATCCAGGCTGCGCGCGACGATGGCCGTGTGCGAGTTCTGACCGCCCACGTCGGTGATGAAGCCGATGAAGGAGCGGTCGCGGAACTGCAGCATGTCGGCCGGCGAGATATCGTGGGCGACGACGATCATCTGCGCCAGCAATTCATCGTCGGCGGCCGCTTTCGGCAGCAGCTGTTCCGTACCCAGCAAGACCTTCAGCACGCGTTCGGCCACTTGCTGGATGTCGGCCTTGCGTTCGCGCAAATACGGGTCTTCGATTTCGTCGAACTGCGCCGATAATTCATCAATTTGCGTCAACAGCGCCCATTCGGCGTTGTAGTGGCGCGAACGGATGATGTCGAGCGGCGCTTCGGCGATCATCGGGTCCGACAGGATCAGCGCATGCACGTCGATGAACGCGCCCAGTTCCGTGGGGGCGTCCTTCGGCAGCTCGTTCCACAGGGTTTGCAGCTCCTTGTGGACGGCGGCGATGGCGTTTTGCAAACGCTGGACTTCCGCTTCGATCTGTTCCTGGGCAACCAGGTAGTGTTTGACGTCAAGGGCGGCCGGCGCCAGCAGATGCGCGCGGCCAATGGCGATGCCGCGGGAGACCGGGATGCCGTGGAGCGTGAAAGATGCCATGGGGTGACCTGTCGGAATGCGGCTGCGGCTGCGTTCGGCGGGCATTACTCGCCTTCGCCAAACCTGTCATTAATCAGGGCGGTGAGCGCATCGACACATGCCTGCTCATCATCGCCCTCGGCTTCCAGGGTCACTTTTGCGCCCTTGCCGGCGGCCAGCATCATCACGCCCATGATGGACTTGGCGTTGATGCGGCGCGCGTTGCGGGTCAGCCAGACGTCGCTCTTGAACTTGGCGGCGAGCTGGGTAAATTTGGCGGAGGCGCGTGCGTGCAATCCCAGCTTGTTGATGATTTCGAGTTCTCTTTGAATCATTTTTGTATGGTCTCTATCCCTGAATGCACTACGCTGATGACAATCTTGGCCTATAAAAACCGCCGCCTTCAGGGCGGCGGCCATGCACTTCCTTATTCTCCCACGCGGATGCGGTTATCGACGCGCACGGCGCCGCTTTGCGCACCGGCCAGCGCCATCTCCACCACCACGTCGAGCGTGTCGCGGCGATACGTGATGGCGCGCAGCAGCATCGGCAGGCTGATGCCGGCGATGACTTCCACCCGCCCCGCATCGGCCAGCTTGTTGCAGCAGTTCGACGGCGTGCCGCCCTTCACGTCGGTAATCACCAGCACGCCGGAGCCGTCGTCGAGACGGCAAATGGCGTCCGACGCCAGCTTTTGCACTTCCGCCAGGTCCTGGTCGGCGACGACGTCGATGGCTTCAAACCGTTCCGTTGGCCCCCGAAACACATGCGCGCAGGCGGCGATGAAGGCCTGTCCCAGCGGTGCATGTGTCATGAGCAAAATCCCTACCATAGTCATTTCACCTTCTAGCGCTGCTGCGCTTGCGCAACGCCATGCTCGACGGCGTCGACAAACATGGCCGCCACGTCAAAGCCCGTCTGCTGCATGATTTCCTGGAAGCAAGTCGGGCTGGTGACATTGACTTCCGTCAGATAGTCGCCGATCACGTCCAATCCTACCAGCATCAGACCACGCGCGGCCAGGATCGGGCCCAGCTTTTCCGCGATTTCCAGGTCGCGCGCCGTCAATGGCTGCGCCACGCCCGTGCCGCCGGCGGCCAGGTTGCCGCGGACTTCGCCCGCCTGCGGGATGCGCGCCAGCGAAAACGGCACCGGCTTGCCGCCGATGACGAGGATGCGCTTGTCGCCCTTGACGATGTCGGGAATAAACCGCTGCGCCATGATAGTCTGCGCGCCGTTCTCGCTCAGGGTCTCGATGATGGCGCCCAGGTTCAGGCCGTCGGCCTTGACACGGAAGATGCCCGTGCCGCCCATGCCGTCGAGCGGCTTGAAGATGACGTCCTGGTGCTTGGCGTGGAAAGCGCGCAGGCGCGCCTCGTTCGACGTCACCAGGGTCGGCGAAGTGAATTCAGAAAACTGGGCGATGGCCAGCTTTTCATTGTTGTCACGGATGGCGGACGGCTTGTTGAAGACGTGCGCGCCCTGCTTTTCCGCCAGTTCCAGCAGATACGTGCCGTACACGTACTCCATGTCGAACGGCGGGTCCTTGCGCTCGATGATGGCGTCCAGGGTCGACAGGCGCACTTCTTCGGTGGAAACGACCTTGTACCAGTCGTGTTCGTCACCCGTCAGCTCGATATGCTGTACCCGTGCCGTGACGATGCCCTCTTCCAGCGCCATGTCCTTCTGTTCAAACGCGTACACGGCGTGGCCGCGTTTGGCCGCCTCGCGCATCATGGCGAAAGTGGAATCTTTGTAAGTCTTGAAGCCTGCCAGCGGGTCGGCAAGGAATGCAATTTTCATGGTGCGTCCAATCGGGGAGCCTGGATAAGGAATGCTTGATTCTAGCCGAGATCGCCGGGCGCGGTAGTCACCGCGCCTGGCAAGCCGCAGGGATGGATCAATACACCTCGGGATTCGGGTCCGTGCGCTCCATTTCCAGCGACGCGGCCAGCAAGGCCAGGCGCGCCACCACGCCATACACATAGAAGCGGTTCGGCGCGGCCGTGCCCGGCTTGGCCTTCAAGTCCGGCACGGCATGCTGCTGGGCAAATGCCAGCGGCACGTACTGCGAGCCGGGCGCGTTCAGGTTCTGGTCCACGCCCTTTTCCGCGTGCACGCGGTAGAAGCCGCCCACCACATAGCGGTCGATCATGTAGACGACCGGCTCGGCCACGGCATCCTTGATGCTTTCAAAGGTCGGCACGCCTTCCTGGATGATGACATCGGTGACAACCTTGCCGTCCTTGACGATGGACATCTTGTCGCGCTGCTTGCGCGACAGGTCGCGCACTTCGCTGGCGTCGCGCACCGTCATGATGCCCGTGCCATACGTGCCCGCATCGGGCTTGACGATGACAAACGGCTTTTCCTTGATGCCGTATTCCTTGTATTTCTTGCGGATCTTGGCCAGCAGCACGTCGACGCTGGCGGCCAGCGCATCTTCGCCCTCGCCTTCCTGGAAATTCACGTCGCTGCACTTGGCGTGGAAGGGGTTGAGCATCCACGGGTCGACATCGATCATCTTGCCGAATTTCTTCACCACTTCATCGTAGGCCGTGTAGTGGTTGCTCTTGCGGCGCAAGGCCCAGCCCGCATGCAAGGGCGGCAGCAGGCTTTGCTCATGAATATTTTGCAAGATATCGGGAATGCCGTCCGACAAGTCGTTATTCAGCAGAATCGTGCACGGGTCGAAATCCTTCAAGCCCAGGCGGCGGCCATTGTTCAGGCGCACGAGGGGCTCGATGACGAGCATGTTGCCATCTGGCAACGCCAACGGTGTCGGCTGGGTGATGTCGGGCGACCAGGAACCGAAGCGCACGTGCAGCCCCGTCTGGCGGAAAATTTGCATCAATCGCGCCACGTTTTGCAGGTATTGCGGCGTCGTGTTGTGCAATTCCGGCACGATCAGCAGGTTGCGGGCATCCGGGCAATACTTGTCGATGGCGGCCATGGCCGCCTGCACGGACAAGGGCAGCATTTCCGTCGCCAGGTTGTGGAAACCGCCAGGGAACAGATTGGTATCGACGGGCGCCAGCTTGTAGCCCGCGTTACGCAAGTCTACCGAGCAATAGAAGGGCGGCGTGTGCTCTTGCCACTCCATGCGAAACCAGCGCTCAATGGCCGGCGTCGCGGCCAGAATCTTTTTTTCGAGGTCGAGCAGCGGTCCGGTCAGGGCCGTGACGAGATGGGGAACCATAGTTACATCCTTAAATTATGTGCAGTATTCAAAAAAGCACACAGAACTGCCGACTATATTACCGTGTAAGTACCCCAAATCGGGGCAAAAGCCTTGTTTTAAAGACCTTTTCCATTCCCATAACGAAAAAAAGGCACCTCAATGAGGCGCCTTTTCCAGCAGGACATGCCGCGCCGGGGCGCTGGCATGCCAGATAATTGCTATTTAGCCATGGTACGCTTGCTCGCCGTGGCTGGTGATATCGAGGCCTTCGCGCTCTTCCTCTTCCGGTACGCGCAGGCCGATGACGATGTCGACCAGTTTATAGGCAACGAGGGAAACCAGGGCCGACCAGAGGATGGTGGTGCCGACCGCTTGCGCCTGCACCCACACCTGATGGCCGATCGAGTACGGATCCGCCGACATCTTGTTGGTGACATAGTCGAAGATGCCCTGGCCGCCCAGTTGTGGTGCAGCAAACACACCCGTCAGCAAGGCGCCCAGGATACCGCCCACGCCATGCACGCCGAATACGTCGAGCGAATCGTCGGCGCCGATCAGGCGTTTCAGGCCATTCACGCCCCACAGGCAGACGACACCGGCCAGCAAGCCGATGACCAGGCCGCCCATCGGGCCGACAAAGCCGGCCGCCGGGGTGATCGCCACCAGGCCGGCCACGGCGCCGGACGCGCCACCGAGCATGGAAGGCTTGCCCTTGGAAATCCATTCGCCAAACACCCACGACAGGGTGGCGGCGGCCGTTGCCAGCAAGGTATTGACGAAAGCCAAAGCCGCCACGTCGCCCGCTTCCAGCGAGGAACCGGCATTGAAACCGAACCAGCCCACCCACAGCAGCGAAGCGCCGATCATGGTCATCGTCAGCGAGTGCGGTGCCATCGATTCGCGGCCGTAACCGACGCGCTTGCCGATCATGATGGCGCCCACCAGGCCGGCGACAGCGGCGTTGATGTGCACCACGGTGCCGCCGGCGAAGTCCAGTGCGCCTTTTTGCCAGATCCAGCCCGCCTTCAGGGCTTCGCTGGCCGAGGTGGCGGCGTTGGTGATCAGGTCAGGACCGGTCCAGAACCACACCATGTGGGCCGCTGGCAGGTAGGCGAACGTGAACCACAGCACGACAAAGGCCAGCACGGCGGCAAACTTGGCGCGCTCGGCAAAGGCACCGACGATCAGCGCGCAGGTGATGGCGGCAAACGTGCCCTGGAAAGCAACGAAAACGAACTCGGGAATGACGACGCCCTTGCTGAAGGTGGCGGCGGCGGCAAACGTGCCCTTGGCCGGATCCCAGATGCCGTTCAGGAACAGGCGGTCGAAGCCACCGAAGAAGGCGGTTTTTTCCGTGAAGGCGATCGAGTAACCGTAGATGCACCACAGCACGATGACCAACGCGAACACCATGAACACCTGCATCAGCACCGACAGCATGTTTTTCGAGCGCACGAGGCCACCGTAGAACAGGGCCAGGCCGGGGATCGTCATCAAGATCACCAGCAAGGTGCTGATCATCATGAAACTGGTGTCGCCCTTGTTGGCAACGGGCGCGGCGGCTGGCGCGGCAGCGGCCGGGGCCGGTGCGGCTGCATCAGGCACGGGCGTCACGGCCGGGGCGGCAACGGCCACGGTCGTGGCCGCCTCCGTCTTGGCGGGCGCATCGGCAAAGCTCGGCGTGGCGACGCCAAACGCACACAGACAGGCTATCCCGGCTAGCAATTTTGTTATATTTTTATGCATCAATATTCCCCTTAGAGCGCTTCGTTGCCGGTTTCACCGGTACGGATGCGGATGACCTGTTCCAGGTTGTAGACGAAAATCTTGCCATCACCGATTTTACCGGTACGCGCGGCGCCTTCGATCGCTTCGATGGCCTGGTCGACAATGGCGTCATCGACGGCCGCTTCAATCTTGGTTTTTGGCAAGAAATCAACGACATACTCGGCGCCACGGTAGAGTTCCGTGTGACCTTTCTGGCGGCCGAAACCCTTGACTTCCGTGACCGTAATGCCTTGCACATTGATAGCCGACAAAGCTTCGCGTACTTCGTCCAGTTTGAACGGTTTAATGATTGCAGTAATCATTTTCATGGCAGTCTCGCTTAAAAGGTTTTGGACACGGTCAGCACGAGACCGGATTTCGCCAGATTCTTGCCATTCGGTGCCATCGAATCGATATTGGCCTTGACGGCCGCCACGGAAACGGTCACCACGCCAAAGTCCTTGGTCACGCCGATCTTGTAATCGCTGTAGCTGAGGGAATCGTTGTGCTCGACCTTCTGACGGCCCGCATGCAGGTTCAACATGTAGCCATCATGCACCTCGACGTTGGCGCCCACGTCGAGGTAGCCGCTGTTCTTGCTGTCGGCAACGCCGAACAGATTGGTGGTCGAATGCGAGTACTTGATATACATCGGACCGTAGCCGAGCTGGCCGTACAGCTCGAAGGTGTTGGCATTCGTGCTCAGCCCATTCGATGGGTAGAAGTAGTACAGGCCGCCCACGTCATAGGTAAAATCCTTGCTGATCTCGCCCCGCTTGCCGCCGTAGATATCCCATTCCAGGTTGGTATCGCCGCCGCCGTCCTTGATCCATTTGATGCTCGACAGCCAGGTGCCCACATACAGGCCCGTCGGGTTATGGGTGTAGTCGGCACCGCCGCTGACAGCCGGGTTCAAGCGGCTTTGCGAGATGCCGCGGTAACGGTAGTCGCTGGTCAGCGCCACGTTGTAGCTCACCACGTTATCAGGTACGGCTTCGGCCGCAACAGGCGCCGCCACTGCATCCTGGGCCATGGCGCTACCGCACAAGGCGGTCATGGCCAGCGTCAACGCTGTAGCTAAAGTCATGTTCTTGGACAGATTCTTCATGGCGATTCCCTTTTATTGAACTTTTAAAGCGGTTGAGGTTTAAAATCTTGGCTGGAGATCACAAAGCGTTCATACCTTCTTTAGCAGAATACGTGCCAGCTCTATTGCCACCTTGACAGGTGCATTTCCGTCCATACATACCCTGCACACGGCCAGGAATGCGGCAACGGACTGCTGAAGCACAATGAAGCGCCCAGTTTCGCACCAGATTAACGCCGCTGTGCACCGCAATGGTGCGATGCACAGGCCGCACCATAAAAGGACTGACCATGGACATGAATACCTTCTTTAACGACTTGCAGGGCAAGATCCATCAAGCCATCGAAAACTCGCCGGCCAAGGATATCGAGAAAAATGTGAAATCGATGATGACCCAGGGCTTCGCCCGCCTCGATCTCGTCACGCGCGAGGAATTCGATATCCAGGCGCAAGTACTGGCCAAGACGCGCGCAAAACTGGATGCACTGGAATTGCGCCTGATCGAACTGGAAACGCGCCTGAACGATCCAAAAGCCTAAGCCGCCGCTGCACGCAGGGCGCCGTAATCGGCGACCTTGCTGGCATACATCAAGCCTCACACCTTTTCAAGCGCTAGACTGATCCTGCCCGCGTCCGCGCTACAGGGGAGTCTGATGAGCCTGGCCGTCCTGAAAAGCCGCGCCCTGGCCGGCATGGAGGCGCCCGAGGTAAGTGTCGAAGTCCACCTTGCCAATGGCTTGCCTTCGTTTACGATAGTCGGCCTGCCGGATACGGAAGTGAAGGAGTCTCGCGACCGTGTGCGTGCCGCGTTGCAAAACTGCGGCTTCGAGATGCCGGCGCGGCGCATCACGGCCAATCTGGCGCCGGCAGACTTGCCCAAGGAATCGGGCCGCTTCGACTTGCCCATCGCACTGGGCATCCTGGCTGCCTCCGGCCAGTTGCCGGGCGACCAATTACACCACTATGAATTCGCGGGCGAACTGTCGCTGTCTGGCCAGTTGCGCCCCATCCGCGGCGCCTTGGCCATGACCTTTGCCATGCAGCGCAGCCAGTCGGGCACGCCACGCGCCTTCATCTTGCCGCAGGCGAACGCGGACGAGGCGGCTCTCGTCAGCGATGCCTGCATCTATCCCGCCCACAGCCTGCTCGAGGTCTGTGCGCATTTTGCCAGGCACGCCAGCCAGACTGCCCTGCAACGCCACCAGCCCGTGCTGGCACCGCACGCTTTTCCCTATCCCGACTTTGCCGACGTGCAAGGGCAGCTGCAGGCACGACGCGCACTGGAAGTGGCGGCAGCGGGCGGTCACAACGTCCTGATGGTGGGACCACCGGGCGCAGGCAAGACCATGCTGGCCAGCCGCTTCCCTGGCGTGCTGCCGCCCATGAGCGATGAAGAGGCGCTGGAATCGGCGGCCGTGCATTCGCTGGGCAGCCACTTCAAGGTGGAACACTGGAAACGGCGGCCCTATCGCGCCCCGCACCAGACGGCATCCGGCGTGGCCCTGGTGGGTGGCGGCAACGTGCCGCGCCCGGGAGAAATCTCGCTGGCCCACTGCGGTGTGCTGTTTCTCGATGAAATTGCCGAATTCCACCGCCGGGTGCTCGACGTGCTGCGCCAGCCCATGGAATCGGGCGTGATCAGCATTTCACGCGCGGCACGCCAGGCCGAGTTTCCTGCCCGTTTTCAATTGATCGCCGCCATGAATCCCTGCCCGTGCGGCTATCTGGGCCACGCTTCCGGTCGTTGCCGCTGTACGCCAGACGCCGTATTGCGCTATCACAATCGTCTGTCGGGCCCCCTGCTCGACCGTATCGACCTGCAGATTGAAGTGGCCGCCATGCCGCCGACGGCGCTGGGGCGACGTGCAGGTGCCGGCGAAAGTACGCAAGCGATCGCCGCGCGGGTAGCGGCAGCCTATGCCTTGCAGTTGGCACGTCAGGGAAAAGCGAACCAGCAGCTGAGCAACACAGAAATCGAACAACATTGTCGCCTGGAACCACATGGCGAACAGTTGTTGCATGGCGCCATGACGCGCCTGCACTGGTCTGCGCGCACCTACCACCGGGTGCTGCGCGTGTCGCGCAGTATCGCGGACCTGGCGGGCAGCCCCGCCATCACGCAAGCGCATGTTGCCGAAGCGATCCAGTACCGGCGCGTACTGCGCGAGATATAAGGCAAGCGGTGAAGCCCACACGTGCGCGATTGCGCGTGATTGGCAGCGCTGCTACCATCTGCTGATGAAAAAAACATCACTTGCCCTCTTTCTGGCTACGCTCGCGGCCGCCAGCATCCTGTCCGCCTGCAGCCCGAAATTCGACTGGCGCGACTATCGCAGCCCCGACGCCCAGTTTACGGCCCTGTTTCCGGGCAAACCGGCTGTGCTGACGCGCGAGATCGATCTCGACGGCAAGAAAGTCAGCTTGACCATGACGGCGAGCGAGGTCGATGGCAATACCTTCGCCATCGGCAGCGCCGTGCTCGACAGCGCGGAACAGGCACAAACGGCCCTGCCCGCCATGCAGACAGCCCTGTTGAAAAATATCAATGGTGTCGTGCGCAGCGAGAAATCCGCATCGACGGCCAGCAGCACGGCGGCCGGCAGCCATCAACGCAGCGCGCTGAGCGTCGAAGCGACGGGAACGCAGCAGGGCAAGCCGGTCCTGCTGGTCGGCCGTTTTGTGGCGCAGGACAAACACATCTTCCAGATCATCATACTCGGTGAAGAAAGCAAGTTGTCGCGTGACACCATCGACACGTTCATGGACTCGGTGAAACTGGATTGAGACTTAACGATCGCTTAAAACGGATGTTTTCACGGTAAACACACTCTTGTAAATACGTGCGTTGTCCAACAGATGGGCCTATCCGGCTTGCAAATGTGCAATCCGGGCAATCGGACGGCCTGTGCGACATTTCAAGTCGTGATATTGTTTCGACACTAACAACAAGTTTCAGAAAGCGCTTATGTTGATCTCATTCAAATCCAAATCCTCCCCAGAAGTGCTGATGTACCAGGAACATGCCCAGCGCATCCTCGACATCCTGCACAAGAACCCCACGCGCGGCGTCATCACGCCAGCGGAAGCGGGCGATGCCCTGGCCCTGCTGGAAAAAGAAGTCGCGGAAAGCAAACTGCATCCGGAAAATGACATCGAACACGATGCGCATACGCCGGAAACGCTGGAAGACGGTGAAACAGGCGCCCATGCGCGCGCGCAAAAAGTGCATTTTTCGCAGCGCGCCTACCCCTTGATGGAAATGCTGCGCTCGGCCAAGGCGGAAAATGAAAGTATCACCTGGGGCATCTGATCCGATGAATGCTGCAGACGAAAAAAAACCCGCACCTAGCGGGGTTTTTTTATATAACAAGCCTGACGATAACCTACTTTCACACTGGTTGCAGCACTATCATCGGCGCAAAGTTGTTTCACGGTCCTGTTCGGGATGGGAAGGGGTGGGACCAACTTGCTATGGTCATCAGGCAT
>NZ_JAPUBU010000005.1:0-593555 GCF_030397705.1 Janthinobacterium sp. SUN100 | reverse complement strand
TACTCACCCGTTCGCCACTCGCCACCAGAGCAAGCTCCGTGCTGCCGTTCGACTTGCATGTGTAAGGCATGCCGCCAGCGTTCAATCTGAGCCAGGATCAAACTCTTCAGTTTAATCTCTGTTTAATGTCATTTCTGACAGGTCGAACAGTATCACTACCATCCAAATCTTTTGCATTGCAAAAGATTTGCTCACTCAAAAAACTGACAGGCTACTTCCGAAGAAGTATCCTATCTCATTATTTCTTGTGAACATTTGATATATTTTAAGTATTACGCTAATCCGAAGATTGGCGCTGCACTGACATCAAATGCCCACACTTATCGACTGTTAATTGTTAAAGAACTGTATTCGGCACTGCTTTCGCGCTATCGACAAAGCGTTGTGTTTGTCAGCTGCGAAGAAGGAAGAGTATGAAGCAATTTGCTACGTCCGTCAACTCCTTCTTTTTCTCGTCTCACTCGGCATTTGCATGCGTCGTTCAGCGAGGGGGAGAATTATAGCCCTGCCCTGCACTCTCCGCAAGGGCTATTTCCCCGCCCTCACGGCCCAGCAAGCCTTGTCTTCACTTCAAGCGCCTTTTTGTGCAGCCTGTCGCAATCGGCTGGTGTAGTTCGTGGTCTTTAGGCACAGTGGCAACATCAGACTCTGACGCGGCTCAACAAGAGGTTAAACTTGCCCGCTGCGTCGATTAACTCTTGTACTTGAAAGTGCCCCCATGCTTCCGATTTCCAGCCTGCCCCAATTGTTGAAAACCATCCTCGCTTGGTTGCAACGGGCATTCGACGCGACGACGACCTGGGTCACCCAACTGTCCTGGTGGAAATTCTTCCTGTTCGCTGCGCTGGCCCTGATCGCCGGTTCCATTTTGCAAGATGAACTGTTCTCGTCCAGTCAGAATGAAGAAGTGGTCATCAAGTCGCACAAGCGCAGCAGCAAGGGCTCGGGTGAAACCAATATCCTGATCGACGATACGGGCATCCATTTCAATCCCCGCAACAGCAAGAACCGGCGCAACAGCACGACGGATGCGGCCAGCGATCCAGCCGATGCCGCCGAGGCGGACGAGCACGCAAACGCCGTGCCGCCGGCGCCGCCGGAACCGCCGGCTGCCCCCGCCAAGCCCAGCTATCCCGTAACGACGAATGCCTCGGGCGAAGAAGTCCATATTGAACTGCCACCGCAAATCGGTGAAGAGTTGTCGAATGCCATCGAAGAAGCCGTCGATGATGCAGCAGAACAAAAAGTGTCGCGCTATCACCAGCAAGCCTCGACCTGGTTCAAGAGCTTTGTGTCCTTGCTGGTATTGGCCCTGTTCGCCATGAAGGCCTTGGTCGGCGGCAAGAAACGTGCGGAAGCGGAAACCGTCACGGCAAACGAGGCCGCCGAGCGCGAATCCATGCAGCGCCAGCTCAGCGAAGCGAAGATGCAGATGATGCAAGCCCAGGTCGAGCCGCATTTCCTGTTCAACACGCTTGCTTCCGTCGAACACCTGATCCAGGTCGACCCGCCGCGCGCGGCCAAGATGCAGCGCAGCCTGATCCAGTATCTGCGCGCCGTGCTGCCGCAAATGCGCGACAACGCCCTGATTACCAACCTGGGCCGTGAAGCGGACATGGTGCAAGCGTACTTGAATCTGCTGAAAATGCGCATGGAAGAACGCCTGACCGTCGACTTCCAGATTCCCGACGGCCTGCGCAGCGCCGCCTTCCCGCCCATGATGCTGCAATCGATGGTGGAAAATGCCATCAAGCACGGCCTGGAAGTCAAACCGGAAGGCGGCACCCTGCGCATCGTGGCCGAAGTGGCGCACAGCAAGCTGCGCGTGACGGTGACCGATGACGGCCTGGGCTTTGGCGTGGTGCCCAGCGATGGCACGGGACTGGGTTTGCCCACCATCCGCGAGCGCCTGAAGCTGTTGCATGGCGACCAGGGCAGCCTGACCATTACGCCAAATCAACCGTCCGGCGTGTGTGCCGTGATCGAAGTGCCATATCAATTGTCCAAATAAGACAGAGTAGTTGATAAAAACGCTAAATCATTGAATAATCAATCTTCGCCTGTTCACACTTGAGACCTATGCCTACCGCTATTATTGCCGACGACGAAAGACTGATGCGCGACCAGCTGCGCCTGCGCCTGGGCCAAGCCTGGCCTGAACTGGAAATCATCGGCGAAGCCAAGAATGGCGACGAAGCGATCGAACTGGTGGAACAACTGAAACCGGATTTTGCCTTCCTCGATATCCGCATGCCGGGAAAGACGGGCATGGAAGCGGCGCAAGTGATCGGCAGCAAGACGCATATCGTCTTCGTCACGGCCTACGATAGCCACGCCGTCGAAGCCTTCGAGCGGGGCGCCGTCGACTACGTGCTCAAGCCGCCCGAGCATGAGCGCTTGCTGGTCACTGTCGAGCGCCTGAAAACGCACTTGAACAAGCCGGCCCTGGACGTCAACAGCAGCGTCACGGCCATGCTGTCGCAACTGGCGGAAAAAATCACGGCCAAGCCCACCTACCTGCAATGGATACAGGCCAGCATCGGCCAGGACTTGCGCATGATCCCCGTGGAAGAGATCCTGTTCTTCCGTTCTGACGAGAAATACACCTGCGTGCAGACCGCCAAGTACGAGGCGCTGATCCGCAAGCCCGTGCGCGACCTGGCCGAAGAGCTCGATCCTTCGCTGTTCTGGCAAATCCACCGCGCCACCCTGGTCAACGTGAATGCCATCGAAGGCGTGACGCGCGACATCCGCGGCCGCCACCTGGTACTCATCAAAGGCAAGTCCGACAAGCTCGAAGTGAGCCGCAGCTTCTTGCACCTGTTCAAACAAATGTAAGTCTCCCGCCGCCGCCCGGCCCAGGCCGGCACGGCGCGCACCCCTCTTCTTTCCCCTTCCTGCGCCACATCAAGCCACGCCGCGCCAACAGGCATAGGCTATATCAAGTCCTGTCCGTCGCTCCTGTCTTGCCTGCCTTCGTTCACGTTCGCAAGGAGAATCCCATGCCTGACCGAGGCAGTTCGACACTGCTGCGCATCCTGCCGCTAGGCATGGCGGCGATGCTTTTGCTGTGCTTGTTTCCTCCACTGAAAGCCCGCCGGCAGCAGCAGGCGCGTGGCCAGGCCATCATAGACAGCGCCAGCGACGCCTTCATCAGCATCGACAGCGGGCAAATCATCCTGCATGCGAACGCGGCGGCAGCCAGATTGTTCGACGACACGCCGGCCGGCATGCGCGGCATGCGCCTGGGCCACTACATCCTGCGCGACTTGCGTACCCTGGGCGGCCTGGGCAAGCACGATGGCGATCCGCCGTTTGGCGACATCAGCCAGGAGCTGCGCCTGACGGGCCGGCGCGCCACCGATTACACGCTGACGGGACGGCGCAGCGATGGCCTCATGTTTCCCCTCGAAGGCTCGCTCTCGGCCATGCAGGAAGACGGCCATAGCGTGTTTACCATCATCGTGCGCGACATCAGCGCGCGCCAGCAGATGCATGAACAGCTGGCCCGCTCCTTTTCGCAACTGCGCGAATTGTCGAGTGCGCTGCAATCCATCCGCGAAGAGGAGCGCAAGCATATCGCGCGTGAATTGCATGATGACCTGGGGCAATTGCTGGCCACCTTACGCGTCGACCTGACCCTGGTGCGCCAGCACACGGACACCACGGAGTCTCTGCAAGCCTTGCTGCACAGCATGGATGGCTTGCTGGTGACGGCCATCACCTCGTTGCGGCGCATCGCCAGCAACCTGCGTCCGCGCGCGCTCGATGAAGGGGGATTGTATTTTGCGCTGCAAAAACTGCGCCACGACTTTCTGCTGCGCCGCGCCATCCATTTCGACTTGCTGGCCGACGAGGCCGATCTCGTGCTCGACGATGCGCGCAGCACGGCCATCTACCGCATCGTGCAGGAAGCGCTGACGAATATCGCGCGCCATGCCGAGGCCAGCCACATCACCATCGCCCTGCACCGCATCGATTCCTCGCTGGCCATCACCATCCAGGACGACGGCCGCGGGATTGCCGAACACGACCTGGAAAAAGCCACGGCCCTGGGCTTGCTGGGCATGCGCGAACGGGTGTGGGGCTTGAACGGCAGCATCCATATCGGCGCCGACAGCGAGCTAGGCGGCACGCGCATCGAAATCTCGCTGCCCATGCACGCGGAAGCGGCAGCGGCGGCGATGCAATAAAAAAAGGCGCCCGCAGGCGCCTTTCACTTCGTCACATCGAACGATGCTTAGAATTTGTGTGCCAGGCCGATCTGGTACGAGGTCAGCGACTTCACGCGCTCGCGGCCAGCGTAAGCGTACACGTCGGTGCGCTTCGACAGGTGGTAGTCGTAGCCGACGCCGAATTCCTTGATGGTGTCCTGATCCTTGAACTTGTTGTTACTTTGCTCTTGCTTGCCATACGACACTTTGGCATCGCCGCCGCCAACCGTGTAGTTCAGGCCGATCAGGTAGGACTTGAATTCGCCAGTCGTGGCTACCTTGGTGTCGCCTTTCGAGTAGGCGGCCGTGATCTTGGCCGGGCCGAATTTATAGCCGCCACCGATGGACCACAGGTCAGGCTTGGCGGCCGTTGCCGTTGCTTGCACGGCTTTTTCGTAGCCGGCGTGCAAGCTGATCGGGCCGTTGTCGTAGGTTGCCAGGCCAATCACGCCTGCGTCAGCGCTGTTGACTTCGCTCAACACGTATTGCAGGCTGCCCACGAAACCTTCAAAGCTTGGGCTGTTGTAGGTCACTGCATTGTTGACGCGCGACGAACCGACGCCCGAACGCAGCAAGGTTTCATTGTTCTTGCCGACCACGCCGTAGGTGTTGAACGGATCGACGCGGGCGATGGTGCCATCGACCAGATTCTTGGTGCGGCCCAGGATGGCGGTACCAAACGCGCCTTTCAAGCCCACATACGCTTGACGGTCGAACAACACGCCTTTTTGCGCGCCGGTGTCGGCCAGGAATTCACTTTCCAGGTTGAAAATTGCGGACAGGCCGCCACCCAGATCTTCCGTACCCTTGAAACCGAGGCGCGACGCGTTGTTTTCGCGTTGTACCGTCGGCTGGCCAGTGGTCTTGGCAATACCGAGGTCAACCAGGCCGTACACGGTGACGTTCGATTGTGCTTGTGCCGTAGCTGCTGCGAAGGTGCCGATGATCAATGCTGCCAGAGTAATTTTTTTCACTTGAGATTCTCTACATTAGGTTGGACAAGAGTGGTGCTGCTTAGCTGCTGAACCGAATCATGCCCACCAAATACTTCAACAATATGACATCGACAAGATGTTGTTTTTTAGCACAACATCTTGTCAGATAAAAACAACAGGCGAAAAAAAACCGCCCGAAGGCGGCTTGTGTTGCCATGACTGCCTTACTTCAGGCGGCAGCTCAGCAGCCAGTAGTATTCCAGGCGCTTCATGCGGATTTCGCGGGCCGAATGGGCAAACTTCTTGCGCAGGTGGCTATCCGACGGGAAATTCTTCAACACTTCATAGCGCTCGCCCCCCTCCGTCGTGCGGAACTGGTGGGTATTGCCTTCCAGGTCGGTGCGCGCGATGACCGTGCTGCTGCCGTCGACATAGGAATTGTCGATCAGCACCAGCAGGATGTCCTTGCCCAGCTTGCTGCGCAATTGCTTCAGGTATTTGTCCTGGTCTTCGCGCTTGACGTGCGACCACCAGAAACCGGCGAACACGGCAGTGAACTTGCCCAGCAGATCGTCCGGCAGATTGAATGCGTCGAGCTTGGCGAAGGTCACGTTGTCGGGCAAGCCGCGTGCCTGGGCCAGCGCCAGCATTTCATCGTTGATATCGGTGGCCAGCACGGACTCGGCCGACTCGGCGACCACTTCCGTCCAGTAACCGGTGCCGCAAGCCAGTTCCAGCACGGTGTGGCCTTCCAGCACGTCGGCGACCTTGTCGCGCAACACTTCCAGGTCTTCCTGGCGTTCGGGCTTGTCATAGACGCGCTCGTACTGCTGCGCGATGGTGGCGTAATATTTGGCAAGCTGATCGGTAATCATTGTTTCTTCTCTTCTTAAATAATCTTGGCCAGGCACCTCGCCCGGCCGATTTCATGCATTGTTATAGTTCGTAGTGCTCTTTATCACCGCTCATCGCCTGCTCGATGAGCTTGCGGTTCAGGGTCGGCGTCAGCAACTCGATAAAGGTATAGATATAGCTGCGCAAATACGCGCCTTGCTTGACGGCAACGCGCGACACATTCATGCCGAACAGGTGGCCGACAGGGATGGCGCGCAAGCCTTTGTCGCGCTCGGCATCGAAGGCCATACCCGCTATGATACCAATCCCCATGCCCAACTCGACATAAGTCTTGATCACGTCCGCGTCGATGGCCTCCAGCAAGATGTCCGGCTTCAAGCCGCGCAGCACGAAAGCATGGTCGATCTTGTTGCGTCCGGCGAACGCGCTGTCATAGGTAATCAGGGGGAAAGCGGCGATTTCTTCCAGGGTCACGGACTTCGACTTGAGCAGCGGATGGTCGACCGGCACCACCACCACGTGTTCCCATTGATAGCAGGGCAAGGTGATCAAGCCATCGATGGCGGCGATCGATTCCGTGGCGATGGCCAGGTCGGCCTGGTCGCGCTGCACCATTTCGGCGATCTGGCGCGGATTGCCTTGCAGTAACGACAATCTTACCTTCGGGAACTTCAGCATGAAGGCTTGCACCACCTTGGGCAAGGTGTAGCGCGCCTGCGTATGCGTGGTGGCAATGGTAAAGCTGCCGCTGTCCTGCGCCGCGAATTCCTTGCCGATGCGCTTCATGCTGTCGATTTCCTGCATGATCAGCTCGACCGATTCCAGCACCAGGCGGCCCGGCTCCGTCAAGCCGCGGATGCGCTTGCCGTGGCGCGTAAAAATATCCACGCCCAGTTCTTCCTCCAGCTCGATGATGGCTTTCGATACGCCCGGTTGCGACGTAAACAAGGCCTTGGCGGCGTCCGTCAGGTTGTAATTCTGCCGGACCGCTTCGCGCACGAAGCGCAGTTGATGGAGATTCATTGCTGGTTTGCCCTAGATTGCCGTGATTTGCCGAGTTTCCGCCCCACCCATGATTTTGCGTTCATGCATATACGCATATCGCATATAAGCAAATGCGTACTTAGTAGTTTGGATTAAACGCCAAGTTTATTACTATTGCGGGTACTTTGGGGGTGAAAGCATGACTTTGTCTTATATAGTCTCAGGATTTGCCGTAGGATTACTCGTAGGAATGACCGGCGTGGGCGGCGGTTCGCTGATGACGCCGCTGCTAACCTTGCTGTTTGGCGTGCCGCCTTCCGTGGCCGTGGGTACCGACCTGGCCTTCGCCTCGATCACCAAGAGCGCCGGCACGCTGACGCACCGCCTGCGCGGCACCATCCGCTGGGATATCGTCAAGCGCCTGTGCATCGGCGCCCTGCCCGCTGCCGTCGTCTCGACCCTGGCGCTGAAATCGTTCGGCACCCTGTCGCCGGAAATCGGCCAGATCATCCGTTACTCGATCGCCGGCTCCGTACTGCTGACCGTCGTGGCGCTGATCTTCAAGGGCCGCATGCTGGCTTGGATCAATGCCCACCCCGAGAAACAATTACAAGGCAACAAGCTTGCCGCCGCGACCATTATTTCCGGCGCCGTGCTGGGCGTGCTGGTGACGGTATCGTCGATCGGCGCCGGCGCCATTGGCGCCACTCTGCTGGTGATGCTGTATCCCCGCATGAGCTCGGCCGAAGTGGCCGGCACCGATATCGCCTACGCCGTGCCCCTGACGGCCATCGCCGCCCTCGGTCACTGGTGGCTCGGCTCCATCCACTGGGAATTGCTGGCCTCCTTGCTGGTCGGCTCCCTGCCCGGCATCACGCTCGGTTCCTGGGTCGCCCGCTCCGTGCCGGAAAAGTTTTTAAGAGTGCTGCTGGCGATGACCTTGACCGGCGTGGCAGTGAAGCTAATCTATTAATTGACCGACCATGTGACACGAACAGTATCAAGAACATAATCCCAGGCAATCTTCCAGCACCCCGGCTTTTTTAGGAATTGATATGTACCATTACGATCAGTACGACCACCTCATCATCAAAGAACGCATCGCCCAGTACCGAGACCAGGTTGCGCGCCGTATCGCCAATGAACTGACGGAAGAGGAATTCATTCCGCTGCGCCTGCAAAACGGCCTATACATGCAGCGCCATGCCTACATGCTGCGCATCGCCGTGCCGTACGGCTTGCTGTCGTCGAAGCAGATGCGCATGTTCGCGCACATCGCGCGCAAGTACGACCGCGGCTATGGCCACTTCACCACGCGCCAGAACATCCAGTTCAACTGGATTGAGCTGGAGCAAACACCCGATATCCTGACCGACCTGGCATCCGTGGAAATGCACGCGATCCAGACCTCGGGCAACTGTATCCGTAATACAACATCCGACCCGTTCGCCGGCGTCGCGGCCGATGAAATCATCGATCCGCGCCCGTACGCGGAAGTCTTGCGCCAGTGGAGCACCTTCCACCCCGAGTTCATCGCCCTGCCGCGCAAGTTCAAGGTCGCCATCAATGGCGCCGAAGAAGACCGCGCCGCCATCGCCGTGCACGATATCGGCTTGACGGCCGTGCGCAATGCGGCCGGCGAAGTGGGCTTCAAGGTCATGGCGGGCGGCGGCATGGGCCGCACCCCGATCCTGGGCAGCGTCGTGCGCGAATTCCTGCCGTGGCAGCACTTGCTGACCTACATCCAGGCCATCATGCGCGTGTACAACCTGCACGGCCGCCGCGACAACAAATACAAGGCGCGCATCAAGATCCTGTTGAAAGCCATCGGCGTGGAAGAATTCACGCGCCAGGTGGAAGCAGAGTGGGTCGATCTGAAGGATGGTCCGGAAACCTTGAGCGCCGAGGAAATGCAGCGCGTGGCGGACTTCTTCAATCCGCCCGCCTACCTTGCCCTGCCGGAACTCGACTACAAGGCCGAGCACGCGGACAACAAGGCGTATGTGAACTGGCTGGCACGCAACGTCAAGCCGCACCAGCGCCCCGGCTACGTGGCCGTGGTACTGTCCTTGAAGAAAACCGGCGTGCCGCCGGGCGACGCGACGGCCGAGCAGATCGACTTCGTGGCCGACCTGGCCGACCGCTACAGCTTTGGCGAACTGCGCGTGACGCACGAGCAAAACCTGGTGCTGGCCGACGTGGAGCAATCGAAACTCTTTGCACTGTGGCAAGAAGCCAAGGCGCACGGCCTGGCCACGCCGAACATCGGTTTGCTGACGGACATGATCTGCTGCCCCGGCGGCGACTTCTGCTCGCTGGCCAACGCCAAGTCCTTGCCGATCGCGGCCGCCATCGCGGAACGCTTCGACAGCATCGACTTCCAGCACGACATCGGCGAGATCGAACTGAATATTTCCGGCTGCATCAATGCCTGCGGCCACCATCACGTGGGCAGCATCGGCATCCTGGGCGTCGACAAGGATGGCAGCGAATGGTATCAAGTGTCGATTGGCGGCGCGCAAGGCAACAACGCGGCCATCGGCAAGATCATCGGACCATCGTTCTCTTCCCTGCAGATGCCTGAAGTCATCGGCCGCCTGCTGCACGTCTACGTGCGCGACCGCCATGAAGGCGAGCGCTTCGTCGATACGGCCCAGCGCCTGGGCCTGGCGCCGTTCAAGGAACACGTATATGCAACGCCGATCACCGTCGGCAACCTGGTGGGAGAAGACGAATATGTTTGAAGTACGCGAAGAAATCATCAAGAACGCCGCCGTGGTGCCGAATACCTGGGGCTTGCTGCGCCTCGATGAAAACGACACGCCGGAAACGGTGGTCGTTCCGGCCGGCAAGGTCATCGTGCCGTTGCTCGTTTGGCAAGCCCAGCGCGCAACCCTGGCCGCGCGCCTGCCCGACATCGGCGTGTGGCTGGCCAGCGACGAGCGCCCGGAAGAACTGGCGGCCGACGTGGCGCAACTGCCCGTCATCGGCGTGGATTTCCCGAAATTCACGGATGGCCGCGGCTACTCCATCGCCTTCAACCTGCGCGCCCGCCTGGGTTTCCAAGGGGAATTGCGCGCCATCGGCGACGTGTTGCGCGACCAGCTGTTTTCCATGCACCGCGTCGGCTTCGATGCGTATGCGACGCGTCCGGACCGCAGTATCCATGACGCGCTGAAAGGTTTGTCCGTGTTTTCGGAAACCTACCAGGCGTCGTGGGATCAAAAATCGCCGCTGTTCCGCCGCCACCAGCGCGAAGGCCAGAATCCTGACCTCGACAACGCGGCCGGCATCTGAGGGCCAATCATGAGCGATCTGACTTCTTTGATACACGCCACCGAGCAAACGCTGACACGCATCGCCGCGGATTTTTCGCCGGCCGTGTTCGCGTCCAGCCTGGCAGCCGAAGACATGGTGCTGACCGACATGATTCTCAAGGCGAAGCTGCCCATCGGCATCTTTTCCCTGGAAACAGGCCGGCTGCACCAGGAAACCCTGGCCGTGCTCGACAAGGTCAAGGCCCGCTACGACCACGACATCACCCTGTACCGCCCGCAGCCCGACGCCGTGGCCGCCTACGTGGAACAGAACGGCTTGAACGCGTTCTACAATAGTGTCGAAATGCGCCGCGAATGCTGCCGCATCCGCAAGGTCGAACCGCTGGGCCGCGCCCTGGCCGGCAACAAGGCCTGGGTGACGGGACAACGCCGCGCACAGTCCACCACGCGCGCCGAATTGCACGTGCAGGAAGAGGACGCCGCGCACGCGATGACGAAATTCAATCCGCTGGCCGACTGGTCGGAAGAAGACGTGTGGGCCTATATCCGCGCCAACGACGTGCCGTACAACGCGCTGCACGACCAGGGCTACCCGTCGATCGGCTGCGAACCGTGCACGCGGGCCGTCCAGCCTGGCGAAGACGTGCGCGCCGGACGCTGGTGGTGGGAAAACCCGGATTCCAAGGAATGCGGCCTGCACATGGTGGACGGCAAATTGATACGCATCAAATCCGTGGCAGCTTGATCAGACACAACAGATACAGCAGAACAAGAAAGCACCCTATATGAGCAATATTTTGAACCAGCGTCACCTCGACAGCCTTGAATCGGAAGCCATCCACATCATGCGCGAAGTGGCGGCCGAATCGGCCAACCCTGCGCTGCTGTTTTCCGGCGGCAAGGATTCCGTCGTCCTGCTGCGTTTGGCCGAGAAAGCCTTCCGCCCAGGCAAGTTCCCGTTTCCCCTCGTGCATATCGACACGGGCCACAACTTCCCGGAAGTCATCACTTTCCGCGACAAGAAGGTGGCGGAACTGGGCGAGCGCCTGATCGTCGGCTCCGTGGAAGACTCGATCAAGCGCGGCACCGTGCGCCTGCGCAACCCGGCCACGGATTCGCGCAATGCGGCCCAAGCCGTGACCTTGCTGGAAACCATCGCCGAACACGGTTTTGACGCCTGCATCGGCGGCGCCCGCCGCGACGAGGAAAAGGCCCGCGCCAAGGAACGCATCTTTTCGTTCCGCGACGAATTCGGCGCCTGGGATCCGAAAGCCCAGCGTCCGGAACTGTGGGACCTGTATAACACCCGCGTGCATCCCGGTGAAAACATGCGCGTCTTCCCCATCTCGAACTGGACCGAACTGGACGTATGGCAATACATCGCCCGTGAAAAACTGGAATTGCCGCCAATCTACTTCGCGCACGAGCGCCAGGTGATCCCGCGCAACGGTTTATTGGTGCCGCTGACGGATTTGACGCCGCCGCGCGAAGGCGAAACGGTGGAAACGCAGGTCGTGCGCTTCCGCACGGTGGGCGACATTTCATGCACCTGCCCCGTGTCGTCGGATGCGGCGACGGTCGACGCCATCATCGCCGAAACGGCAATCACGCAAATCACGGAACGGGGCGCCACCCGCATGGATGACCAGACGTCCGAAGCCTCGATGGAAAAACGCAAGAAAGCAGGGTATTTCTAATGAACGCAGCAATCCAGAACACCAATCTCACCGACAGCGTCGAACGCGGCATGTTGCGTTTTATCACGGCCGGTTCCGTCGATGACGGCAAGAGCACCCTGATCGGCCGTTTGCTGTTCGACAGCAAGGGCATCTTCGCCGACCAGCTCGACGCCATGTCGCGCTCCAAGCACAAGCGCACGGTGGGCGACACGGTCGACCTGTCGCTGCTGACGGACGGCCTGGAAGCGGAACGCGAACAAGGCATCACCATCGACGTGGCTTACCGTTACTTCGCCACGCCGAAACGCAAATTCATCATCGCCGACACGCCCGGCCACGAGCAATACACGCGCAACATGGTCACCGGTGCATCCACGGCCGACGCCGTCATCATCCTGATCGACGTGTCGAAGGTCAAACTGGGTGACGATGGCAGCGTGGAACTGTTGATCCAGACCAAACGCCATTCGACGATCGCCCATTTGCTGCAGATCGAGCACGTGGTCGTTGCCGTCAACAAGATGGACCTGGTCGACTACGATGAAACGGTCTACAACCGCATCGTGGCCGCCTACCGCGAATTCGCCCAGTCGCTGGGTTTGAAAGATATCACGCCGATCCCCCTGTCCGCCTTGACGGGCGACAACGTCGTCGAACGCGGCGACAAGCTGGGCTGGTACACGGGCCCGACCCTGATCGAACTGCTCGAATCGCTGTCCGTCTACGACGAATCGCACGACACGCCGTTCCGCTTCCCCGTGCAACTGGTGGCGCGCCACAATGGCCACGAAGCGAACGACTTCCGTGGCTACATGGGCCGCATCGAGGCGGGCAAGGTCAGCATCGGCGACACCCTCGTGGTGCAGCCATCGGGCCAGACGGCAACCGTCAAGGATATCGTCACCCTGGACGGCTCGCTGCCGACGGCCGTCGTGGGCCAGTCCGTGACCTTGCTGCTCAATGAATACCTGGATATTTCGCGCGGCGACTTGCTGGCGAGCAACGATCGCCCTGCCACCCTGCTGAAACAGGTGGTGGCCGACGTGTGCTGGCTGTCGGAAGATGCGCTGGACCTGCGCCGCAAATACTGGATCAAGCACGGCACGAAGCAGACGGCGGCCAAGGTGACGGCGATCGAATCTATCCTCGACATCAACACGCAGCAGCGCCACCCGGCAGAAGGCTTGAAGCTGAACGACATCGCCCGCATCAGCCTGAACGTGCAGCAGGCGCTGGCGGCCGACGCGTATGCCGATATCCGTGCCACGGGCGCGTTTATCCTGATCGATGAAGTGACCCACCAGACGGTCGCGGCCGGCATGGTCCGGCTCTAACCCCGTATCGTCCAGGAAAGGCAGCCATATGAACAGCTCCCCATCTCTCCCCGGCAAGGTTTACCTGGTCGGCGCCGGCCCCGGCGCGCAAGACCTGATGACCTTGCGCGGCGCGCGCCTGCTGGCGCAAGCGGACGTCGTGCTGCACGACGCGCTGGTCACCGAAGAGATGCTGGAGCTGTGCCCGCAGGCGCAAAAAATCCTGGTCGGCAAGCGCTGCGGCCAGTTGTCGACGGCGCAGGCCTTCATCAACAAGCAACTGGTCGACAACGCGCGCAAGCACGCCGTCGTCGTGCGCCTGAAAGGGGGCGACCCCATGCTGTTCGGCCGCGCCGACGAGGAATTGCGGGCGCTGGAAGAGGCCGGCATCGCCGTCGAAGTGGTGCCCGGCATTACCACGGCCCTGGCGGCGGCCGCCGCCACGCAGCAGCCGCTGACCAAGCGGGGCGTGTCGCGCAGCGTGGCCTTCTTTACGTCCAGCACGGCGCCGGGCGAGCCGGACCAGACGCGCATTCCCGACTGCGATACCTTGGTGCAATACATGGGTGGCCGCGAAGCCATCGCCACGGCCCAGCGCCTGCTGGCCCAGGGACGCCGTGCCGACACCCCGGTGGTGGTGATTGAAAACTGCAGCCGCCCGGACCAGCGCATCGTGCGCCTGCCGCTGAGCAGCCTGGCGCATGGCCTGGGCGACACCCACGGCCCCGTGCTGGTGATGCTGGGTGACGCCATGGCCGCGCGCGCGCACCAGGTCACGGAAGCAGCGGTCGCCATTCTGGCGCGCCATGCTTGAATAAACACACCGTATTTTACCGACTTTAAAGTCAGTAACTGACGTCTTCCGAGGAAACATGATACGATGCTCACGCATCTTTTCTCGAGAAGTTGTTGCGTGATAGCAAGAAAATCACGCTTCGCCCCGCCATCGCGCTTGCTGCGCGGCCTCCCGGCTGACGGGAGCCGTCCGGCAATCTCCCCGAAAAAAGCTGCGCCCGCAGGCTGCAATACCGCGCCGCGCAACTTGAGCCGTCACAATCAACAATGAATTTCTCTTCCGTGCGCGAAGCCCTGACTTCGCTCAGCCGCAGCAATGCCGGCGTCGCCGGCGCTGTGCTGCTCAGCATGCTCGCCTCCATCGCCCTGTGGACGGTGTTCCCGAATATCGACGATGAAAACCACTTACTGGAATGGCTGCAGGCGCTGCTCCTGGCCCTGGCCTGCACCGTGCACGGCACGCGCGCCTGGCAAGAGACTGACCGCCAATCCTTGCGTTTCCTCATGCATGCCGGCTTGTCGGCCCTGCTGTTCGGCTTCCTGCTGCGCGAACTCGATATCGACCAGTTCGGCACGGCGCCCGCCTGGGCGCAGCTGGAAAAAGCCCTGCGCGTGGTGGAATTGCTGATATTGATACGCGTGCTGATCTTTTTCGCACCGCGCGCGCGCAAGGTATTTGCCCATGCGCCGCAGATTTTCAGCATGCGCATCACCATCCTGACGGCCATCGGCGGCTTGCTGATGGTCGCCGGCTGGCCCTTCGACAAGAAGGTCTTCCATGGCATGCCGGACGCCTATGCGCTGCTGGGCGAGGAAGTCTTCGAACTGGGCGCCTATTTGCTGCTGTTCCTCGCATCGCTGTCCGACAGCTCGGCCGCCGCCCGCATCAGCCTGGCGCCGAAGACAAAGCTGGCCTAGCCCAGTTCAAACAAGGATGGCAGCGGCAGCAGCCGCTGCAAGGTAGCGGCCACGCGCAGCAGGCGCGGGTCGTCGTCCTCGGCCTCGTCGCAGGTATCGTTGATACAGAAAAACGGCAAGCTGCCGAAACGCGCCGCCAGCTCCTCGAGCTGCTGCGGCGCCTGCACATCGCCGCTGGCGATATGCAGCGGGTCGAGCATGCGCGAGCGCGCCAGCCCCTGATGCACCATCCAGCGCGGCACCAGGTCGGGCAGCAAGGCCGGCACCTGCCACGAGCGGAACACCGTCGCGCGCACGCCGGCAAACATGGCCGGCGCCAGCCCTTCCAGTACATGCAGTGCGCTTTTCAGCATGGGCCGCGGCGCATGCGCATACAGGCGCGGTTCATGCCGGTAATCGGCGTACTGCGCCGACAGCCATTGCCGCGACAAGGTGGCGCAATTGACGGGCGCCGCCACGTCGGCGCGCAAGCCCTGCAGCTCATCCTGCAGAGCGCTCTCCGTGAAAACGCTCAACCGCCCGTCCCCTTCCCCGCCAAACCAGAATGCGGGTTCGAACGGCGCGCCGAAAAATACGTCGTCGTTCAGATACAGGAAACGCTCGGACAAACCCGGAATATGGTGCAGATACGATTCGATATGGCCGGAATCGAACACCGGCAGGGATGCATCGGGCATCAGGCTGGCATGGTCGATCACCGTCAGGCGCTTTGATGCGCGCAGCCAGCGGGGAACTTGCCGGTCCGTCAGCAGGTAGACATGGCCGTGGCCGGGGAAGAAGCGCTCGAGCGCGCGCAGGTTGTAGCGCAGTTCGCCATTGTCGCGGTAGCGCCCCGCCACGTTGCCGTGCAGGGCCAGCTGGCCGGGATGCGCCTGCGCCCAGGCGGCATATGCCTGCTGCCGGCGCGCGCGCCAGGCGGGATCGGCGCCGTCCACCCACAGGTAGACGATGTCGATGCCGCTCAAGGCAGAGGGCTGGAGCCTGGCGCCGCCACGCAGTAATCGGCGATGGCGGCAAGCACGCTGGCGTTCTCGCCCACCGCCTCGACCACCTTCAGGCGCAGCGCCGGATGCTGCTGGCGCAATTCTTCCAGCAACAGCGGCAAGTCGCGCAGCACATGCCCGCCCTGCCCCAGGAACACGGGCACCACGGTGGCGTCCAGGATGGCGCCGGCGGGCAGCTTGGCCAGCAGGGTCGCCACCAGTTCGGGCAGGCGCGGCGACATCAGCTCCAGGAAGGCCAGGTGCACGCCGGTGCCCGGCATGCGCGCCTGGGTCAGGTCGCGCAGGCGCTCGAAGGGCGCGGCCCACGATGCGGCGCGCGCGCCATGGGCAAACAGGATCAGCGCCTGCTGCACGTTCGTCTCCATCAGTGCCGCTCCACCCACCACAGGGCGCCCAGCGCCAGCAGCAGGTACAGGGCGCTCGGCGCCACCGCCGTCAGGAAGGCCGGCCAGGTGCTGAGCAGGCCAAGATGCGAGAACAGGGTGTTGACCAGCATGAAGCTCACGCCGATCATGATGCCGATGAAGATCTTCAGGCTGATGCCGCCGCTGCGCGTATGCATGTAGGCAAACGGCAGCGCCAGCGCCATCAGCACGAAAATGGCCAGCGGGTCGATCAGTTTTTTCCAGAAGGCGATGCGGAAACGCTCGGTTTCCTGCTTGTTCTCGGCCAGGTGGCGCGTGTACACGGCCAGTTCGCTGGCCGACATGCGCTCGGGATCGGACGCCGACACCGTCAGGATCTTCGGCGTCACTTCCGACGTCATGTCCTTGCTCGCGCTTTGCACCGTGCGCACCAGGCTCGTTTCCTGCCCATAGTAGTTCGCCAGCTTCGGCTCGAAGCCGGGCGAGGCGGCCGCGCTGTTCGAGAACGACGTTTCCGTCACCTCGGTCAGGCGCCAGATATTATTGCCCTGATACGTAGCACCCTTGGCCACGGTCAAGGTGCGCAAACGCATATCGGTGTCAAATTCATACAGCTTGACGTTTTTCAGCTGGCCGTCCGGACGCGCTTCGCCGACATTGAAAAAGCGCGAACCGGTGACGGTGCCCGTCAAGCCCTCGCTCTTGACCATGTCCTTGGTCCACAGGCCGGAGCGAAACTCGCTCGACACGGCCGCGCCGCGCGAGGTCAGCTTGAGGCGTTCGGCCAGCGGTTCCGTGCGCGGCGTGATCAACTCGCCGAAGATGAAGGTGATGACGACGAAGACGATACCGATGCGGAACAGGAAACCGGCCGCCATCGCCGTCGACATGCTCGATGCGCGCATGATGGTAAATTCGGAGCTGGCGGCAAACTGCGCCATCGTGTAGATGGTGCCGATCAGCGCCGCGATCGGCATCACCTCGTACACGTGTCCCGGCACCAGCACCAGCACGTACAGGAAGGCATACTGGATGGTGTAACCGTTGCGCCCCACCTTGGGCAGTTCGCCCGTCAGGTCGATGAAGGCTTGCAGTGCCAGGAAGGCCAGCAGTACGAACAGCACCGCCTGGAATATCGAGACCGCAAAATAGCGCTGTAAAATCTTCATTTCGATGCCGCTTTACTTGTGTTGCCGGCGCGGCGCGCGCGCTTGAAAGCCGCCAGCAGGACCAGCGGATGATAGCGGTGGTTCACATTCAGGCGCCACGCGAACAGCCCCACCACGGCCAGCGCCGCCAGCAGGTGCAGCGGCCACCAGGCCAGGCCGAAGGTCAGGCGGCCCTGCTTCACGCTCGCTTCGATGACCTTGATCAGGTTGCTGTACGTAAAGAAAATCAGCAGGGCGATGATCAAATTGGTCGAACTGCCGGCACGCGGATTGACAAAGCCCAGCGGAATGGCCAGCAGGATCAGCATCAGGCCGATCAGGGGCGCACTGACACGCCACAGCAGTTCGGCCATGGTGTAGGGGTTCGGCTCGGCGATGAGCGCCATGGTGCTCATGGCGCGCACGCCCAGTTCCGCGCCCAGTTCCTGCTGCTTGCTCTCGATGCGCATGATGTACTGTTCGAATTCCATGGTCTGGAAGTCCGCCTGCGTCGGCACGCCCTGGTAGCGGCGGCCGCTCTTGAGCACCAGGAAGCGTTCGCCCTTGGCGTCGGTATTGATCACGCCTTCCTTGGCGACGACGACGACGGCGCTGCCTTTTTCATCGACGGTATTGACGAAGACGTTCTGCACCACGGTCTTCTCGCCGCTGACGCCCTCGACGAAGAAGATGCGGTTGCTGCCGGCCGATTCGCGGAACTGGCCAGGCGTGACTTTCTGCAGGTCTTCGCGCTTCTCGAAGCGCGCCACGTATTCATCGCTCTTCTTTTGCGCCCACGGCGTGGCGTACAGGCTCAGGATGCCGGTGGCCAGCACCAGCGGCAGGCCGAAGCTGAGCACGGGCCAGATCCAGCGCGACAGGCTCAGGCCGGAGGCGAACCACACCACCATCTCCGACTCCTTGTAGCTGCGGGTGACGACCATCAGCACCGAGATGAAACCGGTGAGGATGAGGATGGTGGGCAGCTGCATCAGGGCGGAAAAAACCATCAGCGACATGACGTCGGACGACGCGATTTTGCCGCCCGCCGCCTTGCCGAGAATACCGATCAGCATCCAGGTGAGCAGGATGCTGAACAAAACTGTGAAGGTGGCCCCGGCGGCACTAGCCAATTCACGTCGAAGGGCGCGTTGAAAGATCATTCGGAGTTTATAATTCGGGTCAGTTAGTTGAGTAACACGTTACTAGTAAATGAAAACGGAGAACCAAATGGACTTTAGCATAAAAGCATTCGATACCAAGAGCACCCTCGGCACGGCCAAAAGCGGATGCATCGCGGTTGCGGTATTCGAAAACAAAAAACTGTCGCCAGCGGCAAAATCGCTGGACAGCAAGGGTGCGATTTCGGCTGCGCTGAAGTCCGGCGACATCAGCGGCAAGCCTGGCAGCACTTTGCTGCTGCGCGCAGTCGATGGCGTCGCCGCCGAACGTGTTCTGCTGGTAGGCATGGGCAGCGATGACGCTGTCAGCGAAAAAAGCTTCACGACCGGCGTACAAGCCGCACTGAAGGCCTTCGGCTCGCTGGGCGCTGCGGACGCCATTATCGCACTACCGCTGACTGAAGTGAAAGAGCGCGACGTAAATTGGGCAATCCGTTGCGTGGTGCAAGCCGCACATGACAGCGAATACCGCTGCGACTCGCAAAAAAGCAAAAAAGATCCGGCACCGGCAGGCGTGCGCAAGATCGTCCTGGCGGCGCCTGCAACGGCAGCCACGCGCGGCGCGCTGGCGCAAGCCATCGCCATTGCCAACGGTTCCGACCTGACGCGCAACCTGGGCGACCTGCCGGCGAACATCGCCAATCCGACCTACCTGGCCAACACGGCCAAACAGCTGGCCAAGGATTACAAGTTCGAAGTCGAAGTGCTGGACCGCAAACAGCTCGAAGCGCTGAAAATGGGCAGCTTCCTGTCCGTCACCAACGGCAGCGAGCAGCCACCGAAGTTCATCGTCCTGAAACACATGGGCGGCAAGGCCAAGGATGCGCCAGTGGTCCTGGTCGGCAAGGGCATCACCTTCGACACGGGCGGCATTTCGATCAAGGCCGGTCCTGGCATGGATGAAATGAAGTACGACATGTGCGGCGCCGCCTCGGTCCTGGGCACCTTCCGCGCCATCGGCGAAATGAACCTGAAGCTGAACGTCATCGGCGTCATCGCCGCGTGCGAAAACATGCCGTCGGGCCGCGCCACCAAGCCGGGCGACATCGTCACCTCCATGAACGGCCTGACCATCGAAGTGCTGAACACGGACGCCGAAGGCCGTCTGGTGCTGTGCGACGCGCTGACCTACGCCGAACGCTTCAAGCCGGCAGCCGTGGTCGATATCGCCACCCTGACGGGCGCTTGCGTCGTCGCCCTGGGCCACCACAACAGCGGCCTGTTTACGCGCAGCGATGCGGCGCATGACCAGCTGGCCAATGAATTGCTGGCAGCAGGCAAGCAGTCGAGCGACACGGCATGGCGCATGCCGATCGAAGAGGCGTACAACGAGCAGCTGAAATCGAACTTCGCCGACCTGGCCAACATCGGCACGCCAGGCGGCGGTTCGGTGACGGCAGCGGCCTTCCTGGAAAACTTCACCAAGAAGTACACCTGGGCGCATCTAGACATCGCCGGCACGGCGTGGAAGTCGGGCGGTTCGAAGGGCGCGACCGGTCGTCCCGTCCCCCTGCTGACGACGTTCCTGATCAACCGCGTGTAAGAGAACGCCAGACCAAACCTACTGCGCGGGGCTATTGGCGGCCGGCGATGCTCGCTGTACATAAAGTACAGCTGCGCTTCTCGGCCACCACTAGCTCCCGCTCGCTACGGTTTTGTCAGGCGTCGTTACGCAAGAAGACAGCCGCCATGGTCACTGCCCCTGGCGGCTTTTTTATGTGCTGTTGAATCAGTAGACGACGGGATTGGGCAGAGGCGATGGCGCCACTTTCGGCTGCACCACCGTTTCCGGCACGGCAGCCGCTGGCGGCGGCGCTGAAATCGGCGCGGGCGGCGGCGCCAGGCGCGCGGGGTCCTGCATGACGATGGTCAAAATGGACGGGTAGTCGAAGCCGGCGCCCGTGTTGCGGTCGACGAAATAGCCGACGCCCAGGGTCAGGATGACATTGCCCCAGACGCTGCCATTGAGCTTGGGATCGATATGGTCGTCCGTCGCGATGGCGGGCGAACCGTGCTTGCGGCAATCGACCTTCAGCGGTTCCTGGCTCTTGCGGATGGTGATGCGCCCGGGCGTGGTAACGAACCACTTGCCCACGTCGTTGCTGAGGATGCAGCCGGCGCCCGTCAGCTCGCGGTTGTCCTGGATGGTTTGCACCAGCACCATTTGCTCGGTGTTGCCCGTCAGGGTGGCGCAGCCGCCCAGGCCCAACAGCAACAGCGTCCTGGCGGCAAAGGGAGCAGACAGCGGCACGCGCATGGGAGCTCGCTTAACGGACGGGAATCGGCTGGTCGCCAGGCACGGCGACGGCGGTGACGCTGTTTTTCGGACTGCCTTCGATCAGGCGGTCGGAATACACGAGGTAGACCAGCGCATTGCGCTTGCTGTCGACCATGCGCACGACGCGCACGTGCTTGAAGAAGATCGAGGCACGCTCGGTAAACACTTCTTCCTGGCGCGGCAGCTTGCCCTTGAATTGCAGCGGCCCCACCTGGCGGCAGGCCACGGCCGCATCGGCCTTGTCTTCGGCCAGGCCGACGGCGCCCTTGATGCCGCCCGTCTTGGCGCGCGACAGATAGCAACTGACGCCAGCGACGCGCGGATCGTCATACGCTTCGACGACGATCTTGTGGTCAGGGCCGATCAGTTTGAACACCGTATCGACCGAACCGATGGTTTCGGCCTGCGCCGCGGCGCAGGCAAGGCCCAGCACCAGAGCGGCAGGCAGCAATTTACGCATGAAGGGTATCCCGGGCACGCACGCAGGCGGCCATCAGTTGATGGGAGCGAAACGCTGGACCATGACGCCTTCGACTTCGATCAGTTGAAAGAACACGTCTTTCGGCCGGGTCCAGATGGAACCGTCGGCGGCGCGATACACGATCATCGGCGTCAGATCCGCTTCCAGCGTGGCTTCGCACACCAGTTCATAAATGCCGCCCTTGTAGTGCCGATAACGCATCGCCGTCCCCTCAAGCCGTGGAATCTTCGCTCTTGTCGTCGGCCAGTGCCTTCTGCTTCTGCTTCAGGCCCTGGATCACTTTCAGTATGCCTTCCATGCCGGCCGCGCCATCGGCGCCGCTGAAGGCGTCGAGCACCTCATTGAGCACCTTGTTGCGCACGGTCGCTTCATCGGAAGACATTTCCAGCGCGCGCTGGGCTTTCGCCGCCTTTTCGGCCGCGCTCACGCGCGGCTTGGCAGCCGTCTTGCCATGCGTAAGAGCAGCCTGCCAGATAACCCAGCGGCGCTGGGTCTCGAAAATCAGGTACTCATCCGGTTTGTCTTCTCTTCGCCGCACAATGTGGCCGTCACGCTGCGCCCACGCTTCAAATGCAGTTCGCATTTTCTTCCTTTGCAAATGCTACGCGCAAGTCTCACTATTAAAACTGCAACATTTCAAAATAGTACCATCTATTGATGTCGCAAAACAGTCTCATAGATATAGTACTGCAATTTATATAACAAGTCTGGCGGCGCCAAGGACGGAATTGACATTCCGTCCCCGGCACAGTGGTCATGTAATCGGAATAGCAATTACAACTAATTACAACTGCTTCCTGTTCGGTTCTTAACTTGGCTGTAACAAAGCCGTATGACACAGTTGTTACACGGTGCCATTTTAGTAGTTTTTATCGCGTTTTAGCGAGAAACTTTACACCTTTGTCGCGTTAAACGGCCAGACGCATCCTGCCGCGCCAGCCACTTATGCCAAATCAAACATAGGGGTTGATCAATGATACACAAAAACATAATATTCATGCGTCACGATTGGTTAAGTATAAATATTTTATCTGCACTCTTTTTCCCGGCCAGTAAATAAAGCCCGCACCGGCCAGGCAGCGCAGGACGCCGGCGACACGCATGCGGTAAGATTCGCGCCTATCGATACCTATTCAAGCAAGGATTTTTCCCATGAAACTCGCCACCTGGAACGTCAATTCGCTCAAAGTGCGCCTGCCGCAAGTGCTGCAATGGCTGACGGACAACCCGGTCGACATACTCTGCCTGCAAGAAACCAAGCTCACGGACGACAAGTTCCCCGTCGCCGAAATCGAGGCGGCCGGCTACCAGGTGGTCTTCAGCGGCCAGAAAACCTACAACGGCGTGGCCATCCTGTCGAAGCTGCCGATCACCGACGTGGTGAAGAACAACCCGCGCTATGAAGATGCGCAGCAGCGCATCCTGGCCGCCACCGTCAAAGGCGTGCGTGTCGTCTGCGCCTACGTGCCGAACGGCCAGAGCATCGATTCGGACAAGTACGAATACAAGCTGGGCTGGCTGGCCGCCCTGCACGACTGGCTGGCGGAAGAAGCGCAGCAGCACCCGCAACTGGCCGTCGTCGGCGACTACAATATCGCGCCGGACGACCGCGACGTGCACGACCCCGTCGCCTGGGCCGGCCAGGTGCTGGTCTCGGACAAGGAACGCGCCGCCCTGCAGCGCCTGTTCGACCTCGGCCTGACGGACGCCTTCCGCCTGTTCGAGCAGGCGGACAAATCGTTCAGCTGGTGGGATTACCGCCAACTGGGCTTCCGCCTGAACAAGGGCCTGCGCATCGACCACATCCTGCTCTCGCCCGCCCTGAGTGGCCGCTGCACGGCCTGCGTGATCGACCGCGTGCCCCGCAAGTGGGAACAGCCGTCCGACCACGCGCCGGTCGTGGCAACGATTGATTAACTAGCGGCTATCCGCTCCAGCAAGGCCTGCGCGTTCACGGCAGGCACGGGCGCGGAAAACAGATAGCCCTGCGCATAGCGGCAGCCGTTCGCCTGCAGCAGGGCGAACTGCTCTTCCGTCTCCACGCCCTCGGCCACGGCCGACAATTGCAGGCTGTCGGCCAGCGCGATGATGGCCGCCACGATGGCGCGGTCTTCCCCGCTGTGTTCGAGGTCCTTGATGAAGGCGCGGTCGATCTTGACCTTCTTCACGGGGAAGCGCTTCAGGTAGGCCAGGCTGGAATAGCCGGTGCCGAAATCGTCGATCGACAGGCGCAAGCCCATGCCATTGATCTGCCGCAAAATCTCCAGCGTATGCTCGCCGTGCTGCATCAGCGCCGTCTCGGTGATCTCGAATTCCAGCAGCGCCGGGTCAATGCCCGTTTCCCGCACCACGGTTCCGATGGCCGCCACCAGGCCCTTGTGCATGAACTGGCGCGGCGACAGATTCACCGCCAAGGGCACGGGCTGCAAGCCCTGGCGCTGCCAGGCCATGCTTTGCTCGCACGCCTGGCGCATCACCCACTCGCCCACCGGCACGATCAAGCCGTTTTCCTCCATGATGGGGATGAAGCGATCCGGCAGCACCAGGCCGTGGCCGGGACGGCGCCAGCGCAGCAGCACTTCCATGCCGTGCAGCCGGCGCGTGGCGATATCGATGACCGGCTGGTAAAACAGCTCGAACTGCTGCTGCACCAGCGCCGTGCGCAAGCTGCTTTCCAGGTCGAAGTGCAGGGCCGCCGCCTGGTTCATCGTCTGCGTGAAGAACTGGTAGTTATTGCGGCCATTGCCCTTGGCGTGGTACATGGCCGCATCCGCATGGCGCATCAGCGCGTCGACATCGCCGCCATCGTCCGGATACAGGCAGATGCCGATCGACGGCGTCACGTGCAGCACGTGGCCGTCGAGCGGAAAGGCGGGCGTCAGCGCCTCGATGACCTTCTCGGCCACGTGCGCCGCTTCGTCGCTGCCGCGGATGCCCGGCACCAGCACGACGAATTCATCGCCGCCCAGGCGCGCCACCGTGTCGCTGGCGCGCACGGCGCCGCACAGCCGGGCGGCCACTTCCTTGAGCAGCAGGTCGCCCGTCATGTGGCCCAGCGAATCGTTGATGGTCTTGAAGCGGTCCAGGTCGATGAACATCACGGCCAGCTTGCGCCCGGAGCGCTGCGCGGCCAGCATGGCCCGCTCCAGCCGGTCCGACAGCAGCGCGCGGTTCGGCAAGCCCGTCAGGTTGTCGTGGTACGCCATGTGATGCACCCGCGCCTCGGCCTGGCGCCGCTCGACGATTTCGCCCTGCAGCAGCAGGTTGGCGCCGGCCAGTTCGGCCGTGCGCTCCTGCACGCGCAATTCCAGCTCGTCGCGCGCGCGGCGCACCGCCTCGGCCGCCTCGCGGCGCGCCGTCACGTCGTCAACCAGCCACACGGAACGGCCATGCGCATGCGCCAGATCGAACGGCCGGCCGGACAGGCGCGCCCAGAAACGGCTGCCATCCTTGCGCACCAGCTGGTATTCGGACATGTGCACCCTGCCCGCATCGAAATCGCGCGCCGTCTCGCCGCGTGCCGCCTTCCACGCGGCCACGTCGGGATACAGGGCCTGCACCGACAGGCCGTTGATCTCGCCCGGTCCATAGCCGAACAGCTCTTCCATCTTGCTGTTGGCGCGCAAATTGTGGCCGCCTTCCACCACCGAGATGCCCAGCACGGCGCTGTCGAGGATCGCCTGGTTTTCCAGCAGCGCGTTGCGCAGGGACTCTTCGGCGCGCTTGGCTTCCGTGCGGTCCTCGATGATCCAGATGGTGCCGGCGGCGGGATCGTCGGGATTGACGACATAGGCGATCAGCTGCGCCCACAAGGTGCTGCCGTCGCGGCGCATCATTTCCACTTCCGTCTGGAAGGGCTTGGCCACGGACAGGAAGGGAAAGGCCGCCGCGCCCAGCAATTCATAGGATTGCTGCGACACGTACAGCGCGCGCCCGGGCAAGCCCAGCGCCTCGTCGCCGCTGTAGCCGAACATCGCGGCAAAGCCCAGGTTATAGCGCGTGATCTGGCGGTTCTTGGTATACAGGATGCTCACCGAGGCATTCGTCATGATGGCCGCCACTTCCATCTGCGTCTGGCGGCTGGCCGTGACGTCTTCCAGTATCCAGATGGCGCCCTGCTCGCTGTGCGCCTGGTCGACGGCCTTGGCGCGGATGCGGCACCAGAACAGGCTGCCGTCGCGGCGGCGGAACAGCGATTCATCCTGCTCGTAGGGCAAGCCCTGTCCCAGCAGCGGCGTGGCTTGCACGCCAAACGCCTCGTAGGCGGCGGGGGAAGGAAACAGCTCGGCGGCGGGCAAGCCCGTCATCTCCTCCTGCGCGTAGCCGAACATTTCGGCGAAGCGGGGATTGCAGCGCAGGACCAGGCGCGAACGGGAAAACAGGATACCGACGGAGGCGTTGTCGAGGATAGCCTGCTGCTCCAGCATCAGCTGGCGCGTCGCCTCCTCGGCCGCCTTCTGCGCGCTGCGGTCGTCGAATAGCCAGATCGTGTCGCGCAGGCCGCGGTCCGTCTGGCTCTCCGGATTCAGGACATAGCCATACGCCAGCGCCCAGAAAGTGGAACCGTCGCGGCGGCGCATCTCCATCTCGCCCTGGAACGGCTGGCCGCGCCGCAGCAGGGGAGACGCCTGCCTGACGACATTTTCATACGCCGCGCGCGACGGATACAGGTCGGCGACGGCCATGCCCACGCCGCTGTCGCCATCGAAACCGAAGCATTCGGCGAAGCGCCGGTTGTAGCGCAGCACGCCCTTGTCGCGCTGAAAACCGATGGCCAGGGGCGCGTTATCCATCACGGCCTGCATTTCCAGCATGGCGCGGCGCAGCTGGTCTTCGTCGCGCCGGTGGTCGCTGATATCCTCGATGATCCAGACCGTGCCGTCATGCGTATTGAGGGGATCGACGGCGCGCCCGTGCAGGCGGCTCCAGAACAAGCTGCCGTCCTGGCGCCGCAATTCCAGTTCGGTGCGGTACGGCTTGCCCTTCGACAACAGCGGCGCCGCTTCCAGCCCCAGGGCGCGGCAATGCTCGGCGGAGCGGTACAACACCGCGCCCGGCATGCCCGTCAACTGGTGGCGCGCGTAGCCGAGCATCTCGGCGGCGCGGATATTGCACTCTTCGATGAAGCCGCCCTTGGAAAAAACGATGCCGACGGCCGCGCTTTCCAGGATGGCCTGCTGCTCGAGCAAGGTCTTGCGCAAGGCTTGCTGGTCGCGCTGCTGCACGCGGATGTCGGCAAACACGAGGGTCGCGCCGGGCAAGCCATCGTCCACCAGCAGGGGCCGGGACCAGACCTGCACGGCGATGGCGCCCGCCGCCCCTTCCAGACTGCTGTCCCAGTGCCGCTCGCGCCCCGCCGCACCGAGCGCGCCGCGCAGCATGCTGGTGCTCGACGCGCGGTAGGCGTCCGTAAAGCAGTCGGCCAGCAGCCGGCCCGCGATATCCCGGCCCAGCAGGGCCTGCAAGGCGCCATTCGCCGCCACCACCATGCCGCAGGCATCGCAGGCGCACGCCGGCAAGGCGATCAGTTGCAAGGCATCGGCGATGAAATCGGGACTGGTCGGTACGCGGTTCATGGACACCATGGGACGGTTAAGGACAAGATAAACATGCGCCTGGGAAAAAGATTCTTACAAGCATCATGGTGCTGCTAGATCATAAACCAGTTTCCCACGGTTTTTTCATATTCCTTATTGGCAATATCTGAAACACCACAGACCACCTGCAACACGCCCGTTGCAACGCCGTTGCATGGCTGGAAAATGAAACAAATCGTTTAGAATAAAGCATGCGCCGCCCTCCCCAACCTCCGCTCGACCACCGCGACAAACCCGTCATATGGACAGTCTCCGTCTCGCGCCTGTTCGACCTGTTCCGCGACATCACGCTCGAATACGACGACCTAGCGACGATCGAACCGATCAACCTGGGTTTCGACGACGCCGTGCGCCACATCCGCGAACGCATGGCCACGGAACGCTGCGACGCCGTCATCGCCGCCGGCTCGAACGGCGCCTACCTGAAAGGCCGGCTGTCGGTACCCGTCATCATCGCCAAGGCCAGCGGCTACGACGTGATGCAGGCACTGGCGCGCGCGCGGCGCATCTCGCCGCACATCGGCGTCGTCACCTACCAGGACCCGATGCCGGAACTGGCCGAATTTGCCGCCACCTTCGGCTTCCAGATCGCGCAGCGCACCTACGCCACAGAGGAAGACGCGCGCGCGCAGATCAATGAACTGAAGGCGGCCGGCGTCAAGGCCGTCGTCGGCGCGGGCCTCGTCACCGACCTGGCCGAGGAAGCGGGACTGGCCGCCGTCTTCGTGTATTCGGCCACGGCCATCCGGCGCGCCTTCGACGACGCGCTGGAACTGGCGCGCCTGACCCAGATCGAATCGAACCGCGGGCGGCGCGCGGTGGTGGCCGACACCCTGCGCGCGCGCCACGGCCTGCACGATTTGCGCGGCGAATCGGAAGCGATGGAAGCGCTGCGCCAGTCGGTGGTGCTGTATGCCCGCTCGCCGGCGACGGTGCTGATCCAGGGCGAGACGGGCAGCGGCAAGGAACTGGTGGCGCAGGCGATCCACCGTGAAAGCCCGCGCAGCCTGGGCGCGAACCGGCCCTTCATCGCCATCAATTGCGGCGCCATCGCCGAATCCCTGCTGGAATCGGAACTGTTCGGCCACGAGGATGGCGCCTTCACGGGTGCGCGCCGGGGCGGCCATGCTGGCCTGTTCGAAGCGGCCAACCACGGCACCCTGTTCCTCGACGAAATCGGCGAAATGCCGCTGGCCCTGCAAACGCGATTGCTGCGCGTGCTGGAAGAGCGCGAAGTGGTGCGCGTGGGCGGCACGCGGCCCATCGCCATCAACGTTCGCATCATCAGCGCCACCCACTGCGACCTGGAACAGCGCATCCGCGAAGGACGCTTCCGCGCCGACCTGTTCTACCGCCTGGCCGTGCTGCGCCTGCATCTACCCGGCTTGCGCGAACGCGCCAGCGACATTCCAGGCCTGGCCGAATGGTCGCTGAAAAACGCGCTGGCGGCGCTGGGCGCCCGTCCGCATCCCAACCTGCACGCGGAAATCCAGGCTTGCGCGCCGCTGCTGCGCCGCTACGACTGGCCCGGCAACGTGCGCGAACTGCGCAACCTGGCCGAACGCCTGGCGCTGTTCCTGGCCGCCGAACCGCTGCAGGCGCTGACGCCCGCCTTCGTGCTGGGCGTGGCGCCGGAACTGGCCAACGCTGCCGGCACGGCGGCGCTGCCGCCGGCGCCGGCTACCGCCGCCGCGCCGCGCCTGGAGGACGAAAGCGCCAGCGCCGTGCTGGCGCGCTTCGGCGGGCGCCGCGACGCCGCCGCCCAGTACCTCGGCATCAGCCGTACCACCTTGTGGCGCCGCCTGCGCGCCGGCTGATTTTTCCAACCAGACAAAAAACACCATGGACGACTGGGCTCACTTGCACGATTTATGGCAGCGCTGCACGGGACAAGGCGCCGTGAGCGGCAACCCGGGACTGGCACGCGACCACAGCGACATCAAGGCGCTGTACGCACGCGGCATTTCGATGGAAGACGCGCTGCACTTCCTGTATCAGCAACGGCCGACCCTGCAAGCCTACACGGACTGGATCGCCGCGCGCACGCGCCCACGCCCGGCCCACGCCGGCAGCCCGCACGAGGACGTGCTATCCGCAGCCGAGCTGCACCATTTCGAGGAGCACGGCTACCTGGTGCTGCGCGGCGCCGTGCCGCGCGCGCAGTGCGCCGCCGCCCGGGCGGCGATCTGGGACTACCTGGGCGCCTCCCCGGACGATGCGGCATCGTGGTACCAGCCGCACCCGGGCAAGCGGGGCCTGATGCTGCAGTTTTCCGACCACCCGGCCCTCGAGGAAAACCGCCACAGCGCGCACATCCGCCACGCCTACCAGCAGCTGTACGGCACTGGCGCCGGCATCTACGCCAGCATCGACAAGGTGAGCTTCAATGCTCCGGAAACGCCGCAGCACCGCTTCCTCGGCAGCGCCCTGCACTGGGACGTCAGCCTGCAGCAGCCGATTCCATTCAAGCTGCAAGGCATGCTGTACCTGAGCGACTGTCCGGCGCAGCACGGCGCCTTCCACTGCGTGCCCGGCTTCCAGCACCGCATGGCCGGTTGGCTGCGGCAAGTGCCGCCAGGGCGCCAGCCGCGCGAATGGGCCGTCGACGACTTGCGGCCCGTGCCCGTCGAAGGCATGGCCGGCGATTTCATCATCTGGCACCAGGCCCTGCCCCATTGCGCCACGCCCAACCGCGGCCCGGCGCCGCGCATGGTGCAATACCTGACCTACCATCCGGACCACTGCCAGGACCACGATGGGTGGATCTGAACCGCTCATCCCGCCCTGGCGCCGCTCATCCCGCGACGCTGGCCGCGCGTTCCCGGCAACGCTAGCATGGTCGTCAAGGAGGAGTACCCCATGAAACGAACACTGCAAACATTGATCTTGCTCAGTACGGCGCTGCTGGCGGGCGCCAGCCAGGCCGCCGCGCCCAATGCCTTCACGGTCGAGGTCACCGGACAAGGCCGTCCCCTGATCCTGATTCCCGGCCTCGCATCCTCGGGCGAAGTGTGGCAAGCCACCGTGGCGCGCCTGTGCGGCCCGCAGGCCGCGCGCCAATGCCACGCGCTGACATTGGCCGGCTTTGCCGGCGTGGCGCCCATCGCAGGCGACCTGCTGGCGCAGGCGGAACAGCAGCTGGCCGACTACATCGGCACCCGCAAACTGGGCCAGCCGGCCATCATCGGACATAGCCTGGGCGGCTTCCTGGCCCTGAAAATGGCCATCGACCATCCGGCGCAGACGGGCAAGCTGGTGATCGTCGATTCGCTGCCGGCGCTGGGCGCGACGCAGCTGCCCTCCATCACGCCGGAGCAGCTGCAAGCCATGTCGCAGCAGATGCAGGCGGCCATGCGGGCCCAGGATGCGGCGGCCGCCAGCGCCAGTCAGCGCCGCACCGTCGCGACCATGGCCAGCGCGCCGGCCGACGTGGAACGCATCATCGGCTGGGGCCAGCGCTCGGACCGCGAAACGGTGATCAAGGCCATGGGCACCCTGATGGCCAGCGATTTGCGCCAGGACGTGGCGAAAGTGCAGTCGCCCACGCTGGTGCTGGGCACCTGGATCGCCTACAAGGACTACGCGCCGCGCGCCGCCATCGAGGCCACCTTCCAGCAACAGTATGCCCAGCTGCCGGGCGTGCAGATCGCGCTGGCCGACACGGCGCGCCACTTCATCATGTACGACCAGCCGGACTGGATGTTCGGCCAGATCGAGCAATTCCTGCATTGAGCCATGACGCCACCCCACCGCCCCCCGTTGCTGGCCCGGATCGACTGGTACTGGACCTTCCAGCTGGCCGGCTGGGGCGCGCTGGCCCTGTTCAACAGCGTGTACGGCGGCTCCTCGCAACTGCGCATCGTCGCGACCATCGCCTGCTGGGGATCGCTTGGCGGCTTGCTGCTGTCGCACCTGTGGCATGGCGTGCTGCGCCGGCGCGGCTGGGCGGCAAACGGCTTGCGCTGGAAACGTATCGTGCCGTCGCTGATCCTGCTGGCCGCCATCCAGACGGCCAGTGTGACGGCCGCCTTCCACGTCATGTATCCGCCCGACATCCTGCGCGGCATCGCCTGGCTGCCCGGCGCGCTGCTGTTCTGGTTCGGGGTCTTCCTGACCTGGACGGTGTTCTACTTCACCGCGCTGTCGCTGCGCCGCGCCGCTCGCCTGGAAGCGGAAACCCTGCGCCTGCAGCTGCACGGACGGGAGGCCGAACTGCGCGCCCTGCAGGCGCAAGTCAATCCGCATTTTTTCTTCAACAGCCTCAATAGCGTGCGCGCCCTGATCTTCGAAGACCGCGAAGCGGCCGCGCACATGATCGACCAGCTGGCAGGCCTGATGCGCCACGCGCTGCAATCGGGCCAGCACGCCACGGTGCCGCTGGCGGCCGAACTGGACGCCGTGCGCGCCTACCTGGCCATCGAACAGATACGCTTCGAGGAACGCTTGCGCGTCAGCTTCGCGATCGAGATCAGCGCGCCCGACGTGGAATACGTGCGCGTGCCGCCCATGGCCCTGCAGACGCTGGTGGAAAACGCCGTCAAATACGGCGTCGAAGCAAGCGCCGAGGGCGCCGACATCCGCATCGCGGCGCGCCGTACCAGCCCCGCCGACGGCGCGGCCATGCTGCAGATCGACGTGGCCAACACGGGCGCCTTGCGCGAACCGGGCAACTCCACCTGCGTCGGCCTGCGCAATGCGCGCCAACGGCTGCAACTGGCTTGCGGCGAACGCGCCAGCCTGGAATTGCGCGAACAGGCGGGCTGGGTGCATGCCACCATCCACCTGCCGGAGCGGGCATGAACGGCCAGCCGCTCAAGGTACTGCTGGTCGATGACGAGCGCCTGGCGCGCGCCGAGCTGCGACGGCTGCTGGCGCCGCATGTGCAGCGCGGCGCCGTGGAGATCGTGGGCGAGGCGGCCAGCGCGGCCGACGCCGTCGCGCAGATCGGCAAGCTGCGGCCCAACCTGCTGCTGCTCGACGTGCAGATGCCGGGCGGCTCCGGCTTCGACCTGCTGGCCGCGCTCGACGATGCGCCCGACGTCATCTTTTGCACGGCCTTCGACCAGTACGCGCTGCAGGCGTTCGAGGTCAGCGCCCTCGACTACCTGCAAAAACCCGTGCAGGCGGCACGCCTGGCCACGGCGCTGGCACGCGCCGGCGCGCGGGCACAAGCCGTGCCGCCGCCCGCGCCGCGCAAAGTCTTCATCAAGGACGGGGAACGCTGCTGGTTCGTGGCATTTGACGATATCCGCCTGCTGGAATCGGAAGGCAACTACACACGCGTGCATTTCGGCGCGCAGCGTCCGCTGATGCTGCGCACCCTGAACCAGCTGGAAGAAAAGCTCGATCCGGCCCTGTTCCTGCGCGCCAACCGGCGCCAGATCGTCAACCTGGCGCAGGTGGCGCAAGTGGCGCCGAATGCGGCCGATGGCCTCGACCTGCACCTGCTGGATGGCAGCGTGGTCGAGGTGTCGCGCCGCCGCGCGCAACAGTTCAAGGCCGCCTGCGGCCTGTAGCGGGACTACTTCAGCGCGGGGATCGGCTGCGCCTGGAAAGCGGGGCGCGGCTGCTCCTTGAGCTTTTTCGCCAGCATGTCGAGCGCCACTTCCAGCTGGCGGTCGGCGCCATTGAAGGTGGCGTGCGGCGGATTTTCCACCTCCACGTCCGGCACCACGCCCACGCCTTCGATCAGCCACTGGCCGTCGATGCCGAACTGGCCGTTTTCCGCCACGCGCGCCATGCCATTGTCGGCCAGGCGCGTATTGTCGCTGAGCCAGACGCCCGCGCCAGCCGTGCGCTTGCCCACCAGCGGCGCCAGCCCCAGGGCCTTGATGCCAGCGGCGAAGGTCTCGCCATCCGAATACGTGAGTTCGTCGACCAGCACGACCAGGTGGCCGCGGAAGGTATTCTGCATGTTCGACGACGGCTGCACGCCCGGCGGCGCCCAGTAGGCCCAGGCCTTGCGCAGCAGTTTTTCGATGATCCAGCTGTCGATATTGCCGCCGTTATTGCGCCGCACGTCGATGATCAAGCCTTCGCGGTTGACGTTCGCATAAAAATCGCGCGCGAACGAGGCGATGTCGTTGGGCCCCATGGCACGCAAATGCAGGTAGCCGATGCGCCCCTGCGAGGCGGCCGCCACCTGCTCGGCGCGGCTCAATTCCCAGTCGCCATAGCGCAGCGCCGTCTGTTTCGCCATGTTGACGGGCGTGACGATGACGGCGCGCGGCGCGCCTTTGCCCCGTTTGACCTGCAACAGCACCTGCTTGTCGGCCTGGTTCAGCAGCAGGTCGCTGATGTCGCGCGCGCCCAAGACGTCCTTGCCGTTGACGGCCGTGATCACGTCGCCCGCCTTCACGTCCACGTCGGGACGCGACAAGGGTGCGCGCGCCGAAGGCAGCTCCGCCTCGCTGCGGTAGACATGCTCGACCCGGTAGCCGTCGCTGGTGCGCGCCAGCACGGCGCCCAGGCCCGCCGGCGTGCCTTCCTGTTCCGTGCGGCGCAATTCGCCGGGGCGGATCTGCGAATGCAGGGCGCCCACTTCGGCCACCATCATGCCGAGTAGATCATTGAGTTCGGCGCGGTCCGTGACCCGTTCGACCAGCGGCGCATATTTGTCGCGCGCCGCCTTCCAGTCCACGCCGCGCATCTTCGCGTCGTAGAGAAAATCGCGGTGCAAACGCCAGGCGTCGTTGAACATCTGCTTCCATTCCAGGCGCGGATTCGACACGAAAGTCCAGTCGTCGACCTTGACCTTGGCCTTCGACAGGTCGGCCGGCAGCTTGGCGCCCGCCTCGATCACCAGCATCTCGCCCGGTCCCGTGGCCGCCGCCGTGCGGTAGTACAAATGCTTCTTGTCCTGCGCCAGGTCGAATTCGCGCACATTGGCCACCAGCAATTCCGGCTTGGAGCCGGTGTTGCCAATCGCCAAGGTCTTCAGGCTGGACTTGTTTTCGCCGCTGTCCCGCTCGAGGAAATACAGGCGCTTGTCATCGGCGGCCAGCGCGCTGTAATTGCCCGCCGCCAGCGGCACTTCATACAGGCGTTCGGCCAGGCCCTGGCTGACGATGGCTGGCAGTGCCGCCGGCGCCTTTTTCACGGCGCCCTTGCCGCCCGCCTTTTCCAGCGCTTTTTCCGCCGCCGATTCGGCCGCCTTTTCATCGTCCGTCTCGGGCGGCTTCACTCCCGGACGGCTCAGTTCATCGTCGGGCTGGAACGGGAACCGGTTGCCCGGCTGCAGCGCCAGCGCATACACGCCGGTGCGCTTGTCGAACACGGGCCCCATGTTGCGGTCGCCCCATGGCGAACCGTTGGCCAGCTGGAAATTGCGCGCCGACAAGAAATACAGCCAGCGCCCGTCCGGCGAAAACACGGGCGAACCAGACGTGTAGCGGTCGCTGGTGACGAATTGCAGCTGCTTCGACGCGAGGTTGTACAAGCCTATCTGCTCGCGCTGCTCGTTGCTGGCCACGCGCACGATGGCCAGGTTGCGGCTGTCGGGCGACCATTGCACTTCGTCGTGCTTGTCCACGCCCGCCTTGCCCGCGTCGTCGATCAGCGCGTTGCCCCTGGTCGCCAGGTCCAGCAGCCAGAAACGGCCCTTTTTATCCGTGTGGGCCAGCCAGCGACCATCCGGCGACGGATACAATTTCCAGCGGTGATTATCGCCCTGCGTCGTCAGCTGCTCGCCCTTGCCCGAGCCATCGGCGGCGTACTTCCAGATTTCATTCTCGCCGCTCGTGTCGACGACGGCGAAGATGGATTTCTCGTCGCTGGAAAAGACGGCGTCGCGCGCCCGCGCCCCTTCCGGAATGGCGATGTCGACGCGGCGCAGGCTGCCCGTGCCGGCGATGCTGACACGGCCCCTTGCAGTAAGGATGATGCGCTCATCCTTGCCCGACACCTGGACATTGCTCAAGGTATCGAGCGGCGAACGGATCTGGCGCGCGCGCTGCTGGTCGAAATCGGACACGAGGCTGATGGCCAGCGGCTGCGAGGCGCCCGTTGCCGGGGCGTTCAGGTCGAGCACATGCAAATCGGCGCCCAGCTGGTAGACGATCTTGCCGTCGCCCAGGGACGCATTGCGCACGTCCCACTGCGTGTGGCTGGTCAAGGCGCGGCGGTCGGAGCCGTCGGGCAGCATGCTCCACAGATTGTCGCTGCCGCCCGCGTCACTGATATAGTAGACACGGCCCTGCCACCACATGGGGCGCTTGTTGTTGCCAGCCAACACAGCGGGCTCCGCGTGCATGCGCACCGCCTCGCCCTTGCCATCGAGGTCGTAGCGCCACAGGACGGCATGCGCGCCGCCCCGGTAGTTGCGCACATTGTCGTTGGTCATGGCCAGGCCGAAACGCGTGAAGAACAGCGTCTTGCCGGCGTCGTCGAGCACGGCATCGTTGGCGTCGGCCACGGGAAACACGCGGCGCGTCTGTTTCACGGGATCGATGGCGGCAACGATGCGGCGCGACGCGGGACCGTCCGTATTTTGCGTGCTGACCAGCACTTCGCCCTGCGCCGTCCAGCCCAGCACCAGCACGCCGCCATTGTCGTACGAAATACGCCGCGGCAAGCCGCCGGCCAGCGGCATCACATACGCTTCCTGCGCCCCTTCATAGGCGGCGGAAAAGGCGATCCACTGGCCATCGCGCGAAATCGCCGCATTCGTTTCATAGCCCGGATGCGTGGTCAGGCGCTGCGCCGCGCCACCGCGCAGATTGCTTTTCCACAAGTCGCCTTCGGCCGTGAAGACGACGGTATCGCCGCGCACGGCGGGGAAGCGGAAGTAGCTGCCGGCAGGCGCGGCAGCGGCGGCAGCGCTCCCCAGCAAGCCGGCGGACAACAGGAGGAAGGCGAGAGTACGGGAAATTTTCATGTAGGCAGTCTTTCAACGAGCAGTCAGCGGTCATGGAAACGATGCGGGGCAAGGCCGACACCGGGATCCCGATTCTTGCATAGCTGATGCAAAAGCAATACCTTTTTTTAAACAAGGCAATTTGCATAATAGTTTCCATTACTCACTTACGGGCGTAAAAAAACCCGCGCCACTTGCGTGGGCGGGTTTTTGTTGACGGCAGGAAGCTTATTCCACTTCCACCGTTTCCGGCGCAGCCGTCGGCGCCGCGTCTGGCGGTTCCGGGAATTCCAGCAAGACCTGGTCCTTGTCGTCGAGGTCGACCGTGACCCGTCCGCCCGTCACCAGGCGGCCGAACAGCAGTTCGTCGGCCAGGGCCTTGCGGATCATGTCCTGGATCAGGCGCGCCATCGGCCGCGCGCCCATCAGCGGATCGAAACCTTTCTTGCCGAGGAAAGCGCGCAGCTTCTCGGTAAATACGGCTTCGACCTTTTTCTCGTGCAACTGCTCTTCCAGCTGCATCAGGAACTTGTCGACCACGCGCAGGATGATTTCCTGATCCAGCGAACGGAAGCTGATGGTCGCGTCGATGCGGTTGCGGAACTCCGGCGTAAACATGCGCTTGATGTCGGCCATCTCGTCGCCAGCCTGCTTCGAGTTGGTGAAGCCGATCGACGTCTTTTGCAAGCTTTCCGCTCCCGCATTCGTCGTCATGATGATGATCACGTTGCGGAAATCGGCTTTGCGGCCATTGTTGTCCGTCAAGGTACCGTGATCCATCACTTGCAGCAGGATATTGAAAATGTCCGGATGGGCTTTTTCAATTTCATCGAGCAGCAAGACCGCATGCGGCTTCTTGGTGATCGCTTCCGTCAGCAAGCCGCCCTGGTCGAAACCGACGTAGCCCGGTGGCGCGCCGATCAGACGACTGACGGCGTGGCGTTCCATGTATTCCGACATGTCAAAACGGATCAGCTCGATACCGAGGATGAAGGCCAGCTGTTTCGCCACCTCGGTCTTGCCCACGCCCGTCGGACCGGAGAACAGGAAGGAGCCGATCGGCTTGTCCGTCTTGCCCAGGCCGGCACGTGCCATCTTGATGGCCGACGCCAGCGCATCGATGGCCGGATCTTGCCCGAACACAACATTGCGCAAGTCGCGGTCGATCGTCTGCAGCTTGCTGCGGTCGTCCTGATTGACCGTTTGCGGCGGAATGCGGGCGATCTTGGCGATGATGTCCTCGATCTCGGCCTTGCCGATGGTTTTCTTTTGCTTCGACTTCGGCAAGATGCGCTGCGCCGCGCCCGCTTCATCGATGACGTCGATCGCCTTGTCGGGCAAGTGGCGGTCGTTGATGAAGCGCGCCGCCAGTTCGGCCGCCGTCGACAGGGCCGAGGCCGAGTATTTCACGCCATGGTGCTCTTCGAAGCGCGATTTGAGGCCGCGCAAGATTTGCACGGTTTGCTCGACGGTTGGCTCGTTGACGTCCACTTTCTGGAAGCGGCGGCTCAAGGCATGATCTTTCTCAAACACGCCGCGGAATTCCGTGTACGTGGTCGCGCCGATGCACTTCAACTGGCCGTTGGCCAGTGCCGGTTTCAGCAGGTTGGACGCATCCAGCGTGCCGCCCGACGCCGAGCCCGCACCGATGATGGTGTGGATCTCGTCGATGAACAGGATGCCGTTCGGATTGTCCTTCAGCTGTTTCAGCACGGCTTTCAGGCGCTGTTCGAAGTCGCCGCGGTATTTGGTACCGGCCAGCAAGGCGCCCATGTCCAGCGAATACACGACGGCATTCTGCAGGATTTCCGGCACGTCGCTTTGCGTGATGCGGTAGGCGAGGCCTTCGGCGATGGCCGTCTTGCCCACGCCCGCTTCGCCGACCAGCAGCGGATTGTTCTTGCGGCGGCGGCACAGGATCTGGATCACGCGGTCGACTTCTTCCTCGCGGCCGATCAGCGGGTCGATCTTGCCTTCGGCAGCGGCCTTGTTCAGGTTTTGCGTGAACTGGTCGAGCGGGCTTTCCTTCGGCTGGCCGTCGACGGGCGCCTCTTCCACGCCTTCGGAGGCTTTCGCGCTTTCCGTCGACTGGTCCTTGCGCACGCCATGCGAAATGAAATTGACCACGTCCAGGCGCGTCACGCCCTGCTGGTGCAGGTAGTAGACAGCATGCGAATCCTTTTCGCCGAAGATGGCCACCAGCACATTGGCGCCCGTGACTTCCTTCTTGCCATTCGAGGCGGACTGGACGTGCATGATGGCACGCTGGATCACGCGCTGGAAACCAAGCGTCGGCTGGGTGTCGACTTCGCCCGTGCCAGGCACGGTCGGCGTGTTATCGCCGATGAAATTGGTGAGGGTCTTGCGCAGGTCTTCAATATTGACCGCGCAGGCACGCAACACCTCGGCAGCGGAGGGATTGTCCAGCAGTGCCAGCAGTAAATGCTCAACCGTGATGAATTCGTGTCGTGCCTGCCGAGCTTCGACAAACGCCATGTGCAAACTTACTTCTAATTCCTGCGCAATCATACTTCCTCCATCACGCACTGCAGGGGGTGCCCCGCCTTGCGCGCATGCGTTAAAACGAACTCCACTTTGGTACACGCTATATCTTTAGAGAACACGCCGCACACTCCTTTGCCGTAGCGATGAACACTGAGCATGATTTGCGTCGCCGTTTCACGGTCCTTGTTGAAATACTCCTGAATGATGGCCACCACAAATTCCATGGGGGTGTAGTCGTCATTGAGCAAGGCTACCTGGTAGAGCGGTGGCGGCTTCAGCACTTGCCGCTCCAGCAGGGTTTCTGTGTCGTGCTTGGTTGCCATACGCTTATTCTAATGCTTTCACAGTGGTTGTCATGCGCAATATCTACGCCTTTCCAATTGTTTTCAATCTTACGCGTTTTCTTAATAGTGCGCAGATGGCGACCTTGCCGTCAAAATCAAGAGTTGCTTTTTTGGTTGTCGTGAAGAATTTGGCAATATCGATGGAAAAGCGCTTGACTTCATTATTTATTCCGCCAACAATGCTGTATCGACTGTTGCAGTAATGTACAGCTTGATAAGAAGTGAGACGTCGAGGAGGGGGCAAGAAGCTTCTTGCTTTTATGGCTCGTGTGATTTGTTTTAATTTTGAAAGTTCTTTTTATGGCAACAGGTACAGTTAAGTGGTTCAATGATTCCAAAGGTTTTGGCTTCATCACTCCAGATGATGGCGGCGAAGATTTGTTTGCTCATTTCTCCGCAATCAACATGAACGGTTTCAAGACCCTCAAAGAAGGTCAAAAAGTTCAATTCGAAGTCACGCAAGGCCCTAAAGGCAAGCAAGCTTCCAACATCCAAGCAGCCTAAGCATCGCCGGCCCTCAGATGTGAAAAACCCCGTTTCCTTGAAGCGGGGTTTTTTTTCGTTCGCAGGGCGCGCAGCACCCTGCCCCGTTTCCTTTACATGTGCTCGACCATCACCTGGCCGAAACCGGAGCACGACACTTGCGTGGCGCCTTCCATCAGGCGGGCGAAATCATAGGTGACGCGCTTCGAGGCGATCGATTTTTGCATCGAGGAAATCACTAGGTCGGCCGCTTCCAGCCAGCCCATGTGGCGCAGCATCATTTCCGCGGACAAAATCAGCGAACCGGGGTTCACGTAATCCTTGCCCGCGTACTTAGGCGCCGTGCCGTGCGTCGCTTCGAACATGGCGACGGAGTCGGACAGGTTGGCGCCCGGCGCGATGCCGATGCCGCCCACTTGCGCCGCCAGCGCGTCGGAAATGTAATCGCCGTTCAAATTCAGGGTGGCGATGACGCTGTATTCGGCCGGACGCAGCAAAATCTGTTGCAGGAACGCGTCAGCGATGGAATCCTTGACGATGATGTCGCGGCCCGTCCGTGGGTTCTTGAACTTGCACCACGGGCCGCCATCGATCAGCTCGGCGCCGAATTCCTTTTGCGCCAGCGCATACGCCCAGTCGCGGAAGCCGCCTTCCGTGTACTTCATGATGTTGCCTTTGTGCACGATCGTCACGGATGGCTTGTCATTGTCGATCGCATACTGGATGGCCTTGCGCACCAGGCGCTCGGTGCCTTCGATGGAAACGGGCTTGATGCCCAGGCCCGACGTGGCCGGGAAGCGGATCTTCGTCACGCCCATTTCATTGACGAGGAAATCCATCAATTTCTTTGCTTCGGGCGAGCCTTGCTGGTATTCGATGCCGGCATAAATATCTTCCGAGTTTTCGCGGAAAATCACCATGTCCGTCTTTTCCGGCTCTTTCACGGGCGATGGCACGCCCGTGAAGTAGCGCACGGGGCGCAGGCAGACGTACAGATCGAGCTGCTGGCGCAAGGCCACGTTCAGCGAGCGGATGCCGCCGCCGACGGGCGTGGTCAGCGGGCCCTTGATGGAGACCACGTAATCTTTCAGCACGGCCAAGGTTTCTTCCGGCAGCCACACATCGGGGCCGTACACATTCGTCGCTTTTTCGCCCGCATAGATTTCCATCCAGCTGATCTTGCGCGCGCCGCCGTAGGCCTTGGCCACGGCCGCGTCGATCACCTTGATCATGACCGGGCTGATATCGATGCCCGTGCCATCGCCTTCAATGAAGGGAACGATGGGATTATCTGGTACATTCAGCGAAAAATCGGCGTTGACGGTGATTTTTTGGCCGTCAGCAGGTACAGTGATATGTTGATACATCGTGATCTCCGAAGTGGGACACACCGCTGGCGGGCAACACAGGCCGGCGACGCGCTCTGCGGTTGCAGAGTTTACAAAAACAAGTCCGAACAGGGCGGCAACAACGCACTTTAGCAGGGAAAGAACACCCGGGCCACCCGCGGCGCCAAAGAACCGCATTGCCATACCGCCTCAAGTCTTCTATAAGACATAAGACTAACATTTCACATTATGCACCAGTATCTTACAGGGCGCCACGCTTTTGCGGCGCCGATCAGCAGCCACCATCGCTTACATCAATTCCCTTACCAGCATGCCACTCATCCTCTTCAATAAACCATTCCAGGTCCTGTGCCAGTTTTCGCCGCAGGAGGGCCGCGCCACCCTGGCCGACCACATCACCATCCCCGGCATCTACCCGGCCGGCCGGCTCGACGCGGACAGCGAAGGCTTGCTGCTGCTGACGGACGACGGCCGCCTGCAGCACGAGATCAGCCACCCGGACCGCAAGGAAGCGAAAACCTACCTGGTGCAGGTCGACGGCGTGCCCGATGCGGCCAGCCTGGCGCGCCTGCAGGCGCCGCTGGACCTGGGCGACTTCATCACCAAGCCGTGCAAGGCCGTGCGCATCGCCGAGCCGGACTGGCTGTGGCCACGCAATCCGCCGATCCGCGCGCGCGCCGACAAGCCCACCTCGTGGCTGGCGATCACCCTGAAAGAGGGAAAAAACCGGCAAGTGCGGCGCATGACGGCCGCCGTCGGCCTGCCCACCCTGCGCCTGGTGCGCAGCGCCATCGGCCCGTTTTCCCTGGCCAGCCACCCCTTGCTGCCCGGCGAATGGTGCGAAGTGCCGGCCGAAAACATCGGAAAAGCGTGAACCGGACAAGAAAAAACGTCCCCGGCGCCGAATTTTGCCAAGATGCACTATTTATTTTTAGATAATGCATTAAAATCATCCCACCTTAACATGATAGAAAAGGAAAGATGATGACAAAAGTAATCCTGGCCCTGGCCGCTTCCCTGCTTGCCGGCGCCGCACTGGCGCAATCGGGCGCCAAGGTGCACGCTTCCGCCGCGACCGATGCCGTCAAGCCGCCGCCCGCTTCGGCAGCCAGCCATGCGTCGGCCGCTACCGACGCCGTCAAGCCGGTGCCGCCGGCGTCGGCCACCGTCAACGCTTCGGCCGCGACGGATGCGGCGCGTTCGGGCGCATCGACCAAGGCTTCGGCCGCAACGGATGCCCCGCGCCTGGTTCCCCAGGCCCGCAAGGCGAAGCAGCCAGCCGCCGAGGCAGGCAAGCCCGTGAAGTAAGCAGCAAGAAGTAAGAAGTAAGAAGAAGCAAGGGTAATTCCCGGGGTTACGGCAGCAGCCATGTTGCTGTAACCCCACGCTTTCGGCGCGGACAGGCAGCATGCTTGACCAGGCAGCCGCCAGCATGGCTTAATCGCCGCTTCGCAGCCACCGTCCCACCCCATGAAAAATTCCCTACGTCATCTCAGCCTGTCCATCGCCCTGCTGGCCGGCGCCAACATTGCTCAAGCTCAAACAAAGAGCGTGCAGCTGTCGGCTGGCATGCATTTGATCCAGGCGGAAGTGGCCGCCACGGAAGAGCAGCGCGAACAGGGCTTGATGTACCGTGAAAAGATGCCGGCCAATGCGGGCATGCTGTTCGTCTTTGGCAACCCATCGACGCAATGCATGTGGATGAAAAACACGCCGCTGCCCCTGTCCGTGGCCTTTATCGATGCCGGCGGCAAGATCGTCAACATCGAAGACATGCAGCCGCACACGCTCGACAGCCATTGCTCCACGAAGACCGTGCCCGTGCGCTATGCGCTGGAAATGAACCTGGGCTGGTTCAAGCAAAAGAATATCAAGCCGGGCATGAGCATCGGCAACTTGCCAGGGGCACGCTAGGCCAGCGCGGCCGCAGCCTGCCGCTGGCGGATGCGGCCGCAAAAAATCCTGAAAAAACGCGAAAAAACCCGCCAGAATGAATCTGCGGGTTTTTGCTTTTCAACCAGTGCCAGCGTACCGGCACAGGCAAGGCCGCCGTGGCGGCTTGCCTGCTGGCGAATATTAAGCGGACAGTGCTTTCAAAGCAGCTGCCAGACGGCTCTTATGGCGAGCTGCCTTGTTTTTGTGAATGATCTTCTTGTCAGCGATACGGTCGATGGTCGACACGGATGCTTGGAAGATTGCAGCAGCAGCTGCCTTGTCGCCGCCCTGGATCGCTTTGCGAGCAGCTTTGATAGCCGTGCGCAAGGTCGAACGTTGGGACGAATTGTGTGCGTTTTGCTTAACTGCTTGACGAGCGCGTTTGCGCGCTTGTGCGGTATTTGCCATGGAATTTCCTAAAACAGGGTCAAAGTGCGTTTGCAAACATTAGTGTTTGCCAACCGGTGCGTTCTGTGCGTCTGCCGAACCATGTGTGCCAAACCAGTGCCTGTCAAACATTAGTGTCTGCGTAACAGAATTCTGTACAGCCTTCGATTATAGCGATATTTTCAAGCGGGGGCAAATCAAAAAACCGTGTGTGATGCCAAAATCACCTGAAAATGGGCCTGGCAAGGGCGAATCGGCCCCGCTTGTTACCCGCTTGTTACCATATTTTAACCGTTTGCCGGTACCGCGCCCGGCTATAATCTGCCCCCATGAACTTGCTTAAAACCCTCGCCGCCATTTCCAGCATGACCATGCTGTCCCGTGTAACCGGATTATTGCGCGAAAGCCTGTTCGCGCGCGCCTTTGGCGCCGGCGCCTACACGGACGCCTTCATCGTTGCCTTCCGCATTCCCAACCTGTTGCGCCGCCTGTTTGCCGAAGGGGCCTTCTCGCAAGCCTTCGTGCCGATCTTGTCTGAATACAAGAACCAGCATGGCCAGGAAGCGAGCAAGCAACTGGCCGACCATGTGGCCACTACCCTCGTCTGGGCCACTTTGCTCGTGTCCGCCATCGGCATCGTCGGCGCACCCTGGTTCGTGTACGCGATCGCCACGGGCCTGTCCAAGGACCCAGGGGCCTTCGACGCGGCCGTGTGGATGACGCGCCTGATGTTCCCTTATATTACTTGCATGTCTTTCGTGGCCCTGGCTGGCGGCATCCTGAATACCTGGCGCGAATTCAAGATACCCGCGTTCACGCCAGTGCTGCTGAACCTGTCGTTCATCGCCGCCTCGCTGTTCCTCGCGCCGCACTTGAAACAGCCGATCTACGCCATGGCCATTGCCGTGTTCGCCGGCGGCTTGCTGCAAGTGGCAATCCAGATTCCCGCCCTGATCAAGATCGGCATGCTGCCGCGCCTGTCGATCAATCCCGCCATCGGCCTGTCCGACGGCGGCGTGCGCCGCGTGCTGAAAAAGATGGGACCGGCCGTGTTCGCCGTCTCGGCAGCGCAGATCAGCCTGATGATCAACACGAGTATCGCGTCGCGCCTGGCCGAGGGCAGCATTTCCTGGCTGTCGTATGCGGACCGCCTGATGGAGTTCCCCACCGCCATGCTGGGCGTGGCCCTGGGCACCATCTTGCTGCCCAGCCTGTCGAAGGCAAACGTGGATGGCGACAAGACGGAATACTCGGCCCTGCTGGACTGGGGCTTGCGCCTGACTTTCCTGCTTGCCCTGCCCGCCGCCGTCGGCATGGCGACCCTGGCCACACCGCTGATCGCGACATTATTTCACTACGGCAAGTTCACGGCCGAATCCGTGACCATGTCGACGCAGCCGCTGGTGGCCTACAGCCTGGGCTTGATTGGCATCATTCTCGTGAAAACCCTGGCGCCCGCCTTCTATGCGCGCCAGGATATCCGCACGCCCGTGAAAATCGCCATCGGCGTGCTGATCGCCACGCAGCTGATGAATCTGTTGTTCGTGCCCTACATCGCCGTGGCCGGCCTGGCCCTGTCGATCGGCCTGGGCGCCTGCCTGAACGCCAGCTTCCTGTACTGGGGCTTGCGCAAGCGCGGCATCTACCAGCCGAAACCGGGCTGGGCCAAGTTCTTCCTGCGCCTGCTGCCGGCGCTCGTCGTGATGGGCGGCGTGGCGTATGCTGGCGCCATGCGCATCGACTGGATCGCTATGCAAGCCCATCCGCTGTTGCGGGCCGGCGCGCTGGCCCTGGTGGTGGCCCTGTGCGGCGTGGCGTATTTTGCGACGTTATTTGCGGTTGGCTTCCGCTTCCGCGACTTCAAGCGCCACGCTTGACAACATGGGCAGGACGTTGTTGCCTGCGTCTCGCCGTACTGGCGTACTGTCTTCGACTGGGCGCCTAGTCCTGCACATGTTGTCGCAATCGCACATGTAGTCATGCAGTAGAAACAAAAAAACCCGCCTCGGCGGGTTTTGTCATTCTTGCCAGCAAAAATCAAACAGCTTTGCGGGCGCGGCGGCGGGCGGCGAAACCGACCAGCGCCAGGCCACCCAACAGCATGCCGTAGGTTTCCGGTTCCGGCACAGGCAAGGCCGAGACCGTGCCCACGTACTGGCCATTCTGCAAACCGGTCAAGCCCGAAACACGCACCTCATAGGTACCCGCCGCCAGGGAACCGGCCCAGCTCAGGCTCTGGATGCCGGCCACCGACGTCAGGGTCAGGTCGCCATAGCCCACCAGGGTGGCGGCGAAGTTGCTGATCGCGCCTTCGGCAACGGAAAACGTTTGCAATGCGCCAAACGAAGTCGACGACGGGGTCAGCAGTTTGAAGGTCCACAAATCATCGACCACCGAATTGGCGGCGAAATTGGTGGTGATCGATGCCCGCGTATCGAAGCCGCTTGGATCCAGGATGCCCAGATTGTAGGTGGCCGCCGATGCGCTGAACGATGCTGCAGCCAGAATGCCTGCCGCGATAAATTTCAATTTCATAAATTATCCCTTAAAAGTAATTTATGGCCGCCAGGTGGGCCAGCCATCGCTTTAGTACTGAAAGTACCAGGAAGGATGGTAGCATAAAGACATCAAATTACTTGTAATTATTTTATTGAAATTTCATTTATTGAAAGTATTTCCTCTATGAAATGGTTCCAGGTCAAGATGAATTTCCAGGTGAAAATAGTTATCCCTGTATTCTTCATCGTTGACTTATGGTTAAAGTGGATTGCGCGCTTGCGCGCCGGCCTCTTCCTCCGGCTCCACCACCTCGGGCGCCGACGGTTCGGATGCTGGCGCAGCCGGATGCGGCGGCGGGAACAAGGCGGGCGGCGCGGCGGAGGGCGGCGCGGCGGCGTCTGCCGGCGCCAGGACCAGTCCCGCCGGCGGCACGGGCCCGCCGGCAACGAACTGCCACTCGGACAGGTGCGACTTGCCTTCGAAACCGGTGAAGCGGGCGTCGAAATTGCCCACTTTTAAGGGCGCGGACGATGACAGGCTATGCACGCCGATGATGCCCTGGCCGCCGGGCTGGTACAACAAGCCCCATTCGGCGCGTCCCGTGACGGGGTCCACATACAGCTTGCGCAAATGGCGGCGCACCTGCGGAAAGCGGGGGTCGCGCAGCAAGGCGGCCAGGGTCGGCGGATGCTGCGGCTGGCCGGCGGGCGTGGCGCCCGTGTAACTCTGCAGCGCATCGACAAACTCCGCCCCGATGTCGAGCAGCTCCTGCTCGGCCGCCTGGCGCTGCAGCAAGGAGCCCATCTTCAGCCCGGCCGCCCCCACGAGGCCCAGGATGGCGACCAGGATGATCAGGCCCAGATACGTAACACCGCGCTGGCGGCGCGCAGGACGGTGCATGGCCGCTACCAGTCGGCGAACGGCGTGCCGCTGCGGTCCTTGCCGGGCGCGCCGCTTTTCACGTCATACACCTGGCCCGGCGTATCGTCGGGCGGCGGCACGATCAGCCATGTCGATTCGCTGTCCGTGATGGGGTCGATGGGCATGGCGCGCAGGTATTTCTTTTCGACCAGTTGCTCCAGAGTATCGGGATAACGGCCCGTATCGCCGTGAAACTGGTCGATGGTCGTGCGCAGGTTGCGCAAGTTGTCCGCCAACACGGTTTCCTTCGCCTTGTCGAGGCTGGGAAAGTAGCGGGGCACGGCCAGGGTCAGCAACAGCGCCACGATGCCGAGCACCACCAGCAGCTCGATCAGCGTAAAGCCGCGCGCGCGGTCAGGGACAGGCATGGTTCACCATAGACGGTAAGGCACGTTGTTCAGGCCGGTCTTGTTGGAAGTCGAGTACACATCGTACACATCGTCGCCCTCACGCGGTTCGGCCGCTTCGCTGGCGTAGCTGCGCTTGCCCCACGTTTGCGCATCGCTCAGGCCCGCGTCCGCATTGAACGGGTCGCGCGGCACGCGGCGCAGGAAAAACAGCTTGCTGCGCTTCGGGTTGCGCTGGTCCGGCACGCCCTCGACCAGCAGCTCCAGGCTTTTCGGATAGCCGCTGGCGTCGGGCGTGCGCATGACGCGGCCTTCGTCGCCGGCCCGTTTATAGGCGTCGAGCCCCTGGCGGATCTCGCGCAGCGCGCGCCGCAATTCCTGCTCCTGGCGCCGCTGCACCGTCACCTGCGTGACGGGGATCACCAGGGTGGCCAGCACGCCCAGGATGGCCAGGGTCACCAGCAGCTCGATCAGGGTGAAGCCGCCTGGCCCGCCCTGCGCATGCGCCAGTCTCATTTGGCGGGCGCCACCGGCACCGGCTGGCTCGATGACAGCGGCAAGGGCGATGCCTGCAGCGGCACGGGCTGGCCAGCCGAGATCGGCAAGGGCGAGGCGGCCGGCTCGGGCGATGGCGCCACTTCCTGCGCGGGCACGCTCTGCGGCAAGGCCTGCGGCACCTGGCCCGGCGCCATCAGCTGCTGCGCCGGCGCCGGCTGCATGCCGACGGCCGACGGGCCGGAACGCACGATCACCGTGCCCGGCATCTGCGTGGGCGCCTTGGCCGCCATGTCGGGCCGGCGGCGGAAGCTGCCTTCCGTGCCGGCGGAAAATTCCGACTCCTTCGCTTCCGGACGCTGCACCGTACGCACCAGGTGCGGCGTGATCGACAGCACGATTTCCGTCTTCTGGCTATCGTCCTTGCTGCTGCCGAACAGGCGGCCCAGCACGGGAATGTCGCCCAGGCCCGGCACCTTGTTGCCCGAGCTGCGCTCTTCATTGTTGATCAGGCCCGCCAGCACCTGATTTTCGCCATCCTTCAGCTGCAGCATGGTCGACGCCTGGCGCGTGCCGATCTGGTACAGGGTCGAGCCGCTCCGGGTGGTGGTGGCCGCGCCCAGGTTGCTCACCTCGAGCGAGATGCGGATGCCCACTTCATTGTTCAAATAGATGGTCGGCTCGGCGTTCACCGTCAGGCCCACGTCCAGGTAGCTGATCGATTCGGAAGCGAAGCCGCCCGTGCCCGGCGAAATCGTGGTGGTCACCACGGGCACCCTGTCGCCGATGACGAATTTCGCCTTTTCCCGGTTGCGCACGCGGATGCGCGGATTGGCCAGGATGTTCGCGTCGCCATCCGTCTTGTTGGCGTTCGCCGTCACGGCCAGGTTGCTCACGCCGAGAGTACGCTGATTCAGATTATTCAAGTCGTTGATGGTCAACCCGATCCCGCCCGAGGTACTGAGCGGCGTCAAGGTCAGGCTCGATGGCCAGGCCACGCCCAGCTCCATCAGGCGGCTGCGCTTGACTTCGAGGATTTCCAGTTCCAGCACCACTTCCGCCTCCGGCACGTCCTGCAGCGCGATCAGGCGCTCGGCCAGGCGGATCGCCTCGGGCGTGTCGCGCACGATGACGAGGTTGAGTTTTTCATCGGCCACCACGTCGCGCGTCTTGAGGATGGTCTTGAGCGTGTTGGCCACCTGCTTGGCGTCCGCGTTCGCCAGGAAGAAGGTTTTCACCAGCACTTCCTGGTATTCCTTCAATTTCGCCGCCACATTGGGATAGATCAAAATGGTGTTCGCATCCATCACCTGCTGCTCCAGCTGGTTCGTCACCAGCAGGAAGTAGACGGCCGATTCCACCGTGCTGTTTTTCAGGAAGATCGACGTTTTCGCATCCGCCTTGACGTCCTTGTCGAAGACGAAATTGAGGCCGGAACGGCGCGCGATCAGCTCGAACACCTGTTTTAACGGCGCGTCGCGAAATTCGATCGTGATCGGCTGCTTGTACGACTTGGCCAGGCCCGATTCGACGATGGGCGGCGCCGTCTTTTCATCGACCTCGCGCAGCAGCGCGCGCGCGCCCGCGTGATTCGGCTGCTCCGTCAGGATGGCGTTCAAGCGCTGGCGCGCGGGGTCGTATTGTTTTGCCTCAAGGGCCGTGCGCGCATCGGCCAGCAATTTTCCCTGGCGCTGCTCGCGTTCGAGCGCGCGCAAGCCACTGTTGGCCCGCTCGTTCTGCGCATCGATTTCCAGCACGCTCATGAACGAGGCGCGCGCCAGCTCGCCCTGCCCCGCCTGCGCCTGGCGCTCGGCCTGCTGCAAGCGGCTGCCGGTGGCCCGTTCGCGCGCCTGCAGATAGGCGCTGCGGTATTGCGCATTGCCGGGGTCTTGCTGCAGCGCTTCCTGCAGTTTTTGCAGGCCGGCCGGGATTTGATCTTGCGCAATCAGCTCGCGCCCGTCGCGGTAAGCTTGCTGCCCTGCGCAGCCGGACAGCAGCAAGAGCAGCAGCGCCGATGAAAAGGAACGAGACATCACTCGGAAACTCCAATGTTGAGCTGCTGAACCTGGTTCAACGGCAGATAAGTGAGCGTCATGACGGGCGGCGCGATCGTCACGACCTTGTAGGCGCCATCGACGACGGTATTGGCGCGCACGATATACGTCTTGTCGGCGCGCGACAAAAACACTTCCCAGGCGCCGTCGGCGGCCGCCTTGCCCAGGTAGACGAAGGGCAGCGGCGGCGCCATCGGCGGCGGTGGCGGCGGCGCTGCCGTCACTGCCATTTTCGGCGGCGGATTCCAGTTCTGGCTCTGGAAGACGCCGTCGGCGCCGCCAAAGGTCTCGCCCTCCTCGCCCGCCACTTCGCTGCGCGGCAGCAGGGCCAGGATGGCCGGCTGCGCGGCCTGCGGCCTGGCGGCCGCATGGCGCGCGGGCGCGACGGCCCGCTCCACCGCTTCGGCCACGTCGGCCACGGGCTGGCGCTCGCCGAACAGCAGCAAGGCGCCCGCGCCCAGCACGCCGGCCAGCATGAGCCAATGGCGCGGCGTCATGGCGCGCCTCCCGCATCGCCCGGCGCATCGGCCTGCGTTTCGGCCTGCGTTTCGGTCAAATAAAACGTCAGGCGCAAGCGCGCTTCCAGTTGCGTATCGGTGATTTGCTCGCGGCGGAAACTCAGTTCGTCGAGCGAGGCGAAGGGCGCGGCGCGCAGCGCCTGCAGCGCGAACTGCCACACGACCCCGTAACTGCCCTTCAGCGGCAAGGTCACCTGGTAGGTGGCGACCCGGCTGGCCTTGTCGTAGCCGCTCTTGTATTCGCCCTGCGCCAGCAGCAAGCCATTTTTCGCGGCCAGGTCGAACAGCTGCTTGACCTGCTGCTCCGCGTGGCGCTGCTGTCCCAAGGCGGCATAAAAGCGCGCCAGGTTTTCGCTGGCCGTCGCCGGCGGCGCCGCGATGGCGACGGCCAGCGATGGCACGGGCAAGGGACGTGCTTCCAGCTGCGCCGCCACGGCCCGCTGCTGCCAGGCCCACGCCCAGGCGGCCACGCCCAGCGCGAGCAAGGCCACGGCGATGCAGGCGGGCGCGCCCAGGCGGCGCAGCAGCAGTTGCGCGCGCAGGCGCAGGATATTGATGTCGATGGCCATCATGGCGTGCCCCAGCGCGCTTCGAGCTGGAAGCGCAAGGGTTTGTTCGGGTCGAGCGCATTGATTTCATGGCGCAGCAGCTGCACCCTGGCGCCAAACAGCTCCTGCTGCTTCAGTTGCGCGATGTAGGCCACCATGGCGTCGCTGCCGGTCGTCTCGGCCGTGATCTTCAGCACGCGCTTGCGCGCATCCGGTTCCAGCGCCAGCAGCGCGATGGCGGGCGGCGTGGCGCTGGCCAGCGCATCCTGCAAGTCGCGCCACGGCAGGTTCAATTGCAGGATGGCCGCATTCACGGCCGCCGCCTGCGCGGGCGCGATGGCGATTTGCGGCGCAGGCGCGGGGCCCTGCATGGCGGCCAGCACGCGCTGCTGCGCCAGATGCCAGCGTGCTTCGCTTGCCTGCTGGCGCTGCAACGCGGCGCTGCCGCTGCAGGCCGCCGTGACGGCCAGCGCCACGCCCAGCACCCCCGTCATCCACGCCCAGACGGGCACGCGGTGCAGGCTGCGGCGCCAGCCGGGTGGCGCGAAATCGAAATCGAGGCGCGTCATGCCACGCCTCCGCTGCGGGCCAGCCGGGCGGCCGGCGACAAGGCGCCGTCCCCGTCCGGCGCGGAAAAAACCTGGCAGCGGAACGCTGCCGCCGGCGCCAGCCAGAGCGCTGGCGGCGCGCCGCACAGCTGCAGCAGCGCCGGTGCGGGCACGCCCTGCAGCAGCGCCTCGCGCGCCAGCGTGTGTTCCAGCCAATCCTGGCCCGCGCCGGGCGGCACGGGCAGCGCGCGCACGGCGCGCAGGCGGCCATCGTGCCGCACGCCCAGGGTCAAGGCATTCTCCTGCAACTGGCCGAACCAGGCGCCCGGTTTCAACGCGCCGTGCCAGCGGTTCCAGTGGCGCGCGAATTGCGGCGTGATGAAAATCAGGGCCAGCTTGCGCGCGGCCGCCACGCGCGTCAGCTGCGCCAGCAGGGCACGGGGCACGGCGCAAAAGAAAGGCGCGCGCGCATCCCAGGCGCTGCTGCTGTGCCACAGGCCGGGAGGATCGCCATACAGCGACTGGAAGCGCAGCGCGGCGGCCGCCTCGATGTCGGCCAGGCGCGCGGCGCCGTGCGGCATATCCACTTGCCACAGGCGCGCCAAGCCATCGTCGAGCACCACGGACAGGGGCCAGCCCGCGTACTCGCCGGCCGGCAGAATCTGTTCCAACGCCTGCCCCAGGGCGGCAAAGTCGCCGTGCAGCGTGTCGCCCGGCGCATACGCGGCTTCGCCCAGCGGTGTCCAGACGGGCGCGCGCCAGCGGCTGCTGCGCCACAGGCTCACCTTGCCCGCCGCCACGCCCAGGCGCAGTCCCAGTCCATAAGCTCTACGCATGCAGGGTGACCCTCTTGATTTCCGTGATGCTGGTGGCGCCCCGCTTGACCAGTTCCAGCGCCGCCAGGCGCAGGCTGCGCGTGCCGTTCGCATGCGCGGCCGCCTTGATCTGGCGGATCGGCTTCTTGTCGACGATGAGTTCGCGGATTTCATCGGTCAGCACGAGGATTTCGGCGATCGAGCGGCGCCCCTTGTAGCCCGTGCCGCGGCAGTCGCCGCACCCCTTGCCCTGCTTGAATTGATATGCATCAACGTCGGCGCGCGCCAGGCCCACGCTGGCCAGTTCAGAATCGTCCGGCGTATATTCGGTAGCGCAATGGGGGCAGTTGGTGCGGATCAGCCGCTGCGCCCAGATGCCGTTCAGGGCCGAGACGAACGCATACGGATCGATGCCCATGTGGGTAAAACGGCCGAACACGTCGAAGACGTTATTCGCATGCACGGTGGTGAGCACCAGGTGGCCCGTGAGGGCCGATTGCACGGCGATTTCCGCCGTCTCGCGGTCGCGGATCTCGCCCACCATGATTTTATCGGGGTCGTGGCGCAGGATCGAGCGCAAGCCCTTGGCAAAAGTCAGCCCCTTCTTTTCATTGACGGGAATCTGCAGAATGCCGGGCAGCTGGTATTCGACGGGGTCTTCGATGGTGATGATCTTTTCGCGCCCGTTATGGATTTCCGTCAGCGCCGCATACAGGGTCGTCGTCTTGCCCGAGCCCGTGGGGCCCGTCACGAGCAGCATGCCGTAGGCTTCCTGCGCCAGCGCGCGCAGGGCTTCCAGCGATGGCGCGTCAAAGCCCAGCGCTTCGAGGGTCAGGGCGCCGTACGCCTCGATCATGGCGCGCTTGTCGAGGATGCGGATGACGGCGTCTTCGCCATGGATGCTGGGCATGATGGAGACGCGCAAATCGATTTCGCGCCCGCCCGATTCGACGCGGAAGCTGCCGTCCTGCGGCACGCGGCGCTCGGCGATATCGAGTTCGGCCAGCACTTTCAGGCGCGAGATGATGTGCTCCGCCACTTCGATGCCGTTGACGGACGTGGCGTGATCGAGCACGCCGTCGACGCGGTACTTGACGGCCAGGCCGCCGGCCGTGCTTTCCAGGTGGATGTCGGAAGCGCCCGCCTTCAGCGCGTCGTACAAGGTCGAGTTGACCAGCTTGACGGCGGGGCTGGCCGCTTCCGACACGCTGGCGAACGACAGCACGGCGGCCGTCTTGCCGTCGCGCCGCGCATCGGTGGCGGCGCCGGGCAGCAGGCTGTCGACGGCGCGCGCCGATTCTTCCTGCTTCGACAGGTAGGCGCCGATGTCGGCCTGCAGCGCCAGGCGGATGCTCAAGGCGCCCTGCCCCGCGCGCGCGCCGAGCCAGGTTTGCAGGTCCAGGTCGAAGGGGTCGGCGATCACGCCCACCAGCTGGCCGTCGGCGGCGCGCAGCAGCACGCTGTGGCGCGCCAGCGCCTGCGACAGGGGCAGCACGTCGAAGGCGGGAGACAACGCCAGCATGTCGGCCGTTTCCAGCACGTCCAGGCCGAACGGGCGCGCCAGCGCGCGCACCACGGCGCGCGCCTCGATGCCGCTCAACTGCTGCAATTCCTCGACCAGGCTGCGCTTCGATTGGCGGCACAGGATGCGCGCGCGCTGCAGCAGCGCGGGATCGATGGCCACGCCGGCCACGGGGGATTCGGCTGCGCTCTGCATCATGAAATATCGCCGGCAAGGTCAAAGATGGGCATGTACAGCAGGATCACGATGGCGCCCACGACGAGGCCGATGGCGGCCATCAGCAAGGGTTCGAAGGTGCGCGTGAAACGGTCGATCCAGCGGCTGATTTCGCCGTCATAAAAGGCCGCCGACTGCGTCAGCATGGGCCCCATGTCGCCCGTGCGCTCGCCCACGCGCAGCATGCGCAGGGAAATGGGCGTCGTCAGTTGATATTGCTCAAACGCGGACGACAGGGGCTGGCCCGCCTCGATGGCGCCGCGCGCCTGCTGCAACGACGCCTGCATGCCCGGCGACACCATCGCTTGCACGGTGGCGATCGCCTGCACGATGGTGATGCCGCCTTCGGCCAGCATGCCCAAGGTCAGGTACAGGCGCGACAATTCATAGATGCGCACGCGCTCGCCGATACCGGGCAACTTCGCCAGCAGGCGCGCCACGCCGCCATGGCGCAGCACGCGCCGCACGGCCGACCATGCGACGCCGCCCGTGATCAGCAGCCCGAGCAACAGCAGCACGCCATGCTGCGTGACGAACTGGCCCCAGCTGAGCATGACTTGCGACATCCACGGCAAGTTGCGTCCCGCGCCCTGGTACACCTCGGCGAAGCGGGGCACGACATAGCTGATCAGGAAGGCGCTGACGCCGCCGCCCACGGCCAGCAAAATGGCGGGATAGATGGCGGCGCTGACGATCTTGCTGCGCACCGTATCGATGCGCTGCTGGTAATCGATGTAGCGCGACAAGGCGCGCGGCAAGTCGCTCGTGCCTTCGGCCGCCTTGACGATCCCGATATACAAGGGCGGAAACAGTTCCGCCTGCTCCGCCAGGGCGGCGGAAAAGCGCTTGCCTTCGCGCAAGCCTTCCAGCAGACGCGTGAGCACGCTGCGCGTGGCCGGCGACGCTTCCTTTTCCAGCAAGGCTTCCAGCCCTTCGACGATGCCCAGGCCCGCGTTCAGCAGCGCCAGCAACTCCTGGCTGAACAGCAGCAGGGGCAAGGCCCGCGCGCGCTGGCGTCCGGCCGCGCTGAACGGCGTGGCCCGCAGCGGGCGGATGGCGCTGACGAACAGGCCGCGCGCCTCGGCCTGGCGGCGCGCGTCGGCTTCGTCGCGGCCGTCGATCACGCACGTATGCAAGGTTGCTACGGCCTGGTCCGTGGAAAGCGCGCGTACTTCGAACTGCATGATGGCTTGTCCGTAGGAAAAAGAATGGTGCTGGCGTTATTGCGAGCTGATGTCGGCGTTCTCGCCGCTGCCGCCCGGCTGGCCATCCTTGCCCATCGAGACGATGTCATATTCGCCCTTGCTGCCCGGGGCGCGGTATTGATAGGCATGGCCCCACGGGTCGAGCGGCACGGCCTTTTTCAGGTAGGGACCATTCCAGCGCGTGCCGGCGGCGGGCGGCGCGGCCAGCAGCGCGGCCAGGCCTTCTTCCGTGGTCGGGTAGCGCCCCACGTCGAGGCGGTAGGTATCGAGCGATTTTTCAAACGCCTCGATCTGCGCCTTGGCCACCGTCACTTCGGATTTGCCCAATTGGGCGAAATATTTGGGGCCGACATACGCCGCCAACAAGCCGATGATGACGATGACGACCAGCAATTCGAGCAAGGTAAAGCCGCGCGCATGGCGCGTTGCTGCAAGGTTCTGCCTGTGTGCTGCATGCATCCGGTAACTCCTTATTGCCTACCTTCAATACATTGCCGCCATGTGCACCGCTGGTGGCCGCGCACAGGCGGCGCGCGCCTGCCTGATGCCTAGCAGGCTACCATGCCGCTTATGGTTAATACAATCTTTTGTTTGTACTGAAAACAACAAAATACCAGGGGAAACCATCGCGTTTGCACTAACGCAAGTCGCGCGCCACCTGCCCTGCGGCCGGCGTACAATCGGCGCATGTGCGGCCACGCCGCCTGCCTTGGGAGCTTGCATGTCTGCAATCCGTTTCAGCCTTGCCATCCTGGCCGCCGCCAGCGTGCTGCCTGCCGGCGCATCGGCGCCGCAGCAGCGGCAGCCCTATGTTGTTGAACTGCGCCTTCAACTGACGCCGCCTGACGCAGCGCAACGGGAAACCCAGCGGGAAGCGGGACGGCGCGCCGTGCTGGCGCTGGTGCCTGATGCCACCGTGCAATATCACTACACGGCCGCGCTGAACGGCTTTGCCGCCCTGCTGACGCCGGCCGAAGTCCAGCGCCTGCGCGCCAGCCCCCTCGTCGCGCGGGTCGCGCCCGGCACCGAGGATCAGTTCAACGATGGCGGCACGCACCGGAACGCCGCACCCCGGCCGCAGCGCTAAGCGGCATCAGGCGGCCAGCAGGCGCAGCGCGATGCCGCGCGAGACGGCTTGCGTGCGATTGCTCACCCCCAATAATTTATAGATGCGCTGCAAATGGCTTTTCACGGTCCCCCCGCTGATGCCGAGAATTTGCCCCACCTCTTCATTGCTCTTGCCGATGCTGACCCAGTGCAACACTTCCAGCTCGCGCGCACTGGCCGCGCGTGCCGCCCCGGCGGGAGCTGCCTGCGCGCCGTCCGGCAGCGCCAGCCAATGCAGATGCAGGCAGGGCAGCAGCAATTCCAGCACGTACGCCTGGCGCGCCGGGTCGGGCCAGGAGGTGCAGGGGGCGCGCAACAGGGCAAAGAAACTGCCGCCGCCAGCGCCTGCGCTGCCATGCACGAGGACTCCGTCGATGAGGGCGACGCGCCGCCCGCCTGCGCGCCAGGCCTGCGCCAGCCGGGCCACCTGTCCGTGGCGCGGGTCGCTGAAGTCCCGCACCTCGGCCTCGGCCAGCACCGCGCTATGCCAGGCCGCACTGCGCACCACGCCGCCATCGGCGCCCAGTTGCGCGCAGACGAGGACGGCATGCGGCAGCAACGCCTGCAGCGGCCCCTGGCTCCACAAAAAGAAATCGCCGGGCGCGGCGATGCCATGCGCGCCGAGTATGGCGTGCAGCAAGTATTCCTGTTCCCGCCCCGTCAGCAACATCAGGCGCACACGGCGGTATCAAACGCCAGGTAGCGGTAGCCGCTGCCGCGCACGGTTTCGATGCGGTGGCCGCAGCCGCCCGGCAGCAAAGCCTGCCGTAGGCGGCCCACGTGGGCGTCGACCGTGCGTTCGTCCAGATACGCGGCATGGCCCCACACCTGGTCCAGCAGTTGCGCGCGGCTATGCACCCGGCCCGGATGGTCCATCAAAAAATGCAGCAGCTTGAATTCCACGCGGCCCAGGCTGACAGGCACGCTGCCGGCCGTCACGCGCCGGGTGTGCGGATCGAGCCGCAAGGCGGCGCCGTCCGCGCTTGAGCCTGCGCGCAAGGCCGCTGGCGCGCGGCGGCGCAGCAGCGCATGCACGCGGGCCAGCATTTCACGGGGACCGACGGGCTTGCACAGATAATCGTCGGCGCCGCTTTCCAGGGCCAGCACCTTGTCCTGTTCGCTGTCGCGCGCGCTGACCATAATGATGGGCAAGTCGCACAGCACGCCGTCCTGGCGCACCTGGCGCAGCAGTGCGATGCCGGAGGCATCCGGCAGCTCCCATTCCAGCAGCAGCACGTCGGGCGGGTCGGCGGCCAGCAAGGCCAGCGCGCCGCGCGCATCCACGGCGCAGCTGACCCGGTAGCCGGCGCCTTGCAGGTTATGCACCAGCAAGGCTTGCGAGGCTGGCGCAGGATCCAGCAGCAGAATATGACGGCGCATCGATGCATCCTCCCGAAAAAAGTGGGCGGCCCTCCCTGAGAAACTAGACGGCACGACAAGTTTTTGACTATGCATCAAGCGTAAAACGGTGACTAATACAATTTAGTTTCCTGATTTATAGCTATTCCGAATAAATAGGCGAAAAAAAACACAGCGCACCGAGGGCGCGCTGTGTTCAGACGGGACAACGACTATTTATGCTGGCGTGACGAACTGGCGGCGGCGCAGGGCAAAACCGATCAGCGCCAGGCCGCCCGTGAGCATCATCCATTCCGACGCTTCCGGCACGGCCGAGATCGTCGCGATGCTGGCGTAGGTGCTGCCGGCTATGCTGGCGGGCAAGCCGCCGTTCAGCGGGGTCAGTTCGAATTGCAGCAGGTTGCCATTCGCATTGCCCAGGTAAGCCATACCCGTGTAGTCGAGCAAGCCCACGCCAAACGTCGTGCCCGCGTTGCCGGCCGTGTTCAGGAAGTCGCCGCCGAAGACGACGTTGAAACCGAACTTGCCGCCCAGGGTCACGTTGTGGAACCAGTCGTTGTAGGCGCCGCTATTGCCGAAGGTCAAGGTACCGGGCACGCTGCCGCTGACATTGCCTTCCAGCGATTCCAGCGCGCCGAACGCGCCCGAAAAATTGCTGAGCACGGCGCTGGCGCCCGGCGCGGGGCTGTTGCCGGCGATAAAGGCGAAGTCGAGGAAGCCGGCGCCGGAAAAGGCGCTCGTGTCGATTTCCACGCGATAGGCTAGCGGGTCCGCCAGAGCCACGCTGGAGCTGGCGGCCAGCACGGCGGCCAGCACGGCGCGGCGCAGGGCCGGATGGAGTTTTGTTGTCAACATGATGGTGTCCTTAGAAGTTGCCGGCGTAGATGCTGGCCGAGTAGGTGATCGTCACTTTCGACGGATTGGTGAAACTGACGGCAAACGATGCCGTCGCGCCCGGCGCCAGGCTGGCGGCGTTGACGGTGACATATGCGGCGCCCGCATGGGTGCCCGTGGCATTGGCCAGGCTGACGCCGGCCGGCAAGCCGCCGAACGCCACCTGGAACGGGCCGGCCAGGGCGCTCGTGCCCGTGTTGGTGAACGAGAACGTGCCCGTGTATTTTTGCGTCGCGCGGTTGTACGCGAGGCCCGAGCTGGCCGTCGAGACGGCGGCCGTGATGTCGCGGTAGGCGGGCTGCAAATCCAGGCTGATGACGACGGGGTCGTGATCCGAGGCGCGGTAAGGCAAGGCGTTGTACAAGTCTTGCGGCTTGGCCGAATCGATGTTGTAGTCGATCACTTCCGGCTCATCCGCATTCACATGCCATTCGGCCACGCCGGCCACTTGCGGGCTCAGCGACGCGCTGGCCAGCGCGTGGTCGAGGTAGCCGCTCTGGCCGCCGAATACATACGAATACGGCATGCCGGACGGCCGCACGAAACGCTCGAGTTCATTGACGAAGCCGGCGCCCGTGATGACCTGGATCGGGTCTTCCGCGCCATAGGAATTCAAGTCGCCGATGACCAGCACGTCAGCGTCGCCGGCAGCGGCCGCCACCTGCGGCACGAAGCTGCCCACCAGGCGCTGGGCTTGCTGCACGCGGGTGGCGTTCCAGCAGCTCTGGCTATCGTTCTGGTCCGCGTCCAGCCCGCTCGAAGGGCAGCTGCCCTTCGATTTCAGGTGGTTGACGATCAGCGAGAATTTCTCGCCATTGCTCGCAAGAAAAGTTTGCGCCATCGGTGGCCGGTTGTTGATGGCGTTGGCGTCCGACAAGGCGCCGCCCACCAGGCCAAGCTTGCCCGGCTTGTAGATCATGGCCACGCGGATGGCGTCCGTGCCCGTGGCGGCCGGTTTCGGCACCACGGCGTACGTGACGCCGCCGGTGGCCGCGTTCAGCTGGTCGACCAGGTAAGTGACGGCAATTTCGCCATTGTTCTGGATTTCCATCAAGCCCACCACATCCGCATCGATGGCTTTCAGTTCGGCCACGATCTTGTCGCGCTGGCGCTCGAATTCGGCCAGGTTGTCGGCGCCGCGGCAGTTCGACTTGGTGGTCGAGGCGCCCAAGGTGCAGCCCTGCCCCGTCTGCCCAAAGATATTGTTGCCATTCGTAAAGGTCGTAAAGAAATTCAGCACATTCGCGCTGGCCACCTTGACGTTGCCGGATGGCAGTTCTGGGCTGCCCGTGCGCGGGTTGTCGCGCGAAAACTGCGGCGTCTGCGTCGGCTGCAATTTATACGCGGCGCCGCCACCGCCGATGGCACCGAAATCGACCACGCCCGTCAGGTCGGCCACCGTGTCGCCGCTGCGCACGGTGTTGTCCTGGCCGATGTAGGGAATCGTGGGCGGCGTGACGAAAATGCCATCATCGAGCACAATCAGGTTGTTCGCATTGGCGGCGATCAAGGCTTGCGCCTCGGCGGAGCCGGCCGGATAACGGTTGGTCGGCACTTCGCGCCGGCCCGCCGACAGGGTCAACTCGCCGCGCGCGCCCAGGTAAGCGTTTTGCGACACGGTCAGGGGCTGCGTGAAACGCACCAGCATGCCTTCCACGGCGGCCAGCTTGTCGTTCGGCAAGGTCACATTCGTCGGCACGATGCCGTGGCCCGCGCTTTGCGTGAGGATGGCCGTCACGTCCTTCAATTCCGTGTAGGAATTCTTGGCGCCCGTGGGCGTGTATTCGAACACCGTGCCTGTCACGCGCACCAGTTCGCCCGGCTGCACGGTGGTGGTCGTCGCGCCCGTGTACACGAAGATGCCGTCCGACGTCGATGGATCGCCGTCGCCGGCCGCGTCCTGGATGAAGAAGCCCGTGCCCACTTTCAGGGTCACCACGCCTTCCGTCGTCTGCACGGAATTGGCGTAGGGGCTGGCCGCGCCGCTGCCCTGGATTTGCGGAATCGTGTGGCTGACGGCGGCCAGGCCTTGCACGGCGACATCCACCTTGCAGGTGGCCGTCTGCTGCTGGTCATTGCTGAAGCTGACGATGACGGGATAGTTGCCCACCGGCACGCCAGCGGCCACCAGCAGGCTGACCATGGCGCTTTCGCCCGCCACGCCGGCCGCGCTGAAGTTGGCCAGGCTGATGCCGGCCACGGCCGGCGAACTCAAGGTAGCGGCGTTCACGACGCCATCCGCGTCGGACGCGCGCAGCACGGCGCTGCCGCCATTGCCCACGGCCAAGGCCAGGCTGGCGGGGCAACTGGTGATGATCTTGTGCACGACGGGGCCGCCGCACACATTCAGCGGCGAGGCCGTATTGCGCGGCGTCACGCTGCCGGTGGCAAAATCCACGCTGTTATCGTCCGTGTCGCCGCAGCCGCCATTGGCGCGCAGAATCGCCAGGGTATTCGAGGGCGCGGGCGCCACGGCGCCTTCAAAGCCGTTGGCCGTGCCGAAGCCGACCAGGTCGATGACGGCCGCACCCGTGGGGCTGGCGCCCACCTGGGCCGTCTTGCTATTACTCAACAGTACCTTGCCCGTCGTGCCGGACATGGCCAGGGTGCCCGTCGCGTCCGGCGTCGGCAAGTCCTGCGTGCCGCCCGTGCCCTTGGCTTGCTGGACCAGCAAATACTGGCCAGGTTGCAAATCGATAGCCGGCAAGGCCGTCACGGACCAGCTCGTATTAGCGGCGGAGCCGTACTGCACGCTCCAGTTGCTCAGGTTGACGGGACTGGCGCCACGGTTGAACAGCTCGATGAAATCGTTGCGGTACACGGCGCCCGTGTTGCCGCCGCCCCCATACACCTGGCTGATGACGACATCGGATACGGCCAGGGCTGGCAAGGACAGGCTGGCCAGCACGGCGGCCATGACCGTCAGGCGCAACGGTTTACGCAGGGACGAGAGCGGGACGGACGGGACGGCAAGGTGGACATTCATGGTTTTCCTGGTCGGTAAGATGACGCCAACCCGGACAGGCGCTGGCAGGCTGTTCTTGACAAAATGATGACGAACTTATGATTTGCATACTAAACAGTGTGCATGACGAGTTGATGACATTTCATTAAGCTGAACGGAGTAATGCGCAGCGCGGATCCAGGCTGGCGGCCGCCTGCCGAAAGTATCCTTTCAACAACGCCAGGCTGTACAAAGCAAGCCAGGTCGTTATGCCGCTGTACAATATGATATAATTCAAACAAATAAGTTTAGTTCCTGACAAGGAATTGAACGGCAACACCAGACCCAGTAGTGCAGGCCCCATCCATGCCTGACCTTGAAACGCACTCCCTGCCTTGCTCGCAACAGTAGCCTGGACGGGAGCGGCAACAATCGCATGCGGACACACGCGCCCGGCGGCGCACCCTTCCATGCTTTTTGAGAGATCGATCATGCCAACACCAATTTTCACGCCAGCCTCTTCCCGTCCCTTGCTGCTGGCCGCGGCCTTGATGTTCTTCGGCGCCAGCGCCCAGGCACAAACGGCCGCGCCTGCGCAAAAGAATGAAAAGAATTGCCAGGCCAGCACGCAATCGGCGAATGGCAATACGAAAGACGCCAACCTGGACGGCACCTACAGCGCCTGCAGCCTGGCCAATGGCTTCATCGGCTCCGGCACGCGCACCAACGACGGCTCGAACAAGACGCCGGAATTTGACGGCATCGTGTCCGACCAGGAATTCCGCAATTCGTCATCGGCCGAGAATAATCACCGCCTGACCGCGCGCCAGTTGCCTGACGGTGCCGGTGCCGGCGAACCGCGCAAGGTGCGTGCCAGCGACGACCGCGACTTCAGCTTTATCACGCGCGACTTCGTGGCCGCCGAAGAAAACCGTCCTTTCGATGACGCGGCCGGCTACCGTGGTCCGGGCCGTTCGTATCAGGCCCGCAGCGGCGACACCCAGGCGCCCTTGATCGTTTCGTCGTCGCTGGGTGAAAACTTGCCCACAGGCAGCAACGGTGTCGGCGGCGGCGGTTCGGGTGGCGGCTTCACGGGCGGCAGCATCCTCCCCGTGACGCCGGAAATCCCGGCCGTGCCGGAACCGGAAACCTATGCCATGCTGCTGGCCGGACTGGGCCTCGTCGCCTTGGCGCGCCGCCGCAAAAGCAAGTAACCGTCACGCCGCACCATGAAAAAAGGCCCGCAAGGGCCTTTTTTATTGTCTGGAAAAATTCGGTTTCAGCGCCGGAAACCCGCATACGGCGCCGCCAGCGGATCGCCGATGAACAGGCCCTGGGCCGGCCACAGCACGCTGCCCCAGTACGCTTCCAGCGCCGTGGCGCCGGACAGGTAGCGGCGCAGCAGCACGGTCGGATTGGGAAACTTTTGCCAATAACTGCACGGTTCGCTGACGGTGCCATAGCTGGCCGTCGCGCCCGCCTCCAGCCAGCGCTGGCTGCTCATCTGGCTACTGCCCTGCAAGTCGCCGCCAAACGAGGTCAGGTGGTCGGCCAGGGCGCCGGGCAGGAAATGCAGGGTCTCCAGCTTGGCCACCTTGGCCTGCCCCGTCTGGTACACCATGATGTCTTGCGCCCCTTCCAGGCTGTCCGCCTTGAGGTTCTTGACGGTCAGCTTGCGCTGGCGCACGACGCCAGCGGGTGGAAAGAAACCGGCCCGGCTGTTGCGCACCGCGTCGCTGGTGGTCAAATAATAGGCGCTGGCGGCCGGCACGGAAAAGCCGCTGACGGCGCCGCGGTCCACCACGGCCTTGGCCTCTTCCACGAAATCGACAGGCAGCAGCATCGACAGGCGCAAGCCCAGCTGCGTGTAGGGTTGCGCCGCCTCGCTGTTGAAATACTTGCTGGGCTTGCCGGGATCGCACGTCTTCGCGCATTGATCCCCGTCATAACCGAGGGTGAAGGCGGCGGTGATGGCATTGCATTCGACGGCATACGGCGCGCTCCACACCATCAGCACGGCCTGGATCTCGGGTTTCAGCTGCGCATTGATGCGTTCCTTCAACTGCGCGAACTGGTCGATGCTGAGCTTGCGGGGGCGGTTGGGAATATTCACATGCGCCACATTCGCGGCAGGAATGCCGTGCGCCTTGCGGTAGTACTCGCCCACCTCGACACTGTTGGGTTCGGCGTCGTTGATGACGATGGCCAGCTGCGACGCCTGCAAGCCGGGCGGCGCCACGGCTGCGGCAGCGGCGGCTGGCGCGTCGGCATGGGCGGCGCCGGCGGCCAGCGCCAGCGAAAGACAAAGGAAGTTGCGCAAGGGTCGGTACACCGGTAAGTGAGGGATCGGAGGCAGCCGGCCTGGGGCGCGGCTGCCCTGTGATGAGAACGCCATCAGGCGCGCTGGTAGACATCCTCCAGGCGCACGATGTCGTCTTCGCCCAGGTAGCTGCCCGACTGCACTTCGATCAGGTGCAAGGGCAGCTTGCCCGGATTTTCCAGGCGGTGCGTCATGCCGATGGGAATATACGTCGATTCGTTTTCCGTCAGCAAGGTCACCTTCTCGCCGCACGTGACTTGCGCCGTGCCGCTGACCACCACCCAGTGTTCGGCGCGGTGATGGTGCATCTGCAGGGACAGCTTGCCGCCCGGATTGACGGTGATGCGCTTGACTTGGAAGCGCTCGCCGATATCGATGCCTTCATAACTGCCCCACGGGCGGTACACCTTGCGGTGCTGCACGTGTTCGCTGCGTCCCGCCTGCTTCAGGTGGTCGACCACCTGTTTCACGCGCTGTACCTGGTCCTTGTGCGCGATCAATACCGCATCGTCCGTTTCCACCACGACCAGGTCCTGCACGCCCAGCACGGCCACCATGCGGCGCTCGGCGCGCACCAGGCAATTGCTCACGCCATCGAGATACACGTCGCCGCGCACCACGTTGCCGTTGGCGTCCCCCTGCTGCACTTCCCACAGGGCCGACCAGGAACCGACATCGCTCCAGCCTATGGCGGCCGGCAACACCACCGCATGCGCCGTATGCTCCATGACGGCATAGTCGATCGAATCGGATGGGCAGGCGGCAAAGGCCTGCTCTTGCAGGCGGCAGAAATCGAGGTCGCGGTAGCCGTCGCGCACGGCCGTTTCGCAGGCGGCCAGCATGGCGGGCTGGAATTGCCCCAGTTCGCCCAGATAGCGTTCGGCGCGGAACATGAACATGCCGCTGTTCCAGAAATAATTACCGGCAGCAAGGAACGACTGCGCCGTGGCCAGGTCCGGCTTTTCCACGAAACGCTCGACCTTGCAGCCCGCGGCGCCCGGATTGACGGGCGCGCCGCTGCGGATGTAGCCATAGCCCGTTTCCGGCGCCGTCGGCACGATGCCGAAGGTGGCCAGCGCGCCATCGGCCGCCAACAGGGCCGCCTCGGCGATCGCCTGGTGAAACGCGGCCACGTCGGTGATGACATGGTCGGCCGGCAAGACCAGCATCAGCGCCTGCGGGTCGATACCCAGCAGGAATTGCGCGGCCACGGCCACGGCCGGCGCCGTATTGCGCCCCACGGGTTCAAGCAAGATGCCCAGCGGCGGCAAGCCGATCTCGCGCAGTTGCTCGGCCACCATGAAGCGGTGCTCGTTGCCGCACACCACCAGCGGCGGCATGACGTCGAAACCGGCCAGTCCGCTATCGCCGGCACGGCGGTTGGGCAGGCTGGTCACGCGCAACGCCGTTTCCTGCAACATGGTCTTGTCCGTTACCAGCGGTAACAGTTGCTTGGGCAACACGGCGCGCGACAGCGGCCATAAACGGGTGCCCGAACCGCCGGACAGGATGACTGGATAAATTTTCATGGTTTCACTTCGCAAACAGTTTATTGGGCAGCATACAGGGCCGGCGGCGTTTCGTCGCGGCGCAGGCTGCGCCGGTCGCGCGCATTGCCCCAGGCATCTTTTTCATAATCGGAGACATGGCGCATCTGGCCGGCACGGTCGACACTATAATCCTTGAAGACGATCATTTCATCAAGCACCACGCCAGGCAGCACGCGCGTGTACTCGAACAGCACGCTGCGCACCACTTCGGCGCCGCCGCAGACGTGGCTGCCATGGCCGATCCAGGCCGGCCCGATGATGGTCGTGCCCGCTTCGATGCGGCAACCCGAACCGATGTAGACGGGGCCTTCGATGCGCGTGCCGCCGCTCCAGTCGATGCTCGTGTTCAGGCCGGCCCACACGCCATCGGCGATCTGGGTGCCAGGCACGTGCAAATGGGCCACTTTTCCCATCAACACGCTTTGCAGCACTTCCCAGTAATCCTTGATGCTGCCGATGTCGATCCAGTTGTACTGGCGTTTTTGCGCATGGAAGGGCAAGCCTTGCGCGACCAGCAGGGGAAACAGTTCCGAGCCGATATCGAAGGGCTGGCCGGCGGGAATCAGGTCCAGCACGGCCGGCTCGAACAGGTAGATGCCGGTGCTGACGCAATTGGACAGCGCATCGGCCTGCGCCGGCTTTTCCTGGAAGGCGCGCACGCGCCCGTCGGCATCGCTGACCACCACGCCATAGCTCGACACCTTGTCCCACGGCACTTCCAGGGTGATGACGGACGCCAGCGCGCCCTTGCTGCGGTGCTCGCGCAGGGCCGCTTCCAGGTCGAGGTCGATCAAGGCGTCGCCGCACAGCACGATCGTCGTATCGTCGAAAAAGCCACCGAACTCCTGGATCTTCTTCATGCCGCCAGCTGAGCCGAGCGGTTGCGACACGACCTCGCCCGCATCGTTCGTATAGCCTTCGAAGGAATAGCCGATGCGCACGCCGAACTGGTGGCCTTCACCGAAATACTCCTCGATCTTTTCATGCAGGTAACTGACGTTGACCATGATGTCGGTCACGCCATGCTGCGCCAGGTGTTCCACCAGGTAAGCCATCACGGGTTTGCCCAGGATGGGGATCATCGGCTTGGGCAAATCATAGGTCAGGGGCTGCACGCGCGTGCCCTTGCCTGCTGCCAATATCATCGCTTTCATCGTCAAACTGCTCCATCAGGGTTGGGGATGGCTGGCCAGGCGGCGCACTTCAGCGGCCATCCTTGCTCAAGGTCACGGGAGCGGCGGGCGCGGCGGCGGGAAACAGGCGCGCATACGCGGCCAGCAGCTTCGGCGCTTCATATTCCCACTCCAGTTCGTTGATCACGCGATGGCGGCCAAACGCCCCCATCTGCTCGCGGCGGGCCGGGTCGTCCAGCAAGTCGACGATCTTGCGCGCCATGTCGATGGGATCGTTCTTCAATGCATACAAGGATGCCTGCTGCGCGGAAACCTTGCCCTCGACCAGATCAAACTGCACGATCGGTTTGCCCAGCGCCATGTATTCCATGATCTTGTTCATGGTCGACTTGTCGTTCATGTCGTTGGCCACGTCCGGATTCACGCACACATCGGAGGTATTGAGCATTTCCAGCAATTGCTGGTCCGGCACGCGCCCCGTAAACGTCACGTAGTCGGCAATGCCCAGGTCCTGCGCCATCTGCTTCATCTGTTCCAGCGAGGTGCCGCCGCCCACCAGGCCGAACTGCACATCGTCGCGCTTCAGGGTTTGCACGATGTATTGCGCCGCCTGCAGCAGCAGGTCGATGCCTTCCTGCGCACCCATCACGCCCACGTAGCCGACCAGGTAGGCGCGGCCCTTCTTGAGTTCCGCCACGGGCGGCAGCACGCGCAGGCGGTCCAGCTTGGGTCCGCTGCGCACCACGTAGACATCCTCGGGCTTCATGCCGCCCCGCTCGATGGCGATCTTCTTGTACGACTCGTTGGTGGCGATCGACACGTCGGCGCTCTGGAACGACCAGCGCTCGAACAGCACCATCAGCTTGTAAAAGAAATCGCGCCGGCCGAACTTGGCTTCGTACAGCTCCGGATTGATGTCATGGTGGTCAAACAGGAAACGCTTGCCCATCGTCAACTTGAAGAAGCCGCCGATGAGGAACAGCAGGTCGGGCGGATTGCAGGCGTGGATGACGTCGAAGCCGCGCGCGAAATGCACTTTCCATGCCAGGCGGAAAGTGTGGAACAGCGCCAGCGAATACTCCACCAGATAGCCCTTCGCCCCTTCCGCTTCCAGCGGCAGGTGGTAGCGGTAGATATGGATGCCGTCGATGGCTTCGTAGCGCGACTCGTAGCCCTTGCCCGTCGGGCAGATGATCGACACTTCATAACCGTTCGCATGCAGGGTGGTCGCTTCCTGCCACACGCGCCGGTCGAACGGCGACGGCAGGTTTTCCACCAGGATCAGCACCCGGCGCGGCTGTCCTGCCACGGTGTTACCAGCAGATGCCGTCATATTGCTCTCCACTTTGTTCTTTGCTGATGCGCACCAGATCGACGATATGCTGGTGCGGCTGCAGGCTGGCGGGCACGGTCTTGAATTCGGCCGCGCCATTGCCGATGACGATGGTGTCGGCAAAATCGAGCACGTCCTGCATGTTCGTCACCATCAGCTTGGAAATGTGCGGGATGTGATTGAGGATGTAATCCTGGTTGGCGCCCGTCAAGGCGGCCAGGTTGACGTTCTTGTCGTACAGCTTCAGCTCGTAGCCCTTGCCCAGCAGATACTCGATGACATCGACCAGCGGCGACTCGCGCAAGTCGTCCGTGCCGGCCTTGAACGAGAAGCCCAGGATGCCCACCTTGCGCGCACCTTTGTCGACGATCATCTTGATGCCTTTTTCCACTTGCCGCTGGTTCGATGGCAGGATAGAGTTCAGCAAGGGCAAATCGAGGTCCAGGCTGCGCGCCTTGTAGGTCAGCGCGCGCACGTCTTTCGGCAGGCAAGAACCGCCGAAGGCGAAGCCCGGCTTCATGTAGTACGGCGACAGGTTCAGCTTGGTGTCCTGGCAAAAGATTTCCATCACCTTGTGGCCATCGATGCCGACGGCCTTGCAGATGTTGCCGATTTCATTCGCGAACGCCACTTTCACGGCGTGCCAGGTGTTGTCCGTGTACTTGACCATCTCGGCCGTTTCCACGTCCGTGCGCACCAGCGGCGCATCCATCTTTTCATACAGCTGCACCAGCAGCGCGCCGGCCTTTTCGTCGGATTCGCCGATCACCGTCTTCGGCGGATTGTAGTAATCATAGACGGCCGTGCCTTCGCGCAAGAATTCCGGGTTGTTACACACGCCGAAATCAACGCCGGCCACCTTGCCCGACGCCGCTTCCAGAGTCGGGATGACGAGCGAACGCATGGAACCAGGCAGCATGGTCGAGCGCGCCACGACGACGTGGAAAGTATCCTTTTCACGGATGGCGGCGCCGATTTCCTGGCACACCTTGCGCACGTGGCTCAGGTCCAGGTTGCCATTGAGCTGCGACGGCGTGCCCACGCAGATGAGCGACATGTCCGAACCGAAGACGGCGTCGCGCACGTCGAAGGTGGCGCGCAAATGGCCGCTCTTCACGGTCGCGGCGATCATTTCGCCGATGTCTTTTTCAATGATGGGCGTGGTGCCCTGGTTGATCAGCTCCACCTTGGTCCTGTTCGGATCGACGCCGATGACTTCGTGTCCATCCGTTGCCAGGCAACCAGCCGAGACGGCCCCCACATAACCCAAACCAAATATGCTAATTTTCATGTTTTCCTCGTATTTTCTGACAGATCAGGGGTAGCCAAACTCAGGTGAAACTCCGTGCGCAAGGTGGCTGCGCCTTGCAGCCGCCCGCGCCAGACCAACACAGGCGCAGCCTGTTTTTCATCGAAGCGGTGCGAAATCCAGCCCAGCGGCGGATGGTCGCTGCCGCATACCAATTGCACGGAAGCATCCGGCAACGGCGGTAAATGCATCTCCAGTGAGAAGGCGTCGCCCGTCACGCGCAGCACCTGGCCATCCAGCTGCACGCGGCAGCGGGGATCAAAGTGCCAGAACAATTCCACCTCATGCGCGTCCTGGCATTCGAGCACGTCATCGACCACGATCAGCGCGGCGCCGGGCGCCACGCGCACGTCGCGCCGGTGCAGCACGCCATCTTTCAAGCCCAGGTAGCCGTCATGGCTGGCGCTCCAGAATTGCCCATCGGCATCGTCACGCCACGCCAGGCACTCGGCCCTGGCCTTGCGCAGCCAAAGGAAGTTGCCGCCCGACTCGGACTGGTCGCGGCCATCGATGCGCACGGTGTTGTGCGCGCTGGTGCCACGGAAATAATCGCGCCACTGCTTGTGCGTATGGTAGGCATAGGTGCCCGGATCGACCAGCACCATCTGGCCCGCCACGGACAAGGTCAGCGCCAGCGCATCGGCGTGGCCGTGCGCGGCGATGCCCAGGTAGCCCAGCGGGCCGGCATCGGCAATCAGGCGCACTTCGTCGGGCGAGCCAAAGCCGGCGCCCATCACGTAATAGCCGCCATCGGGGAAGGCGCGCGGCAAGGTATCGGGCGCAGCGTCCGGCAAGGCGTCAAACGCCTGGCTCCCCGCCTCGCCCAGCAGCCAGGCGCTTTTCTCGTCGAACGTGCGCGCCTTGGCCTTGAAGTCCGCGCGGCCGAACAGGGCCGCGCCGCTGGCCAGCAGCGACGCGTAGGGATTGGCGCCCGGTGCCTTGTCCCAGTGCGCCAGCAGCGCGTCGTCGGCGTCGCCGAGCATCGGCACCTCGCCCGCCACGTTCGTCATGGCGGCGATAAATTCCAGCATGGCTTCCAGGCGCCGCAAAAAGGCGGCCGAGCGGGGCCGGCCATTGGCGCGGCCCGCCAGCACGCACAGCAGCATTTCATCGGCCACCGTGTGCTGGTAATAAATGGCTTGCTCGCGGTTCACGCCATCGGGGCCATTCTGCTGCAGCGCCTGCGCTTCCAGCTCGCGTTCCGTCTGCGCCAGCCAGCCGGCACTTTCCGGCCAGCAAGGCCACGTGAGTGCGGCGATATGCAAGCCCGTCAATTCGCCAAACAGGTGGTTGTTGGCCGACGAGTGGCGCGAAAAGTGTCCGGCGATGAAGTGGCAATGCTGGTAGATGCTGTCGAGCCAGCGCTGCAGGAAGGCTTGCCCCTGCGCGCCCTGGAACAGGGGGCTGTTAATGCCTCCGAGCAAGTGCCACGCATGCGACCAGCTGACAAGGCGCAAGGCCAGCTCCAGCGCGCTGCTCCAGTTCGGCCCCAGCGGATACGGACATTGCTGCCACCACGATTCAAGCAAGACTTGTACACCTTGCGCATAGCGCAAGTCGCCGCCGAGACGGTAGGCCATCGCCAGGTCGGCCACGGCCAGGTGGCGGTTCGGTTCCCACAGGCATTTGATATCGCCCACCACGGTTTCGTCGCGGTAATTGAGCGTCTTGCCAAAATCCAAGGGCACGACGGTGCCCGTCTTCGGATCGCGGTTCCATTGCGGCGGGAAACCCAGCTCCGCATCGCGCAGGGCGAACACATCGAAACGGCCCGCGAGGATGCGTTCGGCCGCCGCCAGGTGCGGCGCCGTGTCGATGGGCATGCCCAGCCAGGGCGCGCCGAAACGCTGGCGCACGGCGGGCGGCGGCACCTGCGCCAGGCCGTAGCCGCGCGCCTGCAGCCGTTGCTGCAAGGCATCACGCACGCGATGCGCCACCTCGGGCGCCCCCATGGCGCGCAAACGGTTCAGTTTCCAGGACAGGTTGCTCAGCATGGACGTCTCACAGATACTGGCGGTGCCAGATTTCCAGGGTGAGCAAGCTCCACAGCAGTTTCTCGTGGTTTTGCCGTCCTGCCACGTGCTCGGCCAGCACCTGCTGCAGGGCTTGTGTATGGTAATAGTGGCGCGTGCGCGACTCGGCGCCCGTCAAGTGTTCGTACAGGTAATCCTTCATGGGGCCGCGGAACCATTCGTTGACGGGCACGCGGAAGCCCACTTTCGGCCGCTCCAAGATAGCTTGCGGCAACAGCTGCTTCATGGCTTCGCGCAAGATCCACTTGGTGGTGCGGCCGCGCACGCGGTACTCGTCCGGCAGGCTCGACACATACGCCGCCAGTTCGTGGTCCATGAAGGGCATGCGCGCTTCCAGCGACGCGGCCATGGTCATGCGGTCGCCCCGCTCGAGCAGGTTGTCGGGCAGCCAGCTCAGCTGGTCGAAGCAAAGGATGCGGCGCAAGGCGCTGTTGCCGGCGCTGCCGCAGCCCAGCGAAGGATCGCGCTGGCGCGCTGGCGCCGGCATGGCCACCAGGCGCGCGCGTTCCTGGTCGGACATCATGCCGAACCAGCGCGGCATGCGTTCGTGGAACGCTTCCAGGCCCAGGTTGACGATGGCCGTCTTGGCGCGGCGGAAACGATACGGCAAGGCGCCGATGGCCGGCTCGATCAAGCCCCGGCGCAGCAGGCCCGGCAGCATCTGGTAGTTGCCCGCATAGCGCTCGTACACGTGCTTGGGGTAGCCGCCGAGGATTTCATCGGAACCTTCGCCCGTCAAGACCATCTTGACCGTCTTGCGCGATTCCTTCGCCAGCAGGTAGATGGGAATGTCGGATGGTTCGGCCACGGGAGCATCGCGGAAGCGCACGAGGTCGGGCAGCAAGGCGATGACCTGGTCGACGGACACTTCCAGCTCATGGTGTTCCGTGGAAAATTGCCGCGCGATATCGGCCGCGTACGCCAGCTCGCTGAAGCCGCCCTCCTTGAACCCGACGGAAAAAGTCTTCACGGGTACGCCCGCGTGGCGCGACATCAGCGCCACGACGGCCGACGAATCGATGCCGCCGGACAAAAAGGCGCCGAAGGGCACGTCGGAAATCATGCGGATGCGCACCGATTCATCGAGCTTGTCGAGGAAGGTGGCGACGGGGTCCGCCGGCAGCGGGGCCGCCAGGCGGGGCCGGCTGTCGGGCGGCGTGTAATACACGCGCTCGCGCAGCACGCCGTTTTCCCACGTGGCCGTGGAACCGGGCGCCAGCTTGCGGATGCCTTGGAACAAGGTGGCCGGGCCCGGCACGTAGCGGTAGGCGAAATAATCCCAGATGGCGGCCTCGTCCGCTTGCGGCGCCACGTCCGGCAAGGCCAGCAGCGCCTTGATTTCCGAGCCGAAAGCCAGTTTTCCCTCGTGCTGCCACAGGAACAGGGGTTTCTTGCCGAACGGGTCGCGCGCCATGAACAGGCGGTCGTTGCGCGCATCCCAGATGGCAAACGCAAACATGCCGCGGAAATGCTGCACGCACTCCTCGCCCCATTGCACGTAGGCATGCACGATGGTTTCCGTGTCGGATGCCGTGCGGAAATGGTGACCCAGCGCGATCAATTCGTCGCGCAGGGGCTGGAAATTGTAGATTTCGCCATTGAAGATGATTTGCACATCGCCCGTCTCATTGCCCAGCGGCTGGTGGCCCGTGGCGATGTCGATGATGGACAGGCGGCGGTGCAGCAAGCCCACCTGCCAGGCGCCGTCGGCCGTGGCCGCGTTGAGCACGCCTGTGTCATCGGGACCGCGGTGCGCGATGGCGCGCCCCATGGCGTCGAGCGCCGCGGGCAAGCCGGCGACGGACGAAGGGAAGATCAAACCGGCAATACCGCACATATGGGCTCGCTTAAAAAAGGGTTCGGCTAGACTGCCGGCGGCGCCAGCAAGGCGCGGTAGACGCGGTGAAAATCCTGCGCCAGGCGCTCGACCGTATAGGCGCTTTCGATGCGCTCGCGGCACGCTTGCCCCATGCGCTGCAACAGGGCGCGGTCGCCGTCGAGGCGCGCGATGGCATCCGCCAGCGCCTGGGGATTGCGCCGCGGCAAGAACACGCCATGCACGCCATCCTGCATCACGTCGGCTATCGCGCCCACGGGGCACACCAGGACGGGCGTGCGCGCGGCCATGCTTTCCAGCAACGCATACGGCAAGCCTTCCTGGTGCAAGGTGGGAAAACCGAACAGGTCGGCCTGGCGCCACACGGCTTCCTTTTCCGCGCCAAAGACGGGGCCGAGAAAGCGCACCGCCTCTTGCAAGCCGAGTCCGGCGACGCGCTCGCGCAGCGCCGCTTCCTGGGGGCCGCTGCCGGCCAGCGCCAGCGTGGCTTGCACGCCTGCGGCGCGCGCCAGGCGCAGCCCTTCGAGCAAATCGAACAGGCCCTTGCTTTCCGCCAGGCGCCCCACGTACACGAGTGACAGCGGACGCTGCGGCACGAGCGGCCTGTCGCCGGGGTCGCTGCCCGCATCGATGGCGTTGGGTATCACGTCGAGCGCCAGCGCGGGATCGAAATCGCGATAGCCCTGCAGTTCGCATTGCGCCAGCAGCACCACCACATCGGCCGCGCGCAGCACGCGCCGCAGCAAACCCGTCAGCAATGGCTTGCCGTTGAAAAACACCTGCGGCAAGGCGCCGCCATGCACCTGGTACACGACGCGCTTGCCCATGGCCTTGGCCAGCAGCAGATACACGATGTCGCGCCAATAGCTGCGCCACTCCATGGACGTGTTGATATGCACGATCTGCGGACGCTGCCTGCGCATGGCCTGCACGAATTGCACGGGGCTCCAGGCAAAACGCAGCAGCTTGTGCAGGCGCGACTCGTTGCGGCCCTCGCTGCCGACCTGGAAGTGCACGAGCTTGTAGTCTTGCGACAAAGAACTGTGAAATAGTTGATTCAAATGGGTGGTTACCCCGCTCACCGCATTAAGTGCAGGTCCTAGCAGCATTATCGTAGTCATATTGGTATTATATGTTGTACTTTTGTAATTTAGACGCGAAGACAAATATATTTGCTGCATTGCGCTAACATCTACAACAATTTTCTTCCAGGGAACACCACCCATGGTGCATTCTGAGCGCCGTTTACGTGTTCGGCAACAACTTCTTGCCTGCGCTTCCAGCCACGGGCATCAACGGTGCGCGCCGGCCAGATCCAGGTAGCGCTGCGCCAGTGCCTGCGCCAGCACGCGGTAGCTGCGCCGCGCCTCGATATAGGCGACGCCGGCCTGGGCGCGGGCGCGCGCTGCGGGCACATCGGACAAGATGGCCGCCATCGCCGCGGCCATGGCGGCCGGTTCGCTGGCCGTCAGCCAGCCTGCGCCGCTGGCCGTCAGCACTTCGGCCTGGTCCGGACTGTCATTGCCCACGGCCGGCATGCGCAAGGCCAGATATTCGAGCAGCTTGGTGGGCGAACTGACGTCGAACAGGGCGCCACGGGGAATATACGACAGCGCGGCGTCGGCCCCGGCCAGCAGGGGCCACGCCTGGTCCGAGGGCAGCCAGCCCGTCACGCGCACGGCCCCGGCCAGGCCGGCGCGCTGCGCATAGGCAAGCAAGTCATCGACGTCGGATGGCGTATCGGAAGCGCCGATCAGCAACAGACAGGCTGCGGGGATGCGCTGGCGCACGATCAGCAAAGCATCCAGCAAGCGTTCCAGCTGGCGCGACTGGTCGAGCGTGCCCAGGTAGGCCAGCAAGGGCACCGCCTCCCAGCCCTCCGGCCGGACGGGCGCGATGGCTTGCGCCTGCAACACTTCCATGTCGACCCCCATGGGCACGGCAGTGAGGCGCTGCGCCGCGATGCCGCGCGCCTGCATCATGCGCAGCATCGCGTCGCTTTGCACGAACACATGATTGGCGCGCGGCAACACAATGCGGTACAACAACCATTGTTCGAGCAAGCCCTTGCACAGCACCAGGCGCGCGCGCAAGGTGGGGCGCTGCGCCAGGCTGCTGCGCGCCCGTTCGATGCGCCCCTCGCTGATCAGGTATGACACCCAGTAATAGAACGGTATGCCCTTCAGGCGCGCCACCAGCAAGGCGAGCAAGCCCGTGGGCACCATGTCGCGCACCTGGATCGCATCGCAACCGGCGCGGCGGGCGCCCGCCAGGGCGCGCAGGCAAAGCCACTGGAAAGCCAGTTCGCGCAACAGGCGGCTGCCCAGGAAACGCCCGTGGCGCACCGAACGGAAACCCTGCGCCTGCGGCGGCTGTTGCGACGGCATGCCGACGATATCGCATTCGACGCCGTGGCGCGGCAGGTACTTGCCGAACAGTACCGCGACATCGGGACGAAACGTGGGCAGGCTTTCCGGCACCAGTTGCAAAATCTTCAAGGACATAGGCGGTTCGACGGCAAAAAAAGGTTGAGGCAGATACAATACGCCATGCGCCGAAGCATATCATGCCCTTACGAAATAATTAATTATATTGCATTAGTAGCATCAAACCAAGCTTGCGCCATTGATGAGCGGCAAGCATGCTGCAAGCTGGCCGCAGCGTGACAGGTCTCACGCTGAAACAATGTGTAAACGTCCATTTTAATGCTATTGTAATAATGCGGTCGATTGCCAATCATTAATTGTGTGACAACGAGCGCCGGAACGGCTTTGGCTGTTGTTTTAATGTGATAATGTTCATTTTTAATAAGGCGCAACAATGATCCACGTGCTGCTGTCGGAAGCGGGAACCTACCACGACATCGTCGAGCATCTGGCGGCGGGCGGCGCGCGCGTGACGCATATCGGGCCGGACGCGCAGGCGCACATGCGCAGCAAACTGTCCATCCTGGCCGCCATGCTGTCGCCGTCGCTGTTGCGCACGCGCAAATTATGGTGCCAGCAAGACCGCCTGCTGGTCGTCGGCTGGCAAGCGCTGCCCGTGCTGGCGCTGATACGCCTGGGCCTGCTACCGCGCCCGCAACGGCTGCTGGTGATGGCTTGTTTCATCCATGGCACGCGGGCCCGCAACGTGATCAACCGGGCCTGGCGCCTGCTCAATTTCCCCGGACTGGAATTCATTACTTTTTCCAGCGGCGAAACGCGCAACCTGACCGACAACGTCGGCATCGCGCCCGCCGCCGTGCATTTCCACCTGTGGCGCCAGCATCTCGACGGCGCCACCACGGCGTCCCAGCGGCAAGATGACGGCAGCATCTTCTCCGGCGGCTTTTCCAACCGCGATTACGACCTGCTGCTGGACGCGGCGCACGGGCTGGAAGCGCACCTGGTGATCGTGGCGTCGGCGCAAAACCAGATCCCCGCGCAAGACCCGGCGCAGACCACGGTCCATCTCGACTTGCCGGAAGCGCAGTTTGAAAAGCTGCTGGCAAGCAGCCGGGTGGTCGCCATGCCGCTGAAAAGCCAGGGCGAAGCCTGTGGCCAGAGCGTGCTGCTGCGGGTATTGCGCAATGGAAAACCGCTGATCGCCACGCGCCACGAAGCCATCGAAGCGTACCTGGGACGCGATTACGCCGGCTTCGTTGCCGCCGGCGACAGCGGCGCCATGCGCGAAGGCTTGCGCCGCACCCTGTCCGACGACGCCTTCCGCGCAGGCTTGGCCCAGCAGGTGTCGCGCGCCTATGCCCGAATGGAGCAGCGCGGCGGACCGGGCCAGGAAATCGAACAATTTCTGCTCGGCAATTAAAAAAATCCACTGCCGCAACGACGGCAGTGGATTTTTCTTGAACCGCGGTCAGTTCGGCAATGTCACCACTTGCTTGCCGACCGTCAGCGTGCGGGCCGTGCCGCTTTTTCCCAGCTTGATCAGCGGCTTCTTGCAGCCGACATCGAGCACCGTGAGGAATTCGCCGCTCAGCGCCGCGGCCGACTTGATGAACACCCCATGCTCTTCATAGGTACCGGGCTGCGGCGGAGGTCCCGTGCGCTTTTCGAAACGCGCTCCGGTACTGACCGGCACCACGCACACCTTGCGGCCCTGATTCGTCACCGAGATGGCGCCGCCGGCGTCGACCACGATAGGCGCATACGTATGGAAGTTCCACTCGAACACGCGCGGCGTGGCCGAGGTCACCTGGTCCTGCACCACCACGGCGTCCGTGGTGCGCAGGAACCACAGCTTGCGCAGCGCCGATGTCAGCTGGCCGCCATAGGCCAGCGTGGCGTCGCCCGCCACATAGTCGACGGTGGCCTTGGGAGCAAAGGCGGTGATGCGGCCGTTGCGCGCCATGGTCGTCTCATAGCCGTCGACCAGCTGGCCCTGGCCATTGTCGAACGTCAAGGCATTGTGGGCCTTGGTCTGGCGGTACCAGGAACTCCACAGCGGCGAATCGTACCAGTCGTACCAGCCGCTTTCCGTCAGCAGGGGCACGCCCGCGCTGGCCAGCACAAAGCCGTTCTGGTCGCCGTGGCTGTGATTGAACGAACCGTAGGGACTCGATTTGAAATACACCGAGGTGCGCTGCAGATTGCCGATGTCGCTGTGCATGGCGGCCCAGCCAATGCTGGGGTAATACGCCGAGTTGCCTGGCGGCGCTGGCGTGGCCACCGTCGCCACCGGCAACGGGTATGGCGCCTGCAAGGTGGCCAGCGAATCGTCGGTGCGGATCAGGTTCTTGTAATACCACGCCGCGGCAGGCGTGGCGAAATGCGCGGCGAAACCCTTCATCATGCGGATTTCAGGCAGCGACTCGTGCCCGTCGCCAAACACGTGGGTCTGCGAACCAGGCGGCACGAAATGCATCAGGTAATCGAGGAAGCCGCTGGCCCAAGGCTTGGTGAACAGGTCGACCTTGGTCGCGTAGGCGAGCGCCGGCCAGATCTGCAGCGCATAGTCGGCTTCATACTCGGCATACGCCGTGCCGTTGGCAAAACCGCCCTCCGGACCGCTCCACACGCTGTAGGAACTGACAAAGGCGCGGAACGAAAAGTCGAACCAGTCCTTCGCCTCCGGGATATCGCCCAGGGACAGCGTTGAAATCAGCGTCAGGAAACCGATATTGCTGGCGGCGTGGGAATCGTAGGGATACTGGTCCAGGCGCCCCGTCTGCGCAGCCAGGTCGAGGTACATCGCATTGGTACGAACGCGTACCATTTCCAGCCACGCGGCGCGGCGCGGCGCATCGAGGGCGCTGCCCAGGTTGTCGACCGCCTTGATCAGGCTTTGCGCAATGGCGCGGTTGCCCTGGTCATGGTTGACAAAACTGGTACCGCCGTTCGGGCTGAGCGCGGCTTCCTGGTCGCCGCGCGCGATCGCCTCCACCAGATACTGGTTCTCGCCCGTCACGCGGTACAGCAGCGAGGCCGCTTCGAGCTGGCGGGAGCTCTGATTCGTGCGCGAAATGACGCGCGCATTCTGCGCCTCGTTGGCGGCCGTGCGCACCTTGCCTGGAGACAATGGCCACTCGGCGTCGGAGACGGGCGCGATCGCCGTCATATTACGTATCACCTCGGTACTCAGCCAGGTCAGCACCTGGGAGCGGTCGGCGCGCTTGGCCGCGCTCCAGCTCGCAAAAAAGGTCGCATTATCCTCCAGGCCGCGCGGACGCGGGCGCAAGACGATGGCAGCGCGCAAGGTGCTGCTTTCCGGCACTTCGAACACTTTCGACGTGGCGTCGATCACAAAGGTTCGCGGGCTTGACCATTCATTGCTCGTGCTGGGACGCACGCGCCAGCTATAGGTGCCTGCCGCAAATTTCTTGGATGGCAGATACCAGTTGCGCGCCGACGTGAAGGTGCTGACCACGGTGCCCGCCAATTTGACTTCAATGACATACGACGCCGGCGACAGCGGATGGCGCGACCAGGTAAAACTGGGGGGATTTTGCGGCTGGATCTGGCGGTTGTCCGGCAAGGTGCGGACGGCCAATGGGTCGGTCGCCAGGGCCCAGTCGGCCTGGGCCTGGCCGCAGGCTGAACAGACGAGCAGCAGCGCCACTTTGACCAGCGTATATTTAGCGAATTTCATAGATTACCTTCTTAACATCAACTATCGAGCAAGATACCGCCGCTGCGTGGGGCATATCATACGCCTCCTGTCGAGGCTGCTTGCGAGACACAGGACGGCCCGCCGTACAAAATCGGGCAAAAGGCGAAGACACTGCTGAAGGCACTGCGAATACCTGTAAGCATATACCTAAAGTATTCTTCCGAACATTAATATTAGTTGCAGCTCAGCTATTAATGTGCGTTTCGCGCCACATTTGCCATTTGACGGCGAGCCGGGTCGGCAGCAAACAAGACAAGGCCAGAGCCACCCACCAGTGGCGCGACATGCCGCCGCCGGCGGCGCGGCGCAACCCGGCCAGCGCTTCGCCGCGGCGGCCCCGCGCCAGCGCCGCGCGCGCCACGCTGACGCGCGCATCGGACACCAGCCGCAAGGCGGAACGGCGCGCCGGATTGGCCGCCGGCCAGGCCAGGGCGCGCCGTTCCAGCCGTTCGAACGTGGGCGCCAGCACATCGGCCGACTCGATCGCGCACAGGCTGCCGGCCACCTCGACACGGTAGGCCACCAGCTGTGCCGGCGTAAACACCAGGGTCAGGCGCTCGGCCAGCCGGAACCACAGATCCTGGTCCTCGCCAGCCGACTCGCCTTCCGGGAAGCATGGTTGCAAGGGCAACAAATCGCTGCGCCGGATGGCCACCGAATTCGTGCAGAAAAACGGTCCGCCACGGCGGCGCCGCTCGAAAAAGTCGTCGAGCAGGCGCGTCTCGCGCACGGCCCCGCCCTGGTAGCTGAGCGCCGCGGCGCGGCTGGCCGGTATGCGTTCGAAGCCGCAGGCGAAAAACGAGCCGGACGGATGGGCCCGCGCCATGCCGACCATGGTTTCCAGATACACGGGGCCATACCAGTCGTCCGCATCGAGAAAACAGATCAAGTCGCCGCGCGCTTCGAGGATGCCGCGGTTGCGCGCGCGCGACACGCCGCCATTGGCCTGGCTGACGAGGCGCACGCGCGCATCGGCGCAGGCCCGCACGCGCTGCGCGCCATCGTCGCTGGAACCGTCATCGACCACCACCACTTCCCAGTCGGCATGGGTTTGCGCCAGCACCGAGGCCAGCGCCGCTTCGATATACGGCCCCTTGTTATACAGGGGCACGATGACCGAGCACAGCATCAAGCCATCCCCGGCACGCGCACCTTGCGCGCCCTGACGGCCTGCTTGTCGGCCACCGGGAAATACGCCGTCACGATAATGAGCAGCAGCAAATGCGTCATCGCCTCGGCGGCAAAGCCCGTCAGCGACAGCGGCACTTCGCTGATCGAGCGGATGGCGATGAGGACGAACAAGGCCATCGACAGGCCCTGGCTGGCCCGCGCCGTGCGCGCGCACGCATACAGCAGCGCCATGGCATACAGCACCAGGCCGATGGCGCCGATGGTGCCGGCGCTGGCCAGGCTCTGGTAAAACTGGCTGTGCGCATGGGTGGCGTATGGCATGCCGATGCTGATGCGGAACGCGTCATCCCACAGCGGCAAGCCGTAGCCGAACACGGGATTCTTGTGCCATTCCTGCAACGCCACCTGCCAGATCACGTCGCGGCCCGTCAAACTGATCAAGTCGGAGCCTTCGCTGCTGGTGGCAAAGTGCGCCAGCTTGGCATCGATATTGCCAAACATCACATACAACATGCCAAGCGTACACAGCAGGATGAAGCAGAAGATGCCGACGATCGACAATTGCGGGCGGCGGTAATCGAACAGCCGCTCCTTGATCTGTTCGCGGAAACCGAAATAGGCGACGCAGGCAAAGCACAGGAAGCAGGCGATCCAGCTGGTTTTCGATTGCGCCAGCAACAGGCTGCCCAGGCCCAGGCCCCAGGCGAACAGGTTCAGCGGGCGCCAGCCATAGGGCTTGCGCCACAGGCACAGCAGGAACACCACCACCATCGGTCCCAGGCTGTTGGCGTGATTGGCCAGGCCCGTATAGCGGATGCTGAGGAAGGGAATCAGGCCGTGGTAATTCCGGTTGACGACCATGTTCGGCTTCCAGGCAAACACGGCTGCGCTGAGCACCAGGAACAGCAGGGTGGCGTTGCGCATCGAGATGACGCTCAGGTCGACCTCCTTGTGCGTCATCAGCAAGGCCGCATAGCCGGCCAGGAACATGTACAGGTATTCATGCGACACATTGGTATGGCGCCCCAGCACGGCCGGACTGACGATATTACTGAGGAAATACACGAACAGCGCCCAGAACAGCAGCATCGGTATCGGCTGCAGCTTGTCGCGCGTAGTCAGGCGGTGCAGAATGCGCTCGCCGCAGGCAAAGATAACGAACAGGGACGTGAGCCGGCCAAACCAGGAGCTGGCCGGGTGCCGCGCCAGCGCCTGCATGCCCATCTGGAGTTCATCGCCCGAGACATCGCGGTTCGACAGGATGGCCGCCACGGCGATCGACAGGAAGACCGGATAGAACACGTACGGCACCAGTCCCGTCTCGCGCTTGCTGCCCCAATGGATGCTCAAGGCGATCACGAACACCACCACCAGCGCGGCGACCACGGCAAACAGGCCAAACAGTATTTCACTCATGTAGTTCTCGCGTATCCAGTAAGTTGTCGCGCGCGCCACAGCGGGCGCGCAAATAAGAGACCACCCTGGCCGGCAGCGGCGGGCTGAAGCGGGCAAGCATGCCCACCGCGCGCGTGCCCAGCAGTTCAGGCCAGGCCAGCACGGCCAGCAGCAGGGTCAGGCCGCCGAACAGCGCGCCGCCCAGGAATGCCGGCAGCGGATGGCTGCCGCCCAGGCCGCCCAGCATGGCGCCGCCCCAGCTGCCGGCGGCGGCCAGCAAGCCCATGGCCAGGCCGCGCGCGGCCAGCGGCGCCAGATCGCCCGGCCCCACCTGCAGGCGCAGGCACGCCACCGTGCCCACCACCAGCGCCCGCGCCAGCAAGGTGCCGGCGGCGATCATGGCGACCACCGCCCCGCCCTGCCCCGCCCACAGCACCAGCGCCGCGCCGGCCAGCACGATCAGCGGCAGCTGCAGCAGGCTTTCCAGGTGCTTGCCGCCCGTATTCCACAAGATCGGCGTCGACATGCCCCACGTGATGTACGCAGGCATGGCCAGCGCCAGGATGCTCAGCACGATGCCCGACTCTTGCCACACCTTGCCGTACAACACGCCGATCAAGTCCGGCGCCGTCATCGCCAGCAGCACGAACAGGGGCAGGATGATGATCCAGATGGTCGCCAGCACCGACAGATACGTGTCGCGCAGGCGCGGCAGATCGTCCTGCAGCTTGGCGCCCGTGGCCAGGAAGGCCGGCTGCAAGGCGCTCAGGAACAGCGAGTTGGGCGTATTGGCCAGGTTGTAGCCGACCGCATACACGCCCACCGCGTGGGCATTCAGGAAGCGGCCCAGGAACACGCGGTCCATATTGTTCAGGCACCAGTTGCACAGATTCGTCACGAACACCGTCACGCCCACATTCGTCGAGCGCCGCGCGCCCTCGTACCACAGCAGCGGCTTGAGCGAGAAACGCGTACGCGCATACGTCAGCACCAGCGCCGTGGAAGCCTGTCCCAGCCAGGCGCACACGAGGGTCCACACGCCGGCGCCCGCATACGCGAGCGGCAAGCCCACCAGCAGGTAGCCGACGATATAGCTGATCACCTGGATGATGTTGAGCCAGCGGAAATCGAGGGCGCGCCGCAGCAGGCTGCTGCCCGGCGCCGTCAGCGCATTCAGCAGGCAAGTTAGGCTCATCCAGGCGATCACGGGCGCGATGCGCGGTTCCTTGAAGTACGCGGCGATCCACGGCGCCATGAAAAACAGCAAGCTCATGGCCGCCAGGCCCGTCAGCGCCTGCCACGTCACCGTGAAGCGCACGTCTTCCTCGCTGAGCGTGCGGTTTTGCACCAGCCCCCAGGAAAAACCGAAATCGGCCAGAAAGTTGCTAAATGTCAGCACAATCAGTCCCATCGCAAACAAGCCGTAGTTTTCCGGCCCCAGCAGGCGCGCCAGCACCACTTGCGTGACCAGCTGCAGGCCAAACATGAGGACCGTGCCCATCGCCGCCCACTTGACGGCGCTGACGCTTTTCTTGTTGATGTCGCTGCTCATGATTCTCGCTGTCCGCCACGCCGTGCCGCGCCCGCCGGCGCTTTGTCATCGTTCAAGCCATGCCTCATCCGGGCGGCGCGCCGATCAGGCGGCTGCGCTGCGCCGCCGGCATGCTGGCCAGCAAGCCGTTGACGAAATCGGCCTGCAAGCGGTAGGCGCGCGGCAAATCCGTATCGATGCTCGACACGCGGAACAGCATGGCGTCGGCCACGGTGCCCGTCAGGCCATAGCGCAATTGCTCCAGGCGCTGCTGCATGCCCACCTTGCTGATCTTGTCGCCGATGGTGATCCAGTACGTGATGGGCTCGCTGCGGTTGCCATTCACGGCCAGCAAGCGCTTCACGGGCAGGCTGCCGTAGGCCGAGGCCAGCTCGCCGTATTCGTCGCGCTCGACCTGGAAACCCTGCGCCGCGTAGCACACTTCCGGCTTGTGCACGCCCATGTTGTCGCTCTGGTCGCCGCCGTACGCGATCGACAGCATCACCCGTTCGCCGTGCCCATTGATGTAGGTGCGCGACAAGGTCTGGTTATAGATCTTGTTCAGGCGTTCCTGGGTTTCCGGATCCACCTGCAGCGGCACGATGGAACTGTCGACGCGCCAGTCGCCGAACGCTTGCGGTATCGCCGCTTCCAGCGAAAAACTCGGGCGCTGGTCGGCCATCTTCACGCCCGGCGCCACGCCGTGGCTGAGGACAGCCGCGCCCAGCAGCAAGGCGCCCAGCAGCATATTCATGCGCAATGCAGCGTTCATGTCGACGCTCCCAAGGTTGGTGCGCGGCCCGCCTGGCGCTTGCGCACGATCCACTGCAGCAAGCTGTCGACACTGAGGATCAGCAGCAGCGCGGAAATGAACAGCACCATGCCGGCGAAGCCGTGCAGGAAGCCCTGCCCGGCCGCGTCGCCGAAGTAATACGTGATCAGGGTCAGCACCATCACGCGGATGACATTGGCAGTAAAGGAAATCGGCACGATCAGCAGGGCCAGCACGATGTTGCGGAACGGCGAAGTATGCCGCACCAGGTTCAGGTAGAACAGGCCCAGCGCTTCAAGCGTCAGCAGGGTCTGCAAGCCGGCGCAGGCGTCGGCCACCAGCAGCTGGTACTGGCCGATCTGCAGGATCACGCCATTGCGGGCGATCGGATAGCCGGCCAGGAAAAGCAGGTGTTCGGTCACATACGAAACCGCCATTTTCATCGGCATGGTCAGGGTCGTCACCAGCGGCAGCGGCAGCGGCACCATGAACAGCATGAAAAAGAAGGGAAACCACAGAATGCGCGCGGCAATCCAGCCGCGCTTGAGCAGCAGCAGGGACAGGCCGGTGCCGATCAGGGCGAGGATTTCCAGCGACAGGATATGCTGCGAACGGCCCAGCACATACAGCAGCAGCGAGACGGCCAGCAGCGGCCAGCCGGCGCGGGCCGGACGGGCGCCGGCGCTCTGCGCCAGCATCTCGGGCCATTTGCGGTAGATCAACCACAGCGACAGGGCCAGGATGATGGGACCGTGCGCCTGCTCTTCGGTCGACCAGATGCCGCGGAACAGGCCGACCAGGCTGGGTGCGAGCATGGCCAGGAAACCCAGCGCCAGCGGCAGCCAGTCCGGCACGGCGGAGCGGCCGGCCTGCGCCGGCGGCATGGCGTGGCCTGGCGCAGCCATCAAAAGTCGACCATCACGGAACCGACCACCTGGGCGCCGCTATGCGTCATCTGCTCTGCCATGGCCGCCACTTCCGCCATCGGCGTCTTGTTCTTGCGCGCCACCAGCAGCACGCCGCCCGCACGCGCCGCCACGGCCAGCGCATCGGAACCGGTGGCATACGCCGGCACGTCGTACAGCACCACGTCATAGCGGCTTTCCAGCTGCTTGTTGAGCGTGACGAAGGAGGTACGGCTGAGCAGTTCCTGCGGATTCGGCGGCAAGGTGCCGGCGGACAGCACCGACAGCGCGACAAACGATTCCACCTTGGCGATGATATCGAGTTCGGCGCGGCCGGCCAGCACGTCGGACAGGCCCTGGCGTGTCTTCAGGTCGAAGATTTCCTGCTGGCGCGGCGCGCGCAGGTTGGCGTCGACCAGCAAGGTGTGCTCGCCCAGCTGGGAAAACACCACGGCCAGGTTGGCCGCGAACAGGCTGGCGCCGTCGCCCGGCTCCATGCCCAGCACCACCAGCGATTTGCTGCCGCGGGCGAACCAGCGCAGCATCAGCTGGCTGCGCACGGCGCGCAGGGTTTCCACCTGGTGGCTGAAAGGCTGGTAGGCGGCCACCAGTTCCTGCGGATACTTGCCGGCGCCCGGCTGCAGGTACGGATAGTCGAACTGGCGCGCCAGCACTTGCTCGATATCGGCTTCCGTGATCAGGCCCAGGCGCAAGGCCGCTTCGCCGAAGCGGATGCCCAGTTCCTTTTGCATGCGCAGCACGCGTTCGGCGTTTTCCGGCGTGATCTTGCCCGATTCGAGCAACAGGCCGCCAATGCTGGAATCGGTGCCGCGCGCCAGCGGCGCAGTGGTATTGAGGAGGTGTGGACTTGAAGTCATGATAGGTTCCATCTCAGTTCAGGCGCAAACGGCGCGGCAGCATGCCGCGCATGCGACGCTGTTTAGGTTTCCAGTCGACCACGCCGAACACGGGAATCTGCAGCACTTCGCTCAGGTCCTGGTCGGAACGGATACGGCGGTCCAGCAATTCGGCCAGCAGCGCGATGCCGCAGCCCAGCATGAGGCCGAGGAAGATCGACAGCAGCACGTTGCGGAGAATCTTCGGGCTGTCCGGCTCGATCGGCGCCGTGGCCGGATTGAGCATGGCGATATCGGACTGCTCCGCCTGGCCTTCGATGCGCGTCTGCGACAGGCGCTGCGAGGTCACGTCGAAGGCGCGCTGGGCGCTTTCCACATCCTTGCTCAGCACGCCCATTTCATCGCGCGTCCGGTTCAGTTCCAGCACCTTGGCTTTTTGCGCCGCCAGTGCGGCGCGGATCGCGCCTTCGCGCTGCTGCAGGATCTGCGCATTGTTGCCCACGCTTTGCGAGGTGGCGCGCGTCTGCTCGGCCAGGTCGCGGCGCAGCTTGTCCACTTCCGCCTTGGCGCTCTGGTATTGCGGGTGATTGCGGTCCAGGCGCTGGCCCAGTTCGGCCAGCTTGCCCTCGGCATTGCCCAGGCCCAGCTTCAGGCTCTGGATCAGCGGATTCGACGCGACGTCCGGCGATTCGGACAGGTTGCCGCCCTGCGCCATGCGCTGGCGGGAATTGGCTTCCATGGCCTGGCCCTGCGCCAGCACCAGTTGCGCCGACAGGTCGTTCAAGCGGTTCGATTCCACATCGAGGCGGTTGTCGACGCTGACGATGCCATTATCCTGCTGGTATTTCGACAGGCGGCTTTGCGCGCGCTCAACGTTGTCACGCAGCAATTTGGTCTGGTCATCGAAGTACGTCGTCGCCTTGCGCATCGGGTCGACCTTCAGCTGGATGCTGACCTTTTGATACTGTTCCGCAAAGGCGTTCGACACGGCCGCGACGAATTGCGGGTCGGCGCCCTTGAAACTGACATCGACCACGCTGCTTTCGCGCGACGGCATCACTTCGAGTTTCTTCAGCAGCAAGTCGGCCAGCCAGTCGCGCACCGTGCCCTTGCCTTGCGCCGCGTCATTGAACTGGGCGATCACGGCGGGGCTGCGCGCCAGTTCCAGCTGGTCGACGACGCGCAAGGCCACGTTCTTGCTGCCGATAATATCGACCTGGGTCGCCATGTAGCCAGGCAGCAACTGCCCCGGCATGGTCATGCCCGTCAGGGGATCGACGCCCTTGTAGTTCAGCAGCAGGGTGCTGGTGGCCTTGTAGGTCTTCGGCAGCACCAGGCTGACGCCCAGCGCCAGCGCCACGGTGATCATCAAGGTCAGCAGCACAATCTTCTTGCGTGCCCGAAGGATCAGCAATAGTTGGGTGAGGTTCATTTGGAAACTTTCAATACAAAAAGGTAGGGAGCCAGTTGCTCTTAGAACAGGCTTTCCTGGACATACACGACATCGTCGACGCGCAGCAGGTCGTCATGCTTGACCGACAATACTTCCATCTGGCCTTCCGCATTGCGGCGCTTGACCCGCACGCCCCGTTCGGTGCCGCGCAAGGTCAGGCCACCGCCCACTGACAGGGCTTGCAGCACGGTCATGTTGCGTTCCAGGCGGAAGGCGCCCGGACGCTGGACTTCGCCGTAGATGTAGAAGCGCGGCGCGCGTTCCACGTAGATGATGTCGTTGCCGCCCACTTCCATGTCGCCCTTCAGGTCGCCGTTGCGCACGATGTCGAGAATGTCGGCCACGTCGCGCGTGGCAGTGCCGCCGCGCTTGCGGATCACGGTGATCTGGTCGGCGCCGTCAGGACTGACGCCGCCGGCCATGGCCAGCATGTCCATCACGCTGCGCTTGCCTTCCACCGGGTAGCGGCCCGGACGGTTGACCTGGCCCAGCACGGACGCCTGCTGGCTTTGCAGGCTGGTCACGATGATGTTGACTTGCGCCTTGCGCAGGAAGCCGCCGCTCTCGAGCAGGCCGCCCAGCTTCTTTTCCGCTGCCGACGTGGACAGGCCGCCGACGGCCACCGCGCCCACCAGCGGGAAGGTGATTTCCCCCGCTTCGCTCACGCGCGTCTCCAGGCCCAGGTCCGGGTTGCCGTAGACGGAGATTTTCAGCACGTCACCAGCCCCAAGGGGGACATCGGCTGCACCGGCCATGCCTGCGGCGAGGGCCAGAAAGGCCGCCATCATCCAGTTTGCGAGTCGTTTCATGATTACAGATTCCCGTTGGTAGATTGCTGATGTTTAACTACTTGTCGATAAGTCACTTATTTCAAGCCCGCCACGCCGCGCTCGTTGGCTTCATGCGCGCTGTTCGCCGGCGCCGCTGCCGCAGGTGCGCTGGCCGTAGCCGAGGCCGCAGCCGCTGCATCCTTGTTGAAATACTCGATCTTGGCGCTGGCGCGCAGACGCTTCAGCTCCGCTTCGGCCGCATCCTTGTTCTTCTTGTTGGCCAGGAACTGCTCGATTTGCGGCGCCGCCGCGTCCAGGCCCACCGGGCTGTCCTTGATATCGGCCAGGGCAATGAGCAGGCTGCGCTCGCCTTCGCGCACGATGAACAGCTGGCCCTTCGGCATCGATTGCAGTTTGCTGCTCAGTTCGGGCGCCAGGTCGGCGCTGGTGCGCGACACCTGGGTGCGGCCGAACGCGATCTTGCGCTCCTCGAGCCATTGCGCCACGTCTTCCAGCGACTTGGCGCGGTCCATGACGGCTTTGAGCTCATCGTTCAACGCCGCCGTCGGGATGACCAGCTCGCGCAGATCGAATTGCTTGCGCTGGCTGAAGAACAGCGGGTTCTTCGCGAAATACTCTTCCACTTCGGCCTTGCTCGGGCGGGTGGCCGCGCCGATGCGCTTTTGCATGTATGCCTGGGCAACGATCAGCGCCTTGGCGCGCTCGATGGCCTGCATGACTTTCGGATCGCGGTCGACCTTTTCCTTGGCCGCTTCGTTCTGCAGCAACTGGCGGTCGATCAGCGACTCGAGCAACTGCTTGCTGGCCGCGGCCTGCTGCGGCGCCTGCACGCCGGCGCGCTGCAACTCTTCATTCAACTGCAAGACGGTGATTTCTTCGCCGTTCACGCTGGCCAGCGCCTGGCCAGCCTTTTTTTCCTTGTTGCCGCAAGCGGACAGGCCAGCAGCGGCCAGCAGGACCAGGGCGGCGCACAACAAACGTGGCGCGGGGCGGGAGTGAATAAAATGATTCAAGCGTGCTCCTTCGGATGACAGGTATGACGGGGGTGGAAAATCCGGCGCAGTATAACGGGCCATGGCCAGGCTGCACTGCACGGATGCCCCGAAAAATAGTTATTCGTCAAATAATTAACAATATTGTAAACATAATACACATAATGCATGACGACAAGCAAAATATTTGCTTAAAAATCTACTAATGAGATATAAAAACAACTATTTCCACAGCCTACTTGATTGCAAAAAATTATGTATTGCGTGGTTCAGACCGACTTTAAAATCGATAGTTGGCGCGTGCCGTCCCGGACGGCTTCCCGTCAGGGTGACGCACGTCCGGCAGGGGCAAGGCCGGATACTGCTCACATCGTGAACCCTTTCCAAGAGGAAAGTAATGGCGCATGGCCGGCACGACTCGTGGCAAGGTGAGCGCGGAGTGGTCGCGTAATGCGCTGGTGCTCTATAGATGCTCCATTTTAACGCGTATTGACTCCGTGCAAAGTATATTCAAACGCTATTTTTTCCTGCTGGCAGCATACTGACGCTCAATGGGCGTTCTCGCGCGCCAGCACCACTTTGACCGTGCGCGCGATAATCCACAGATCCAGCCACAGCGACCAGTTGCGCAGGTAATCGAGGTCGAAATGGATGCGCGCCTCCATCTTGTCGAGCGTTTCCGTCTCGCCCCGCAAACCGTTGACCTGGGCCCAGCCCGTAATGCCGGGCTTGACCTTGTGGCGCAGCATGTAGCCCTTGATCAGCTTGCGGTACTGCTCGTTGTGCACGACGGCATGGGGGCGCGGTCCGACTATGCTCATGCGGCCCTGCAGGACGTTGAGGAATTGCGGCAGCTCGTCGAGCGAGCTGCGGCGCAGGAAGGCGCCGACGCGCGTCACGCGCTGGTCGTTCTTGGTGGCCTGCACCACCGTGTCGCCATCTTCGCCCACCGTCATGGAGCGGAACTTGTAGACGACGATTTCCTCGCCATACAGGCCATAGCGGCGCTGGCGGAAAATCACGGGGCCTTTCGAAGTAGTCTTGACGGCGATGGCAATGACCAGCATCACCGGCAGCAGCAGGATCTGGATCATCAACCCCAGCACGATATCGCTGCCCCGCTTGACCATGCTGTTAAAGCCCGTGAACGGCGATTCGCGGATGGCGATGACGGGCATGCCGCCCACGTTGTCGAAACGCGCCTGCATCAGGTCGAAGATATAAATATCCGGCAGGAAATACACGGAAGCCGTCGTATCTTCGAGCTCGTCGAGCATCTTGCGGATGCGCGGCTGGGCCGAAATCGGCTGGCTGATGAAGATCATCTTGATGTTGTGTTCGCGCACGTAGGAGGCGATATCATCCATGCGCCCCAGCATGGGTTCGCGCATCTTTTCCGGCCAGCGGTCGTCCGTGCGGTCATCGAAAAAGCCGTGCACGTGCATGAACAGGTTGGCATTGCGCTCGACGGTGGCGGCAAACTTCAGGCTGGCGTCGTTGGCGCCGATGATGACCACCGAGCGCACTTCGCTGTCGCCGTCGGGGCGCAGGCTGAACCTGCGCCCGGCCAGGTGCCCAGCCAGCAGCACGAAGGGCGTGAGGACAAACCAGGCCAGCACCACTTCGGTATCGAAATGATAGGCCAGGCCCGTGGCCGAGCCCAGGAAGGTGAGGATCAGCGCGACGATGGTCCAGCCGACGAGGATATCACGCGCATACGCCAGCATGCGGCCGCTGCGCCAGGTACGGTAGGGGTCGACATGCTGGTAGACCGTCGATGAAATGAAGACAGCCAGTATCATCAGCACCAGCGTATAGCCGGTGAAGGTCGAACCCGACAACACCGTCATCAGGTACAGCAAGCCCATGATGATGATCGGGTCGAGAACGCGCTGGAAAAACGAAATCAGGGGTATATCATTGACAGTCATGTTGATCTTTAAAACTGTACGCTGCCATTGAAGGAAATGCCCTTGGCCCGGTAGCTGCCGCTATCGATGATGGCGACGCCTTCGCGCCGCTCGTGGAACACGCGCACGCCAAGCTGGATTTTCCGGTGCGGCGCATACGTCGCGCCCAGCGAAGCCGTGCGCGTGGTGTCGCGCCCGTCGCCGGGCAGCACCAGGCCGCTGACGGCCTCGAAATCGCGCCGTTCCTGGCGCAGCTGCGCATCCACGCGCACCTTCGACGTGGCCGTCCAGGTCGCGCCCAGGCTGGCGCCCGTGTTCAGGCTGCTCGTCACCAGCGAATTGTCGACGGAACCGAATTCGCGCCAGACGATGCCCGTGAAATTGACCTTGCCCAACGGCTTCCAGTACACGCTCAGCCGGCCATTCGTGCCGCTGGTATCGCGCCCGGACAGCAAATTGTTGCGGTGGCGCACCCAGCCACCGAGAAATTCCATCTGCGTGATATCGCTGAAATCCCACAAGACATTGGCCTTGACCTCGTCCTGGCTATAGCCGTTGCCGTACACACTGGCGTCGAGCGCGCCGCGGTTCGGATACTTGCCATTCAGGTGGCGCAGCTGCACGCCGACGCGGCTATTGCTGCGCGCCAGGTAGTCGACGCCAAATTCCGTCGCGTCTTCCACCCAGTTGGAAAACGCCTGCGACGGCAGGTCATACGAGTAGCGGTCGCGCGACAGGCCGCCGCGCACGCGCCAGCTGGGGTGGAAGCGCCACGCGCCATTCACGTACTCGCGGCGCTGCGTGCGCAGATTGCGCACCGAGCTCTGGAAGTCGCTGAACGGCGTCAGGGTCTGCGAATAACTGGCGCCCACATGGCCTTCCAGGTGGTTGGCGATGTGCCATTCCAGGTCGGCCAGGTAATCCTTGCCGTCGTAGTCGAACTGGCTGAAGCGGTTGAAGCTCACCTTCGACCACTTGGCCTGGCCCGTCAGTATCTGGCGGCCGATGGGACGGTTGAACAGGAAGCCCGCCTGCAGCATCCTCGACGTATCCGAACGGGGGCCGGAAAAACCCCGCACATCGTCCGGCAGGCGCATCAGGTTGTCGTCGTACGAATAGGACGTGGCAACGAAGGGCTTGATGGTATCGCTGATATCGGCCACGGCGGCGCCGCTGGCCAGGGTGCCCAAGAGTAACAGCGCAACCGGCAAACGTGGGCTGGCCGTGAAGGCGGCGGCAACGGCTTTTTTACGCAAGGAATTCAACATGGATTTTGTCTTTGAAAGATCACACAGTTGATAGGCAATACTACCAGTAAATCCAGTGCCCACCAGAAATAATCCAGAGGCCCAGCACGCCGTTCGTCACGCCGTGCGCGAGGATGGGCGACCACAGGGACTGGCTACGCATGTACAACAAACTATAGACCGCACCGGCCACCATGCCGGCCAGCCATAAATTATGCTCAAAGCCAAACAGCAACACGCTGATGGCGAAGGCCTTGGCGCTGGCCAGGCGCGGATCGACCCGCAAAAAGTCCGGCTTGTCGATCCAGCGCAGCAGGAAGGAGCGCCAGAACAGCTCCTCCATCACGGGCACCACCAGCGCCGCGCCGGCAATGCGCAGCACCACCAGGCTCCACTCGATGCGGCCATCGGTGCGGGGGTCGAAACCGTCCGGCTTGCCGATGCTCATCCAGCTGGCGTCGAGATTGATCCACAGCAAAAAAACAACAACACCGCCTGCCAGCGCCCCGAGAATGGCACGCGCGCCCAACGGCGTCCACCGCAATTCCGTGTAACTGCGGCGCCAGTACAACAACAAGCCCAGCACGACGCCGATCTTGACGACATACAGCCAGCGCAAGTCCTGCGCGGCAACGCCCAGGCGGCCGAGTATGTCGGCAATGGCAATGAAGGAGAGATAGGCCAGGAATGGCGCTACCCGGGGCAAGGCGGCGCGGTCAAACATGCTGCCACGCATCGGAGGAGGAGCTGCGCGCCGGACGCGGTGGTCCGGAGCGCATGTTTTTCATGACAAACATGCATCCCCCAATGTAATAAATATAATTATATAATTATATCAAGCAGAACCGTTGCCGTGGCAAATAATCCTGACTTAATTACAACAGGGTATGCAAAAAAGCATCAGCTATTCGCGCGCGCCTCGATCTGCTCCCACTTTTCCAGCGCTTCCAGCAGTTCACCTTCGATCTCGGCCACGCGCGCATTCAGGCGCTTGCCTTCGGCTGGCGTCTTCTTGTAGAAGTCCGGATGCGACAGTTCGGCGGCCAGCACCGATTGCTCGTCTTCCAGCTTGGCGATCAGTTTCGGCAACTCTTCCAGCTCGCGCTGTTCCTTGTAGCTGAGCTTTTTCTGCTTGGCGGCCGGCGCGGCAGCCTCGACCTTCACGGCCGGCTTGCTGGCTGGCGCCGTGGCGATCGGCAAGGTGCGCACGCGCTCCCAGTCCGTGTAGCCGCCGACGAATTCGCGCCACTTGCCCTCGCCTTCGGCGACGATCACCTGCGTGACCACATTGTCGAGGAAGGTGCGGTCATGGCTGACGAGGAAGACGGTGCCTGTGTATTCTTCCAGCAACTCTTCCAGCAATTCCAGGGTATCGATATCCAGGTCATTGGTCGGTTCATCGAGCACCAGCACGTTGGCCGGCTTGGCGAACAGACGCGCCAGCAGCAAACGGTTGCGCTCGCCACCGGACAGCGACTTGACGGGCGAACGGGCACGTTCCGGCGCGAACAGGAAGTCGTTCAGGTACGTCATCACGTGACGGCGCTGGCCGTTGATCTCGACCCAGTCGCTGCCCGGCGCGATGGTTTCCATCAGGTTCGCCTCTTCGTTCAGCTGCGTGCGCATCTGGTCGAAATACGCCACTTGCAGCTTGGTACCCAGGCGGATGGTGCCCGTGTCCGACTGCTCTTCGCCGAGGATCATCTTCAGCAGGGTGGTCTTGCCGGCGCCGTTGGCGCCGATCAGGCCGACCTTGTCGCCGCGCAAGATGGTGGCGCTGAAATCCTTGACAATGACCTTGTCGCCGTAAATCTTCGAGACGTTTTCCAGGTCCGCCACGATCTTGCCCGAGCGTTCGCCGGCCGAGACGTCCAACTTGACTTGTCCCTGCTGTTCGCGGCGCGCATTGCGCGTCAGGCGCAGCGCTTCCAGGCGGCGCACGCGGCCTTCGTCGCGCACGCGGCGGGCCTTGACGCCCTTGCGTATCCACACTTCTTCCTGCGCCAGGAACTTGTCGAACTTGGCGTTTTCCACTTCTTCGATTTCCAGCTGCTCCGCCTTGCGCACTTGATACGCCGTGAAGTTGCCCGGATACGACAGCAAACGGCCGCGGTCGAGCTCGATGATGCGCGTGGCGACATTGTCGAGGAAGGAGCGGTCATGGGTAATGAACAGCACGCTGCCCTTGAAGTCGCGCAACAAGCCTTCCAGCCACAGGATGGAGCTGAAGTCCAGATGGTTGGTGGGCTCATCGAGCAGCAGCACGTCGGGCGCCGACACCAGCGCGCGCGCCAGCGCCACGCGCTTCTGCATCCCGCCGGACAGGGTTTTCATGGCCATGTCGCCCGTCAGGTTCAGACGGTCGAGTACGGTTTCCACCTTGTTCGGCAAGCTCCACGCATCGGCCGCATCGAGTTTGACCTGGATGTCGTGCATGCGTTCCATCAGTTCGTCGTCATTGCCCTGGCCAAACTGGCCCGTCAACGCATCGTATTCCTTCAGCCACGCCTGCGATTCGCCCATGCCGGACGCGACGGCGTCGAACACGGACATTTCCGGGTCGAATTGCGGTTCCTGCTCCACATACGCGATCTTGATGCCTTGTTGCATTACCAACAAGCCGTCATCGAGCTTGAACTTGCCCGAAATAACCTTCAACAGCGACGATTTACCCGTGCCGTTGCGGCCGATCAAGCCGACCCGCTCCGAGGTTTCCAGTGAAAATTCCGCGTGATCGAGCAGCGCGACGTGACCGAACGCAAGTTGCGCCGATGAAAGAGAAATGACAGCCATAATGAGTAAGAGTGCTCGGGCGCCGTCTCGCGCACACCGCGTGGTGTGCGAAACAGCCGCCGATTGGATGAATGAAGCACGCATTGTACCGATAACTCGGACTTCAATCGCCATCGACCAGTAATTACCGCCTGGATGATCACAGGCTGCCGACGCGCGTTGCGTGGAAACGTGGTGTCGCCAGCAGGAATCGAACCTGCATTTAAGTCTTAGGAGGACCTTGTACTATCCATTGTACGATGGCGACACGCGCAGCGGCATTATACAGGCTAGTTCCTGCCATTGACAGTCCGGCAGCACGTGCGTGGGACAGGCGCCTCAGTGTCCTGCCACTTGGCGCAATGGCGCCGGCAACGCAGGCGATGCCGAAGGCAACAAGGGCAGGATTTGCTGCGCCGCCAGATCGTGCGCCACCGGGTTCCAGTGGCCGTCCATCGGCAGGAAATCCATGCGCTCGCGCTGTTGCGCCCAATGGCGCGCGAATACCGGCTGCATGTCCACCACCTGATGGCCGTGTCGCAGGGCCGTCTGGATGAAAAATGCGCGATCGCCCGCTTTCCAGTTGGGTACCGCCTTCTGCGGCGCGTACAGCATGTTCCGGTCCGCGTCGACCAGGAAGATAAAGCGCGTATCGCCAGCGCCGCCCAGCGCGCGCAATTGCGTCATGTAGTACTCGAGCGCGGCGGCGCGGCGTGCATCAGGTGCGCTGGCGGCCGGCGCCTGCGCCGCGGCAGGAGGACTGCGGCGCAACTGGCTCATCAACCAGTCAGGAAATTTCAAGTTGTAATAGATATAACGGGCCAGGGCCGAATAGGCGACCAGCCGCTTGGCCTTGGACTCGACATAGGGAACATGCACCATCCTGATATCGTTCCCTTCGCTGACAAACATGCTATGGCCCCGCTGCGCCGGCGCCAGGATGTCCTGCATGTCCATCGGCTCGACAAACATCACCACCGTGCGCGGATGCAGCTGCGCACGCGTATGACGGAACACTTCCAGCGCGTCGGCAAAGCCGTTGCCCGAGGCAGAGGCGGCATACACGCCGCCGCCCAGGGCTTGACTCAGCCGGCCTTGCAGGGTTTCCGGATATTCCAGCATCAGGCTTTCGATAAAGCTGTCGCCGATGACAAGCACGGCCGCACCATCCTTGAAATCGGGGGAGTTGGTAAAGCCCTGCCGATTCGTGCGGCCATGCCGGGCATTCGCCATGGCCCAGCCGTGCGAATACACGTAGTCCTGCTGCGGCAGATAACGGGCATACGGGCGCTGCTCGCTGCTCTGCTCCATGCGCAATCCGGACACCACCGGCATGCATTGCAGGAACGCTTCCAACGCCAGTGCCGTGACCAGCACACCCAGGCCTATCGCAAATATGGAGCGCATATGATTTGTCAGAAATTAAAATACAAGAATTCAGAAACGCCACGCGTCTCGCTAATTGCCAGCAAGACCAGGCAAAGCATCAACATGGCCCCCAGCAAGACGCTGCCCCGGCCACTGTCCAGGCGCTGCTCCGTCGACAGGCGCAAGCCTCGCCCCAGCAACTCATACACATTCGGCAGGAAGAAAACGATGGCGGCGCAAACGCCCAGCCACCACAGGCAGGAACTCAGCTGCATGATGCGGTTCACGCCCAGCATGCTTTCCTGCATGGCGGGCGTCAGCGTGCCTCCGCCCATGGCTTGCAGCACGTCCAGCGCCACCTCGAGGGAACTGGCGCGAAAAAACACCCAGGCCAGCACCACGGCAAAAAAAGTCGCCAGTGCGCCGCCGGCCCGTATCGCCAGGTTGCTGCGCTGGCCCAGCAGATGGCGCAAGGCATGGTTGACGATCAGATAAGCGCCGTGCAAGCAGCCCCAGACCACAAAGGTCCAGTTGGCGCCGTGCCACAGTCCGCCCAGCAGCATCGTGATCAGGAGGTTGCGGTAACGCAAGAATCCGCCCTTGCGGTTCCCGCCCAGGGGGATATACAGATAATCGCGCAGGAAATTGGACAGCGTGATGTGCCAGCGGCGCCAGAAATCGATGATGGAGGTCGCCTTGTATGGCGAGAGAAAGTTAATCGGCAAGATAATGCCGAACATATAAGACAAGCCATACGCCATGTCGCAGTAGGCCGAAAAGTCGAAATACAGCTGGAACGTATAGGCCAGCGCACCGGCCCATGCCTCCAGCATGCTCAAATGGGCGTGATGGAGGTCGAAGACGGGTGCGACGTAGCGCGCGATGCCATCGGCCAAGATGACTTTCTTGAACAGGCCAATCGTGAAGAATGTTAGGCCGACGATCAGGCGCCCGCGGCTGAAGACATGCGATTCGGCCTGCACGAACTGCGGCATCATCTCCTTGTGATGCAGAATCGGACCGGCGATCAGGTGCGGAAAGTAGGTGACGAACAAACCATAGCTTTCTGGCTGGTAATCCTTGACCTTGCCGGCGTGGCAATCGACCAGGTAGGCGATTTGCGTGAAGGTGAAAAACGAGATGCCGATCGGCAGGGTAATCCCCAGCGGCTGGAATGTCGCCCCCGTCAGGGTGGCAATATTGCTGATAAAAAAATCAAAATACTTGAAAAACACCAGCAGCGACAAATTGAAGGCGAGTCCGAGCCACAGCCAGTGCTTTGCCTCGCGCTTGCGGCCCGTCTCTTGACGTTTCGAAACGACTCGGCCAATGCTGAAGTTACAGCAGATTGACAGCAGCAACAGCGGCAGGTAGGCGACATCCCAGTAGCTATAGAATGCAAGCGAGGCCAGCAACAGGAAAATTATGGATAGCCGCAGCGAGTATTTTGACAGGAGAAAGTATCCCAGCAACGCCAACGGCAAGAACACCAGAAAGAACGGAAATGAATTAAATAACACGGTGCAATTCCATAAAGTTGCTTATACGTAACGCGTTGGCAGCCAGCAATGGCAAGTTTATGCTTTTAACGCTGATATTTGTTTATTATTATTCTGAACATGGTGACGAGACGAACTCTTGCCCGCACAACGTGCGGGCATGCGCCGGACAGTCACGGCCAGGCGCGCCGTCGCCGTCAGCCATTCCTGCACACCATTTCCCGCCACGCTGCCGAACTCGTACCAGCGTCCTGCCTTATTTGAGACCCATGGTGGCAAACGGCGGCACGCTGAATTTCCTGCGCCGCGCGACGCCTGCACCAACCAGCAACAAGCCGGCCAGCATGAGTTGCAACATCGCGGGCTCGGGCACGGCGCTGACGCTAAATACTTGCATGGCGCCAAACGTGACGTTCGGATAGGAGCCATACGGCGCGCCATCGAGCAAGCTTGCGCCAAAGATGCCATTGACCGGGTCGATGTACGAGTAGCGCGAAGAAATGCCATTGGTGCTCAGGTCCGCCGACATGCCCAGATCGGCGCCGATGCCGAACGTGGGGCCGGCATCGATATCATTGAAGGTTTGATACGCCCCCACCGAGTCCAGTGCATAGGTTTTCGGCGTCTGCCGGAAATACTGGCCCGACGTCAGGTTGAAGATGAAGGCCGTGCGGTCGCGGTCTTCCGGCGTCATGTTGTAAGTACCCGACGAATTCCAGCTTTGCGGGTTATAGCCGCCCACCAGCCAGGTCTGGCCGGCGGCGTTGCTCGCCTGCATCACGGAAAACGTGCGTCCCTTGCCGTCGGCGGCCAGGTGGAAGTCGCGCGAGGTGTCGCCCGCCGACTTCGTGTAGATGGCCGTCAGCGCCAGCGGCCCTTCGCCCAGCCAGGCGGACAGCTGTGCTTCCTGCGCGCCGTTGAGCAAGGATTGCGCCGAGGCGACAGGAACGCTGCCGATGCACAGCAAGGCACCGGCGAGCAAGGTGACGGGCCGCACCGCCTTGATTTTCAGCATGATTTGTTGTTGCATCGCTCCCCCTGTATATATGCCGCGAATTTTCGGCATATCAATATAGCACAGGGTGATATATTAATTGCATTAATTTATTTCAATTGAAATGCAGTTAAGGCAATAGTTTATTGTAGCCATCATGGCGGCAGCACGGCCGTCACCTCGATTTCCACCCTGGCGCGATCCTCGATCAGGCCGGCCACCTGCACGGCCGTCATGGCTGGAAAATGCTTGCCGATCAGCTCGCGGTACGCCACGCCGATTTGCGGATACGCCGCCACATACTCCTTCTTGTCGAGCACATACCAATTCATGCGCACGATATGCTCGGGCAAGGCGCCCGCCTCCGCCAGCACGGCGACGATATTCTGCAAGGCCTGGCGCACCTGCCCCGCAAAATCGTCCGTATGGAACCGGCCCTGCGCATCCCAGCCTATCATGCCGCTGACGTACACCGTGCGTCCGCTGGCGGCCACGCCGTTCGCATAGCCGCGCGGCCTGGCCCATCCCGGTGGTTGCAGCACTTGCATTGCGTTCTCCTGGTTATTCATACATGTCCCGCCTCGCGCAGCAGTTCGCGCGCGATGATCAATTGCTGTACTTCGCTGGCGCCCTCATAGATGCGCAAGGCGCGGATTTCGCGGTACAGGCGCTCGACCGGATGGTCGCTGACCACGCCCATGCCGCCGAACAGCTGCACGGCTGCGTCGATCACCTGCTGCGCCGTTTCCGTGGCCGTCAGCTTGGCCATGGCCGCTTCCTTCGTCACCTTGCGGCCCTGGTCGCGCTGCCAGGCGGCGCGGTAGGTCAGCAAGGCAGCCGCCTCGATGCCGGTGGCCATCTGCGCTAATTTTGCCTGCGTCAGCTGGAAGTCCGCCAGGGTCTGGCCGAACATCTGGCGCGCCATGGCGTGGCGCAGCGCCTCGTCAAATGCGCGCCGCGCAAAGCCCAGCGCGGCGGCGGCCACCGACGTGCGGAACACGTCCAGCGTGGCCATCGCCACCTTGAAACCCTGTCCCGCCTCGCCCAGGCGCTGCGTGGCGGGCACGCGGCAGGCATTGAAACGCAGGCGCGCCAGCGGGTGCGGCGCGATCACCGCGATGCGCTCGGCGATTTCCAGGCCGGGATTGTCCGCGTCGACGATGAAGGCGCTGATGCCGCGCGCGCCCGGCGCCTCGCCCGTACGCGCGAACACCACGTAAAAATCGGCGATGCCGCCGTTCGAGATCCACGTCTTTTCGCCATCGAGCACGTAATCGTCGCCATCGCGGCGCGCCGCGCACGCCATCGCCGCCACGTCGGAGCCAGCCTGCGGCTCGGACAGGGCAAAGGCGGCGATGCGCTTGCCGCTGGCCACGTCCGGCAAATAGCGCGCCTTGTTGTCGGCGCTGCCGAACAGGCCGATGGCGCCGGAACCGAGTCCCTGCATGGCGAAGGCGAAATCGGCCAGGCCGTCGTGGCGCGCCAGGGTTTCGCGCATCAGGCAAATGGCGCGCGTGTCGATCTTGCCATCGGTGCCCGTGGCGTATGCCAGCCAGCCGCCCTGCCCCAGTTGCACCACCAGCGCGCGGCAGGCGGCATCGACGTCGGCGCCATGGGCTTCCTGCAGGTGCTGCGCGGCCCAGGCATCGAGTTCGCGTTCAAGTTCGGCATGGCGCGCTTCGAAAAACGGCCAGTCCAGGTAAGTCGTATCACGCGTGCTGCTCATGTCAGTCGCCCTCGAATTGCGGTTTTTCTTTCGCCACGAAGGCGTGATAGGCGCGGTGGAAATCGTTGGTGGCCATGCAAATGGCCTGCGCCTGCGCTTCCGCCTCGATGGCTTCATCGACGCCCATGTTCCACTCCTGCTGCAGCATTTTTTTCGTCATGCCGTGCGCGAAGGTGGGGCCGCCGGCCAGGCCGGCGGCGAACAGCTGCGCCGCCTCGGCCAATTCTGCCGGCTCGACCAGGCGGTTGAACCAGCCCCAACGTTCGGCTTCCGCCCCCGGCAAGGAGCGCCCCGTGTACAGCAATTCGGCGGCGCGGCCCTGGCCGATCACGCGCGGCAGCAAGGCGCAGGCGCCCATGTCGCAGCCGGCCAGGCCCACGCGGGTAAACAAAAAGGCCGTCTTGCTGCGCACCGTGCCGATGCGGATATCGGAAGCCAGCGCCAGCATGGCGCCGGCGCCCGCGCAAATGCCGTCGATGGCGGCGACGATGGGTTGCGGGCAGGCGCGCATGGCTTTCACCACGTCGCCCGTCATGCGGGTAAACGCCAGCAAGCCGGGCATGTCGAGCTGCGTCAGGGGGCCGATGATGTCGTGCACGTCGCCGCCCGAACAGAAATTGTCGCCGCTGCCTGTAATCACCACGGCCTTGACGTCGTCCGCATGCGCCAGCGCGCGGAACAGCTCGCGCAGCTCCGCATACGAATCGAAGGTGAGCGGATTCTTGCGCTCGGGCCGGTGCAAGGTCAGGGTGGCGACGCCTGCGTCGACGGAAAACAGGAAATGCCGCGCGGCGTAGCCGGCCAGGCTGGCGCGGTTGCCTGGCAGGTCTTGCGGCTGGCCGGGTAGATGGCGCATGCTCAATCCTTTAGGGGGGTGTTATTCAACTGCTGCTTCATGTGCGACAGCAGGTCGATCAATCGGGTTTTGTCGTCCGGTGTCACGCCGTGCAGCAGTTCGGCGATCCAGCCTTCGTGCACGCGCGCCATTTCGTCGAACGCGCGCCGGCCTGCCGGCGTCAGCTTGACGCTGTACGAGCGGCGGTCCTTCGGATCGACCACGCGCGCCACCAGTTTTTCCTGCTCCAGCTGGTCGGTGATGCCCGTGATATTGCCGCCCGTGACCATCATGCGTTTGGACAGTTCGCCCATGCGTAAACCTTCGGGAAAGCGTTCGAGCTGCGCCATCAAGTCGAAGCGGGGCAAGGTGATGCCGAAGGTGGCGCGCAGGCGCGTGCGCACCTCGTTTTCGATCTTGACCGTGCACGAGAGCATGCGCAGCCACAGCTTGAGCGACTGGTGGTGGTCCTGCGTCAACCGGCTGGCCAGATCCAGCACGGGTTCGTCCTGCACATTGTCGGGTTCTTTATCCATGGTCTTCATTCCGTTACATGACTTCACCGCCGGCGACGGCGATCGATTGTCCATTCATGGCGGCCGACGCGGGCAGGCATAGCCACGCCACCGCATCGGCCACTTCGCACGGCTGCACCAGCCGCTGCTGCGGATTGCTGGCCGCCAGTTCCGCGCGCGCCGCATCTTCGCCGCGCCCCGTCTTGCGCACGATATTCTGCACGGCCTGGGCCACCATGTCCGTTTCCGTGTAGCCGGGGCAGACGGCGTTGACGGTGACGCCGCGCGGCGCCACTTCCAGCGCCAGCGCGCGCGTCAGGCCAATCACGCCATGCTTGGCAGCGACATAGGCGCTGACGTAGCGGTAGCCTTTCAAGCCCGCCGTCGACGCCACGTTGACGATGCGTCCCCAGCCCGCTTCCAGCATGCCCGGCATGGCCACCTGGCAGCAGTGGAACACACCCGTCAGGTTCACGGCCAGCATCTGCTGCCAGATGGCGGCGTCCGTCTTGCCGAAAGGCGCCGCATGCGCCTGGCCCGCGTTATTGACCAGGATATCGATGCGGCCGAAATGCGCGGCGGCCTGCGCGAAACCCGCCTGCACGGACGCTTCCACGGCCACATCGAGCACGCAGATGGCCACCCTGCCCGCATGGCCCTCCTCTTCCAGCTGCATGCGCGCACGCGCCAGCCGCGCGCCGTCACGCCCGGCCAGGGTGACCCGGGCGCCCGCGTCCAGCAAGGCGCCCGCGCAGGCCAGGCCGATGCCGCTGCCGGCGCCCGTCACCAACGCGTGTTTGCCGGCCAATGCGCCATCCAGTCGTTCCTTGCTCATGTCATCCTTCCAGCAGCCGTGCGGCTACCTGTTGCGGGGTGAGACCCGTATTGGCGGCCGCCAGCTGGCGCTCGCGCTGCAGATTGCGTTCCAGCTGCTGCTGGCCCGGCCGGTACTGTTTCGGCCAGACGGCACCGGCGGCGCTGTAGCCGATGCGCGCCGTCTCCGTCAGGGTCCAGGCGGGGTTGGCCAGGTGCGGGCGGCCCACGGCGCACAGGTCGGCGCGCCCGGCGGCGATGATGCTGTTGGCGTGGTCGGCTTCAAAAATCGAGCCGACGGCCATGCTGGCGATGCCCGCCTCGTTGCGCACGCGGTCGGCGAACGGCGCCTGGAACATGCGCCCGTACACGGGCTGTTCGAGCTTGCTGACCTGACCCGAGGAGCAGTCGATCAGGTCGGCGCCCGCCTGCTTGAACAGGCGCGCGATGACGACGGCGTCGTCGGGCGTGATGCCGCCATCGACCCAGTCGTGGGCCGAGATGCGCACGCTCATGGGTTTATCCTGCGGCCAGGCGGCCCGCATGGCGCGAAATACGCGCAGCGGATAGCGGCAGCGGTTTTCCAGGCTGCCGCCATATTCATCCGTGCGGCGGTTGGTCAGCGGCGAGATAAAACTCGACAGCAGATAGCCGTGCGCGCAATGCAGCTCCAGCCAGTCGAAACCGGCGACGGCCGCCGCCAGGGTGGCGTGCACGAAATCCTGCTCGATGCGCGCCAGGTCGCTTTCCGTGGCCGCACGCGCCACCTGCGACACGCCAGCCAGGTATTGCTGCTCCGAGGCCGAGATCAGCGGCCAGTTACCCTCTTTCAAGGGCAGGTCGATGCCATCCCACATGGGCCGCGTCGAGCCTTTCGCCCCCGCGTGGCCCAGCTGCAGGGCGATCTTCGCATCGCTGTTGGCATGCACGACATCGACGATGCGGCGCCAGGCCTGCGTGTGCGCTTCGCTGTACATGCCCGGGCAGGCGGGCGTGATGCGCGCATCGGCCGACACGCACGTCATCTCGGCAAACACGAGGCCCGCGCCGCCCATGGCGCGCGCGCCCAGGTGCATCAGATGGTAGTCGCCCGCCACGCCATCGACGGCGCTGTATTGCGCCATCGGCGAGACGGCTATGCGGTTTTTCAGCAGCACGCCGCGCAGCCGGAACGGCGTGAGCATGGGCGGCAGGGCCTCGTCCCGCATCGCCACGCCGGCCTGCTCGCCCGCGCGCCGCGCCAGCCATCGCTCGTAATCGGCCACGTAGGCAGGGTCGCGCAGGCGCAGGTTTTCATGCGAGATGCGCTGGCTGCGCGTGAGCATGGAATAGGCGAACTGCGGCGCTTCCATGGCGCTGTAGCGTTCAACGTTTTCAAACCACTCCATGGAATTGCGCGCCGCGCTCTGGATTTTCAGCACCTCGATGGCGCGCAGCTGCTGGTAGGCGGCCAGCGCAGCATCCGTACCGGCAGCGGCATCGGCATGCTGGCCGAAACAGCGCGCCAGTTCGATCGCGTCTTCCAGCGCCAGCTTGGTGCCCGAGCCGATGGAGTAATGCGCCGTGTGGGCCGCGTCGCCCATCAGCACGACGGGCACGCCATCCTGGCGGTGCACCCATTGGCGGCAGACGATGCGGGGGAAGGTGATCCACTGCGCCGAGCCGCGCAGGTGCGGCGAGTTGCTCAGTAAACCGTGGCCATCGAGTTCCTCGGCGAACAGGGCTTCGCAAAAGGCGATGCCCTCTTCCTGGCTCATGGCATCGAGGCCCGCCGCGCGCCACACGTGTTCGGGCGTTTCGACGATGAAGGTCGAGGTGTCGCCGTCATACTGGTAGATATGCGCCTGGAACCAGCCGTGCGGCGTCTGGCGGAAGGCAAACGTGAAGGCCTCGAATTTCTTGCGCGTGCCCAGCCAGACGAAGCGGCAATGGCGCTGCTCGATCTCGGGCTGGTAGCTGGCCGCATAGCGCGTGCGGATACGGCTGTTCAAGCCGTCGCTGGCGATCACCAGATCGGCGCCGTACTGGCGCGCGATGGCCTGGTCGTCCTGCACTTCCGTCTCGAACACCAGCTGCACGCCGAGTTCTTCGCAGCGCGCCTGCAGGATGTTGAGCAGGCGCTTGCGGCCGATGCCGCAAAAGCCATGGCCGCCAGAGCGCACAGTCTCGCCCTTGAAATGGATTTCGATATCGTCCCAGTGGTTGAACGCCTGCAGGATGGCGCGCGCCGTCGGCTCGTCCGCGTTGGCCAGGTTGCCCAGGGTCTGGTCGGAAAACACGACGCCCCAGCCAAACGTGTCGTACGGGCGGTTGCGTTCGATGACGGTGATGCTGTGCGCGGGGTTCTGCTTTTTCATGAGCAGGCTGAAATACAGGCCGGCGGGGCCGCCGCCGATGCAGACAATATTCATGGAGTGTCCGTGCGAAGTTTGAAGCGCTGCAGCTTGCCCGTTTCCGTGCGCGGCAGGGAAGGCAGGAAATGGATGGCGCGCGGGTATTTATACGGGGCGATCTGCTGGCGCACGAAGTCCTGCAGTTCGGCCGCAAGCAGGTCGCTGGCCTGACAGCCCTCCTTGAGCACCACGTGCGCCTCGACGATCTGGCCACGCTCGGCATCGGCGCGCCCGACCACGCCGCATTCGGCCACGGCCGGGTGGCGCAGCAGCGCCTCTTCCACTTCCGGGCCGGCGATGTTGTAGCCAGCCGAGACGATCATGTCGTCGCTGCGCGAGCGGTAATAGAAATAGCCGTCGGCATCCATCTCGAAGGTGTCGCCCGTCAGGTTCCAGCCGTTCTGCACATACTCGCGCTGGCGCGGGTCGGACAGGTAGCGGCAACCGGTAGGGCCTTTCACGGCCAGGCGGCCCGTCACGCCAGGCGCCTGCGGCACGCCGGCGTCATCGACGATGCATGCCTGGTAGCCGGGGATGGCCTTGCCGATGGCGCCGCGGCGGATGCCCTCGCCCGTGGCGGAAATGAAGATGTGCAGCATCTCGGTGGCGCCGATGCCGTCCGTCATGGCCAGGCCCGTCGCCGCCTGCCAGGCGTCGCGCGTGGCCAGCGGCAGCGCTTCGCCGGCCGAGACGCACAACCGCAGGCTGCGCAAGTCGTGGCTGGCCGCCAGGGGCGCCATCTGACGGTAAAAGGTGGGTGCCGTGAAGCAGATGGTGGCGTGATAGGCCTCGATGGCGCGCAGCAGGCCCTCGGGCGTGAGTTTTTCCAGCAGCACGGCGCAAGCGCCAAAGCGCAGGGGGAACAGCAGCAAGCCACCGAGGCCGAAGGTGAACGCCAGCGGCGGCGTGCCGATGAAGATGTCGTCGGCGCGCACCTGCAGCATGGAGCGGGGAAAGCAGTCGCAGATGGCCAGCAGGTCGCGGTGCATGTGCATGGTGCCTTTGGGGACACCCGTCGTGCCCGAGGTAAAGCTGATCAGGCAGACGTCGTCGGCCGCCGTGTCGCATGCGGCAAAGGGTGCATCGTGGGCCGCCATGCGCTGTTCCAGTTCGGCGCCCTCGGCACCAAAGCACAGCATGGGCGGCAGGGACGCTAACGCGTCAAGTTCCGCGCGCAAGCCTTGCGCGCACAGCAAGGCGTTCACTTCCGCCTTGGCCAGGATGGTGGACAGTTCACGCGCGCGCAGCAACGGCATGGTGGGCACGGCGATGCAGCCGGCTTTCAGCACGGCCAGCAGGCAGGCGGCCATCATGGGCGTATTCGCGCCGCGCAGCAGCACGCGGTTGCCGGGGATCAGGCGCAGGTCGCTGCGCAGCACGTGGGCGATGCGGTCGACCTGCCGCGCCAGCTGCGCGTAAGTCCAGCGCTGGCCGTCGGCAAGGATGGCGGTGCGCCCGCCGCCGCCATTGGCCACGGCGGCATCGAGCAGCGCGGCGACGCAATTGAGGCGCGCCGGATACTGCAGCTCGGGCAAGTCAAGGCACAGCTGCGGCCAGAGTGCGCGCGGCGGCAAATGCGCGCGCGCAAAGTCATCCTGGGGAGATGCGGTGGTAGGCGAAGGGTCGCTGCTCATGCTCATCCTGGCTGGTAGCGGGCGCGTGCACAAGGCCCGGAAGCAGATACTTTAAACCTAAAGTATTTCCCCGGCAAGCGAAAAACGGCAGATTCAGTCGATCCCGTCCAGTTGCCGCAGCAGGCGCGCCTGCTGCGCCACGCTGCGCGCCAGGGCGGCCAGCGCCGTCTGCATCTGGTCGCCATCGAGCACCGAGGCCTGCAGCAGGGCCATCATCCCGGCTTCCGCGCCATGCAAACCCAGGGTGCGGCAACCGAGGTGCAGCCGTTCGAGCTGCTGGCGCGCCTGGGCCGGTTCGCCGCGCGCCAGCAAGGCGTCGACCTGTTCGCTCGCGGCAACTATCTGTCCCTGGAAGCCCGTCAGATACGCCAGCAGGCGTTCGCTGTCGATGCCCAGCCGCTGCAAGGTGTCGCGCGGCGCCTCGGCCGGCAAGGCCGAGACGTCGAAGCAGGCGTCGATATGCTGGCGCACCTGCTCCGGCTGGAAAGGCTTGACGATGTAGCCGGCGGCGCCGGCCTGCACGGCGTCACGCACCGTATCCTGGTCATTGGCCGACGACACGAGCACCAGCGGCATGGCATCGAGCGCGCTGTCGGAGCGGATTTTCTGCAGCAGCTCCATGCCGGACAGGCGCGGCATGCGCAAATCGCAGAAGCACAGCGACGGGCGCAAGCCGCCTTCGAGCTGTTCCCACGCCGCCGCGCCATCTTCGGCTTCCACGATATCGTGCACGCCGCAGCTGTCGATCAGATGCATCAATACCATGCGCGACACGACATCATCGTCAACCACCAGTACTTTCATTGCGTTCTCCATTGGCGGCAGCGTCTCGGTGCCTGGCCGTATTCTACCCAGTTTCGCCGCGCGCTCCATGGCCGGCATTGCCTATTTTACATTTCCTTGTCCAAAACGGCTATTTGCGCCAACAGTGCGCGCAATTGCGGCAAATGCAGGGCCACCTGCGTCCAGCGCCCGCCGTCCGCCGCTTCCTCCATTTCCGTGCACAGCATGTGCAGCTGCGTTTCATCGAGATAGGCGGCGCTGCCCTTCAAACCGTGCAGCAGGCGCCCGGCGTTGTCCTTGTCCTGCGCCGCCAGGGCGTCGTCGAGTTCACGCAAACGCCCTTCCAGGTCGGCGACGAAGGCGACGCGGATGCGCCGTTGCAGTTCCCCGCTGCGGATGGACTGGGAAGGCGCCGCGACGGGAACTGCCGGCGCGATGCCGAACAGGGCGTCGAGTTCGGCCTGTCCCCGCGCCGTGCCGCGCGGCGCGTTCGACGGCATGCGCGGCAACATGAAACCGCGCTGCAGCTGGCGCTCGATGGCGCGCGCCAGCAAGCCATGCAGCACCGCCTCATCGACGGGTTTGCTGAGGAAATCATCCATGCCGACGCCAAGATAGCGGCTGCGGTCTTCTTCGCTGGCGTTCGCCGTCAGGGCCACGATCATCAATTCCTGGTCGCGCACGGGCTGGTCCGGCCAGCCGCCCACGCGGATCAGGCGCGTCGCCGTGGCGCCGTCCATCTCCGGCATGCGCCCGTCCATCAGGATCAGGTCATAGCGCGTATGCACGCAGGCCGCCACCGCCAGCACACCGTTGGCGACCACGTCGACCCGGTGCCCCAGCTCTTCGAGCATGACGCGGATGATGATCTGGTTGGTGGGGAAGTCTTCCGCGCACAGCACGCGCAACTGGTGGCTGTGCGGCGCCAGCGCCACCTGCGGCACCAGCGGCGGCGCCACGCCATCGGCCAGCGGCAAGGTGAAGGCAAAGGTACTGCCCTGCCCCGGCGTGCTGGCCACCTCGATCTGGCCATCCATCAGTTCGACCAGCTGGCGGCAGATCGCCAGGCCCAGTCCCGTACCGCCGTAGCGCCGCGTGGTGCTGGCGTCAGCCTGCTCGAACTTCTGGAACAGCCGCGCCATGGCATCGGCATCGATGCCGATGCCGCTGTCGCTGACGGTAAAGCGGATCAGGTTGACCTTGCGTCCGCCGCTGCCGCTGGCCACGCCGGCCCGCTCGACGCTCACGCTGACGCCGCCGCGCTGGGTGAACTTGAAGGCATTGCCGACCAGGTTGACCAGCACCTGGCGCAAGCGGGTCGGGTCGCCCACCACGAAGGGCGGCAGGTCGGGCGCGAAATCGATGGCGAAACCGATGCTGCGCGCGGCCGCCTGCTCCTCGAACAGGGTGACGACCGTCTCGATCGCCGCGCCAAGCGCGAAGTCGATGTTTTCGATACTCAGCTTGCCCGCCTCGATCTTGGAAAAATCGAGCAAGTCATTGATGATCACCAGCAGCGACTGGGCGTTGGCCTGGCCGCGCAGGATCTGCTCCCGCGTGGCGTCGTGCAGCTGCTCGTCGCGCAGGGCAAAGCCCAGCATGCCGATCACGCCAGCCAGGGGCGTGCGCATCTCGTGGCTCATGTTGGCCAGGAATTCCGACTTCTGGCGCGTCGCGTCCTCGGCCTTGCGCTTGGCCTGGCGCAGACTTTCCTCGTTTTTCGTCAGGCTGCTGTTGACTTGCGCCAGCTTTTCCGACTGGGCCAGCACTTCGATTTCCTTGCTCTGCAACTCGGCCGTGCGTTCGCTGACCTGCTTTTCCAGTTCATTCTGCTGATGCCGCAGCGCGCGCACGCGCTGGCGGTACGCGCCATAGATGGCGCCCAGCAGCAGCGCCGCCATCAGGGTGCGGAACCACCAGGTTTTCCAGAACGGCGGCAGGATCGTGATGGCCAGGGTGGCGCCGCTCTCGTTCCACACGCCGTCCTTGTTGGCCGCCTTGACGCGAAACACGTAGTTGCCGGCATCGAGGTTGGTATAGGTGGCAAAGCGCCGCCCCGCATCCGTCATGACCCAGTCCTGATCGAAGCCTTCGAGCCGGTAGGCGAACATGTTGCGCTGGGGCGCGGCGAAATGCAGGGCCGCGAATTCCAGCGAAAAGACGCTTTCGCGGCTGGTCAGCACCAGGTTGCGCGTGTGGTCGATCGCCGCCTTGAGCACGTGCGCGAACTCGCCGCGGCCGATGGCCACCGGCTTGTTGAATATCTGCAGCTCCGTGATGGCCACCAGCGGCGGCACGCGGTTGTCGTGGATATCCTCCGGCACAAACGCCGTCATGCCGTTGAAGCCGCCGAAATACATGGTGCCATCGGCCGCGCGCAGGGCCGCGCCATCGAAGTACGAGCCTTCCACCGTACCATCGGCGCTGTCGTAATTGCGGAACAGGCCGCTGCGCATGTCGAGCCGCGTGATGCCGCTGTTCGTGCTCAGCCACAGCTGCTCGTTGTCGTCGCCGAGGATGCTGGCGACGGCGTCGTCGGCCATGCCATCCTTGCGCACGAAGCGGCGGAAGCGGATCTCGCCCTTGGCGTCGACGTCCATGCGGTTCAAGCCATTGGCCGTGCCCACCCACAGCACGCCGCGCTTGTCTTCGTGCAGGAAATGCACTTCATCGTGGCTCAGGCTATGCGGGTTTTGCGGATCGTGGCGGAAATGGCGGAAGTGGCCGCTGGCGCGGTCCAGCAAGTCCAGGCCGTGGAAGGAACCTATCCACAAGCGCCCCTTGCCGTCTTCCAGCACGGGCCGCACCATGTTGTCGGACAGGCTGTTCGGGTTGGCCGGGTCGTGGCGGTAGGTGGTAAAGCGGCGGCTGACGGGGTCGAAACGGTGCACGCCGCCCCGCGTGGAGACCCACAGCATGCCGCTGCGGTCGCTCACGATATTGCGGATCGTGTCGCTGTTCGGGTCGCCGGCGGCAAAGCGCATGGTAAAAAAACGCCCGAGGGCCGGATCGAAGCGGTGCAAGCCCGTCGAGCCGCCCACCCACAGCACGCCGTCCGGCGCCTTGTACAGGGTGGTGACCTGCTCGTCGCGCGACATGCCAGGCGAGCTGCGCAGGTCGAACAGCCGCGAGCTGCCGTCGCGCGTGTCGTACAGTTTCAGGCCGCCCTTGGTAGCCAGCCACAGCTTGCCATCGCCGGCATCGGCCACGGCGCGCACTTTCTTGTCCGCCAGCGCGCCCACGTCGCCGGGCGCGCGCGCCATGCGCGAAAAGCCGCCACTGCCCAGGTCGACCCGGCTCACGCCGCTGTACCAGGAGCCGACCCAGAAGGTACCGGCGCGGTCGCGGTACAAGGACGACAGCTGGTTGTCGGCGACGCTGAATTTGTCGCCCGTCTGGTGCCGGTATTGCAGGAAGGTGTCGCTCGCGGGCAGCCAGCGGAACAGGCCATCGGCATTGCTGCCCAGCCAGACGGTGGCGTCGACATCCTGGTACAGGCTGGCTACGCGGATGGCGGAAAAGCCATGCTTCTCGCCGAAGCGCACGCGCGCCTGCGGTGGCTGGCCGGCGCCGCCCAGGCGCCAGCGCTCGGCGCCGGCCATGGTGCCGATCCACAGGTTCTGCTGGCGGTCGATCAGCAGCGACTGGATCACGTTGTATTTCGAGCCAGGCTCCGTATCGACGGCAAAATGCTCGAAGCGCTCGCTGCCCGGCGCCAGCATGTCCAGGCCCGTTACCGTGCCGATCCACAGGCGCTGTTGCGCGTCCAGCGCCAGCGCCTTGATTTCATTATCGCCCAGGCTGTGCGGGTTGCCCTCTTCATGGTGCCAGGTGCGGAAGGTGCCCGTGGCCGGGTCGAAATGCTGCAAGCCGTCCGAGGTGGCGATCCAGAAGCCGCGCGCGCCATCGTCGAGGATGGCGTGGATATGCCGGTTGCCGTTGCCGCGCTTGCTCTTTTCAGCCGGGACATAATGGATGAAGGTCTGGCTGGCGGCGTCGAAGCGGTCCAGGCCATTGTCGGTGCCGACCCACAGCTGGCCCTGGCTATCGACATGCAGCTCGCCCACCCAATTGTCGGCCAGGCTGGTCTTGTCGCCCTCGATATTCTTGTAGACGACCATGCGGTAGCCATCGTAGCGGCTCAGGCCAGACTGGCTGCCGAACCACAGATAGCCCTGCCGGTCCTGGGCGATGGCCAGCACCGACTCCTGCGCCAGGCCCTGGTCGACGCTGAGCTGGTCGAAACGCAGGGTGGGCGCAGGCGCCGCCGCGGCCGGGACGCCCAGCAGCAAAATTAACAGTAAAGCAACATCGCAAACACGTCGAAATACCAGCACAATCGTCCTGTCAAAAAAAACGCGAAAAACCCGCACACCGCTCCAGGGGCCGTCTCAGGAACCAAAGAACGCCAGGACATCATCCTTGCGGGCTTGCGTATCGCGCTGTCCAAGACGGATCAGCTCGTTAGTATACGTCGATTCGAACAATAAATACGATGCCAGCGCCGCGCCGCGCGCTTCGGCCGCGCCGATACCCGACAACATGGTGCGGATGGGACGGGGCAAACTGCCGATATGCCGGCTGGCGATGGCGTCGAGCCGCTCGGACGGCGCGATGACCAGCAATTCCACGGGCCGCAAGGCCGTCTTGCCCAGCAATTCGGGCGGCAGCATCGACAGGGTCAGGTTGATGCGGTTCAGGCGCTCGATGTCGACCGCCAGGCCGTCGAGGAAGATCGACGACAGCGCATGGCCGGCAATCTGCGCCAGGCTCGGGTAGCGTGCCGCTTCGGACGCGGCGGGCGCCGGTTCCGTCATGCGCCCCGCCCCCACCACCAGCACCTTGTTCGCGCCCAGGTGGATCGCCGGCGAGATCGGCGCCAGCTGGCGCATGGAACCGTCGCCGCAATATTCGCGCTGGCCGCCCACGTACAGGGGCACGGCGGGAAAGATGAAGGGGATGGCGGCCGAGGCGAGCAAGTGCTCCACGCCGATCTGGTCCGGCAGGGCCAGGCGCTGCGTGCGCACCCAGGGCGCGATATCCTCGGCCGTCTGGTAAAACGTCATGTGGCGGCTGCCCGAGTACGACGACGCCGTCACGGCCAGCGCATGCAGCAGGCCGTCGGCCAGGGCCGCGTCCAGGCGCGGCAGGTCGAGCATGCGGTGCAGCAGGCTGACCAGCGGCGTGTTGTCGAGCAGGGAGCTGGGCGGCGACGCGTGCCACTGGCGCAGCAGCCAGCCGAACGACAGCAACGACAGCCAGCGCGCGCCCGAGCGGATCACGCCCAGCGAATCGGCCCGGTAGACTTGCTCGACTTCGATGTGCTGCCACACGTCGAGCAGCTTTTGCACGCCTTCGCCGAAGTTATCGGCACGGCAGGCCAGCGCCGTGGCGTTGATGGCGCCGGCCGAGGTGCCGCAGATGATGTCGAACGGGTTGCGCGCCGGCGCCCAGCCCGCTTCCCACAAAATCGCCGAAATCGCCTGCAGCACGCCCACCTGGTAGGCGGCACGGGCGCCTCCTCCCGTGAGTATCAAGCCTGTTTTATTTTGCATTCCCATGCCGGCAGATTAGCAGGGTCTTGATACTTTGTGGAAAAGTTTCAATCTCCCTTGACCATGCCTTCACGGCGCGGATCGGCGCCGCCAAACCAGAAGTCCTTGCCATGCGCATTCAGCCGCATGATGCCCTGCAAGCCGGAATTCTGTTCGATCACGCGCACCTCGTGGCCCATCGCCTGCAGCGCCTCGACTTGCGCGACAGGCGCGCGGCCCTTTTCCAGCTCCGTCGGGCCATTGCGGCTGCCGAAGTTCGGCAGGCTGATGGCTTGCTGCACGTTCAAGCCCCAGTCCATGGTGCCGACCAGCACCTTGGCGACATAGTTGATGATGGACGAGCCGCCGGGCGAACCCGTCGCCAGCACCAGCTTGTGCGTGCCCTTCTCGAACACGAGGGTGGGCGACATGGCGCTGCGCGGACGCTTGCCCGCTTCGACCCGGTTGGCGATGGGGCCGTCCGCATCGCGCGAATCGAACGAGAAATCCGTCAGCTGGTTATTCAGCAAAAAGCCGTCGACCATCTGGCGCGAACCGAACGCGTCTTCCACGCTGGTGGTCATCGACAGGCCGCCCCCAAAAGCGTCCACCGCCACCAGGTGCGACGTTGACGGACGCTGCAAGGCGTTGTCCATGCCCCACGCCACCTGCATGCCCGGCGGCGTGCCAGGCAAGGCGCGGCCCATGGATTTCTCGCCGATCAGCGAAGCGCGCTGCGCCAGGTAGGTTTTATCGAGCATCGAAGCGACGCCATTGCCCGGCAGCGGTACGAAGTCCGTGTCGGCCACGTAGCGGTTGCGGTCCGCGTAAGCCAGGCGCCCCGCTTCCGAGAACAGGTGGATCGCCCGCGCATCGAGCACGCCGTCGACGGGCGCATACGGCCGGATATCCTTCACTTCCAGCATGCCCAGCATCTGCGCGATGGCGATGCCGCCCGACGATGGCGGCGGCATGCCGCACACCGTCCAGGCCTTGTAGTCGCTGCAGACGGGTTCGCGCACCTTGGCGCGGTAGCCGGCGATATCCTGCGCCGTCAGCTTGCCCGGATTGGTCGGATGCGCCGCCACCTTGGCGGCGATGTCGCGCGCGATGCGGCCGTTGTAAAACGCGTCGGCGCCGCCACGGGCGATCTCGCGCAGGGTGCGCGCCAGCTTCGGGTTTTTCAGCACGTGGCCGACGGGCCATGCCTTGCCGTCCGGGTCATAGAAATACGCGGCGGCGACAGGGTCGCGCTTCAGGGCCTGGTCCCAGTTCAGCAAGCCGTTGAGGCGCTGGCTGACGGGAAAGCCGCCGTGCGCCAGTTTGATGGCGGGGCCGAACAGGGTCGCCCACGGCAGCTTGCCGTGTTCCTTGTGCGCCAGTTCCAGCATGCGCAGCACGCCCGGCGCGCCCACGGAACGCCCGCCCACCACGCCCGTGGCGCGCGAGACGGGACTGCCGTCGGCATTCTGGAACAGGTGTTCATCGGCGCTGGCAGGCGCCGTTTCGCGTCCGTCGAACGCTTGCACGCCCTTGGCCGTGGAGTACAGCAAAAAGGCGCCGCCGCCGATGCCCGACGATTGCGGCTCGACCAGGGTGAGCACCAGCTGCGTGGCGATGGCCGCGTCGATGGCGCTGCCGCCCTTTTTCAGCATCTGATAGCCGGCATCGGCGGCCAGCGGATTGGCGGCGGCGACCATGAATTTCTGTGCCGCCCAACCCGATTTCTCCGCATACGCGGTGGCGATTTCCGGTGCCTTTTGCGGCACTTCGGCAAATGCGGGACTGGCAGCGAGGGCCCCCAGCAAGGTCAGGCTCAGCGCCAGCGGCTTCAATATGATCATGGATTCTCCGATAAAAAAAGGGCGCACAGCCAGGCAAGGCTGTACGCCCCATACGGGGGTATCCTACATCAAATGCCCGTCAGGGCACTGCCCCTTACTTGGGCTGCATGCGGATGGCGCCATCTAAACGTATCGTCTCGCCATTGAGCATGACGTTTTCCACGATGGCTTTCACCAGCTGCGCGTATTCGCCGGGTTTGCCCAGGCGCGAAGGGAACGGCACCATCTTGCCCAGCGCATCCTGCACTTCGGCCGGCATGCCCAGCAACATCGGCGTTTCGAAAATGCCGGGCGCCACCGTCATCACGCGTATGCCGTTGCGCGACAGGTCGCGCGCCATCGGCAGGGTCAGGCCCACCACAGCCGCCTTCGACGACGCGTACGCGGCCTGGCCGATCTGGCCATCGTAGGCCGCCACGGAAGCCGTGTTGATGATGATGCCGCGCTCGCCTTCGGCCGTCGCATCCTGTTTCGCCATGGCGTCGGCGGCCAGACGACACATATTGAAGGTGCCCACCAGGTTGATGTTGACGACCTTCTGAAACAGGGCCAGCGGATGCGGGCCATCCTTGCCCACGGTTTTCACGGCAGGCGCCACGCCGGCGCAGTTGACCAGGCCGCGCAAGGTGCCCAGCTTCGTGGCTGCCGCCACCACGGCCAGGCCGTCCTCTTCCGACGTCACGTCGCACTGGACGAACACGCCACCGAGTTCAGCGGCCAGCGCCTGGCCCGCTTCCGTCTGCACGTCGGCCAGCACGACCTTGCCGCCGGCCGCCGTCAGCATGCGCGCCGTGGCGGCGCCCAAGCCCGATGCGCCGCCCGTGATGATGAATACATTGTCCTGAATCTGCATGAAATCTCCTGAGTGATAAGGGCCGTGTTCCCGGCGCCTGATGGTTGATACATGATGCCATCATTACGTTTACGTAAACGTAATGTCGGCGACAATTGTAGCCATTTTTATGGTCACCGAGCGAAAACTTGCAGCGCTGGCGAATGAGAAAGTTAAAAACACTGCATGAAAGCGCCATTGCGGTGGCAGATGCGCCCATTGGCATCGAGCGTGGCATTGCCCGCGCCGTTGTAGCGCGCGCCTGCCGCATCGCGGCAACCGCCTGAATCGCATGAGCCGATGGGCTGCGGCGCGCGCGGCATCGGCACGGCGGGGCTGGGAGGCAGGGGCGCGATGGGCACGACCGGTGACGCAGGCTGCGCCGGCATGCGGCCGATCACCTGCGCCACGGAACGGCGCGGCTGCATGGGCGGCGCCGGGCGGCACGGCTCCACCGCCAGCTTGCCGCTGTCGCGCGGGTCGAGCTGGCACACGGGCAAAGGCTCAGTCAAGGACTCGGCAGGCGCCGCCTGCTCCTGCGCCCAGGCATGGCCGCCAGCGAGCTGCATGACGCAAGCCAGTGCCGATATCATTTTTGCCAGCCTCTTCATGCCGCCTCCCAAGCATCCATCGCAACTTTCATTATTGGCACACGCCGCGCCAGATGCCAGCGCGGGTAACAATTTGTCACGCTTGTACCTGCCATGCGCACAGCGTAACGGTGTTTTATTTCCTTTCAGCACTTTCCTTCTTGCCAGTATGGCATTACAATAAGAACGATTCTTATTCTCATTCGCAGGATGGGAGCGCATTTTTTACTCTTTTCATTCATTCATACCCGAGCCACCCGGAAGGCAGCCAGGAAATAACAACATCCGGAAAGTTCACCATGACCAAGCGTAGTCCCGCCTTCGTAGCCCCCGTCGCCACTCCCGCCCACCCCCTCCATTCCGCCGCCCTGCTCCTGCCCTGCCTGCTCTCGCTGGCCGTCAGCAACGCCTGGGCCGAAGGCAATGTGGCCGCCGATCCCACCATGAACACGGTGGTCGTCACGGCGTCCGGCACGGCCATCGACATCAAGGATGCGCCGGCCAGCATCAGCGTCATCACGCGCGAGGAAATCGAGCGCCAGCCCGTGTATGACTTGAATACCTTGCTGCGCCGTATCCCCGGCGTGACGGGCGGCACCGGCCCCGAAGGCGAAGCGTCGAAGATCAAGCTGCGCGGTTTGCCCGACAAATACACCCTGATCCTGGTCGACGGCAAGCGCGTGGGCAGCTCGAGCGACACGGCTTACCGTCCCGACCTGGGCCGTCAGGACTTGAACTGGATCTCGCCCGACATGATTGAGCGCATCGAAGTGGTGCGCGGACCCATGTCGTCGCTGTACGGTTCGGACGCCATGGGCGGCGTGATCAACATCATCACGCGCAAGGTGCCGGGCAAGTGGAACGGTTCGGCCACGGCCAACTACACGCAACCGCAGGAAAGCGACCGCGGCACGGCGCACCAGCTGGGCGTCAACCTGGCCGGCCCCCTGTCGGACACGGTGGGCATGCGCCTGGGCGTGAGCCAGACGCGCCAGAATCCCGATGAAAAATTCGACAAGGCCGGTGGCATCGGCGGCGAACGCAACCAGACTGTCTCGGGCCAGCTGACCTGGGCGCTGGGCAAGAAACAGAACCTGTCGCTGGACGCCAGCTATGGCAGGCAGGAAGCCAGCGGTTCGAGCACACGCGATGCGGACGGCGAGTCGCTGGTTCCCAGCTGGGGCGCCAACAAGCTGATACGCAAGAGCGTCAGCCTCGGCTACGAAGGCCGCTGGGACTTCGGCAAGACCACGGTCAACCTGTATCACAACGATTTCGACAACCAATTCGTCGGCACGGTGGCCAAATCCAAGGACAGCACGCTCGATGCCAGCCTGGAAAAACGGGTCGGCTGGGGCGGCATCGAGCAAATGCTGGTGATGGGCGGCCAGTGGAAGCACCAGGAATTGACGAACACGAACACCATCGGCACCGTACCCACCGATTACCTGGGCAACACCGTGAGCGGCGCGACCCTGTCCGGCACCACCTCGGCCCTGTTTGCGGAAGATCAATTGTTCCTGCGCGAGGACTTGACGGCCACGGCCGGCTTGCGCCTCGATCACCACAGCAAGTTCGGCAACCATTACAGTCCGCGCCTGTACCTGGTGTACCACCCTGCCCCCGCCTGGACCATCAAGGGCGGCATCTCGCAAGGCTTCCGCGCCCCGAGCCTGAAGGAAAACTCGCCAGCGGCAGCGACCAACTCGGCCGGACGCGGTTGCGGCAGCCTCAAGCCGCTGGGCTACATCAAGGGCGACTGCTACATGGCCGGCAATGCGGACTTGAAGCCGGAAACGAGCACGGCCGGCGAGATCGGCGTGGCGTGGGAACAGAATGGCTGGGACGTGGGCCTGACCTACTTCCACACGGATTTCAAGAATAAGATCGACTATGCGCCGCTGGGCTTTTACCAGCAGCGCTGGTGGACCAAGATGACGAATATCCAGAAGGCGCGCACCAGCGGCCTGGAAGCGACGGCCACCATCCCGCTGACGAAAAACCTGAACTGGCGTAACAACGTCACCTACATGGCGGAAGCGAAAAACCTGACCACGGGCGCCAACCTGCTGTCGACGCCGAAGCTGTCGTGGTACTCGGCGCTGGGCTGGCAAGTCAACGACCAGCTGTTCGGCGAAGTCTCGGCCCAGTACACGGGCAAGGAACTCGACGCCGGCAAGCTGGCCGACAAGGCCTACACCATCGTCGACACCGTCGTGTCGTACAAGGTCACGCCGCAATGGACCGTGCGTGGCGGCGTGCAAAACCTGTTCAAGAAGGGTCCGATGGCCGATGGACTGGTCGACTATTACGTGCCGGGACGGCGCATGTTTGTCGGCCTGACGTCGCGCTTCTAAACACGCCTGTCAAAACCTGCTGCGCGTCGCGGGTTGCGGTCTGCGATGCTCACTGTACCTCCGTACAGTTGCGCGTCTCAACCGCATCCCCCTTCCGCTCGCTACGCTTGTGCCAGGCGTTGTAGCAACCTAGTACCGGGGCGGCGGCGTATCGGGCGGCGGCGTGGCGGCATTCGCCGGCACGCTGCCCAGCATCCGCCCGGCCGCGGGCACCTTGTGGCCGCTCGCATACATGCATTTCTGATAAGAATCATCGTAGCTGCGCTGCATGCCATGCGAGGAACTGTCGGCCGCGCCCGTGCCGGCCAGCTGCGCCTGCGCGTAGCCACGGCAACTGCCGTCATCGACGCGGAATTGCTCGGGGCTCTTGCCCGTGCCGGGCAAGGCCGTGGCCGACGGCCCTTCCGGCATCACCGTGCAGGCGGCCAGCAGCAGGGGCGCCAGCAGGCCGGCACGCCCCATCAACGCTTTCGTGTTCATCTTCGCCTCCCCGTCAGCGCACGCTGGTCGGCAGCACGGCACGCCATGCCGTACTGCAATTTTTCACATAGGGATAATAGCCCTGCGGTCTCGCGCAGTAGTACCACATCTGCACCGTCGGCTCGCCGCCCTGCTCGATGTATACGGGCGGCGGCTGCACGATCAGGGTGCGCCCATATGGATAGGGATAGCCATACCACGGGTCGCCATACCAGCCCGGCCCGTAGCCATACCACCAGGGCGATCCCACCCAGACGCCCACGTGCGAACGACCATGGAAGTGGCCGTGGCCGCCGTGAAAGCCGCCATGCCGGCCCGGCGCCGCCTGGGCCACTCCCGCCGTGACCGCCAATACCAAGAGCGCCGCCAGCGCGCCGCCCTTCCTGCTGATGCTGTCCATGACATCCTCCCGCCTTCATGCCCAACTGTGACGCTCATTCCATTATTGACAGAGAGCCAGCACAAGCAAAGGCGCCGTAACAATTGCTCACCTTTGATACGCCGAGGATATGGACGGCAGGAAAGTTTCATTTGCGCAAAATACAAACAGCCCCGCGGCGCTGGCCACGGGGCTGCAGGGATGGCGCAGTTTATTGCGCGGGCAAGCTTTGCACGGGTGTCGCCGGCGCCAGGATGGGCGGCGCGGGCGCGTGGATGGGCACCGGCGCCTTGACGGCCAGCCAGCCCGTGGCCGGCAGCAGCGGCACCAGCAACAGGGCCACGATATTGATGATCTTGATCAAGGGGTTCACTGCCGGACCGGCCGTATCCTTGTACGGGTCGCCCACCGTGTCGCCCGTGACGGCCGCCTTGTGCGCGTCCGAACCCTTGCCGCCGAAATGGCCATCCTCGATGTATTTCTTCGCATTGTCCCAGGCGCCGCCGCCCGTGGTCATGGAAATGGCCACGAACAGGCCCGTGACGATCGTCCCCATCAGCAAGCCACCGAGCGCCGCAGGCCCCAGCAGCATGCCCACGACGATGGGCACCACCACGGGCAGCAGGGACGGCACGATCATTTCGCGGATGGCCGACGCCGTCAGCATGTCCACGGCCTTGTCGTATTCTGGCCGCGCCGTGCCTTCCATGATGCCCTTGATGTCGCGGAACTGGCGCCGCACTTCCACCACCACGGCGCCGGCCGCGCGGCCCACGGCTTCCATCGCCATGGCGCCGAACAGATACGGTATCAAGCCGCCGATGAACAGGCCGACGATGACCATGGGGTTCGACAAATCAAAGGTGATGTGCTGGCCCACGGATTCGAGCGCATGCGTGTAGTCGGCGAACAGCACCAGCGCGGCCAGCCCGGCCGAGCCGATGGCGTAGCCCTTGGTGACGGCCTTGGTCGTATTGCCGACGGCATCCAAAGGATCGGTGATGGCGCGCACGGAGTCGGGCAAGCCCGACATTTCCGCGATGCCGCCCGCGTTATCCGTGATGGGGCCATACGCGTCAAGGGCGACGATGATGCCCGCCATCGACAGCATGGATGTCGCCGCGATGGCGATGCCGTACAGGCCCGCCAATTGATACGAAACGAGGATGGCGACGCAGACGGCCAGCACCGGATACGCCGTGGACTTCATCGACACACCCAGGCCGGCGATGATGTTCGTGCCGTGGCCCGTCGTCGACGCTTCGGCGATGTGGCGCACGGGCTTGAAATCCGTGCCCGTGTAGTACTCGGTGATGTACACCATCAGGCCCGTGAGGACGATGCCGACGACGGTGGCGCCCAGCATCTTGTAGCGCATGGCGTCGTCGGGCCACAGCAGCCACGTGACCACGGCAAAACCGACCAGCGACAGGCCGGCCGCCCACCACAGGCCCGTGTACAGGGCCGACATGATCTTCTTGCCGGGGGCCGTCTTGACCATCGAGCAGCCGACGATGGACGCGAGGATGGAGACGGCGCCCAGCAGCAGCGGGTAGATGATGGCCGTGCCGCTCGCCTCGGCCATCAGCAGTGCGCCCAGCAGCATGGTGGCGATCAGGGTCACGACATAGGTTTCGAACAGGTCGGCCGCCATGCCGGCGCAGTCGCCCACGTTGTCGCCCACGTTGTCGGCGATGACGGCCGGGTTGCGCGGATCGTCCTCGGGGATGCCCGCCTCCACCTTGCCCACCAGGTCCGCGCCCACGTCGGCACCCTTGGTAAAGATGCCGCCGCCGAGCCGCGCGAAGATGGAAATGAGCGAGGCGCCGAAGGCCAGGCCGATCAGGGGCTTGATCAGGTCATGCTGCGTGAGGCCGGGCGCGCCCGTCGTCGCCAGCAGCCAGTAGAACAGGGTCACGCCCAACAGGCCCAGGCCGACGACCAGCATGCCCGTGATCGCCCCGCCCTTGAAGGCCACGTTCAGTGCCTGGTTGATGCCCAGGGTGGCCGCCTGCGCCGTGCGCACATTGGCCCGCACGGAGACATTCATGCCGATGAAGCCGCAGGCGCCCGACAGCACGGCGCCGATCAAGAAGCCCAGCGCCGTGTGCAGGCCAAGCAGCGCATAGATGGCGATCAATAACACCACGCCGACGATGGCGATGGTGCGGTACTGGCGCGCCAGGTAGGCGGCCGCGCCCTGCTGGATGGCCAGGGCGATTTCCTGCATGCGCGCGTTGCCGGGATCCTGCCTCAGGATCCAGCTGCGCGACACCAAACCGTAAATGACTGCGACCACGCCGCAGGCTACCGCAAACCACAAGCTGGCTGCCATATCGTCCCCTTCTGTTTTTATCCGACGTCATTGCCAACAGCTGCAGACCGCACCGGGTAGGCACGCGCAGCCAGGAAAACACGACCTGCAAAAAACCTGAACTACGAAAACGATGCCGCACCGCTGTTGAAAAGCGGGCACAAAAAAAGCGGACACTCAGGTCCGCTTTTCATAAACTGCTTATTCCGCCAGGGCGGCAAATGCGCTGTCGCGGATTTGCTCGACCGGACCGACGCCGGCGATGCGGCGGTATTTCGGTGCGCCTGGCAGGCCGGACTTGGCCCAGTCATTGTAGTAGCCCAACAAGACCTTGGTCTGGTTGTGGTACACGTCCAGGCGCTTCTTGACCGTTTCCGCCTTGTCGTCGTCGCGCTGGATCAGCGGTTCGCCGGTGATGTCATCGACGCCGTCGACCTTGGGCGGGTTGAATTTGACGTGATACACGCGGCCCGAACCCGGGTGGCTGCGGCGGCCGTCCATGCGCTCGATGATCGAAGCGTCAGGCACGTCGATTTCCAGCACGTAGTCGACATTGATGCCGGCGTCTTTCATGGCGTCCGCTTGCGCGATGGTGCGCGGGAAGCCGTCGAACAGGTAGCCATTGGCGCAATCGGCTTCCTGCAGGCGATTCTTGACCAGGCCGATCATGATGTCGTCCGACACGAGGCCGCCCGCATCCATGACTTTTTTCGCTGCCAGGCCCAGTTCGGAGCCTTCCTTGATCGCCGCGCGCAGCATGTCGCCCGTGGAGATTTGTGGAATGTTGTATTTTTCTTTGATGAAATTAGCTTGGGTGCCCTTGCCGGCACCGGGTGCTCCTAAAAGTATCAGACGCATTGAAAAGTTCCTAAAAAACAGATTTTGGATGGTGGTATGTGTAATTTTTTTTAGATGGTGTTGCTAAGGCTATCTTTCCCTACGAAACTTACCACAAAAAATCCCCGGAACGCCAGTTTGCTATCGAATTGCTATGCCCTGATTGATCAAAGCCAGCAATTCGCGCGGCGCACGTTTCAAAATGTGGTTTTTACTGCAGGCGCACAAAATTATATTTGCACGCCTGCCGTTTTGCGGGTAGCGCTTACAGGGCGCCGTAGTGGGCTTGCACCCTGGCAAGATCTTCCGGCGTGTCGACACCGGCGGCCGGCGCGCTATCGGTCACGTGGACGGCGATGGCAACACCGTGCCACAGCACGCGCAGCTGCTCCAGCGCTTCGATGGCTTCCAGCGGCGAGGCGGACAATTGCGGATATTCTTGCAAAAACGCATTGCTGTACGCATACAGGCCGATATGCCGCAGGGGCACGTAGCCTGCCGGCAAGCTGTCTTTCGACTGCGCGAAGCCGTCGCGGTGCCACGGGATGGTGGCGCGCGAGAAATACAAGGCGCGGCCGTTCTTGTCCAGCACGACCTTGACCACGTTCGGATTGAACGCGTCGGCCACATCATGCAGCGGATGGGCGCAGGTGGCCATGGGGACGGCAGCGCTGATCTGCGCCGCGCAGGCGGCCAGCAGGGCCGGATCGATCAAGGGTTCGTCGCCCTGCAGGTTGACGACGACGGCGTCCAGCGGCAGCCCGAGCGTGCGCGCCACTTCGGCGATGCGGTCCGTGCCCGACGGATGGTCGCTGCGCGTCATGCACACTTCCACGCCATGCGCGGCGCAGGCTGCGCGGATGCTGTCATGGTCGGTGGCGACGATGACGCGCGCGGCGCCCGAGAGCAGCGCCTGCTCGGCCACGCGCACCACCATGGGTTTGCCGCCCAGGTCAGCCAGCGGCTTGCCCGGCAGGCGCGTCGAGGCCAGGCGGGCCGGGATGATGACGATGAACGCCATCGTTATTCCACTGCGTCTTGCAGGGTGCGCGCTTCGTCCGCCCACATGATGGGGATGCCATCGCGGATAGGATAGGCCAGACGGTCGGCGCGGCAAATCAGTTCCTGCGCCTTCTTATCGTGTTCAAGCGGACCCTTGCAAACAGGGCAGACCAGGATATCAAGCAGTCGAGCGTCCACGACATTTCTCCACAATTTGTTGGGCCAGCGCGCTATCGATGCGCGCACTGACGGGGACGACCCACAGTCTCGGGTCATCTTTGAGATGTTCAATTTGCGCACATTTTACTGCATCCTTCTCGGTGATCAAGATCACATCCGTGTCGAGGGCGGCAAATGGCTGGTCGAGGAAGTCGTGGTGGTCGGGCAGGGGCAGTTCCGTGAAGTCCAGTCCGGCCCCGCGCAGCATTGCAAAGAAGCGCCCGGGATTGCCGATGCCGGCCGCCGCCACGAGGCGCCGGCCGCTGGCCGCCAGGTCTGCAAGGGCCATGCTTTCGCCGCGGTTCAGCAGGCGCTCGGCCACGCCGCCATCGAGCCGCATCTGCACCACCAGCCCGCCTTGCGGCGCGACCTGGTCCACCAGTGCCGGAGCCAGCTCGGGCGCATTGATCACCGTCACGTCGCGCCGGCGGCGCGGCGATTCGCGCAGCGGTCCCGCCGGCAGCAGCCAGCCATTGCCTGCGCCGCGGCCGTCGAACAGCACGATTTCCACGTCGCGCCGCAAGGCGTAATGCTGTAAGCCGTCGTCCGTCACCAGCACGTCGACGTCCGGATGCGCGGCCAGCAGCGCCCTGCCCGCTTGCGCGCGGTCGCGCCCCACCATCACGGGGCAGCCGCCGCGCTGGAAGATCAGCAGCGGCTCGTCGCCCACCTGTTGCGGCGTGGAGGCGGCGCTGACGGCGCGCGGCAAGCGGTCGGCGCTGCCATGGCCGCGCGAAATGACGCCCGGGCGCATGCCCGCGTCGCGCAAGGCTTGCACCAGCCAGATCGTCAGCGGCGTCTTGCCCGTGCCGCCGATGAAAATGTTGCCGACGACGACGACGGGCACGGGCAGGCGCGCCGATGTCAGGAGATTTGCCCGGTACAGGCCGCGCCTGACGCTGCTCAAGGCGCCGAACAGCAGCGACACGGGCCACAGCGCGCACGCCAGCGGGCCGCGCGTCAGCCAGGCGCGGGTGAGAGTGGATTCAAGCTTGAGGGGTGAGGAAGTGGGCATGCGGTGAAGGGTAAAGGGCTGGGGTCTGACCCGGCGGGTCAGTCCCCAATTTTGTTGCCGGTAACGGTCGGAACTTACTTGCCGCCCGCCTGCGCCGCAAACGTCAGCTTTTCATAACCGGCCAGGCGCGCCGCTTCCATCACGTGGATGACCATCTGGTGCATGGCGAACTGGTCGGCGTTGACCACCACGACGGGCGTCTGCGCGGGCGCCTTGCCGCCATTGGCCGCCTTGGCCGCATCCTGCAAGGCGTCAGCCAGGCCGGCCACGTCGCGGAACGAGACGGGTTCGCGGTTGACCGTGTAGTTACCCTTGGCATCGATGGTGACGTCGAGCTGCTGCGGCTTGTCCTTCGCTTGCTCGGCATCGGCCGTCGGCAAGGTGATCTGCAGCTCCGTGAACTTGCTGTAGGTGGTGCTGACCATGAGGAAGATCAGGATCACCAGCAGCACGTCGATGAACGGGATCAGGTTGATTTCGGGGTCTTCACGCCCCTTGCCTTTGCGGAAGTTCATTTGCGGCCACTGTGGACGATGTCGACGAACTTGACCGCTTGTTGCTCCATGTCAATGACGAAGCTGTCGACGAGGGCGCGGAAGTGGCGGTAGAAAATCAGGGCCGGCATGGCGATGGCCAGGCCAAACGCCGTGTTATACAAGGCGACGGAAATACCGTGCGACAGCGCCGCGTTCGACGCGGTGGCGCCGGGCGAGGCAAAAATCTCGATCATGCCGATCACCGTGCCGAACAGCCCCATCAGCGGCGCCAGGGTGGCGATGGTGCCCAGGGTCGTCAGGAAACGTTCCAGCGTGTGGGCCACGCCGCTGCCCGCCTCTTCGATCGATTCCTTCATCACTTCGCGCGGCGCGTCGACGTTGCGCAGGGCGGCGGCCAGCACCACGCCCAGCGGCGAGTTGTCTTCCAGCTTGGCCACCGTGTCCGGCGTGATCTTGCCGCTGCGATACACCTGCACCACTTCATCAAACAGCTTGCGGGGCAGTATCTTGACGCGGCGCAAATACAGCAGGCGCTCGATGATCAGGGCCAGGGCGACGATGGAAGCGATCAACAACAGCCAGATGGGCCAGCCAGCGGCTTGAAATATAGCGAGCAAAAGAAACTCCTGATAGAGGGAAGGCGATGAATCGCCCGAACAGCCTGTATTGTACCGAGCGCCGAAGACCGATTGTACGTCCGCGCGGGAATGGCGCAATGTAGCGCGTTGCCGCGCCGGCGGCAAGTGGCGCCCGCATGGCACTTGCCCACACGGCCCGGCGGGCGTGCGCCAAGCGCACCCAGTTTTGCACACTTTGTGTGGATAAGATTGTGAGCAAGCATGAAGTCCAGCATGCAAGCCCTTGATTTACAAGCGAATTATTATACTGCGCAAAATACAGGCATAGCAGCTTATCGATAGTAGTCAATGTCATAAAATCAATATTTCAAGAGTTCTGCACATTTACTGTGGACAAGATTGTGCGCAAAGCCGAGGAATTCAATTAAACCATTGATTTTAAAGAAAATTAAATCAATGAGTAAAAAAGTGGCAGCGGGCGCGAAATCGACGCCAGAGAGACCGTCAAAGTTCTGCACACAATCTGTGGACAAGATTGTGTGCAAGCACAAGGATACGCGCTAAGTACTTTGATTTATATCGTTTTTATTGCCATGCATAAAAATGTGGCAAGCGCTGGAAAGCGGGCTTTTATCGCTCCGATTGCGCTTCGAAACGGCAGTTTTCCACCGCAAAGGCAGTTTCGCACATAAAGTGTGGATAAGATTGTGAGCAAGCGGATTGACTCCATTCAAGGTCATTGATTTTAAAGGAGTTTTTTTCAATGCTGAAAAATGAGGCAGCGCAACGGCCTGGCCGCGCGGTGGAAAACCAGGCGAAAAAACGAAACGATTTATGCAGTTTTGCACATATTCTGTGGATAAGATTGTGAGCAAGGCCTACGATGTGACGCTATACCATTGATTTATATGGCTATTTTTATGCTGCGCAAAATTCAGGCAAGCCATGCCATGGGCATTCCGGTGGATAAATCCGGCGCCGCGCCAGAGTTCTGCACATTTTTTGTGGATAAGATTGTGCGCAAGGCCATGCATGGCATACTAAGCGCTTGATTCCTATACTCTTTATTTCCGTGCGCAAAAATGTAGCAAGGCAGTTTTATCGGTCAATGCCGGCTTGCCGGGCCATGTTTGTCCAAGGCAAAAAGTTCCGCACACTTTCTGTGGATAACTTTGTGCGTAAGTGGCGGGGGCTGTACTGATGTGCTTGATATTAAAGGTTTTTTTCCCTGTGCACGCAAATCAGGCATATGGGAATTCATCATGAAATCAAATACTTAGAAATAGAACTTGTTGTTTTGCACGATATATGACATAAGCATGACCTCGCCGATAATATGTGGACAGTTCCCTCACCTCCCCCAGCTTGATGATGACCGACACCCCGACTGACAGCGGCTTTGCCGCCCCGCCCGTGCTGACCGTCAGCGCCCTGAACCAGGCCGTCGCGCGCCTGCTCGAGCGCTCGTTTCCCCTGACCTGGATCGCCGGCGAGATTTCCAACTTCACGCGCGCCGCTTCCGGCCACTGGTATTTCACCCTGAAGGACGATGGCGCCCAGGTGCGCGCCGTGATGTTCCGCGGCCGCGCCCAGTTTGCCGGCTTCACGCCGCGCGAAGGCGACAAGGTGGAAGTGCGCGCCCTCGTCACCCTGTACGGCGCGCGCGGCGATTACCAGATCAACGTGGAAGCCATCCGCCGCGCCGGCGTGGGCGCCCTGTATGAAGCGTTCCAGCGCCTGAAGGAAAAGCTGGCCGCGCAAGGGCTGTTCGACCAGGAGCGCAAGCGCGCCATTCCCATGTTCGCGCGCAGCATCGGCATCGTCACCAGCCCGCAGGCGGCCGCCCTGCGCGACGTCTTGATCGCGCTCAAGCGCCGCGCGCCGCACGTCAACATCATCCTCTACCCCACGCCAGTGCAGGGCCAGCAGGCGCCGGAAAAGATCGCGCACGCCATCCGCACGGCATCAACAAGGGCCGAGTGCGACGTGCTGCTGGTGTGCCGCGGCGGCGGCAGCATCGAGGATCTGTGGTCGTTCAACGATGAAGCCGTGGCCCATGCGATTGCCGACTGTTCCATGCCCGTGATCAGCGGCGTGGGACACGAGACGGATTTCACCATCGCCGACTTCGCGTCCGACCTGCGCGCGGCCACGCCGACGGCGGCGGCCGAACTGGCGGCCACGCCGCGCGCCGACTGGATGGCGTCCCTGCGCGCCGATGCGGCGGACCTGCGCCGCGCCATGCGCCGCAGCCTCGACGATGCGGCGCAGACCCTGGACCGCCACAGCCGCCGCCTGCTCAACCCGAAGGCGCAGCTGCAGCAGCAGCGCCTGCAGCTGCTGGCCCTGTCGACGGCCATGACGCATGCGGCGCGCGCGCCCGTGAACCAGTCGCAGTACGCGCTGGAGCGCCTGCGTGCGCGCTGGACGGCCTTGCGGCCCGACGTCACGGCGCCGCGCGCGCGCCTGGTGGAAATGCAGCGGCGCGGCGGCGCGGCCATGGCGCAGCAGCTGGGCCAGCGCCGCCACCGCCTCGACGGCCTGGCGGCGCAGCTGGAACTGCTCAATCCCCAGCGCACCCTGGAACGGGGCTACGCCATCCTGCGCGATGAAAAAGGCGCGATCGTGCGCTCTCCTGCACAACTGCAGGCGCGCCAGAACGTCAACGTGCGCCTGGCCGAAGGCAGCGCGCAGATCGGCATCGCCAGCGTGCAAGCGACATTGGAGTAAAAAAGGCCGGGGAAGAACCCCGGCCCAACACCTTCCCTACTGAGTGGACTGCTACTGCGACTGCTCTTTCCCCCTACGCCATCAGAACTTCATCGACACGCGCGCGCCAAAGGTGCGCGGCGCGTTGTAGAAGGCGCCGTAGATCTGTTGCGTGGGCTGGCATGGCATGCCCACGTCCGTGCAGATTTCATTGACGTCCAGCTTGACGGCCTTGTCGGTGGCATTCTGCACGAACGCTTCCACCGTATAGGCCTTGTTCGCCGGCTGGAAGCGCAGGCTCAGGTCCAGCGTCGTATACGCTTCCTGGCGCTTGACGCCGGCATGGCCCGGCACGTCGCCGTTGAACGCGCCCGCACCGACATACGACATGGTTTCGTAGTGCACCGAGGCGCGCGGCGTGAGCTGGCCACCGGCGACATTGAAATCATGCTCGTACTGGACGGTCGTGGAAAACTTCGGCGCATGCTTCATGGTGCTGCCGCCCACGTTCACCAATGGCGCCGTCGATCCGCAGGCCTGGCCATTCGCGCGCGCAGCATCGACGTCGCACGACATGAAATCGTCATACACGGCTTTGAGCCAGGTGGCGTTGCCCGTCAGGCGGTCGACCTTCGTTGGCCGCCAGACCCATTCCGCTTCCAGGCCCTTGACGGTGGCGCCGGCCGCATTGAAGTTGGCCAGCACGCTGTTGACCACCTGCGACTCGAGCTTGTCCTTGTACTTCATCAAAAACGCGTCGAGGTTCAGGGTCAGTTCGCGGTTCAGCAAGTCCGACTTGAAGCCGATTTCATAGCTGGTCAGCTTTTCCGGCTTGGTGGTGGCGCCGCCGTCGCCGATGGCCGGCGAGTGGAAGCCCGTCGTCACGGAGCCGAACAGCAAAATATCCGGGCGCAGCTTGTACTCGATGCGGCCCAGCCAGGTGGCCTGGCCGTATTTCAGGTCGGCCGTGTTGTCGCCCGGCGTATTGCCGCAGCTGGCGGCCGTGATGGCGCCGCCGGGGCCGATATTGTGCGTGTTGGCCAGGCCCGAACCCGGCGTGACCAGCTGGCGCAGCTGGTCGGCAGTAAGGACCGTGGTGCCCAGCGGCGTGTTGGCGGGCCAGTTCGGGCAAGCCCAGTTCTTGCCGCCGATATCGAATTTATGGTCTTTCGTATAGCGCGCGCCGGCCGTCAGCTTGATCTGATCCGTCACCTGCTGGCTGACCTGGCCGAATACGGCTTTCGATTTGAGCTGGCGGTCGCCCTGGATGAAGGACATGGCCGAGGCATACTGGCCCACGGTGGGCTGCACGAAGATCACGGCGCCGTTGGCGATATCCTGCTGCACGGCCGCCTGCGAAATCTGGCTGCGGTCGATATCGAAGCGCACCTTGTTCTTTTCGTTGAACAGGAACAGGCCCGCCACCCACTGGAACGGCGCATCGTCGTCCGAGCGCGCCTGCAGCTCGTGCGAATAGCTGTCGAACTGCGCCCAGTCGGTACGGTTTTCCGACTTGAAGCCGGGGAACAGGCCCGCATCGGCATCGTTGCTGTTCTGGCGCTTGTAGCGGCTCCAGCTGCCCAGGTAAGTGAAGTCGAGCGCATCGGTCGGCTTGTAATTGAGCTTGCCCTTGTAGGTCAGGATCGACTGATCCAGGGTGCCCGGCGTGTCGATCAGGGCCGAGCGCAGCTTCTCGCCCGCTTTCGGTTCGGCCGCCAGGTAGACGTTGCCGGCGCCCTGGTCGAGGAAGTAATCGGCGATGAACGTGCCGCGCAACTGCGGCGTGAACTTCCACAGCAGGGAGGCGCGCACGCCCATCTGGTCGCCGGCGCCATACTTGGCCGTGCCCGGCATGACGTTCGAGCCGCGACGGAAGTCCACCGTGCCGTCATGGCTATCCTTGATGGCGGCGATGCGCAGCGCCACGTCGTCCGAAAACGGGATATTGATCATGCCCTGCGTCTGCAGATGGCGCTTGTCACCCACGGTGATGCCGGCCGAGCCCATGAACTTGGCCGTGCTCGGCGCAGCCGACACGAGGTTGACGGCGCCGGCCGTCGAATTGCGGCCATTCAGGGTGCCCTGCGGTCCGCGCGCCACCTCCACGTGGCTCAAGTCATACATCAGCGCCGTGGCGCCCTGCGGACGCGGCGAATACACGCCGTCGACATAGAAGGCGACGGCCGGGTCGCCCAGCTCCGTGTGATTGGCCGAGCCGACGCCGCGCATGTAGACGTGCACGCCGCCCGAGTCGCCATGCTGCTCGACGACGAGGCTAGGCACCATGGTGGCCAGCGACGCCAGGTCCTTGACCTGGTTGTTTTGCAGGGTGTCCTGGTTGAAGGCGGTGACGGCCAGCGGCGTCTCCTGCACGAAGGTATTGCGGCGCGTGGCCGTGACGACGATGCGGTCCATCTGCTCGGCGGCCGGTTTTGCCGCGTCGGTGGCTGCCGCGGTGCTGGCCGCTTCCTGGGCCATGGCAGCGCCGCTGCCCAGCAAGATGAACTGGGCGAAGGTCGCATGCGCCAGGCTGAGGGCGATGGTATTGCGTTTGAGCTGTTGCATTGTGGTTGTCTCCTGTACCGCTGGTTGAATGATGATCACATAGCTCTTTGGCTACTGCTGCACATTTTTTTGGGTGTCAATCTGAAGTCATGTCGCCTCCGTGCGGGGTCAATGGGTAGCCACGGCGCGCCCGGCCGTGTCGAATAGAAAGGCATGGCCTTCTTCCGGCGCGAAGCCGATGGCGCTGCCCTGCGCCAGCGCGTGGCGCGCCTCGCCATGCAGCTTGATGGCCACCGTATGGGGGCTGGCGTCCAGCGTGGCGTGGATGATTTGCGCATCGCCCAGCTGCTCGATCAGGGTGACCGTGGCGCCGTAGCCTTCATTGCGCGGCACCAGCCGCAGGTGTTCGGGGCGTATGCCGACCAGCATGCCCGCCTCGCCACCGAGCTCGATGGCCAGCGCGGGAACGGCGGCGCACGGCAAAAAGTTCATGCGCAGGGCGCCGATGAAGCCGGCCACGAACTGGCTGGCCGGGTGGCGGTACAGCTCCAGGGGTGCGCCCACCTGCTCCAGGTGGCCGCCGTGGAAGACGGCGACCCTGTCGCCGAGGGTCATGGCCTCGACCTGGTCATGCGTGACATAGATCATGGTGGTGCCCAGTTCCTGGTGCAGCTTGGCCAGCTCGATGCGCGTCTGCACGCGCAGCGAGGCATCGAGGTTCGACAGCGGCTCGTCGAACAGGAACACCTTCGGCTGGCGCACGATGGAGCGGCCGATGGCCACGCGCTGGCGCTCGCCGCCCGACAAGGCCTTGGGTTTGCGGTCGAGCAAGTGCGTGATCTGCAAAATCTCGGCCACCTTGCCGACTGCCGCGCGCACCTCCGCTTCCTGCCTGCCCGCCAGTTTCAGGGCAAAACCCATGTTGTCGCGCGCCGTCATGTGCGGATACAGGGCGTAGCTCTGGAAGACCATGGCGATGCCCCGCTCGGCCGGCGCCACGTCGTTGGCCAGCAAGTCGCCGATGCGCAGCTGGCCCGCGCTGATATCTTCCAGGCCCGCGATCATGCGCAGCAGGGTCGACTTGCCGCAACCGGACGGTCCGACGAAGACCATGAATTCGCCGTCGTGGATATCGAGGTCCAGACCCTTGACGATTTCCGGACCGTCGCCGTAGGTCTTGCGGATGCCGCGCAGGGAGATGGCCGCCATGTCAGTGCTCCCCGGCCAGGACGGCCGCATCGGCATGTGCGGCGCGCTGGGCGGCGATGAAATCGCGGTACCACAGGGCGCTGTCCTTGAAGCTGCGCTGCTGCGTGGCGTAATCGACGTACAGCATGCCGAAGCGCTTGGCGTAGCCCGAATTCCACTCGAAGTTGTCCATCAGGCTCCAGTAGAAATAGCCGCGCACGTCGATGCCCTGCGCGATCACGGCGCGCAAGGCGTCCAGGTGCAGCTGCACGTATTCGATGCGCGCCTCGTCGTGGATCTTGCCGCCGACGGGCTTGTCGGCGACGGCCATGCCGTTTTCCGTGATGTAGACGGGCGGCAGCCGGTATTCGCGGTGCAGGCCCACGAGCAGCTCCGTCAAGCCTTGCGGATAGGTTTCCCAGCCCATGTCGTTGACGCCGAGCTTGCAGTCGGGCTTGCGCGGCGGCGTCTCGGCGCTCACGTAAGCGCGCGTGTAATAGTTCACGCCGAGGAAATCGATGGGCTGTTTGATATCTATGAAATCGTTTTCAAAGATGGACAAAGCAGAAGCGTCGACGTGTTTCAGGGCCAGGGCCGGGTAGCGGCCCTTGAAGATCGCGTCCATATACCACTGCACCGAGCGTGCATATTCGAGTTCGGCCAGTTCGCGGTCCTGGGCGCTGTCGGTGGCCGGCGTGGCCGTCCATTGATTGAGCACGATGCCCAGTTTCGCGGGCGGATTGACGGCGCGCATCGCCTGCATGGCCAGGCCGTGCGACAGCAGCAGATGGTGCGACACTTGCACGGCGGCGGCCGGGTCGGCCATGCCGGGCGCGAACTGGCCCGTGCCGTGGCCCAGCACGGCCGTGCACCACGGTTCGTTGTGCGTGGCGATGCTGGCGACCTTGTGGCCGAAGCGGCGCGCCACCTCGGCCGCGTAGGCCGCGAAGTGGTAGCAGGTGGCGCGGTTGAGCCAGCCGCCCTCGTCCTGCAAGGCTTGCGGCAAGTCCCAGTGGTACAGGGTCAGATGGGCATCGAGGCCCTTGGCGGCCAGGGCGTCGAGCAGGCGCGCATAGAAGTCGAAGCCCGCCTCGTTCCAGGCGCCGGAACCCGTGGGCTGCACGCGCGACCAGGACATGGAAAAGCGGTAGGCGTTCACGCCCAGGTTGGCGATCAGCTCCACGTCCTCGGCATAGCGGTGATAGTGGTCGCAGGCCACGTCGCCATTGCTGCCGTCGATGATCTTGCCATCCGTGTGGCTGAAGGTATCCCAGATGGATGGGCCGCGGCCATCGATGGCCGCGGCGCCCTCGATCTGGTAGGCGCTGGTGGCCACGCCCCAGGTGAACGTGGCGGGGAAGTTGGTGTCGATGTCGTCGTTATGCATGGTGGTCATGTCAGTGTGAGTGGATTAAAGAGAGTGCTAGCCTTTGACGGCGCCTTGCGTGAGGCCCTCGATCAGGCGCTTCGAGGCGACAAAGAACATCAGCAGCAGCGGCAGCACGGCAATGGCGGCGCCCGTCATCAGCGCGCCCCACTCCGTGTTGTTCGGCGCCTGCATGCTGCGCAGGGCCAGCGGGATCGTATAGTTCTCGACCGAGCGCATGACGACCAGCGGCGTGATGAAATTGTTCCACGAGTTGATGAAGGTGATCAGGCCCAGGGTGCCCATGGCGGGACCGATCAGCGGCAGCACGACCCGCCAGTAGATGGCGAATTCGCCGCAGCCGTCGATGCGCGCCGCCTCGATCAAATCCTTCGGAATCGCCGTGCCGATGTACTGGCGCATGAGGAAAATCCCCAGCGCGCCGGCCGCTCCCGGCACGTACAGGGCGCGCGGCTGGTCCAGCCATCCGAGGAAATCCATCAGCATGAAGGTGGGAATCATGTTCATGAAGGACGGGATGATCATCGACGCCATCACCAGCGTAAACAGGGGCCGCTTGAAGCGGAATTCGTACATGGCGAAGGCATAGCCGCCCAGCGAGCAAAAGAACAGGGTCAGCGCTGTGGTCATCAGGGCCACGTACAGGCTGATGCCGATATTGCGCCAGAACGGCAGGCGCTCCTGCAGCAGTTCCAGGTTGTTGAGCAGGGCCGTGCCGAACCAGCGTGGCGGCGGCAGGCTGTAGATTTCGGCGCTCGTGTGCGTGGCGAAGACGAACATGAAGTAGAACGGCGCGACCATGATCAGGGCGCCGATGGCCACCATGGCGTAGGCCGTCCAGCGGGTGATTTTCATCGGACCTCCTTGCGTTCATTGCGGCTGAAGATGCGGTTGTTGACCCAGGTGGTGCTGGCGATGATGAGGAACAGCAGCCAGGAAATGGCCGACGCCGTGCCGAAGTCGCCCGAGGAAAACGCCGTCTTGTAGACGAAGATGGCAGTCGTCATCACGGACTGGCTCACGCCGCTCGATTCGGCCACCAGCACGAAAGGTTCCTCGAACAGCTGCAAATTGCCCATGATGGTCAAGGTGACGGCCAGGTAGATCATGGGGCGCAGCTGCGGCAGGGTGATGTACCAGAATTGCTGGCGTTTCGAGGCGCCGTCGATGGTGGCCGCTTCATACAAATCCTTCGGAATCACCTGCAGCGCGGACAGGTACAGCACCAGGTTCCAGCCCAGGTAGCGCCAGAAAATGACGAAGGCGACGGCCGGCTTGATGAACAGCGAGCTGCCCAGCCAGTCGATCGACTCCGCAGGGAACAAGCCACCGACCAGCGGCAGGCTGGCGCACCATTCGATCAATACATTGATCTGCCCATAGTCGCGCGAAAACAGGGTATTGAAGACCATGGCGATGGCCACGCTGGAGGTGATGAACGGTAAAAAGTAAATGCCGATCACCAGGTTGCGCGAGCGCTTGAAGCTGTTGTGGATGAAGGCCGCCAGCGGAATGGCCACCAGGTGCTGCGGCACGCCCGAAGCCAGCGCCAGCCAGACCGTATTGCCCAGCGAGCGCAAGAACCATGGGTCGCTCAAGGCGTACTTGTAGTTATCCAGGCCCACCCACTGCATGGCTTCCACGCCGCTGGCCGCTTCCCACTGGTTGAACGACAAATAGATGGAAAACAGCAGCGGGAACAGGCTGAAGACGGCGAACAAGATGAAGAAGGGGCTGATGAAAATGTACGGCGCCCATTTCTTCATGTTGAAGCGTTTCCTGGCGGGCTGCGCTGCAGCAGCAGCGGGCGCGCCCTCGGTACAAGGCATGGAGGTAGTCATGCTGCTCCTAGCGCCGCGCGCGGTGGGTGATCAGGGCCTTGGCGTCGGCCAGCGCCGTCTTGATATCCTTGTTTTGCGCCAGCACGCTTTCCAGTTCCATGTTGACGATGTCGCGCGCCACGGCGTCGAACTTGTCGACACGGATGACGGGAATCTTCGCCGCCGTGTCGCGCGCCAGCAAGCGCGTCTTCTGGCCGCCGAAGTACGGCTGCGGCTCGTCCATCATGGGGTCCGCATAGGCGGCCTTCAGGGCGGGAAACGCGCCGATTTCCTTCAGCGAGTGCAGCTGGATATCCTTGTTGACGGTCATGAACTTGATGAATTCCCAGGCCTGGGCTTTATTCGCCGCCTTTTTCGGGATGCCGTAGAAGGAGCCGCCGTACGACGCCAGCGCGCCGGCCGGCAGGTTCGCCGCGCGCCACTGGCCCTTCGAATCGGGCGCCAGCCACTTGGCCAGGTGGCCGCTGAGCCAGGAACCCATCATCTGGCTGGCTACCTTGTCGCGTTTGAAGCCTTCGGCCCACTCGCCCGTCCAGGCCACGGTGCGCGCATCGATGCCGGCCACCCGCGCCGCCTTGGCCAGCTCGAACGCCTTGACGAAGCGGGGCGAATCGACCAGCACCTGGCCCTTGTCGCCAAAGTAAATGCCTTCGCCATCTTTCAAATTGGCGCGGATGACGATGTCGGCCAGGTCGCTGGCGCCGGCCAGCAGATAGGTGCCGGTGGCGGCCTTGAGCTTCTTGCCGGCGGCGATATACGATTCCCACGATTGCGTCAGGTCGGCCTCCTTGATGCCCGCCTTGTCCATCAGGTCCTTGCGGTAGAACAAGGTGCCCGGTCCCAGGTCGGCCGGCATGGCGCCCAGGGTGCCGCGCGAACTGGTGGCCTGCACGAAGGTGAACGGCACGAACTGGGCGCGGTACTGCCCTGCTCCGTACGGCGGCTGCAAGAGGTCTTCCATGCCCTTCGATTCGGCGAAGCTGCCGACATAGCGGAAGTCGATGGCCATCACGTCGGGCAGGCGCGCGCCGGCCGCCAGCGCCGTCGTCATCGAGTTATGGTGGTCGTCGATCTGCAGGCTGACCAGCTTGACCTTCACTTGCGGATACAGTTTTTCCCACAGGGGCAAGGCGGTTTTCACTGCGCGGTCCAGGTCGGGGAACGAGGCGACGGTAATCGTGGCGGGGGCCAGCGTCGGCAACGGCGCCGCCGGCGGGACGGCTGCGGACGCGGCGGCCACGCCACAGGCCAGGGTCAGCGCTGCCAGCGGGGCGGCGCCAAGGATGCTTGACTTCATTATTTCATCTCCGATTATTGAGCGTCTTCTATCTTGAAAACGTTTTCACAACATGTGTCCATTTAACACCGCAAAGAAAATCAAGTCAACCGAAAAAGTTGTCATTTTTATTGAGGGTAGCGTGGCAAGCGGCATGCCGCGGCGCGTGTTCCCCTATGACAGAGGCGAAAATACGGGCTGCCGTTAGCGCTGTTGTTTTTTGTGAAAACGTTTTCAAGGAAGGGTCGATAAGCAGGGTCGCCCAGGTGCGCCGGCATCATCCGACGTGCACGGCCCACAATCTGTCGGCTTACACCCTGCGGGCCAAGCCGCGCTGCGCCCGACCTGCTGCGCTATCAGCTATGGCCATTTATGGTAATCTTTCGATGAAAAGGTTTTCAGAGCACTGACAACCAGCCATCTTGATACCCAGGAATCACCTTGAACGATAGCGCCCACGCTGCTCCCCCTTCCACCCTGCTCGACGTGGCCCGCCAGGCCGGCGTGTCGCCCAGCACCGTTTCGCGCATCCTCAATGGCACGGCCAGGGTCTCCGACGACAAGCGCGACGCCGTGCTGGCGGCGATTGCCCACATGAAATTCGCGCCGAACCAGATGGCGCAGGGCTTGAAGAAAGGCCGCTCGATGACCATCGGCATCGTGGTGCAGGATATTTCCAGCCCCTTCTTCGACGAAAGCCTGCGCGGGGTGGACGACGGCTTGAAAGACACGGGCTACGCGTCCGTCATCGTCAGCGGGCACTGGAATGCGCAGGAAGAGGCCGACCGTATCCGCCTGCTGCTGGCAAGGAAGGTCGACGGCATCATCCTGCTGTCGGGGCGCATCTCGGACGAGAGCGTGCTTGATTTCTCGCAGCAGCGGCCCATCGTCTCGACGGGCCGCCTGCTGGCCACGAAAAGCGCCATCGGCTTCAAGCTCGACAATGAATACGGCGCCTACCTGGCCGTGCGCCACCTGGTGGAACTGGGCCACCGCCGCATCGCCTTCGTGGCCGGCCCCGCCAACAACACGGATGCGGCCGAACGCCTGACGGGCTACCAGCGCGCGCTGCGCGAAGCGGACATACCCATCGACCCGAAGCTGATGGCGGAAGGTGATTTCCACGAAGCAAGCGGAATGCTGGCCATGAACCATTTGTTCGATACGCAGCAGCAGTTCAGCGCCGTCTTCGCCGCCAACGACCTGTCCGCCTACGGCGTGCGCCTGTGCCTGTACCGCAAGGGCATCCGCGTGCCCGACGATATCTCGCTCGTCGGCTTCGATGACTTGCCCGGCTCGTCCTACACGACGCCGCCGCTGACCACCATCCACCAGCCCCTGTACGACATCGGCCGCATCGCCACCGAAGCGCTGCTGGGGCTGATCAATGGCGAAGCCGTGCAGGCCGCCATTCCGCCTTTGGCGCTGATCGTGCGCGAGACTACGCGCCGCATCCGCTAAGGATTGCACCATGATAAACCTACTGCGCAGCCCACTCTCGGGTCGGCGTTGCTCGCTGTACTTTTTGTACAGCTGCGCTACTCAACCCGATATCGGGCTTGCTCGCTACGGTTTCTCAAGGTGCTGACGCTTCACCATATACCACTATTTTCCTGAACGAGAATCAATACGCTGCCAGTATCCGCAACGCATGCGGGAATCTGCAGCAATGGCGCATCCGCTTTACAATAGTGGCTCGTTCAGCAAGAATGCCTGCTTCAAGCAAGCTTGGCTCAACCCTCCGGCCGCAGGCTGGAAGACTCCGAACATTCACCACAAAGGGACATCACATGGAACATACTCTGCCACCACTGCCGTATGAAATGGACGCTCTGGCGCCGCATATTTCGAAAGAAACCCTGGAATACCACTATGCCAAGCATCACCAGGCGTATGTCACCAACTTGAACAACCTGATCAAGGGTACCGAGTTCGAGAATCTGTCGCTGGAAGACATCATCAAGAAATCGTCGGGCGGCATCTTCAACAATGCAGCACAAGTATGGAACCACACCTTCTACTGGAACGGCATGAAGCCGGCCGGCGGCGGCGCGCCTGCGGGTGCCGTGGCTGACGCGATCAACGCCAAATGGTCGTCGTTCGACAAGTTCAAGGAAGAATTCACCAAGTCGTGCGTGGGCAACTTCGGTTCGGGCTGGACCTGGCTGGTGCAAAAAGCCGACGGCTCCGTCGACATCGTCAACACCTCGAACGCCGGCTGCCCGCTGACCACCGGCGACAAGCCGCTGCTGACCTGCGACGTGTGGGAACACGCCTACTACATCGACTACCGCAACCTGCGCGCCAAGTACGTGGAAACGTTCTGGGGCCTGGTCAACTGGGACTTCGTTGCCAAGAACTTCGCGTAAGCGCGTTCCTGACAACGTAAAACGGACGCGCTTGCGGCATGTGCCGCAGTGACCCGTCTTGAAAAGAAGCCTGTGCTTGCGAGCCGGGCTTCTTTTTTTTGCCCCTGCAGAACACGCGTGCCCGCCACGCGCTGTCAAGCGAACCGGTATGGCAATCGGAATGTTATAAGATGCGCAAGAGCTGCACTCCTCCATGTGCCCTGTCCCCGTTTCCTTGCTGAAAGAAAAAAATGAAAAGATTCATGCTCGCCCTGCTGCTCTGCGCCTCCGGTTCCGCCTTCGCCAACTCGGCCTGCGACACGCCGCGCAACGACTTCGACGGCCTGTATTGCCTCAACAAGGTGTACCAGGAAGCGGACAAGGAACTCAACGCCAACTACAAGAAACTGAGCTCCCAGCTCGACGCCGGCGGCAAGCAAAAACTGAAAACGGGCCAGCTGGCGTGGATCAGCGCACGCAACCAGAACTGTTCGAAACGCGAATCCTCGGGCTTCTATGTGAACCTCGATTGCGCCACCCAGACCACCATCGAACGCGCGCAATTTTTGCAGGACCGCGTGCGCGAATGCGTGAGCGCCGGCTGCCAGAACAGCAAACTGTGAGCTGAAGCTGCGCCAGCGCAAACGCGAGCGGGCGGTAATCACCCATACTGGCCACTCGGAGGTCTTTCCGTTTATGCCATGAGCAAACTCATCGATATTTCCCTGGATCAATGGGACGCCAGCGGCAGCCCCGCGCAGCAGGCGGCGGCGCTGCAAGCCCTCGAAGATGGGCAAGTACTGCTGCTGCCCCGCCTGGGTTTCGCCCTGCACCCGGAAGAGCATGGGCTGCTGAACGGCGCGGCGGGTAGCGCCAGCGGCGCCAAGAACATCAGCTGGGATCCCGCGCGCGGCGTACGCGGCCAGGGCGACGCCTGCGATGCGGCCCTGCTGGCGGCGCTGATGCAGCGCTACGCACGCCAGACGCGCAGCTTGCTGGGCGGCTTGCTGCCCAGCTACCAGGCGCATCTGCAGCAAGGCAAGGGCAGCTTTCGCCCCGTGGAAATCGCCGGCAGGGTAACCTCCTGGCGCAAGGACGATACGCGCCTGCATATCGACAGTTTCCCCTCCTCGCCCACGCAGGGCCGGCGCATCCTGCGCATCTTCACCAACATCCATCCGCGCGACGCGCCCCGCGTGTGGAAACTGGGGCCGCCCTTCGAGCAGGTGGCGCAGCATTTTTTACCCGTCGCGCAGCGTCCGCAACCCGTGCTGGCGACCCTGCTGCAATGGCTGCGCATCACCAAGTCGCGGCGCACGGCCTACGATCACTACATGCTGCAGCTGCACGACGCCATGAAGGCCGACCTGGCCTACCAGGCGCAGGTGGAACAGCACACGCATGCCTTCGCGCCGGGCCAGACGTGGATCATCTTCAGCGACGCCGTATCGCACGCGGCCCTGCGGGGACAGCATGCGCTGGAGCAAACCTGGCTGCTGCCCGTGCGCGCCATGGCCGCCCCCGACAAGTCGCCGCTGGCCATCCTCGAGCGCCAGTTGCAACGCCCGCTGGCCTAGCCTGGCCGGGCACTACGCCCCGGCAAAGCCAGGCTCAGGCAAACCGGCTCAGGCAGGCAAACGGGCCGCCTTGAAGCGCCGCCAGGCCTTGTGCATGCGGCCATCGCTGCCCTGCGCCTGTGCGCGCGCCGCCAGGTAGCCGCGCACGAAGGCCGCGTGCTGCCGCAACCCGTCCTGGGCGGACTGGTCAGCCTGGCCAGTCTGAACATCGGGCAATTGCTGCAACAGCCGGTCGGCCACCTGCACATCGTTAAGCCAGCCCAGTTCATCCTGCAGCACCGACAGCCGCCCCACATACGGTTGCACGGCGCGCGCGGCAAACAGCGAGGCAAAAAATTCCGTCGCATAGCGCGTCTTCTTGGCCGCGATGCGCACCCGGTGGCGCTGCAGCGGCGTGGCATGCAGCAGGCGCTTGCCGCGCTTTACCAGGCGGCGCTGGTCCTTGCGCAGGGTGGCGCGGGCAAACGGCGAGACGTGCGCATCCAGGCGCCGCACCTGGCGCGCGGAACTACTGTCGCGCCAGGCGCGCGCCTGCAGCCAGCGCTGCAAGCCCAGCATGCAAGCCGTGTAGCGCGCCGACATGACGGCCTGGGCCGCTTGCGCATGCTTGAGGCGCGCCTGCGCGTGCGCCGCCTCTGCCAGCGCCGCCGCATCCGCCTGCGCCTCGCCATCGAGCTGCGCCAGGGTATTGCCAGCCAACACATCCCAGTCGCGCGCCTCGCCCAGCGCGCCGCCCAGCCAGTCGAGTTCGGCCTTCAAGGCATCCGGCAGCGCCAGCAGCGACTTGAACATGCCCAGCGCCGAGCGCAGACGGCGCAGACCCACGCGCATCTGGTGCACGCTTTCCACATCCTCGCCCGCCGCCACGCCATCCTGGTTGCCGCTGACCTGCTCCAGGCAATTGCCGGCGATGGCCAGGAACACTTGCTCCACCGACATCGCCGCGTCCAGCGCCAGGGGCTGCGCCTTGACCGCCTGCAGAGGCTGCGATGCCGCGAGGCGGTAGCCGCGTTCCGCCTTGCTCATGTGGCCCAGCTGCAGCGGCACGTCCTGCAGCAGGGCCAGCGCCACGTCGAACAGGCTGGCCGCTTGCCCCTGCTTCAATTCCAGTTCGATCTCGCTGACGGGCACGCTGCGGACGGCGCCATTCGCCCCATCCGCGCCGCTTTCGATGACACCCTGGTCCAGCACGCATTCGATCTCGTCGCCCTGCGGCGTGCGCAGCTGCCATACGGTGCGCTCCATGCGCGTGGTAAACACAGGCTGCAAGGCGTCGCGGATGGCGTCCTGGCGCAGCAGCGCGCGGATGGGCTGCTTGCGGCCGATGGCCGAATCCAGCGCGGCGAGGTCCGGTTGCGGCCCGGAAACTTCGCCTTCCCATTCGTGGCGGCTGTGCAAGCCGCTGTTGACGGTGCCACCGGCCTTCAGGGTTTGCACCCAGCGCCCGTCCACCTGGCGCACGCGCAAGCCCGCCTGGTGGCGGCACAGCTGCAAATCGGGCGTATCGACATAGATATCGTGCATCTGCAGCAGCTGCACCTCTCCTTGTGCCTGCTGCGCCAGCAACGGGTGCGCGCGCAGGCGCGCTACATCTTGCTGCGCCAGCAACAATTTCAATTCGATTTCCATGACCGCTCCTTGCGAGACTCCTGAACGCCCATTGTAAGGCGCGTCCGGCCACATACAAGGAGCACGCGCACCGACCTTGATTTTGCGCGAAAATAGGCGCTTCATTCAACCAGGAGATGCCATGACCTACCACGCCGCCGAAAACCGCTACGACACCATGCAATACCGCACGTGCGGGCGCAGCGGGCTGAAACTGCCGCTGTTGTCCCTGGGACTGTGGCACAATTTTGGCGACAGCAACAGCCTGGCCGCGCAGCGCGACATGCTGCGCACGGCCTTCGACCTGGGCATCACACATTTCGACCTGGCAAACAACTACGGCCCGCCATATGGCAGCGCGGAAAGCAATTTCGGCAAGCTGCTGCGCGACGATTTCTTACCGTACCGCGATGAACTGATCATTTCCACCAAGGCAGGCTGGGACATGTGGCCGGGCCCGTACGGCCAGGGCGGCGGCTCGCGCAAATACGTACTGGCCAGCCTGGACCAGAGCTTGCAGCGCCTGGGCCTCGACTACGTCGACATCTTTTACTCGCACCGCTACGACGCCGACACGCCGCTGGAAGAAACCATGGGCGCGCTGGCCACCGCCGTGCAGCAGGGCAAGGCGCTGTACGTGGGCCTGTCGTCGTATTCGCCGCAAAAGACGGCTGAGGCGGCCAAACTGCTGAAAGAGTGGAAAGTGCCGTGTCTGATCCACCAGCCTGCCTACAACATGCTCAACCGCTGGATCGAGGAAGACGGCTTGCTCGATACCCTGCAGCAAGAAGGCATGGGTTGCATCACCTTTACGGCGCTGGCGCAGGGCTTGCTCAGCGACAAATACCTCGACGGCGTGCCGCAGGATGCCCGCGTCAACCGCCCCGGCGGCGGCTCGCTGCTGCAAAAACACCTGAGCGCGGAAAACCTGGCCCGCGTGCGCGCGCTGAACCAGATCGCCGCACAGCGGGGGCAAACCCTGGCGCAGATGGCGCTGGCCTGGGTGCTGCGCGATCCGCGCGTCACCTCGACCCTGATCGGCGCCAGCAGCAGCGCGCAAATCCGCGAAAACGTGGCCGCGCTGCAGCAATTGTCTTTCACTGCCGACGAACTGGCCGCCATCGACGTGCAGGCGCGCGAAGGCCATATCAATCTGTGGGAAGGTCCGTCGCGGGCCGTGTAACGCAATCACGACGGCTACAAGGGCGGCGGCAGCCAGGCCAGCAGCTCCTGCGCCACCTGCCGCCGCCGTTCCGGCGTGGCAAAGGCGCCCACCTCCACATGCGTGCGGCCGCAGCTGATGCATATCAGCTGGCGCGGCCCCTCCGGCACGACGATATGCGTGCACCAGGGACGAAAGCTGCTGCGCTGGCGCCGGCTGGCACTCACCTGCTCGACGACCAGCACGCCGTCGCGCAGGGCCAGATGCTCGTAGTCGCGGGCATGGCGCAGGTAATACAGCAGGGAAATGGCCACCAAGACCAGTTCGGCAAATGAAAAGACGGGGATGTACCAGTAGCCGCGCAGCGCAAAGGCGGCGGCGATGGCGGTGGAAAACAGGCACAGCACACCATAGGCGCGCAGCAACTGGCGCACCGTCAAGGCACTGTGGCGCGTAAACAGCCATTGCGGCTGTTCCCGTGCAGTATCGCGTGGCATCTCGCCTCCCGCAACAGGAAGGGCGCCGGCGTCATCGCTGCAGCGGCGCGTCCTTCAGGATATGCTTGCGCCGCTCAGGCGCCCATCCGCACCAGCGCATGGCCCACGTGCTGCCACCAGTGATCGCGCGACTTGACCTGTTTCAGGCAAGACGTGTCGATTTCCGCGGGGAAGACACGATCCTGGCACACCTTCGTTTCCAGCGCGTAACGCTGATTCTCCGCCGCCGCCAGGGCCACGACGAGCCAGAACGCCAGCGCCAGCAAGACCACCAGCGAACTCCAGGCCAGGTGATTGGTGTTACTTTTTTCGCCAAAAAACTCGCGCGGCCGCGTCTCGCGGTACATCGACATCAAGTCTTTTTCTTTCTCTTCCGACATCTGCGTTTGCATCCTCTGACATCCTATCCTGTGCCGGCCGGCTGGCCATGGCGGCGCGCACGCCGCCTTGCCTGCATTTTACGCCGATGGCGCAGGAGAGGCGGTAATTCATGGGGGCAATTCGCCATCACCACCCTGCGCCGGCTGCACGGGCGCCACGCTTTCCACATGATCGACGTCGATGTCGCCGCCAGCAGGCGCCGTATTGCGCGGCTCCACGCCGGCCCGCTCGCCAGTGCCGGCCGCATCGCTGTCGTTCTCCAGCGCTTCCGCATCCTGGCCCGGCACGCCCTGCATGTCGCTGCCGCTGTCGGAACTGTCGCTGGGACCGAGCGCCCCCTTGCCATGGCCGCTGCCCAGAACGCGGTCAGGCGTGACGGGCAAATTGTCCGGATCGAGTGTGCTGCTGCTCATGGCGGCCTCCCGTTCATAAAAAACCAGCTTACTCCGCTGGCCTGACCTGCGGCGCACGCCTGCACGGCATTTCCGTGGGAAAAATGCGGCGGCGCACAACTATTTTCAGAAATTACTTCACAAATGTACTATTCATTGCTATAGTTAATTCAAGTAAGCATCTTCTCATCCAGAAACTGCTTCATCGGCGGCACGGCGCCCACCAGCGCCATGCCGCCGAACCGACCGGTACGTGGCGAGCCGGCCCATCCACCCAGCCATCATGCACATATTGGAGTTTTATCATGCAAGCCAAATCACTCATCGCAGCATTGTTTGCCATCACCGCCGCCACGTCGGCTTTCGCCCAAAGCGCCGCGCCTGCCGCTGCCAGCCAGCAACTCACGCGCGCTGACGTCACGGCCGAATACATCCGTGCCCGCAACGCCGGCGAAATCGCCACCAGCGAAGTCGACTACCCGAAAACGCCGGCCACCGCCGCCAGCAAAGTGACGCGCGAAGAAGTCATGGCCGAGTTCTACGCCGCCCGCAAGGCTGGCCTGATCCCGCAAACGGAAGCAGACTTTGACGTCGCGCAAACGACCAAGCACGTCGTGAAATAAGAAACCAGTCAGCCGGTTTCAGTCAGTCAGTAACACACCTCAGTTGCGGCGCAGCACTCGGGCCACTCCCGAAGCTCACCGCGGCGAGCTGTCAGCAACACCCCCAACACGATCTTTCCCGGAGTCCCTGCATGTCCCTGCACCGCCGTTTGCTTGCCGCCAGCCTGATCCTTGCTTTGAGCGCCTGCGCCGACATGGGCCATATCGCGCCGCAATCGGCCATGCTCGACGCCAACAAGCTGCAGGCGAGCCAGGCCATGGATGCCGCCGCCAGCGCCGCCATACAATGGCCGCGCACGCAATGGTGGCAAGACTTGCACGACCCCCAATTGAACCGCCTGATGGAGCAGGCGCTGGCCGACAGCCCCACCCTGCGCGGGGCCCAGGCGCGCGTGCGCCAGGCCGAGGCGCTGGCGGGCGCGGCGGAAGACAAGACCCGCCCGCAAGCCGACGCAGCCGTCTCCATCAACCGCGAACTGTATTCGCAGCACGGCAGCACGCCGGCGCCCCTGGCCGGCAATTACGCCTGGCGCAACCAGGCCACCGTCACGGCTTCGTACGACCTGGACCTGTGGGGCCGCAACCGCGCCGCCCTGTCGGCCGCCCTGGGCGACGTGCAGATGGCGTCGGCCGAATCGCAGATGGCCCGCCTGGCGCTGGAAACGGCGCTGGTGCGCACCTACATCCAGCTGTCGTATGAATTCCAGCTGCAGGACGTGATCGAACGCAGCCTGGCGCAGCGCGCCCGCATCCTCGACATCACGCGCCAGCGCAAGCAAGCCGGTATCGGCACCGACATTGATGTAGCGCAAATAGAAACCACTTTGCCCGCCGGCCGACGCCAGCTGGAACAGTCGGCCGAGTCGCTGGCCCTGCTGCGCAACCAGCTGGCGGCCCTGTCGGGCAAGGGTCCGGCGGCCGGTGCGGCGCTCACGCGGCCCGTGCTGCGCCTGGACCAGCCACTGGCCGTTCCCGCCGCCCTGCCGGCCGACCTGATCGGCCGCCGCCCCGACATCGCCGCCCAGCGCTGGCGCGTGGAAGCGGCGGCGCAGCGCATCGACGCCGCCAAGGCCGAGTTCTACCCGAACGTCAACCTGGTGGCCTTTGCCGGCTTCCAGGCCTTCGGTTTCAGCCACTTTCTCGATGCCAACTCGGACATCCGCGGCGCCTCGCCCGCGCTGAGCCTGCCGATCTTCGCCGGCGCCCGCCTGCGCGCGCAGCTGGGCAGCCAGACGGCCGTGTACGACGGCGCCGTGGAGCAATACAACGCCACCGTCATCAACGCCATGTCGGACGTGGCCAACGCCGTCACGAAGGCCCAGTCGCTGGCCAAACAGCACCAGCTGACCGTGCAGGCGTTGGCCACGGCGCAGCGCGCGCGCGACCTGGCGGAGAAGGCCTACAAGGCGGGCATGAGCGACGCCATCAACATGCTCAACACGCAAGTGGCGCTGCTGGCGGAAGAACAGCAGCAGGCGCAAAATGGGGCGCGCGAGCTCGATCTGTACGTTTCCTTGATGAATGCACTGGGAGGCGGCATCTGAGCTTGCAATCCTGGCATTGCCCTAGCCCAACAAGATACAATCGGAACTTTATTCACACATGAAGGAATATGACATGACCGCTTTTGACGCCACCTCCAAGCGGCTGCAAAACATCCGCACGCGCATGCCAGGCTTCCCCATGGAACTGATGCGCCTGTTGCGCATGACGTACCACATTCAAAAAGGCATGAAGGATCTGACCAATGCCGCGCTGAAAAAGCACGACCTGGTCGATGCCAGCTACATGGTGCTGGCCGTGCTGTACGGCACGGACGACGAAACCTCGAACGCCTGCACCCTGGGCATGGCGTGCCATGAAAAGCCGGCCAACCTGACGCGCGTGTGCAACGACCTGGAAACGCGCGGCCTGATCCACCGCGGCACGCGCCCCGGCGACCGCCGCTCCGTGATGATTTCGCTGACCGACAAGGGCCGCGCCCTGATCGAAACGGCGCTGCCGGACGTGTACCAGGAAACCTCGGCCCTGTACGAAGGTTTCACGGACGAAGAGCTGCAAGTGCTGGACAAGCTGTACATGCGCCAGTTGCGCAACCTCAACAATCTCAACAACCAGAACTGATAGCCTATCGATGACGCCAGCCACAGCAACAAAACCCACATACGGTCCCCTGACCCGGGCGGCCCACTGGCTGGCGCTGGCGCTGCAGGACTGGCGCTCGACGGAAGGCGAACGCTGGATCTACGTCGGCAAGACCCTCATCGCCTCATTCTGCGCGCTGTGGCTGGCCTACCGCCTGGGCCTCGATTCGCCCAGCACGGCGATGACCACGACCATCATCCTGGCCCTGCCCAGCAGCGGCATGGTGCTGGAAAAAAGCTTTTACCGCCTGTGCGGCACCCTGCTCGGATGCACGGCCGCGCTGACCCTGATCGGCCTGTTCCCGCAGCAACCCGTGCTGCTGTTCGCCGGCCTGGCCCTGTGGGTGGGACTGTGCACGAGCGGCTCGGCCCTGCACCGCAACGCGCAATCGTATGTGTACGTGCTGGCCGGCTACACGGCTTGCATGATCGTGCTGCCCGCCATCGAGCAGCCGATGCAGGTGTTCGCGCTGGCCGTCACGCGCGTGGCTGAAGTAAGCCTGGGCATCATCTGCTCGGCGGCCGTGTCCAGCGTGCTGCTGCCGCGCCACCAGGGCACGCAGGTGATGCGCACGGTGCAAGCGCGCTACGGCAAATTCCTCGCCTTTTGCCAGGACGTGCTGCAGCAAAAACTCACGCCGGCGCAGGTGGAACTGACGCATTTGCAGTTTGCCGCCGACGTGGCGGCGCTGGAGCTGGGCCGCTCGGCCGCCCTGTTCGAAGTCACCAGCAAAGTGAGCCACGTGCGCGCGCAAAACCGCAAGCTGCACGCCTTCAATGCTACCTTCATGACGGCGCTGACCACTTTCTATACCTTCCACCGCCTGTTCGACCGCCTGCAGCGCGACGACGAGACGCAAGTCATGCAGGCTTGCGCGCCCCTGTACGCCATCGTCGCCGAAGCGCTGCAAACGACGCCGTCGCAAGACTCGCTCGACACCATGCAGCAGCACCTGCAAACGGCGCTGGGGCAGGCCCGCGCGGACATCGACGGCGCCCCCATCGCGCATGCGCAGCGCATCGATTTCGACACCGTGTGCGAGCTGCTCGAGCGCTTCGCGCGCGACATGAGCCGCTTTCACGAAGTGTATTTCAGCCTGGCGCACGACACGCCGCTGGAAATCAGCACGCCGCAGGCCTATGCGCCAAAGACGCCGCCCGCGCTGGTGATCGCCAGCGGCGCGCGCGCAGCCATCAGCCTGGCCTTGCTGGCGCTGGGCGCCTACTTCCTCGCCTGGCCCTATGCCAGCACGGCGATGCTGATGGCGGCCGTGTTCTGCGCACTGGCCTCGTCCTCGCCGCGCCCCATCATGATGGTCCGGCAAGTGCTGGCGGGCTTCTTGATCGCCATGCCGCTGTCGCTCGTGTGCGTGTACTTCGTGCTGGTGCACGGCGACGGCTTCCCCATGCTGGTGCTCAGTTTTGCGCCCTTCCTCGCCGTGGGCCTGTATCTGATGACGAATCCGGCCAAGCTGGGCGTGGGCCTGGGCGTGTCGACCTTCATCACGCAGATGGCGCCGACAAATCTGATGCATGTCGACGGCGCCGCCTTCCTCAACACGGGCATGGCGCTGATCATCGGCCTGATGCTGGCCGCCCTCGTGTTTGCCGTGCTGCTGCCCGAACACACGATGGGCCACAAGGACCATATCGGCCGCGCCCTGTGGCGCGAAGCGCTGCATGCGTGCACGGCGCCGGCGCGGCGCGTGAAACACCGTTTCGACAACCGCGTGCGCGACCTGCTCAGCCAGCTCAATGCGGCGGCCGGCCCGGCGCCTGGCGAGGCCACGCGCGCCGTCGTGCGCCAGGCCCTGACCCTGCTGGAAATCGGCCACTCGGTGATCGAATTGCGCGAACTGATCGCGACCGCCAGGCCGGGCGCCACGCGCCACGCGCTGCAGCAATGCGTCGACCACATCGCCGGCTGGCTGCGCACGCGCGGCGACACGGCACTGCAGGCGGCCCTGGCGGCCACCCTGCAGGCGGGCGCCGTGATGCGCGCGGCGCAGAACGAAGCCGGCGTCACGCCCGAGCGCAGCGCGCGCCTGCAGACGGCGCTGGCCGACCTGCATTCGATCTACACCTCTTTACTCGACCACATGGCGCCTGGCGCCGGAGACCACCATGCCGCGTGAATTCGCCCTGTTCGGAATTCTGATTCCTACCCTGCTGCCCCTGTTCATCCTCAGCATCGGCCTGCAAACCCTGCTCGACCGCGTGCTGGGCTGGCTGGGCGTGTACCGCATGGTGTGGCACCCGTCGCTGGCGCGGCTATGCATCTTCATCGCCATCTTCGGCGCGCTGGCCTTATCGCTTTACAAATAAAAAAAACTGTTCAATCCAATCAAGGAAAGGCTGCCGACATGGTAAGCAAACTGACCCGCTATGCAATCACCCTGCTGCTATTGGCCGCAGCCCTGTGGATAGGCAAGACCGTCTGGGACCGCTACATGGAGTCGCCGTGGACGCGCGACGGCCGCATCAAGGCCGATATCGTCAACATCAGCGCCGACGTGGCCGGCACCGTCACGGACGTGCTGGTGCGCGACAACCAGGTGGTGCAAAAAGGCGACGTGCTGTTCGTCGTCGACAAGGAACGCTACACGAGCGCGCTGGCGCAAGCCGACGCCGTGCTGGCCGCGCAGAGGACGGAGCAAGGCCGCCGCGGCAAGGAGGCGCAGCGCCGCGCAGGCCTCGACGCCAGCATCATCTCGACGGAAAGCCGCGAAAGCGCGGCGTTTGCCGCCAGCTCGGCCTCGTCGCAAGTGCAGGCCGCCGTGGCCGCCCGCGCGCTGGCGCAATTGAACCTGGAGCGCACCACCGTGCGCGCCCCCGTCAGCGGCTACGTGACGAACCTGAACGTGCACAAGGGCGATTTCGCCGCCGTCGGCGCGGCCAAGCTGGCCGTCATCGACAGCGCCTCGTACTACGTCGTCGGCTACTTCGAAGAGACCAAACTGGGCATGCTGGCGCAGGACGACAAGGCGGAAATGAATCTGATGAGCGGCGGCACCCTGCACGGCCATATCGAGAGCATCGCGCGCGGCATCACCGACCGCGACGCCGCCACGGGCCGCGAATTGCTGGCCGACGTCAATCCCACCTTCAACTGGGTGCGCCTGGCGCAGCGCGTGCCCGTGCGCATCCACATCGACGAGCAGCCGAAGGGGCAATTGCTGGTGGCAGGCACCACTTGCACCGTGGTGATCACGCCCCACTCGGCGCATTCCGCACCGGCGCCGAAGCCAGCGGCCGCGCACCCGGCATGAGCCGCGGCGGCGCCGGACGCCTGGCGGAAATCGCCCTGTTCCTCGACGCTGCGGCGCTGGGCAGCTTTTCCGCGGCCGGCCGCAAGCACGGCCTGTCGCCGGCCGCCGCCAGCGCCGCCATCGCGCGCCTGGAAACGGCGCTGGGCGTCACCCTGTTCGAGCGCACCACGCGCCAGCTGCGCCTGACGGAAGAAGGTGTGCACTACCGCCACTACAGCGAGCAGGCGCTGGACTTGCTGGCGCAGGCGGAAGACGGCTTGCCTGCGGGCGGCGGCGCCGTGCGCGGCGTGGTGCGCATCTCGGCGCCGTCCGACATCGGCCGCCAGCTGCTGCTGCCCATGCTCGACCGCTTTGCCGCGCTGCACCCGCAAGTGCGCCATGCGCTGACCCTGACGGACGCCACGGCCAGGCTGGTGCAGGACGATATCGACCTGGCCATCCGCTACGGCGAGCTGCCCGACAGCGACATGGTGGCGCGCCTGCTGCACCCGGGCCGGCGCGTCGTGTGCGTGGCGCCCGCGCTGGCCGCCAAAGTGGGCGTGCCGGCCACGCCGCGCGACCTGGCGCTGCTGCCGACGCTCGTGCTCACGGCGGGCGACGGCGCGCCGCAGGAGTGGCGCTACCGCGAGGACGGCAAGCGCCACAGCCTGCGCCCGCAAGGCGCCTGGCACAGCAACGATGGCGAAATCATCCGCCGCTGGGCCGTGGCCGGCCATGGCTATGCCTACAAATCCCTGCTCGACATCGGTGACGACCTGCGCGCGGGGCGCTTGCACACGGTGCTCGACGATTACTTTGCCGACAGCGTCCCCCTGAACCTGCTGTACCGGCGCAGCCGCTTCCAGCCGCCGCGCGTGGCCCTGCTGGCCGACTTCCTGCTGCAGCAATTCGCCGCCCTGCCGGCGCAGCGCTAGCGGGCCACGGTCAGGGCGCCAGCACGCCCAGCTGGCGCAGCAGGGTCAGATTGTCTTCCAGGTGCCAGTTGTCGCTGATGCGCCCCTGCGCATTCACCCGGTACAAATCGAACGCGTAAAAGTCGATGGCCTGGCCCTGCCCCTGCAAGGGGCCCTGCGGCGTGGGGAAGACGCCCGTGAAGCGGCCCGTGAAATGCAGGCGCAAGGTGACACGGTCGCCCGCCACCAGCATGTCTTCGATGGCCACCTGCAAATCCGGCACGGCCGCATGAAAGACTTGCGAGGCCTGCAGCGGACCGGCCAATCCCTGCGCACGCCCGGCGGGCAAGCTGCGGTCGGTGAAATCGTCGGCCAGCGCCTGGCGCGCCAGGGCCGGGTCCCCGCTCTGCCAGAACGCGGCGTAGCGGCGCGCGGCCAGCGCCACCTTGTCGGTGGCGGCGGCGCCGGACAGGTGGGCCGGCATGGGCAGGTGCGTGGCGGATTGGGCGGGCGCGGCGGCCAGCAGAGAAAGGGCCAGGATGGCGGGGGCAAGAACAGGTGCGGGCATAATGAATCCAGGTGAGTTGATCGGCGTGCCTGCTGCATAGGGCACCCCGTCATTCTGGACTCGCTTGCCTTATTTGATAATTGGCCCCGCGCTTGAATCACTCGCTTGCAGTAGTTGAAAATCAGCGGCCGCCCGCCACGTCGAGGATGCTGCCCGTCACATAGCTCGCGCCTGGCCCCAGCAGGTACAGGATGGCGTCGGCGATTTCTTCCGGCTGGCCGCCCCGCTGCATGGGCACGCCGGACGCCAGGCGCGCCACCCGTCCCGGTTCACCGCCCGACGCGTGGATGTCCGTGTAGATGATGCCGGGGCGCACGCCGTTGACGCGGATGCCCTCGGCCGCCACTTCCTTCGCCAGGCCGACGGTGAGCGTATCGACGGCGCCTTTCGAGGCCGCGTAATCGATGTATTCGCCCGGGGAACCGAGGCGCGCGGCTGCCGACGAGACGTTCACGATGCGCCCGCCCTGCCCGCCGTTGGCCGTCGACATGCGCCGCACGGCTTGCTGGCAGCAGAGGAAATAACTGATCACGTTGGTGCGCAGCACGCGTTCGAGGCGCTGCACGGAAATGTCGGCCAGCCGGCATTTCTGCTCCAGCACGCCCACATTGTTGACCAGCGCCGTGAGCGTGCCCAGGCGCGCGTCGACTTCCGCAAACAGGCGTTCCACGTCGGCTTCATCGCTGACGTCGGCCTGCACGGCGATGGCTTCGCCCCCGCCGGCGACGATGCGCGCGCACAGCGCCTCGGCCGCCTGCGCATCGCGCACATAGTTGACGCAAACGGCATAGCCCTGGCGCGCCGCCAGCTGCGCCGTCGCCGCACCAATGCCGCGGCTGCTGCCGGTAATCAAGATCACTTCCTTCATCGTCCCTCCTGAATTGTTGTGGCTGCTTGTGGCTGCATCATACGCGGACGAAAAAAAACCCGCGCATGGCGGGTTCTGTATGCAAAGACCTTCAATTCCTGAAGTGCGTCATGGCGTAAGTCAAGTGCTGCCACCAGTGCTCGCGCGACTGCACGGACGCCAGGCATTTCGCGTCGACCTCGTTCTTGAACGCGGGGTCCACGCACGCCTTGGTGGCCAGCGCATTGCGCTGGTTTTCCACGCTGACGACGGCAATCGCCAGCCAGGCCACGAGGGCAAGAGCCAGCGCACACAGGGTCCAGGGCAGCTGTTTCATGACGTTCTCCAGTATTACTTCTTCGCTGGCGCCGGGGCGCGCTCTTTCAGCACGCGCGCCACCAGTTCATCCATCACGCGCAGGGTCGCTGTCTGGGTTTGCGGCTCGGACTGCCCCGGACGCGACAGCTGCGCCGGCGACGTCACGAAGCGGCCATCGATGACGATGGTCGGCGCGCTGTCGATCTTGCTGGCGGTGATCAGCTGTTCATTGCGTTTCAGCTTGGTCTGCACGCCGAAGGAATTGAACATGTCCAGGTATTTCGCCTTGTCGATGCCGTTCTTCACCAGCAGCTCGAGGATGGCGTCATCGCGGTTCAGGCGGTTGCGCTCGACGTGGATGGCGCGGAAGATCTTGTCGTGGAACTGGTCCAGCTGGCCCATCGCTTCCAGGGTGGCGTAGGCGTGCGCCTGCGCATCTTTCGGGCCATTGAAGGCCAGGTGGATGCGGCGGAAGGCGATCTTGTCGCCCTGCTTCTTGACCCAGTCGTGCATCAGCGGATCGAGCGCGTAGCAATGCGGGCAGGAATACATGAAGTACTCCACCACTTCCACCTTCTTGCCCGTGTCCGTGCGCACTGGCGTCGGGAGCGTGGTAAAGCCGGTATCGGCCGCCATGGCGCCGCCGGTGGCCGCCACCAGGGTGACGGCGGCAAGCAGGGGACGCAAGAAACGCAGAAAACGCATAATAATCCTTCATCATAAGTGGTCGAGAACGGGGCGAGATTACCACTTTTTGCGCCGGGCGATGAGGCCCGGGCGGAAAAAAGCCATGTTTATCGCCCCGGTTTGCGCCAGCTTAAGCCGTATTTAAGCCCCGCTGCACCCGCGCCTCAAAAATGGTAGCGCGCCGACACGCGCAGCTGGCGCGCATCCTTGAGGTAAATGCTGGAACGGCAGCCGGGCGCATCGCCGTAATGGCGGCGGTTGGCCAGGTTGCTGCCGGCCAGTTCCAGCTCCCAGGCGCCCAGCTTGTGCGCGTAGCGCCCGTCCATGGTGGCAAACGCGGGCACCTGCGCCAGGCAGCTGCCCGCGAAATCGGGGCCATAGCGCAGCGCGCGCAGCCATTGCACGCCCACGTCGGCACTGGCGCCGCCCTGCCCCGTCCAGTACAGGCGCAGGCTGGCCAGGGTTTTCGGCACGAGGGCGATATCCGGGCCGTCATAGGCGTAATCGTCGTAGCGCGCATGCACTTGCCGCAGTTGCCCGTCGAGGCGCCAGTCGCGCGCCAGCGCCATGCTGGCCTCGATGGCGATGCCGTCGCGGCGCGAGGGGTCGAGGTTGCCCGCAAAGCCCAGCTGGCCCAGGCTTTGGTCGAAAACGATCTGGTTGCTCAGGCGCTCGCTGAATACGCGCACGGAAGCGCTGCGCGCCGCGTCGCCGACGGTGGCGCCCACTTCCATTTCGCGCCGCAACTGGCCCGCCAGGGGGCGGTAGCCGGCGCGGGTATAGCCATCGTCGTCGATGCGGTAGCTGCGCGCGGCCTTGGCGTAGACGCTCAGTTGCGGGCGCAATTGCAGGCTGCCCTGCAAGTCCCAGGCATTCTGGTTTTCCCAGTCGCTGCCGCCGGCGGGCAGGTCGGCCGGATCGAGCTGGAACTGCTCATGCCGCAGCCCCAGCAGCAGGCGCGGCGCATACGGGCCGCCGAAGGCCAGCTCTTCGCGCAGCAGCAGCGCGCGCGAATACTGGCGGCGCTGCCCGTCGCCATCGCGGTCCGAGCGCCGCTGCCACTGCATCAGGTCCAGGCCCACTTCCGTATCCGTGCCCACGCCGCCCACCTTGCCGTAATGGCGCAGGCGGGGCGCCAGCTGCCGGCGGCGGCTGCTGTACCTCGATTCGCTGCTGCCATCCTCGCCCGCATAGTGGGCCGTGGCGCGCTTTTCCCGCTGCGACAGTTCCACGCCCAGCTCGAAACTGCCCACATAGCGCTGCACGAAGGCGCTGGCGCGCCGCACCTCATAGCGGTACAGGTCTTCCGGGCGCGCCGCCAGCAAGGCCAGGAACGGCGCCTCGGGCGCGGGATAGCGGGTCTCCTGGTTCAGCTGGTCGGCGCTGAAGCCGAAGCGGCCCTGGCGCGCCTTCCATTCCGCGCCGCCGTTGATGCCGCGCTGGTGAAACACGCTGCCATCGCGGTAATTGCCATTGCGCAGCCCGTCCATAGCCACATCGAGCGTCATGCCGTCCTGCTCGCGCGACAGGGCGCCGCGCACGCTGTGCTGGCCGCCCTGCGCCAGCTCGGCGGACACGTCGCCATGCGTGACGCCGGCCGCGCCGGCATCCACGCCTTCCTGCGCGCACGCCGGCATGGCCAGGGCGCACAGCAGCAAGGTGCGCGTGGCGATGGTCAGGATGGGAGGGGCAGGCATCATGGCGGCAGGCTTGAGGCGTCACCGCGGCGCGGACGCGCGCTGGTGGAACGGAGGGATGGCAAAAGCGAATCATTATACGCACGGCGCACGGCGCCGCAAGCGCCAGCCCGGCGGTACTTTCCTTATGCCAATATTTTATTGGTTATTTGGCATTTTTGTAGGTATATTAAGGTGCGCCCGGCGATCCTGGGCGCAGCCGACTGCATTTAAAAATCAACAATAAGAAGTCACTGTGGGAGTCACGCATGGAAAGTCGTAGCACAACGCGCCGGGGGCCGCCAAGTCCCCGCGGCACGCGCCGCAGCATTGGTTTTTTCCCCATCTCGGGCAAGCTCAAAGCCCTTTCCATCACCGCCATGCTGCTGGCCGGCCTTGCTTTGCAGGCCGACCTGTTCGCCCAGCCGGGTCAAGGCAAGCCGGCCGGCGCGCCCACGCCGCTGGCGCCGTCCGCCGACGGCATCGCCCTGGCGTCGCCGCATGCGTCGGCCGTCAGCACGCCCAGCGCCAGCAATGCCTGGGGCGGTGCGCGCACGGGCGCGCAAGCGACCCTGTCGGACCGCGTCGTCGATTATCAGATCGAAGCGACGCTCGATCCCGTCAAGCACACGATCGACGGCCAGCAGAAACTGCGCTGGCGCAACCGCAGCGCGCAAGCCGTCAGCAGCGTGTACCTGCACCTGTACCTGAATGCCTTCGAAGGCGAACATTCGACCTTCTTCACCGAAAAGCGCAAGCTCGACACGGGCTTCCGCTCGGGCGTCGACACGCGCGACGGCGAGTGGGGCTACATCGAACTGCGCAGCATGACGCAGAACGGCGCCAAGGCGCCCTGGCACTTCGTCCAGCCGGACAACGGCCCGGCCACCGACCGCACGGTCGTGCGCGTCGATTTGCCGCAGGCCGTCGCGCCGGGCGCCGAGACGACGCTCGACATCCGCTTCTTCGACCAGTTGCCGCGCGTCATCGCGCGCACCGGCTATTTCGGCAGCTTCCACCTGGTGGGCCAGTGGTTCCCCAAGATCGCCGTGCTGGAACTGCCCGGCGAACGGGGCGCCACCGCGCCGCGCTGGAACGCGCATGAATTCCACCTCAATTCGGAGTTCTACGCCGATTTCGGCAACTACGACGTAAAGCTGACCGTGCCCAAGGAGTACACGGTGGGCGCCACGGGCGAACTGCAGGGCGCGCCGCAGGAAAAGAATGGCATGCTCACGCATCACTATGTGCAGGGCGACGTGCACGATTTCGCCTGGACGGCCGACAAGCGCAGCGCGCAGCCGTTGACGGGCAGCTGGAGCGGCCCGGGCAGCCCGCCGGTGGCCATCAAGGTGCTGTACCCGCCCGAATACGCGTCGAACGCGGCGCCCGCGCTGCAGGCGGCGAAGGATTCGCTCACGTATTTCTCGCGCACCCTGGGCCCGTATCCGTACAAGACGCTGACGGTGGTGATTCCGCCGTTTAACGCGGCCGAAGCGGGCGGCATGGAATACCCGACCTTCATCACGGCCTCGAGCTACGCCAACCTGCAGCCGAAGACCATTCCCGAATTCGGCCTCGATTTCGTCACCATCCATGAATTCGGCCATGGCTATTTCTATGGCATCCTGGCGTCGAACGAGTTCGAGGAACCCCTCCTCGACGAAGGCTTGAACGAATACTGGGACCAGCGCATGCTGCGCGCGCGCGGCCAGGACATCCACGCCACCACGCCCCTGCTCAAGCGCCTGGGCTTCGATCCCGTCTTCAAGGTCTTCGAATTCGAGCGCATGGCCGCGCCGCGCCAGGATGCGGCCGATCCGCTGGGCCAGAACGCGTGGGACCGCCTGCAGGGCGTGGGCCCCGTCTACAGCCGCACGACCATCACCATGCGCGACCTGGAAGCGCGCATCGGCAGCGAAGCCATGGAACGGGGCTTCAAGGCCTATTACGAACAGTGGAAATTCCGCCACCCGAGCGTGGCCGACCTGCGCGAAACGCTGGCCGAGGCGACGGGCCAGCGCCGCATCGTGGAACAGGTCTTCGCGCAGCAGGTCTATGCCAGCGCGAATATCGACGACCGCATCGGCACCTTCACCAGCGAAGAACAGACGCCGCTGGCCGGCATGGCGGTGGTGAACGGCAAGCGCGTGGAACATACGGCCGAAGCGCTGGAAAAAGAGGAGAAAAAGGTGCGCGAGGCGTGGGACAAGGCGCATCCGGACGCCAAGCCCGGCACGGGCCCGTATCCTTATCTCACCAGCGTGGTCTTGCGCCGCCGCGGCGCGCCCGTGCCGCAGGTGCTGCTGGTGAAATTCGCCGACGGCAGCTCCGAACGCGTGGTGTGGGATAACGAGCAGCTGTGGCAGCGCTACACCTGGAGCAAGCCCGTGAAGGCCGTCTCGGCCGAACTCGATCCCGACCGCGTGCACTACCTCGACGTCAACAAGCTCGATGACAGCCGCACCCTGAAAGCCGACACTTCGGCCGCGCGGCGCTGGAGCTTCGACCTTGCCGCCGTCTTCCAATACCTCCTTTCCCTGATTGCCACCGTATGAGCGCCACTTCCACGACACGGGCCAGCGGCCTGACCCTGACCACGCGCGCCAGCCGCGCCGCCCTGCAATGGCGCTTGCTGCTGCTGTGGGCGGGCCTGCTGCTGATCCCCGCCATCCTTGCCGTCATACCCCTCTGGCGCACCTTGAGCGCCAGCCTCGATAACGCCGTGCATGCAGCGGCCCTGGCGCACAAGCTCGACCTGATGACCCTGGCCGACCTGGTAGCCAATACGGGACGCAACGGCGCCGCCATCAGCCAGGCGGCCATCACCGGCGTCGTGCTGGCCCTGCTGCTGTCGCCGCTGCTGAGCGGCCTGGTGGTGACGGCCGCGCGCGCGCCTGCGCCACCCGGCTTCGGCCCCCTGCTGACGGGTGCCTTCAGCGAATACGGCCGCATGCTACGCATGTTGCTGTGGAGCATCGTGCCGCTGGGCGTGGCGCTGGCGATCGGCGCCGGCGCGCTGAAACTGGCCGACAAGCACGCGGCAAAGGCCATCCTGGAAGCGGACGCCGACCTGGCCCGCCACCTGGCCTTGCTGCTCACGGGCTTGCTGTTCCTGCTGGCCTGCGCCACGCTCGACGCGGGCCGCGCGGCGCTGGCCGTCGACCGGCGCCGCACCTCGGCCGTCAAGGCATGGTGGCGGGGACTGGGCATGCTGCGCCGGCGTCCGCTGGCCAGCCTGGCCATCTACCTCGTCATCACCCTGCTGGGGCTGGCGCTGTATGCGCTGCTGGGCGTGGCGCGCCTGAACCTGGCCGCGCCCGGCCCGCTGGCCATCGTGGCCGGCCTGCTGGTGACGCAGCTGGCCGCGCTGGTGCTGGCGTGGATGCGCAGCGCGCGCCTGTTCGCCTTGATCGACGTCAAGCGCTCGCTCGCGTAATCAAGCCCCCAGGCGCCCTTCATCGGCCAGGAAGTCGATGAAGGTGCGCACTTTCGACGACAGGTAGCGGCGGCTCGTGTACACGGCGTACACCTTGCCGCCCGCCAGCTTGAAATCATCGAAGAGGCGCACCAGGCGCCCCGCCGCCAGGTCCACATCCGTCTGCCACGACGGCAGCAGCGCGATGCCCATGCCGTCGAGCGCGGCCGCGTGCAGCAGGCTTTCGTTATTGCATTGCAGGACGGGCGAAAACTTCACCGTCTCGCGCCCCTGTGCCCCGTCGAAGGCCAGTTCATTGCCGTTTGCCAACAAGGAATAGCTGATCATGGCGTGCTGCGCCAAGTCTTGCGGCAGGTGCGGGTGGCCCGCGCGCGCCAGATAGGCGGGCGCGGCCACCAGGTGGAATTCGATGCTGCCTATGGGCCGCGCGATCAGGGTCGGCGATGGCGCCTGGCTCACGCGCAGGGCCAGGTCGAAACCCTCTTCCACCAGGTTCACCACGCGGCCGCTGAGGTCGATGTCGAAGGTCACTTCCGGAAAGCGCTCGCGGTAGGCGGCCAGGGTGCGCGTAAAGATGGCGTTGGCGAACCAGACGGGCGCGCTCAGGCGCAGCATGCCGCGCGGCACCACCGTCGTGCGGCCGACGGTGGCTTCCACCTCGTCGAGATTGTCGAGCATGTCGCGGCACTGTTCGAAATACACCTTGCCGATTTCCGTCAGGCTCAGGTGGCGGCTGCTGCGGTTCAGCAGGCGCGCGCCCAGATGGCGCTCCAGGTGCATCACATGCTTGCTGACCATGGCCGGCGACAGGTCCAGGCGCTCGCTGGCGCGCACAAAACTGTCCAGCTCCACCACGGCGCGAAACACGCGCATGCTGCGCAAGGTATCCATGACGACCCAATCATCAACAAAATGGAAATGATATATCAATAATAGCGACCTTGATCAACTGACTGCGCATGACTATCATGGTTCCATCGTTAGCCATTCCCACCAGGAGCCGCCATGCAAGAGCACACCTTCCCCACCTACTTCCTGTCGCACGGCGGCGGCCCGTGGCCGTTCATGAAAGACCAGTTCGGCGGCCGCTACGACGTGCTGGAAGCGTCGCTGCAGGATATCCCGCGCCAGGTCGGCGCGCGTCCCAAGGCCGTGCTGGTCGTCACGGCGCACTGGGAAGGGCCGCAATTCCTCGTTTCGGCCAGCCCCCGTCCGGGCATGATCTACGACTATTCTGGCTTTCCGCCGCATACGTACCAGATCCAGTACCCGGCGCCGGGCGCGCCGGAACTGGCGTCGCAAGTCAAACAGTTGCTCGACGCGGCCGGCCATCCGGCACGCCTGGACCACGAGCGGGGTTTCGACCACGGCACCTTCAGCGCCCTGTTCCCCATCTACCCGCAGGCGGACATGCCGCTGGTGCAGCTGTCGCTGAAACACGGCTACGACCCGCTCACGCACGTCGAGGTGGGCCGCGCGCTGGCCAGCCTGCGCCGCCAGGGCGTGCTGATACTCGGCAGCGGCCTCAGTTATCACAACCTGCGCCAGTTCGGCCAGGCGGGCGCCGTCGCCTCGCACCAGTTCGACGCCTGGCTGCGCCAGGCCATGGCCCTGCCGCCAGAACAAAGGCTGGAGCAGTTGCTGGCCTGGGACCAGGCGCCGGGCGCGCGCCAGGCCCATCCGCAGGAAGACCATCTGCTGCCGCTGATGGTGGCGCTGGGCGCGGCCGAGCAGGAAGCAGCGCACGTGGTGTACCACGAGGAGGATTTCTTTGGCGCGCTGGCCGTGACCAGCTTCAAATTCGGCTAATCGGCCAGCGCATGAAAAAAGCGCCGCGACATTGCTGTCGCGGCGCTTTTTGCATGGTGAAGCGGTAACTTACGTGCCGCGCTTGCCGCGCGCCGCATTCCTGGCCTTCTCGGCGGCGATTTCCGCCGCCTTGGCCGCTTTTTCCGCCATCTCGGCCGCGTGCTGGGCCAGCAGGGCCGCGCGCGTGTCCGGCGTTTCCAGCGAAATGCGTCCCAGGATGCCGCTGCGGTAGTCGAGCAGCAGGGTATGCGAGGCTTTCTCGAAATCGTAGTCGCCGCCCTTGATGCGGAAGCCGCGCTTGGCGGCGATGCCCTCGACCACGCCGATGGCGTCGACTTCATCGACCTTGGTGCCGTAGCGGGCCGCCAGCAAGTCCGGATAGCGCTTGAGCAATTCCTCGGCCAGGAACACGGCCACTTCCTCTTCGATCAGCGCATTCGAGCCGATGGCGTGGCTGGCCGCCAGCATCAGGCCGTCGCTGGGGATGGCGATCTTCGGCCACAGCATGCCGGGCGTGTCGACCAAAATCGTGTTCTTGTCCAGGTACAACTTTTGCTGCATCTTGGTGACGGCCGGCTCGTCGCCCACCTTGGCCACGCGCTTTTTCAGCAGCGCGTTCATCAGGGTCGACTTGCCCACGTTGGGAATGCCCATGATCATGATGCGCAGCGGTTTCGTCGGCACGCCGCGGTGCGGCGCCAGCGATTTCGCCAGTTCCGGGATGCGCGCCACGTCGCCCGGCTTCTTGGTCGTCATCGCATATGCGGTCACGCCTTCCTGGGCATTGAAATAGGCCACCCAGGCGGCAGTGGCGGCAGGATCGGCCAGGTCGGTCTTGTTGAGGATCTTCAGGCAAGGGCGCTGGCGGAACAGGCGCAGCTCGTCCACCATGGGATTGCAGCTGGCTGCCGGCAGGCGCGCGTCCACCACTTCAATCACCAGATCGGTGTTTTCCATGGTCTCGGCCGCTTTCTTGCGGGCCGCGTTCATGTGTCCTGGGTACCATTGTATCGCCATGCTCTTGCTTTCAAAATCGTTCGGTCAATCCGCTATTTTACGTGGTTGCCGCCACGACGTCCCATTTTCCGCCGCCAACGCCAGCCGTGCGACACGAACGAGACAATTGGTGATAATTTGGCAGTTACATGAATGATAAGATTCGCAGTCCGTCCAGCCTGGACGGTTTCCCATCGCAAGCTTAACCTGGCACGCAATCCATGCACTTTCCCCGCTTTTGCCTCCTCGCCTCCCTTTATGCCAGCCTGCTGCCCGCCATGGCCCAGGAACAAGCGGCGGCGCGGGGCGATGCGGCAAGCCAGGAAATGCAGCAGATTGTCGACGTGCAAAGCACGCGCGATCCCGACCTGCGCCCCTACCGCACCATGCTCAAGGGACTCGATGCGTATGCCGACCACCAGCGCCTGGCGCCGGGCGCGCCGCTGCGCTTCATGCTGATTCCCGCCACGCCGCAGGCCAGGCTCGACGGCGTGACACTGCATCTGTTGGCCGACAACCTGTCCATCCCCGTGCCGCTGGCGGCGGACGGTGGCTTCACCTTGTCGCGCGACAAGACCGCCTACGATGCGAATGCCGATCTGGTCAGCAACAAGAAGCGCGACACCCTGCGCTGGCGCGCCGACATCCATACGCCGGGCCTGCCCCAGAACGTGCGCCGCCTGGGCGACCTGCGCCTGGAATGCGAAATCCGCTGGGCCGTCGAGCAGGATGAGTTGTCCTTTGTCCGGCGCAACCTGTTCCGCCTGGCAGGCGGGCCGTGCCACTCGTCGCTGATCCACGTGCCGTTTCCCGTGGTGCGCAAGCTGCTTGCCGTGCAGGCGCGCTCGGGCGAGCGCACGCTGGACATCCGCGTCACGCAAGACCGGCAACGCTTCGTGCCGCCCCTGCATGACCTGAACTGGGACGACAATACCCTGCTGACCCTGACCTACGCCGACGACGGAAAAATGGCGGGAGCCGCCCCGGCAGCGCCCTCGCAGGCAGCGCAGCGCCAGTAAGGCGCCGCCCGCGCAGCCAGGTCAAATATTTCCATATGGATTCTTATATTTACTGAAAGAAATAAAGAAGTATGTTCTAATATCGCCTCTTAAATGAAAAGCAATTATTTTCCAGGCTGGCTAGCGCCGGATGCAGGGAGATAGGCGATAGGGATGGCTCGATATGGTGATGGAACACACTGGCAAGGCGCCAGCGGCACACGTGGAATGCGAACGTGGCAGCGCACGCCCGGCCAAGGCGGCGGCCAAGCGCGTGCCGCGCAATGGCAGCCTGTTGCAGTGGAAGAAGGAATGCCGGCAATTGCAGGGGCAAGTGGCGCAGCTGGAAGAGCGCCTGAAGCGCCAGAGCGCCGACAGCTATGGCTTGCAAGTGCTGTATGACCAATTGGTCAATGAAATCAAGCACCACCGCGACATGTTACAGCTCGACAGTTTTGACGCGGATAAATCATCGCTCGTCTACACGCAAGCCTGGCGCCGCTTCATGGCTGGCGACGCGCTCGACTACCAGACGCACCGCCACACGAATTCCCGCAGCCGCCCCAGCCTGCTGTAGTTCAAGCTCCCCCTTACAGCTCCGCCAGCGCCTTCACGTGCGCGGCCACGCTGCGGCCCAGCGACGACAGGTTGTAGCCCCCTTCGAGGCAACTGACGATGCGGCCCTTGCCATACTGATTGGCCACGGCCATCATTTGCTGCGTCATCCACGTGTAGTCGGCCTCCACCAGGCCCATGCCGCCCACGTCGTCTTCGCGGTGGGCGTCGAAACCGGCGGAAATGAAAATCATCTGCGGCTGCTGCCGGTGCAGCGCGGGCAGCCAGTGGTCGAGCACCAGCTGGCGCACGGCGTCGCCTTTCGAGCGGGCCGGCACGGGCACGTTGACGCGCGTGTCCGTGTACGATTCCACGTCGCTGTACGGATAGAACGGGTGCTGGAAAAAGCTGACCATCAGGATGCGCGGATCGTGCGCCACGGATTCGGCCGTGCCATTTCCATGATGTACGTCAAAGTCGACGATGGCGACCCGTTCGAGCCCTCGCACGTCGAGCGCATGCTTGGCGGCGATGGCGACGTTATTGAACAGGCAAAAACCCATGGGCTCGCTGGGCCGCGCATGGTGGCCGGGCGGGCGGATCGCGCAAAAGGCGTTGTTGATCTCGCCGTCGATGACGGCGTCCGTGGCTGCCACGGCCGAGCCAGCGGCGGCCAGCGCCGCGTCGTAGCTGTGCGCGTTAAGCAGGGTGTCGCCGTCGAGCGGGTAATAGTCGCCCGCGGGCGGCACGTTGTCGCGCACGAGGCCGATGGCCGTGGCGCTGTGGTTGCGCTCGATATCGGACAATTGCGCGCGCACGCCGTCGCGGTGCTCGACCAGGTCGCTGATGTGCGCCAGGATCAATTGATCGTTGATGGCCTGCAAGCGGGCCGGCGATTCGGGATGCCAGTCGCCCATTTCGTGGCGCTGGCAATCGGGATGGGTATAAATGGCTGTGCTCATGCGCTGTACTGGTTACCTCTGTCTCTGCTCTCTATCCATACCGGGAACGCATGCCGGAATCACTGCAGAGCATTCCTGCCTGCCTGGCCCGTTCTCGCATAAAATCACTGGCTGGTCTGTGCCGCCCTTGCCGCCTTTGCTGTCACGCTAATCTACCACGAGCGCGCAGGCGGCGGGCGGCGCGGTTTGACCTGGCCAAAGCGATTGTAAATTAAATAATCCGTCTTACTGTGATAGAAATAGCATGTTTTCGAAAATACACCAGGCCGCACAGCAGATCGGCGAAGTTCTCGTCGGCAAACAGTTACAGATCCGCCAGACCCTCGCCTGCGTGCTGGCCGGCGGCCACCTGCTGATCGAGGACGTGCCCGGCGTGGGCAAGACGACCCTGGCGCACGCGCTGGCCATCTCGCTGGGCCTGCAATGGAAGCGCCAGCAATTTACCAGCGACCTGCTGCCCGCCGACGTGGCCGGCATGAGCGTGTATGACCGGGGCAGTGGCAGTTTCATCTTTCATCCTGGCCCCCTGTTTACCCAGGTGCTGCTGGCCGACGAAATCAACCGCGCCACGCCGAAGACGCAATCGGGCTTGCTGGAAGCGATGGAAGAGCGGCAAGTGACGCTCGATGGCGTCACGCGCGCGCTGCCGCAGCCGTTTTTCGTCATCGCCACGCAAAACTGCGCGCACCAGCTGGGCACCTTCCCGCTGCCCGAATCGCAGCTCGACCGTTTTCTCATGTGCGTCACCCTGGGCTACCCCGATGCGGCCGCCGAACGGGAACTGCTGCTGGGCGCCGACCGCCGCGCCATGCTGCAAACCTTGCCGGCCGTCATGAACGCGGAAGAATTGCTGCAGGCGCAAGCGGGCCTGCGCGCCATCCACGCCTCACCTGCCGTCGTCGACTACGTGCTGTCCCTCGTGCATGCCACCCGCGTGCCGGGCGTGTTTGCCGATGGCCTGAGCCCGCGCGCCGCGCTGGCCTTGCTGCAGGCGGCGCGCGCCTGGGCCGCCCTGGCCGGACGCGACCACGTCACGCCCGACGATGTGCAAGCCGTACTCATTCCCGTCTGCGCCCACCGCCTGCACGCCGCGCAAGGGGTCACGGACAGCCGCATGCTGCTGCAGCAATTGCTGCTGGCGACACCCGTCTGACAGCCGTGCGCCTGCGCACCATCCGCTGGCTGCCGGCGCGCCCCTGGCTGGGTGCGCAGCGCGTGCACATCCGTCCCTCGCGCGCGGGCCTGGCCTTTGCCGCGCTGCTGCTGGCACTGTGGATCGCCGCCGTCAACTACCGCCTGGGCCTGGGCTACGCGCTGACCTGTTTCGCGGCCGCCTGCGCCATCGCCGACATGCTGTTTGCCAGCCGTAACCTGGCGGGCCTGGCGTTGGCCGCCACGCCGGGCAATCCCGTGTTCGCGGGCAGCCAGGCCACGTTCACCTTGCGCCTGATCAACCGCAGCGCCCGCCCGCGCCATGCGATCCACCTGGCCATGCGCGATTCGGCGGCGGCGCCCGGCCCGGTCGACATCGCCGCCCACGGGGAAACGGCCGTCACCATCGTCGTTGCGGCGCGGCAACGCGGATGGGTGATTGCCCCGCCGCTGCGCCTGTCCGGCAGTTTCCCGCTGGGCCTGTTTATCGCCTGGTGCCATTGGCAACCCGAAGCGCGCGTGCTCGTGTATCCGCAACCCGAGCAGAACGCGCCGCCGCTGCCCTTGGCGGCCGGCACGGTACAGCAGACACGACAGAAAGCACGGCCACACACGTCCGATGGCGCCCTGGAACTGGCAGTGGAACTGGCGGGCGTGCGCGCCTACCAAGCGGGCGACCCCTTGCGGCGCCTGGCCTGGCGCCAGATCGCCCGCCATGACGGCGAGCATTTATTCAGCAAGCAATTCCAGCCAGCCGCCGACGCGCCAACGGGAGTCGCCCCTGACAGCATCGTGCTCGAGCACGCCGCCCTGCACGCGCTGGCGCCTGAAGCGCGATTGTCGCGCCTGGCCGCCTGGGTGCTGCAGGCGGAACGCACGGGCCTGCCATACGACTTGCGCCTGGGTACGCTGACCGTGGCGCCGGCCCTGGGCGCCAGCCAGCGCGACGCCTGCCTGCGCGCGCTGGCCCTGCACGATTTGCCACAGGATGAGGCCATGGCATGAGGCAATGGCTAGCTAACTTGTCGCGCGACAAGGCCGACATCCTGCTGCTGTTGCTGGCCGCCGCCATGGTGCTGGCGCCGCACGCGCTGCACCTGCCCCCATGGCTGTCGGCCGCCGCCGCCGCGCCCCTGCTGTGGCGTGCCTTCATCACCGTGCGGGGCCGGCGCCAGCCGCGGCTGGCCGTGCTCGCGCCGCTGGCCTTGCTCGGCATCGCCGCCGTCTATGTCAGCTACGGCACCGTGCTGGGACGCGATGCGGGCGTGGCCATGCTGGCCTTGCTGCTGGCCTTGAAATCGCTGGAAATGCATGGCCGGCGCGACATCTTCGTGTTTGTCTTCCTCAGTTTTTTCCTCCTGTTGGCGAACTTCTTTCATGCGCAAGGCATCGTCAGCGCCGCCTGGATGCTGGCCACCGTCATCGTCCTGCTGGCCGGCCTGCTGTCGTCCCAGTATGGCGCCGTGCAACCGCGGCTGGCGCACAGGCTGGGCTTGCTGGGGCGCATGCTGGCGCTGGCCCTCCCCCTGTCGGCCGTGATGTTTCTTGCCGTGCCACGCGTTGACGGCCCCCTGTGGGGCGCGGCACCAGAAGGCACGCAGGCGCGCACGGGCTTGTCCGACAGCATGCGGCCGGGCGCCATCGCCTCGCTGGCCCTGTCAAGCGAACCCGTCTTCACAGCCCGTTTCAGCACCCCGCTCCCGCCGCAAGACCAGCTGTATTGGCGCGGCGTGGTGCTGGGCGACTTCGACGGCGCCACCTGGACGCGCAGGGGCGCTGGCCAGCGCACGCCTGCCAGCGACAGCCGGATAGACATCGCCCTGGAAGGCCAGCCCAGCCAGTACGAAGTGACGTTGCAAGCGAGCGGCCAGCGGCGCATCTTCGCGCTCGACGTGCCGCGCAGCATCGAACGCTTGCCCGGCAATCCGTATGTCGTGTCGTCCGCGCTGGAAGTGCTGACCATACAGCCCATTACTTCGACCGTCCGTTACCGCGTCAGTTCCCAACCCCGCTACCGCTTGCAGGCCAGCCTGACTTTTGTCCAGCAGCAGCCCTGGCTGGCATTGCCTGCCGGCAGCAATCCGCGCAGCGTGGCCTGGGCCCGCGCATTGCGCGGCCATGGCGCGCAGGCGCTGGCGCCCGCCGACGCCATCGCCGCCGTGCTCGATCACTTCCGCCGCGCGCCCTTCCGCTACACCCTGCAGCCGCCGCTGCTGGGCAAGCATGGCGTCGACGACTTCCTGTTTGCCACGCAAGCGGGCTTTTGCGAACATTACGCGGGCAGCTTTGTCGTGCTGATGCGCGCCATGGGCGTTCCCGCGCGCGTCGTCACGGGTTACCAGGGCGGCCTGCATGGCGCGACGGACAACAGCCTGAGCGTGCGCCAGTCCGACGCCCATGCTTGGAGCGAAGTGTGGCTGGCGGGCCGGGGCTGGGTGCGCGTCGATCCCACCAGCGCCGTCGCGCCCCTGCGCACGGAGCGCAACCTCGATGCCGCCCTGCCGCCGGCCCCGTCGCCGCTGACGGCATGGCGCGCCCTGGCCGGCCTCGACGGCGGCGCGCACGGAGCGCTGGCCGCGTGGCGCCAGCAATGGCAGCAAGCCGAGCAAGCCTGGAGCAGCTGGGTGCTCGACACCACGCCGCAACGCCGGCGCGCCATGCTCGATGGCTTGAAAAATGTGCCGGCAAAGAAACTGGCAGTCGCTTGCGCCGTACTGGCCCTGCTGTCCTCCCTGGCCGGCGCACTGGTCTGGTGGCGGCAGGCGCGACAAGGCGATCCGCTCGACGCCCTGTACGCGCAGTTTTGCCAGCGGCAGGCGCGGCGCGGCTACAGCCGTGCGCCGCATGAAGGCCCGCACGGTTATGCTGCCAGATTGGCCGCAGGCAAGGCCACACAAGAAGCGCACGCCGCCATCGCACAGTTTCTGGCAATCTATGCCGCGATGAAGTATGGTAATGCCAACCCAGACGAACAACTCCGCGCGCGGCGCAGCTTGCGCCGCCTGTTAACCCAATGCCGATGAGACGCTCCTTGTTACCGATCAAAACCTCCGCCCTGTCCCTGCTCCTCTCCCTTCCCCTGTGCCTGTCCACCGCGCACGCAGGCGAAAACAGCAATATTTCCGACGCCGACCGCGCCCGTGCCGTGCGCGCGGCCAAGGCCCAGCCCGTCAAGAAGGTCACCGGCAAGCCGGCGGCGAAGAAAGCACCGGCGAAATTCGACTTCGAGGGCGAATTTGTCGACTATGCCAACTGGAAAGAAGTACGCGCCTTCCTCGACGACATGTCCGCCAAGCATGGCTTTAACCGCGCCGAACTCGATACCCTGATCGGCAAGGTGCGCTATGTCGAATCGACCGTGCAACTGATGAAGCCGGCTCCGCCGGGCAAGCCGAAGAACTGGCAAGCGTACAGCGCCCGCTTCATCGAGCCGGTGCGCATCAATGCGGGCGTGAAATTCTGGGAAGAAAATGCGGAAGCGCTGGCGCGCGCCGAACGCGAGTATGGCGTGCCGGCCGAAATCATCGTCGGCATCATCGGCGTGGAAACGGTGTACGGACGCAACACGGGCCGCTTCCGCGTGCTCGACGCGCTGACCACCCTGGCGTTTTCCTATCCGGAAAGCCCGACCCGCGCCGCACGCATGGAGTTTTTCAAGGGGGAACTGGAAAACGCGCTGCTGTACGCGCGCAAGGATGGCATCGATCCCTTGACCCTGCTCGGCTCGTATGCGGGCGCCATCGGCTTGCCCCAGTTCATGCCTAGCAGCATCATGAAATATGCGGTGGACTTCGATGGCGATAGTCACATCGACCTGCGCAATTCCACGGCCGACGCCATCGGCAGTGTCGCGCATTTCCTCGTCGAGCACGGCTGGCGGCGCGACGATCCGGCCATCAGCACCTATCCCGTCACCGTTTCGGCCAGCCGCGCCTGGGAAAAATTCATCGGCCAGGGCTTGCAAGCCAAGTACCGGCTGGCGGAATTGCAGGAGGCCGGCGTGAGCGCTGGCCCGTCCACGCCGCAGAACATGTTGTTCGGCCTGATCGATCTGCAAAATGGTTCAGAAGCAACTGAGTATCACTTGGCAACCAATAACTTCTTTGCTATAACTCAGTACAACAGAAGTTATTTTTATGCCATGTCAGTGATCGACTTGGGCAAGGCCATCAGTCAAGTGCGCGCACGCTAACTGAAAGTCGGTGTAAAGTTATAATATTACTTGTAAGAAAGCGTAAGGGATGTTGAAGCGACCAGAAAACAAGTCTATGGTAGGGCCGATAACATGTGCCAGCCTTGCTCGCCAGCCTTTGTGCGGCACGGAATACGGAAATGGTTTTATACTTAACTTTTGTCAAAGTACAATTTTTGTTCTATCATAGAGCATAATAAAGAATAAATAGGTGTTGCAACAAGACAACACCTATTTTGTACAAAGCAAGATTACTGGGCTTTCCGGCCTGAAATTGAATCCTGTTGTACAATTGTGTATATATTACGAAAAACTGTATCCCGGATCGTACCGTGTGTGAATTCGTTCCTTTTAGTAAAGAATGAACATGAACGCAGCAAGAGCGAGCTCCGAGTGTTTTTTACTTTGCAGTGCAACTACAGAAGGAACAATAACATCATGACAAACCAAGTCGGCATTGATATGAACAGCGATTCGGACTCCGACGATCTGCTTCAATACAACCCAAACAGATTGCTCGATACCCTGATCGAAAACCTGCGCCTGAAAAACGACGCAGCCCTGTCCCGCGCGCTGGAAGTAGCACCGCCAGTCATCAGCAAAATCCGCCACCACCGCCTGCCGGTCGGCGCATCGCTGCTGATCCGCATGCACGAAGTCAGCGACCTGAGCATCCGCGACCTGCGTTACCTGATGGGTGACCGCCGCAACAAATTCCGCATCAGCGACAAGCAATTCAAGCCAAAAGAAGGCGAAACGCCACAAGGCTGATCCTGCCAGTTGCGCAGGTTTTCCCTCCCCGCCATGGGGAGGGGGTATTTCCAGCAGTTCTCAGGCCGTTCTGGCCGATATTATTTTCCCGTATCAACTATCAAGCAGGAAACACGCCGGTCGACAGATAGCGGTCGCCACGGTCGCAGACGACGAACACGATCGTCGCGTTTTCCACTGTTTGCGAGATGCGCAGCGCGATTTCGCACGCGCCGGCAGCCGAGATGCCGCAGAACAAGCCCTCTTCCGCCGCCAGGCTGCGCGCCATGCGTTCGGCCACGCCCTGGCTCACGTATTCCACCTGGTCCACGCGCGACTTGTCATAGATTTTCGGCAAGTACGCTTCCGGCCACTTGCGGATGCCGGGAATCTGCGAACCTTCCTCGGGCTGGGCGCCGATGATCTGGATGGCGGGATTCTGCTCCTTCAAATAGCGCGACACGCCCATGATGGTGCCCGTCGTGCCCATGGCGCTGACGAAATGCGTGACTTGGCCATTGGTATCGCGCCAGATTTCCGGCCCCGTGCTTTCATAGTGGGCGCGCGAATTGTCTTCGTTGGCGAACTGGTCGAGGATCACGCCACGGCCATCCTTCTGCATCTGCTCGGCCAGGTCGCGCGCATATTCCATGCCGCCCGTCTTCGGCGTCAACAGGATGTCGGCGCCGTAGGCGGCCATGCTCTGGCGGCGCTCCACGCTCAGGTTATCGGGCATCAGGAGCAGCATCTTGTAGCCGCGCAAGGCGGCGGCCATGGCCAGCGCGATGCCCGTATTGCCGCTGGTCGCCTCGATCAGGGTATCGCCCGGCTTGATGACGCCGCGCTCTTCAGCGCGCTTGAGCATGGACATGGCGGCGCGATCCTTCACGGAGCCGGCCGGATTATTGCCCTCCAGCTTGCCAAGGATGACGTTGTTGCGCGCAAGCGCATCGGCACCCGGCAAGCGCGTCAGCTGCACCAGCGGGGTATTGCCTATCGTATCTTCAAGTGTCTTGTAAGCCATCGTGTCTGTTTGAGTAGATTCAACAAAAACCCATTCTAATATGAGATGCTGGGTGGCGTATCGCTCATCGGCGCCTGCATCCGGGCCTGCGTGCGCGTCCGGATGCGCCGCCGCATGCCGCACGGCGCCTGCCGCGCTGCCGTTTCCGGGCGTGTACAAGGGTGATTGCGGCAGGCGCGCGCCGCATGCGCTAGACTCGCCACTGTTAGTTATTTTTGTTATTTGCTTATTCAGCCTCCGAACGGACTCGCCATGGCCAGCAACACACCCGAATTCATTCCCGAAACGACGCAGGACGATCCCGTCCAGTTTGCCACGCTCGACTTGCAGGGCCGCAGCCACCAGATCTCGCCCGTCTTCACCGCGCTCGAACTGCAGCGCTTGCAGCGCTATGGCACGCGGCGGCGCTTTGCCGATGGCGATACGCTGTTCGAGGCGGGCAGCAGCAGCTTCGGCATGCTGGTAATATTGTCCGGGCGGGTCAGCATCAAGCGTCACGAAGTGCTGGGGCAGGTGTCGCAGCTGCGCGAAGTGGGCGTCGGCCACTTCATTGCCGAAGTGGCGCAATTGTCCGGCCGCCCCACCCTCGTCAACGGCAGCGCCGTGGGCGCCGTGGAATTGCTCGACATCAGCTCGGAATCCTTGCGCGCGCTGATCGTGGCCGAGGCGGAGATGGGCGAACGCATCGTGCGCGCCCTGATTCTGCGCCGCGTGGCGCTGATCGAATCCAACTCGGGCGGCCCCGTGCTGGTGGGGCCGCGCGGCAACGGCAATCTGTTCCACCTGCAAAGTTTTCTGTCTAGCAATGGCCATCCGCACACGGTTCTCGATCCGGCCACGGATGCGGCCGCCGCCGCGCTGGCCGGGCGCTACCAACCCACGCCGCAGGAATGGCCGCTGGTGGTCTGTCCGGACGGCAAGATCATGAAGAATCCCGGCAATGCGGAGCTGGGGCGCTGCCTGGGCATGCTGCCCGATTTGTCCGGCGACAAGATTTTTGACGTGCTGGTGGTGGGCGCCGGCCCGGCCGGCCTGGCCACGGCCGTGTATGCGGCTTCAGAAGGCCTCACCGTGCTGGCGCTGGAACAGCGCGCGTATGGCGGCCAGGCGGGCGCCAGCGCGCGCATCGAAAATTATTTGGGCTTTCCCACCGGCATCTCTGGCCGCGCCTTGGCGGGGCGCGCCTATGTGCAGGCGCAAAAATTCGGCGTCGAAATCGCCACGCCGGCCAGCGCGGCCAACTTGCTGTGCGACACCTGGCCCCTGCGCGTCAACCTGTGCGACGGCACGCAGGTGCGGGCCCGCACGGTGGTGCTGTCGTGCGGCGCGCGCTATCGCCGCCCCTCGCTGGCCAACCTGAAAACGTATGAAGGACGGGGCGTGTATTACTGGGCCTCGCCCATCGAAGCCAAGCTGTGCCGGCAGGAAGAGATCATCCTGGTCGGCGGCGGCAATTCGGCCGGCCAGGCGGCCGTGTTTCTCTCCGGCCATGCCGCCAAGGTCCACATGGTGATCCGCGGCGAAGGGCTGGCGGCCAGCATGTCGAGCTATTTGATCGAGCGCATCGCCGCCACGCCCAACATCACCCTGCACACGCACACGGAAATCATCGCCCTCGAAGGCGACGACGATGGCTTGACGGAGGTGCGCTGGCGCAACAACCGCACGGGCGAGGAAGCCGCTTGCGCCGTGCGCCGCGTGTTTCTCTTCGTCGGCGCCGATCCGAACACCGACTGGCTGCACGACTGCGCCGTGGCCGTCGATGAACAGGGCTTCATCCGCACGGGCTTCGACGTCACGCGCGCCGAATGCCGCGCGCACGGCCACGCAGCGCATTTAGCCTACCCGCCGCCGGACTTGCCCGAGCGGGCCGCCCTGGAAACGAGCGTGCCGGGCGTGTTCGCCATCGGCGACGTGCGGGCCGGCTCCACCAAGCGCGTGGCCGCCGCCGTCGGTGAAGGGGCGGCCGTGGTGTCGCAGATTCACGGCTTCCTGGCGCGGCTGCCGGCTGGCTCCGCCTGAAAATCGTGCATTGTAGAAACTGCTACAATCGGCTGTTGCCATCCAGCTGAAAGAGTCCGCATGCCCCACACCGCCAAGCTTTCCTCGCGCCGCAACATGCCCGCGGTCCGCTGACGGTGCGCCGCATGCTCATCAAACTGTTGCTGCTGGCCACCTTGTTTGCCGTGCTCAGCATCGCTGCCCTGTACAGCTACGGGCGTTTCGCCGAGCGGTCGCTGGGTGCGCCAGGGATGGCCTTGCCCGTGGCGGCGGACGCCACCCTGCTCGACCGCGTGCTGGCGCCGCAACTGGGGCAACGCCCGGGCCACAGCGGCACGGCGCTGATCGACGACAACCTGGAAGCGTTCGCCCTGCGCGCCCTGAGCGCGCGCGAAGCGGGCCGCAGCATCGACCTGCAATACTACATCTGGCATAACGACGTCACGGGACGCCTGCTCGTGCGCGAACTGCTGCGCGCGGCCGACCGTGGCGTGCGCGTGCGCGTGTTGCTCGACGATATCAACGCGCGGGGCCAGGACGCCGCCATCCTGGCGCTCGACAGCCACCCGCTGATCGACGTGCGCATCTTCAATCCGGGCCGCAACCGCGACGGCATCTGGTTGCGCGCCATGGAAATGGCCTTGCGCGCCGTCAGCCTGAACCGGCGCATGCACAACAAGGCCTGGATCGTCGACGGCAGGGTCGCCCTCGTCGGCGGGCGCAATATCGGCGATGAATACTTTGATGCCGCAGAACAAGTCAATTTCCAGGATGCCGACTTGCTGCTGGTGGGACCCGCCGTGCAGCAGACGAGCGACATCTTCGACCGCTTCTGGAACAGCCGCGCCGTCATTCCCATCAGCGCCTTGCACGCCGGCAAGAACGCGGGCGCTCCCGAATTGCAGGCCGTGCGCGCCCGCCTCGACGCGCTGACCGGTGAACTGGGTGCCTCGCCCTACCTGCGCCAGCTGACCGATGCGGGCCAGCTGCAAGCCCACCTCGATGGCCGCCTGCGCCTGCACTGGAGCACGCACGTGCAAGTATTGTCGGACCCGCCGGAAAAAGCTGCGCCCGTGGCCAGTTTGCAGCGCAGCGAGCACTGGCTCATGCACAGCTTGCTGCCGCTGCTGACGGACGCGCGCCAGGAAGCACTGCTGACCTCGCCATACTTCGTGCCCGGCGCGGAACTGACGCAGACCCTGGGTAAAAAGGTTGCCGCCGGCGTCCAGGTCCAGGTGCTGACCAACTCGCTGGCCGCCACCGACGTGGCCCTCGTGCATGCGGGCTATGCGCGCTACCGCCAGGCGCTGCTGGGCGGCGGCATCGAGCTGTATGAATTGAAGACCCTGCACCGCAAGCGCATCAGCCTGATGGGGTCGAGCCGCGCCAGCCTGCATACCAAGGCCGTCGTGGTGGATAGCCAGCGGGGTTTCGTCGGCTCCTTCAACCTCGATCCCCGCTCGGCCCAGCTGAATACGGAAATGGGCGTGCTGTTCGACGATGCCGCGCTGGCGGCCGACATGCGCGCGCTGTTCCAGCATTCGACGGCCAGCGACACCAGCTACCGCGTGTTCCTCGACAACGGCGCCCTGCGCTGGTCCGACGCTACCGAAGAGCCCGCCAAGGTGTGGACGCACGATCCCGAAGCAGGCTTCTGGCGCCGCACGCTGGTATCCGTGATGCGCTGGCTGCCGATCGAATCGCATCTGTAGGCGTGCGCGGCATGTAAAAACTTTAATCCTGGCAAGATTGCCATCTAAAAATATTTGTTGTTTTCGAGACATGTTAGATGCCGTTTTGCCAAACGCTGCTATAATCGTTGCAACGGGACACCACTGCTGTCCCTGAAGTACCTTTCTCGCCCCTTCCGCGATTGAATAAACGTTGGCCAAAAGCTCGCCGACAGACTGCAACACTACCCTGTCACTTTTGGAGCTTTATCATGCGTAAAACATCTACCTTGCTGGTGCTGGCCGCCGCTTCCCTGTGCGTCACCACCGCCCAGGCCGCCACGACCAACCTGGTCAAGAATGGCGATTTCGAACTGACCAGCAACGGCACCTCGAAACAGCTGAACGAAGGCACGTACGCGCGCGCGGACCGCACCTACCTGAGCGACTGGTCCAGCAAAGGCTATAACTTCGTCTTGAACGGCAACAACATCGACGACACCAACGCCGCGACGACGCTGGCCTTGTGGGGTCCGAATTCGTACAGCGGCCACGGCCCGCAAAACGGCCTGGGCGCCAGCCCGACGGGCGGCAATGTGCTGGCGGCCGACTGGGATTACTTTCCCGGCCCCGTCACGCAGCAAGTCAGCGGCCTGATCCCCGGCCAGGCGTACACCCTGAGCTTTTCCTACGGCGCGGCCCAGCAAGTGGGCTTCCGTGGCGATAACCTGGTCAATTACTGGGATGTGTCGCTGGGCAACAGCAAACAGCAGACGGCGTCCCTGGCCAACGTCAGCCAGGGTTTCACGGGCTGGCACCAGGCCAGCATGACCTTCACGGCCGCCAACAGCAGCGAATTGCTGTCGTTCATGGCCAAGGGCAGCCCGTCCGGCGCGCCGCCATTCATGCTGCTCGACGGCGTGTCGCTGGTGTCGGCCGTGCCGGAACCATCGACCTGGGGCATGCTGATCGGCGGCCTGGGCCTTCTGGGGTTCATGGCGCGCCGCCGCAAGGCTGCTGTAGCAGTCTGAGCCGCCAGCGCGCGTGACAGAATCCGGACCAGCCCAGCCTTGTCCGGATTTTTTTGTTTCTTACCTGATGGAATGAAATGAGCCTGCTGCACACCCTGCAAACCCACCTGCCCGGCATCGCCGTCGATGTGCTGCGCCTGAGCCTGTGGCTGGTGCTGCTGGCCGTGATCTTCGTGCCGCTCGAGCGCTTGTTCGGCGAACGCCACGCAGGGCGCTCCCGCACGGAACTGTTCAGCGACCTGGGCTTTTATTTCATCAGCAGCCTGCTGCCGGCCGCCGTGCTGGCCGCGCCGCTGGCCCTGCTCGCCGTCGCCGGCCAGCACCTGTTGCCGGACGCCATCCCCGCCACCTTGTCTACCCTGCCCCTGTGGGGCAAGCTTCTGCTGGGCTTGCTGATCGGCGAAGTCGGCACTTACTGGGGGCATAGACTCAGCCATGAAATTCCATGGCTGTGGCGCTACCATGCCGTGCACCACAGCACGGAACAGCTGTATTTCCTCGCCAATACGCGCACCCATCCCATCGACATGGTCGTCACGCGCCTGTTCGGCCTGACACCGCTGTATCTGCTGGGGCTGGCCGGCCCCGGCGCGGCAGGCAGCGCGGCACCCGTGCTCTTGCTGCTGATCGGCACCGTCTGGGGTTTCTTCATCCACGCCAACCTGCGCTGGCGCTTCGGCCCGCTGGAATGGCTGGTGGCCACGCCCGCCTTCCACCACTGGCACCACAGCAAGTTCGAACACATCAACCGCAACTATGCGTCGACCCTGCCCGTGCTGGACCGGGTGTTCGGCACCCATCACTTGCCGCGCGCCTGGCCAGCCGCCTGCGGCATCGAGGCGCACATGCCGAAGACGCTGGCAGGGCAACTGGCTGCGCCATTCCGGCCCACCGACAAGCGGGAAGTTCCGGCCGCGGAATAAAAAAAACCCCACGCGGCCGGTACCACGCGGGGTTTTCTTCTCGTGCTGCGCGGCACCACCACGCAACACGCTTTACAGCAACACGCTTACTTTTTCTCGGCTTCTGCCTTCTTCGCGTCGGCAGCAGCCAGTTTGGCTTCCTTCTTCGCAGCCGCTTCCGCAGCCTTGGCTTCTTTCTTGGCCGCCGTTGCTGCTTTCTTCGCAGCAGCAGCTTCCTTCTTCGTTTCGGCAGCCGTTTTCACAGGGGCGGCATCGGCCGCGGCAGCAGCGGGAGCCGGCGCAGCAGCAGGCACTGCCTTGGCGGCGGCTTCCTTCTTGGCGGCAGCGGCAGCGGCCTTGGCTTCTTTCTTGGCGGCAGCCGCTTCCTTCTTCGCTTCAGCGCCCGACTTGGCTGGTGCCGCAGCGGTGTCGGTCGCAGCAGCTGGCTTCGGTGCGGCTTCTTTCGCTGCAGCTTCCTTCACAGCAGCTTCCTTTTTTGCCGGAGCAGCTTTCGCCGCCGGCGCCGCCGGCGCGCCGGACTTGGCCTGGCCATTCACTTGCAAGCCCGCTTCCGACAGTTTCACGGAACTTTTCGGGCCGATACCTTTTACGCGGCTTTCGAAATCGGCCCAATCCTTGAAGGCACCGCCCTTGGCGCGCTCATCGACGATGGCTTTCGACGTGACGGGGCCGATGCCCTTGACGCTGTCGAGTGCCGCCTGGTCCGCCTTGTTGACATCGACCTGGGCAAAGGCAAAGCCCATCGTCGCGATCAGGGTGGCGATGGCCAGCAGTATTTTTTTGAACATGGGTATCTCTCCGTGATGTGGTTTCAAGATGACTCGAACGCAAGGGAGGAACAGCGCCTTAACGGCTTAACGGCTGTAGCGTGATACGGTTGACAAGATGGGACTGCGGAACTGCGGGAAAACCTGCGCCAGATCAAACGATCCGGCGCAGGCGATATCACATATTACTGCGAAAACAGCTCGTCGCGGGTGACGGTGGCCGTGCCCAGCTTGCCGACGACGATGCCGCCGGCGCGGTTGGCCGTGCGCACGGCGTCGCCCAGGGCCATGCCGGCCCCCAGCATGGCTGCCATGGTGGCGATCACCGTGTCGCCGGCGCCCGAGACGTCGAACACTTCGCGCGCATCGGTCGGCATGTGCAGCACCTCATCGGCCGTGTACAAGCTCATGCCTTCTTCGGAACGGGTCAGCAGCAAGGCGTCCAGGCCCAGTTGCGCGCGCATCTGCTGCGCGCGCTCCGTGAGTTGCTCCTCCGTATTCCAGCTGCCGATCACGCGGCGCAGTTCGGACTTGTTCGGAGTAAGCACTGACGCACCTGAATAGCGGCTGAAATCATCGCCTTTCGGGTCGACCATGACGATCTTGCCGGCGGCCCGGGCCGCCTTGATCATCTCGGCCACGTTCACCAGGCTGCCCTTGGCGTAGTCGGACAGGATCACCACATCGTAATGGGGCAGCAGCGCGTTGAACTGCGCCAGCTTGTCGCGCAGCACCGTATCGCTGGGCGCATCCTCGAAATCGATGCGCAGCATCTGCTGCTGGCGGCCGATCACACGCAGCTTGATGATGGTGGAAATGGCTGCATCGCGCTGCAGATAGCTGTGGATGCCGCCGCCTTCGAGCAGGCGCTCGACCTGGCTGCCGGCCTCGTCATCGCCCACCACGCCGAGCAAGCTCGTCTTCGCGCCCAGCGCAGCCGCGTTGCGCGCCACGTTGGCCGCGCCACCCAGGCGTTCCTCGCGCTTCTCGATGCGCACGATGGGCACGGGCGCTTCCGGCGAAATACGGCTGACGTCGCCGAACCAGTAGCGGTCCAGCATCACATCGCCCACCACCAGCAGGCGTACCTGGGCCAACGCGGCCGGCGCCGTCAAGGCGACCACCTCTTGGGCGCTCATGCGCGCGTCAGGATCGAGCGGCCGATCCCGTGGTATTCGATGCCATTCTCGGCCATGACGGCCGGCTCGAACAGGTTGCGCCCGTCAAAGACGACGGCCTGCTTCAGGCGCGCCTTGACCTGCTCGAAGTCGGGGCTGCGGAAGGCTTTCCATTCGGTCACGATGACCAGCGCATCGGCGTCCTGCAGCGCATCCTTCGGACTGTCGGCAAAGCGCACCTTGGCCAGTTGCTCCGGCGTCAAGTCCAGTTGCAGCACGCGGCGCGCCTCGGCCATGGCGACGGGGTCGTACACGGCCACGGTGGCGCCGCGCCCCAGCAAGTCGGCCAGCAGCACGCGGGCCGACGCTTCGCGCATGTCGTCCGTATTCGGTTTGAAGGCCAGGCCCCAGACGGCAAAATGCCGGCCCGTCAAGTCTTCGCCGAAGCGAGCGACCACTTTGCGGCCCAGCACCTGCTTTTGCTGGTCGTTGACGGCTTCGACGGCGCGCAGGATCAGCAATTCCTGGCCGTGGCCGCGCGCCGTGCGCTCGAGCGCCTGCACGTCTTTCGGGAAGCAGGAACCACCGTAGCCGCAACCGGCATACAGGAAGCTGTGGCCGATGCGCGGGTCGGAACCGATGCCGTGGCGCACGGCTTCGATATCGACGCCCACCTTGTCGGCCAGGTTCGCCAGCTCATTCATGAACGAGATGCGCGTGGCCAGCATGGCGTTGGCCGCATATTTCGTGAATTCGGCCGAGCGCACGTCCATCCAGTAGGTGCGCTCGTGGTTGCGGTTGAACGGCGCGTACAGGCTTTTCAGCAATTCGCGCGCGCGTTCACCGTCCGGCGTGGCGTCGACGCCGATGACGATGCGGTCAGGGCGCATGAAGTCTTCGACGGCCGCGCCTTCCTTGAGGAATTCCGGATTCGACGCCACCGAGAACGTGGCGGCCACGCCGCGCGCATCGAGTTCGCCCTGGATGGCGGCGCGCACTTTTTCGGCCGTGCCGACGGGCACGGTGGACTTGTCGACGATGACCTTGAAGTCCGTCATGTACTTGCCGATGCCGCGCGCGGCGGCCAGCACGTATTGCAGGTCGGCCGAGCCGTCTTCATCGGGCGGCGTGCCGACGGCGATGAATTGCATCACGCCGTGCGCGGCGGCAGCCTCGACGTCGGTGGAAAAGGTCATGCGGCCGGCGGCGCGGTTGCGCGCCACGACTTCTTCCAGGCCCGGCTCATGGATGGGGATGCCGCCGCTGTTGAGCAAGGCGACCTTCTGTACGTCGAGGTCGAGGCAAAAGACGTCATTGCCCAGCTCCGCCAGGCAGGCGCCCGTCACGAGGCCCACATAGCCCGTGCCGATAATGGTGATTTTCATGGTTGTGCCGTATTTGTAATATGGGTATCTGACCTGCAAGTGCACAGCACAGGGTTCAGGGCAAGGCGCGGCGCCGAAGACAGTACGAATAGTACGGCGAGGCGCTGCAACGCAGCCATGAGCCCTGTGCTGGGCACGACTAATTCATGACGTTGAGTTCTTCCGTGCGACGCGGCGGATAGGTTTCCCACTTATTGCAGCCCGGGCAATGCCAATAGAACTGGCGCGCCTTGAAGCCGCAGTGGCTGCATTGGTAGCGGGCCAGCTTCTGCGTGTAGCCGTGCACGAGGTTTTTCACCATCGACAGCTCCGACCAGATGGCGGCCGGCGCATCCATCATGCGCGCTTCCAGCAGTTTATCCAGGCCCAGCAAAGTCGGCGTGCGGCGCAGCTCGGCGCTAACCAGCTGTTTCGCCGCTTCCACGCCGTCGAGCTCGATGACGGCCTTGAAGACGACTTCGATCAAGTCGATCGACGACGCCTCTTCCAGATAGGAGCGCAGCAGGTTGACGCCTTCCTGTGGACGGCCCAGCTTGGTATAACCATCCATCAGGCGCTGCGCCACCAGGGCCACGTGCGGCACGCTTTGCTGCTCCACGCGGCGCCAGGTGGTCAGCGCGCCTTCCACGTCGCCGCGCGCCAGCAGCACGTCGCCCGTCAGGATGGTGGCGCGCACGCTCTTGCGGTCCGTCTGCAAGGCTTTTTCCAGCAGCGGCATGGCTTCGTCCGGCTTCATGTGCACCAGCGCGTCATGCGCCAGTTCGCAATAGAACTGGGCGATTTCCTTCTGGCGCGCGCCGGCGCCCGATTCCTGCAAGCCCACGGCCGCTTCGATGGCGCGTGGCCATTCCTTTTCGCGCTGGTAGATTTCCAGCAGCGCGCGCCGCGCCTGGGCCGCATATTGCGTGTCGACCAGGCTGTTGAAGGTTTCTTCGGCGCGGTCCAGCAGACCCGCCTTCAGGTAATCCATGCCCAGCTCATAGGCAGCATGGCCTTGCTGCTCCAGCGGCAAGTCCGGGCGCGCCAGCAAGTTCTGGTGCACGCGGATGGCGCGCTCCGTCTCGCCGCGGCGGCGGAACAGGTTACCCAGAGCAAAGTGCATATCGGCCGATTCCGGGTCCAGCTTGACGACTTCGATGAAGGCATCGATGGCCTTGTCATGCTGCTCATTGAGCAGGAAATTCAAGCCCTTGAAGTAATTGCGCGGCAGGCTGCGCGATTCGGACACCAGTTGATGAATGTCAACACGCGCGGCAATCCAGCCCAGCGCGAAAAACACGGGGATACCCAAGAGCCACCAGAGTTCAAAATCCATGCGATTGTTTTTATTCGAGTAAGAGAGATAGGAGCGATGGCGCCGCTTACTGCGCGCTCACGCTGTCCGGTTGCGGCTGGACATTGCTGGCCACGCCAACGGTCTGCAGCGCGGCAATGGTGGTTTTTTGCTTGCTCGCTTCGCGGCGGTGACGGAACACGGTCGGCGTCAAGGCCAGTACGCCCAGGCTGGCGCCGGCGACAAAAAAGCCCAGCAGCATCAGAACCAGGGGGCCGCGAATTTCATAATTGAGGAAAACATGCAGATCGACAACCTGCGCATTCTTCAGCGCAAAACTGAAGAACAGGACGAAGAGAACACAGCCAACGATGGTGGAGATGATTTTCATCGATAGGTCCAAAGAAAGCTACACAAGGTGGTGTGAATGCCGACAGGGCATAAACTTAGAACATATTAACAAAAAAAAGCGGCATCCAAGGACGCCGCTCTTTGTGTCGCCTTCCAGCAGACGATTAATCCTCGATGATCGGTTGTCCGACCATCGCGTCCACCCGCTCGCGCAACTGTTTGCCCGGCTTGAAGTGGGGTACCCGTTTTTCGGGAACCATCACCTTGTCGCCGGATTTCGGGTTGCGGCCGATGCGCGGGGGCCTGCTGTTCAGGGCAAAACTGCCAAAACCGCGGATCTCGATACGCTGACCGGTCGCCAGGGCGTTGGTCATCGCATCGAGAATGGTCTTGACGGCATACTCCGCATCTTTCGCCACCAGCTGAGAATAACGCTCAGCGAGGCGGTTGATCAGCTCGGACTTTGTCATCTGCCGTATCCGCAGTCTTAGTTCTTGTTATCGAACTTAGCTTTCAACAAGGCGCCCAGGCTGGTGGTGCCCGAAGCTGCGTTGTTGTCGGTAGCTGCCATCTTCTGCATGGCTTCCTGGGTTTCAACATTGTCTTTCGCTTTGATCGACAGTTGGATACCACGGGCTTTGCGGTCGATGTTCAACACCATTGCTTCGACGGTGTCGCCGACTTTCAGGTGCGTACCAGCATCTTCAACGCGGTCGCGCGAGATTTCGGAAGCGCGCAGGTAGCCTTCAACTTCTTCGGACAGTTGGATCACGGCGCCTTTAGGCTCAACCGATTTAACGGTACCGGTTACCAGCGAGCCTTTGTCGTTCATGGCTGCGAAGTTGTTGAATGGGTCACCTTCCAGTTGCTTGACGCCCAGGGAAACGCGCTCGCGCTCAACGTCGATGGCCAGAACGATGGCTTCCAGTTCGTCACCTTTCTTGAAGCGACGCACGGCTTCTTCGCCGGTTTCGGTCCAGGACAGGTCGGACAGGTGCACCAGACCGTCGATGTTGCCGGCCAGGCCGATGAACACGCCGAAGTCGGTGATCGATTTGATCGCGCCGCGGACTTTGTCACCTTTCTTATGGGTAACACCGAAGTCGTCCCATGGGTTCGCTTTGCACTGTTTCATGCCCAGCGAGATACGACGACGCTCTTCGTCGATTTCCAGAACCATCACTTCTACTTCGTCGCCCAGTTGGACAACTTTGTTAGGAGCAACGTTTTTGTTCGTCCAGTCCATTTCGGAAACGTGTACCAGACCTTCGATACCCTGTTCCACTTCAACGAACGCGCCGTAGTCGGTCAGGTTCGTTACTTTACCGAACAGACGGGTGCTTTGTGGGTAACGACGGGACAGACCGGTCCAAGGATCGTCGCCCAGTTGTTTCACGCCCAGCGAAACACGGTTTTTCTCTTGATCGTATTTCAGGACTTTGGCGGTGATTTCCTGGCCAACCGTCAGAACTTCCGACGGGTGACGTACACGGCGCCATGCCAGGTCGGTGATGTGCAGCAGGCCATCGATACCGCCCAGATCCACGAACGCGCCGTAGTCGGTGATATTTTTGACGACGCCGGTCACGACCGTGCCTTCTTTCAGCGTTTCCATCAGTTTCTGACGCTCTTCGCCCATCGAAGCTTCGATGACGGCGCGGCGGGACAGAACCACGTTGTTACGCTTGCGATCCAGCTTGATCACTTTGAATTCGAGGGTTTTGCCTTCGAATGGGGTGGTGTCTTTGACAGGACGGGTATCAACCAGCGAGCCCGGCAGGAATGCGCGGATGCCGTTGGTCAACACGGTCAGACCGCCTTTGACTTTACCATTGACGGTACCGACGACGATTTCGCCCGATTCCATCGCTTTTTCCAGAGCCAGCCACGAAGCCAGACGCTTGGCTTTATCGCGCGACAGGATGGTATCGCCGAAACCGTTTTCCAGCGATTCGATCGCCACGGAAACGAAGTCACCAACTTTGACTTCCAGTTCGCCGTGGTCGTTCTTGAATTCTTCGACAGGGATGAATGCTTCGGATTTGAGGCCGGCGTTCACGATCACGAAATTGTGGTCGAGGCGCACGACTTCAGCGGAAATAACTTCGCCGGAGCGCATATCTTGACGCGACAACGATTCCTCGAAGAGCGCAGCAAAACTTTCCATACCGGTAGATTCGTTAGTTGTAACAGTAGACATAGGGTTCACACAGGTTATCCAGCAGAGATCGCACGATGCGACTTAAACTGGGTTAGGTTTTTGACACACCCGGACAGGCCAGGAGCCGTCAACGGGCACCACATAGCACGCACTACACATCAATACACGCTATTTTGCTGCTTATTTTGCAACTGCGGCATACCATTTCAACACGGTTTCAACGGCATCATCTGCCGTCATGGCCGAGGTATCGAGGACATGCGCCCCTTCCGCGGGGACCAGCGGCGCAATCGCACGGTGAGTATCACGTTCGTCCCGCGCCTGCAAATCCATCAGAAGGTCTTCCATATTAGCAGAAAAACCCTTGTCTATCAATTGCTTGTAGCGCCGTTGCGCGCGCGCCTCGACGCTGGCGGTCAGGAACACCTTCAATGGGGCATGCGGGAAGATCACCGTGCCCATATCGCGCCCATCGGCCACCAGGCCCGGCGTCTTGCGAAAGCCCAGCTGCAAACCGACCAAGGCATGGCGAACCGTTGGCAATACGGCAATTTTCGACGCCGTATTCCCCACTTCTTCGGCACGGATCTGCTCCGTGACATTTTCATGCGCCAGCAGGATCTCGCCGCCCGCAAAATGACAGGGCAAGTGTTCGGCCAGCTTGGCCAGCGCGTGCTCGTCGCGCAAGTCCGTGCCGCGGCGCAGCGCGCTCAAGGCCGTCAGGCGGTACAGCGCGCCCGAGTCCAAGTAATGAAAGCCCAGCTTGTCGGCCACGCGGTGCGCCACCGTGCCCTTGCCGGAAGCGGTGGGGCCGTCGATGGCGATGACTGGGATGTGGGAGGTCGGCATAGTGTTGGCAATCAATTAAATCAAAGTGTCTTTGGCAATCCCCGCGAAGGCGGCGAAATACTCGGGGAAGGTCTTGGCCACGCATTTCGGGTCGTTGATGCGCATCTCGTTGCCGCGGCGCGCGGCGCCGTCCAGCGAGGCCAGCGAAAAGCACATGGCCATGCGGTGGTCATCATACGTGTCGATGGTGGCGGCAAGAATCTGCGCCGGCGGCGTCACGCGCAGGTAATCGGCGCCCTCTTCCACTTCCGCGCCCAGCTTGCGCAACTCCGTTGCCATGGCGGCGAGGCGGTCCGTCTCTTTTACGCGCCAGCTGGCGATATTGCGCAAGGTGCTGGTGCCGTCCGCGTACAGGGCGGCCACGGCGATCGTCATGGCCGCGTCGGGAATGTGGTTAAAGTCCATGTCGACGGCTTTCAGGACGCCGTTCGAACGGGCTTCGATCCAGTTCTCGCCCATGGTGATGGTCGCGCCCATCTCCTGTAAGGCTTCGACGAAGCGCACGTCGCCCTGGATGCTGTCGCGCCCCACGCCTTCCACGCGCACGGGACCGCCGCCGATGGCGCCAGCCGCCAGGAAATACGAGGCCGACGAAGCGTCGCCTTCCACGTGGATGGTGCCCGGGCTTTGGTATTGCTGGCCCGGCTGCACGGTGAACGACTGCCAGCCGTCATGTTCGACCGTCACGCCGAAACGGCGCATCAGGTTCAGGGTGATCTCGATGTACGGCTTCGAAATCAGCTCGCCCGTCACATCGATGGTGACCGCATGGTCGCGCGCCATCAGCGGCGCCACCATCAAGAGGGCCGTCAGGAACTGGCTCGACACGTTGCCGCGCACGGCGATGCGCTGCGCGTGGATGTGGCCGCGGCCGATGCGCAGCGGCGGGAAGCCCTGCTCGCCCGTGTATTCGATCTGCGTGCCGACGGCGTTCAGCGCGTCGACCAGGTCGCCGATCGGGCGCTCGTGCATGCGCGACACGCCGTGCAAGGTGTAGTCGCCGCCGATGACGGCCAGCGCCGCCGTCAGCGGGCGGATCGCCGTGCCCGCATTGCCCATGAAGAGGTCAGCCTCGTGGTGCGGGAATACGCCGCCGCAGCCTTCCACGTGGTGGATCTGGTGCGCGGTGGCCGGGTCGCCCTGCAACTCGTCCTGCGTCCATTTGACGCCCAGCGACGTCAGGGCCGTCAGCATGACGAAGGTGTCGTCGGAAGCGAGCAAGTCGACGATCTTCGTCGTGCCCTTGGCCAGCGCGGCCAACAGCAGCACGCGGTTGGAAATGCTTTTCGAGCCGGGCAAGCGCACCGTGCCCTCGGCGTGCATCACCGGCTTCAAGTCGATATGGTGGGGGTAGTGCTTGGTCTGGGTCATACTGGAATCCTTGAGTATTTATTGTGCGGGCGCGGGAGCTTCCGCCGTCTCGATCGCCTCGATCCATTGCTGCCGCGCGTGCTGGGCGTTCGCGTACACGCCCTCGATGGCGGCGCCGTCGTGCGCGGCCAGGTGGGCGCGCAAGGTCGTCAACTGCGCCAGGTAGGCATCCAGTTCGTGCAGCAGCGCCGGCTGGTTGGCCAGGCTGATGTCGCGCCACATTTCCGGCGATGAGCCGGCGATGCGCGTAAAGTCGCGAAAGCCGCTGGCCGCGTATTGAAACAGCAGGCCCGCGTGCGGTTTGTTGGCGATGTCGTCGACCAGCGCAAAGGCCAGCAAATGCGGCAGATGGCTGACGGCGGCAAACACCTTGTCATGTTCTTCGGGCGTCAACGTGTGCAGGATGGCGCCGCAGGCACGCCAGGCGGCCGCCACGCGCTCGACGTCGTCCGCGGCGTTTTCCGCCAGCGGCGTGAGCACCACTTTCTTGCCTTGATACAGATCAATGATGGCGGCGTCGGGACCATTCGTCTCGCGCCCCGCGATCGGGTGGCCGGGCACGAACTGGCCCACCTTGCCGCCGAGCGCCGCGCGCGCGGCCGCCACCACGTCGCTCTTCGTGCTGCCCCCATCGGTGACGATGGTGCCGGGCTGCAGGTGCGGCGCGATGGATGCCAGGATGGGACCCGTCTGCGCCACGGGCGCAGCCAGCAGCACCAGGTCGGCGCCATGCAAGGCTTGCGCCATGTCGCCGCCGATTTCGTCGATGATACCCAGTTCGAGCGCGCGCACCATCGAGGCGGGCGAGCGGCCCATGCCGACTACGGTTTGAACCGCGCCCGCGTGTTTCAAGGCGCGCGCGAACGAGCCGCCGATCAGGCCTACGCCAAAAATGACGACCTTCTTCAGTGCAGGCGTCGTCATGGCGTCAGGCCAGCGCTTTCGTCAGCGCGGCGATGAAGATGGCGTTTTCCTGCGGCAGGCCGATGGAAATGCGCAGCCATTGCGGCAAGCCATAGCTGCCCACGGGGCGCACGATCACGCCCTGTTTCAGCAGCGCCAGGTTCACGCGCGCGCCCGCTTCATCATCGTCGCCCACCTTCACCAGCACGAAATTGCCGTGCGACGGCACGTATTCCAGGCCCAGTTGCGCAAACGCTTCCGTAAACTGCCGGTAGCCGGCCGCGTTGTTGCGCGCGCTTTGCTCGAGGAAGGCCTTGTCGTTCAGGGCGGCAATCGCGGCCGCTTGCGCCAGCGAATTGACGTTGAATGGCTGGCGGATGCGGTTCATCAGGTCCGTCAGCACCGGCTGGGCGATGGCGAAGCCGATGCGCAGGCCGGCCAGGCCATACGCCTTCGACAGGGTGCGCGAGACCACCAGGTTCGGATACTGGCGCACCCACGCCGTCGATTCGTACTGCTCGTCGGCCGACAGGAATTCGTTGTAGGCCTCGTCCAGCACGACGACGACATGCGCCGGTACTTTCTGCAGGAAGGCTTCGAGCTGCGCCGCCGTCAGGAAGGTGCCCGTCGGGTTGTTCGGGTTGGCGATGAAAATCAGACGCGTGTCGTCGGCAATCGCCGCCGCCATGGCGTCCAGGTCATGGCCATAGGCTTGCGCCGGGACGACGATGTGGCGCGCGCCCAGGCCCTGCGTGGCCAGCGCGTACACGGCGAACGAATACTGCGAGTACACGACGGATTCGCCATGCTGCACAAACGCGTGCGCGGCGATTTCCAGGATGTCGTTGCTGCCGTTGCCCAGGGTGATCCAGTCGGCCGGCACGTCATAGCGCTTCGACAGCACGGCTTTCAAGTCGAAGCCGTTGGCGTCCGGGTAGCGGCCCAGGTCATCGATGGCGGCGATCATCGCCTGCTTGGCCGATTCCGGCATGCCGTACGGGTTTTCATTCGACGCCAGCTTGACGATGGCTGCCTCGTCGAGGCCGAATTCGCGCGCGACTTCCGCGATCGGTTTGCCGCTCTGGTAAGGGGCGATGGCGCGGACGTATTCTGGACCGATATTTTTAGACATGGTGTTCTTTAAAAAAGTGGGTGATTGTAAGAATAGCTACAGCTTCACAGGCTGACAGGATATGACCCCAGCACCTTGAAAAACGCCGCATTGCTTTGCAGCTCGGCCAGCGCCTGGGCGACGGCTGCGTCGTGCACGTGGCCCTCCACGTCGACATAGAAATAATACTCCCAGCTGCCCATGCGCGCCGGGCGCGACTCGAAGCGCGTCATCGACACGCCGTGTTTCGCCAGGGGCGCGAGCAACTGGTACACGGCGCCCGCCTTGTTCGGCACGGCCAGCACCAGCGACGTCTGGTCCTTGCCCGACGGCGCCGTCTGCAAGGTGCCGACGACGGCAAAGCGCGTGCGGTTGTGCGGGTCGTCCTGGATATGGCCCTTGACCACGCCCAGCTTGTACTGCGCGCCCGCCAGTTCGCTGGCGATGGCCGCCACCGTGCCGTCTTCGCCGGCCATGCGGGCCGCCTCGGCGTTCGAGGCCACGGCATGGCGCGCGATGTGCGGGTAGTTCTGGTTCAGCCACACCTGGCACTGCGCCAGCGCCTGCGAATGGGCGCAGATGGCGGTGACGCCATCCATGTTGCCGCTCTTCGTCATCAGGCTGTGGTGCACGGCAATCGCCACCTCGCCGCTGATGATGAGACTCGTCTGCAGCATCATGTCCAGGGTACGGTTGACGGCGCCTTCCGAGGAATTTTCGATCGGCACCACGCCGAAATCCGCCGTTCCCGCCTCGGCGGAACGGAATACTTCGTCGATGGACGCGCATGGCAAGCCTTCCACGGCGCTGCCGAACTGCTGGTACACGGCCTGTTCGCTGAAAGTGCCGGCCGGGCCAAGGTACGCCACGGTGACCCGTTTTTCCAGCGAGCGGCAGGACGACATGATTTCGCGGAAGATGGTCTGCACTTCGCGGTCGCCCATGGGGCCGGGATTGCGCTCGGCCACGCCGCGCAGCACCTGTGCCTCGCGCTCGGGGCGGAACACGGGCGCCTGCGTTTCAGCCTTCACGTGGCCCACTTGCTGGGCGATTTGCGCGCGGCGGTTCAGCAGTTCGAGGATTTGCGCGTCGATCGCATCGATCTGTTCGCGCAGCGGTTTCAATTTATCGGTCATGGTTGGTTTGTTTCGTCAGCTGTACTTCAATCATGGCCGCGCGGCCTGCGCCGGCGGCGGGCCGGCGCGGTCGTCTAGGCGACTCAGCGTCCGGCAAACTCGTTCAAATAGTTGACCAGGGCTTGCACGCCCTCGATCGGCATCGCGTTATAAATCGATGCACGCATGCCGCCGACGGACTTGTGGCCCTTCAGTTGCAGCAGGCCGCGCTGTTTCGCGCCGGCCAGGAATGCGTCGTTCAGACTTTCATCGCGCAGATAGAACGGGATGGTCATGCGCGAGCGATATTCTGGGGCGACCCGGTTCTGGTAAAAGTCGTCCGCATCGAGCGCCGCGTACAGCAGCGCCGCTTTCTCAATATTACGCTGTTCCATGGCTGCAACGCCACCCTGGCGTTTGAGCCACTGGAAAACCAGGCCGGCGATATAGATGCCGTAGGTAGGCGGCGTGTTGTACATCGACTCATGTTCGGCCACGATGCTCCAGTCGAAGGCCGACGGGCAGATCGGCAGCGCCTTGCCCAGCAAGTCTTCGCGCACGATGACCAGGGTCAGGCCGGCCGGGCCGATATTTTTCTGCGCGCCGCCAAAGATGACGCCATATTGCGATACATCAATAACACGCGACAAAATGTGCGACGACATGTCGGCCACGATGGTGGTCCCGGACGGCACGTTCGGCGCCTGCTGGAATTCCACGCCGTCGATGGTTTCATTGGTGCAGATGTGCAGGTAGGCGGCGCCTGGCGTCAACTGCCATTCGGCGACCGGCGGCACGCCCGTGAAACGGCCCGCCTTGGACGACGCGGCCACGTTGACGTTGGCGTACTTGGCCGCTTCCTGGATCGACTTGCCGGACCACGAGCCCGTGTGCACGAAGTCCACGGTGGCCGGCTGCTGCGCGGCCAGGCCCACCAGGTTCATGGGAATGATGGCGTTCTCGCCCAGGCCACCACCCTGCAGGAACAGGATCTTGTAGTTGTCGGGCACGGCCAGCAGCTCGCGCAGGTCGGCCACTGCCTGCTGGTAGATGGAAATGAATTCGGGACCACGGTGGCTCATTTCCATCACCGACATGCCACTGCCATGCCAGTCCTGCATCTCGGCAGCTGCTTGCGCCAGCACTTCCTTGGGCAGGACGGCGGGGCCGGCGGAAAAATTGTAGATATGGGTCACGATACGGTCCTTGGCAAAATGGAAATCTTATTGGGGCGACTGCGTGGCCGCCCGCATGACCTGGTCCAGCACCGCATTCACGCGCGGGATCAGCACGCGCTGGCTGATGGCCATCGATTCGGCAGACAGCTGCGGCATGGTGGCCAGCATCTTGCGCCCCAGCGGCGTCTTGTAGAAGGTCGTCAGCTGCTCGACTTCGGGCACCGTGTAAAAGCGCGCGTACAGGGGCACCATTTCGGCGGCCAGTTCGTCGATCAGGGTCGAGTCGGCCAGCACCTGCGTCAGGGTGGCGATGGCCAGGGGGATTTCTTCCTCGGCGCTGGCCAGCGCGCGCGCCTTGCGCTGCTCGTCCAGGTTCGGGTTGCTGCTGATTTGCTGCTGCGCCGACTGGCGGATCATGGCCGGCACCGATTGCAGCATCTGGTCGAAGATGTTGCGCGTCAGTTGCGGAAACTGCATCGCGTCGAGCATGCGCCGCACGGCCACCTTCATGGCGGGGCTGGGCGCCGCCTGGCGGGCGGGCGTGGCTTGCGTGCTCTGGGCCAGGGCCGGCAGGGTCGCAAGGAAGGCCAGCGAAAACGCGGCGAAGAAGGTGGCGACGATTTTTCTCATGGCATGCGGGACTTTACAAAAGCGGGGAACTATCTGGGGATACGCAGGCTGGCGCCGCAACTGGCACGCCAACAGCAATTGGGGCTCCCGAAAGAGCCCCAATCATCTTACTCCGGCTGCGCCGGGTCGACAGGATCGGCCGGTTCAGCCGCTGCCGGCGCGGCCGCAGCCTCCTGGCCCGCCTCCGTCGTCAGCTCGACTTCGTCGATATCCGTCTCCACCACGCGCTGCAGGCCGGACAGCTTGGTGCCGTCTTCCACGGCGATCAGGGTCACGCCCTGCGTCGCGCGGCCCATCTCGCGGATTTCCGACACGCGGGTGCGGATCAATACGCCACCGGTGGTGATCAGCATGATTTCATCGCTGGTATCGACCAGGGTCGCGGCAACCACTTTACCGTTGCGCTCGCTGGTCTGGATGGCGATCATGCCTTTCGTGCCACGGCCATGGCGCGTGTACTCGGTGATCGGCGTACGCTTGCCGTAGCCGTTTTCCGTGGCCGTCAGCACCGACTGCTGCTCGTTCTCGGCCACCAGCAGGGCGATCACGTGCTGGCCTTCTTCCAGGTTCATGCCGCGCACGCCGCGCGCCGTACGGCCCATCGGACGCACGTCGTTTTCGTCGAAGCGCACTGCCTTGCCCGAATCGGAGAACAGCATCACGTCGTGCTGGCCGTCGGTCAGCGCCGCGCCGATCAGGAAGTCGCCGTCGTCCAGGTCGACCGCGATGATGCCGGCCTTGCGTGGATTGCTGAAGTCCTTCAGCGGCGTCTTCTTGACGGTACCGAGGCTGGTCGACATGAACACGTAATGGTCTTCCGGGAACGTGCGGTTCTCGCCCGACAGCGGCAGGATCACGGTGATCTTTTCGTTGTCCTGCAGCGGGAACATGTTGACGATCGGCTTGCCGCGCGAATTGCGCGAGCCTTGCGGCACTTCCCACACCTTCAGCCAGTACATGCGGCCACGATCCGAGAAGCACAGGATGTAGTCGTGCGTGTTGGCGATGAACAGCTGGTCGATCCAGTCTTCCTCTTTCGTCGCCATCGCCTGCTTGCCGCGGCCGCCGCGCTTCTGCGCGCGGTATTCGGTGATCGGCTGGGCCTTCATGTAGCCCGTGTGCGACAGGGTCACGACCATGTCCTGCGGCGTGATCAAATCTTCCGTTTCCAGGTCGGTCGCATTCAATTCGATCTGCGAGCGGCGCACGTCCTTGTTGCCGGCGCCGTATTCGTTCTTCGCCGCCGTCATTTCATCGGTGATGATGACAGTGACGCGTTCCGGCTTGGCCAGGATGTCGAGCAAGTCGGCGATGTGTTCCATCACGTCCTTGTACTCGTTGACGATCTTGTCCTGTTCCAGGCCGGTCAGGCGCTGCAGGCGCATTTGCAGAATTTCCTGCGCCTGGTCGTCCGACAGCTTGTACAGGCCATCGCCCTGCATGCCATAGTGCTTCGGCAGGTTTTCCGGACGGTAGGCATCGATGCCGCCTGGCGTCGAGCCGTCGCCCGTGCGGGCCAGCATTTCGCGCACGACGGACGAATCCCAGGCCTTGGCCATCAGTTCGACCTTGGCGATCGGCGGCGTCGGCGCGGCCTTGATGATGGCGATGAAGTCATCGATGTTGGCCAGCGCGACAGCCAGGCCTTCCAATACGTGACCGCGTTCGCGCGCCTTGCGCAGTTCGAACACGGTACGGCGCGTCACCACTTCGCGGCGGTGCGACAGGAAGCATTGCAGCATCTGCTTGAGGTTCAGCAGCTTCGGCTGGCCATCGACCAGGGCCACCATGTTCATGCCGAAGGTGTCTTGCAACTGGGTCTGCTTGTACAGGTTGTTCAGCACCACTTCCGGCACTTCGCCCCGTTTCAGCTCGATCACCACGCGCATGCCCGACTTGTCGGATTCGTCGCGGATGTCGGAAATGCCGTCGAGCTTCTTGTCGCGCACGTTTTCAGCGATGCGTTCCAGCAAGGATTTCTTGTTGACCTGGAATGGCAGCTCGTCGACGATGATGGCGATGCGGCCGCCATCCTTGCCGTATTCTTCGAAGTGGGTCTTGGCGCGCATGACGACGCGGCCGCGGCCCGTGCGGTAGCCGTCGCGCACGCCGGACACGCCATAGATGATGCCGGCCGTCGGGAAGTCCGGCGCCGGGATCAGCTCGATCAATTCATCGATCGTGCACTCGGGGTTGCGCAGCACGTGCAGCGCGCCGTCGATGACTTCGGTAATGTTGTGTGGCGGAATGTTCGTCGCCATGCCGACCGCGATACCGGACGAGCCATTGATCAGCAGGTTCGGGATACGCGTCGGCAAGACCGTCGGTTCCTTTTCCTTGCCATCGTAGTTGGGCTGGAAGTCGACGGTGTCCTTGTCGATATCGGCCAGCAGTTCGCTGGCGATCTTGTCCAGGCGGCACTCGGTATAACGCATCGCCGCGGCGCCGTCGCCGTCGACGGAACCGAAGTTGCCCTGGCCATCGACGAGCATGTAGCGCAGCGAGAAATCCTGCGCCATGCGCACCAGCGTGTCGTAGATCGAGGCATCGCCGTGGGGATGGTATTTACCCATGGTTTCGCCGACCACGCGGGCGCACTTGACGTAAGGGCGGTTCCACACGTTGTTCATTTCATGCATCGCGAACAAGACGCGACGGTGCACTGGCTTCAAGCCATCGCGCGCATCGGGCAAGGCGCGACCGACGATCACGCTCATGGCGTAATCGAGGTAGCTCTTGCGCATCTCTTCTTCGAGGGAAATAGGAATTGTTTCTTTTGCGAATTGATCCATTGGCGGTTCGACTGATCTCAGGCTGTGGTTAACTTATCTGTTACGCAATGTATGACGCAATACTGCATATCCTGGGTGGCTGTCGTCGTGGACGCCGCGCCGCGCGCTGCTGGCGCGGCCCGGCTTCCATGTCGCAGAGTGCCGGAACAAATCGGCGGGCTGGCGGCACGGCCAGTACGTGTACCGCAGTGGTACGAGCTGGCCATGCAGTGCCGCCGTGGGCATTTGCCCGACACTCTTAACAGTCAAGCGCACGATTTTAGCATGCGCGCCCAGCTACCTGTACAAATTGGCCATACCAACAAGATTGGCAGTTTGCACCGGAGCCGTGCAGCCTGACCTCTCGATAATGCACAATGGCAATACCAGTTCAAGATACCTGCCCTTAAAAGAGGCAAAAAAAGCGATCAATTGTTACAGACGCGTTACAAATGGGCATTTTCGTTGCGCAAAAACAACGCGCGGTCTAAAATCGGGCAAGCTTTGATTTAACCACGGTCGTGCGCCCCTGATGCGTGTGGCAAAATGACTGGGAAGTTAATTGCTAGTTTCGCAATCTGAAACGAGCGCATATGGTCTACATGATAAAATCTTGGCACGTAGCACCAGTAGCGCAGTGTTGTTCTGCGGATATCACCCCCCGAAAGGAAAAAAGAATGAATAAATTTGTAACGCTGTTTTTCGCTGCATCCGCAGTGATTGCTGGCTCGGCTTCGGCCCAAACCCCAACCTCCCCACCATTCGCGCCAGTTACCACTGACATCAAAGCACCAAGCCCAAAAAGCGCTTACGTGCAAGATGCCCGCGGCGTGATCGTGCGTGACCCATTCGGCCTGTGCTGGCGTACCGGCTACTGGACACCTGCTGACGCAGTGCCAGGTTGCGACGTGCCACTGTGCGTAGAGCCAGAAACCCTGCAAGACGGCAAATGCGTGGCTCCTCCAGCACCAGTCGTACCAGCACCGGCACCAGTCGTTGTCGTACCAGTACCAGTCGTAGTTGCTCCTACCTCGGAAAAAGTCAGCTTCGCTGCTGATGCATTCTTCGATTTCGACAAAGCTACGCTGAAGCCAGAAGGCAAAGCCAAGCTGGACGAGCTGTCCGCACAACTGGGCGGCATCAACCTGGAAGTCATCATCGCTGTGGGTCACACCGACTCCGTCGGCACCGATGCTTACAACCAAAAACTGTCGGTACGTCGTGCTGATGCTGTCAAAGCCTACCTGGTCACCAAAGGCGTTGAAAGCAACCGCGTGTACACCGAAGGCAAAGGCGAGAAACAACCTGTTGCTGATAACAAAACTGCCGAAGGCCGTGCGAAAAACCGTCGCGTGGAAATCGAAGTTGTTGGTACCCGCAACAAGTAATAGCTGAACCCCTGGACTTGCCGCAAGTCATCGCGCAAGTCAAGAACAGCATGAAAAACCCCGCCACGGCGGGGTTTTTTTTCGTCCGTGGCTGCCCAATTGTAAAATTGCCGCTATTATTCGACCTATGAACGCCGACCCTCTCGAAATCCAAAAATTCAGTGAGCTGGCCCACCGCTGGTGGGACCCCACTTCCGAGTTTCGTCCCCTGCACGAAATTAACCCCCTGCGCCTGGAATGGATCAACGCGAAAGTGCCGCTGGCCGGCAAGCGCGTGATCGACATCGGCTGCGGCGGCGGTATCCTGGCCGAATCGATGGCCCGCAAGGGTGCCGACGTGACGGGCATCGACCTGTCCGACAAGGCCCTGAAAGTGGCCGACCTGCACAGCCTGGAATCGGGCGCCAAGGTGCGCTACAAGCTGATCGCCGCCGAAGCCATGGCCGAGGAAGAGGCAGGCCAGTACGACGTCGTGACCTGCATGGAAATGCTCGAGCACGTGCCGGACCCCGCCGCCATCGTCAAGGCTTGCGCCGCGCTGGTGAAACCGGGCGGCCACGTCTTCCTGTCTACCCTGAACCGCAACCCGAAAGCGTACCTGTTCGCCATCCTGGGCGCCGAATACCTGCTGCGCCTGCTGCCGAAAGGCACGCATGACTATGACAAATTCATCACCCCGTCCGAGCTGTCGCAATACGTGCGCAGCGCCGGCCTGGACGTCAACAGCATGCGCGGCATGGGCTACAATCCGCTGACCAAGATTTACTCACTTAATAGCGATACCAGCGTCAATTATCTGGTGGCCTGCACCCGGCCGCTGTAACCATCACGCACAATACAAGGCGGCTGCGGCCGCCATTTTTCATTCCTACTTGACACACTTTGTCCGCCATGATCACTGACCATCTGCCAGCCCCGCGCGCCATCCTGTTCGACCTCGACGGCACCCTGGCCGACACCGCGCCCGACCTGGCGGCGGCCATCAACCTGCTGCGCGCGCGCGCCGGCCTGGCGCCGACCCCGTATGACATCCTGCGCCCCACGGCCTCGGCCGGCGCGCGCGGCATGATCGGTGCGTCCTACGGCATCGGCCCCGGCGAAAGCGGCTACGAAGCCCTGAAAGACGGATTCCTGAACAATTACGAAGCGGCCCTGGCCGTGGAAAGCCGCCTGTTCGACGGCATCCCCGCCCTGCTGGAAGGCCTGCAAGCCCTGGGCCTGGCCTGGGGCGTGGTCACCAACAAGGCCGCCCGCTTCACCGACCCGCTGGTCGGCCAGATCGGCCTGGGCGCCGCCGGCTGCGTGATCTCGGGCGATACCATGCCCCACCCGAAGCCGCACCCCGCCCCCCTGCTGGAAGCGGCGCGCCGCCTGGATCTGGCGCCGGAAGACTGCTGGTACGTGGGCGACGACCTGCGCGACATCCAGGCCGGCCGCGCCGCCGGCATGCGCACGGTGGCCTGCGCCTGGGGCTACTGCGGCCCCGTCGAACCGCAACACTGGAACGCCGACCACCTGCTGGATACCCCGCATGCGCTGCTCGAGCTGGTCAGCGCGGTGGTGAAGGCGGCGCAGGCGCGGCAATTGGCGGCATAAATCGGCCCGCGCTTGATCTGGCACGCCAGCAAGCGAATGCACCATGCAAGAGTGGGCAGATTGCGCTACAATGAAGGTTCTGTGGGGACGACCTGGTTTCGACGTGGGTTGCAAAGCAGCGCAGGGCATACCGAGGGCGGGCTACCTCGTAAATACAACCTGAAAAAACTTAACTGCAAACGATAACTCGTACGCACTGGCAGCTTAATCGCTGTTAGCTCTAGAACACCTCGTCCCTGGGGTGGGCCGTCAAAAGCTCTAGAGTCATTTACAGGGACTCGTCGTATGCTGGGTTACTTAGCGTCCGACTAAATAATAGGTAACTCGCTTGTCCATAACGTGCACATCCGTGCTGGCTGAGTTAAATTAAATGATAGTGCTAAGTATGTAGAACTGTCTGTGGAGTGCTTGCGGACGCGGGTTCGATTCCCGCCGTCTCCACCACTGAATAAATAAAAAGGGCTTCCCCGTTTTGGCGGGGAGGCCCTTTTTATTTATTCCATGCATGCAGAGCGCGGGCGTCGAATCCGCGTCCGGTACGGGCGCGGGGGTTTTGCGGGGCTTCGGCGAGCGCAGCTCGGCGCCGCAAAACCGGGTTGCGCTTGCAAGCGCAACCCCCTCCGATTCGTCTGGTTAGGTTTTGCGCCGCAGGCGGTTTTTCCTAACGACAACATCAACTTCTCAGGCCGTGTACGAATGACGGACCTGACCCTGGTCCTGAAGACTGGACGATGATTGCGCGCGTCTACGGCCGGTGGATGCCGGATGCAGAGCGCATAGCAGGCTCAAAAGCTGAAGCCATATTCGGAAATGTCGAAAAAAGGACTATTTAATAGATACTGCCTCCAAATAGTTGGAAAATGCACTACACAGGATCAAATAAAACTTTGCGTCTTCACGATCAATCTGCTGCGGACTATCACTCATTGCATGCCGAATACCGCTCGGCCCATTTGTCCAGCCATAGATCGCACCAAACCCTTTTTTTAGAGTTGCATCCACACGTCCTTGCTTTTCAAGAATAGCAAGCGCATCGCCAAGGGTTACGTTATCCTTCCTTGCGACAACTTTTGCGGTTGCTTCAAGTGCGGTTATTGATTCTTTTATCACATTTCTCAGGTCAGGATTTTCTCGATTTGACAGATGTGAAAGTGCTGTCTGGAAGTGCTCCGCAGTAGCTTGAAATTTTTCTCTCGGCTTTATTGCACTCTCGATAGCCGCTATTTCCCCTGCACTTGTGATAGCACAGATTTGGCCGTCAATGACTCTGTACGCCGCACCTTCATCGGCCAAAATACTATTGATGAAATCCGCCTTAACCGGTCCGACCTGCAAAAAAAATTCGACATGATCATAGACCTGAGCCCAGTTAGCCTTAAAGTATCGGGTGCGAATTTCATGCCAGCATGGGGTGTAGTCCGAGGCACCATTCCACACGGGTCGACTAGGGCGACTATCCAGGGGAAGCTTATAGAACTTGTGCCACATCTTTTGGGAAATGAGATCATATTTCTCCCAAGAGACTGACGTATCAATTGCATTCCAAAGCATGTTCCTAAGAGGATCTGACATTGTTTCAAGACGCATTTCTGCTGGCACATCAGCATATCCGTTACGCTCACTAAACCGACGCATGTCAAACCCTTAAAATGAAGATAGTCAATTCTACGTCAAGCACAGCGGCGAACATGAAAATACCTATGGAATGACAGCTTTATGACTACATACCCATTCAAAGCCGCATAAAACCTAACTATGCGGCGGGTTCGATTCCCGCCGCCTCCACCACTGAATAAATAAAAGGGCTTCCCCGTTTTGACGGGGAGGCCCTTTTTATTTATTCCATGCATGCAGAACGCGGGCATGGAATCCGCGTCCGGTACGGACGCGGGGATTTTGCGCCGCAGGCGGTTTTTCCTAACGACAAAATCAACTGCTCAGGCCGTGTACGAATGGCGAACCTGCCCCTCGCCCTTTAGCCGGTAAAATCATACGCAAAGGTGGTCTGGCAAGCCACGCCGGCGGCGAGAAAAATAACGAGCAAAACTACAAACACGGCCAGCGAGCCATATTCAGCAAAAACAGGACTATCCAAGTAACAAAACAGAAGCTCCACCTAATCGGGCGTAATATCAAGGCCTTGGCAGAGAAACCCCAACCATGAAAATTGCTCGCCTGCTTTCCTCCAGTTTCCTCGTGCTAGCCGTAGCCCTCGTCGCCTATGGTCTTTTCGGCTTCTCCCGTTTTACCTGGTACACGGGCGCATACTACGATGAGCGCATGATCTTGTTCGACCACGGCTTCTATCCCTTTGCGTGGGGTATCGCGCTGCTGCTGATGGGACAAATCGCCCGCTTGCACCATCGTCGACCGGCCATGCTGCTCGCCGCTGGCACCGCCCTGGTGCCCCTTCTCTGGAAACGAGCAACCGTGCCCGGTGCCATCGCCAATCAGCAACTTTTCCCCGATCCAGCTTTACTGGAGGGACTGATTGTTACCGCTGTCGTAGTCATCGTTTTGGCGCTGATAGACCGCCCCGTCGAACAAGCCATCCGCAAAGCTCTTGCTCGCACCCGGTGACCGGCCGCCCCCATTACTCCCCACACACCGCCCCACCCACCGCTCCCCCGATACTCAAGCCCGTCGACAAATCGAAACCAAAATCATAGCGATAGCCATCTTTCGGACGGTGCCGACACAGCAGCATGTCACGATTGCGAATGCGTATTTGCGGGTCAGGGCAGCCATCGCGCATATCCGGCCCGATGGCGTCGAACATGTCCTTTGCAGCGGCTCCCGTCAAACGAAACGCGACTTTGGTATCCCCCGCAACCGGTGCCACGGCATCGTCGAGATATGCGCCATAGATCGCGTACGCCCCTGAAACATCCTTTTGCACGAATTCCCATACGGCCCTGGCCTGGTGCGCCAACAGCAAGCACAGCAGCGCGACGAATAGCTGGCTAGCGCGCCTCAGCATACGGAGCCGCCGATACTGCGTCCGCTCAGAAGGTCAAAACCGAAGTCGCAATGGTGCCCATCACGGGGATGATAGGAGCAACGCACTTCCGCCCGCTGGCGCAGGCGATATTCGCCGTCCGCGCCGCACACGTTGCGCAAGTCCGGCCCCATCGCATCGAATAGCTGCTTTGCCGCCTTGCCATCGATCCAGAACGCGATGCGCTTGTCTTTACTGGTCGACGGCTGCGGATCGCTCAGGCCTCCGCTATAGATGGCATAGCGGCCTTTGAATGACTGGTAAGAAAATAACCATTTGGGAGCGGACTGAGCCATGACCATAGCAACAACAAGGAGCGGAAAAACAGCGAGAAGGCGTTTCATGTCATCCGTCCCGCTATTTACTCGTGATGTGAAAATGGTCGTCGTGATGTATGAGTGGTCTTATCCGGGGGATAGCAGGGCCATTAAAATAAATAACTTGGACAAAACTGAATTCAAAAAATATGCGGATTAGCTTTGCATTGCATCGCGATGCATACTGCCTGTCAAACCTTGTAACGCATTTTATTGACGATGTCTCGCGCCGCAGTAATTGGCGAGAATCCTCGCATGATCGCCAAGAGATGCACGCTCGACAATTTTTGCCGTTATACATCTTCTGAGCATTGCGAAGGATCAAATCCCTGTACGTTAATGGCGTTATCGCTAATTGCAGCCATGACATTGAACAAGCGCAAGATCGCGCAGTGCCACGTTGAGACTAAAGAACCTCCCCCAGCAAATATCCCATCGCCCTCCGATACTTCTCCACCCTCTCCAAGTCCTTCTGCGTCGGCGCCCCTATCCTCGACAAATCGCTATTCTCGGCCAGATCCGCCAGCTTGACGGCCTTGCCGACCGGATTCAGGGCTGCGCGGGCGATGAAATCCTCGTACGATTCGCCCGCGATCTTGGTCACGGCGCGCACGCCGTCGATGACTTCCCGGGAAAATCCTTCGCGCGCCAGGTCGTCGAAGGTGATTTTTCCATCGCTGTCTTCCACCACATCATGCAATACGGCGACAATTTGCTGGGCGCCAGGGGCGATGCGCAGCATGACGCGCAAGGGGTGGAGTATGTATGGCGCGCCGCCCTTGTCCGTCTGGCCGGCATGGGTGGCGGCGGCGATTTCAATCGCGCGTTCCAGGGTGCCGCGTCTTGCGTGTTCACTCATGTTTATTCCTTGTTCACTCCACGTTGGTTGCTGACCCCGTTGCACGCCAGCCGCGGCGCTGCAAATGGCAAACGCTGCTGCACAGCAAGGCTGGCACCAGTAAATTGAGGACCGGTATCAGCATCAGCAAGCACAGCAGCAGACCCAGGGCAGCAATCGCCGGGCGCTGCGCGCGGCGCAACGCCGCTTGCTGTTCTGCGCCGAGCACGTCTTCGGCCGCCGCGCCGTAGATCCTCCGGACATTCCAGGCCAGCAGGTACGAGACCAGCACGCACATGGCCCATACGGGGATCAGCAGGGAAAGCAGCAGCAACAGGCGCCGCCAGACGGGGCGCGGGGCGGGCAGCTCCAGGCCGGCCGGCGCTTGCCACGGGGCATAGCGGCGTGCCGCCACAGCCTTGGCCCGTTCCAGCAACAGCCAGCGCAGCGGCAAGCGCGCCGTGCCGATGGCGCCGACGATAAAGACCATGACATAGAACAAGGTGGCCAGCGCCAGCAAGACCAGAGTGATCTGGCCGATCGACAGCAGGGCCTTGGCGGCGCTGCCCAGGCCGCCGGCGATATTGCCCATCTGCGAGAGCGTGGCAGGCCCGTTGGCCAGTGTCCCGACGCCATCCATCACGCCCAGGCCCAGCAGGCCGGTAACCGACACCAGCGCCAGCATGGCGCTCAGCTCGACAAAAAAACGGCCGAAGCAACCATACAGCCCCAGCCACAGGGCCACGACCGCCATGCACCACAGCGCGGAGCGCCACCACAGCCCCGCATGACGCGCATCGCGCAATCCCAGGCCGATGCACGTGAAGGCTTCCCGCCAGGCCAGCAGCCAGGTTTGCAATGTTTGTGTCACGCTCAGGCGTACTCCGCAATGAAGGGGCGGATACGTCGATCCGGATGTTGCCGATTGTACATGGACAAGGCTGGCGCACGCGCGCCCCTTACTCCGCCGTCAGCAATCGCTATCGAAACGCAAAAGCAGTCGCGGCCTGCTCGGCCGGCTCGCAAGGCGAGGCATAACAGACTTGATTTCTGCCGGATGCCTTGGCCTTGTACAGTGCCGTATCAGCGAGTTCAACCAGTTCGACTGCCTGGTTTTCCAGGTGCGTCGGCATGAAAGCCGCCACGCCGACGCTGACCGTCACCACGCCAAGGGGATTGCCCCGATGCTCGACGCCCAGCGATTGCGCTGCCTGACGAACGCCTTCCGCCACCGCCAGGGCGCCCGGCAAATCCGTTCCAGGCAATAAAATGACCATTTCCTCGCCACCATAGCGTGCCGCCAGGTCGCCCGGCCGGCGCATGCTGTAGCCGACCACTTTGCCGATTTTTCTCAGGCACTCATCGCCGGCCACATGGCCATAGATATCGTTGTATTGCTTGAAGAAGTCGACATCGATCAACACCAGCGCAAGCGAGCCGTCTTCACGCTGCGCACGGCTGAACTCGGCAAGCAGCGACTGGTCGAAGTGGCGCCGGTTCGCCAGCCCCGTCAATCCATCCTGGTTGGCAAGGCGAGCCAGGGTTTCATTGATCAATTCCAGTTCATTGCGCGCCTCGAGCAATCCAGCCTCGCTCTTGACCCGCAAATCGATTTGCCGCACCACGCGGTATCCGATGAAGGCAATCAGCAGCACCAGCACGCCACCCACCGCGTTCTGCAAAATCGTGTCGAGACGCCACGAAGCGAGGACTTCATCCTGTGACAGTGCGGCAGAGACAACCAGCGGGTATTCCTCGACCCTTCGATAGCTATTGATACGCGTCACGCCATCGACGCCCGACTTGATCACGGCCGTGCCAACGGGACTTTTGGGCAAATAATCGTGGAACACGGGGAATTGCGAAATATCGCGTCCCAACAGGCTTTCATCGAAAGGCCTTCGCAATAAAAGAATGCCTTTTCCATTCGCAATGAAAATGGCGCCTTTTTTCCCTATCGAAAAGCGTTCATAAAACAGCCTGAAATAATTCATGTCGATGGTCGCCAGCGCCACGCCGCCGAAACTTCCGTCGGGCATATTGATTCGCCGCGATACCGTGACTATCCATTGCCCCGTTGATTTGCTGCGCACGGGAGGTCCGACATAGGGCCCCCGCTCCTCATGCGTTCGATGGTAGTTGAAATAATCCCGATCAGAATTATTCAGATTGCTCAACAGCGTTTTCTGCGAATTCACGAGCCAGCTGCCATCCCTGGCATAGATGAAGATGCCGTGCAACTGGCGCAGCTCGGCGACACGGGCGACCAGCAATTTGTGCATGCGGGCCAATTCGCTATCGGAAACACCGTCTGTTTCCACCCGTTCCACCAGTCCGACCAGCACCGTATCGGCTTCCTTGATGGTGTCATAGGCATGCTGCGCAACAGATTGCGCCAGATTGGCGCTTTCGCGGGCCGCCTCACTCAGCTGTACTTCCCGTGCGCGCAAGGTCATCCAGAACTGGATCGCCAGGAGCGACAGGCACACCAGCACGACAAATGAGATGGCCAGCGGCAGCAAGGAAAAACCACGGAAACCTGCTCCCAACAAGCGTGGCGGCAAGCTGCGTGACCTGATCATGGCGACACTCCCGGATTGACATGCCGCAAAGTGTGCACCAAATAGGCAACAACATATTCACATATTGTCACAAGCCATGAAGAACTCATTTGCCGGGTAACAGGTCTTCGCCGTCATGGCATCGAAGAATCCGGTTCCAGCTCGCCATAGTTTGTGATACCGCAATTCCAGAAGGAAAGAAATGCGAAACAATGCCAGCTCCCCCACCGTTGCGCATAGCGGAGTTGACCATGCTCGAAGTTCAGCCTAGGGATAAGCGCGGGTTTTTCATCTTGCCGCAAGCTCCCGAAGGAGCAGGCTACTACGTCTATGGCAATCTCCACCGGATGCCAAGTTCCGGCCATATGGCCCAATATGCGCACCCCAGCTTGCTATCCCTGATCTTTTACATCGAACGTGAATGGCAGGCAATTGATGATAGGAAATTTGGCATCGGCAATATCAGCATCGCGGAAGGATTAGCGTACGACAAGCATGTCAGTCACAGAAAAGGCATTGAAATGGATCTACGTCCCTTACGGAGGGACAAGTTGGAAGGCCAGTCAGCACGTGTATCGCGCTTTGATGACGTGTATGACCGGAGCGCCACCATCAAATTGATACGCCTGTTTTTGCAGCATCCGATGGTCACCAAGGTCTTCTTTAACGATGAGGAGGTGCAAAAGACGATCGCCGGTGGGCGCGTCCGGTCTCTGAAAGGGCACGACGACCATCTTCATATTGAAATCAGGGAGCATCGATGAAACCTCACTTTGCCCGCTGCGCCATGGCGCTTGCGCTCTTTTCAACGGCGCAAGCCGCCGACAAGCAGAGGGAATGGACTGGCGAACCACGGCCCTTGCGAGGTGATTACCAGATCTATGGCGGAACACTGTCCGAAATGCTGCCACCCACGCAAGGCGACCGGAAAGTGGCAATCATGGTCAAAGGGGAATTGGCAAGGGAATTGTTTTCTCAGATCGGACCCGATGTGAGGCAGGAACAGGCCTGCAGTTCCTCAGCCGATTACAGGGAGCGGCGCAGGGGCGATATTACCTGCGTTTATACAAAAGAGGCGGGATACGAATGCTATTTCGGACTCGACCTGCGCACGGGAAAAGGAACATATGGAGCGATTTGCTGACGTGGCCGCTGCCCGGCACTGCTAACATCAGGGCTCGCCTCATGGCACCGGAGCACAGCCGATCGGATCCTTCTGCTTGAGCGACTCAAGCGGCAGAAGCAGCGCATCCATCTGTGCAAGAAACTGCCTTGTCGTACCTATTGACACCCTCGGCCGGAACGCAATCCCCCACCCCTCGCCGCAACGGCGTACACTGGCCCCTCTTCCATCAACGCATTGGTCCACCGTGAAACTGTCGCGCTTTATTACCGGCCATCTGGAGCCGATCCTGGAAGAGTGGGAACTCTTCGCCAGGTCGCTGCCCATTCCCGGAGCCGCCATCTCGAAAGCGGAATTGCGCGATCATGCAAAGCAGATGCTGCAAACCATCGTGCGCGACATGGACGTCATCGAGAACGCGGCGCAGCGCAAGAAGAAATCGACCACGGGCGTATCGGAAATAACGGGCAAGGAAACGGCAGCGGCCACGCACGGTTCCCTGCGCCAGCAGATTGGCTTCACCCTGCCGCAGCTGACGGCGGAATTTCGCGCCATGCGGGCCAGCGTTCTGCGATTGTGGATGGCGCAGGTGTCGGTGGCGTCGAAAACGGCAACGGACGACATCCTGCGCTTCAATGAAGCGATAGACCAGGCGCTGCAGGAATCGGCCATCCGCTATTCGCAGCAGAGCGACCGCACCCGCAATACCTTTCTCGCCATCCTCAGCCACGATCTGCGCAGCCCGCTGAACACGATGACGATGGCAGGCGCGCTGCTGAGCCGGCCGAGCGCGAGCGCCTCTTCCTCGGTGCAGATCGGCGCACGGGTTGCCCGCAGCGCGGCCACCATGACCACCATGGTGAACGACTTGCTGGAATTTGCCAGGACGCAGCTGGGAGGACACATGCCCGTTTCGCCCACCTTGGGCGACCTGGGGGAAATCTGCAGGACAGCCGTCGAGGATGCCTCGGCCGCCCACCCGCAATGCAAGTTTGAACTGAGCACCACGGGCGAGATGATCGGCGACTTCGATGCGCCCCGTCTGGCCCAGCTATTTTCGAATTTGCTCAACAATGCCGCGCAATATCGCACCGACGACCAGCCCGTCACCATCACGGCCAGCGGCGATGCCGATACGGCCGTGGTACAGGTCAAGAATTTCGGCCGCCAGATCCCGGAAGCCTCGCTGAAGAGCATATTCGACCCCCTGGTGCAGCTGGCCGTTTCCGACGATCACAAGGCACCGAATGCCACCAGCATCGGACTGGGGCTGTTTATCGCGCGTGAAATCGCCAGCGCGCACGGCGGCACCATCGGCGCCGAATCGAGCCTGGAATGCGGCACGGTGTTTACCGTGCGCCTGCCCAGGGTCTCGCTGAACGAGGGCGCGAAAGGCGGCTAGGCGCGCGCTCCGTAGAAGACGCCCCCTGCCGTTACCGGCCCGCCCTACCTGCGGCTGAGCGGCACGTATTCCCCCGGCAAGCTGGCCACCTCCAGCGCATCGGCAAACGCCAGCAAGAACTTCGCCGGGCCATGGTCCGACACCAGCAGGGAGGCGCCCTTGTGGCGCAGCAGTTTCAATACTTCCTGCTGGTGCGCCTGGTATTCGCTGGAGTGGCCGTAAAACGTTTGATACATCTCAAGGGTTTCCATGGCCTTGGCGGCCAGGATGAATTCGGGTTTGTCCATGATGTCTCCTCGTTGTCAGTACTGCCAAAACCACGAAAAAAACCTGCAAGACGTGCGGCCCATGCCGGTCGCACTGCATTGCGGCAACCACATCCGTATTTCCATCATACGCCTCAACCCGGCCATTGCGCCGTCCTGTCGCGCATCTTTTTCCATTCCACCCGTCCTGCTACGTCACCGTGCATCCAGACCTGCGCCATTCCTCGCGTGCGCGCTAGCCGCACGCTCCCGCACATGGCATCATGCGCGTTACCCATTCACTCTGGCGACACATGGACCAATATCACTTCCTGGTAGGCGAATTCAAGAAAAATACCCCCTTCATTGCCGCCGCGGCCAGCGCGCAGCTGTTCGCCTGGTTCGCGCACATCGGCGAACCCGTCGAGCGCTACGGCAACAAGCGCGGCAAGATCGTCAAGTTCTCACAGCGAAATTACGAGAAGATGCTGTTCGCGCCAGAGACCGACGGCATCGGACTGCTTTCGCCGCGTCTCGTGCCGCCCGACGAAGCTGACGAGGCCGTCAACTGCGACGCGCAGGCCATGTATTCATCGGGCTCGGAGCTGGTTCTGTCCATACGCGCCAGCAAGCTTGCGCTGATGCCGTTGTTCGACGGTGCCCGGGCCATACCCGGCCTGTTTGAGCATTGCGAATATGTGTACTGCTACGCTGAAACGCAGGGCTATGGCACCGGCTACGCACTCGGCTACCGGCAGATCGATGAAGCCCATCCGATGACCTTTGGCACTCCTTGCCCCGCAAATAACTGGGCCGCCATCAAGCGGCGCGGGCTGCAAGATTCGCACCTGCGCGATGTATATCCGATCAATGGTTTCACGCAAGCCAGACTGGATGCGCTGCCGCCAGAGCGCCGGCAAGCGCTGCGCGACGCGATGCAGGCGTATGGCCGCTGCGAAGAGCATGCCGGCCTCACCTTCTGGTACCTGCCGCCCGAGGAACTGGACGCCGCCCGCACCGCCCTGAACGCACACGCCATGCTGGGCGCCTATATCAGCCACCGACACCCATGAGCACACATTTATCGCTGCACTGCTATCTGCAGGAAGCCGCCGCCGAGCGGCCCCTGCCCTGCTCCGACGTGACCATCCAGGCCGACCCGGCCACCCTGCGCGCCATCGCCCGCTTCCTGCTGGCCAGCGCCGACACCTTTGATCAGGCGCAAGACCGGGCCGGCATGCATGCCCATCTGCAAGACGAATGGGACGGCTGGCAGGACGACTTCCCCGACCTCGTCGTGGTGGCGGCCTAGGTGGCAGCCTAGCCCGGCGCCTGTGTCGGCGCGCGTCGGGTAACATACGCCACCTTTGCCATACAGAGAACACCCGATGCCCCATTCCCGATACGCCCTGCCGTCGCTGCGCACGGCCGTGCTGGCCGCCGCGCTGGCCAACCTGTCCGCCTGCGCCAGCCCGCCCGCGCACGAAACGCTGTTCCTCGCCACCACCCTCACGCCCGCGCACTCCTTTACCAAGGGCGTCGAAGGCCCGGCCGTGGATGCGGATGGCAATATCTATGCCGTCAACTTTGCGCGCCAGCAAACCATCGGCAAGGTCAGCCCGGGCGGCATGGGCGAGGTGTACCTGACCCTGCCTGGCACCAGCATCGCCAACGGCATCCGCTTCGGCAGCCGTGGGCAGATGTATTTGGCCGACTACATGGAACACACGATTTACCTGGTCGACCCGGCCACGCGCGCGCTCACCATCCACGCGCGCGAACCGCGCATGACGCAGCCGAACGACATCGCCATCACGGCCGACGACGTGCTGTATGCGAGCGACCCGAACTGGAAGGAAAACACGGGCCGCGTGTGGCGCATCGCGCAAGACGGCACGGTGACCCTCGCGCTCGACACCATGGGCACGGCCAATGGCATCGAGGTCAGCCCCGACGGCAAGATCTTGTATGTGAATGAAAGCGTGCAGCGCAATATCTGGATGTATGACATCGCCGCGGACGGCAGCCTGAGCGGCAAGCGATTGCTGATCAAGTTCGACGATTTCGGCATGGACGGCATGCGCGTGGACGTCGACGGCAACCTGTACGTGACGCGCTTCGGCAAGGGCAGCGTGGTCAAACTATCGCCGCAGGGCCGCATCTTGCGCGAGATCAGCGTGCCCGGCGCCAAGCCGAGTAACATCACCTTCGGCGGCCCCGATGGCCGCACGGCGTACGTGACGGAAGTGGTGCAGGGACGGCTGCTGCAATTTCGCGTCGACCGCCCGGGCCTGGAATGGCAGCGGGCGCAGCAGCATAAAGTAAATGCGGCAAATGCGGCGGCAGCGGCGGCAGCCACGCCACCGGCTGCCGCGGAGTCCGTCAACGCGGAATGACGCGCTCCGCCTTCAACTTCTCGAACAGCTTGAAGAAGGCGTCTTGCGTATCCTGGTAATCGGGGAAGCCGGCCTTGCGACTCTTGCCCATGTCCGTCATCACTTCCATCAGCCGGCCCAGGTCGGCATCCGTATGCCACCAGGAAGCAAGGCGGCCGACATCCAGCTCGGCCAGATCATGCTGCTGCGCGATGGCGCGCCACTGGGCGGGGGCATCCTGCATGCGCTCGGCCAGCGGCGCCATCACCTGGGGCAGGTCGGCCGCCGCGACGCCGAAATAGGCGGCCAGGCGCGGCCACAGCCACTTCCAGCGGAAGACGTCGCCATTGACGATATTGAAATCCTCGTTGCGCGCGGCCGGGCTGTCGGCCGCCCACGCCAGGTGGCGCGCGATCTGGCCCGCGTCCGTCATGTCGGACAAGCCGTGCCATTGCGCGGGCGAACCGGGAAACACGAAGGGCTGGCCGCCGGCCTTGCACAAATTCGCATACACGGCCAGGGTCAGGCCCATGTTCATGGCATTGCCCAGCGCGTAGCCGATGATGGTGTGCGGGCGGTGCACGCTCCACGTAAAACCGTACTGCGCGGCCGCTTCAAACAGCCGGTCTTCCTGTTCATAGTAGAAATTGTCCACGTCCTGGCGGCCCTGCTCTTCGCGGAACGGCGTGACGGGCACGCTGCCCTTGCCATACGCATCGAACGGCCCCAGGTAATGCTTGAGGCCAGTGACCAGCGCCGCATGGCGCAAGTGGCCGGCCGGTCCCAGCGCGGCCAGCACATTGGCCACCATGGCGCCATTGACGCGGATGTTTTCCTGCTCGTTTGCCTGGCGTGCCCAGGCCGTGAAAAAGACGTGGCTGGCGTCCAGGCCCGCCAGGGCGGCGTTTACTGCCGCGCCATCCGTGGCATCCAATTGCAGGGAAGTGCAGCCTGCCGGCACGGGCGTGCGGCCGCGCGAGACGCCCGTCACCTGCCAGCCCTGCGCCAGCAAGTGCGTGGCCAGGTTGCTGCCGATGATGCCGCTGGCGCCGATGATGAGAGCGTGTTTTTGCATGAGAGAAAACCTCCAAAATAAAAAAACATCATATCCGCGACACCAATTCTTATCCGCGATACTATTTCCCCCTATTCATGAATAAAATTCGCGGATCATGTTTTCATCGGAACATCTCAAGGGCCTCACGCCATTTCTCGCCACGGCCGACGCGGGCAGTTTTACCAGGGCGGCCGAGCGCCTGCACCTGAGCAGCTCGGCCGTCAGCAAGAGCGTGGCGCGGCTGGAAGAGCGGTTGGGCGTGCTGCTGTTCGAGCGCAGCACGCGCCGGCTGAAACTGAGCGACGCGGGCCGCGCCTACTACGCCACCTGCAAGCGCGTGCTGCAGGAACTGATGGATGCGGAAGACGTGCTGGCCGAACACGCGGCGGAACTGGCGGGCCAGGTGCGCATCGGCGTACCCGCCTCGTACGGGCGCCTGCGCGTGATGCCGGCGCTGCTGGAACTGTGCGCTCAGTATCCCCGCTTGCAGCCGTCGATCGCCTTCAGCGACCGCTTTGTCGACCTGTTCGAGGAGCGCATCGACATCGCCGTGCGCATCGGCGCCCCCTCGCACTGGCCGGCCGCGCTGGGCCAGATGCACCTGGGCGACGAACAGCTGATCCTGTGCGCGGCGCCCAGCTACCTGGCGCGGCGCGGCACGCCCGCGTCCATAGCGGATCTGGATGGCCACGACTGCATCGCCTACGGACGCGGCGACGGTTCGCCCATGCCGTGGGTCTTCCCTGACGTCGCCACGGGCGGGCAGGTCGAGCACCGCCTGGCATCTCCCCGCATGACGGTGGGCGACGCGGAAGCGCGCACGGCCGCCGTACTGGCAGGCCTGGGCGTGGCGCAGCTGGCTACGTGGCTGGTGCACGAACACCTGGCCACGGGCGCCATCGTGGCGGTGCTGCCGGCATTGGCCACGCAAGGCTTGCCCCTGTACCTGGCGTGGCCGCTGGCGCGCCAGCTGACGCCGAAAACAGGCACCCTGCTGCAGGAACTGCGGCAGCGGCTGACGATCAGTTGATTCAGTTGAAAATTCCGCTTGACCCTGACGTTACGTCAGGTGCGATTCTGCTTGCACGCACCCGGAAAGGAGTACCCCATGCTGTTGAGAATCGGTGAACTGGCCAAGATGACAGGCTTGAGCATCCGCACCCTGCACCACTACGACAGCATCGGTCTGCTCTCGCCCTCGGCGCGCACGCAAGCTGGCTACCGCCTGTACCAGCACAGCGACATGGACCGGCTGCACCGGATCATGGCGCTGCGCAAGTTCGGGCTGTCGCTGGCCGATATCGCCAACGCCCTCGCCGGCCCGGACCTGCCTTTGCATTCCATCGTGGCGCAGCAGATCGCCATGCTGGAACGCCAGATCGCGCAAGCTTCCACCCTGCGCGAACGCCTGCGCACCCTGCAGGCGCAACTGGCGCAGGGGCAGGCGCCGGAACTGGCCGAGTGGCTTACCACTATGGAGTTAATGACCATGTACGACAAATACTTTAGTCCCGAAGAACTGCAACAGCTGCCGCTGCTGACAGATAGCGCCGTGGAACAGGAATGGAAAGCACTGGTAGCGAGGGTGCGCGCCGTCAAGGAGGCGGGCGCCGGCCCCGGCGATGCGCAAGCACAAGCGCTGGCCACGGAATGGATGGTCAAGCTGGTGCGCGACACGGGCGCCCACCCGGGCCTGTTCGCGCGCCTGAACAGCATGCACGAGCAGGAACCATCGATGCAAGCGACGACCAGCGTCGATGCGGACGTGATGCAATTCATCATCGCCGCCTTCAATGCCTCGCGCATTGCGCTGTATCGACCTTTCCTCGATGAGCAGGAATATGCGTATCTACTCGCCAACTACGGCAGGCGTTCGGGCGAGTGGCCGGCCCTGATCGCCGCCGTGCGCGCCGCCATGGATGCGCGCACGCCGCCCACCGACCCGGCCGTGCTGCAGCTGGCGCGGCAGTGGCTGGAACTGTTCCGCTCGTATGCGGGCACGAACCCGGCCACGCAGCTGAAATTCCGCCAGGCGCACCAGCAGGAACCGCGTCTGATGGAAGGCAGCTTCGTCGACGGGGCCATGCTGCAATACCTGGGCGCGGCGATGGCCGTGGTGGCGCAGGAGCGTCCCGGCAAATAAGTTGACGTGTGGCATCTCGTGGGCGGGGCCATGTAGAATCGGCCTTCGCCCACGAGAGGAACAACCGATGCGCCGCTTTCTGTTTGCCTGCCTGACCCTGCCCGCCCTGCACGCCGCCATGGCGGCCGAGCCGCCCGTGCAAGGGGTATGGCAGGGCACCGTGGGCAAGGCCAATATCGTGGCTTGCTTCAACCAGCCCAGCCCCACGCAAGGCGCGGACCGCAGCGGCAACTATTACTACACGCGCTACAAGACGCCGATCATGCTGACCAAGCCGAACGGTAAAGTCCTGTGGCAGGAACTCGACGCCAAGGGCGACACGACGGGCACCTGGTCCCTGGATGCGCCGCAAGATGGCAAAGTCACCGGCACCTGGGCGGACCCGAAAAGCGGCAAGACCCTGCCCCTGGCCCTGACCCTGCTGGAAGCGGCGGGCGACCGCGAGCATCCATCCTGCGCCAGCGATGCCTACAACCTGGCGCTGGAAGATTTTCCCAGCACCAAGACGAGCAAGCCGATCGCCTTCGAAGGCAAGCAATACCGCAACCTGCAAGTGGGCGACACCATCACCGTGGAATTGATCGCGCCCGGCGATGGCGTGACAAAAATCAATGCGCAGTTGCGCGCCGTGCTGGCAAAAAGTAAAAAAGACCTGGCCGACTTCTATGCCACGCGGCGCGAATACCTGGGCCGCAACGGTTTCACGACGGAAGACGAAGTGTATGCGGAGCCGACCTACTGGTCGCCGCGCTGGGTGACGGTCAAGTTCTACCGCTGGGCGGCAGGCTATGGCGCCAGCGGCATCTCCATCAAATTCCGTACCTGGGACGTCAAAACGGGCCAGGAAACGGACGTGTGGAACTGGTTTGGCGCCAGCGCCAGCGATGGCGACGACAAGGCCGAATTGCCGGACCGCCTGCGCCAGGCCCTGTTCAAGGACGTGAAAATCGATGCCGAATGCAAGGGCACGGATTACGACGGCCGCGGCCGCTTCCACCTGTCCCTGAAGCCGGAAGGCGTGTCCTTCTGGGAAGACTCGAACGGCAGCGGCTGCGAAAACGACTTTTTACTGCCGTACAGCAAGGTCGGCCCCTTCCTCACCGTCAAGGGCCGCGCCGCGCTCAGCGATTTGCTGCCGAAGAACTAAGCAGCACCTCTGCCACCATCTCCGCCGTGGCGGCCGCCAGGGTCCAGCCCAGGTGGCCGTGGCCCGTGTTGTAATACACGCCAGGCGCCTTGCCCGGCCCCACTTTCGGCAGCATGTCGGGCAGCATGGGGCGCAAGCCCGCCCACGGGATCACCTTGCGCGTATTGACGCCCGGAAAACACTGCTCCACCCAGCGCACCAGCGGGCGGATGCGGTCGGCGCGGATGTCGTCATTGAAACCATTGAACTCCGCCGTGCCCGCCACTCTGAGCCGGTCTTCGCCCAGGCGGCTGCTGACCAGCTTGGTCGCGTCGTCGAGCAGGCTGACCTTCGGCGCCGCCGCGCGACTGGCTGCGTCGTCGAGCTGCACCGTGATCGAATAGCCTTTCACGGGATACACATTCACGTGGTCGCCCAGCATTGCCGCCATGGCGCGGCTGGCCGTGCCCGCGCAGATGACGACGGCGTCGAACAGGGTGCTGTCCTCGCCCGCGCCCACGCTGATGCGCACCTTGCCGTGTTCGCGCGCCAGCGCCGTCACCTGCGTGCCATAGCGGCACGCCACGCCCAGGCGGGCGCAGGCGTCGGCCAGGCCGCTGGTGAACTTGTGGATGTCGCCCGTGGAATCGCTGTCCGTGTAGTAGCCGCCGTAAAAGTCGCCCTGCAAGGCCGGCTCGATGGCGCGCATTTCCTGCCGCGTGACGGCGCGCCGCTCCAGTCCGCCCTGTGCCAGCAAACGCGACACGCCGGCCGCCCGCTCGAAGCCGCGCCGGTCACGGTAGACGTGCAGGATGCCGGCGCGACGATGATCGAAATCAATATGCTCTTCCTGCGCCCAGGCAAACAAGTGTGCGCGCGCGGCGATCGCCAGGCGCGCCGTGGCGATGGTATTGCGCTCGTAGGCGGGCATGGCGGCGAGAAATTCCGCAAACCAGCTCAGCTTGTGCCAGCTGGGCCAGGGATGCAGCAGCAGGGGCGCATCGCGTCGCGCCATCCATTTCAGGGCGTTCAAGATCGTTGCCTTGTGGTTCCACACTTCCGCGTGCGAGGCCGACAATTGCCCGCCGTTCGCATACGACGTTTCCATGGCGGCGTAGCGGTGGCGCTCGATCAGGGTGACATTGACGCCCCGTTTCGCCAGCGCATACGCCGTCGTCACGCCCGTGATGCCCCCACCGAGCACGGCCACGCGGCTCATTGCGGCAACACCTTGTGCACGACCGTGTCGCCCGCCTGCAACACGCGCCCATCCTCGCCCAGCACGTCCATGCGGCGCACGGGCAAGCCCGAACCGCGCTGCAGCAAGGTCGAATGCGCCTCGCCCGCTTCGAACAATTGCGCCTCGCTCCACTGGCGCAAGCCGACGATGACGGGAAACAGGGCCAGCCCCTTGGGCGTCAGCACGTATTCCTGGTAGGCCGTGCCGTCCGAAGCGGGCGCAACCGTAAAGATGCCCTCTTCCACCAGCGTGTGCAGGCGGTCGGCCAGGATGTTCTTCGCCACGCCCAGGCTTTTCTGGAACTCGCCGAACCGGCGCATGCCGTCGAAGGCGTCGCGCACGATCATAAGCGACCAGCGCTCGCCGATCGCGTCGAGCGCGCGCGCCACGGGACAGGGGTCGGTTTTCAGGCTCTTGCGCTTGGCCACGGGCTTTCTCCAGGATTGAGTGGTTGCATTTTAAAACTTCCCGGCGTAGACTCCAACTGGTTTTAATTTGAAACCACTTACATACAGACCCATGCGCGATACCAACCCATCCATCACGACAGCACTTCCCCCCTCCCTCGTCTGGCTGTTTGCCACGGCGGCCGGCCTCAGCGTGGCCAATGTGTATTACGCCCAGCCCTTGCTCGCCACCCTGGCGCAGGAATTCGGCATGATGGAAGCGGCCAGCGGCATGGTCATCACGGCCACGCAGCTCGGCTGCGCGCTGGCCCTGCTGCTGCTGGTTCCCCTGGGCGACATGCTGAACCGGCGCCGTTTGACCCTGTTCCAGCTGGGTTTGCTGGCCATCTCCCTGGCGGCGCTGGGCTGCGCCCGCTCCACGGCCGCCTTGCTGGGCGGCATGCTCCTGGTCGGCTTGCTGGGGACGGCCATGACGCAGGGCTTGATCGCCTATGCGGCCAGCGCGGCGGCCAGCCACGAGCGGGGCCGCGTGGTCGGCATGGCGCAGGGCGGCGTGGTGATCGGCTTGCTGCTGGCGCGCACCCTGTCCGGCGTGGTGGCCGATGTGGCCGACTGGCGCGCCGTATACTTTGTGTCGGCGGCCATCGCCTGCGCCCTGCTGTTGCTGCTGTGGCGCAAGCTGCCGCCGGCGCAGCCGGCCAGCCGACAGCTGGCGTATGGCGCCCTGCTCGCCTCGATGGTGGAGATGTTGATGCACAACAAAGTCTTGCGCGTGCGGGGCACGCTGGCCCTGCTGATGTTTGCCGTGTTCAATATTTTCTGGAGCGCCCTGGTGCTGCCCCTGACGGCGCAAGGCTATAGCCATGCGGCCATCGGCGCGTTTGGCCTCGTGGGCGTGGTGGGGGCGCTGGGCGCGGCGCGCGCCGGGGCGCTGGCCGATAATGGCCGCGCGCAGTGGACGACGGGCGCAGCCCTGTTGCTGCTGCTGGCCGCGTGGCTGCCGCTCAGCTTTGCGGGCGCGTCCCTGTGGCCCTTGATCGTCGGCATCATCGCGCTGGACCTGGCGGGCCAGGCCATCCACGTGACGAACCAGAGCCTGATTTTCAAGCAGGACAGCGACGCGCACAGCCGCCTGGTGGCGTGCTACATGCTGTTTTATGCGGTGGGAAGCGGACTCGGTGCGATTGCCGCCACCAGCGTGTATGCGCTGGCGGGCTGGCATGGGGTATGCGCGCTGGGCGCGGCGGTCAGCTTGCTCGCCCTGCTGTTCTGGCGACTGACCTTGCCTGCTGAAAAAGCTTAGTTCAGCATGGCCGCGGTAGAACCATGGCGATACGTCTTCAAGGCGTCCGGCTGGATCTGGATCAACGAACCGCTGACTTTAATCAAATGCAAGTCCGTCAACTGGTGCAGCACGCGCGACAGGGTGGCGGGCGCCAGGTTCAGGAACGATGCCAACAGGCTTTTCTTCAAGTCCAGCTTGACCTCGTTCGAACGCTGCTGGTCCGACGCTTGCAGCAGGTACTCGACCACGCGCTGGGTGGCGTTCTGCACGGAGCAGCGCTCCACGTTGCGGATAAAACCCATCAGGTGATGCGACAGGCTGTTCATCATCTGGCGCGCGATACGGGGCGACTGGTCCAGCAGGCGCAGCAGCGCATGCGGCGGAATGCGCAGCAGCAGGCAGTGCTCGAGCGCTTCGGCGCAGAACGGATACGGTTCATCGAGGAAAATCATGGCTTCGCCGAAACTCTGGCCCGGGCGGATCAGTTCCAGTACCTTATCGGTACCTTCCATGGAAAACACGCTCAGCTTGACGAGGCCGAAGACCACCACATAGGCGCCTTCCGCCACTTCGCCCTTGCGGAACAGCACTTTGCCTTTTTCCACTTCGACGCGCACGACATCCTGGCGCAATTGCTCTAATTGCGAAGGGGAAATATGGCGAAACAGAGCCTGGCTCGATAGCAAGCCATCGACGTTGACCTTATGCATGACACTCTCTTATTAGATTAGCGAATGACTAAGAGTGTAATGCGCAGGCACGGTCAAGGCCATACGTCAAAGGAACTAGGGTTGTCTAGGCCGGAACGCCATGCAGATCAAACAATCGCGCATTCCTTGCGCACTATTTGCACTTTGTTTGATCTTTATTTGCTCAACTCGCGCTCGACGGCATACACGGCGATCTGCACGCGGCTGCTGAGCTTAAGCTTTTTGAGGATGTTTTGCACGTGGATTTTCACCGTGCTTTCGGCCACATCGAGCTGGCGCGCGATTTCCTTGTTGCTCAATCCTTGCGCCAGGCAAGCCATGGCTTCGCGTTCGCGCGGCGTCAGTTTGTCATAGTCGGCCTGGGGCGCGTTCTGCCCCGCGCGGAACTGCGACACGAGCTTGGCCGTCATGGCGTCGGCGATCACGGATTCGCCGGCGGCGGCGCGGCAAATGGCCTGGCCCAGCTGCTCGGCTTCGATATTCTTCAGCAGGTAGCCACGCGCGCCCGCACGCAGGGCCGCGCCCAGGTCGGCCGCGTTTTCCGACACGGTCAGCATCAGCACGACCATCTGCGGCAAGTCCTGCAAGATCAGCTGCAGCGCCTCGACGCCGGACACGCCGGGCATGTTCAAGTCCATCAGCACCACGTCGGGCCGCAGTTCGGCCGTCAGGCGCACGCCGTCCAGCCCGTTCGATGCCTCGCCCACCACCTGGAATTGAGGATTGCGCTGTAGCAGCAGCTTGACGCCGCTGCGCAGCAAGGTGTGGTCGTCGACCAGCAGGATTTTGATTGGTGCGTTCACTATGTTTGTGGCCTGATAGGGATAAGTCATCTGTTACGCGGCCTGGCGCCGGGCTGCCGGCAAGGCCAGCGAGATCGTCGTGCCGCCGCCGGGCGTACTGTCGATGGCAAATTGCGCACCGAGCCGCTCGGCTCTTTCCTGCATGATACGCAAGCCGATCTGCAATTCCGTTTTCTTGTCGCGTAGGTTGGCGGCGAAGCCTTCGCCATCGTCGCGCACCTGCAGCGCGAAATCGCGCCCGTTGACCACGCGCAGCGCCACGTTGCTCGCTTGCGCGTGCTTGCGGATATTCGACAGCGCTTCCTGCACGATGAACAGGATCTGCAACTGTTGCTCGGGCGCCAGCGGCGCGCCATTGCCGCTCATGTCCAGCGTGCCGACGACGCCCGTCTGCAGCTCGAACTTGGCCAGCACTTCCGACAGCTTGCTTTCCAGGTCGCTGCCATGCCAGCGGGTGCGGAAATTGACCAGCAATTCGCGCACGTCCTGGTAGCTTTGCTCGACGCCCATGCGCATCAGCGGCAACACTTCAGCCGCTTCGTCGAGCTGGCCCCGGCGCACGGAATCGTCGAGCATCTGCACTTGCAGGCTGATGAAGTTGAGGCTTTGCGCGATGCTGTCATGCAAGCCTTCAGCCAGCAGGCTGCGTTCGCGCGCCACGGCGAATTCCTTTTCGCGCGCGATCAGGCGCTGGTTTTCGATGGCGATGCCCAGGCTCTGGCCCAGCGTTTCCAGCCAGCCCTGCTGCTGCGCATGCACAGCTTGCGGGCGCGCAAAGTGCAGCGAAAAACTGCCCACCACCTGGTCGCGCGCGAGGATGGGAAAGACGGCGATGGCGATAAATCCTTCATCCTGGCAACGGTAGCGCTGCATGGCATCGACCTGGCGGAAATCGCGGATCTGGATCACGCCCTGGGCCACGGCCGCGCCGCACAGGCAATCGTTGTTGCGGATGCAGTGTTCCTCTTCCACCATGGCATCGGAAATGCCTTCGTGCACGATGATGTGCACGGTATCGTGCTGCGGATCGAGGATGCGCACGGTGCCCCCTTCCGCTTGCGCGAACTGCATCACGTGGCGCAGGAAGCCGCGGCACAGTGCATCGATGGCGTGCTGTCCCGCCAGCAAGGTGGAAATCTCATGCAGGGTGGCCAGCTGGCGTTCCTGCGCGGCGCTCAGGCCCGACTCGGCTTGCGCCAGGCGGCGCTGGCGCCAGCGTGACGCTGGAAGTTGTTTGCGGGAAGATTGACTGCGCGGCGCATGCATGAAGAACTCGAATCTGAAAAGTAGTGCGCCCGGCAAGCGCTGCGGCCTGCCGGGCTGGTAAAGGTTACAAACGGATCTCGGTACCGAGCAGCTTGACGAACTGCGCCAGCCAGGCCGGATGCGCGGGCCACGCGGGCGCCGTGACGAACTGGCCATCCGTGACGGCGTCCGTGACGGCGATGTCGGCATACGTGCCGCCCGCCAGCTTCACTTCCGGCGCGCAGGCGGGATAGGCGGAAATGCGCTTGCCGCGGATGACGTCGGCGGCGGCCAGCAACTGCGCGCCGTGGCAGACGGCCGCGACAGGCTTGCCCGCTTCGGCGAAATGGCGCACGGCGGCGATGACCTTGTCGTTCAGGCGCAGGTATTCGGGAGCGCGGCCGCCGGCGATCATCACGGCGTCATACTGGGCCGGGTCGATGTCGTCGAAGCTGGCGTTCAGGGTGAACAAATGGCCCGGCTTTTCCGTGTAGGTCTGGTCGCCCTCGAAATCGTGGATGGCCGTCTTGATCGTCTCGCCGCTCTTCTTGCCGGGACACACGGCATGCACGGTATGACCGAGCATCAGCAGGGCCTGGAACGGCACCATCGTTTCATAATCTTCTGCAAAATCGCCGGTCAAAAACAGAATTTTCTTCGCTGCCATTTAGTTCTCCTATGAAAGATTGATCCCGCATCCCTGCCAGCAAGACGCACCGCAAGGCGTATCTTAGCGCGACTTGGCAACCATACTGGATATTTATCAAACTTTTGCGCCTTGATCGAGGATTTTACAGGCTGAGGCAGAATTTTTTACAGGCTGGCAGGTCAAACTCGGACGCCCCCACTCGAAAGGCTGGCAGGTCAAACTCGGACGCCCCCACTCGAAAGCCTGGCCATGCACACCGCCACCAGCCCCCTTGTTGCGCCCGCCCTGATCCGCATCTTCGACCATTTTGCCGATGCGCAACAGGCCCGCAGCGCCCTGCTCGACGATGGTTTCCCCGCGCACGCCGTGCAGCTCGACACGGTCGACGACGAGGCCGTCCCCACCGTCCCCATACAGGGCAAGGCCGCGTGGCGCGGCATGTTCCGCCTCGTCGTAGCCATCGGCAATGCGCAGGAACGGGAACGGGCGCACGCCATCGTGCAGGCGCATCACGGCTGCGATATCGACCAGCGCACGGCCAGCCACGCGGGCGGCCGGCGCGCAGGCGTCGCTACGCTCGCTGGCTGAGGCGCTCTCCCCCGCGCGGTCAAATTATGGCAAGATCAAGCTTCCTTCATTCCTCAGTGGAACTTGCCATGATTTTTGAAATTGCCCACATCCAGATCAAATCGGCCACGCACGCTGCCTTCGAAGCGGCCGTGACGAAAGCCATCCCCCTGTTCCAGCGCGCGCGCGGCTGCGAGTCGATGCGCCTGGAGCGCTCGATCGAAAACGGCGACGCCTACCGCCTCGTCGTGGGCTGGACGACCCTGGAAGACCATACCGTGCATTTCCGCGGCAGCGACGACTTCCAGGCGTGGCGCGGCCTGGTGGGCGAATTCTTTGCCGCCCCGCCCCAGGTCGAGCACATGAACACGGTGGTGACCGGGTTTTAATATCGGCAGGCGGCACGGGCTGTAAATGTCCGTGCCGGCGCCTTAAACGGCAGGGTGGTGAAACACTTGCCGCAAGTAAGCGAGGAAAGTTTCATCCTTGCACAGGGTCTTGCCCGGCGAATCCGACAGTTTCGCCACGGACTGGCCATTGCAGCGCACCAGTTTCATGACGATGTTGAGCGGCGTCAAACCGACGTCGTTGGTGAGATTGGTGCCGATGCCGAAGCCCGTCATGATGCGGTCGGCGAAGTGCTGGTACAGGGCAAACGCCTTGTCCAGGTCCAGGCCGTCGGAAAACACGAGGCGCTTGGTATTGGCGTCGATGCGCAGGGCCGCGTAGTGGGCCAGCGCCTTCTCGCCCCACTCGACGGGGTCGCCCGAATCGTGGCGCAAGCCGTCGAACAGCTTGGCGAAATACAGGTCGAAGTCGGCCAAAAACGCATCCATTCCCACCACGTCCGTCAGGGCGATGCCCAGGTCGCCCCGGTATTCCTGCACCCAGTCTTCCAGTGCCGCCTTTTGAAAGTCGCGCAGGCGCACGCCGAACGACTGGAACGATTGCATGTATTCATGCGCCATGGTGCCGATCGGCACGATGCCCAGCTTTTTCGCCAGGTAGACATTCGACGTGCCCTTGAAATACTCGGGCACTTCGCGCGCCAGGCGCTGCACCACCTCATCATGCCAGGCGCCGGAAAAGCGCCGGCGCACGCCGAAATCGGAAAATTCGAATGGATGCTTGCGCCTTGGCAGCTTGCCGAATTCCTTCACGGCCGCCACTTTCAAGCCCAGGCGGTGGCGCCCTTCGCGCATGGCCGCGTCCAGGTCGAAACGGCGGAAATACAGTTCGTTGATGATGTACAACACGAAAATCTCGAAGCCCATCACGTGCACTTGCGGCCCGGCCGCGTGCACGAGCAAGGTGTCGCCATCCGTGCTCACTTCGATGAACTTGCGCTGGAAGCGGAACACCGTCAAAAAGTCGACGAAATCGCTCTTCATGAAGCGCAGGGTGCGCAAATAGGCCAGCTCGTCGTCGGCAAACGACATCGAGCATAAATGGTCGAGCTGCTCTTCCAGCTCGCCCTTCAGTTCGGCCAGGGGAAAGGCGGTGGCGTTGCGGCAGACAAATTCGTATTCGGTATGGGTATTCGGATGACCGTGCAGCAATGCTTGCCACATTGTAAATTTATACAGATCGGTTTCCAGCAAACTGCGCACTATCGGGGTCATGTGTGTTTTCTCCAACTTCCTGAAGCCAGAATAGTACGCCACTGCAAGCATTTCAGCAGGACACAATCGACAATGGCTCAGGCAATCGCGTTCGCCTGCAGTTCGGGCAAGACGTCGGCAGACGTGGCCAGCCGCGCGCCGCGCGCCTGCATGGCGGCAAGGAAGTCGCGCTGCTGCGCTTCAAAGCCCGTGACAGGGCTCATGCAGTCCGTCAGCAAGACCAAGCGCGACAGGGCCTGCCGTCCCTGCTGCGCTTGCAGGTAGTCGGCGATGTGCTCGGTGCTGGCTTTCACGCAATGGCTGCCCGCTTCGCCGGTGACATAAATCTGCTGCGCCGGCAGCAAGGTATCGAGGAAGGCGCGGTTGAGCTGGGTGGCCGCATCCTGCGGATCGGGCACTTCCGCCATGACGGCCGAGTAATGCTCGGTCCATGGGTTCGAACCCTTGCTCAGCTTGGCCACCACTTGCAGCCGCTCCACTTCCCACGCGTTGTAGGCGGCGCGTACGGCCGCATGGACATTCTGCCCCCAGCTGCCGATCTCGCAATGCACGGGCCACACCATCAATTGATAGCGCCCCGCTTGCTGCAAGGCATCCAGATAAGCCAGCGCGCGCGGCAAGGCGCCGCTGGCGGCGGGCAGGAACAGGCGGTCGCGCACCTGCTGCGCGCTGATCTGCGTAAATGGCGGCACGGCGCCGCCATCGCCCGTGCGCCAGAAGGCGGGGTGGGCGATGTCGTAGCGGTGGTGCGCGTCGAGCGTGATGCTGATCTGCGTCAAACCGCCTCCCCCTTCGCGGATCAATTGCGCCACGCGCAGCATATCCTGGTGGGCGCCGGGCACGGCCAGCGCCGGTGCGGCATCTGGCGGCAGCCATGCGGCGGGCAAGTCGCAAAAATCGTTTTGCGGATCGATGACGAGCAGGTGCAACTGGCGTTTCATGGCGGTCCTCTGGCGTGGCAATAGTTCGCATGATACGGGCAACTGCGCCGGCGCGCCTGCACCGGCTACGCCCGGACTGTGCTCACTCGCAATAACTTGCGCCGAAACAAGCCACGCGACGCTTCAGGGATGGAAGACATAGCGGCGCTGGCGCCGCTCGACAAGCTTGACGGCCACCTCGCCCGCTTCCGCCACGGCGTCCGCTTCCGTTGTAAACTGGTGGTCGGCCGATACCCGGCGCTTTTTCACCAGGTTGACCCGGTGCATGGGGTTGCGCGACGGGGCATAGATGGCGACGTAGGCGCCCCATAGCTTGCAGCCCCGCAAGGGTTCCGCCGTGTAATTCACCTCATAAAAATCAACATACTTTATCGGCACGATGTTCGCTCCAAAAATGACATGGCCGGACAGCTTGTCTCTACGGACTGACGCGGTAAAAAGGTAAAACCATGCGTTCACGCCTGCTCGGGATACCCGATGCGGCTTTGTTTTTATAACGCGGCATAGGAGAAAATGGATGAATGACTACCTCATCTTCATGCACGACGACACGGAAACACCGGTGGACGTCGCCACGCCGGCCTGGGAAGATTACTTCGCCATGCTCAGGGCCAGCGGCCGCTTCTGCGGCGGCAGTTCCATCGGTCCCGGTATCTGCGTGCACCGGTCCGGCCAGGCCAAACCGGTGACGCCACACTTGTCAGGTTATATACGTGTACAAGCTGAAAGTATAGACGATGCAAAAAAATTGTTAATCGGAAACCCCGTACTGAACGCAGGGGGGACGGTGGAAATCCGCGAGCTGCCGCGCGACTGACACGGCGTCGCCGGCCCCCTACTTTCCGGCCTCGGCCGCGGAATGCATGGACCACACGACGCTGAGGATTTTCCATTCGCCATCGCGCTTGACCATTTGCCACGCTTCCACGCCATAGTTGGACAATTTATTGCCGACGAGGAATTCGTAGTCGAAGTTGACCCACGCGACATGGCGGTCCTGGGTGATCTTGACGTTGTAGAATTTTTCTTCCGTGCGCTGCGGTTCGCGCTTGATGAAGTTGGCGAAACCGACATAGCCGGCCGCCCCGACGCCGTCGAAGTGGACGTCCGTCGTGTCGCGCATTTTCTTGATGAAATCGTCGTCGGCAGGCGAGGCAAACAGGATGTTCGTATGCAGCAGCAGCGACGACAGCAGCTTGACATCCTTGGCGATCAGGGCCGCCTGGAAGTCGGCGACGACTTTTTCGATGGCGCGGATATCTTCGGGCGTGGAAGCGTGGCGCCCCACGTGGGGCGGCGCCACGGGCGCAGTTTGCGCCAGCGCAATGCCTGCTGAAAACAAAGAACATCCGAACAATATTGCGCTTGCCAACTTGTGCATGAGGGACTTTCATGGCGAACCGCTCGCCGGGCCGGCACGGGGCGTGCCGCCGGCAAGCTTATGTCAACCATGGCAGATTGGCAATCCCCCTTTGGAACTAGAGGCGAGCCTGATTCAGGCAGCCAGAGCTTCGATCGACGCGCGGCCCTTGGCAATCGCGCTGCTGACGGCTTCCTCGCCCATGGCCACGCCTTCGGCTTGCACGAACTCGATCTCGGTGATGCCGATGAAGCCCAGCGCCGTGCGCAGATAAGTGCTCAGGTAGTCATACGCGGCGCCGGGGCCTTCGCTGTAGACGCCGCCGCTGGCCGTGAAAATGACCGCTTTCTTGCCCGTGGCCAGGCCGACCGGGCCCGTCGCCGTGTACTGGAACGTGCGGCCCGCGCGCGCCACGTGGTCGATCCACGCCTTCAGGGTCGAGGGCACGGAAAAGTTGTACATGGGCGCGGCCAGCACCAGCACGTCGGCCGCCAGCAATTCGTCGACCAGGGTATCGGACAATTGCACGGCCGCTGCCGCGTGCGCGCTGCGCTGGTCGGCCGGCGTGAAGAAGGCGCCCATCACCTCTTCCGTCAAGTGCGGCACGGGCTGCGCCGCCAGGTCGCGTTCGACCACGCTGGCGCCTTGCGCGGCCAGTTTGGCGACGAATTCGCCGGACAATTGACGAGAAAGGGAACCGCTGTTGCGCACGCTGCTATTAATGTATAAGACCTTGCTCATGAAGTGCTCCTGTGAAAACGGGTGACGGGAATGGCCGCATCGCAGCCCTTGTACACAGCATAGTTCGGGTCTACCATCGAGAAAACCGTGTAAATATAAATGATTAGCATCGAATTTCTAGATATGGAGTCAGCATGAGAGAACCGGGCCAACCTTCGCTCGACCAGTTGCGCGTGTTTGTCGCCGTCATCGACGCGGGCGGTTTCGCCCACGCGGCGCGCCAGTTGCACCGCACGCAGTCGGTGATCAGCTACACCATCGCCAACCTGGAAGAACAACTGAACGTGGTGCTGCTCGACCGCGGCAAGCGCAAGCCCACCCTGACGGACGCGGGCAAGGCCCTGCTGGCCGACGCGCGCGCCGTGGCCCTGAAGGTCGACGGCATGCGTGCGCGTGCCAAGGCCTTGGCCGGCGGGCTGGAGGCGGAAGTGTCGGTGGTGGTCGACGTGATGTTTCCCACCTGCGTGCTGGTGCGCGTGCTCGAAGCGTTCCAGGCGCAGTTCCCCACCGTCGCCCTGCGCCTGCGCATCGAGGCGATGGGCGCCGTGGCGCAACTGGTGATGGATGGCAGCTGCCACATCGGCCTCGGTGGCTGGATGACGGCCACGGCCAGCGTCTTCGAGCGCCTGGCCGTGGGCCACGTGCGCCTGATTCCCGTGGCAGCGCCCAGCCACGCGCTGGCGCAGCTGGCAGGCCCGATTCCCTCCAACGTGGCGCGCGAACACGTGCAGCTGGTACTCAGCGACCGCAGCGTGCTGACGGAAGGCCAGGATTTCGGCGTGCTGGGATTGCGCAACTGGCGCCTGGGCGACCTCGGTTCCAAGCACGCGCTGCTGCGCGCGGGCCTGGGCTGGGGCAACATGCCCGAAGCGATGGTGCGCGACGACCTGGCGGAAGGCCGCCTGGCGCACCTGCCGCTGGCCGTCGACAATGGCGAAAATTACCCGATTTACCTGATCCAGCGCGCCGACACGCCGCCGGGCCAGGCGGGCAAGTGGCTGACGGAGCGGTTCGCGGAACAGTTGCCGCTGCTGGCCCAAGGGTTTTAAACGCCAAACAAAACCTACTGCGCGTCGCGCTTTGCGGCCTGCGATGCTCACCGTACTAAAGTACGGTTGCGCTTCTTAGCCACAAATCGCTGCCGCTCGCTACGGTTTTGTTAGGCGTTGTGAGTTCACAATTGACACAGGTATGATGCGGGTAACACTTTAATAAGGAACCACATGGCCGGCATCGACGACTTCGTCAACAAACAAAAACCTGGCGCGCGCTTCGTCATCACGGCGCAGATGCTGCGCATGACGCCGCAGCAATTCGATTCGCTGGCGCAGGAATGGATGGAAGACGGCGGCCCCGGCTTCGACGTGGCCGGCATCCCGCACCGGGTGGTCGTCGACGGGCAGTTCTATATTGCCCGGCTCACCGTGCAGCGGCACGGCGAGCCGGCATAAGGCCTAATCGACGCCCAGCACGTGCAGGCGGCGCCGCAGGCGCGCCACTTCTTCCGACAAGTCGACCACCAGCGCGGCCAGTTCGGCGTTCGCGTCGAACACGGATTCGATTTCGTGCAGGCGGCGCGCGCGCACCAGGTCCAGGCTGGTGAAGCGCCAGGCCGTGAGTTGCCCCGCCGGCGGGCCATTTTGCAGCAGCACGCCCGTCTGCACGTGCTGCACCACCCAGTCCGGCTCCACGGCGCAGGCGCGCGCCAGTTCTTCCAGGCTCAGGGCACGGTCTTCGAGCAATTCGCCAATTACCTTGTTTGTCATGATTTACCCTCCCAGCTTCTGGCGCGGATTGAAAGCCATCTCGCGCGCCATGGTTGCATACAGTTCGCGCGCCTTGTCATCGTTCGCTGGCGGCAGCACCACTTCCAGCAGCAGATACAGGTCGCCCGGCTGGGCGGCGGGGATGCCCCGTCCCTTCAGGCGCAGCTTGCGCCCCGTCTGCGAATTGGGCGGTACGCTGACGGACACCGTGCCCGATGGCGTGGGCACGTCGATCTCGCCGCCCAGCGCCGCTTCCCACGGCGTGACGGGCACCGTCTCGAAGACGTCGCGCCCTTCCACCTTGTAGCGCGCATCGGGCCGGAAGCGGATTTCCAGGTACAGGTCGCCGGCGGGCGCGCCGCCGCTGCCCGGATTGCCCTGCCCCTTCATGCGCAGCTGCTGGCCCTCCGTGACGCCTTTCGGTATCGTCACTTCCAGCGTGCGTTCGCGCGTCACCACGTGGCCTTGCGCATCCGCCTCGGGCACGCGCATGACGATATGGCGCTTGGCGCCCTGGTAGCTGTCCTGCAAATCGATGGTGATGGCGGCGTGGCTGTCCTCGCCCTGCATCTGGAACGTGCTGTTGGCGCGGCGCCGCCCGCCCACGTGGGCGAACAGGTCGGCAAAGAAGTCGCTGTCGTCGGCGCCCGACGATTCGTAGCCCGCACCCCAGTCCGGCGGCGGTCGGAAAGGTTCTCCCTTGGGATGGCCCTGCGCGCTGCGCCCCAGTTCATCGTAGGCGGCGCGCTTTTCCGCGTCGCCCAGCACGCCGTAGGCTTCGTTGAGGGCCTTGGTGCGCTTGTCGGCGTCCGGCTCCTTGCTCACGTCGGGATGGTATTTGCGTACCAGCTTGCGGTACGCCTTCTTGATCTCGGCCTCGGTCGCCGTCTTTTCGACGCCAAGTTCCTTGTAATAATCCTTGTATTCCACCGTGCCTGCTCCCCATGGTTGAAGTGCCTATGGGAAGAGTACACGAATTGGCGCCGATGGCGCGTGCGCACAATACAACACCGCCCGCGGGACTGGGGTCGCGCGGGCGGCAGCAGGGAAGCGGAAACGCCTAGCGCACGCGGCGCAGCGAGGAAATGCGGCGGTCCAGGCCATGGTGCAGGCGGCCGTAGCTGCCTGGCCCCATCACCACGCAGCGGCCGCGGAAGTTGGCGTCGACGCAGAATTCCCAGCGGCCGTAATTGACGACGATCGATTCGGCGCGGTCGTTGAAGCCGTAGCGGCTCAAGTCATGCACTTCGCGGTCCAGGCGCACGGGTCGGCCGCGCATGCCCGCATCGGGGAACATCAGCACGGCGCCATTCATGTCGGGACGGTGGCCGCCGCCATGGCCGTGGCCAGGGTATGGGCGTTCCGGCTCCGGACGCGGAGGACGCGGCGGGTAGGGACGGTGATCGCCGCCGCCATGGCCCGGACGGCCCACTTCGCGCACGGAGGAAACGGCGTCGTTCATGCCCGGCATGGTGTCGTAGCGGCCCGGCCCCAGGGTGCGGCAGTTGCCACGGTAATTGGCGTCCTTGCACACTTCCCAGGTGCCCGAGCGCACGATGATGCTGGAGGTCTTGTCGTTAAAGCCCATGCGCGACAGGTCGCCCATATCGGAACGCAGGGTGACCGGGCGGCCGCGGAAACCGGCATCCTCGAACAGGGTGATTTCGCCCGCCGATGCGGCAAGGGGGGCGAGGAAGGTGGCGGCGCACAGCAGCGCGGGCCGGAAAGATCGAACCATGACAACTCCAATACTGAGACATTTTCGCCAGTGTAGTCCAGGCGACAGGCGGCGAGTGTAACAAAGGGCAAGCAAATGTCAGCACACGGCAGGGAATGTAAAAACCGCCTGGCGGGATCAACCCGGCAGGCGGCCTGTCAGTACCGCGTCAAGACGCGATCAGCGCACGCGGCGCAGCGAGGAAATCTGGTTTTCCATGCTGTTCAGGCGGCCGTATTCTCCCGGCCCGATCACTTCGCAGCGGCCGCGGAAGTTCGAATCGCTGCACACTTCCCACTGGCCCTCGTTGACGACGATGGACGAGGCGCGGTCATTGAAGTTGTAGCGCACCAGGTCTTCCGCATTGCGGTCCAGCGCCAGCGGTTCGCCGCGCATGCCCGCTTCGGGGAACAGCAGGACGGCGCCGCGCTGCTGGTACTGCTGTTGCGGATATTGCTGTTGCGGATACTGCTGCTCGTATTGCGGCCGCTGATACTGCTGCTCATACTGCTGCTGGCGGCGCGCTTCGCGCTCGTCCACCATGCGCGCCGACGAGACGCGCCCATCGAGGCCGCGCCCCAGGTCGTCGTGGCGGCCGGGGCCGAAGATGCGGCACACGCCGTTGTAGTTCGCATCGCTGCACAGCTGCCAGTAGCCGTTGTAGATGACGATGCTCGTGGTGCGGTCGTTGAAGCCGATACTGACGAAATCGTCCGTATCGCGGTTCAGGCGCGCCGAGCCGCCATTCTGCCCCGCGCCCGAATACACTTCCAGGGTGCCGCCACGGCCATAGCCGCCATGGCCGCGGTCCGGATCGCGCCCGGGACGTCCCGGATTGTAGCCGTCGCCGCGCCCCGATTCGCGCACCGAACTGATGGCGTCGTTCATGCCCGGCATCGAGCGGTACTCGCCCGGCCCCAGGGTCTTGCAATTGCCGCGGAAGCCGGCATCGGTACACACATCCCAGGTCCCTGAACGCACCAGGATGCTCGACACCTTGTCATTGAAGCCAAAGCGCGACAAGTCGTCCGTCGTCTCGCGCAGGTTCACGGCGCGGCCACGGAAATCAACGTCTTCGAACAAGGTGATATCGCCCGCATGGGCGCTTGCATGCGCCCCCAGCGAGAGCAGCAAGGTCGCCGCGCATGCCAGCGCGTGTTTGAAAGGGCCCGTCATGATTAACTCCATTCTTCATTCTTTGGTGATGATTCGCCTGGCCAAAACGCCAGGATGCCATTGTAACAAGTGCCCGCCCGCCCACGCGGAAAGCCGCCGGCGTTAGCCAGGGTCTGTCAAGGCAAGTGATCGACATGACAACTGATACCAGTGTAACCATCCGCAGAAAAAACGGTGTAACAAAGTATGGGAAAAGCACAATAAATTGTTACCAAAAGCAATAGCCGGCCCCGGCAGGGACCGGCCACTCGTGCCAGCCCCGCGTCAGCGCACTTCGCGCACCGACGAGATGCGGTTGCTCAGGCGCTCCAGGCTCGCGTATTCACCGGGTTCCAGGGTGCGGCAGCGGCCGCGGAAATCCACGTCCTCGCACACTTCCCAATAGCCGGAGCGCACGCGCACGCTTTGCACCGTGTCGTTGAAATCACGCTCGCGCAAATCGGCCGAGGCATTGCGCACGGTCAAGCTGCGGCCGGCGAAATCATCGCGCGTATAGAAGGTCAGTTCGCCGCCCAGCGAGCGCCCCGGCAAATGGCCGCGCTCGCGGTCGCGGTCACGGCGGCCGTCCCAGTCGCGCCCCCGGTCGCGGTCGCGGCCCGGATAACCATCCCAGCCGCCGCGCACTTCGCGCAGCGAGGTGATCTTGTTGGCATGGCCGTCCAGCGATGGATACTCGCCCGCCTCGAGCAGGAAGCAGGCGCCGCGGAAATCGGCTTCCTCGCACGCTTCCCAGCGGCCCGAGCGCACGCGGATGCTTTGCGTCGTGTCGTTGAAACGGACCTCTTCCAGGTCGGCGACGGCGTCGCGCACGGTGTGCGAGCGGCCGTGATAATCGTCGCGCGAATACAGCGTCAGTTCGCCGGCGCCGGCCAGTTCGGCCGTCATGGCGGCGCCCAGCAGCAGGGCGCAGTTCAAAGCTTTCTTCAACATGGTCTTACTCCATAGTCAGGGTACTGCGGTTGACTATTTGGTCATTTTGCCAAATAGAGCGCGCAGTCTATCCGCGACTGGCCCACTTAGCTGTAACAAATGATTACCGCGCGCCGCCCCCGGGGGCGGCACGGCGGACAAGCACGGCGAATGCCGGTAGAATCTTGTGTTTAGTCAAGCTTGCCGACCATGCCGCACACTACCTCGTTCACCCTGCCCGCCGTCCGTACTGAAATTTCTTCGCTGTGGAAGCTGGCATGGCCCATCCTGATCGGCCAGCTGGCCACCGTCGGCATGGGCGCGGCCGACGTGGCGATGACGGGCCATACGAATCCCGAGGAACTGGCCGCCGTCTCGCTGGGCGCGGCCATCTGGTCCATCGTGCTCGTTACCGTGAGCGGCATCATGATGGCGATCAATACGCTGGTGGCGCATGAAATCGGCGCCGCGCGCCACGACCGGGTGCCGCACATCGTGCGCCAGTCGCTGTGGAAGGCGCTGCTCGTGGGCCTCGTGGCTTGCCTGCTGACGAACATGGCGGCGCTGGTATTCGACCACCTGATGCTCGAACCCCATGTCGCGGCCAAGGCCAAGCTGTTCGTGCATATCATCAGCTGCGCGCTGCCGCCGTTCGCCGCCTACCGCGCGCTGTACGGCTACAGCACCAGCATCAACCAGACCAAGCCCGTGATGGTCATCGCGCTGGCCGCGCTGGGCCTCAATATCCTCGTCAACTACCTGCTGATCTACGGCCACTGGGGCATGCCGAAGATGGGCGGCGTGGGCTGCGCCGTGGCCACCACCTGCTGCGTGTGGATGATGTTGCTGGCCATGCTGGCCTGGATCAAGATCGCGCCCGCCTACCGCGCCACGTATCCGTTCACGCACTGGGAAGGGCCGCAGCTGTCGTCCATCGGCCCCATGCTGCGCCTGGGCCTGCCCATCGGCGTGACCTACTTTGCCGAAGTGAGCGCGTTTGGCGTCATCAGCCTGCTGGTGGCGCGCTTCGGCGTGATCCAGGTGTCCGCGCACCAGATCGCCCTGAATTTCTCGTCCGTCGTCTTCATGGTGCCGCTCACGTTCGGCATCGCGCTGGTCACGCGCGTGGGCCACGCCGTGGGCGAAGCCAATCTGCGCCGCGCGCGCTTCATTTCGTGGGTGGGCGTGGCCATGTCGCTGACGGCGGCCATCATCTCGGCCACCGTCATCACCGTCTTCCGCCACCAGATCGCGCAAGCCTACACGTCCGACCCGCAAGTGCAGGCCCTGTGCGCGCAGCTGCTGCTGTTCGCCGCCCTGTTCCAGCTGTCCGACGCGACGCAAGTGGCCACGTCCTGCGCCATCCGGGGCTACAAGGTGACACGCCAGCCGATGCTGATCCAGCTGCTGGCCTTCTGGGGCTTCTCGCTGCCGATCGGCTACGTGCTGGGCCTCGCGCCAGCCGGCTTCCCCTGGTCGCCAGCCGAGCCGATGGGCGCCGCCGGTTTCTGGATCGGCCTCGTCACGGGCTTGACGGTCGCCGCCGTGCTGCTGACCTGGTACTTGAACCGGCTGTCGCTGCAGCGCCTGCGCGCGGCGCATTGAAACAATGCATGGAACACAGGGCGGCGCGCAATTTATGCGTGCCGCCCTCCTGCTTCGCCATACAAAGCCCCAGCGCCGCACTCTTTCCGCCAAAGTAAAGAAGGCAATTGCCGGATTATTCCGTGGCTGGCCCTATCGCATTAAACGCCGTGCTCTGGTATCGTTTGCTGTCAAGCATCTTCTTGACATCCCTTTACAATCACCGAGACATCCATGCGTTTTATTCTTTGTTTTCTGGCCGCGATGGCCAGCGTTCCCGCATCGGCTGAAAAGCTGACCCTGGAACGCATCCACGCCGATCCGGCGCTGGCCGGCCCCGGCGTGCGCAACCTGAAGGTCTCGCCCGACGGCGAGCGCGTCACGTTCCTGCGCGGCCGCGCGGACAACCAGTTCCAGCTCGACCTGTGGGAATTCAAGCTGAAGGACAAGAGCACGCACCGCCTGGTCGACTCGAAGGCGCTGGTGCCGAATGAAACGATTTCGCCCGAAGAGCAGGCGCGCCGCGAACGCGAGCGCACGGCCAGCCTGAACGGCATTCTCAGCTACAGCTGGTCGCCGGACGGCAAGCAGCTGCTGGTGCCGCTGGCCGGCAATCTGTACCTGGTCGACGCGGCCCACCCGGACAAGGCGCGCCTGGTCGCCAAGGGCAATGTGCTCGATCCGAAAATCTCGCCGAAAGGCCGCTACGTATCGTTTGTGCGCGATCAAAACATCTATGTGATCGACCTCAAGACGAACAAGGAACGCCAGCTGACCACCGATGGCAAGGGCACGATACGCAACGGCGAAGCCGAATTCGTGGCGCAGGAAGAAATGGGCCAGCGCACCGGCTACTACTGGGCTCCCGACGATTCCGCCATCGCCTATAAACGCTATGACGAAGCGCCCGTGCCCGTCGTGCGCCGCTTCGAAATCTTCGCCGACCGCACCGACGTCGTCGAGCAGCGCTACCCGGCCGCGGGCGACCCGAACGTGCTGGTGCAGCTGCTGATCGTCTCGCCGGAAACGGGCGCGCAGCGCCAGGTGGACCTGGGCACGAACCCGGACATCTACCTGGTGCGCGCCGACTGGAGCGCGGACGGCAAGTCGCTCGTGTACCAGCGCCAGTCGCGCGACCAGAAGACCCTCGACCTGGTCGCCGTCGATGCGGCCACCCTGGCGCAGCGCACCCTGCTGACGGAAACGTCGAAAACCTGGGTCAGCATCCATGACGACCTGCGCTTCCTGCCGAACGGCCAGTTCCTGTGGTCGTCCGAGCGCACGGGCCGCAACCACCTGTACCTGTACGACATGGGCGGCAAGCTGCTGCACCCGGTCACTTCCGGCGAGTGGGGCATCGACAGCGTGCTGGCCGTGAACCAGAAGACGGGCAAGGTCTACGTATCGTCGAACCGCGACGCCGTCATCGACAAGCAGACCTACGCCCTTGCGCTGGACGGCAGCACGGCCGACAAGCCGCAGCGCGTCACCAAAGCCGATGGCTGGCACGACACGACGTTCTCGCGCAATGGCGAAGTCTTCGTCGACACGTACTCGGACCCGGCCACGCCGCCGCAAGTGAGCATCCGCCGTCCGGACGGCGCCATGGTGGGCTGGCTGGAAGAAAACGCGCTGAACGCCAGCCACCCGTACTACAAGTACAAGGCGGACCACCTGCCGACGGAATACGGCACCCTGAAGGCCAACGATGGCCAGACCTTGCACTATTCGATCGTCAAGCCGTCGAACTTCGACGCCGGCAAGCGCTATCCCGTCTACCTGTCGACGTATGGCGGCCCGCACTCGCAGCACGTGGCTCGCCGCTGGGGCAACAACTTCGACCAATACATGGCGCAGCAGGGCTTTGTCGTCTTCCGCCTCGATAACCGCGGCTCGTCGCGCCGCGAGCGCGCGTTCACGGACGCCATCTATCACAACCTGGGCGCGGCGGAAGTGGCCGACCAGCTGGTCGGCATCGACTGGCTGGGCAAGCAAAGCTTCGTCGATGCAAAACGCATCGGCGTGTTCGGCTGGAGCTACGGCGGCTTCATGACCCTGCGCTTGCTGTCGGCAGCGTCCGACAAGATCGCCATGGGCGTTTCGGTGGCGCCCGTGACCGACTGGTCGCTGTACGACACCCACTACACGGAGCAATTCCTCGGCATGCCGAAGGAAAACGTCGATGGCTACAAGGCCAGCACCGTGTTCGCCCATCTGGACGGCCTGAAGTCGCCGCTGCTGCTGGTGCACGGCATGGCCGACGATAACGTCTTGTTCAGCAACAGCACGCGCCTGATCGACGCGCTGGTGAACCGCGGCGTGCAATTCGACCTGATGACGTATCCTGGCGCCAAGCACGGCATCTCGTCGCGCGCGGGCCAGCGCCACGTGTACAAGAAAATCGAGATGTTCTTCAAGCAGAACCTGGCCAATCCAGTGAAATAAGTTTGACCGGCATCAAATAAAAAACCGCCGCCTGTCTCGCGACAGGCGGCGGTTTTTTTATGCGTGCGTCAGATTACGGTTTGCGCGTGACGGTTTCCACCGCGTCCTTGACGTCGCCGACTTTCTTCTGCACTTTGCCTTCGACCTGGTTTGCCAGGCCCTTGGCTTGCTGTTCTTCGCTGCCGACGATCTTGCCAGCGGCTTCCTGGATTTTACCGCCGACTTCCTTCAGTTTACCTTCGACTTGATCTTTGTTCATGATGGATCCTCACTGTAGTTGGTACATCTGTTGTCCGGCCCCGAAGGGCCGGTACTGCGGCTCACACGCTGTTGCAAACTGCTTGCTGCGTGTCGATGTGTCCATACTACGGGGCGGGGAATCAATGCTCTGTACGGTTCCTAACACATGCTCAATTTGCGCCAATATCGGCGATCACGCGGGCTTGCGCCACACGGTGGCCAGCCACGGCTGCTGGTCGCGCGGCAAGCCCGGCGGGCGGTAGTACTGGTCGAGCAGGCTGAAACCGGCCGCCTGCACGTAGGCGGCCCACGTTTCCTCGTCGTGATAGCTGCCGTAGCGGGCGCCATTCCAGCCTTCCTGGTTCTGCCCGCGCGGATTCGAGCTGAACAGCACGCCACCGGGCTTCAGGCAAGCGTGCAGGGCGCGCAGCACGCCGGGCAAGACGGCGCTGGGCACGTGGAACAGCACGGCATTGGCGAACACGCCGTCGAAGTGCGCGGCCGGCAAATCGAGGTCGACGAAATCCTGCTGCCACACGGTGCAGCGGCTGTAGGCGCGCGCCATCTCGACGAAGCGGGGGCAGCCATCGACGCCCGTGGCGTGATGCCCCATGGCCGTGAACGCCTTCAGGTCGCGGCCCGGGCCGCAACCGAGGTCGAGGATGGCCAGCGGCGCCGGCTTGCCGATGGCGTCCAGCAGCGCGGCGATGTTCTGGCTGACGTCGTGGTCGCGCGTGCCTTCGAAAAACTGCTCGGCGCTGGCGTCGTAATGGGCCAGGGTGCGGCCCGTAATGGCGTGAATGGGGTCTTGCGGTGGGCTTGGCTGCATGGCGGTCCTGTCGATATGTTCCGCCATTTTACGCTGCCGACCAGTTCCCCGGCCGGCAGCGTCAGCACTCTTACCAGACGCGCACGCGCTGCTCCGGCGCCAGGTACAGCTGCTGGCCCGGCAGGACGTCGAAGGCCGGGTACCAGGCGTCGAGATTGCGCACGGTGGCGGCGCGGTATTGCGCCGGCGCATGGCCATCCGTGAGTATCTGCTGGCGCGCCGCCGCTTCGCGCGCCTTGCTGCGCCAGCTGACGCCATAGCCCGTGAAGAAATCGCGGTCGGCGCCCGCCTGCACCGGCTTGCCCTGCTGCGACAGGGTGAACGCATCATGCGCGGCCGCCACGCCGGCCAGGTCGGCCAGGTTTTCGCTCAGGGTCAGCTGGCCATTCACGGCCAGGTCGGGGAATGGTTTGTAGGCCGCGAACTGCGCCACTAATTGCTTGGATGCCGTCTGGAAATGCGCCAGGTCGGCCGGCGTCCACCAGTCGCGCAGCTTGCCCTGGGCGTCGAACTGCGCGCCCTGGTCATCGAAGCTGTGGCTGATCTCGTGGCCGATGGTGGCGCCGATGCCGCCATAGTTGGCTGCATCGGATGCCTGCGGGTCGAAGAATGGCGGCTGCAGGATGGCGGCAGGGAAATTCAACGCATTTTGCAGCGGCAGGTTGACGGCGTTGACCAGCTGCGCCGGCATGGCCCAGGCCTTGCGGTCGGGCGACTGGCCCAGCTTGGCCAGCTCCTGGCGATAGTGGAACTGTTCCGCCCGCTGCACATTGCCCAGCGCATCGCCGCGCACCACGCGCAAGCCAGCGTAACTGTCCCAGCGTTCCGGATAGCCCACGCCCACGTACAGGGTTTGCAGTTTTTCCTGCGCCTGCGCCTTGGTGGCCGGCGCCATCCAGTCCAGCTTGTCGATGCGGCGCGAGAAGGCGGCGACGATATTCGTCACCATCTCCTGCACGCGGGCTTTCGATTCCGGCGGGAAATAGCGTTCCACGTACAGCTTGCCGACGGCGTCGCTGAGGGCCGCATTCGTCGCGGCCAGCGCGCGCTTGCTGCGCGGCGACTGCTGCGGCGTACCGCTCAGGGCGCTGCCATAGAAGGCAAAGCGCTGGTCGGCGGCCGCCTTCGGCAAGGTGGTGCTGAAATGGTTGATGGCGTGGAAGGCCAGGAAATCCTTCCACGTGGCCAGTGGCACACTCGCCACCAGCGCGGCACTGCCCGTCATGGCCGACGGATGCCAGACGATGAAATCCGTCTGCTTGCCCAGGCCCGCCGCCTGGAAGAAAGCTTGCCAGTCCAGGCCCGGCGCCTTGCTGGCGAAGTCGGCGGCGCGCCACGCGTTGTTGCCCTTGGCGACATCGGCCGAATCCTCGCGGCTGGCGTGGCTGGCGGCAATTTTCTGTTCCAGCGCAAACACGCGCGCGGCGCGGGCCGGCGCATCGCCGTAGCCGGCCTGCTTGAGCATGGCGGCGATATGCGCCTGGTAGCCCGCGCGCAAGCCCTGCATGCGGGCGCTGTCGTCCTGGTAAAAGGCGCGGTCAGGCAAGCCCAGCCCGCCCTGCAGCAGGTAGGCGACATTGCGCGTGGTGTCGTTCAAGTCTTGCGCCACCCACAGGCCGAACAGGTTTTCCGTATAAAAATTGGTGGAATTGAGCGGGTCGACATCGGCGCGCAAGCTCTCGCCCAGCGCCCGGGCCAGCCCTGCCTGGTCGCGTATGCCATTGATCTTGCTCAACAAGGGCTTGATCGGGGCCCAGCCTTTCGCTTCGATAGCCGATTCATCCATCCAGGAACGGTAAAAATCGCTGACCTGGCGCGCGGAGGCATCGGCCTGCGGCGCCGCCGCCAGGCCTTCGACGAGGGCGATGATGCGCTCGTTGGTGGCATTGGCGAGGATGGCGAACGAACCCCAGCTGCTGCGGTCGGCGGGAATCTCCGTGCCGCGCAGCCAGTCGCCATTCACGTAGTCATAGAAGTCGTCGCCGGGCAAGGCAGCGGGGACGGCGGCGCCAGCGACATCGGCGGCGGCCGGCTGGCCGTGCGCCCGGGCGGGCAAGCCGGTCAGCGAAACGCCGGCCAGGGCGAGGACGATGGCGGCCTGGACTGGCGTCCGGGACCAGGAAAAACGCAAACCGTGCATGGCGATCCTTTCGATGGAATAGTCAAAATCATAGCCTGTTTCCCATGCAAAAAGCATCCCGGAACTTTTTTGCATGCGGACAAAAAATCGGCCTATAGTTTTACGACCCCGTGCCGCGTGTACGCCAAGGAGATTGCCATGCAACTGGAAGCGCTGTTCCAGCAACCCCACGCCCTGCCTGCCGCCCCGAAGATCGTCGATGAACTGGTGCGCAGTTTCGACAACCCCGCCATCGCCACCGAAGACATCGCGCGCCAGCTGGGAGCGGACCCGGCCTTGAGCGCCAAGCTGCTGCGGCTGGCCAATTCAGCCTATTACCACGTCTCGCGCAGCATCGGCACGGTGGAAGACGCCGTGCTGATGCTCGGTTTTGTTACCGTGCGTACCCTCGTCATCAGCTCGGGCCTGGTCAGCGGCTTCAAGGCCGTGCCCGGCCTGAACCTGCCGCAATTCTGGCGCTACAGCCTGCACAGCGCCGTGTCGGCCCGCTGGATCGCCAGGCAGACGGGCGACAACCAGGACCTGGCGTTCACCATCGGCATGATGCATGCGATCGGACAACTGGTGATCCATGCCGCCATGCCCGAGCAAGCCATGCAGCTCGACAAGATCGCGCCACCGCTCGATGCGCGCCGGCTCGACGCGGAGCGGGTCTCGCTGGGCTATAACTATGCGCAGGTGGGCGCCGAACTGGCGCGCCGCTGGAAGTTCCCCGGCGCCTTTGCCGACGCCATCGCCGCCTTTCCCGACCCGCTGGCCAAGGCGCCGCTGAACCGCCTGGCCGCCATCATCCACCTGGCCGCCTGGCGCGCCCGCATCGATGAAAACGCCCTGAGCAATGAAGAAATCATCGCCTGCTACCCCGGCAACGTGGCCGAAGCACTCGGTTTGCCGCCCTCGGTACTGGTCGACAAGATGCCGCCGCCAGCCGAACTGAGCGCGGGATTGGAAGAACTCGTCAAATAAATCCCCCACCGCCGGCATCGCCGACCCTGCATCCATGCGGGTTTACGGGCGATTCCGGCGGATCGCCAAAATTATCCAAATTATTTTCACTTTTTTTTCAAAAACACCCTCAAGTTCCCGTTAAGCACGCCGTTAATCTAGACAAGCGGTAATCCATTCACTAGTTACGGGTGTGCTCATGACCTCCAACGACGTTCTTTCGATGTATGAAAATATTGCAGGAATGACCAATAAAATGGTCGTGGCCGCACGTTCGAGCGACTGGAATGACTTGGATGCCCTGGAAAACCAGTGCGCCAGCGCCGCCAGCACGGTCATGACGGGCAAGGTGCCCGCCCAGGCCGGCGCCTCGCGTCTGCGCAAGATCGACTTGCTCAAGCAAATCCTGGCAAACGACCGCGAAATCCGCACCATCACGGAACCGTGGATGACGCAACTGCCGAACGCCATGCAAGGTTCGCGCGTCCGCATGTAAGCCATATTGCAGCACCAGAAACGACAAAAGCACCCGCGGGTGCTTTTTTTACGTCTGCCGCCTTGCCGGGGAGCGCGCCATCTGTGGCGCTCGGGAAACAAGGAGGGGGAATTTGGAAGGCGAGCCCCAGGTATCTCCTGGCGTCGCCTCGCTGCCGGTTGCATCCGGCGTTCGCGAGCACATCGTCGGCATCGCGAACCGCTTCCAGACCCAGGCGTTTATGCAACGCTACACCTGTTTGCCGCGCCACACTATCGTTGGTGACTGCGCCAGGCTGGGGCTGTTTTGTCGTAGAGCAAGTCCACTGAATTAATCATATCACCATATTTAAGAAACAGGCAACACGCGATACAAGCATTTTTCTGTCTTTTTTCAATATCTTTTTTTATATCAAATTCCGGCACCGCCTTGTCGCAGCCATTGCAACATCATCAACGCGAGAACGGCTCCGGTTCCGGCTCGTCCGCCGCCCCCTCCTCCACCGCCTCCGTCAGCACGGGCGCCTCCTTCTTCTTGCGGCCGAATGGCTTGCGCAGCAAGACCCAGTATTTCGACGGCGCGCCCGGCCCCGCCGCCTGCTTGCGCTTGCGCACGACATACACGATGAGGGCCGTCAACAGCAGGAAGGCCAGGCTGCCGATACCCAGCCACAGCAAACCGTTGCCGCCCGCCTTCTTCTCGGCTGCGGGTGCCGCGTGCAGGGGCTTGGGCTTGGCATGCGGCGCCTGCGCCGCGGCCGGCGCAGCAGCCGGCGCAGCGGCGGCGACAGCGGTGGCAGGCTGAGCCAGCGCCTGTTGCAAGGCGCCGATCTTGCCTTCCAATTCGCCGAGCTTGTCATTCAGGGCCGCGTTTTTCTCATCCAGCGCCACGCACGCTTGCGCCTGCTCAATATTGGCTTGCGGCGCGCAAGCGGCGACGGGCGCCGTGGCGCGGCGCAACGGCGCCGGACGCAGTGCGGTAGCGGCCTGCGTGGGCGGCGTGGGCGCGGCGGGCGGCGGCACGAACATGCGCGCCGGGCGCACCAGACCCTCGGCGCGCGCGCGGGCCGCCAAGGCGGCGGCATCGGGCGACGGTGCGGCGGACACGGCGCGCGGCAATGGCAACGGTTGCGGCACCGGCACCGGCACAGGCGCGGGCGCGGGCGTCGGAACGGCGGGCCTGGTTGGCGCGCTGACAGGGGCGACGGCGGCGGGCGGGGCCGGCGTCAGCCACAAGGTGCCCAGGCGCACGACGGCGCCATTGCCACTGCCCAGCAATAAATACAAATGCACGTGGCCTGCCTGGATCGCTTGCCGCGTTGTCACGCGCACATAGTGGCGCCCACCGCGTTCCAGCGGGCTGATGGTCAAGGTTTGCAGGGCCGGATCCATGCCGATGCCGCCGCCGCGGTACACATCGGACGAGGCCAGGCGCACGGCCACGCCGCTCGCTTCCTCGGGCGCCAGGGCCGTCAGTTCTATCTCGGCCAGCAAGGGCTGGCCCACGTGCGACAGCACGGCCATGTCACCCAGTTCGGCCGCCATGACGGGCGGCAAGGCCAGGCTGGCGGCGGCGCACGCGATCAGGGACCAACGGGGAAAGATGCTGCTCTGCATGGACTGATCGCTTTGATAACAGGATAGGAAGGGGAACTCGCCTGTCTTTAACGGCAGGAAATCGCAAAAATATAGATGGGTCAGGGCAAAAATGATGCAATACAGCATCATCCTGTGCTTTTTTGACGCCTGGAGTACACTCGATCCACTTCCATCGATGAAAGGGATGCCATGAGTAGCAGAATCGAACGCGACAGTTTCGGCCCGATCGACGTACCCGCCGACCGGCTGTGGGGAGCGCAAACGCAGCGCTCGCTCGAGCACTTCCATATCTCCACGGAAAAGATGCCGCCCGAACTGATCGCCGCCCTGGCCACCGTCAAGCGCGCGGCCGCCCACGTCAACCTGGACCTGGGTCTGTTGGATGGAAAGAAAGCCATCGCCATCACGCAGGCGGCCGACGAAGTACTGGCCGGCAAGCACGAAGCGGAATTCCCGCTGGCCGTCTGGCAGACGGGTTCTGGCACGCAAAGCAATATGAACATGAATGAAGTGCTGGCCAACCGCGGCTCCGAGCTGATCGGCGGCTTGCGGGGCGAGGGACGCCTGCTGCACCCGAACGACGACGTCAACCTGGGCCAGTCCTCGAACGACATCTTCCCCACCGCCATCCACGTGGCCGCCGCCCTAGCCGTCGCCAACACGGTCTTGCCGCCGCTGCGCCAGCTGCGCGCCACGCTGGACGCGAAGGCCACGGAATTTGCCGACATCGTCAAGATCGGCCGCACCCACTTGCAGGATGCGACGCCGCTGACCCTGGGCCAGGAATTTTCCGGCTACGTGGCGCAGCTGGACTTTGCCGAGCACATCATCACGGCATCGTTGCCGCCGCTGCTGCAGCTGGCCGCCGGCGGCACGGCCGTGGGCACGGGATTGAATGCCCACGTGGAATTTGCCGGCCGCATCGCGACGGAACTGGCGCGCCTGACGGGCCAGCCGTTCGAGACGGCCAGCAACAAGTTTGCCGCGCTGGCCGCCCACGACGCGCTGGTGGCCGCCCATGGCGCGCTGAAAACCCTGGCCACGGCTCTGATGAAAATCGCCAACGACGTGCGCTGGATGGCATCCGGCCCCCGTTCCGGCCTCGGTGAAATCACCATCCCCGAAAACGAGCCGGGCAGCTCCATCATGCCGGGCAAGGTCAACCCCACGCAGTGCGAAGCGCTGACCATGCTGTGCTGCCAGGTATTCGGCAACGATGTCGCCATCACGGTGGGCGGCGCCTCGGGCAATTTCGAGCTGAACGTCTTCAAGCCCTTGATTGCGCACAACTTCCTGCAAAGCGCGCGCCTGCTGGGCGACGGCATGCGCAGCTTCGACGAGCATTGCGCGCACGGCATCGCGCCGAACCGCGAGCGCATCGCCGAACTGATGGAGCGCTCCCTGATGCTGGTCACGGCGCTGGCGCCGCACATCGGCTACGACAAGGCGGCGCAAATCGCCAAGCAGGCCCAGCATGAAGGCACGACCCTGAAGGAAGCGGCGCTGGCCCTGGGCTTTGTGACGGAAGAGCAATTCAGTGCGTGGATCGTGCCCCTGGACATGACGCGGCCCAACAAAAGTTAAGGCTCAGCCTGCATTCCTCCTGGCTTCATGTAAACTATGACCTTAGTTGACACCGTCATTAAGTGTTTAAAACACATCGTTGCAATAAGGGATACAATGCAAAAAGTAAGCTTTGATTTAACATCCGAGTTCGTCGAGCTGAACCAGCTGCTGAAGCTGGTCGGCCTGTGCGACAGCGGTGGCGCAGGCAAGGTCATGGTCGATAGCGGCGTGGTGAAGGTCGATGGCAAGAAGGAATTGCGCAAGACCGCCAAGATCCGCGCCGGCCAGGTCGTCAGCGTGGGCGATATCCGTATCACGGTCGTCGCTCCCGCCTGACCCCGGCATGGGGCGCGAAAGCAGCCCCATGCGTCCAGCCGGCGCCCTGCCAGCCGGCTGCCTGGATCAAGCTGCAAACACGTCGTTATTGTCAGATAAATATCGATTGCAGAAGGGAAGCGCCATGGACCATCCCGAACAAGGTACGCGCAGCCAGGAACGCCTGATCGGCGACTTGCGCCAGGTAATAGAAAACGCGGAAGAATTGCTGCGTAACACAGACAAATACACCAGCAGCCTGTACCAGAGCGCGCGCGCCAGGCTGGAACTGGCCCTCGTCGCGGCCACGGCCGAACTCGCCCGCTTCGAAGAAGAGCAAGTCACGCGCATGATGGATGCCACCCTGGCCGCGAATGCCCTGTACCGCGATCAGACGGGCGAAGCGCGCCTGCTGCGGGCCTTCGAATAACCCCTCACGCCGTCAACACCGCATGCGCCAGCCACTGGCGCAAGTGCGCGGCCAGGTCGAATGCCGGGTCCAGCTCGAACGCCGCATCGAGCGCGGCGCCAAACGTCTGCCCCTGCCTTAACGCCAGCAAGGCGGCATGCGCAGCCGCATCCTGTAGCAGCACCTGCGCCTTCCAGCCCGGCCGGCATACCAGCGCGCAGCTCGCCACCCGTATATCCTGCGGAAACATCCCCTGCCCCTCTCCCTCCTGATGCGCCTGCCACAGGGCCGCCACTTGCCAATCCGATTCCAGCAAGGCGCAGGCGGGATGCAAGCTGAAACGCCGCGCTTCCAGCTGGTCGGGATGCAAGGCGGCCAGCGACTCGGGCGCCAGGCCCTGCGCATCGGGCGCGTAATGGGCCAGGTGCACGGCCCATTCCAGGCGCGCCATGTCCGGCAGATAGGGCAAATCGGCGACATGCGGGAAAGTGGCCAGAAAATCGGCGAAACGGGCGCCAAACTGGTTCAAATCGGCGCTATCGGATGGCATCTGCCGCCCATACGCGCGCGCCAGGCCGCCCAGGAATTCCTCGCCCACCAGCGCCAGCACGACGGGATAGGCGTGCCCCAGGGTGCGGCGCCAGGTGGCGCTCATATTGCCACGGTACAGTGCAAAACACTGCGGCACCTGCTCACCCGCGAACGGTGGCAATGCTGCCTCGGCATCCAGCAAGGCCGTGGCAAACGCTTGCTGGCCGGCCGCCAGCGCATCAAGCGACGCGGGCGGCGGCGGGGACGGCAGCGTGACTCCCTGCCATGGCGTTGGCGGCGCATGGCGCGCCAGCATGGCTTGCGCCTTGTCCGCCTCGCCCAGCAAGACATCGATGGTGGGCAAGTCCGTATCCCATTCGACCAGCGTGGGCACGGCGCCGAAATGCTGCAAGGCGGCCGCATACAGGTCCCAGACGGGATCGGCCACGGCGGCGCCGTGATGGTCGATCACGGCATGCGGCGTTATCAGATGGCCGCCCAGGTGCAGCTCGCCCACGCTGCCCGGCGCGATGGACTGCATGGCCGTCATAGCGTCTTCGCCGTGGTTGCACTGATTCACATACAGATTATTGATATCGAGCAGCAGCCCGCAACCGCTGCGGCGCGCCAGCTCCGCCAGGAATTGCGCCTCGCTCATGGCATCGTCGGCAAAACGCAGGTAAGTGGAGACATTCTCCAGCAAGATCGGCCTTTTCAGCATATCCTGCACGCGCCCCACCCTGGCGCAGAGCAAATCGAGGGCGGCGCCATTCAAGGCCAGCGGCAACAGATCATTGAGTTGCTGCTGCGCCACGGCGCCCCAGCTCAGGTGTTCCGACACGAGGACCGGCTCGATGCGCTCGACCACGGCGCGCACCTGCTGCAAGTGGCTCTCGGAAAAACCGCGCGCGGATCCCAGGCCCAGGCCCACGCCATGCAGGCTGATGGGGTAATCCTGGCGCAGGGTGTCCAATACATGGTTATCCCAGCCCGACGGCTGCAGATAATTTTCGGCGTGTACTTCCAGCCAGCCCACCCTGGGGCGGCGCGCCAGGAAGTCGCGGTAGTGCGCGGCGCGCAAGCCGACGCCGGCAAGCGCTTGAACTGACGGCGGCATGGGCAGGCGGCGGATGCTTACGGCTGCGTGGCTGGTTTTGCCGCCTTGCCGGCCTTGATGGGCTTGACGGAACCGCCCGCCTGTTCGCACGTGCCCTTGGCAACATACGTCCATTCCGTCGGCAGATTGTCCGCCTCCGCCTGGCCCGCGCAGGAGTGCGCGCCGTCGGACGAGGCGCAATCGTTCTGCCCTGCCTTGGCCACGCCATAACACTTTTCCTTGTCGCCAGGGGCGGGACCATCGTGCGCGGCCGCGTTGAGGGTGGTGCCGGCACAGATGCCCGCGAGGGCGGCGGCGATGAGAGCTTGACGTTTGTTCATGGGGAATCCTCTTGCATGGGTCAAAGTAATGGCACGCCCCGGGCTGCGCTGATGGGCAACGCGAGGTGATGGACGTCATTCTACTGAATCGGCCGTGCCATGGCGAACCATGGTCAATTAATCAACTTGACAGAGGCGGGGAGAAAAACGGAAGGAAGGCAGGCTGCAGACAAAAACGCCCACGCGCCACCGTCGATGACGGTGGTGTGGCCGTAAGTAATGCAAGCGCCAGACGGGCGCCGCGGGACTGCGCTCAGGCGGTCGTGTTGATGCGGTTGCCGAGGTGAGCCGGCAGACTTGGCGCCGACTGTACCGGTGGCAGCGCTGCCAGCAAGGCCGTGGCGGTCGAGCTTTGGATATCCTGGGCTTTTTTCAGGACAGTCAAGCCGACGGCTTGCCGCGTGCCTGTCTCCGCCATCGTGGTTGACAGTTGAGCAATGCTTCCGACGTCCATACGTTTCTCCAATGAGGTTCTACCCTTGTTAACGGATGCCGCCGGCAAACCTTTAGCTTATTTTTCCAGCTTATTTTCCAACTGCAGCAGCAGCCAGGCCAGCACGTGTTCGCGCGCATTCAAGTCCAGCCATTGCACGCCCTCGCGCAAATCGGTCGGCGCCGGGCTGTCCGACGCGACGGCGATCACATGCGGGTCATGCGGATACAGGGGTGCCTGCCCCACTTCCGGACGGAATACTTCCAGCTTGGGAATCGGGTCCGTCTTGAAGCCTTCGACCAGGGTCAGGTCTGCCGGCCCCATGCGGGCCAATTGCTGCGCCAGGCTGGGTTCCGGCGCGCCGCGCAGTTCATGCACGATGGCAAAACGGTACGGCGACGCCACCAGCACTTCCGCCGCACCGGCCAGGCGCAGGCGGGCGCTGTCCTTCTGCGGCGGCTCCAGCGCCAGGTCATGGTGGCTGTGCTTGACCAGGTTGACGCGCAAGCCGCGCGCCGCCATTTCCTTCACTACAAATTCCAGCAGGGTCGTCTTGCCGCTACCGGAACGGCCGATCACACCGAGTACCGGGTGTGCGGGCATCGCATCGTGCATGGTCACTCCTTGATTGAGAAGGAATGATTATACGCAGCCCACCGGCGCCGCCGCCTGACGCAGGCGCCGCGCATCGCCCGACTCATCGCGCAACTCATCGCGCAAAACTCATCGCACAACTCAAGCGCCGCCGGATTTCCCGCCATTCCTGGCACTGGCGGGCCCCGGCTTGCCGCCCTGCCGCCGGCGCCTGCCAACCGGCTTCGGCGCTGTCGTTCCCGCCGCTTGACTCGCCGTTTTACTCGCCGTTCTACCATCCACCGCCTGCGCATTCCTCGCCCTGCGCGCCAATTGCCGGTGGGCGGCGATCGCGCCCGCCTCCGCATCGGACTGGAAGGGAACGGCGACAGCGGCGGCCAGCGCGCCATCCGGCGGGGAGGCAGGTGCCAGCGGGGCGAAATCCTGCGCCCGCACATCCGCTTCCCATGCGGCCCGCTGCGCCTGCACGGCTGCGGGCACGGCAGGCACCGCGCGCGGCTGCGCCAGGGTCAGCACGGCGCCCAGGCCGCTGGCGGCCGCCACGCGCGCACCCATCTGGGGCAAGACGCCGTCGGCGGCGCGGCAAAAGCGCTGCAGGATGGTCTTGATAATCGACGCGTGATCGTAAACCTCGTGGCTGACGCTGCCAGGCACGATCAGCGGCGACACGAGCAGCATGGGCACGCGCACGCCGTAGCGGCGAAACGCAGGGTCGTCGTCCACGGCGACGGGCGGCGGCACATGGTCGAAAAAGCCCCCGTGCTCGTCATAACTGAGGATCAGCAAGGTGCGCGCCCAGGCGGGACCGCGCGACAGGGCCTGGTAGACCTGCGCCACCAGCGCCTGGCCGGCGCGGATATCGGCCGGCGGGTGGTCGTCATTGTCGAAGAAATGGGGATCGATCCAGCTGACCGAGGGCAAGGCGCCCGCCAGCGCATCGCCGATGAAGCCATAGCGGCGGGCGCTGGAGCCGAACGGTTCGTACATGTCGGACGAGCGGTAATGGTCGTCCGTCAGCGCCAGGCTCCAGGGCTTCCAGGCGGAATAGAACTTCCAGCTGACCTGGGCCCGCTCGAGATGGCGCACGAAGGATTTGTTCGCATACAGGGGCACGCGCTTGCTGTCCTTGCTGCCGGCCGCCTTGCCGCTGACCGCATACAGGCGGTTGGGCCAGGTGGCGCCCGGCACGGAACTGTAGCAGCGGTCGCAGACGCAGAACTGCTGCGCCAGGAAATCGTACATGGGCAAGTCGGCCCCATTGTAGTAGCCCATGACCAGGTCGATGTCGGGGTCGCCCGGATGCGTTTGCGCATAATCGTCGACAAAGCCACCGTTATTGTTTTGCAATTGCTGCGCCACCGACATACCCGTATGCGACGGGTCTTGCTGCGGGCCAAAGGCCGTGCGCAGCAAATGGTGCACGGGGTAGCGCACGCCCGCATGCACGTTGGCATGGCTTGCCTGCAAGCCATCGATATCGGTGCGCCCGCCTTCCAGGCTCAGGTAGCCAAGCATGTGGTCGAACGAGCGGTTTTCCATCATCAGCACGACGATATGGTCGATGCGCGCCAGGTTTCCCAGGCCCTGTGCATCAAGCATACCCTCGCCAGCAGTTGCGGCAGCAATCATCGGACCTCCCCGGCCGCGCTCACGGTCGCAGCGACCCTGGTTCGACCAGGCCTGGCCAGTATGGTTCAGCTATGGCGGCCCGGCCTTGATGCACAACAACTCAATATGGCACGCGGTAGCGGTAGCCCTTGAAACTGAAGATGGCCGCCTTCGGCTGCAACTTTTCCAGCACCAGGCCGGGCGCCAGCTCCTCGCCCTCGTGGCGCAAAACCTTGTCGATCAGCAACAGGCGGTCGGCCGGATTCTTCGAATAGATATAGCCGCCGATGGCGATGGCGGGGATTTGCCGCTGTATCGGCTCGGGCAAGTCGCGCATGCCGGGCACGGTCTCTTCGGCCGACGGCGCGGGCATGGCCGGAGCGGGAGCCGGAGCGGGGACAGGCGCAGCGGCCTGGCCTGGCGTCTCCTGCTTCGGTTCCGGCACGGGCCTCGCATGGTGCACGGGCGCGGCGGTGGCCGCTGGCGGCACGGGTACGGGTACGGGCACAGCCACAGGCGCGGGCGCGGGGACAGCAGGCGGCGGCGCTGCCGGCAGCGGCGCGGGCACGGCCTGGGCCAGCAAGGCAGGGGCGACGGCCGCAGGCGCTGCCGCGCCCGCCTGCCACGGCTGCCACAGCAGCAGCGCGGCTGCCACGGCCACCGTCATGCCGCCCAGCGCCAGCCACACGGGCGCGCGCCGCGCGGCGCCGGATGCGGCGGCATCGTGCAGCTGCACTTGCGGTGCGTGGATCGACGGCAACTCGCCCAATTGGCGCTCGGCCTGCGATTTTTTCAGTGCTTCAAGTATGTAGGACATCTTATTTCCCCGCCACCATCGCCGTCGCAGCGGGCGCTGCGACGGCAGGAGCCGCGCTGCTCAGGCGCGGCTCCGAATTGTCACCCAGCTGCATCAGGCGTATGAATGTTTTCGGGCCCGCCAGGCCATCGGCCCGCAAGTTCTGGCGCTGCTGGAAAGTGCGCAGCAGACCTTGCATCTCGGCATCGAGCGGCAGATTGGCGGCCGGCGCAGGCAAACCCTGCTGCTGTGCCAGGCGCTGCGCCAGCCAGTCCACGTCGGCGCCGCGGGCGCCCAGCGGCACTTCGTCGCGCCAGCTGCGCGGAGCGCGCCAGAAGGTGGTGAAACTGCCATCGCTGCGCTGCGCCAGCTGGGCCAGCGGCACGCTTTGTGGCTTGCCATCGAGCAGCACGGTGGCGTTCTCGTCCTGCACGCGCGTCAGCAGCGCCAGCTGCTCCGCCCCCTCCCCGTCGTGCAAGGCCAGCAGGGCGGGACGGTCAAGCACGCGCAGCTCGGCGATGCCGCCCCGGCTATGCAGGCAGCGCAGGCCGGCGCGGGCGCCCGCCTGGCAAGCGTCACCGGCCGGCAACTGCTCGCCCCACAGGCTGGCCAGCTGGCGCAGCACGGCGTTGCGGTCCGGCACGCTGGCCGGTGCGGGCACGGATGCGGCGGCAACCGCCACGGCGGAAGCGGCCGGCACAGAAGCAGCCACGGCAGGTGCAGGGGGCACGGCGGACGGGCGCGGCATGAAATGCCAGGCCAGCGCGGCCGTGACCACGGCGCCGGCCAGCACGCCACCGGCCACGTGCGGCCAGCGCAGACCCCGTCCGGCAGCCGACTTCCCCTCTTCCGCAAACACTTCCTCGGCGGCGCGGCGCAATATCTGGCGCGTCACCTGCGGCTGGTTTTCCACGTAGGCGCCCAGCAGCGCGCGGTCGCAAAGCAGGTTGATGCGGCGCGGCACTCCCTTGCTCAAGGCATGGATCTGCGCCATCAAACGCGGCGCGAACGGCGTCTGCGCCGTGCTGCCGGCCACGGCCAGGCGGTGGCGGATATAGCTGGCCGTCTCGTCCGCCGTCAGCGAACCCAGGTGATAGCGGGCGATCACGCGCTGCGCCAGTTGCTCGAGTTCAGGACGGGCCAGCATGGCGCGCAATTCCGGCTGGCCGATCAGTATGATCTGCAGCAACTTGCGCTCGCTCGTCTCCAGGTTGGTCAGCAAGCGCAGCTGCTCCAGCACGGCGGCGGACAGGTTTTGCGCTTCGTCAATGATCAGCACGTTATTCTTGCCTTGCGCATGGCTGGCCAGCAAGTGCGCATTGATGGCGTCGACATAGCCTTTCACGCTGGCCACGCCGGGCGCCAGGGCGATGCGGAATTCCTCGCAGATCGACAGCAGCAACTCCTCGACGGACAGTTTCGGATTGAAGATGTAGGCGAGCTGGCAATTTTCCGGAATCTGTTCCATGAAGCAGCGGCACACGGTGGTCTTGCCTGCGCCGATTTCTCCCGTCAGCAGCACGAAGCCGCCGCCGCTGCCCACGCCATACAGCAGGTGCGCCAGCGCTTCGCGGTGGCGTTCGCTCATGAACAGGTAGCGCGGATCGGGGGCGATCGAAAACGGCGATTGCTTGAGCTGGAAATAATGCGTGTACATGGAGACCCTGCGGATGAAACGATCAAAATGCGCGGCGGCAAGCCGAACCCCTCATCGGGTGCGGGCGGGCGGCAACGGCTTGTATTTGGCGCAATACACTTTCGCCTTGCTGCGGAAGTAGACGATTTTACTGCCAGGCACGGAACCACGGACGGGAAAGGCGGAATTGTCGAGCTTACTGAAGCGCAGGCCCGAGACGCCGCGAATGGCCGGTTCCAGCTTTTCCGGCGTCGCGTCCGCCACCACGCCCATGAAGACGAGGGGACTGGTGTCGTCGCTGACGATCACGTCGGTAATCGGCGCGCCCCACAAGGTGGCGTCCGTGCGGAACCAGTAAGCGCCCCCTTCATGCTTGTAGGCGGGGCCGAAGGCCGTCAGCAGATACGCATAGAAAGCCTTGTTGTCGATCTGGTCGATGCACAGCACGGCATTGCCCACCACTTGCCCGAACGTGGATGGCGGCGGCTTTTGCTGCGCCAGCACGCCGGACACGGGCGTGCCCACGGCCAGCAGGGCGAACGCCGCCAGCAGGGCCGGCGCACGCCACGGGCGCGACAGTAAGCGACGCAGGCGCATGATCAGCGCTTGCGCTCTTCTTTCTTGACCTTCTTGGCTTCCTTCTTTTCCTTCATGGTCTTGGCCGGTTCCTTCTTGGCTTCCTTCTTGCTGTCCTGTGCCTTGCTCATTATCTACTCCATACCTGGGCGGAAATGCCTGGGCCATTATGACACTCCCCCATGAAAATGCCACCCGAAAAGCAAAACGGCCGCACAAGGCGGCCGTTCCAGTCGCGCGTCAGCGCACCATCAGTGCAGGCACAGGCGGCGGCGCGTCTTTTCGATCAGCGCCGCATCGTAGGGATACAGGTTTTCGATGAAGAACAATTCCGTTTCCGCTTCGTCGTCCAGGCACATTTCGATCATGACCGGGCCATCGCTTTCGCGGCCCAGGAAATCCTTCGGCCAGCGGTTCTTGCGGTGCGTGCGCATCATTTCCATGCCCAGCGCAGCCAGCGGCGCCGACACGCCAGCGGCCAGCGCCTCTTGCTGCCAGTCGTCCCAGTAATCGCTCTTTGCTGCCTTGTCGTTCATCATGCTCTTCCAACTCAGGTGTAAAAGGCGGACTTTACTCTTCATGGCGTCCCTTGCCAAGCATGCGCGGAAGCAACACTACCGCGCGCGGCACAGACCAGTCTGAAAAAATTGGCATTAAACAAGGCCAATTTCAATACCATTCGGCAAGTATAAAAATCCCTTTATTAACAATCACTTGCAATCACACCCTCGGGCATGCCGCGACAGCGCGCAACGCATTTGCTAATACCACTTAAATACCTGTTGACAAGCCATCGGGGCGACAATATAGTGCCTTCAGCTTTTTCGCCGCCCGACAAATAAAAGAACCGAGACAGGCGCAATCAACCAAACGCGGGACTGCACAACATGATCGAATACATAATCGGCGTCGACGGCGGGGGCAGCGGAACCCGCGTACGCCTGGCGCGCCTCGACGGCCAGGAACTGGCGCAGGGACAAAGCGGCCCATCCGGCCTGGGACTGGGCATCGAACGGGCCTGGACGTCCGTCGCGCATGCCGTCACCCTGGCCTTCCGCGCCGCCGCACTGGAACAGCCGCCGCTGCAGCGCATGGCCATCGGCCTGGGCCTGGCCGGCGTGCACAACAAGCAGTGGGCCGCCAGCTTCATCGAACACAATCCCGGCTATGCCGCCGTCGCGCTCGAATCGGACGCCCTGACCACCCTGCTGGGCGCGCATGCGGGCCAGCCGGGCGCCATCGTGGCCATCGGCACGGGCAGCGTGGGGGAAGTGCTGCACGCGGACGGCAGCCGCCATGAAGTGGGCGGCTGGGGCTTCCCCTCCGGCGACGAAGCGGGCGGCGCCTGGATCGGCATGCGCGCCATCAACCATGCGCAGCAGGTGGCCGACGGCCGCGTGCCCGGCAGCGCCTTCGCCACGGCCATCATCGATGCCTGCGGCGGCCAGCGCGACGCCATGCAGGTGTGGCTAGCGGCCGCCAGCCAGACCAATTTCGCGCAACTGGCGCGCTTGGTGCTCGAACACGCAGCCACCAATGCGGTGGCGCGCGCCATCCTGGTGGACGCGGGCCAGCAGATCGCCCTCATCGCCAGGGCCCTCGACCCGGCCGGTGCCTTGCCCGTGGCCCTGTGCGGCGGCCTGGCGGCGCCCTTGTCGAGCTACCTGCCGGCGGCACTGTTGCAACTGGTCGTGCCGGCACAGGGCGACTCGGCCGCAGGCGGCCTACGCCTGATACGCAAGCACTTGCAGGAGCAATGACCATGCTGGCCAAACTGTCCGCCTTCAAACCCAATCCGGCCAGCGACACGCCGCTCTATATGCAGCTGGCGAACATGCTGTCGGACGGCATCGCCAGCGGCGACTGGCGCGCCAACCAGGCCTTGCCTTCCGAGCGCGTGCTGTCGGACATCCTGGAAATCTCGCGCGTCACGGCGCGCAAGGCCATCGACATGCTGTGCGACCGGGGCATGCTGACGCGCAAGCGCGGCTCGGGCACTTATATCACGCCCAAGCTGGAGCAACCGCTGTCGCGCCTGACGAGTTTTTCGGAAGAATTGCGCCAGCGGGGCTTCACGGCCGGCTCGCGCTGGCTGCAGCGCGACATCGGCGCGGCCGCGCCGCTGGAACTGCTGTCGCTGGGACTGTCGCCGCACATGCCGGTGGCGCGTTTGCGCCGCCTGCGCACGGCCGACGAAGTGGTGATGGCGATCGAAACGACCACCATCCCCGCCCTGTACATGCCGGACCCGCAGCAGGTCACCGATTCGCTGTACGGCTACCTGGAGTCGCGCGGCACCATCCCGATGCGCGCGCTGCAGCATATCCGCGCCGTCAACGCCACGGCGGAACAGGCCAAGCTGGCCAATATCAAGACGGGTGAAGCCATGCTGCACATCACCCGTGTCAGTTATCTCGACAACGGCGCAGCGGTGGAACTGACCCACTCGTATTGCCGCAGTGATTATTATGAATTCGTAGCGGAGTCGCGCAGATGAGCAGCACTATCAAAGGCAATATCCTTACCCCCGGCGGCTGGATCCACGGCGCCATCGCCTTCGGCGAGCGGGTCGACAGCATCACGGGCGATTCGCTCCACCCGTCGGGCAACAGCGACGATTACATCCTGCCCGGCTTTATCGACCTGCACGTGCATGGCGGCGCCGGCAAGGACATCATGGAAGGCGGCGAAGCCGTCTACACCATCGCGGGCATCCATGCGCGCCACGGCACCACCAGCCTGCTGGCCACCACCATGACGGCGCCGCCGGAAGACATCGACATGGCCCTGACGGCCATCGGCATCGCCGCCAACCACCGCCGCCCGAACACGGCGCGCGTGCTGGGCGCCCACCTGGAAGGCCCGTACATCAATTCCGGCAAGCTGGGGGCGCAGCCGAACTACGCGCGCGCCGCCACCCTGGCTGAAATCGAGCGCCTGCAAACCCTGGCCAAGCTGCGCGTCATCACCGTAGCGCCGGAAATCGCCGGCCACCTGGAGCTGGTGCGCTCGCTGGCCGACGCCGGCGTGCGCGTGCAGATCGGCCACACGCTCGGTTCGTATGAAGACGGCGTGGCCGCGCTGGAACACGGCGCCATGGGTTTCACGCATTTGTTCAACGCCATGAGCGGCCTGCATCACCGCGAGCCGGGCATGGTCGGCGCCGCCCTGGCGCACGCCGAATACGCGGAACTGATCCCCGACCTGCTGCACGTGCATCCGGGCGCCATCAAGGTGGCCCTGCGCGCCATCCCGCGCCTGTACTGTGTCACCGATTCCACCGCCGCCACCGGCATGCCGGACGGCGAATACATGCTGGGCCGCCACGCCGTGCAGAAATGCATGGGCGGCGTGCGCCTGCCCGACGGCACGCTGGCGGGCAGCACCCTGACCCTGGACCAGGCGCTGCGCAATCTGGTGGGACTGGGACTGGACCTGGCCGACGCGTCCAAGCGCGTGTCGACCAACGCCGCCGATTACCTGGGCCTGGAAGAACGCGGCCGGCTGGCCCCCGGTACTTACGCCGATCTGGTGGTACTCGATCGCGATCTCAAACTCAAAGCTGTGTATATAGAAGGAGAAATCTGTGACCTCAATGATGCTTAAAGAAGCCATTTCCGCCGCCGAATGCGTCGCCCTGCAACTGGCCAGCGACACGGAACGCTACGCGGAACTGGGCCGCAAATTGAGGAGCACCTCGTTCTCGACCGCGCTGACCATCGCGCGCGGCAGCTCGGACCACGCCTGCAACTACGTCGCCTACCTGATCATGGCACGCCTGGGCCGTGTCGTCGCATCCCTGCCGATGTCGCTGGTGACCCTGAACAAGTCGCCGCTGGTGACGCGCGACACGCTGGCCATCTCGATCTCGCAATCGGGCCAAAGCCCTGACGTGGTCGAGCCGATCCGCTACTTCCGCGACGGCGGCGCCACCACCGTGGCCCTCGTCAACGACATCGATTCGCCGCTGGCGCACGCCGCCGAGTGGGCCATGCCCCTGCGCGCGGGCAAGGAACAAAGCGTCGCCGCCACCAAGAGCTTCATCACCAGCCTCGTTGCCGGCGCGCGCATGGTGGCGCAGTGGCAGAACGACCCCGAACTGCAGGCGGGCCTGGAAGCGCTGCCCGAAGCGCTGCTCGAAGCGACCCGCGTCGACTGGTCGCCCGCCATCGACGTACTGGCGCCGGCCCGCAACATCATGGTCGTCGGCCGCGGCATCAGCTTCCCCGTGGCGCTGGAAGCGGCGCTGAAATTCAAGGAAACCTCGGCCCTGCAGGCGGAAGCCTTCAGCGGCGCCGAAATCAAGCACGGCCCGATGGCCCTGATCGAAGACGGCTACCCGCTGCTCATTTTCGCCACGCGCGGCCCGACCCAGGCCGGCCTGCTGCAACTGGCAACCGAGATGCGCGGCCGCGGCGCCAAGGTCTTGCTGGCGGCCCCCGCCGACGTGGCCGAACGCGACCTGACCCTGCCCGTGGCGGCCACGCCGGACCTCGATCCGATCGTCGCCATCCAGTCCTTCTACGTGATGGCGGCCAAACTGTCGGCCGCGCGCGGCATGGACCCTGATGCGCCGCGTCACCTGAGCAAGGTCACCAAAACCAATTAAGCAGCAAGCGGCAGCTGCGCCCCCGGCACGGGGCGCAGCTGCCGTCCGTAGCACCCGAATATAAGCGACGGCAAGGGCATGTACCCGCGCCGCGGACTCATGGACATTGGAGCCTCGCGCTCCAGGATAAAAATGACGATCAAGAGACTGTTGGCGGTTGTTGCCTGCGCGGGCCTGCTCGCGCCGCAGGCATGGGCTGCCGAGAAAATCGAATTCTGGACCTTCAGCATGAAGCCCAAGTTCACGCCGTATTTCAATGCGGTGGTGGCGCGCTATGAGGCGCAGAATCCCGGCGTCAAGATCGAATGGATCGACTTCCCGTGGGACGTCATCCAGACCAAGCTGGTCACGCGCATCGTGGCCGGCACGCCGCCCGCGCTGGTCAGCCTGAACGTGCCCTGGGCCGACGAATTCGCGCGCGACGGCTTGCTCACGCCCGTCGATGGCCTGATCGCAGAGGCGCGCGCCAGCTACATTCCCAGCGCCCTGGCGGACTTGCGCTTCAAGGGCGGCACCTACGGTTTCCCCATGTACAGCAATGTCGCGGTGATCGCCTTCAATACCGCCATTTTCAAGCAGGCGGGCCTCACGCGCGGCCCCGCCAGCCTCGATGAACAGCTGGCGTTCGCGCGCCAGATCGCGCAACGCACGGGCAAGGCCGGCATCGCCCCCGCCCTGTCGAAAATCGACGGCCTGTTCATGCAGCAGGGCCTGGCCGTGATTACCGACAACCGGGCCGTCTTCAATTCGCCGCAGCATGTGGCGCTGGTGCAGAAGCTGGCCGACACCTACAAGGTGGGCGGCCTGCTGAAGGAAAGCCTGTTCGCCGAAGATAACTTCCCCGCCGTGATCGACGCCTACAAGGGCGGCCGCCTGGGCATGCTGCTGGCGCCGCCGACGGCCATGCAGCGCATCCGCGGCGACGCGAAAGACATCTACGCCATCACCGACGTGGCGCCCGCGCCGCTGGGCCCCACCGGCATCGCCGACGGCGGCTGGCTGGTGCACTTCGCCATTCCGAAAGGCGTGCCGGCGCGCCAGTTGCCATCGGTCGGCAAGTTCGCGCGCTTCCTGACGAACGACGAAAACCAGCTGGCGTTCGCGCGCCAGGCCAGCGTCTTCCCCACCACGGTGAAAGCGGCGGCCGATCCGTTTTTCCTCGCCACGCCGACCAACGCGGGCGCGGCCGAAAAGGCGGTCGCCGCCGGCGCCCTGTCGATGGGCCACTCGCGCACCCTGTACGTGGCCGGCATCGACGACTACGACGAGCTGCGCCGCTCGCTGGTGAAAGCCGTCGAGGCGGGCGTAACGGGCAAGCAGGACGTGAAGCAGGCGCTGGACCAGGCCGTCGCCATCTGGAACCGCAAGCTGGCCACCCTGCCGCGCCACTGAGGACACCATGACATTCTCCCACCGCCACACTCTGCAAGCCTGGCTGTTCCTGACCCCCGCCCTGCTGCTGCTGGCCGCCTTTTCCTTCTGGCCCGTCGGCTACGGCTCCGTGCTGGCCTTCACCGACTACAGCCTGATACGCGAGACGCGCTTCGTCGGCCTGGATAACTTCCGCTACATCTTCAATAACGAGATGTTCGTCTCGGGCCTGAAGAATTCACTAATGTTCCTGTTGATGGTGCCCTTCGTGCAGGTGGGCGCCATCACCCTGGCGGTCTTGGTGAACAACCGCCTGCCCGGCATCCGTTTGTTCCGCGCCGCCTTCTACGTGCCCGTGGTGACGACCGTGTCCGTGGTCGGCATCATGTGGGGCTTCATGTTCCACGAGCAGGGCGCGCTGAACTACGTGATGCTGACCCTGAAACTCGTGAACGCGCCCGTGGGCTGGCTGTCGAACGACAGCCTGGCCCTGTTTGCCGTCATGTTCGTCACCCTGTGGCGCGGCCTGGGCTGGTACATGGTGATGTACCTGGCGGCCCTGCAATCGATTCCGTCGGACATGCAGGAAGCGGCCATGCTCGACGGCGCCAACCGCTGGCAGCGCTTCTGGAAGATCACCGTGCCCATGCTGCGCCCCACCATCATGCTGTGCTCCATCCTGTCCGTGCTGGCGGCCCTGAAGGCGTACCAGGAAGTCGACGTGCTGACCCAGGGCGGCCCCATGAATTCCACCTTCACGGCGCTGTACTACGCGTACGACCAGGGCCTCAAGCACTTGAAACTGCCGCGCGCGCTGGCCGCCAGCTTCGTCGTGTCCCTATTTTGCATCGGCATCGCCCTGCTGTGCCTGCGCTACCTCAAACCCAAGCACCGTTGACCGGGAATGACCATGCAAAAACGTTCCCGTCCCCTGAAAACCCGCCTGCAGCTCATTGGCCACTATGCCGTGCTGTGCGCGATCGCCGTCGTCTGCGTCTTCCCCTTCTGGTGGACACTGGTGACGGCCATTTCCACGGAAGGCAATATCTTCGCCTTCCCGCCCACGTTCTGGCCGAAGGCGCCGTCCTTCGACAACTTCATCGAAGTGTTCAACGCGATCCCGATCTGGTCGTTCTTCAGGAACTCCGTGCTGATCGCCGTGTTCACCGTGTTCTGGAAACTGCTGCTGTGCTCACTGGCCGCGTATCCGCTGGCGCGCCTGAAATTCCGTGGCCGCAAACTGGTATTCGGCCTTATCCTGGCCACGCTGGTGCTGCCGTCGGAAGTGAACTTCCTCGTCAACTTCATCACCATCACGCAAATGAGCCTGGTCGACACCTACACGGGCGTGATCCTGCCCAACGTGGTGACGGCCGTCGCCATCCTGCTGCTCAAGCAGGCGTTCGAGGAAGTGCCGCAAGACCTGATCGACGCGGCCAGGGTCGATGGCGCCTCCGAATGGGTGATCTTCAGCCGCATTATGCTGCCTTTGATCACGCCGTGGCTGGCTACCGTCGGCATCCTGACGGCCGTCGAATCGTGGAATGAATACATCTGGCCATCGATCGTCATGAGCAAACCCGATGAATTCCCCCTGTCGGTGGGCGTGCTGTACTTGCGCGGCACCTTCGGCAGCAGCACGCGCGTGATTGCGGCCGGCACCCTGATCACCATCGTGCCGACCCTGCTCGCCTTCCTGTTTACCCAACGCTTCTTCATGCGCGGCATGGACGGCGCAGTCAAATGAAAACGTCTCTCGATAAGGAAGCCTCCATGCACGACCAGCGCACCAACATTGGCAAACGCAGCCCGATCACCTGGGTGCCGACCTTGTACTTCGCCCAGGGCTTGCCGTACTACGCCGTGGCCCTGGTGGCCGGCCTGATGTTCAAGAGCATGGGCGTGCCGAACGACCAGATCGCCCGCTGGACGGGCCTGATCGGCATTGCCTGGGGCATCAAGTGGATGTGGGGTCCCTTCCTGGAACTGGCGTCGAGCAAGAAGACCATGGTGGTGCTGTTCCAGTTCGCCGGTGGCCTGAGCCTGGGCCTGATCGCGCTGGCCCTGCAAACGCCGCTGTGGTTTGCCGCCTGCATCGCCGTGCTGTTCGTCGCCGCGCTGGCCTCGTCCACGCACGACATCGTCTGCGACGGCCTGTATATCGCCAGCCTGTCGGACAAGCAGCAGGCGGCTTACGCGGGCTGGCAAGGCGCCTTCTTCAACGCGGGCAAATTCATCTCGCTGGGCGGCCTGGTGATCCTGGCCGGCTACCTGGAGAAAAAAATCGGCATCAAGCCCGCATGGTCGGTGATCTTCCTGATCATCGGCGCCATGATGCTGTCGCTGGCCGCGTACCACCTGTGGGCGCTGCCGCAGGTGCGCAACGCGGCCGTGGCCGACAAGAGCGTGGCCGGCATCAGCCGCACCCTGTGGGACGTGCTGGTGGACTTCCTGAAAAAACCCGGCATCTGGGGCATGATCGCCTTCATCATCCTGTTCCGCGCGGGCGAGGCGCAAGTGCAGACCATCGGCCCGCTGTTCCTGCGCGAAGCGCGCGAACTGGGGGGACTGGGCCTGTCGACGACGGAAGTGGGCGCCGTGTACGGCACGGCCGGCACCGTCGCATTCCTGCTGGGCAGCATCGGCGGCGGCTACTTCACCTCGTGGCTGGGCCTCAAGCGCGCCATGTTCTTCCTGATCCTGGCCATGAATTTGCCGAACCTGGTGTTCTACTACCTGAGCCACAGCATGCCCACCGATTTGACCCTGATCACGGCCGCGCTCAGCGTGGAGATGTTCGGCTATGGCTTCGGCTTCGTCGGCCTGATCCTGTTCATGATGCAGGTGGTCTCCGTCGGCAAGTACCAGACGGCCCACTATGCGTTCGCCACCGGCGTGATGCAGCTGGGCTTCGTGCTGTTCAAGATGATCAGCGGCGACATCCAGACGGCGCTCGGCTACAAGACTTTTTTCCTGTGGGTGCTGGTGTCGGCCGTGCCCGTATTGATCCTGTCGCGCTTCATGCGCATCGGACCGAAGGATGCCTCCGGCCAGACTGACACGGGCGCCACGTCCGCGCCGGCCAGCGCCAGCTAGGATAGAACCACTTCATGGCACATATCGCGTTAAAGAACATCGTCAAGCTGTACGACGACAAGCACCCGGTCATCCACGGCATCGACCTCGATATCCGCGACGGCGAATTCGTCGTCTTCGTGGGGCCGTCCGGTTGCGGTAAATCAACCCTGCTGCGCATGATCGCGGGGCTGGAAGACATCACGGACGGCGAGCTGCATATCGGCGGCAAGCTGGCCAACGATATCGCGCCGGCCGAGCGGGGCCTGGCCATGGTTTTCCAGAGCTACGCCCTGTACCCGCACATGACGGTATTCGAAAACATGGCCTTCGCCCTCTCGCTGGCGGGGCACAAGAAGGCGGAGGTGCGCGCCGCCGTCGAGCGCGCGGCCGAGATCCTGCAGATCACGCCACTGTTGAAACGCAAGCCGAAGGACCTGTCGGGCGGCCAGCGCCAGCGCGTCGCCATCGGCCGCGCCATCGTGCGCAAGCCGCAGGTATTCCTGTTCGACGAACCGCTGTCGAACCTCGACGCCTCGCTGCGCGTGCAGATGCGCGTGGAAATCTCGCGCCTGCACCAGGAACTGAAAACGACCATGATCTACGTCACGCACGACCAGGTCGAGGCGATGACCCTGGGCGAACGCATCGTCGTCTTCAACGGCGGGCGCATCGAACAGGTGGGCAGTCCGCACGCGCTGTACAACAATCCCGGCAACCTGTTCGTGGCCGGCTTCCTCGGCGCGCCGAAGATGAACTTCATCGCTTGCGCAGCCGTCGCCAGCGGCCCCGGTTCGGTGGCCGTGCGCCTGCCCGGCGGCGCCGTGATCGACGTCGAAGCACAGGGCGGGAACGTGGCGCCGGGCGACCAGCTGACCCTGGGCGTGCGCGCCGAGCATGTCGTCCTGCAGGACGGGGACGCTGCAGGCGACAACGTGATCGACGCGGCCGTCAGCCATGTCGAATACCTGGGCGACGTAGCCATCGTTTACGCCAGCATGCCGGGCGTGACCGAGATGCTGGCCGTCAAGCTGCCCGCCGAGGAAGGCTTGCGCCAGGCGGGCGACGCCATGCGCCTGCATCTGCCGGCGCAGCGCTGCCTGCTGTTCGATGCCGCAGGGCAAGCCCTGGCGCGCACGTTTGCCGCACCCGCTCAGCCGTTTATGTGACAATAGCCGCTTCGTATCATGCCGCTTCTGTTTGACTTATGCAGGCAGACTGGCAGAATGTGTGTTTTTTCGAGCTTCCTTGCCCCTCTGGCAATGCCACTGCACGATGTTGCGGCTGCCAGTGCAGGTGCGTATTTTTGTTATTGATTGAAGGATTGACCATGTCCCAATTCCGTCTTGCCCGTCTTAGCCTGCTCCTGGCCGCCATCGGCCTGAATGTCCTGCCCTCCCTGTCGCACGCGCAGGATGCCAAGCCGGCCGCCGCTGCGGGTGCGCCCGCAGCCGTGCCCGCCGACACGGTACGTCCTGAAGTGTTCAAGCTGCTCGATCCGGCCGCCGTGAAGGCCTCGATGGATGCGAAAAACTACGCCGACGTGCAAAGCCGCATCGACCAGACTGCCGCCATTCCCGCCCTGACTCCCTACGAATTGTTCGTGCTGAACCGCCTGCGCGTGGCGCTGGCATCGACCACCAACAATGCGCCGATGGCCATGACGGCGCTGGAAGCGGTGATCGAATCGGGCAAGCTGGACAAGAAAGCCCAGGGCGACTTCATCCAGGCGTTGGCCAACTACCACTACAACGCCAAGGATTATCCGAACGCCATCAAATGGTTCACCCGTTACCAGACGGAAACAGGTGACATCGCTGGCGTGCGCCCCTACATCATCCGCGCGTATTACTTCAGCAATGATTTCGCGCGCGCCAAGCAGGAACTGCTGGCCGACGTGACGGCCAAGCAGCAAGCGGGCAAGACGCCGACCATCGAAGAACTGCAATTGCTGGCCAACACGGGTTCGAAAAGCAAGGATCCGGCCACCTACCTGATCGCCATGGAAAACCTGGTGCGCTACTACCCGTCGGATGACTACTGGACCGACCTGCTGGGCCGCCTGCAAGGCAAGGCAGGCTATTCCGACCGCTTCGCGCTGGACGTGCTGCGCCTGCAATTCAAGGCCGTCGGCACCATGCCGCCGCAAGATTACAGCGACATGGCTGAAATTGCCTTGCAAAACGCTTTCCCGACGGAAGCGAAAAAAGTGCTGGACGCGGGCTTTGCCAAAGGCGTGCTGGGCACGGGCGCGAATGCCGCCAAGCACAAGAAACTGCGCGACCAGGCCAACAAGGCTGCCGCCGACGATGCGAAAAACATCGCCAGCGGCGAAGCGTCGGCCATGAAGAGCAAGGATGGCACGGGCTTGATCAACCTCGGTTACGCCTTCGTGACGATGGACCAGTTCGACAAAGGTATCGACCTGATCCAGAAAGGCATCGCCAAGGGCGGCCTGAAACGTGCTGAAGACGCCAAGCTGCGCCTCGGCTATTCCTACGCCATGGCCGGCAAGAAAGACGACGCCATCAAGGTCCTGGAAACGGTCAAGGGCGGCGACGGCGTAGGCGACCTGGCCCGCTACTGGATCCTGTGGCTGAACCGTCCTGCCACGGCAGCGGCGGCACCGGCAGCAGCGGCACAGTAATTCCTGCGCCCTCAAGCAGACGCAAGGCAGTTCCCGGCTCAGGCCGGGGCTGCTTTTTTTTCGACCTTCTTTCATCCTTCCATGCCGCCAGCCACCGCCTCCGCCACCGAACGCCTGATCAGCCTGGACGCCTTTCGCGGCTTCGTGATCGTCACCATGATCTGGGTCAACTACCTGGCCGGCATGCCCGGCATTGCCTGGTGGCTCGAACATGCGGGTCCCCGCGCCGACGGCATCACCGTGCCCGACCTGGTCTTTCCCGGCTTTCTGTTCATGGTGGGCATGGCCATTCCGCTGGCCTTGCAGCGCCATTGCGGCCACGTCACGCCAGCCTTGCTGGGACGCCTGCTGTGGCGCTCCGCCAGCCTGATGCTGGCCGGCGTCGTGCTGGCGAATGCCTACCGCTACGATGCGCAGGCGGCGCTGCTGCCGCACGCCGTCTATTTCTTGCTGTTCTATGCGGCCATGATCCTGCTGTGGCGCCAGGGCGCGGGCCGGTTCGAGCTGGCCGCAGGCGGCGCCCTGATGCTGTTCCTGCTGGCGACGTTCCGCGGCGAATTGAATGCGGAATTTTCCAGCACCTGGCTGCAACCGTCGTGGTGGGGCATCCTCGGCATGATCGGCTGGTCTTATCTGCTGTGCAGCTTGCTGTACCTCGCGTGCCAGGGCAGCGGCACGGCGCTGATGGGTACGCTTGCCTTGCTGATCGTGCTGTACATGGGCGGCACGGCGGGCAGTCTGGATTTCCTGCCGGCAGGCGTGAACGCCTTCGTCAACGTGCCGCAGGTGCTGGGTTCGACGGCGGCCAATGTGCTGGCCGGCACGCTGGTGGGCCGGCTATTCCTGCGCGGCGCGGCCCTGAACCATGTCCAGAGGATACGTTTCATGGCGTGGTTTGCGCTGGGCCTGCTGGCCGCCGGCCTGCTGCTGCGGCCATATCACCACATCAACAAGATCGCGGCGACGGAATCCTACACGCTTGTGTGCAGCGCCCTCATCCTGGCCCTGTTCCTCGTGTTTTATGTCGTCATCGACGTATGGCGCTGGCGCGCCTGGGCGGTGGTGCTGTTGCCTGCCGGCACCAATGCCCTGTTCGCCTACATCGTGCCCGACCTGTGGCAGCAACTGGCGGCCGTGCTGCACCTGCCGCGCTTCTGGTGGCCCTACCTGGAGACGGGCGGCGCGGCCGGCCTGTGGAATGCCGGCGCCGTCACCGCCCTGATGCTGCTGTTCACCGCCCTGGCCACGCGTTACGGCCTGAAACTGAAGTTTTAGACCTTGATATAGATCTTGCGCTTGTCCATGCCGTAGGCGATCAGCCAGCACAGCAACATGAAGCTGACGGCAAACAGCATGGACCCCACGCGCGCCGGCGCCCAGCCCGTAAACCACTGCTGGTACAGCCACTGGTAGAGGTTGCCGCTGCCGATGCGCACGGTAAACGCGATAATCACCAGCACTTCCGACACCAGGTAGATGAACAGGGTGTTCTTGCCGAAGACTTCAAAGAAGTAGGTCCAGCCCGTCATTTGACGTACATCAATGATGAACATGAGCAGCGCCAGCAGCAGCAAGTCCAGGCCGATGCCCAGCATCACGTAAGAGCTGGTCCACAGCTTCTTGTTAATCGGAAACACCTCATTCCAGCACAAAGCCACCGCCACGCAAATGGCGCCGGCCACGGCCAGCTGATACAAGCTGGAGCGCAGCCGCGCCGGCGGCGCCTGGCGCAGGAAACTGCCCGCCAGGTAGCCGGCGATCACGTTGACGATAGCAGGCAAGGTGCCGAGGATGCCTTCCGGATCGAAGGCGATGCCTTCGCCGCGGTACAAATGGCTGTCGCCCAGCAGGATCAGGTCCAGCTTGGCCGGCGCGTTGCCGTGCAAGTTGTAGTCGCCAAAGCATGCCAGGATGGCCCAGTAGCCGAGCAAGGCGCAGGCGCTGAATGCCAGCGCCCCCCGCGTCTTCCAGTAATGCAGGATCAGCGCGGCGGCCAGGTAGCATACGGCGATGCGCTGCAGCACGCCGGGGATGCGCGTGTGCGACAGGGGCGACCAGGCGAACTGGCCCGCGTCGTCGATCTTGAAGAAAGGGAACCAGTACAGCAGGAAGCCCAGTAAAAAGATCAGCGCGCTGCGCTTGCACAGCTTGGTCAGCACGGCGCCATGGCCCAGGTTTTCATACTTGCCCAGCGCAAAGGCCAAGGCATTGCCGACGACAAACAAAAAGCTGGGAAAGACCAGATCCGTCAGGGTAAAACCATGCCATTCGGCATGCAGGAACGGGGCGTACACGCTGCCCCAGTCGCCAGGCGTATTGACGACGATCATCAGGGCCACGGTCAGGCCGCGCAGGACGTCGAGGGCGAGGTAGCGTTGAGGTGCAATAGTCATAATGATGCCATATAAAAAGATAAATATTCGCCCGCTGCTGGTAGAAGGGCTGTACCGCCGAAGGCTGGGTACGACGTACTGGCAACCACCGATGGCGTAGCCTGCCACACGGTGACTGTTACTGAGTGGCAATAACAGAAACAACTCACCCACTCAGCAAAAAAGGCAAGGCCCTGATGCAGGGACTTGCCTTGAAAAGACCGAGGAAGGCCAGGCCCAGCACGTGTGCGCCAGGCCGGGTCGTCTTGCTTACAGCTTGGCGCGCAGGCCCAGGTAGAAGGTGCGGCCATTGCTGTAGAACGCGCGTGGCTGATCGCGGTTTTCAGCGTACATCTTGATGGTCGTGTTCGTCAGGTTAAGCGCATCGAACGTGACCGTGAAATGTTCGTTGATCTTGTAGTTGAGCGAACCGGCCAGGCCGCCAGCGCCTTCGACGTGCTGGCTGGCGCCACGATCCACGCCCGCCTTGTAGGACGAACGGTAGTTGTAGGCCAGGCGAGCGCTAAGGGCATTGGCTTCGTAGAAGGCCGTGAGGTTATACGTGCTGCGCGATGCGTTGACCAGTTCATCACCGTTATCCAGCTTGCCATCGGCATAGGTGTAGTTGGCCAAAATACCGAAGTCGCCGAACAGCGGTTGCTGGTAGCTGAACTCCGCGCCCTTGTTCTTGCCGCTGGTATTGAATGGCGACGTGATCTGGTACACGGCGTCGGTACCGCGCTTGCTATTGTAATAAGTCCCGCTAACAGTTCCATTGGATACGACGGACTTCAAATCCATGTAGAACAGGCCCACCGAGAATGCCGATTTTGGCGCAAAGTACCATTCTGCGCTAATCTCAGCGTTGTCCGACTTGACAGGGTCAAGCTTGACGTTTCCGCCGACACCGCTCAATGCATCGTCGTTCAGCGATACCGAACCACCGAGCGCGCTGTAATCAGGACGGGCGATGGTACGGGCAACGGCGCCGCGGATGACCAGATCGTTGCGCACATCGAATTTGATGTTGGCGCTAGGCAAGTAGTCATTATAGGTGCGCTCAAACAAGTTCTGCGAGTACGGTTTCCAGTCGGAACCGACGATCGGGCCGCCGAGCTTGTTGACCAGGGTCGACTGCTTGGTCTGCACGGCACGCAGGCCGAAGTTACCGCTCCAGTTATCGCCCGTCAAATTGGCCATGGCATAGATGGCCGAGGTTTTTTCCTGCAGTTTGAATTCGTCTGTCCAGTTATGGCGTTGCACTGGATCGAGATTGCGGTTACCAGGGATCGCGGCCCAGGCGGCCAGTGCTGCACCGTCATACTTGAAGTAATTGCTCGACAGGTTGCCACCCAGATCCTTGCCGAAATCGCCAGGATACTGGGTACCATTCCAAACAGGGCCCGGATTGGAGATACCCAGAGGACCCGGTTTGGCATCAATCGGATGCTCGGCAGAACGCTTGTGATCGGTCAGGCGGCCGCCGAACTTGATCGAATCCCAGATGCCGGACGACAGGCGCAATTCCGCGTCGATCTGGGCATATTTTTCCTGGTCGACGGAACGCGATTCGCCACCGCCGATCCATGCCGTCGAACCTGGCTTGGTGGTGGTGCCGCCCGGATAGGAAACGCTGGCCGGGCTCATGCCGTTCAATTGATAGACCATGCCGCCATCGACGTTGTTCTGGTAGTAGACATCGTTGCGGTCATAGCCCAGGCCATGGGTCTTGCCCAGCTTGCCGGTCAGGGTCAGGTCCTTGGTGGCGCGGTACTTGAAGTTGAAATCGAGGTAGTACGATTCGCCGCCGGCATCAGGACGGTAGATATTGTCGACTTCGCCAGCGTTCTTGGCGAAGGTCGCGCCTGTCATGGTGCCGTTCCTGACCGTGTAGTTGGTCGGTATCTGGCCGTTCGGCACGCCGTCTTTCGTACTGTTGATCGAGTTGGCGGGCGCGGCCAGCCAGTTCGTGTTTTGATGCGGCGCCTTCAGTTGCGAATAGAAGCCGTTCACGTCCAGGGTCAAGTCCTTGCTGGGCTTGAATTCGATATCGAATGCGCCGCCTTCGCGGGTTTTCTTTTGCTCGAACAGGGTGGCGCCGATAAAGGTCGGCACTTTCACGCCGGCCAGTTCAGGACGGGCCTTGGCCGCAACGCTGTCTGCGGCAATCGGCGTGTAGCCGAGGATTTCCTGGCCATCGCGGCGCACGGTCGATTTTTGCGAAAAGCCCTGCACCATGATGCCCAGGGTATTGGTGTCGTTCTTCCAGTTTACCAGGCCGGAGAACTGCGGGTCGGTCTTGCCGGCCAGGTCATTGTGGAAAGCCTGGATCGAACCTTCAGCAGTGATCTGGTTCTTGAATTCCAGCGGACGGCGGGTGATCACGTCGATCACGCCCGAAACACCGCCTTCAGGCAGGTCTGCCGTGGCGCTCTTGTGCACGACAACGGAGCTCACCAGTTCCGATGGCAGCAAGGAGAAGCTGCTGCTACGGCCGACGTTGCCGCCGAATTGGTTCAGGACGAACCAGTCGCCCGTGCTGATGGCATGACCATTGAACAGGGTTTGCTGGAAGCTGGGGCTGGTGCCGCGCAGGCTGACGCGGTCGTTTTCGCCGAAGCCGCCTTCACCGCCGGCCGACGATTGGGTATTCACACCTGGCAGGCGCTGGATCGCGTCAGCCACGTTACGGTCAGGCATCTTGCCGATATCTTCGGCCGTCACCACTTCCACCACGGAATCCGCATTGCGTTTTTGCTTCAGCGACTTTTCCAGCGAGGCACGCACGCCGGTCACCGTCACGGTAGCCACGTCGTCGGCGGCTGCTTCCTGCGCCTGTGCCGAAAAAGCCAGGCCGGCGACCATCACGGCAACGGCCGCGGCGATCGGCGTACGGCTACGCGATCCGGATTTCACGACGGCAGCTGCAGGTGTCAAATTGCGTTTCATGTACTCCCCCTTGATTTAGGCTCCAGGATTGGAACCTTTTCATTTTTAACGTAGGTCTTCTTTCCAGCCCGCCCACTCTCGCCGGCATGCTGCAGACCCTTCGGCACAACCACTTACAAAACCAATTCAACGCCAATATACTACTATCCAATACCAGAACACTACCAGTTGCAACTTTTTTTTTATAACGTTGTTTGAATCACACAGACCACTTTATCTAAATCAATCCGTAGCCCGTATGAGCGGCTTAAATACGGGGGAAGCCAGGCATAAATTGTTGGCCTGATAATTCAAATTGGTTTTATAACGGCCTTTTTTGGTATTATCCAGCGACACAAAACAGATACAGAGCGCGTCTGCAACGCGCCGTAACGGAGACCCTCAGCGTATGACAACCCTCGCTCACATCATGCAAGGCCTGGGGCAGACGAGTAGCCTGCCCCTGTACCAGCAACTGCAGCGCGCGCTGCGCGAAGCGATCGACAAGCGCATCCTCGGCCCCGAGGAAGCCTTGCCGGCCGAGCGCCAGCTGGCCAGCGACCTGTCCGTCTCGCGCATCACCGTGCGCAAGGCCATCGATGGCCTCGTCAACGAGGGCTTGCTGGTGCGGCGCCCCGGCTCTGGCAATTTCATCAATACGCGCATCGAGAAAAACTTCGCCAAGCTGACTTCGTTTTCCGAGGACATGCGGGCGCGCGGACGCACGCCCCGCAGCGTGTGGCTCAAGCGCGCAGAAGGCACCGTCACGCCGGAAGAAGCCTTGCGCCTGCGGCTGTCGCCGGGCGCGCCCGTGTACCGCTTCCACCGCATCCGCTATGCGGACGAGGTGCCGATGTGCCTGGAATACGCGACCATCGTCGCCAGCTGCCTGCCGAACCTCGACGCTGTCGATATCTCCATGTATGACGCGCTGGAACAGGCGGGCAACCGGCCCGTGCGCGCCTTGCAGCGCCTCAGCGCCTTGTTGTTGACGGGGGAGCAGGCCAGCCTGCTGCAGGCGGAGGAAGGCGACGCGGGCTTGTCGGTGGAAAGGCTGGGCTTTTTGCGCGATGGGCGCGCCGTGGAATTTTGCCGCTCCTACTTCCGCGGCGATATGTATGACTTCGTGGCTGAATTAAGTACCAATTAATACCGGATGCGCGAATTTCTCAATACCAGATAACACCACTTATTGCAGTGCAATATATATGCCGGTATCCCACCTATAATATGCACGGCAATGGTGCAATTATCAACGGCGATTATGTGGCCGCCCGCGCAGAATATAAAAGAAGGCCGTGCAATACGGTTTTGCGCATTGCAACAAAACGGGGCGTTATGCGTCAAACGGCGGGCGCGGCGCGGCGGCCCACGCACAGCAGGATCACGCTTAGCGCCACGCACAGCCAGCCGAACAGCGGCCCCAGCCAACCGGCCCACGTGGCCACGGGCCTCGCTGCCGGCAGCGGCGCCAGCAAGGTGCTGCCCGGCATGGCGCTGCTGGCCCGCTCCGCCAGCACGTTCCCATACGCATCGCTGACCGTCAGCACGCCCTCGCGCGCCGCGCGCAGCACCGCATAACCGTTTTCCACGCCGCGCACCACGGTCATGCGTGCGCCCATCCAGGCGTCCAGCTGGAAATCCCAGGCCGGTACCAGCATCGTTTGTGCGCCGGCCACACCGTATGCCCGCCCCAGGGGCGCAAAATGCATGTCCTTGCAAATGGCCAGCCCCATGGCCTGCCCCGCCACCGGCTGCACGGCATACGCGCTGCCAGCAAGAAACTCGCGCTCGGGCGGCGCCAGATGATGCTTCTGATAGCTGACCGGCGCGGCGCCATCGGGCGCGAACAGCCAGGCCAGGTTGCGCCGCCCGGCAGCGTCCTGCACGCCGATACCGAGGATAATCCACGCGCCCGTGCTGCGCGCCAGCGCCTGGAAGCGTTGCCGCACGGCATCCGCCTGTGCGGGTGCCAACACGGCTATCTTTTCCGGCAACAGCACCAGCCGGGCGCCCTGCCCGGCCAGTTGCCCGACGTGGCGCGCGTACTGGTCCCAGACGGCTTGCGCGCGCGCGGGCGGCGTGGCCGGGCCGATAAAGTCATCGATGGCCACCAGCCCCGCCAGCGGCCCTGCCGGCGCCAAGGCCGGCGCGCCCTGCACGCGCCAGGCGCCGCCGGCGAACGCGGCCGCCAGCAGCAGCGCGGCCGCGCCAGCCGCTGGCGCATATGCGCGGCCGCCCGCCAGCAGCAAGGCCAGCGCGGATGGCGCCAGGCACAGCAAGAACAGCAGGCCAGGCACGCCCGCCAAGGCCGCCACCTGCAGCACGGCAAGGTTATCCGCCTGCGAATACGCGAGGCTGCCCCAGTTACCGTCCGGCAGCAAAGCCGCCATCAGGGTATCGATGGCCACCCACAGCACGGGATACGCCAGCACCGTCCAGCCGGAGCGGTAGCGCAGCACGAGGCGCCGCGTGGCCAGCACCACCAGCAGCCACAGCAGGGCTTTGACAGCGATCACGGCCAGCACGGCCGGCAAGGGCATGAGCAGGCGGAAATAGGCAAAGTTGGCCGACAGGCCCAGCACGGCTGCCACGAGCGTCATCCAGGCCGCATCGCCACGCGAGGAGCGCAGGGCCAGCCACAGCACGGGCAGCGGCGCGCACCAGGCCAGCCAGCCCAGCGGCTGCGGGGCCAGCACCCAGTACAGGGGCAGGCCCGCCGCCAGCGCGGCGGCGATTTGGGACAGGCGCTGGCGCAGCGCGGTACTGCCGGCGAACAGGGCCGGCGCAGGCAAGGTATCGGACATGCTCATGCTTTCAAGGGGAGCCAGATTTCCACGCCGCCGATGCCGCTGGCGGGATCGAAATGGTGGTCGTAGCGTTCAAAATCGGGAGCGTCGGCCACTTCCAGGCCGGACCGGGGCAGCCACTCGTTCCACACCGTATGCCAGGTGGCGCGGATGGTGGAAATATGGCCGCGGTGACGGAATACGGCATAGCGCTGCGGGGCGATGCGCAGCCGCGTCCAGCCATCGGGCGCCTGGGAAAAGTCGGCCACGGGCATGGCGCACAGGTAATCGAAATTGCCCGCGTCGTCATTGTTGCAGCACACGCCATACACCAGCTGGCCGGGCGCCACATGGGGCAGGAAGCGCTGCCACAGGGCGGGGATGCCGGCAGAAGTTTCCGCGCGATAGCGTTCCACCAGACCCGCCACCAGCATGGCGGGCCCTTGCTCGAAACGGGGCGCTTCCAGGGCCACGCCCGGCGCCACATCCATCCGGATGGCCGCGACCAGCGCGAGATTGCCCACGTGGCGCTGCGCCCGCACCATTTCCGGCGTGCGCTGGAACTGTTCGCGGAACGCGCGCGTAAACGCCTCGTGGGAACTGTAGCCGGCCTGCAGGGCGACAGCGAGGATATCTTGCGCGCCCTGTGCCAGCGCCAGGGCCGCCTCGCTGAGCCGGCGCGCCCGCACATAGCGCATCACGGAGTGGCCCGTGGCCAGGCCGAACGCGCGCGTCAGGTGGCACGGCGAGGCGCCGCCCACGTGGGCAATGTCGCCGAGCGAGATATTGTCCGCGTAATGCGATTCGATATACCACAGTGCCTTGGCCAGATAGTGCATGAACGCTTCCCGTTGTACGAGCAGCAACTGTAGCATTTTCAGGCGGCGAGGATTTGACTGGAATTGCGCAATGCGGCGCAATGCGGGCTTCAATGCAGGCTTATTTGCGCGTGCGCTTTTCATGCACCAGCTGGCCGCTGCTGATGCGGGCCAGCTCGGCCATCTCCTGGGCCAGGAAGGCCAGCAGGTCGTCGATGCTGACGATGCCGGACAGCGCGCCCAGGCTATTGACCACGGGCAGGCGGCGGATGCCGTTGACACGCATGCGTTCGATGATGTCGTAGACGTCTTCGTCTTCGCTGGCCGTGAGCAGTTGCGCGCTCATGATGTCGCCCACCAGCAGGCTGGCGGGGTCGAGGCCCAGGGCGATGACGGAAATGACGATGTCGCGGTCGGTGAGGATGCCGATGGGGACGCGCTCGCCGTTCGGCTGTTCGGCCACGATCAGGTCGCCCACGTGGTGCTGACGCATCAGCAGCGCCGCATCTTGCACGCTGGTGTCACGCTGGCAATGGATGGTGTGCAGGGTACAGATGTCGCCGATGCGCATGTCGCCACTCCGTTTGAGGCAGAGTGTCCACGCTACGCCAGCCCGCCGTGGCGGGCTTGAGGCAAATCAAGGGAGCGGTACTTACTTTTCTTCGGGGGGCGGCAGGAAGCAGGCTTCGACGATCTGCAGGTCGTTATCCTTGGCGAACTCGCGCACGAAGTGAAACGCCATCGGCTCGATTTCGCGCAGCTTGGTGTTGACGACCACCGACTTGACGCCATTGACGACCGTCGGACGCACGTAGGGCGAATACTGGAGGTGCGCATTGCGCCCGCCGCCTTCGGGATTGAAACAGGACATCACTCCGCAAAGGCGCTCGGCCCAATCGCTGGGTCGGAATTGCTTGCCATTGCTGGTGAGACCAAGGATGAAGAACTCGTCTGAGAGTTCCCCTGTTTTTTGAGATAACTCGGCCATGTGGCTTGTCGGGACTGGATTGCGTGAATGGCCCCGGCGGGTAAGCCGGGCTGGTAATTCAACTACGTTTGCTGCGGTAAGCCAGTATTATATCTTATAGAAGACTTGGGTTCTACCTCGATCTGCCCTGACGATGCAAACAGGGGCCGGCACGCGTAACGCGCCAGCCCCTATTTTAACCTTGTTCCACGCGCCAGGCGCATGGATGGCGCGTGTGCGCCCGCGTCAGCCGAGGAAAACAGCGCCCGACATCAACAGCAGCAACAGCATCCACAACAGCAAGGCGCGCCAGACCAGGCCCACCGTGCTCTGCAAGGCGCGTGCGCCCGGCTCTTCGCCCGGCAGGATATCGCTTTCGCTGTCGCTGTCGTCGACGGCCATGTCGGGCGTGACGACCACGCGGGCCGCCGTTTCCGCCGGCGTGCCCAGGCGCACGCCCATGGCGCCGCCGCCGGCCGTCAGGATGATGCCGATGGCCTCGTCCTGCCAGCGCTGGGCGAAATTGCGCCAGGCGTAGATGGCATCCTCGAAATTGCCGACCACGGCAAACGCCACGGCCGTCAGGCGCACGGGAATCCAGTCGATCAGGTAAAAGGCGCGCGCGGCGAACTGGCCGAACGCTTCATTGCGCATGTGCTCGGGCTCGTTCCAGGCGCGCGCCAGGTATTCGGCCACGCGGTACATCACGGCGCAGGCAGGGCCCAGCGGCATGAGGAACCAGAAGAACACGCCAAACACATTGCGATGCGTGGTGATCAGGGCTTTTTCCACGGCGATGCGGGCGATTTCGCTCGCTTCCATGCCTACCGTGTCGAGCTTGGTCCACTCGGCCAGCAAGGTCCGCGCGGACGCCTCGTCGCCGGCGCTCAGGGCCAGCTGGATCGACGTGAAGTAATGGCTGTAATGGCGAAAACCCAGGGTCAGGTAGACGATGAGGACATTCCAGACGAAGGCCAGGGGGGTCAGCTGGTAATGCCGCAAGAGCCAGTACACGCCGGCCGTCGGCACCATCAGCACGCCGATCATGAGGAACCAGCCCATGCGGCCGTGGTTGGCGTGGCCGGCATTGAACCAGGTCTCCATGCGCATTGCCAGGCTCTTGATTTCGGCGTAGATCGGATTGTCCGCGCGCAAAGGTTTGAGCTGCTCGATCAGCAATGCGCAAAGTATGGAGAGAAATGTCATCAATGGTCCTTTTTGTCTTTTTCAGCAATACCGCAATGCCCGCTACGATAGCGCAGTGCAGTGCTGGAATCAAACTTATTACGTGCGGGGTGCCATTTTACGCGCGCAAGAGGTGAAACAGATTGCGCAGCATGCCGGCGGTGGCGCCCCAAATGTAGAAGCGCTCGTAGGGCATGGCGTAGAACGAGCGCCGTCCGCCGGGCAATTCCACCGACAGGCGCTGGTGGTTGAGGCCATCCATGAGGAAGGCCAGCGGCACTTCAAAGATTTCCGCCACTTCCGACGGGTCGGCGCGCAACTCGAACGGCGGCATCACCAGGCCCACCACGGGCGTGACCTGGTAGCCGGTGCCCGTCAGGTAGTCGGGCAGGCAGCCCAGCACTTCAATGTGTTCGCGCGCCAGGCCCACTTCTTCTTCCGTTTCGCGCAGGGCCGTGGCCACGGGCGAACCGTCAAACGGTTCGCTGCGCCCGCCAGGAAAGCTGACCTGGCCCGCATGGCTGCTCAGGTGGTCCGTGCGCATGGTCAGCAAGATGGTCAAGCCCTGTGGCCGTTGCACCAGCGGAATGAGCACGGCGGCGCGCACGGGCACGGCGCGGACGGACAGGAAATCCTGGGTAATCTCGGGTTGCCAGTCGGGCTGTTCGGCCAGGCGCCGGCGCAGCCAGTCCGGCGTCAGGCGTTCGGCGTCCAGCGCCGCCTCGCCGGCGATCGAATCGATGGCGAGTTGTTTGGGATCAAATGCGACGGTGGCCATGGCAGCTTGCCTCAATAGCAATTCAGAATAAAAAAGGGGCGCCGAGAGGCACCCCTTTTCCCAACGCAGACGCTGATATTACGCGCTTGCTTTCGCCACAACGCGGCGATTTGGCAATTTTTCTTTGATACGCGCCGATTTACCCGAACGCTCACGCAGATAGTACAGCTTGGCGCGGCGAACATCACCACGGCGTTTCACTTCGATCGAAGCGATCAGCGGCGAGTACAGTTGGAACGTACGCTCAACGCCTTCGCCGGACGAGATCTTGCGAACGATGAAGTTCGAGTTCAGGCCACGGTTACGACGGGAGATAACGACGCCTTCGTAAGCCTGGGCGCGCTTGCGCGTGCCTTCGACTACGTTGACGCTGACGATAACGGTATCGCCTGGTGCGAAGTCAGGAATCGATTTACCCAGACGGGCGATCTCTTCTTGCTCTAATTGTTGAATCAAGTCCATTTTTATAACTCCGAAAACCATCATGCCGGCGCACTGTGGATAGCGTGCTATCCGCCCGGTAGAGGATGGGTATTACCAATTTGGGCAACATGCCCGGCACTGCAAAGCCACCCTGCTGGCCGTCCGAGGACGGTTTACAGGCTGGCCAGGAATTTTTCGTCGGTCTTGCTGAGCAAGCCGGCGGCGCGCGCACTGACCAGCAGGTCAGGCCGCTTTGTCGCGGTCGCTTCCAGCATGCGCTGGCGGCGCCACTTGACGATCTCGGCATGATTGCCACCCATCAAGACGGGCGGCACGGCCATGCCTTCATAGCTTTCCGGCCGCGTGTAGTGCGGCGAATCGAGCAAGCCATTGACGAAGCTGTCCTCGATGGCCGATGCCTCGGTGTTCAAGACACCCGGCAACAGGCGGATCACCGCATCCATCAGCGCCATGGCGGGCAGCTCGCCGCCCGACAGGACGAAGTCGCCGACGCTGATTTCTTCGTCGACGCAACGGTCCAGCAAACGCTGGTCCACGGCTTCATAGCGGCCGCACAGGATCACCAAACCGGGTTCGGCTTTCAACTGCGTGACGCGCTCGTGCGTCAGCGGACGGCCTTGCGGCGACATGAACACCACGCGGGGCGCCGCCAGGCCGAGATCGGACTGACGTTGCTTCGCGGCATTAATTGTCGCTTCGAGGGGACGGGCCATCATCACCATGCCAGGGCCGCCGCCATACGGGCGGTCATCCACGGTACGGTGATTGTCGGTGGTGAAATCGCGGGGATTCCACAGCGACAAGCCACATTTCCCCTGCTCGAAGGCGCGCCGGGTCACACCCGACTGCGTCAGCGCGGCAAACATTTCCGGGAACAGGGTCACGACATCAAATTGCATCGCTCACCATCCTGCAAAGTTTGCCCGGCGCAAAGTTAAGCGCAGGCGGTTTAATAATCGAGGCCCCAGTCGACCGTGATCTTGCTGGCAGCCTTGTCAACGTTAATGACAAACTGGCCAACAAACGGGATCAGGCGCTCAGGCGCCTTTTCAACGGTCTCATCGGCAGTGGCGACGGGCGTAACGCGCAAGATCGACTGCGGACCATTGCTCATCATGTCGTGCACTGTGCCGAGGCACTCGCCTTGCAAATTCTCGACTGTCAGTCCGATCAGATCGGACCAATAAAATTCATCGGCCGACAGCGTCGGGAAATGGCTACGCGGAATTTGCACAGAGACGCCTTTCAGCGCTTCTGCGGCATCCCGCCCGACCACACCCACCAGCTGGGCCACGACGTCGCCGCCGTGTAACTTCGCTTGCCTGACTTGAACATCATGCAAGGTCGGTTTATCAAACCACCAGGTTTTGACGCTTAATAATGCATCCGCGTCGTCGGAGAAAGGAGTGATCCTGACCCCGCCAGCAATGCCATAAGCACCGGAGACATAGCCTACCTGTACCAGGTCATCGGGGACTTTCACCCCGGATGCAGTCTTGACCGTCAAACCAGTGATCTAATTAAGCTGCTGCTTTGTTGTTGCTAGCTACCAGGCGAGCAACGGTTGGCGACAATTGTGCGCCAACGCCTTGCCAGTAGGCCAGACGGTCTGCGGTGATACGCAGTGGAACTTCGCCACCTTGCGCCATCGGGTTGTAAAAACCGATACGCTCAATGAAGCGACCATCGCGGCGATTGCGCGAGTCAGTAGCGACGATGTTGAAGAACGGGCGCTTCTTGGCGCCTCCACGAGCTAAACGAATAACGACCATAATATTTCCAAAAAGTGTGCTGAGGCGGAAAAAGCCGCAAATTATAGCGCGCTTTACCGCCAGGCAGCAAGCGTTATGATGACGGGCGTGTAATTTGGGCTAATCAAACATTATGACCAGTCATGGCCGAAGACGCAATAGGCGCGTGCGTCTATCGTGCCTGCCATGCCACGTCCAGGCGTTGATATTGCACGACAGCATCGCCTGAACGCTGCCGGAAAGTGCTATCGTTGCGGCAAGCAATGACCGATACTGGCAATCTTTACCGATGAGCAACTCTGGAATCCCATGACCACCGCTACCATTTTGCAACAGTCGCACAAGAACAAGGCCTTCACGACACTGCTGGCCTTCCTGCTGGGCATGCTGGGCGCCCACCGCTTCTACCTGCACGGCGCCAGGGACCGCTGGGGCTGGCTACACCTGGCCGCCCTGCCCGCCTCGCTGCTGCTGCGCCAGCTGTTTCCCGAAGCGGACTGGTTTTACCAGATATTGCCGCTGACCCTGTCCGCCCTGGGCGGTTTCCTGGAAGCGCTGGTGCTGGGCCTGATGCCGGACGACAAGTGGGACGCGCGCTACAACGCCACCTCCAGCCGCCAGTCGGACACGGGCTGGCCCCTGGCCGTGGTGCTGGTCGCTACCTTGATGCTAGGCGCAGGCGTGCTGATCGCCACCATGGCGCGCCTGTTCGACTTGCTGTATACAGGCGGCGCCTACGGTTAATTTCCACCCGGAAATAGCATCGGATCGCGCCTGCCGCACGCACATGTAAGTGTTGGTAAGCAATCATGATTTTCCTCTATACTGCATTCACAATGCCGACATTACTGGCACATTCAACACCCCCTAGGAGAAGATCATGATTCGTCGCCCACTCATCCTCGCAGTCGCCGTCACGGCCCTGTTCAGCACCTCCGCCTTCGCGCAAAACCTGTCGCCGAAAGCGCAATACGCCTACGACACCAAGCAAGCCAACACGCGCTATGCGGACGACAAGAAACTGTGCGCAGAAGAAACCAGCTCGAAAGCCCGCATGCAATGCCTGCGCGACGCCAAGGGCGAATACGACCAGGCCATCATCAATGCCAAGGCCGCGCAAAAGGCGGGCAATTCGTATGCGGGCCAGAACAGCAAACCAGCCCAGCAACAGATCTGCGCCGAGTGCGGCAAGGTGCTGGCAGTCAACGTCGCTGAAAAAGCGGGCGAAGGCGGCGCGCTGGGCATGATCGGCGGCGGCGTGGCCGGCGCCCTGCTGGGCCGCCAGGTTGGCGGCGGACGCGGCAAGGACCTGGCCACCCTGGCCGGCGCCGCCGGCGGCGCTTTCGCGGGCAAGCAAGTCGAAGGCCACATGAAAAACAGCAAGGTGTGGACCGTTACCGTGCAGTACGAAACGGGCGCCAAGGCTGACTTCGCGTTTGACCAGGACCCTGGCCTGGCCGCTGGCGACCTCGTACGCAATTCGGGCAACGGCATCGCCAGAAGATAAGCTTTTGAAAGAGTAAAAAAAAGCGCTGGAGAGTGATCTCCAGCGCTTTTTTGCATTCAGCCAGCTTGCGCCGGCCAAGTTTCAACTTAAAACTGCTCTTCCGACAAGGCCATCACGCCCGCGCTGCCATCGATGATGGTGGCGCGCAAGCCTGGCGCCTGTGACAGGATGTGGTCGGCAAAGAAGCGCGCCGTGGCGATTTTTGCCTTGTAGAACGAAGCGTCGCCGCTGCCCTCACCCAGCTTTTGCTGCGCCACCACGGCCGCACGGGCCATTTGCCAGCCGCCCAGCACGATGCCGGCCAGTTTCAAATAGGGCACGCTGCCCGCGAACACGGCCTTGATATCCGTCTTCATGTTCGCCACCACATACTCGACTACGGCTTCCAGCGCGGCGCTGCCTTCGGCCAGGTGGCGCTGCATGGCCTGGAAGTCGGCGCCGGACAGTTCGCCCAGCTGGGCTTCCGTGGCGCGCACCTGGGCGATGATGGCTTTCGCCACGGCGCCGCCATCGCGCACCGTCTTGCGGCCCACAAGGTCGTTCGCCTGGATGGCCGTCGTGCCTTCGTAAATGGTGAGAATCTTGGCGTCGCGGTAATGCTGGGCGGCGCCTGTTTCTTCAATGAAACCCATGCCGCCATGCACTTGCACGCCGTCGCGCGTGACGTCTTGCGACATTTCCGTGGCCCAACCCTTGATGACGGGCACCAGGTATTCATACGTCGCCAGGCTTTCCGCACGCACTTCCGCGTCCGGATGGTGGTGCGCCACGTCGCTGATGGCCGCGCCCACGTAGGCCAGCGCGCGCGCCGCCTCCGTTTGCGAGCGCATCGACATCAGCATGCGGCGCACGTCCGGGTGGTGGATGATGGAGACGGGACCAGGCGAACCGGCCAGGTCGCGCGACTGCACGCGGTCCTTGGCGAACGCCACGGCTTGCTGGTAGGCGCGCTCGGCCAGGCCGATGCCTTGCAAGCCCACGCCGAAGCGGGCCGCGTTCATCATGATGAACATGTATTCGAGGCCGCGGTTTTCCTCGCCCACCAGGGTGCCGATGGCGCCGCCGTGGTCGCCGAACTGCAATACCGCCGTCGGGCTGGCCTTGATGCCCAGCTTGTGCTCGATCGACACGCAATGGGCGTCGTTACGTGCGCCCAGGCTGCCGTCAAGATTGACGAGGAATTTCGGCACGATGAACAGCGAAATGCCTTTCACGCCGGCGGGCGCGTCCGGCGTGCGGGCCAGCACCAGGTGGACGATGTTTTCCGCCATGTCGTGTTCGCCATACGTGATGAAAATCTTCGTGCCGAAGACTTTATACGTGCCATCGTCCCGCGGCACGGCGCGCGTGCGCACGGCGGCCAGGTCGGAACCGGCTTGCGGCTCCGTCAGGTTCATGGTGCCCGTCCACTTGCCCGACACCAGGTTTTCCAGATACACCGCCTTTTGCTCGTCGCTGCCGGCCGTCAGCAGCGCTTCGATGGCGCCGTCCGACAGCAAGGCCACCAGGGCGAACGAGATGCTGGCCGAGTTGAGCATTTCGATGCAAGGCGTGGCCAGCAGCTTGGGCAAGCCCTGGCCGCCGAATTCCGTCGGATGCTGCACGCCCTGCCAGCCCGCTTCGCCATACGCCTTGAACGCGTCCTTGAAGCCTTTCGACGTCGTGACCTGCCCGTCGTGCCAGAAGCTCGGCTCCTTATCGCTGGGGCCGTTCAAGGGGGCCACCACGCCGCCGCAGAACTTGGCGTTCTCTTCCAGCACGGCTTCGGCCGTGTCGGGCGTGGCGTCTTCGCAGCCGGGTAAGGTGTGGATTTCGGCCAGGCCGGCCAGTTCGTTCATCACGAACAACATGTCTTTCAGCGGGGCTTGATAGCTCATCTTCTTTTCTCCAAGAAAAAAGCCACGCGCGGCTCGCCGTGTGGGGCGGGCCGGCGTGGCTTTGTCAGTAACAAAACCGAAAGGGGTGTGACTTAACCCAGTTCTTTGACCAGTTGCGGCACGATCTCGAACAGATCGCCCACGATGCCGTAGTCGGCCACGGCAAAGATCGGCGCTTCCGGATCCTTGTTGATGGCGACGATGGTCTTCGAATCTTTCATGCCGGCCAGATGCTGGATCGCGCCCGAGATACCGACGGCGATGTACAGCGATGGCGCGACGATCTTGCCCGTCTGGCCCACTTGCCAATCGTTCGGCACGAAGCCGGCGTCGACGGCGGCGCGCGAAGCACCCATGGCGGCGCCCAGCTTGTCGGCCAGCGGTTCCAGGATGTGGAAGTTTTCCGCCGAACCCATGCCACGGCCGCCCGACACGATGATTTTCGCGGCGGTCAGTTCAGGGCGGTCGGACTTGGCCAGTTCGCGGCCCACGAAGGCGGACTTGCCGGCGTCGGCGACGGCGGCAACGGTTTCCGTGGCAGCCGAACCGCCGGTGGCGGCAGCGGCGTCGAAACCGGTGGTGCGCACGGTGATGACCTTGACCTTGTCGCCAGATTGCACGGTGGCAATGGCGTTACCGGCGTAGATCGGGCGCTCGAAGGTGTCCGGCGAATCGACCTTGGTGATTTCCGAGATTTGCGCGACGTCCAGCTTGGCGGCCACGCGCGGCAGGATGTTCTTGCCGTAGGCGGTGGCTGGCGCCAGGATGTGGCTGTAGTTGCCGGCGATGGCCAGCACTTGCTCGGCCACGTTTTCGGCCAGGCCGTCGGCAAAATATGGCGCGTCGGCGACGATGACTTTCGTCACGCCGGCGATTTGCGCGGCGGCAGCGGCAGCAGCCGATGCGTTCGAGCCTGCGACGAGCACGTGCACGTCGCCGCCGCACTGGGCAGCCGCGGTCACGGTGTGGTGGGTGCTGCCCTTTAAGGTAGCGTTGTCGTGTTCAGCAATAACTAATGCGACCATGATATGTCCTGTAATTGTTCTGGGTAGACGGCAAAGCCGCTTAGATGACTTTGGCTTCGGTACGCAGCTTGGCGACCAAGGTAGCGACGTCCGGGACCTTGATGCCGGCCGAGCGCTTGGCTGGCTCGACGACTTTCAGGGTCTTCAGGCGTGGCGCAACATCGACGCCCAGGTCTTCCGGCTTGACGGTCTCGAGCGGCTTTTTCTTGGCCTTCATGATGTTCGGCAAGGTCACATAGCGTGGCTCGTTCAGGCGCAGGTCCGTGGTGATGATCGCTGGCAAGGTCAATGCCAGGGTTTCCAGGCCGCCATCGACTTCGCGCGTGACGGTGACTTTACCGTCTTCCAGCACGACTTTCGAGGCGAACGTGGCTTGCGGCCAACCCAGCAGGGCTGCCAGCATCTGGCCGGTCTGGTTGCTGTCGTCATCGATGGCTTGCTTGCCCAGGATGATCAGTTGCGGCTGTTCTTTCTCGGCCAGGGACTTGACCAGCTTGGCCACGGCCAGCGGTTCCAGTTCAGTCGTCGTTTCCACCAGGATGCCGCGGTCGGCGCCGATGGCCATGGCCGTGCGCAGGGTTTCCTGGCACTGCGTCACGCCGCAGGAGATGGCGACCACTTCAGTGACCTTGCCGGCTTCTTTCAGGCGCATCGCTTCTTCCAGCGCGATCTCATCGAAAGGGTTCATCGACATTTTGACGTTGGCGGTATCGACGCCAGTGCCGTCACTCTTGACGCGGACTTTGACGTTATAGTCGACCACGCGTTTGACGGGTACCAAGACTTTCATAGCTATGCCTTTGGGAAATTATAAAAATGACGGATCAAGTGCTGATTGTGCGTTCGATTATAAGAGAAATTTGAATCTTGAACCGAATTTAAGCACGATCGTGCGATTTTTTGTTAGAGCAATCCATCTAAACTGTCCAGCTTTGACGATTTCAGGGGAGTCCGCCGCTACGCTGCAAGGCAGCAAAAGGGCACGAAAGTGACGCACACGGCAGGGTATTCACCAGGCCGCGCCACGGCGGCCCCGGCTGGCAGAATTATTTGCGTTGCATCAGGAAGACGAATTCGGTACCCGTCTGCACATGCGACAGCAGGGCATTGCCCGTTTGCTTGGCAAAAGCCTGGAAGTCGCGCACGGAACCGGGATCGGTTGCCATGATGCGCAGCACTTCCCCGCTCTGCAGCTCTGACAAAGCCTTTTTCGCCTTCAGAATCGGCAAGGGGCAATTCAAGCCCCGCGCGTCGAGTTCTTTATGAAATTCCATAATCTCGGTATCAAGTAGTGTGTCGCTCATCATCAATATCCCGCCATTTTTGTTGTACTGATTTTCGACATACTACTCTAAATCAGGGGCATTGACGCGCTGCACCAAAATAGTTCATCGGCTGTTGTGGTGTCACAACGAGATTCCACACGGCAAAACGGCCCGCAAACACCGTCTGCGGGCCGTTTTCAAGGGGCTGTGGGGCGAAAACCCCGCATGGAGCCTAGCTTACGCCTTATTTCGCGCGTTCGCCGACCCAGGCCGGCACGCCGGCCAGGGCGTTCGCCAGGCCGCTCGGATCGGTGCCGCCCGCTTGCGCCATATCGGGGCGTCCGCCGCCTTTTCCGCCCACTTGCTGTGCAACGAAGTTCACCAGCTCGCCCGCTTTGACCTTGCCAGTCGCGTCGGCCGTGACGCCGGCGATCAGGCTGACCTTGCCGTCGGCCACGCTGGCCAGCACGATGGCGGCCGTTTTCAGCTTGTCCTTCAGCTTGTCCATGGTTTCGCGCAAGCGGGCCACGTCGGCGCCGTCCAGCACGGCTGCGAGCACCTTGATGCCGTTGACATCGACGGCTTGCGTGACCAGTTCATCGCCCTGGCCCGACGCCAGTTTCGATTTCAAGGCAGCCAACTCCTTCTCCAGCGCCTTCACGTGGTCCTGCACCTGGCCGATGCGGGCAGTGAGCTCTTCCGGCTGCGCCTTCAGGGCATTGGCCGCCTCGACCAAGCGGCGGTTGATGGTTTGCACCAGCGCCAGCGCGCCCTCGCCCGTCACGGCTTCCACGCGGCGGATGCCGGCGGCCACGCCGCTTTCGGCTATGATCTTGAACAAGCCGATGTCGCCCGTGCGCTGCACGTGGACGCCGCCGCACAGCTCTTTCGAGCTGCCGATGTCGAGCACGCGCACTTCGTCGCCGTATTTCTCGCCGAACAGGGCCATCGCGCCATGCTTGACAGCATCGTCAAACGACATCAGGTGCGCTTGCGTGGCGCGGTTTTCCAGGATCTCTTTATTGACAATGGTTTCCACGGCGGCGATTTGCTCTGCCGTCATCGGTGCGTTGTGGCTGAAGTCGAAACGGGTTTTATCGGGGTCGACCAGCGAACCCTTTTGCGCCACGTGGCTGCCCAGCACTTCGCGCAAGGCCTTGTGCATCAAGTGCGTGGCCGAGTGGTTGCGGATGGTGCGCGCGCGCTTGGCCGTGTCGACTTGTGCCGAAACGGCGTCGCCCACCTTCAGCGCGCCCGATTCCAGCACGCCGTGGTGGCCAAACACGTCGGCCTGGATTTTCAGGGTGTCGCTGACGGCAAAGCTGCCCGCGCCCGAGGAAATCACGCCCTGGTCGCCCACCTGGCCACCCGATTCCGCGTAGAACGGCGTGGTGTCGAGCACGACGATGCCCGCTTCACCGGCTTTCAGTTCCTGCACGGGCGTGCCGGCCGCGTACAGCGCGACGACCTTGCTGCTGAACGTCAATTGATCGTAGCCGACGAAGGTGTTTTTCTCGCCCGTGTACTCGACCTTGCTGTCCTTGTGCGTCTTGCCGCCCTTGCGCGACAATTCCTGGCTTTCCTTCAGGGCCGCGTCGTAGCCGGCCTGGTCGAACGTGATGTCGCGTTCGCGGCAGATGTCGGCCGTCAGGTCCGGCGGGAAGCCGTAGGTTTCGTACAGGGTGAAGGCGGTGGCGCCGTCGATGCCCGTGGCATCCTTGGCCAGCTGCGCTTCCAGCACTTTCATGCCCGTTTCCAGAGTTTCGCCGAAACGCTCTTCCTCGGCCTTCAGCATGTTGGCGACGTTGTCTTTCGCTTCTTCCAGCTCCGGATAGGCACCGCCCATCTCGATGGCGAGGTCAGCCACCAGCTTGTAGAAGAACGGTTTCGTCTGGCCCAGCTTGTGGCCATGGCGCAAGGCGCGGCGGATGATGCGGCGCAATACATACGCGCGGCCTTCGCTGCCCGGGATGATGCCGTCGACGATCATGAAGGCGGCGGCGCGGATGTGGTCGGCGATCACGCGCAGCGACTTGTTTTCCAGGTCGGTGGCGCCCGTTTCGCGCGCGGCAGCCTTGATCAGGTGCTGGAACAGGTCGATTTCATAGTTCGAATGCACGTGCTGCAGCACGGCGGCCAGGCGCTCCATGCCCATGCCCGTGTCGACGCATGGCTTCGGCAACTTGTGCATGACGCCCGCTTCATCGCGGTTGAACTGCATGAACACCAGGTTCCAGATTTCAATGAAGCGGTCGCCATCTTCGTCAGGCGAGCCCGGTGGGCCGCCAGGAATGTCGGCGCCGTGGTCGTAGAAGATTTCCGTGCATGGACCGCATGGGCCCGTGTCCGCCATCTGCCAGAAATTGTCCGACGCGTAGCGCGAGCCCTTGTTGTCGCCGATGCGGATGATGCGCTCGGTTGGCACGCCAATTTCTTTCGCCCAGATATCGTACGCTTCGTCATCTTCGATGTACACGGTGACGGTCAGCTTATCGGCCGGCAAGCCATATACCTTGGTCAGCAGTTCCCACGCGTATTGAATCGCGTCGCGCTTGAAATAGTCGCCGAAGCTGAAGTTGCCCAGCATTTCAAAGAAAGTGTGGTGACGCGCCGTGTAGCCGACGTTTTCCAGGTCGTTGTGCTTGCCGCCGGCGCGCACGCAGCGCTGCACGGAAGTGGCACGCGTGTACGGACGGCTGTCCGTGCCCGTAAACACATCCTTGAATTGCACCATGCCGCTGTTCGTCAACAGCAAGGTCGGATCGTTGCCTGGCACCAGGGAGCTGGAACGGACGATGGAATGGCCCTTGGACTCGAAAAATTTGAGGAACTTGTCGCGGATTTCAGTTGATTTCATGTTTTTTTGGCAAAGAGTGGCGGCAGCTTTAAAGGGAAGATTATACGTGATATGGGGTACGGCAATGACGGCGGGCCAGGGCATTGTTGCGCCCGTGCCAACATCGACAACCTGCCCGCTCAGGCCGGGTCGTGGTGGCTGGCGCAGGCGTGCACAGTGGTGGCAACTACGGCGCTCCCCGCCGTGGCCGTGGCGCCGGCGGCCGCATTGCAGTCGGCGCAGCGGCCGTACAGGGTCAGTTCGTGGCGCTCGACGACAAAGCCTTGCGGCGCCATGCGCTTCAAGTCGCCTGGGCAATCATGCACGTCGAACACGCGCTGGCACGTGGTGCACTGGAAATGGTGGTGGTGGTGATTGGCGGCCGTGTTCGACTCATAGCGCGGATTTTCACCCGGCAAGGTCACCACGTGCACCTTTTCTTCCAGCACCAGCGATTTCAAGTTGCGGTAAACGGTGGCGATGCCCAGCTGCGTCACTTGCAAGCTGGCCTGTTCGAGGATTTCCTGCGCCGACAAGGGGCGCTGGGCCGACTCGATGGCGGCTTGAATAGCGGTTTTTTGACGTGTTGTGCGTTCCATAGCCGACAGAATACACCATCCGCCTGACTCCCCTGCCCGGAAAAACTGTCACACAGTAATGATAATGGGTTATCATTATCATCTTCTGGCAGCCACCCCATCCGGCAATGGCCTGCCCCGACCCGTCAAACCGATCGCCGATAAAGGAATTCTTGCCCATGTCCGTCCGTCCTCACCAACCCACTCCCCTCGCGCTGGCCATCATGCTGGCCTTTGCCGCCCCTGCCAGCGCCGTGGCGCAGCAGGCGACAACCTTGCCCGCCGTGACCGTCTCGGCCAGTGCCCTGGCCCTGGGCAGCGACGACATGAGCACGCCCGTCACCGTGCTCGAAGGCGAGGAACTGGTGCGCGCCCGCGAAGCGACCCTGGGCGAAACCCTGGCCGGCCAGCCCGGCATCACGTCCAGCCATTTCGGCGCCGGCGCCAGCCGTCCCATCATCCGCGGCATGGATGGCCCGCGCGTGAAAGTACTGTCCGACGGCGCCGAGGTGCAGGACGCGTCGACCATCAGCCCCGATCATGCCGTCGCGGCCGAACCGATGCTGTCGGAACAGATCGAAGTCTTGCGCGGCCCGTCCGCGCTGGCCTACGGCGGCGGCGCCGTCGGTGGCGTCGTCAATGTGATCGACAAGAAAATCCCCACGCGCGTGCCGGCAAAAGGCTTTGAAGGCAGCGCGGAAGTGCGCGCCAACTCGGCCGCGCGCGAAAGGGCGGGCGCCTTTGAAGTGACTGGCGGCTCCGGCAACATCGCCTTCCACGCGGAAGGCGTCAAGCGCGACGCGAAGGAATACAAGGTCGGCAGCGGCTGGGAAGGCGGCTCGAAAGTAGGCGGCAGCTACAACAAGACGGACACGGGCAGCGTGGGCGTGTCGTGGGTGGGACAGCGCGGCTTCCTGGGCCTGGCCTTCACGAGCCAGCATGCGGAATACGGCTTGCCTGGCCACAACCACGAATTCGAAAGCTGCCACCCGCACGGCACGCATCTGCATTGCGGCGGCCACGAAGGCCACGGCCATGGCGATGAGGAAGAACACGACCATGACCACGAAGATGGCGCCGTTCCCTACGTGAAACTGAAAAGCGAGCGCTGGGACGTGCGCGGCGAATTGCGCGACCCCGTGCCCGGCTTCGCCAAGCTGCGCCTGCGCGCTTCGTTTACCGATTACAAGCACGATGAAATCGAAGGCACGGAAATCGCCACCACCTTCAAGAACAAGGGCCACGATGCACGGCTGGAAATGGAACACCATCCCGTCTTCGGCTGGCGCGGCGTGGTGGGCCTGCAAACGTCGAAGCGCGATTTCTCCGCCCTGGGCGAAGAAGCGTACGTGGCGCCGACGGTAACGAAGAAACACGCAGCCTTCCTGGTCGAGGAATACAAGCTCGACCAATGGCGCTTCGAAGCGGGCTTGCGCCACGAATGGCAAGACATCACCGTCGACAGCGCCACCCTGCAAGACCGCAGCGCCAAGGGCACGTCGATCTCCCTGGGCGCCGTGTGGAAATTCGCGCCCCAGTATTCGCTCGGTTCGACCATTTCCCGCACGCACCGCCTGCCCAGCGCCGAAGAACTGTATGCGCACGGCGTGCACATGGCGACAGCCACGTATGAGCTGGGCAATCAAAACCTGGGCAAGGAAACGTCGAACAATATCGATTTGACCTTGCGCAAATACGCGGGCGCCACGACCTTCTCGGCCAGCGCCTACCGCAACAAGGTGGATAATTACATCTTCGGCTCCACCCTGGACAGCCACGAAGGCTTCCAGCTGATCCAGTACGCGCAGCGCGACGCAACCTTCACGGGCGTGGAAGGCCAGATCCGCCAGCAATTGAACCCTATGTTCGGCGCCAGCGTGTTCGGCGACTACGTGCGGGCCAAGCTGGCCGACGGTGGCGGCAACTTGCCGCGCATCCCGGCCCAGCGCGTCGGCGTGAAGGTCGACGCCAACTGGCAGGCATGGAGCGGCGTGGCCGAGTTCTACCGCGTGGGCAAGCAGGATAAAGTGGCAGCGTTCGAAACGGCCACGCCGGGCTACAACATGCTGAACCTGTCCGCCAACTACGACACGCGCATCGGCACGACGCCGGCCCAGTTCTACATCAAGGCGAACAACCTGACGAATGAACTGGCGTACAGCCACACCTCGTTCATCAAGAATGCGGCGCCTTTGACGGGGCGCAATATTGCAGCAGGCGTGCGCGTGACGTTCTAGTAGCACCTGACATAAGCTACTACGCGTCGTGACATACGGCCTGCGATGCTCACTGTGCTGTAGCACAGCTGCGCTTCTCGGCCATATCTCACTTCCGCTCGCTACGCTTCTGTCAGGCGCTGTTGAGCTGAATGTTGTCAGCTTGCCTTGATCAGATCGATCCTGTCCGTACAAAACCCGTCCACCCCCCAGGCCAGCAGCTCGCTGGCCCGTTCCGGGGTGTTGACGGTGTAGCAAAACAATCCCAATCCCTCTTCCTTCACGGCAGCCGCCAACTCCGGCGTCAGCTGCTGGTGGTCGCAATGGAGCGCCACCACGCCCAGTTCGCGGGCCGTCCGCGCCCAGCCATCCGGTATCTGTTCGACCAGCCAGCCGCGCGCCAGTTCCGGGGCCGCCTGGCGCGCCGCCTCCAGCGCCGCAATGCTGAAAGAAGACAACAGCGGCAATAATTCCCCTGCAGCAATTTCCTGCGAAAAATGATCACGCGTGGCCAGCGCCACGGTCTTGCCTGTCGGCATGTCGAAGCCGGGCGCCGGCTTGATTTCGATATTCATCCAGATGCGCTGCGCCTTGCAGTAATCCACCACGGCAGCGAAGGTGGGCACGCCTTCGCCCGCGAAAGCGGTGCCGAACCAGGCGCCCGCCTCCATCGCCCCCAGCTGCGCGGCCGTGTAATCGTTGACAAGGCCGCTGCCAGCCACGGTGCGGCCCAGTTCGGGGTCGTGCACGACGACGGGCACGCCGTCTGACGCCAGCATGACGTCGAATTCCACGGCGCGGTAGCCGTAGGCCAGGCCGCAACGCAGGGCGGCCAGGGTGTTTTCAGGCGCCAGGGTGCCGCCGCCGCGGTGCGCCAGGGTGCGTGGATAAGGCCACATGATGCTTCCTTTATAGCAATTCCATGGATATGGACTGTCTTGCCATACTATTGCGTGCCTGCCTTGAAAAGTAAAGCGGCCCCGTTTGGCGATCCTCCGCCGCGAATGGCGGCGCGCCAGCCCCGTTTCGTCGCAGCCCGGTTGCGCCCAGGCTTGCGCTGGCACACAATGCTCCATCGCTACCAGCAGACAACGACATGAAAACCGACGCTCCATCCGCCGCAGCGCCAGCAGCCAAGGCCAGGTCTCCGTACTACCGCATGCTGCCCGACGCGCGCTATGCGCTGGCGCTGAACGTGATTTGCGCGCTGGTCATTACCTTCATCCTCAATCCGGGCAGCCATTTCGGGCAAAACCTGATCGCCTCGATGTGCATCGGCACGATCGCCTTCTTGCTGATCGACGGCATGCGCCTGACCCTGTGGGGCGAAGGCCAGCGGCCGAAATTCCTGCCCTTCATGCTCATCATCCTCATTTCCGTGCCCGTGGCGCAAATGCTGGGCCTGACCCTGTTCAGCTGGCTGACAGGCGTGGACGTGGGCGGCTTCGAAAGCCTGCTGCCTACCCAGATGATCAGCACGCTCGTATTCACCCTGCTGGCCACGGGCGGCGCCGTGCTGTTTTTCTCCAGCCGCGAAAAAATTGCCCGCCTGCAAATGGAAGCCGCCCAGGAAAAAGCCCGCGCCGAATCCGTGGCGCGCCAGGCTATGCAAGCCCAGCTGCAGCTGCTGCAGGCGCAGATCGAGCCGCACATGCTGTTCAACACCCTGGCCAACCTGCAGGGCCTGATCAGCTTTGACCCGGAGCGTGCCCAGTTGCTGCTCGACCAGCTGATCCAGTATCTGCGCGCCACCCTCTCTTCCTCGCGCGCCGGGTCCACCACCCTGGAGCAGGAATTTTCCCTGATGCAAGCCTACCTGGGCCTGATGTCGATACGCATGGGCGCGCGCCTGCGCTTTACGCTGGACTTGCCCGACACTTTGCGCCAGATCAAGGTGCCCCCCATGCTGCTGCAACCGCTGGTGGAAAACGCCATCCAGCACGGCCTGGAACCGAAGATCGAAGGCGGACACATCCACGTGCAGGCATCCACGGACGCTGGCGTGCTGCTGCTCACCGTCAGCGACGATGGCCTGGGCCTCGACCATCCGGGCCAGACCAAGGGTACCCACCTGGGCGTGGCGAATATCCGCGAACGCCTGCACGGCATGCATGGCGATGCCGCCAGCCTGTCGCTGACCGCCAACCATCCGGCAGGCGCGACCGCCCGCCTGACACTTCCCCTTCCACCCACCATCACACCCACCATCACGAGCCACCTCGCATGAGCCCACATACCCCACGCGCGCCGCGCGCCCTGATCGCCGAAGACGAACCCATCCTCGCCGCCGCCCTCGCGCACGCCTTGCAACGGCTGTGGCCGGAGCTCGATATCGTTGCCACTTGCCCCAACGGCGTGGAAGCCTTGCGGCAAGGCCTGGCGCTGCAACCCGACATATTATTTCTCGACATCAAGATGCCGGGCAAGACGGGCCTGGAAGCGGCCGAGGAACTGGCGGAACAGTGGCCGGACGGCGTGCCTTTCCCCCACATCGTGTTTGTCACCGCCTACGATGAATACGCGCTGGCCGCCTTCGAACACGCGGCCGCCGATTACGTCTTAAAACCCGTCAACGATGCGCGCCTGGGCAAGACGGTGGAACGCCTGCAGCAACGCTTGCGCGACAGCGGCAGCGGCAACAACAACGCTACAGCTACGGCTACGGCTACGGCAAGCCCAACGCCAGCGACTGCGCCAGCCGCCACGGCAGCCGAGTCCGCCAGCGACGGCAACATGGCCCGCCTGCTGAGCCAGTTGCAAGCCATGCTGCCGCCCGCGCCGCGCCTGCAAATGATACGGGCCGCCGTCGGCAACAGCGTACGCATGATCGCCCTGGCCGACGTCGTGTATTTCGAAGCGCTGGACAAATACATCAACGTCGTGTGCCAGGACAGCGAAGCGCTGATACGCACGAGCCTGAAAGAGTTGCTGCCCCAGCTGGACCCGCAACAATTCTGGCAAATCCACCGGGGCACCATCGTCAACGCCAGCGCCATCGCCACGGCCGTGCGCGACGATGCCGGCAAGCTGTCGCTGACCCTGCGCCAGCATCCGGCGCAACTGCGCGTCAGCCCTCTATATGCCCATTTGTTCCGCCAGATGTAAAACCGTTAATGCAGCTGGTGCTTCAAGTCCGATAATTCATCATGCACCTTGAGCACGGCGCTCTTCATTTCCGGCGTCACGCTGGCCGCCGTGCCGCATGCCCGCTTGGCGCGGTCGCCCAGCGATTCCATCTGGTCGACGGCTTGCCGGATGCGCGCATCATCCTGCGTGTCGATGGCTTGCCGCACGGCGTTCTTTTGCTGGTCCAGCTGGTTGATGCAATCCTTCAAGTCCATCGGCATGCCCTGCTGCTTGCCGCACAGCTGGGCCGCCTGGCCGATCGCATGTTCAATGGCGCCAAAGCGCCGTGCCACTTCCTTTACTTGCATCATGATGATCTCCTGTTCGCGTGGTGTCCGGGGTTGGATCACCAGACTGGCGCAGGGTTCCCCGCCAGCCGCCATGGCATCGAAATTTCCACCTGGCACTTTTTTGTAAGCACTGGTGACATTTTAGATAATTATCAAATCCTTCAGATACATTGGCGTACCTGAACCACCATGTCCTCCATGACCTCGCCAACTACCCTGCCCCGCCGCGCTCCCAGCCTGCTGCTGATCGTCCTGCTGCACCTTGGCTTTGCGTATATCGTCTGGCAGTCGCGGCCCCGCGCCGTCATGGATGAACACTTGCCGCAGGGTCCGGCCATCGCCTGGCTGCGCCACACGCTCCCGGTGCCGCCCAAGCCGGTTCCCGTACCGTTGCCCGACGCAAAACCGGCCGCCGCACGCCCGCCGCGCCTGCCCATGCCGGCGCCCGTCAGCCGCCCCTTGCCCGTTCCCGCCGCCGAACAGGCGCCGGCGCCCGCAATGCCGGAAGCGATCACGGTCGTCGCGCCGCCCAGCGCGGCCGACATCCTGGCGCAAGCCAAGCGCGACGTGGGCAAGATCGACAAGGAGCTACGCAAGGAATTCCCGCAACGGGGTGGGGAGAAATTCGACGACACGGGCTTCAAGCGCATGCAGCAGGGATTTGCCGAGGCCTACGCGGCCGTGCCGCCGAAATGGTACGAGGCCTCAAAAATCGAGGAAGTGGGCGCGAATGAGGCCAAAGGCAGCCGCACCTATAAAATCACCAGCGCGCTGGGCACCTTGTGCGTGACCACGCGCGCGGGCAAGCAGGGGGAAACGATGATCGGCATGTGTCCCAAATAACCGCTCAGCCGACGGCTTCGCGCGCGCCCAGCGGCTGCAAATGGCGCAGGCGCAAGGCGATCAGCACGCCGCCGCCCAGGCACAGGCCCAGCATGACGACCACGCCCGTCCAGCCGTCGAAGCCCCACATCATGCCCGAGGCGGACCCGATCAGGCTGGAACCCAGGTAATAGAACAGCAAATAAAAGGCCGAGGCCAGCGCCTGCGGCGCGCGGGCGCGGCGGCTGACCCAGCTGCTGGCGATCGAGTGCGAGGCAAAGAAGCCGAAGGTGGCCAGCGCCATGCCGATGACGATCAGCGGCAGCGAGTCGAACAGGGTCAATACAATGCCGGACAGCATCACCGACAGCATGATCCACAGCACGCCCCGGCGCCCCAGGCGGTCCACCAGGCGGCCCGCCCAGACGGAGCTGAAGATGCCGATCAGGTACAAAAAGGCCAGCAAGCCGACCGTGCTCTGGCGCAAGCCGAAGGGCGCGGCCAGCAGGCGGTAGCCGATGTAGTTATACAAGCTGACGAAACAGCCCATCAGCACGAACGCCAGGCAGAACAGCCACGGCAAGCCCTTATCCGAAAAATGCTGCCTGATCGCGTGCGGCAAGGCATTCCAGCCCTTGGTGCTGGGCACGAAGTTCTTCGACGCGGGCAGGCTGCGCCAGAATTCCGCCGCCGCCAACACGCCGGCCACGCCCAGCACGCCCAGGGCCCAGCGCCACGACAGGAAATCGCTGAGCATGGACGCCACCAGCCGTCCCGACATGCCGCCAAACGCGCTGCCGGCGATATACAGTCCCATCGACAGGCCCAGCGACGGCCCTTCGATTTCCTCGCCCAGGTAAGCCATGGCCACGGCCGGCATGCCGCCCAGGGCCACGCCCAGCGCGGCGCGGATCGCCAGCAGCTGCGCATAATCCTGCGCGAAGGCGGACAAAATGGTCAATATTGCGGCGGAAAACATCGACGCCACCATCAGCGGCTTGCGTCCCACCCGGTCCGACACGGCGCTCAGCAGCACCAGCGAGATGGCCAGCAAGCCGCTCGACACGGACAGGGACCAGCTGCTTTGCGCCGGCGTCAGATGGAACTGGTGCGACAGCAGCGGGAACAGGGGCTGGATGCAATACAGCAAGCTGAAGGTGGAAAAACCGCCGAAGAACAGCGCGCGGTTGCTGCGCTTGAATTCGATGGAACCCTTGGCGATGGCCGTGCGGGGAGCGGGAGCGGCAGGCGAAAGCGCCGGAGTGGCGGCGGAGGCAAAGGCAAGCGATGAATCAGACATGGCCGTGTTCGTGAAAGAAGCGAGTCTTCATCTTAGGATTGCCAACTCATATCGTCCAATATATATTTAAGACCCAACTCATACTTTAAAACGATTACTGGACGAATATGGAACTGCGCCACCTGCGTTACTTTGTCGCCGTCGCCGAGGAGTTGCACTTCACGCGCGCGGCCGAGCGCCTGCACATCGGCCAGCCGCCGCTAAGCCAGCAAATCCAGGCGCTGGAGGCGGAATTGGGCGCCCAGTTGTTCGAGCGCAACAAGCGCTCCGTGCGGCTGACGCAAGCGGGCACGCTGTTCCTCGACGATGCGCGGCGCATCCTGGCCCTGTCGGAGCAGGCGGCCGTGACGGCGCGCCGGGCGCAGCGGGGCGAAGCGGGCGAATTGCGCATCGGTTTTACCTTTTCCACGCCGTTTACGCCGTATTTCGCCACCGTCATCAACCGCTACCGCCAGCTCTTTCCGCACGTCACATTGACCCTGCACGAAATGGCGACATTGCATCAGCTGGAAGCGATCTCGGGGCGGACCATGGACCTGGGCTTCGTGCGCCCGCCGGAAACGACGTATCCCTCCGATATCAAGCTGACGCAACTGCGCCAGGACCCGCTGTTCCTCGTGCTGCCCGTCGCCCACGCGCTGGCGGCCAAGGAGGCCATCGCGATTGCCGACATGGCGGGCGAAGGTTTTGTCATGTATCCCAAGGATGCGGGCACGGGGATTTATCCGCAGATCTTCCGCCTGTGCAAGGCGGCCGGCTTCGTGCCCCAGGTGGCGCAGGAAGCGGGCGAGGCGTCGACCATCATCGGCCTGGTGGCGGCCGGCTGCGGTATTTCCGTGCTGCCCGCCTCGTTCGACCGCATCCGCATGGATGGCGTGTGCTACCGCCCGATCGACGACCCGCAGGCGACGACCAGTCTGTTACTGGCGCAAAGGGAAGAAGAAACGTCGCCGCTGGTGGCGGCGTTCGTGAAACTGGCCGAGGAAGCGGCGCTGGAAGGGGGAGCGTAGGCCGGCAGGCGCCAGCCCACGTACTGCATTACGAGTAGTCGGCGTCCAGCTCCGAACCCGCATAGTTTTCCAGGTCCTCGAACAGGCTCTTCATGCTGGCCCGCGTGAGGATTTTATGCACGACGGTGCAGCTGCGGCGGTACGAAGCGATGCGGTCGAGCAACACCGGGTGATGCTGCACGGGCACCTTGGCCACCAGGGCGGCCCAGCCTTCCTCGAAGTCGGGCTTGTTCTTGCGCACGGAACGCACGAAGCGCTCGAACTCCTTCTGCCCCGTGCGCGCGATGACGCGCCCGCCGCCTTCGATGGCGAAGATGATGGCCAGGGCGATGACGCCCTCGGCATTCAAATCGCTGTCGCTGACGGGGCCATTGTCGTGGTGGCGGCGCAGCCAGCCGGCCAGGCGCACGACGGCTTGCACTTCCTTGCGCTGTTGCAACTGCAGCGCATACTTTTCATAGCCGGCCCAGTTCTGGTTCGGGTCGGCCTGGCAAATATCGATGAACAGCTCGCGCAGGCGCCGCTGCAGGTAGACGGGGTCCTGGTCGTACTCGCCCACGAGGGCGTCTTCCGGCAGCTGCGACAATTCCTTGATCAGGCGAAAGCCCACCTGGAACGCGTGCTCGGCGCCGTGCTCGACGAGGAAATCGAGCGCGGCCTGGTCGCCTTCATGTGTGACGGCCTGTTCCAGGCCCAAGGACACGCCGCCCACCGTCAAATACAGCGCTTTCTGGATGCCGTCGGCCGTGCGTTCATTCGTGAACTTCTCGGCCACCATGGCCGTGATGCCCGTCAATTCATCGGCCAGGTTCAGGGCCGCGTCTTCGCGCGGGTCGCCCGGCAACAGTTTGATGGCGCGCACCAGGCGCGGAAGATTCTCTACAACAATTGCTGGCAGCATTAGACGTTCCCTGCTTTCATTACGAGAAAATGCCCGTGCCCAGGCTGCGGCGCGTGCTGGAACGCGGCGCGCTGCGCGTGCTCGGCACTTGCTTGCGCAGGCGGTACAGCAATTCCTTGGTACTGCGCTGCAACATGGTCGGCTCTTCGTCCGGGTCGTCCGAGTATTCCGCGTCGGCCAGGTCGGCGCTGTGACGGAAATCGGGGAACAGTTCGAACAACGAGCGGTCCCAGCCGTCTTCATTCGCTTGCGCCAGCTCAATGGCCAGCGGCACGACGTCGTTGTCGGACGAGGTCACGCCCGTCACGTACGGTCCCTTGATGACGATCTCGCCCGCCACTTCGAGGATTTCCTTCGGCGCCATCGAGAACAGGATGGCGAACGCCGTGGCGCCCCAGTCGGTGGCGGACGCTTCGAGCAGCAGCTCGCGGCGGCGCTCGGCGTCGTCGGTGGAAAACACCACGCCGTGGATGTGCGCGAACAGGGCTTCGGCGATGCGTTCCGGATCATCCTCGATCTGGTCGTCGCTCCAGGTGGCGGCGATGAAGGCCAGGCTGTCGGCCCAGGCCTTCGGCGGTACCAGCAAGGTCGCCAGCGACATCTTGCCCCCGTCGAAGCCGGCCAGGTGCAGGGCCGTCACTTGCGGCGGGATGGCATTCAGCACTTCCACCACGGCAAGATCGCCGTACTGGTCGGCCGCGTCGGCAAACGCCTGCTCGGCGTGGCCCAGCGAACCGGACAGCACCAATTCCGTGACTTGTTTCGTCAGCGCGGGAAGATTGCTCTTTTGATCCGCATTTTGCTTGTCATTATCTGCCATGGTCATCTCCATCCTGGTCAAACATCTGGGCGAAATCGTCGGTCGCTTCGTCTTCATCGTGCTCGTCGTCGCCGTCGTCATTGGCGGCCAGCTGGTCCAGCGACTGGTCGTCGTCGTCCCACAGGCGGGGATTCTTGTGCAGGAAGGCCGTGATGATGGCCTGGCGCGCCAGGTCGGGGAAGCTTTCCTCGATGGCGGCGTACATCTTCGCCGCTTCCGGCGCAGCGCAGGCGGCCATGGAAAACACGCGGGCCGTATCGCCGAATTCGTAGTCTTCGCTTTCGGCCAGCAAGCCTTTCGGGTCGCTGAAGGTGATGTGGTCGACCAGCGCGAAGGCCAGCATGTTCACGTCTTCGATGCCGCCGCCGCTCGCGTATTCGCCCACCAGCGCGTCGACCATGCTTTTATAGTTCTTGCGGTTCGGCGGGTCGCCGAGGATGCCTTCGATCTGGCCTTCCAGCTCGCGCGACTGATACGCGAATTCAGGGTGTACTCTTCTCATGCTGTGCTTTCCAATGTGATGCGCGGCGCTGGACTAACAGCGCCGTTGTTGTTGTTTTTCAAGTAATTCTGGCCGGCTGATGCGGGCCGCATCGATTTAATCGGCAGGTAATACTGTACCGTGGAGGCGGAACACGCCGCACCACAGGGCATAGGCTTCCGCTTCCGGATCGATGATGATGCGGTGGTTCACGCTCTGGTCGTATTCGGCGCGCTTGGCCGGGTCGGCCAGGATTTCATACGCCTTGGTGACGCTCTTGAAGCGCGCCTCGGCGCCGGGGGCCTGGTTGCGGTCGGGGTGGAAGCGCATGGCCAGCGAACGGTAAACCTTCTTGATTTCATCGTCGCTGGCATTGGGCGCGACACCGAGGACGTTATATAAATTTTCCATAAAAGGCTCCGGGGTCACGTTTTTCTACTAATTAAAGGCGAATTATCCTATAGAACGGCGCCCGCGTCGCTTGCATGCTGGGAAATGGGGGCAAATACGTGCTTATAAAGCGCTTGCGGTACGGTAAAATGCTTTTTACTGTCACTCTTCCGCATTGATCAATGAGCAACGATAAACCGAATAACGCCGCGCCGGCGCTGGCGCCCAATTTCTTGCGTAACATCATCGAAGCCGACCTGGCTGCCGGCGCCCATGTGCGTCCCGGCCTGCCCCAGGTGATCACGCGTTTCCCGCCGGAGCCGAACGGCTACCTGCACGTGGGCCACGCCAAGTCGATCTGCGTCAACTTCGGCCTGGCGCGCGATTACGCCGGCCAGTGCAACCTGCGTTTCGACGACACCAACCCGGCAAAGGAAGAGCAGGAATACGTCGACACCATCATGGACAGCGTGAAATGGCTGGGCTTTGACTGGGAACCGAAGCATGCCGATGGCCAGAGCCACCTGCACTATGCGAGCGACTATTTCGACCAGCTGTACGCGATGGCCGAATACCTGATCACGGCCGGCTTTGCCTATGTGGACAGCCAGAGCGCCGAAGACATGGCCGCCAACCGGGGCAATTTCGGCCAGGCGGGCAAGAATTCGCCGTTCCGCGACCGTCCGCGCGACGAATCGCTGGCCCTGTTCCGCGCCATGAAGGCGGGCCAGTTCAAGGATGGCGAACACATTCTGCGCGCGAAGATGAGCGAAGATGCCATGAGTTCGCCGAACATGAACTTGCGCGACCCGGCCATCTACCGCATCCGCCATGCGCACCACCACCGCACGGGCGACGCCTGGTGCATCTATCCGATGTACGACTACACGCACCCGATCTCGGACGCGCTGGAAAACATCACGCATTCGATCTGCACCCTGGAATTCCAGGACCACCGCCCGTTCTACGACTGGCTGCTGGAAACCCTGTCGGCCGGCGGCTTCTTCCAGCAACCGGTGCCGCACCAGTTCGAATTCTCGCGCCTGAACCTGACCTACATCGTCACCAGCAAGCGCAAGCTGCGCCAGCTGGTGGAAGAAAAAATCGTCGACGGCTGGGACGACCCCCGCATGCCGACCCTGGTGGGCATGCGCCGCCGCGGCTACACGCCGGAAGCGATTCAATTGATGTGCGAACGCACGGGCGTGACGAAATCCGACGGCTGGATCGACTACAGCGTGCTCGAAGGCTGCCTGCGCGAAGACCTGGACCCGAAGGCGCCCCGCTCGGTGGCCGTGCTGCGTCCGTTGAAACTGATCATCGACAATTTCCCTGAAAACGACAGCGTGGAATGCACGGCGCCCGTGCACCCGCACTTCCCTGAGCGCGGCTTGCGCACCTTCCCCATCTCGCGCGAGCTGTGGATCGAGGAAGACGACTTCATGGAAGTGCCGAACAAGGGCTACTTCCGCCTGTATCCGCCGATCGACGACAAACCGGGCAGCAAGGTGCGCCTGCGCTACGGCTACGTGATCGAGTGCACGGGCTACGACAAGGATGCGGACGGCAAGGTCATCGCCGTGCATTGCACCTACTTCCCGGACAGCAAGTCGGGCACGGAAGGCAGCGCCAACTACAAGGTCAAGGGCAATATGCACTGGGTCAGCGCGCCGACGGCCATTCCCGCCGAAGTGCGCCTGTACGACCGCCTGTTTACCGACCCGCAGCCGGACGCGGGCGGCAAGGACTTCAAGCTGGCCTTGAATCCGCTGGCCAAGGAAGTGGTGCAGGCGTGGCTGGAACCGGGCACGGAACTGGCCCAGCCGGAACAGCGCTTCCAGTTCGAGCGTCACGGCTATTTTGCGGCCGACCGGGTCGACAGCCAGCCGGGCAAGCCCGTCTTCAACCGCATCGTCACCCTGAAAGACAGCTGGCAGCCCGCCAAATAAGGGCTGGACGGCACACGAAAAAAACCGCTGCGGCGGTTTTTTTTCGTTTCAAAGAGAAATATTGCCTGTTGACTATATTCACGATAGTTTTGTATATTAGGCAGCTATTGAGCAATTTGCAATTTCAATAGTCCTTGTGCAACTGAGTACAGCCACCACCACACAGGCGGCACCCGATTCCTCTTCCTGATGCGGATGGCGATGTCTTCTACTGCCGGCGAACACCCCTTAGCTGCTGAAAAAAGACCGCTGTGGCTGTTCGGCTTTGTCGTGTCGACGATGGTGGGCCTGCTGTTCTACATGGCCGCTTCGCTGTCGATCGAAAGCGATGCCAGCGAACAATTCAACAATCTGGCGCGCAACACCCAGAAAAACATCGAATCGCGCACCAAGTCGTATGCCAACCTGCTGCGCGGCACGGCCAGCCTGTTCCAGGCCAACGAACACGTGAGCCGCGAGCAATTCCACCGCTACGTAGCTAACATCGCCCTGCAACAGAACTACCCGGGCGTGATGAATCTCAATTACAGCCAGGAACTCGACGAGACGCAGCGCGCCGCCTACGAAACGGCCATGCGGCGCGACTATCCGCCCGGGCGCGACGGCTATCCGGCGTTTGCCATCCATCCGCCCGGCCCGCGCGCCCAGTATTCCGTGCTCGTATACATCGAGCCGATCGCCAGCGCCCCGGAAAAGTATGGCTACGACATCGCCTCGCGCCCGCAGATCGCCGAAGCGCTGGCGCAGTCGCGCGATTCCGGCCACATCAGCAATTCCGGCGTGCCCGTGCCGATGGACGGCCGTCCCCAGCTGACGGGCATGGCCATGCGCCTGCCCGTGTACCGCTTCGGCATGCCCGTCGATACGGTGGAGCAGAGGCGCGCCGCTTACCAGGGCTCCGTCGGCATCGGCTACGACCTGGTGACGATGATGCGCAGCGCGCTGGCCGACATGCCGGTACGCAACGTCCGCCTGACCCTGTTCGATATCGGCCCGCAGGCGCTGCAACAGCGGGACGTGCCGCTGCAGTTGCCGCACGACATGCGCCCCATCTTCGACAGCACGGCGGCGGGCATGCATGCGCCATGGTGGCAGCCCGGCAGTTCGGGCCGCTACCTGAGCAGCACGCTGCTGATCGAGCACAATGGCCGCGCCTGGCAAGCGCTGTTCAGCGTGCGCAAGAGCGACCTGTATTCGCGCTTCGACGCCTTCCTGCCGTGGCTGGCCCTGCTGATCGGCTTTGCCAGCACCATGCTGCTGTACGTGCTGTTCCACACCCTGGCGTCGTCGCGCCGGCGCGCCATCCAGATGGCGACGGGCATGACGGAGGAGTTGCGCGCCAGCCAGATCCGATTGCAGCTGTCGCACCAGAAACTGCGCCGCCTGGCCGCGCACGCCGACCAGATCAAGGAAGAAGAGCGCAAGCGCATCGCGCGCGAAATTCACGACGACCTGGGACAGAACCTGCTGGTCCTGCGCATCGACGCCGACATGCTGGCCTCGCGCACGCAGCGCCGCCACCCGCGCCTGAATGCCCGCGCCCGTTCGACCCTGGAGCAGATCGACGCCACCATCAAGAGCGTGCGGCAGATCATCAACGACTTGCGCCCTACCGTGCTGGACCTGGGTGTGAATGCGGCCGTCGAATGGCAGGTGGCGCAATTTCGCCAGCGCACGGGCATCGCCTGCGAAGTGAGCGAAAGCCATGACGACATTTGCCTCAGCGACCAATGCGCGACGGCCCTGTTCCGCATCCTGCAAGAGTCGCTCAGCAATATTTCCCAGCATGCGAATGCCAGCCGCGTGCAAGTCAAGCTGGAAAAGTGCCGCGATACGGTGTCGATGAGCGTCAGCGACAACGGCGTGGGCGCGGCCATCGACGGGCGCAACAAGCTCGGTTCGTTTGGCCTGGTGGGGATAGAGGAACGCATCAAGTTGCTAGGTGGCACTTTTTACATCGAAAGCAGCCCCGGCGCCGGCATGAGCGTGCACGTCAGCGTGCCGCTGGGCGCGGACGCCACCGCGTTTCCCTACGAGGAAGAAAGCCGGGCCAGCGGCTGACCGGCACGCGCCCCGCATGAATCAAGCTCAGCTTGCATATTTCGTAATAAGATGCAATATTGATGTAGAACAACTTAGCGCCTGCCCGCCATGGGCAAGGCATTCCTCGACTACTTGCCAGGAGTACACACCCGCCGCTTTCCCTTGTTTCACCGTATTTCCCACAACGCTCTTTACCAAAGGACATTCATGGATACGAACGACAGTTTCAAGGCTATTGCCGATTTGAATTTGGACGCGATCAAGGTCAAATTGATGCACCGGGAGTCAGGCGAAGGATGGAGTCTGGAGAAGGCCAACGCGGTGGAATTCGAATACCGCCGCTTCCTGATCCTGATGAAACAGTTTCCGCAAGAAGAGACGGCGCCCCTGATGGATGTCGATACCTTCTGGCACTACCACATCCTCGATACCCTGAAATATGCGGCCGACTGCGAACAGGTGTTCGGCTACTTCCTCCATCACTTCCCCTACATCGGCTTGCGCGGCGAAGACGACGAAGCGGCGCACCATCGCGTGGGCGAGCGCATGAAACAGTTGTATGAACAAACGTTCGGGGAAGATTATATCCGCGCTGAAACGGCGTATTCGGGACGTGCGGTGCAGGAGACGGCTTACTCGGGCCGCGCCGTGCAAACGGCATTTTCCAGTGCGGCGGTGCAAGCGACGGCTTACTCGGGCCGCGCCGTGCAAACGGCGTTTTCCAGTGCGGCAGTGCAAGCGACGGCTTACTCGGGCCGGGCCGTGCAAACGGCGTTTTCCAGTGCGGCAGTGCAGGCGACGGCGTATTCGGGCCGCGCGACCGGGGCTGCCAACACCGCATTTTCCAGCGCCCCTGCCTCACTGGCCGCAGCGGTGGTCAAGTCGTCCTCGACTGGCCTGGAAATGGGGCGCTTCTATGTCGATCGTCCGGTGCTGAACCGCGACCCGCAATAGAAAAGCGGAAAACAGATGTGGCTGCCGCACGCGGCAAGCCTGACGTACCCAGACGGCACCTCTCAGTTTGCCGTCTGTCAGGCGCTCTTAGGCAGCCATCAACTCGCGCAGTTCACGAATGCTGAAATCGCTGATTTCATGCATGCGGATGAGGATCGTGGCGCCGATCGGCAAGGTATTGTGACGAATCTTGCTGATGACCGGTGGCGCCACTTCCAGGGCTCGCGACAAGGCGGCATCGTTTTTCAGTTGCAGCTTGTCGATGATCGCATCGAGGACGCGATTCGGGTTGTAGGTAGGCAAAGAGGTAATTTGTTTGAGAGACATGATCGAAAATCCGTACTTGTTGTATTAGAGCAAAAAGAAACCGAATGTCTCTTCTGCAATAATTCAGGGTAAACACACTAAAAAGCGCCATCACTTATGCGGCTTTTACGCCGCAAACAATATAATACACGCTATTGTTGATTTTTGCGTAACTTAACGCAAAATTGTGATAATTGAAGAGAATTGACGCACTTGGAATGTGCTAGAGGATAACTCAAATTGGAAAAATTTGCTGCAAGTCATCAATTTTTACGATGAGCAACACCGCTATGCATGAGCCAAGCTATGGCCATGAGGGCGCTCAGGCGCGCCATTTCGGCAGATAGATGCCAGCCTTGCGCGGCCACGCCGGCCGGGGTGGCAAGCGGGCACGTACCCGAAACGGCATCCACGCGGCACCAGGCCAGTTGCCGGCGGATTTCATCGGGCGGCGGCGGCGGCTGCAGCGCACGTTCGCGACGGCGCATGTAAGCGCGTACCTGTTCCTTGCTGGGGTGACTCGTAGCTCGCATGGCTCGCTCCTGCTGACGGGAAACAGCGTCACGCTATGCAGAGCCCGCCACAAGAGCCCAGACGCGTGACGACATTGCTCACCATATCGCCAGCGCGCCATGACGCGTTTGCGCTGCGTCAAAGGTCACGGCCCCGGTGTTGCGCCGAGACCCGTACTGCGCCATGGCCCCAGCGGCCAGGCCCATATTCTTATTTCTTTTGCTGGCGCACGCGCTGCTGCTGCTTTTCCTGCGTTTGCTGGCGATTCTGCTTGCGCTCGAACAAGGTGACCGCATCTTTCTTGGCTTGTTCGACGGTACGCATTTCCTCATGCGCATCGTGCGGGACAAAAAATTCGGCGTCCTGCGCGGCCACGACGAGCTTGATGGCGGCCTCGTCGTCGAGGTCGTACAGTTCCGTCAGGACGGTGGTGACCTCGTCCAGGTATTCTTCGTAAGTGAGGGTGCTCATGCTGTAGTCCTTAAGTGAGTGGCGCAGCGCGGGAACGGCGCGCTGCGCGCCGGCCCAGCAAAGTGCGCAGATAGCCGGCCATTTTACCCGATGCCGGCGCCATCGGCTGCCATCGCCTGCAAGGCATCGGCCACGCGCGCGTAGCGCAGGCGCACGCCCAGCTCGCGCTTGAGGCGGGTATTGTGCAGGCGGCGCGATTCAGACATGAACGACAGCAGCATCGGCGTGACCACTTGCCGCAGCTTGGCCCGCGGCAGGCGCGGCGGGCGCGGCAAGCCGAACGTATCGGCCACGGCATCGAAATACTCGGCCATCCTGAGTTCGCTGTCATCGCTGGCGTGATACACGCGACCCGGCTTGCCCCGCCACAAGGCCCGCTCGATGACGCGCGCCAGGTCATCGGCATGGATATGGTTGGTGTACACATCGTCGCTGGCTTCCAGGGCTGGCGTGCCTTCGCGCAAGCGCTTCAGCGGCAGGCGGTCTTGCGCATAGATGCCCGGCACGCGCAGGATGGCCACGCTGGCGCCGCGGCGCGCGCCCCAGCCGCGCAAGACCTGTTCGGCGTCCACGCGCCGCTTCGCGCGCGCATTCGCCGGCGCCGTCGGCCGCGTCTCATCGACCCAGGCGCCGCCGCAATCGCCATACACGCCGCTGGTACTCACATACACCATGCGTGCATGCTCGGGTAAAATGGCGACCAGATTGCGCGTGCGCCGGTCCAGCAAGCCCGACGACATGGGCGGCGCCAGGTGCACGACCATCGTCGCCAGTCCCGCCAGCCGTTTCAGGCTGGCGCGCTCGTCGAGGTTGGCCACGATGGGCACGGCGCCGGCCGCCCGCAACTGCGCGCAGCGCGCCAGCTGGCTGGTGACGGCAAAGACGCGAAAGCGCGCGCGCAGCAGGGGCAGCAGCCGCATGCCGACGTCGCCGCAGCCCAGGATCAGCAAGCGCGGCAAGCCTGACGGCTTGCGCAAAGAGTGCATTAACATATTTTTCATCTCAAGGATTGTATGACTTTTCAAATTACTGTTCAGCCCAGCGGCCACCAATTCAGCTGCGAAGCGGACGAAACCGTCCTGTCGGCGGCGATACGCGCCGGCGTCGGCCTGCCGTACAGCTGCAAAAGCGGCGCCTGCAGCTCGTGCAAGGGCAAGATCGTGTCCGGCAGCGTACAGCATAAGCCATACCAGGCCCGCTCCCTGACGGAAGATGAAGCGGCGGCCGGCTACTCGCTGCTGTGCTGCGCCGTGCCCCAGGGCGACCTGGTGGTGCAGGCGCGCGAAGTGGCGGGCAGCAGCGACTACCCGATCAAGAAAATGCCGTCGCGCGTGACCACCATCGAAAAAGTCGCGCCCGACGTCGTCGTGCTGACCCTGCAATTGCCAGCCAGCGAGCGCCTGCACTACCGCGCCGGACAGTATATCGAAATCATGCTGCGCGACAACAAACGCCGCAGCTACAGCATGGCCAGCGCGCCCGTCGAAGGCGGCCCCGTGAGCCTGCACGTCCGCCACATGCCGGGCGGCCTGTTCACCGACCAGGTGTTCGGCAGCATGAAGGAGCGCGACATCCTGCGCTTCGAAGGCCCGATGGGCACCTTCTTCCTGCGCGAAGATTCCGACAAGCCCGTCGTGCTGCTGGCCTCGGGCACGGGCTTCGCCCCCTTGAAAGCCATCGTCGAGCACATGATCAACGAGCAGTCGCCGCGTCCGATCACCCTGTACTGGGGCGGCCGCCGTCCGCACGACCTGTACATGGATGCCCTGTGCCGCCAGTGGGCCGCCGACTTGCCGCAGTTCACCTATGTGCCCGTCGTGTCGGACGCGCTGCCGGAAGACGCGTGGCAAGGCCGCACGGGCTTCGTGCACCAGGCCGTCATCGCCGACTTGCCGGACATGTCCGCGTATCAAGTGTATGCCTGCGGCGCACCGATCGTCGTCGAGTCGGCCAATCGCGATTTCGTGCAATTGTGTCAATTGCCGGCCGACGAATTCTACGCGGACGCCTTCACCACGGAAGCCGACCTGGCCAAGTAAGCATCCAGACAGCGGGGTGCTGCTGGCGCGGCATCCGCTGCCGCCACCGCTCCACCCCGCTGTTTCCTGGAAATTTCATGTCTCTCGCCTCTGCCGGCAACGGCTTCAGTATCCTGCGTCACCGCAACTTCGCCTGTTATCTTTCCGCCCGCGTGCTGGGCACGGTGGCCGTGCAGATGCAAAGCGTGGCCATCGGCTGGCAGGTGTACCAGATCACGGGCAGCCTGTTCGACCTGGGCTTGATCGGCCTGGCGCAATTCGCCCCCTTCCTCGTGCTCATCTTGCCGGCCGGCCACGTGGCCGACCGCTACAACCGCCGCAACATCATCGCGTGGTGCCTGGCGGCGCAACTGGCGTGCGCGCTGGCCCTGCTGGCGTTTACGTTAAGCAATATTTCCATCGTCTGGCCCGTGTTTGCCGTGCTGGTGCTGTTCGGCAGCGCGCGCGCCTTCATGATGCCGGCCACGCAAGCCGTGCTGGTCAACATGGTGCCCACGCAACACTTCAGCCGCGCCGTCGCGCTCAGTTCGTCGAGCTCGCACGTGGCCATCATCCTCGGGCCGACTTTGGGCGGCTTGCTGTACTACTTCGGCCCCAAGGTCGTGTATCTGATCTCGTCCGCGCTGCTGGTCGTGTCCGTCCTGCTGATGCGCGCCACCACCCCGGCGCCGCAAGTGGTGAAACGCGAACCCGTCAGCTGGCATACCCTGCTCGAAGGCTTGCGCTTCGTCTGGTCGAAGCCCATCGTGCTGGGCGCCATTTCGCTCGACCTGTTTGCCGTGCTGTTCGGCGGCGCCACAGCCCTGCTGCCGGCGCTGGCGCATGACGTGCTGCATGCCGGACCCAGCGGCCTGGGCCTGCTGCGCACGGCGCCGGGCGCGGGCGCCGCCCTGTGCTCGATCGCGCTGGCCATGTTTCCCATCACGCGCCGCGTGGGCGCGTGGATGTTCGGCGGCGTGGCCGTCTTCGGCCTGGGCACCCTGGTGCTGGGCAGCACCAGCTATTTCCCGCTGGCCCTGGCGGCGCTGTTCCTGATGGGCGCCGGCGACATGGTCAGCGTCTACATCCGCCACCTGCTGGTGCAGTTCGAGACGCCGGACGAGATCCGCGGCCGGGTCAGCGCCGTGAATGCCGTCTTCATCGGCGCCTCGAACGAGCTGGGCGAATTCGAATCGGGCTTGACGGCCGGCTGGTTCGGCCTCGTGCGCGCCGTGCTCTTCGGCGGCGCCGCCACCCTGGCCGTGACGGGTATCTGGGCCGTGCTGTTCCCCGTGCTGTCGCGCATGGACCGCTTCCCCCACCACGAGAAGGAAGCAGCCGCCAGGACGGCCACCACGGCGAGCGCATAGGGTCTAAGATGCGCTATCGCCACTGACACGAATCCGCACCATGAAAATCACGCTTCCATTCCACGGCTTCATCCGCAGCCGCCCCCACCTGAGCATGGCCACGGCCATCGGCGTGGCGGCCGGCCTGCTGCTGCCCGCATCCTGGCAACAGATGACGCGCCTGCTGACGGCGTGGAATGTCGCCGTCTGGTTCTACCTGGCAACGATGGCCTGGATGATGATGCGTGCCAACCACCACAAGGTCAAAGCCATGGCGGCGCGCCAGGATGAGCGGGCGGCAACCGTCCTGTCGGCCCTGTCCGTCGCATCCGTGATGAGCCTGGTAGCCATTGTCTCGCAGCTATCCTCGATGAAAGACATGGCGCCGGACGAGCGCGCGCTGCATTACGGCCTGACGATCCTCACCCTGGTCGGTTCCTGGTTCCTCGTCGGCACCCTGTTCTGCTTCCACTATGCCCACCTGTACTACCAGGCCGATCCCGCGCTGCGCCCCCTGAAGTTTCCCGACGACGAGCAAAGCCCCGATTACTGGGATTTCCTGTATTTCGCCTTCACCATCGCCGTCGCCGTGCAAACGTCGGACGTTTCCGTGCAGACACGCATGATGCGGCAAATCGTGCTGGGACAATCCGTGCTGAGCTTTTTCTTCAACCTGGTCGTGCTGGGGCTGTCGATCAATATCGCGGCCGGTCTCATCAATGGCTGAGGGTAAATAATTTCGTAGTGGAAACTTGACCTGGCTGAAGGGTTAAGCTCATCTTAATCGTGCGCACCCTCTTGAAATACTGGAAAGAGGAGTAAGATAAGTCATGCACAGGGATCAAGTGCATGAGGCAAGAACCAGGCGCCGACGCGCCCTGGCAGCGGATTTGACCACTGCCATGCAAGGCGCCTGAGATGGGTTTTTTTTGAATTGACAGGAGTAAGCATATGCAAATCAATATTCATACCGACAGCACCATCGCCAACACCGCTGGACTGAACGAACATGTGCAATCCGTACTTGAAAGCGCACTGAACCGCTTCCGCGACAACCTGACCCGCATCGAAGTCCACATCAGCGACACGAATGGCCCGAAAGGCGGTGCCGACGATATCCGCTGCGTTATGGAAGCACGCGTTGCTGGCTATCAACCGATCGCCGTGACCGAACAGAACGCCACCGTGCATCAATCCGTTGCCGGCGCCACCGACAAACTGAAACGCGCCATCGATAGCGCCCTGGGCCGCCTGCAAGACAGCAAGCGCCACGCCACCGGCAAGAATGCCGTGATCGATACGGCCGAAGCGGAAGAAACCGCCGAGTAATCCCCACCTGCAGGATTTCCAGAGACCAAGGCAGCCGTTCAAGGCTGCCTTTGCACATCCGGCCCGCCTTTCGCGCGCGGCAACATCCATAACAAAACCGCAAGCATTCCTGCGTATTGACGCGGCAATGAAATAATTGTCGTATTTCTCACAGTAAGTGACCTCAAGCAAGCCTTTGGCGTTACAGCCAAGGCCGCTTTACGCTATCATGAAGCTACCGGCCCCCTGCTCGCGCGCCGGCTTTTTGAAAGTGTGATTGTGGAACAGATCGGCAACTTCGGCGCTTCAGGCTGCAACATCGGCGATTTACAGCTATTTCGCGATGGGGCGGATAGCCAGACGGCCGCCATGCTGGCGCCCTGCCCCGTGATGCGCCTGGAAGCGGGCGAAGCCATTGCCGACACGCAAGGCGCCAGCCTGTACATCGTCCTGCGCGGCTCGCTGGCCGTGGCCGCCGACACCCACACGGGCATGGATGACGGCACCGTCAGCAAGGTCTTGCCCGGCGAAAGCGTGGGCGAACAATCGGTGCTCGATGAAGCGAGCAACCTGGCCGCCATTTCCGCCCTGGAAGAAACCGATTTGCTGGTGATCGACGCGGCCATCGTCTGGGAATTGATCGAACAGTCGAACGGCCTGGCGCGCAACCTGCTGCGGCTGCTGTCCTTCCGCATCCGCGCCGCCAATGCCTTGCTGCGCCGGCGCCAGAAACTGGGCGAATTCTACCGCCAGCTGTCGATGGTCGACAGCCTGACGGGCTTGTACAACCGCGCCTGGCTGACGGATTTACTGCCCAACATGATCGTCACGGCCCACGCCAGCGGCTCGCCCCTGTCGCTGGTGATGATAGACCTCGACCATTTCAAGCGCTTCAACGACACGCACGGCCACCAGGCGGGCGACCAGGCACTGCGCATCGCCGCGCAAGTGCTGGGCGCGGCCCTGCGGCCCACGGATTTTGCCGTGCGCTACGGTGGCGAGGAAATGATGGTGATCTTGCCCGACACCAACGAACACGTGGCCTTGCGGGTGGCCGAGCGCTTGTGCGAGCGCATGCAGCTCGCCGTCATCTTCGCTGACATGCGCAGCGCCTTGCCGCACATCACGGGTTCCTTCGGCGTGGCCAGCCTGGCGGCCGAACAGGACGACCATGCGCTGATCGCCGCGGCCGACGCGGCGCTGTATCGCGCCAAAGCATCGGGCCGCAACAGGGTCATGCTGTAGTTCAGGCAGCCTTGCTGTCGGCCGGCTTGCTGGCATCCGGCTTGGCGGCATCATCCTTCTTGCTGCTGTGCGCGGCGATGAAGTCGGCATAGCCCTTTTGCACCAGCTCGTACGTCTTGTCGATATTGCCGGCGATGTCGCCATTCAGCACTTTCAAGCCGCCGAGGATGTCGCGCGCTTCCTTGAAGCCTTTTTCCATGCCGCCGCTGATGGTGTCCATGAACTTGGTCAGGGCCGTATCGTCGTCCAGGCCGGGATTTTGTTTCTTGAAGGCATCAAAAAATCCCGTCGACAGCGATACAATGCGGTTCGCCGTCGCTTCGGCGCTGTTATCCTGCGAAGCCGCGTTCTGGATCGCATCCTCGCCGTACTGGCCCTTCAGCGCTTCATTGATGTTGGTGATGGCCGTCTTGTACAGCAGCGCCAGCGGCTCGTTCTCGGAACCGATCGACACGTTCAGCGACGCCTGCATGATGGAAGCGTTCAATTGCAGCTTGGTGCGGTCATTCACGCTCATTTCAGCGTTGACGCCGTCCTTTTGCTGGACTTTATCGTCCTTGCCGGCAACGCCCGTACTGACGGAAGTCACGGAAGGGGTGGAATTGCCGCTTGCGGCGATGGGAATTGACACGATAGACCTCCTTGAACGGGCAATGTATGCCACCATGCGGGAAACGCGATGATGACCATCCTCTCGTGTAGTATCGGCAGGTTTTCAGAAAACTGTAGCAGCGGCCGCTTTTGGCGGCCCGGATAACCAATCAAGCAACGACCATCAATGACTAACCAGACCTTTCTTTGGCACGACTACGAAACCTTTGGCGCCCAGCCGCGCCGCGACCGCCCGGCCCAGTTCGCCGCCATCCGCACGGATGCCGACCTCAACGAGATCGGCGAACCCATCATGCTGTATTGTCAGCCTGCCAATGATTTCCTGCCCGACCCGCAATCGTGCCTGATCACGGGCATCACGCCGCAGCAGTGTCTGCAGCTGGGCGTGCCCGAACACCAGTTCGCCGCCACCATCGAAGCGGCCTTTTCGGAGCCGGGCACCATCGGCGTGGGCTACAACACCATCCGTTTCGACGATGAAGTCACGCGTTTCCTGTTCTGGCGCAACCTGATCGACCCGTATGCGCGCGAATGGAAGAACCATTGCGGCCGCTGGGACATCCTCGACGTGGTGCGCATGACGCACGCGCTGCGCCCGGAAGGCATCGAATGGCCAAAGCGCGACGATGGCCAGACCAGTTTTAAACTGGAACACTTGAGCAAGGCCAATGGCCTGGCCCACGAAGCGGCGCATGATGCACTCTCCGACGTGCGCGCCACCATCGCCCTGGCGCGCCTGATCAAGGAAAAGCAGCCGAAACTGTTCGAATTCTGCCTGGCCCTGCACAAGAAGGACAGGGTCGCCAGCGAAATGGGCATGCACCTGGCCGCCGGCGAGCGCCAGCCTTTCCTGCACGTGTCGGGCATGTTCCCCGCCGAACGGGGTTGCCTGGGCGTCGTCTGGCCGCTGGCCACGCACCCGAGCAATAAAAATGAAATCCTCGTCTGGGATTGCGCCTACGACCCGCGCGAACTGTTTACCCTGGCCGCCGACACCATCCGCACGCGCCTGTTCACGCGCAAGGACGCCATGCCGGAAGGCATGACGCGCCTGCCCGTGAAAAGCGTGCACCTGAACAAGTCGCCCATGCTGGTCGGCAATTTAAAAACGCTGTCGCCGGCCATGGCCGCGCAGTGGGGCATCGATCTGGACGCGGCGAAGGTCAACGCGCAATTCGCCGCCGCGGCGCCGAACATGGATGCCGTCTGGGCCGAAGTGTTCCAGCGCCCGGGCGCGAATGCCGCGCTGGACGTGGATGAGGATTTGTACAATGGTTTCGTCAGCAACGACGACCGCCGCCTGCTCGAATCCTTGCGCCGCGACACGCCGGCCAAGCTGGCCACGGCCCGCCCCTCGTTTGCCGATGAGCGCCTGCAGGAACTGCTGTTCCGCTACCGCGCCCGCAATTTCCCGCAAACCCTGAGCGAAGCGGAAAGCCTGCGCTGGGAACAGCACCGCGCCGCCCGCCTGTTCGACGGCGACGCCGGCGCCCGCACCATCGAAATGCTGTTTACGGAAATCGACGTGCTGTCGGAATCCGTCGATGAGCGGGGCGAGGAAATTCTGGGCGAGCTGTACGACTATGCGGAGATCGTCGCACCACAACGCGACTAAATGCAAAATGCCGGGCTAGCCCGGCATTTTTTATGGATGACAAACAACAGTCATCACGGTGCCTGACAGAAGCGTAGCGAGCGGATGGGAGTTGCGGCCGAGAAGCGCAACTGTGCTATAGCACAGTGAGCATCGCCGGCCGCAAATCGCGACGCGCAGTAGCTTATGTCAGCCACCATCAGACGCGCGGTGCGCGTTGATGGCATCGCGCGTTTCAATGGCCACGCGGCGCGCCGCGTCGGCGAAGTCTTCGCCCGCCTGCGGCGTGGCGTAGATGATGGCGCGCGACGAGCTGATCATCATGCCCATGCCGTTCGCCGTCTGGCCCGCGCCGACGGTGGCGGCGATGTCGCCGCCCTGGGCGCCGATGCCCGGCACCAGCAGCGGCATGTCGCCGACGATGGCGCGCACCTGCGCCAGTTCTTCAGGGAAGGTGGCGCCGACGACGAGCGCGCACTGGCCGTTTTTATTCCACTTCTCGGCCACCAGGCGCGCCACGCGCTGGTACAGCGGTTCGCCGTCCGTATTCAGGAATTGCAGGTCCGAGCCGCCCGGGTTCGACGTGCGGCACAGGATGATCACGCCGCGGTCTTTCCACGCCAGGTAGGGATCGAGCGAATCCTCGCCCATGTACGGATTCACGGTAACGGCGTCGGCGCCGTAGCGCTCGAACGCTTCGCGCGCGTATTGCGTGGCCGTCGCGCCGATGTCGCCCCGTTTCGCGTCGAGGATCAGGGGGATGTGCGGATAATTCTCGCGCACGTAGCGGCAAATGTCTTCCAGCTGCTTTTCCGCGCCCAGCGCGGCAAAATACGCGATCTGCGGCTTGAAGGCGCAAGCCAGGTCGGCCGTGGCATCGATGATGCGCGTGCAAAAGGTGGTGATTCCATCAGGCAGGTCGCGCAGTTCGGCCGGCAGTTTCGCCAGGTCGGGGTCCAGGCCCACGCACAGCAGGGAATTATTGGCCGTCCACGCGGCGGATAATTTATTGATGAAATTCACGGCACACCTTCTCTATATTCAGTTGCAAACCCCGTATTGTAACGCGGCGCAGGCTTGCCACGGCGTCTCTAGGCGGTCGGGGCCGGCGGCCGACGCTTATTAAACCGACATTACGGGCCGTTTCAGGTATATTTGCCTCACCTCCCTTACTCTGCACGGAACCCATCATGCAAATCACCAATCAATTCACCAAATGGCTGCGCCTGGCGCTGAGCGTCACCGTCCTGGCCGGCATCCTGACGGGCTGCGGCTACAACGACTTCCAGAGCAAGGATGAAGCCACCAAGGCCGCCTGGGGCGAAGTGGTCAACCAGTACCAGCGCCGCGCCGACCTGATCCCCAACCTGGTGAACACCGTCAAGGGCTACGCCACGCATGAAAAGGAAACACTGGAAGCGGTGACCAAGGCGCGCGCCGCCGCCACCAGTTTCCAGATCACGCCCGAAGTGCTGAACGACCCGGCCGCGTTCGAAAAATTCCAGCAAGTGCAGGGGCAGCTGTCGTCGGCCCTGTCGCGCCTGATGGTGGTGTCCGAGAAATACCCGGACTTGAAGGCCGACACCAGCTTCCGCGACTTGCAGTCGCAGCTGGAAGGCACGGAAAACCGCATCACCGTGGCGCGCCAGCGCTACATCGTTGCCGTGCAGGATTACAACGTGCATGCGCGCAGCTTCCCGAACAACCTGACGGCCATGGTCTTCGGCTACAAGGTCAAGCCATCGTTCACGGTGGAAAATGAAAAAGCCATCTCGACCGCACCGACCGTCAACTTTGGCAAATAAGATGAAAGCCTGGTCCTATCTCGCGGCGCTGGCGACGGCGCTGCTGCTGTGGTCGATGCCGCCAGCCGGCGCACAGGGCTTGCAGCCCGTGCCGCCGCTGGCCGCGCGCGTGACGGACAACGCCGGCATGCTGGACGCCAAGCAAAAGGCGGCGCTGGAAGGCGTGCTGGCCGATTACGAAGCCAAGACGGGCAGCCAGATCGCCGTGCTGCTGGTCAAGAGCACGGAACCGGAAGCCATCGAGCAATACAGCATCCGCGTGACGGATGCCTGGAAGCTGGGCCGCAAGGGCGTCGATGACGGCGTGCTGCTGATGGTGGCGAAGGACAACCCCTCGTCCCTGCGCCGCCTGCGCATCGAGGCGGGCCGCGGCGTGCAGGGCGTGCTGACGGATGCGCAATCGAAACGCATCCTGCAAGACGTGATCGCCCCCCATTTCAAGCAAAACGATTACTACGGCGGCCTGGTGGCCGGCGTGGGCTCGATTGCCACCCTGCTGAACCAGGAGCAATTCCCCGCTGCGGCGCAGCAGAAGGCGCCAGCCACCGTGGAAGCGGGCGGCATGACCTTTTGGCTGCCGCTGCTGTTCTTCGGCTTCCTCGTCGTGCTGACCCTGTTCCGCTCGCGCGGCGGACCGACGCGCCTGCAGCGCGGCAGCAACTGGTCCAGCGGCGCCACGGGCGTCGTGCTGGGCAGCATCCTCAGCCAGGCGCTGAACAACCGCGGCGGCGGCGGCTTCGGCGGCGGCGGTGGTGGTTTTGGCGGTGGCAGCGGTGGCGGCGGTGGTTTCGGTGGCGGCGGCGGCGGTTTTGACGGCGGCGGCGCCTCGGGAGATTGGTAATGACGAAACAACTGACATTCGGACAACGCTGCGGACGGGCATTGAAACATTTGCGGGGCACGCCGGCGACGGCGCGCCACGCCTTTCCGGAACGTACACTGAAAGCCATCGAGACGGCCATCGCCGGCGGTGAAGCGATGCACCAGGCGGAAGTGCGCCTGATCGTCGAAGCAGCCCTGACGCCGGGCATGGCGTACCAGGGCGTGAGCAACCGCGAGCGGGCGCGCGAACTGTTCGCCCAATATGGCGTGTGGGATACGGAAGACAACGTCGGCGTGCTGATCTACATCAACCTGGCCGAGCACCAGGTCGATATCGTGGCCGACCGCAACGTGGGCCGCCGCGTCACGCCGGAACAGTGGCAAGCCGTGTGCCGCACCATGACCAAAGGGTTCAAGGATGGCAATTACCACGACAGCACCCTGGAAGCGCTGGCGCAGCTCAATACCCTGCTGCAAAGCCACTTCCCCGCCAACGGCACGCGCGGCAACCAGTTGCCGAACGAGCCCATCCTCCTCTGATTCCTGCCCAGGGATTAAAATCTGCCCATTGCCGCGCGGGCCGGTGTCCCTGGCAGCGCGGCCCCCATACCTCGCCGAGGAGCACACATGAAATTAGTCAATAAAACCGCCATCGTCACGGGCGCCACGCAAGGCATCGGTCTGGCTTGCGCCACCCGCCTGATCGCCGAAGGGGCGCAAGTGATGCTGGTCGACATCAAGGAAGAAGGCGCGCAGGCGGCCGCTGCCCTCGGCCCGCAGGCGCGCTTCTTTTGCGCCGACGTCAGCCAGAAGGCGGACGTGGACGCCATGCTGAAGGAAACCCTGGCCCAGTTCGGCCACATCGATATCCTCGTCAACAATGCGGGCGTCACGCACGCGGCCGGCTTCCTCGACGTCTGCGAAGACGATTTCGACCGGGTCATGCGCATCAACCTGAAATCGATGTTCCTGTGCGGCCAGGCCGTGGCGCGCGAAATGGTCAAGCGCAACAGCGGTTGCATCATCAACATGTCCAGCGTGAATGCGGAACTGGCCATTCCGAATCAGGTACCGTACGTGGTGTCGAAGGGCGCCATCAACCAGCTGACCAAGGTCATGGCCCTGAACCTGGCCTCGCACGGCGTGCGCGTCAACGGCATCGGGCCGGGCACCATCCTGACGGAACTGGCCAAGCAGGCGGTGCTGTCGAGCCCGGAAGCGCGCCACACGATTTTGTCGCGCACGCCGCTGGGCCGCTGCGGCGAACCGGAAGAAGTGGCCGGCATCGCCGCCTTCCTGGCCAGCGACGACGCCACCTACATGACGGGCCAGACCATCTATGTCGATGGCGGGCGCATGGCGCTCAATTACACGGTGGCCGTGAAGGAATGAAGGCAGGCGCGGTAAGTTATATCAAAAAAGAATAATAGTTATCCGAAAAGATCATTAGACACATATCGTGCAACGCAGCATAATGCACCTGTCTCCACTATTCTCCTCCAAGAAAATAGTTTTAAGCCCGCTTTCACCAGCGGGCTTTTTTTTCGCTATCAGTCTTGAAACATGGCTATTCTTGCCATGCTCCACACTCTTTCCGACAATTTGCGCTGCCGCAAAAAAATGTTGCGGCGTGTCATCAGGCCGTCATCTTCGCCCCCTATACTTGCTTCATCTGCTGTACAGGCAACCGATATGCCTGACTACAGACAGGTGTGCCGCGATGGCACACCACTCCCCTTTCATGACCGTGGCGGGCGCCCGCAAGGCGCGCGACATGGTAAGTACCGAGCAACTCTCAACTCTTGACCCATTTCATTTGGGTTTTTGGCCCGCGCCCCCGCGGGCCTTTTTTTTGCCTGTCCAGCAAGCTCTTGCGCAAAAACACGGTGGCCCGCCCTGCCCATGATATTGTGGCGTCCTTTCCACCTGTCCTGACGCCTCATGCCCGTACCCTTGCCCGAACTGTGTTTTGCCGACCGCTACGAACGCCTGCGCTACCGCACCGCGCTGGTGCTATATGTGCTGGTGATCCTGATCGGCGACATTCCCGGGGTGCGCGCGGACGTGGGCCAGTATGCGTCGGGCGGCGTGCTGCATTCCTTCGGTTATGGCGTGCTGGCCCTGATCCTGTTCAGCGGCACGGGCGGCGGCATGGCGCGCCGGGCGCTGCTGTCGGTGCTGATGGTGGCGGCCATGGGGGCGCTGGACGAATTCATCCAGAGTTTCCTGCCCTACCGCCATGGCGCCGTCAGCGACTGGGTGGTCGATGTCACGGCCGCCGCGGCGGTTTGCCTGCCGCTGTATTTCCTGTGGCCGAAAATGGTCGCCGCTGCCCTTGGCAAGGACGCGCCGCTGCCCGAAGCCTGAACGGGAGATGGCTCGCGCCCGTCAGGCGCGGTCCGCTTCGCTATCCTGCAATGCCAGCCGCAACTGTCCCTGGCCCCGCTTGCCCAGGCGCCGCATCAGGGCGCGCGTCTCGCGCCGGCTGCCGGCCCCCATGGCGCGTGCCGTATCGCGCTGCATCTCCAGCAACTGTTCCGAACGCGCCAGCCGCACCAGGCCATGCAAGGCCTGGGCCAGCACATGGCGCGCACGGACATCGTGCGCAGTGCCGCCGATGGCCAGCACCAATTCATCGATCAGTTTTGCTGTAGGGCCAGATGACATTTTTTCTCCCGATTGAACAGTGAGGAAACGTGCAGCCGCACGAAGTGGTAATTGCCAGCATCGTTTATACCAAGCACGGCAATTAGACACTTGATCTAGCTCAATCGACAATGACGGCCGCCGAACATCCCTGTTCCGCCATGCTCTTACATGCAGCAATCGCCGCCATCCGCATCACCGCGGGTGCCGATCCTGAGTGTGCGACCATGAGGAGACCAAGATGAGATCAAAAACCACCCTGCTGCTGACCGGCCTGACATGCGCCTTGCTGGCAGCCTGCCATTCCACGGACAAAACCAGTCTGGCGCGCAGCAATAGCGGCGAAACCTATGCCGCGCCGGCCAGCACGACGCCGCAAAGCAGCACGGCCAGCAGCACGGCCGCCGATACCAGCAACGCCCAGAGCAGCATCAGCAGCGACATGCGCAACGACGCGAACCAGTCCACCATGAACATCAGCTCGGCCACGGTGCAGTCGATAGAAACCGTGCCGCGCAGCATGGAGCAAGGCAGTGGCGACATGCAGGCGGGTACGTCGGGCACGGCCGGCAGCACTTCGGGGGCGGCGGGCAACATGCTGTACCGCGTCACCTTGCGCCTGGACGACGGCACGACGCGCACCTTTGTGCAAAACACCCAGCCCGCCTTCCAGATCGGCGACAAGGTCAGCGTGCAAAAAGGCGTGATGCAGCGCTATTGATCGGTATATTGATCGATATCAACGCTGGCCGGCGCTGGCCGATTTTCTTCACGCCTGGCCGCATTTGGCACGCATTTGGCACGCACTTGATACGCATTTGGCACGCAGTTGCCACGCAGTTATCATTTTCAAGCCAAGGCCAGGGTCAGCGGCCGGCTGCGCCCCTGCACCAGGGCCGAGGGCCAGGCCGGGTCATGCGTCAGGTTGTGCAATTGGCTGCCGTCGAGCAAAAACGTGTCTTCCACCGTACTGCCGGGCAGGCTGGGGTGGAAGGCCAGCGCCATGCCCCGCTTGAGGATGATTTCCGTGTGCGCGCCGGCCGCCACTTCGGGCGCCAGGTAGCCGTGGATGCCGCCCTGCCGGCTGGTGCGCACCGTGTCGGGCTGGCCTGCATACGCGTAGGCGCTGTCGAGCGCGTGATACACCATGCTCAGCGCATGACCCGTTTCGCAAGCGTCGAGCGCCACCGCTTCCAGCGCCAGCATGGCCGCATCGGCATCGTCCATGACGACCGCCGCGCCATCGGCACGATGCTGCGCCGGGCCGAAGCGCCGTTGACGGCTGAGGCTAGCGCACAGGCCGAAACGCCGCGCGCACAAGGCCAGCACGGCTTGCGGGCCCAGCTCCACCTGGGCTGGCGGTGCGCGCCGGTAACGCTGTTGACGCTCCGCCCCGCTGACCAGCACGTGCACGGCCTGCAAGCCCCGCAGCCACAACGCCCGCGCGCAGGCGGCAGCCAGTTCCAGCTCGCTCCAGTCGGGGCGGGCCTGGCGCAACGCATCCGCGGCCGCGCGGGCAGCCAGCTGCCCCACCTGCCGGTAGCGCAGCTGTTCCGATTCCAGCAGCACCAGGCGCTCTTCGCGCAAGGCCACGGGCAGGCTGCGTTCGTGCAAACCCGGCCGGTCGGACAGGACCGGCGCGCCACCGGCCGCATGCTGCACGAAATGCTCGCGCAATTCATACAGCTGCGGCTGCATCCAGGGCGACACTTGCCACGTCCATGGCCCGCGCACCTCTTCCTCGCGCATGCGCATGGCTTCGGCTTCGTCCGTCAAGATATAGGCGGCGTCGCGCGTCACCAGCACTTCCGCGCAGCCGCACTCGGCGGTATGGTAGTGGCTGTTCGACGCGCCCGCCGTGGCCCACGCAAACCAGTCCCCGCCGCGCAGGCGCACGGCGCCGGCACGCTGGTCTTCCAGCCAGCCCCGCATCTGCGCCAGCTTGTGCGCCACTTCCAGTTCCAGCGGCCAGTTCATGACCGCCCCTCGTGCGGGCGCCGGCGCGGCGCCACGCCACCTGCCCTGCCTGGCGCCAGCCGGGTCTCCTGTTGTGCATGCATAGCTGCTCCCTTCCTACATGGAAACGTAAGACCGGCGCCCCCATCAAAAGTTCAGTGCCCGGATGCGTCTCAGGCTTGCAGTCTATGACTTCCCTCTGTTTTTGCAAGCCGCTATTTCGCCAGCTCGATCAGGACAGCCGTGTACATCTGCAGATTCAGCAGCAGCTGTTTTTCCGTGATGAACTCGTGTTCGGAATGCCCCGTGTACACGGTGTGCGGCATGGCCGGGCCGAAGCTGACGGCGTTCGGGAACAGGCGCGAATTGGTGCCGCCGCCGATGGCGACCGGTTGCGGATGCGCGATGCCCGTGTAGTGCCCGAACACGGACAGCAGGGTGGGAATCTGCGGCGCGTCCGTCTGCAGCCACGGTTCGCCGATCTGCACCTGCAGGGTAGCGGGCACCTGGCGCCGCGCCTTCCAGCCATCGAAGGCGGCCGTCACCTGCTGCTGCAGCACGGCCGCCGTCTTGCCTTGCGGACGGCGCAGGTTGATGTTCAGTTCCAGCGCGCCGCCATCTTGCTTGAGCACGGTGGGCGCTACCGTCATCGGCCCCATGAAGCCGTCGCGGTAAGCGATCTGGCCGAAGCGCTCGCCGTAGATGCCGGTGCCCACCAGTTCATTCAGGAACGACAGCATGTCGGCCGCCTGCGTGCCCTGCCAGGGCTGCACGGCCAGCGCGTCGGCCAGCATGCTGATGGCGTTGACGCCGTCTTCCGGCTTCGACGAGTGGGCCGACACGCCCAGCGCCGTTACCGTCAAGGTATCGCCAGTGCGCGCGTAGCTGTAGCGCACGCCCTGCTGGCCCTGCGCGCGGGCGCGGATGGCCGCTTCCAGCGCTGCTGGCGCGTGGTCGATCACGGCTTGTGCGTCTTCCGGGATCTGGCTGCCGAAAAAGCCGCCCGCCAGCTTCGCCAGCACGGGTCCGCCCTTGGCCGGCAAGGCCGTGCGCGGCGGCAGGGTCAGCTTGATGGAACCGTAGCCCTTCTCGGCCGTCACCACCGGGTATTCCGCATCGATGGTGATGTTGACCTGCGGCGGCGTATGCGTTTTCAGGAACTGTTTCAGCGGTTCCCAGTCCGATTCCTCGGCCATGTACACGTACAGCTCGATGCGCTTGCTCAGCGGCACCTGCTTGTCCTGGATGGCTTTCATCGCGTACAGGGCCGTGGCGATGGGCCCCTTGTCGTCTTCCGTGCCCCGTCCCAGCAGCTTGCCCGGTTCGCTGCTGCGGTCCAGCTCGAACGGCGAACGGGCCCATTTCGCGGGGTTCACAGGCTGCACGTCGCCATGCGTGATCACGCCCACCCGTTCGCTGCCACTGCCCATACCGATGATGAGCACGTGGCCGTGATCCTGGAAATCGAATCCCAGGCGCTGCGCCTCGGCCGCCAGGTAGCGCTTGAAGCCCGTGTGCTGTGGATTGTCGGCAAAGGGCACGGCCGGGTCGGCCACCGTGTTGTAGCTGATCATCTTCGCCAGGCTGGCGATCAGCGGTTCCGGATAGGTGGCCAGCGCGTAGCGGGCCGTGTCCTGCGCCTGCTGGCTGACGGGCGCGGCGTGAACGGAGGGCTGCAGCAGCAGGCTCATCAAAGTCAGCAGGATGGGTTTCTTGAACATGGCGGGACGCATAAAGTGGGGAGGCCAACTCTAGCATCGCCCGCGCCGATTTCCAATCGATACGAGTTTTTTACCGATCAGTACGCAAATTCCCGATTCGCATTATCATGTGCACAGCCTGTCATCCCTGCCGCTTCCAAGGCCGACCCTACTGGGGTCAGGGGATAGACAAATCGTCCATTGTGATTTTCCACCACGTCCCGATATCGCTACCATGATTCCATTTTCCATACTCGACCTGGCCCCCATCGCCGAAGGCAGCGACGCCAGCCAGTCGTTCAAGAACACGCTCGACCTGGCGCAGCACGGCGAACGCTGGGGCTACAACCGCTACTGGCTGGCCGAACACCACGGCATGCCCGGCATCGCCAGCGCCGCCACGGCCGTCGTGATCGCCCATGTGGCGGCCGGCACGACCAGCATCCGCGTGGGTGCGGGCGGCGTGATGCTGCCGAACCACTCGCCGCTGGTCATCGCGGAACAGTTCGGCACCCTGGAAGCGCTGCATCCAGGCCGCATCGACCTGGGCCTGGGCCGCGCGCCCGGCTCCGACCAGACGACGGCGCGCGCCCTGCGCCGCGACCTGCAATCCGATGCGGAACAGTTTCCGCAAGACGTGCTGGAATTGATCGACTACATGTCCGACGAGCCGCGCCAGCGCGTGCTGGCCGTACCCGGCAAGGGCGCGAAAGTGCCCGTGTGGATACTCGGGTCCAGCCTGTTCGGCGCCCAGCTGGCCGCCCACCTTGGCTTGCCGTACGCATTCGCCTCGCACTTCGCGCCGCAGATGATGATGCAAGCCGTGGCGTATTACCGCGAACACTTCAAGCCGTCAAAACAATTGGCGAAACCATACGTGATGCTGGGCTTTAACGTGTTTGCCGCCGACACGGATGAGCAAGCGCACCTGCGCGCCACGTCGATGCAGCAAGCGTTCGTCAACCTGCGCACGGGCCGCCCGTCGCGCCTGCAGCCGCCCGTGCCCGGTTATCTGGAGCAATTGGGTCCGCAGGAACGCGCCATGCTCGATTCCGTCCTGTCGTGCACGGCCATCGGCGCGCCGGACACCGTCAAGGCGAAGATGGCCGCCTTCATCGCCGAAACGGGCGCCGACGAGCTGATGATCACTTCGCAGATCTTCGACCACCAGCACCGGCTGCGCTCGTATGAAATCACGGCGCAGGTGCATGCGGAGCTGGCGAGCGCTCGTTAAGTTTTAACTCTCCCCCGGTATATCCCCCTATACCCTTTTCCCGGCCGTCGGCAACGATCGCCGGGATTTTTTTGCCTGGCGTGTTTAGCTGCCGTTTTGCCTGCCGTCTTGTCTACCCACTGCCGCAAAATCGGCCCTGCCCGGCAGGAAATGTGCAGCCCCGCTATCATGCTCATCCAAAAGCATTATTCCAAGAAAGCTGTACCGCATGAAATCTGCAAGCTCTTCCGTCGATGCCAGCACCCTGCTGAGCTCCACCCGCATCCTGTTATTCGCCCTGTCCGCCGGCGTGCTCGTCGCCAGCCTGTATTACGTGCAGCCGCTCACGTCCATGCTGGCCGCCTCGTTTGGCGTCAGCGTGCCGCAAGCCGGTTACCTGGTCACGGCCACGCAGATCGGCTACGTGCTGGGCATCGTATTCCTCGTGCCCCTCAGCGACGTGCTGAACCGCCGTCAGTTGCTGACGTGGATGCTGATCGCCAAGATCGGCGCCCTGCTGTTGGCCGCTACCAGCCAGAATATTATCGTCTTTGCCATCGCCAGCGTCTTGATGGGGATCACGTCCAGCGCATTGATGGTGGTCACGGCCATGGTGGCGTCGTATGCGCCGGATCACAGCCGGGGCCGCATGGTGGGCACCGTCATGACGGGCTTGTTGCTGGGCATCTTGCTGGCGCGTACCGTGTCCGGCACGGTGTCGCAGATCAGCGGCGGCTGGCGCACCGTCTACGTGCTGGCCGCCATCGTCGTGGCCGCCCTGCTCGTCATGCTGCGCCGCATCCTGCCGAACGAGGCGCCACGCGGCAAGCTGCAATACGGAAAATTGATGGCCTCGCTGGCCGACATCATCCGCCAGGAACCGCTGCTGCGCCAGCGCGCCCTGTTCTCGGGTCTGGGCCTGGGCACCTTCAGCGTGTTCTGGACAGGGCTGACCTTCTTGCTCAGCGGCGCGCCGTATCACTACTCGGAAATGCAGATCGGCCTGTTCGGCCTGGCCGGCGCCACGGGCGCCTTTGCGGCCAACACGGCAGGCCGCATGGCCGACCGCGGCTATGCGCGCCAGGCCACCTGGCTGCTGGCCGTCGCCTCGATCGCAGGCTGGGCCTTGATCGGCTTTGGCGCCCATTCGCTGGTGCTGTTGTTGATCGGCATCGTCCTGCTGGACATGGGCGTGATGGGCCTGCAGGTAACGCACCAGTCCATCATCTATAAACTGGCGCCGCATGCGCGGGCAAGGGTCACCACCGTCTTCATCGCGGGCGGCTTCATCGGCGCCTCGGCCGGTTCGGCCCTGGCCAGCGCCAGCTTTGCCGCCGGCGGCTGGCCCGCCCTGTGCATGGTGGGCGGCGCCATGCCGCTGCTGATGCTGCTGGTGTGGAGCAAGTATCGCCACACGCAGCGCAGGCTGGAACGGGCAAGCGCCACCTGAACCAGCGCGAAAAAAAACCGCTCGGCCGAGCGGTTTTTTTACGTCCCTATTTCGCCGGCGCGCGCGCCTTGCCGAACGCATCGCCCGCCTTCCAGGCCGGCATCTTCGCGCCATTTGCCACGGCTTGCCCCAGGTTCAGCGTAAATTGCGCCTGCTGCGTCATGCCGGACAAATCCCAGCTGGCGTCGTACTCATCGGTGACCTGATGGTAGCGGGGACCGTAGGCGGCCGCCTTGACTTTCGATGCCTCGACATCCTTGATGTACTCGCGTCCGCCATTGATGGAAAACGCGGGCACGCCCGCCTTGGCAAAACTGAAATGGTCGCTGCGGAAATAACCGCCCGCCAGGTCGGGACGGGCTGCCGCGATATGCATGCCCATGGCTTTCGCCACCGTGGCGGCGATCGCGCCCAATTCCGTGCGCTCGCTGCCCTGCGCGCCGATGTCGCGCGTGGCGCCCACGAAATTCAAGCTGTCCAGGTTCAGCGCGGCCGCCGTCTTGTCCAAAGGCCACAGCGGGTCGGCCGCGTAGGCGGCGCTGCCCAGCAGCCCCTGTTCTTCGGCCGCCACCCACAGGAAAATCTGCGTGCGCTTCGCGGGTTGCTTGACGGCTTCCTGCGCCATGGCCAGCAAGCCGGCCGTGCCCGACGCATTGTCGACGGCGCCGTTGTAGATGGTGTCGCCCGCTTTTTCGTCATCCTTGCCCTGCTTGCCCAGGTGGTCCCAGTGGCCGCTGTAGATGACGGCTTCATCCTTCAGTTTCGGGTCCGTGCCCGGCACCATGCCGGCGATATTGAATTGCTCCACCTTGCGCACGGCCGATTTCATTTCGCCCGACAGTTTGGCGTTCAGCGCGACGGCCTTGAAGTCCTTGTTTTCCGCCTGCGCGCGCAAGGCGTCCAGGTCCTGCCCGCCAGCCGCAAACAGACGGCGCGCCGCGTCTTCCGCGATCCAGCCCTGCAGCGGCGTGCCGGCAGTGCGGTCCGCCAATTGGAAGCGCTCGCTGCCGCTCCAGCTGTTCTGCACCACGCTCCAGTCATACGAGGCGGACGGTTTCGTGTGGATCAGCAACACGCCCGCGGCGCCCTGGCGCCTGGCTTCCTCGAATTTGTACGTCCAGCGGCCGTAATAGGTCAGCGCCTTGCCGGCGAAACGGTTCGGATCAAGCGCGGTCGGTTGCGGGTCGTTGACCATCATGACGACGATCTTGTTTTTGACATCGACACCCTTGAAATCGTTCCAGCCTTCTTCCGGCGCCGTGATGCCGTAGCCGACGAACACGAGCGGCGCATCGAAGGTATGCGCGGCAACGGAGTCGCCCGTGGCCCACACCCAGTCCGGGCCGAACGCCAGCGGCACGGCCTTGCCGCCCGCCACGGCTTGCAGGCTGCTCTCTTGCGGCAGGGATTTCACGCCGGCAATTTGCACGCTCTGGCGGTAGCTGTTGCCGCGCACGGGTTTCAACCCGGCCATCTGCGCCTGGGTTTCCAGGTAAGCCACCGTCAGGTCGGCGCCGCGCTGGCCCGTGCCCCGGCCTTCCAGCAAATCGTTGGACAGGAAGGCCAGGTGGGCGCGCAGGGGCGCTTCCTGCACGATGGGCAAACCACTGGCGGCTTGGGCGGAAAACGCCAGCGCAGTCAGGGCGAGGGAAGAAAACAGCTTCTGCATAATATCCTTTGGGTAAGAGGAGGAAAGCGGTCCGGCGGATGGCCGAGCCGGCGATTGTATGCCATGGGGAAAGATGGATCAAAATGCGGACGAAAAAAATCCCCGCGGCAAGGGCGGGGATGGGCGATGGAAGCTGCGTCAGACCAGCAATTACACGAGCAAGGCCGCCGCCAGCGATTCGATTTCCTCGGCCGATTCGTCGAGGATGGTGTGCAAGGTGCTGCCGCCGATGCCGAAATCGATCTTCGCGGCCGCCTGGCGCCGCGCGGCGCTTTCCGGCGGATGCAGGGGCGAGCCGACAGGCGACAGATCGTTGGCCAGCACCAGGGTCGCGCCCAGGGTGCGGGGCGGGAACGGGCTGCCGCCATGCCACATGCCTTCCACGGCCTGCAAGACCATGTCCGGCACTTGCAGCTGGCGCAGCACGCCGCGGCCGATCAGCTTTTCGCCGTATTCGATCCAGTCTTCCGTATTGTCGTCCAGCAAACCAGGATATTCCTCGGCGCGCGACAGCAGATAAAAGCCGCCCACTTCGTGCACGATGGCGGCGAACATGGCCGTTTCCACATCGACATGCGTGACTTTCCGCGCGATCACCTGGCTCAGCGCGGCCACGTGGGCCGTGTGTTCCCACAGCTTGGCCGCCTTGGCGCGCAATTGCGGGTCCGTGATCTGGCTGCCCAGCTGGCGCACGATGACGGACGCCACCATCGATTTCAAGGTGGCAAAGCCCAGGCGCGAGACAGCCGCGCGCACGTTGGCGATTTCATTGCCGGAACGGTTGTAGGCGGCCGAGTTGGCCAAGGCCACGACCCTGGCCGACAACAACGGCTCGGCCATGACCATGCGGGCGGCCGCTTCGATATGGCAATCGGGGTCGTCCAGCGCTTCCTGCAGCTTCAAGGTGGCCTTGACGTTGGCGGGGAACGTCAGCTCGCCCTTGCTCGCTTGCAGCGCGATAATCTTGAATACTTCCAGTCTATCCATGGGTCAATCTCCGGTACGGGCTTGTTCAAGCTCTGCTCTGTGGGTGGGCCGGGAACGCGCATGTATCCCCGGCCCTGCTCCCGTTTCCGGCAATATTACAGCAAGTTTATACTCAAACCTATTACTTTCCGGAAACTTTCCCTGCCACGCCTTCGACAAAATAATCCATCTTCGTCAGCGCTGCATCGTCCAGCACGCCTTTGTCCAGGCGCACTTTGCCATCGTTATCCTTGATCGGCGCGCTGAAAGGATTGAGCTTGCCAGCTACCAAGTCTTTCTCGCGCGCCAATACAAACTGTTTCACGTCGGCGGGCACGGCGGCGTTGATGCCTTCCAGCTTGACCATGCCATCCTTGATGCCGCCCCAGGTGCTGCTGGACTTCCACGTGCCGTCCAGCACGGCTTGCGCCTGCTTCGTATAGTAGTCGCCCCAATGGTGGGTGACGGCGGCCAGTTGCGCCTTCGGACCGTACTTTTTCATGTCCGAGTGGTAGGCGATCGCATACTTGCCCTTCTCTTCCGCCGCCTGCACCACGGCGGTCGAGTCCGTGTGGTGGGTGACCACGTCGGCGCCCTGGCCGATCAGCGTGATGGCCGCGTCGCGCTCCTTGCCCGGGTCGAACCAGCTATTCACCCACACCACTTTCACTTCCGCCTTGGGGTCGACGCTGCGCATGCCGCGCGTGAAAGCGTTCACTCCCTGCAACACTTCGGGGATCGGGAACGCCGCCACATAACCAGCCACATGGGTCTTGCTCATCTTGCCCGCCAACACGCCTGCCAGGTAGCGGCCTTCATAAAAACGCGCATTCGTGTTGGCCACGTTGACGGCGGTCTTGTAGCCAGTCAGGTGGATGAACTTCACATTAGGAAATTGCTTCGCCACTTTCAAGGTGGGATTCATGTAGCCGAACGAAGTCGTGATGACGAGCTTGCTGCCCGTTTGCGCCAGGTCGCGGATCACCCGTTCCGCATCGGCGCTCTCCGGCACGTTTTCCACATACTTGGTGGTGATCTTGCTGCCCAGCGCCTTTTCCATTTCCTTGCGGGCCAGGTCATGCTGGGTGGTCCAGCCCGCGTCGCCGATGGGGCTGATATACACGAAGCCGACATTCAGCGGCGCCGTCGCGGGAGCGGCGGCCATGACGGGCATCAAAACAGCACTGCAAACGGCGGCGCATACTAGTTTCTTGGACATGGTTTTCCTTGTGGTGAGTGATTAATTTCCGGGATTGAAATTTTTCCCCAACGAAGCGGGCATGTTGAGCTTGATGTAATTGGCATTGCTGGAAATGAGCACGAGCACGACGATGGCCGCCAGGTAGGGCAGCATCGACAGCAGTTGCGACGCGATGGGCACGCCCAGCGCCTGCGCGTGGAAGGTCAATATCGTGATGCCGCCGAACAGGTAGGCACCGCCCACCACGCGCGCCGGTCGCCAGGTGGCAAAGGTGGTCAGCGCCAGCGCGATCCAGCCCCGCCCCGCCACCATGCCCTCGACCCACAGGGGCGTGTAGACGAGCGACAAAAAAGCACCGGCCAGGCCGCAGCAGGCGCCGCCGAACAGCACGGCCGCCAGGCGGATGCGCCGCACGGGGTAGCCGAGCGCATGCGCGGAAGCGGGCGACTCGCCCACGGCGCGCAGCACGAGGCCCGCCCGCGTGCGGTACAGGAACCAGGCGATGGCCACGCACAACAGCAAGGACAGATACACCATGGCATGCTGGCGGAACAGGGCCGGTCCCAGCACGGGAATGTCTTCCAGGTAAGGGATGCCGAAGCGACCGTTCTGCAAGCTGTTGCCCACATATTTCAAGCCGATGTACGTGGACGCGCCCGCGCCGAACAAAGATAAAGCCAGGCCCGTCGCATACTGGTTCGTGCCCAGCCATACGGTCAGCCAGGCAAAGAAGCCCGACAGCACCATGCTGGCGCCTGCCCCGGCCAGAAAGCCCAGGGTGGGACTGCCTGTATTGACGGCCACGGCAAAGCCCGTGATGGCCGAGACCAGCATCATGCCTTCCGCGCCCAGGTTCACCACGCCCGCCTTTTCATTCACCAATAAACCGAGGGCGGCCAGCATCAGCGGCGTGCCCGCATTGATGCTGGCGGCGATCAGGGGCGCGATGGTGAAAGCCAGGTTATCCATGTTTCCTCCAGCGCAATTTGTATTGGATCAGCACGTCGCAAGCGAGCAAGGCGAACAGCAAGATGCCCTGGAACACGCCCGTGATCGCGCTGGGCAAGCCCAGGCGCGATTGCGCCAGTTCGCCGCCGATATAGAACAGGGCCATGACGAAGCTGGAAAAAATCACGCCCACGGGATGCAAGCGCCCGACGAAGGCGACGATGATGGCGGCAAAGCCGTAGCCGGGCGACACCGTGGGCGTCAGCTGCCCCATCGGTCCCAGCACTTCGCAGGCGCCCGCCAGGCCGGACAGGGCGCCGCAGATCAGCAAGGACGACCACAAGGTCTTGCGCGAGGAAAAGCCCGCATAGCGGGCGGCGGCAGGCGCCATGCCGCCCACGCGCAGGCGGAAGCCGGCAATGCTTCTGGATAAGTACAGCCAGCCGCCCAGCGAGGCCAGCAAGGCAAACACGATGCCCACGTGCAAGCGCGTGTCGCTGATCACCATCGGCAACAGCAAGCCGTCGGACAGCAGTTTCGACTGGGGAAAATTAAACCCTTCCGGGTCGCGCAGCACGCCATACACGAGATAACTGAGCAGCAATTGGGCGATGTAGACCAGCATCAGCGAGACGAGGATTTCGCTGGCGTTGTAGCGGTCGCGCAGCCAGGCCACCAGGCCCGCCCACACCATGCCGCCCGCCATGCCGGCCAACAAGGACACGCCGATGATGGCGGTACTGCCCACGCCGTCGTCGAGGTACAGGGCGGCCGCGCCGCCGCAGATGGCGCCCAGGGTCAGCTGCCCTTCCGCGCCGATGTTATAGATGTTGGCGCGCAAGCAGATGGCCAGGCCCACGGCGATCAAGAGCAGGGGCGCCACCTTGATGCCCAGCTCGGACCAGCCGTGCGCGTCGCGCAAGGGTTCCACGAAGAAGACGGCAAGACCGGCCAGCGGATCGTGTCCCAGCGCAAGAAACAACAGCGCGCCGCACAGCACCGTGAGCAGCACGGCCAGCACGGGCGACAGCCACGACATCAACCGCGACGGTGTGGGACGGGCTTCCAGCCGCAAGGCGAACTTAGCCATGGATGGCCTCCTGCGGCCACAGCCCGCTCATCCATTGTCCCACCTGCGCCACGCTGGCTTCGCCCACGTCGACGGACGGTGAAATTTTCCCCTTCGCCATCACCAGCAGGCGGTCGCTGATGTCGAACAATTCATCGAGCTCCTCCGACACGACCAGCAGCGCGCAACCCGCGTCGCGCAAGGCCAGCAATTCGGCGCGGATTTGCGCGGCAGCGCCCACGTCCACGCCCCAGGTCGGCTGCGCCACCACCAGCACGGTGGGTTCGCGCATGACTTCGCGTCCGACTATATATTTCTGCAAGTTGCCGCCCGACAGGCTGCGCGCCAGCGCCTGCGGCCCGCCCGCCTTCACCTGGAAGCGGGCGATGATGGCGGCCGCCCGCTGCGCGATCGCGTCACGGCGCAGGAAGCCGTGGCGGATGGTGGCGGGCGTCTGCAAACTCAGCAGCACATTGTCGGCCAGCCCCATGTCGGGCACGGCGCCCCGTCCCAGCCTTTCCTCCGGCACGAAGCCGAAACCCAGGGCGCGCCGGCGTCCCGGCGGCAAGCGGCCCGCCGGCGTGCCGTTCAGCACGATGCTGCCGGCGGCCGCGCGCATGTCCTCGCCAGACAAGGCCGCCAGCAATTCCTGCTGGCCATTGCCGGACACGCCCGCGATGCCGACGATCTCGCCTGCGCGCACGTCGAAATTGATATCCGTCAATTGCGTGGCGAACGGATGGCTCTTCGGCAGATCCAGATGCCGCACGCTCAGCATGGCAGCGCCCGGCGTGCGCGCCACGCGCGTGACGGCGGGCGGCTCGGCGCCGATCATCATGCGCGACAGGCTGGCCGCCGACTCTTGCGACGGGTCGCACACGCCCGCGTTCTTGCCGGCGCGCACCACCGTGCAGGTATGGCACAGGGCGCGGATCTCGTCGAGCTTGTGGCTGATATACAGGATGCTGCAGCCTTCCGCCGCCAGTTGGCGCAAGGTGGTAAACAGTTTTTCCACGGCGCCCGGCGTCAGCACGGACGTCGGTTCATCGAGGATCAGCAGTTGCGGCTTGGCCAGCAAGGCGCGCACGATTTCCACGCGCTGGCATTCGCCGACGGAAAGCGTGTGCACGTGGCGCTGCGGTTCCAGGTCCAGGCCGTACTGGCGCGCCGTCGCTTCGATGCGCTGCGCCAGCTCCGCCATGTTGGTACCGGCCGGCAAGCCGAGGGCGATGTTTTCCGCCACCGTCAAAGTGTCGAACAGGGAAAAGTGCTGGAACACCATGGCGATGCCGAGCGCGCGCGCGGCCGACGGGTTGGCAATTTCCACTTCACGGCCATTCCACAGGATGCGGCCGCCATCCGGTTGCACGGCGCCGTAGATGATTTTCATCAAGGTCGATTTGCCGGCGCCGTTTTCGCCGAGCACGGCGTGGATCTGTCCGGGCGCGACGGTGAGGCAGATGCCGTCATTGGCCACCACGGCCGGATAGCGCTTGCTGATATCGAGTAATTCCAGGCGTGCCGTCATTGTTTTTTTCGTGCCTCGCTGCAAGGTCGCCGGCATCGTCGCCGGTGGAGAAATTCAAGCTGTTGTCTCTATCGTATCGGCATCCGCGACGCTTGGGGGATGGCGCGGCGGCGCGCATTTCTATTTCCACAAAAAAACAACACCTGTATACAATTTTGAAAAAAATTATCAGCTTTACAGCGGCCGCCTTGCCCCGCAAGGGCGAGAAGGTGCGATGATTATATGCAAGAACTGATAGTAAGTATGCAGCCAAGACATATCGCCCGACGCGGCGCTTCTCGCATCATGGATTGAACGGCGCGCAATATGCCCCATCGCAGCGCTTCATGTGGGCTACGCCCCCTGCTATTTCATTTCCCGTTTTCCAACACCGCCATCAGGAGCCGAAAGTGCCAAAAACCATACCGTGTCTGTTGCTCTGCCTCACTACCACCCTGGGCATGGGCGCGACCGCCCAGGCTGCCGAATGGAGCGATACCGCGCTGAGCTGGCGCGCCGGCAATGACTACCGCGAGCCGTTCAATCCGGACGACATCAAGAAAAACATCTTTGCCATCACGCACGCCAGCGGCTACAAATACGGCAGCAACTTCGTCAACCTCGATTTCCTCATGTCCGACAGCAAGGACCCTGGCGCGCTGGGTAAAACCTCCGGCGCGCAAGAGGCGTACCTGGTCTACCGCAACACCATCGACATCGGCAAGGTGCGCGGCAGCGACATCAAGTTCGGCCCCGTGCGCGGCGTCGGCGTCACCCTGGGCTTCGACGTCAACACGAAAAATGACGTCGGCTACAACTCGCGCAAGCGCATGCTGGTGGCCGGCCCCACCCTGATGTGGGACGTGCCCGGCTTCTTCAACACCAGCCTGCTGTTGCTGCGCGAAAGCAACGCCCCCAGCGGCGCCTTCCCGCCCATCTCGCAAGTGACGGGCCGCTACACGTATAAAACGCACGCCATGCTGACGGGCGCCTGGGGCATTCCCCTGTCGCCGCTGTTCTCGTTCGAAGGTTTCTTTAACCTCATCGATTCAAAAGGCAACGATGAAGTGGGGCGCAAGACGGCGGTGGAAACGAATATCGACATGCAAGTGATGTTCGACGTGGGCGCGGCCCTGGGCAGCGCCAAGAACACCTTCCGCGTGGGCCTGGAATACCAGTACTGGAAGAACAAGTTCGGCAACTCGCCCGCCACCACGGGCAACGTGGGCCAGACGGCGAAGACGCCGATGATACGCGCGGAGTACCATTTCTAAAATTTATTGTTACGCATCAACACACACGGTCGCGCCTGATGCCAGCATGGAGCTTTCCTGCTGGCGGAGAGCGCGACCGTGGAACAACTATTGCCGTATTACGAGCGTGAGCTGGGCCTGTTCCGCCAGTACACGCGCGAGTTTTCCAGCCGCTATCCGAAGGCGGCCGGGCGCCTGCTGATCGCTGGCGAGACGTGCGAAGACCCGCACATCGAGCGCCTGATCCAGTCCGTCGCCCTGCTCACGGCCAGGGTCGCCAAGCGCCTCGACGACGCCTATCCGCAATTTACCCATTCCCTGCTCGAAACACTGTATCCGCACTATCTGCGGCCGTTTCCCTCGTGCTCCATCGTGCGCATCGCCGCCGACGAAGCGCCGGGCGGCGGCCAGCTGGCCCAGCTTGCGCATGTGGCGCGCGGCACGGTGCTGCGCTCGCAGCCCGTGCAGGGCGTGGCTTGCAAGTTCACCAGCGCGTATGACGTAACCCTGGCGCCGCTGACCATTTCTCACCTGCATTTCTCACCGCTCCTCGACGCGCCGCCCGGCCTGCGCCTGCCCGCCGGCGCCAGCGCCTTGCTGAGCATTCAGTTCACCAGCAGCAACGAGCAGTACCACCTGGATCAGGCCGGCTTTTCCAGCCTGCGCCTGTTTGCCGATGGCGAACCGTCCGTGCGCGCGGCCCTGCTCGACGCCCTGTTCCTGCACGGCGCGGGCGCCTACGTGGCGCTGGACGAACACGGGCCGTGGCAAGCCGTCAATGGCACCTTGCTGGCGCCGGCCGGCTATGCGGACGACGAGGCGCTGATCCCCATTTCCGCCCGTTCGCACCCGGCCCTGCGCCTGCTGACCGAATACTTTGCCTTTCCGGAAAAATTTCACTTCATCGATATCGGATGGTCGCTGCTGGCGCCCCTGCTGCCGAAACAGTGCCGCCAATTCACCTTGCACCTGCCGCTCAAGGGCGTGCGCAGCGACAGCCACGAAGCGCGGCTCTTGTCCGGCGCCAGCCGCGACAACCTGCTGCTCGGCTGCACGCCCGTCGTCAACCTGTTTGCCAAGTCCGGCGTGCCGATTCGCCTCACGCATACCGAGCCCGACTACGCCTTGGTGGCCGATGCCACGCATGCGTTTGCCTACGACATCCACAACATCGAAGCCGTCACCGTGGTGCGCAAGGATCAGGCCGGCGATCGCCTGAGCGCCTTCCTGCCGCTGTATGCCTCGCTGCAAGGCGCCCAGGCCGAATATGACCAGGAGCGTGGCCAGGAATATGGTCAATACTGGCTGGCGCGCCGCGACGAAGCCGTGGCCGCCATCAGCCCCGGCCATGAAATGCGCCTGAGCCTGATCGACCCGCAATTCTCCCCGGACAGCCCGGCCAGCGCCACCGTCTCGACGCAGCTGCTGTGCAGCAACCGCGACTTGCCCGTGCAGTTGCACTACGGCTTGCCCGGCGGCGACCTGCTGGCCGAAGACGTGCCCGACGGCATCCCCGCGCGCTTCCTGCGCAAGCCCACGCCCAGCGTGCGTTTCTTGACAGACACGCACTGGCGCCTGATTGCGCACCTGTCGCTCAATTACTCGAGCCTGACGCAAGCGGGCCTGGGCGAATTCCAGAAAATGCTCAGTCTGTACGACCTGCCCCGCTCGCCCGCCACGCAGCGCCTGATCCAGGGCATCGTCACGCTTGAGCACGGCAGCACGCGCGCTTGGATGCCCACCGTACCGTTTCCCACGCTGATGCCCGGCATCGCCATCCGCCTGGGCATCGACGAGCAAGCTTTCGTCGGCTGCAGCATCTATATTTTTGCCCAGGTGCTGCAGCGCTATTTCGCCCTGAACAGCCAGCTCAACTGCTTTAGCCAACTGACGCTGCGGTCCCAACGCAGCGGCGAGGAAATCCTGCGATGCCCGGAACGCAGCGCCGACGCCACGCCAGCGTGATCCAGCAATTGCTCGACGCGCCGCAGCGCTTCGAGTGCTTCCAGGCACTGCGCCTGCTGCTGGCGTGGCTGGCCGCACACGGCGTCGACGAGCACACGGCGCTGGCAAAGTTCGTGCGCTTCGACAATAGCGTCTCGCTGCGCTTTCCCGCCAGCCAGGTCGAGGCGCTCACGACCGGCGGCATAGCCGATGCCGATGCCCTGCTGCAAGCGCTGCTGTCCGGTCAGGGCCAGCCCATCCACCTCACGCCCGCCTTCATGGGCCTGCTGGGTTGCCAGGGCAGCTTGCCCAGCCACTATTCGGAGCGCATCGCCGCGCACCAGCATAGCGAACGCGAGAATGGCCCGCGCGCTTTTCTCGACCTGTTTTCCAGCCGCGCCGTCGCCCTGTTTTACCAGGCCTGGCAAAAATACCGCATCGAACAAGCCGGCCATGCGGGCGACTTCCTGTCGCGCCTGCTGGCCCTGGCCGCTTGCCGCCCGGGCCAGGACGAGGCGGCGGCCGGCCTGTACAGCGGCTTGCTCCAGCAACACGACGTCTCGTCCATCGTCATGGCGCGCATTCTCGGCGACCATTTCGGCGTGCCCTGCCACATCGACGAGACGACGGGCGCCATGGACGTACTGGTGCCGCGCGAACAAACGGCGCTGGGCAGGGAGAACGCCGTGCTGGGCCAGCGCGCCCTCGTCGGCGCGCGCTGCCGCCGCCCCGACCTGGCCGTGCGCCTGCGCCTCGGCCCGCTCACGGCGCAGCAGCACGCCAGCTTCCTGCCCCGTGCCCCGGCCAGCCAGGCGCTGCGCCACATGCTGATGCTGTTCGGCCAGCCGCTCGTGCGCTACGACATCGTGCTGGTGCTGCGCGCCAGCGAGGTGCGGGGAATGGCGCTGACGGCCGCGCGACAAGGCGGCCTCGGTTGCAACAGTTTCCTCGGCGATACGGCAGCGCCGCGCCACCGCGATGACATGCACTACGAAATGCAATTGATGCCCTCATTCAACGATTGAACCTTGCGGTCGCGCAAAACGCTTGTGTTCGCTATTGCTACAGTCGGCCAACGATCCCTACCGTGAAGCGATGCACGATGAGCCAGTTCCCCGATACGACGGCGGCATGGATGGCAATAACGGGCGACATGCAGGGCCAGCGCCTGCTGCGCCTGCACTTTCCGCAGGGCGATGGGCCCGCCGGTATCCAGTTCCTGGCCAACAGCCTGGCCGCGAGCGAAAGCCTGTCGCGCGACTTTTCCTATGTGGTGGAAGTGCTGTCCGACGACGCCGCCATCGCGCTCGACAAAGTGATGGGCAAGATGGTGACCGTCGACCTGGTGCGCGAAGACGGCACCTTGCGCCACTTCAATGGCTACGTATTTGAATTTCGCTTCCTGCGCACGGACGGCGGTTTCGCGTTTTACGAGATGGTGCTGGAACCGTGGCTGTCGCACCTGCACTTGCGCCAAAACAATGTCGCCTTCCACGGCTTGACGGTGGCGGCGCTGACGGACAAGGTCTTCGATGATTACCTGATGCGCGACTACAAGCTGGCCGCCGGCGGTCCGGATCCCGCCATCACCTACACGTGCCAGCACAACGAGAGCGACCACAACCTGTTGCACCGCCACTGGGAACAGCTGGGCTGGCACTACCGCTACGAACACCGCCTTGACGGCCACACCTTGTGGCTGTCCGACGACAGCACATCCGGCAAGCCCATCGATGGTGATCTGAGTGAAATCCCCTTCCAGCATCAGGCCGGCTCCCTGGAAGACGATGGCGTGCATCAATGGAGCACCGTGCGGCGCATGGCGCCAAGCCAGATGACGGTAGCCAGCTTCAATTTCAAGAACCCGCGCAGCGCCCGCGCCAGCCGCGACTCGCTGAACCGGCAGGGCGCCGTGCCATCGCTGGAAGTATATGAAAACACGGGCAGCTACGGTTTTAAAAACATCGACGATGGAGAACAGCTGGCCCGGCGCCGCATGGAAGAGCGCGACGCCCAGGGACAGCTGTTCGAGGCGCAAGGCAACGATCGCACGGCGCAACCGGGACGCTGGTTCACCCTGGGCGGACATTTCGACAACGCAGCCAGCGAATACCTGATCCTGTCCGTGCACCACTACGCCAGCAACAACTATCAGCAAGGACACGGCGCCACTTCGCACTACAGCAACACCTTTACCTGCATCGCCCGCGCCATCCCCTGGCGCCCCGGCCGCAATTTCCACAGCCGCGAACCGAAGATCTACGGCGTGCAGACGGCCACCGTCGTCGGGCCGCCCGGCGAGGAAATCCACACGGACGGCTACGGGCGCGTGAAGGTGCAATTCCACTGGGACCGCCTGGGTACCTTCGACGACAAGAGTTCGCCATGGATACGCGTGATATCGAACTGGGCCGGCCCGAATTTCGGCCACATCAGCCTGCCCAGGGTGGGCATGGAAGTGGCCGTGCAATTTCTCGACGGTAACGTCGCCATGCCCCTCATCATCGGCTGCGTCTACAACGCGCGCAACATGCCGCCGTGGGAGCTGCCGGCGAACAAGACGCAGAGCGGCATGCTGAGCCGTTCCTCAAGGAAAGGTTCGACCGCGCACGCCAACGCCTTGCGCTTCGAAGACCGCAAGGATGCGGAAGAGCTGTGGCTGCATGCGGAAAAAGACCAGCGCATCGAAGTCGAGCATGACGAATCGCACTGGGTGGGCAATGACCGCCGCAAAACCGTCGACCGCGATGAAACCGTGCACGTCAAGCGCGACCGCACGGAAACGGTGGACCACGATGAAGACATCACCGTGCACAACAACCGCCGTGAGCGCGTCGACCATGACGAACACATCGACATCGGCGACAACCGCCGCGAACACGTGGGCGGCAACGAGCAGGTGCAGATCGACGGCCACCGCTCGGAACGGGTGACCCTGGCCAAGGACGAAACCATCGGCCTGGCCAAGGTGCTGACCATCGGCGCCGCCTACCAGACCACCGTCATCGGCGCCATGAACACCACCGTGGTGCTGGCGCAGGCCGAGCAGATCGGCCTGGCGAAAAGCGTCATCGTCGGCGCCGACAGCACACTCACGGCCGCCGACTCGCACACGATGACGGTGGGCACGTCCAGCATCACCATCACGCCGGGTCGCATCGAACTCGTTGCCGATGAAATCATCATCCGCGGCAGATCGAAGGTACAGATCCATGGCGATGACATCGACAACAATCCGGGCTGACGATGAACGACGCCGGCACAGCCCATTTCGATATTCCCAACCTGCTGTTCGACAACCGCACGCCGCACGCGGCCAGCCAGTTCGACATGCTCGACCAGTTTGGCGAGGCCTTCCATGTGGTGGTGGCGCGCATGGGCTACACGCTTGGCCCCTGCGGCGCGGACGGCCTGGCCAGCCTGCTGCCCATGGCGCGCCAGTCGCCGCTGGCCACGCAAGACCTGCACCTGGACGACGACACGCAGGCGGGCACCGTGCAGGAAAGCGACTTCGCGCCCTATAAACCGCGCTGCGACGTGATCGTCAATGGCGTGGCGCACGCGCCGCGCGGCCAGGCGATGCCGCAATTTCTCGTCAACCTGAAGGTGCAGTCGGAAAAGAAGACCCTGATCGACAAGACCCTGCAAGTGTGCGGCGAACGCGCCTTCCGCAAGAAAGCCGTCCTCACGCGCCTGGTGCAAGGCTGCGCCCGCATCGCCACCGTGGGCTTGCTGCGGCCCAATCCGTGGCAGCTATCTGCACCGGTAGCGTTCCTGCAATTGCCGCTGCACTACAGCTACGCGTACGGCGGGCAATGCCGCATCGAGGCCGATGACTGCAACGCGGCGGCGCACGACTCCTGCCAGGCCAATCCCCTGGGACGCGGTTTCGCGCGGCACTGGTACCTGGATGGAAAACATATCGATGAGGTGCCCGCGCCCCGTATCACGCAGCCGTCGCTGCCGTGCACGGCCGCCCAGTTCTGGCAAGGCGCCGGCGGCAAGGAACTGCCGCCGCCGGCGGGGCTGGCCGTTATCGGCCGTGGCTGGCTGCCGCGCCGCGCGCTGGCCGGCAACATCGTCGTCAAGGATCAATGGGATGCCTCCGACATCCCCGCCCTGCCGGAGGACTTCGATTTCGCGTACTGGAACAGCACGCCGCCCGACCAGCAATGCCCGCATCTGGCGGGACGGGAACAATTCACCTTGACCAATCTGTGCCGTCACGACCATCGCTCGGCCCGCATCGACCCGCGCGGCAACACGGTGCTGCGCTTTTCCCTGCCTCGGCAGGTGCTGTGTTTGCTGCTGGCGGACAAGAACGACCAGTTGCTCGTCCGGCGCCTGGCCATCGATACGGTGCTGGTCGATCCCGAGGCAGGCACCGTGGAACTGGTGTGGCGCGCCATCGTACCGGCCGACGCGGGCCAGGTCGCGTCGCGCCTGCTGCACGTGATGGAGCCGGCGCAGATCGCCCGCATCGAACTGCTGGAACAGGCGCAGGAAGCGCTAAGCGAAGCCGCCAGGCAAGGCAAGAAACCATGACGAATGAAACCGTCACCAAGGCCTCGCGCTTCTATTGTGTCAGCCTCAGCCCTGACATTTGCAAGACACCCGTCGGCTCCAGCACGCCCCCTATTCCCTACAACATCATCGGCGAATTCTCGGAAGCACAGAACGCCTCGCCCAACGTCAAGTCGCACAGCGAACCCGTCATCCTGCACCAGCGCAGCACCATTCCCACCGTCAAGGGTGACGCGGCCGGCAAGGCGGGCGGCATCAAGAGCGGCACCGTCGGCAAGCAGGTCGACACCAAGGTGGCCAGTCCCATCCACCGCGCCAATGGCGCCAAGCTGGTGCAGATGGGGCGCGAAGTGTGGATGAATTCGCGCAATACCGTGGGCAAGATTTATGAACGGGGTGGGGAGGCGGCGAAGCCCGTGCTCAAGGAACTGAAGACGGCGATACGGGAAGCGGCACAAGATTACAAGGATCATGGCTCCAGGAAAATGCATGGCGCCGCCGAAGATCTGGTAGACGTGGGCGGCACCGTGCTGACAGGCAGCGCCGTGCTGGGAGTCGCCGGACTGGGCGTTGCGGCAACGGGAGTCGGCGCCCCCGCTGCCGCCGCGATGGAAGCGGGCGCGGCAGCGGGCGCTGTGGCCGGCACGGCGACCGTTGCGACAGGCACGGCCATGGATGCATCGGCCACGGTGCTCGACCAGGCGGCCGATTACATATTGACAGGCAAGACCCCTGATTTACTCAATACGGCCTCGGACATCGTCACGAATGCGGCAGGCACATTACTGCAAACAGCGGTGTTCAGCAAGATTCCTGGTGGAAAAATACTGAGCAAATTCCTCGGCAAAAAAGCGGCGCCGACCATCAACAAGGTGAAGGACAAGCTGGTCGGAAAAAAGCCGGACAAGCCACCGCCAAAACTCGACAAACCGCCCCCGAAAAACGGCGGCGACGACGGCAAGAGCCGTGGCAAGAAAGAACCGAAATCGGAGCCGCCGTCCGACTGCTGCCCCAAGGATAGCGGGCCCGCGAAAAAACCCGTCAAGGGCCGCAAGCCCGTGCATTTCGGCACGGGCCAGGAAATCCTGTACCAGACGGATTTCACGCTCGAACGCAGCATCCCCATCGCCTGGACGCGCTGCTACCGTTCCGGCGCCGCATGCGAAGACGGGGGCTTGCTGGGCGCGCGCTGGTCCACGCCCTACACCACCAGCCTGTCGCTGTGCGATGCAGGCATCGTCTACCACGACGACAGCGGCCGCGCCCTGCGCCTGCCGCACCTGGAACCGGGCCAGCGGCACGACAGCCGCAAGGAAGGTTTTACGCTCACGCGCGACGGCGCCGACACCTTTACCGTGCTATGGCGCGACGGCAGCGTCGACCGCTACGCGCACGCTGAAGGCGGCTGGCTGCCGCACGGCTACGACGGCGTCAACGCCATGCTGGCCCCGACCGCTCCCGTCGCCACGCAACGCTTTGCACTCGTGCGTAGCGAAGGGCGCGACGGACGCGGCATCAGCATCGACCGCTTGATCGATGCCAAGGCGGGCGAAGTGCTGCTGCGCCTGCGCAGCGACGATGGCTGCGTGCTCGAAGCCATGCGCGGGGAGTCGGAAAAGGCCATCCACATCGGAAGAGTCGACGAGGTGTTGCCAGACGGCAGCCGCCTCTGCCACGTCCGCTACGCCTATGCCATCGAGACGAACGATACCCTGGCGCCCTTCGCGCCGCGCCACAACCTGGTCAGCCAGTCGAATGCGCTGGGCGACACGCGCAGCTATGCCTACCGTCACCATTTGCTCACGTCGTGCAGCAGCTACACAGGCTTTGCCTACGAACTCGATTGGATCAGCTTGGATGCGCTGCGCGCCCGCTGGAGCGGTTCTCCATTGAGCGAGCCGGAGCTGGACGAACGTTTCCCCGTCTCCTTGGCCAACAGCTACCAGGCGCGCGCCATCGCCACGCTCGCCCAGGACGGCAGCGAGCACACGCGCATCGATTACGTGGACAACGACACCAGCCGCGTCACGGAAAACGGCGGCATCCTCGAATACACATTCGACGCCAACTGGCTAGTCACCGAAGTGCGTCGCGTCATCGATGGCAAGGCTGCCTCGCTGGGCCGGCGCGAATGGGACCGCGATGGCATGCTGCTGGCCGATATCGACGCCAACGGCGCCGCCATGCGCTATGCCTACGATGCAGCCGGCAACCTGACCCGCAGCACCGATGCCAAGGGACACAGCAGCAGCATCGACTACGATGCCGGAAATCAACCTATCGCCTTCACGGATGCGCTGGGCAACACCACCTTGCGCGAATACGACGCGGCAGGCCGTCCCGTCAGCATCACGGATGCACTGGGCCACGCCACGCGCTACCGCTACGACGAGCGCGGCCAACTGGTGGAACTGATCGACGCCAGGGGCGGCAGCAAATATTTTCAGTACAACCGCCAGGGTTCGCTGACCAGCTACACGGATTGCTCCGGCCACACCAGCGAATACCGCTACGATGCGCTGGGGCGGCTGGCAACAGCCCGCGATGCACTGGGCCATGCCACCCGCTATGAGTATGACGCGCTGGGCCGGCTGATCCGTCTCACGGCGCCCGATCAAACTTGGGAGCAATACGCCTACGATGAGGACGGCAATCTGCTCCTGCACGTGGATGCGGCCGATCAGCAGACGCGCTACCGCTACAACGGCCAGGGCTTGCCCGTCGAACGCACGGACGCCATCGGCCAGACCTTGCAGTATCGCTACGATGGCGCGCTGCAACTGACGGAATTGATCAATGCCAAGGGCGAAAGCTACCGGCTCGCGTATCACGCGGAAGGCTGGCTGACGTCGGAAACAGGCTTCGATGGCAAGCGCACCGAGTACAGTTACGACCAGGCCGGCAACCTGACCGCCACCGAGTGCGGCAGCCAGCGCACGCAGCTGCTGCGCGACGTGCTCGGTTTGTTGCAAGTCAAGGCCACGGCGGATGGCGTGGTGCGCTACGCCTACGATGCGCTGGGCCGCCTGACGGCCGTGTCCGCGCCACAAGCCGAACAACGCTTTGTCCACGATGCGCTGGGCCAGCTGATCGAGGAGCGCAGCGCCTGCTTCCTGCAAGACTTGCCAGAGACGGCACGGTTGCCGAACGCCCCGCGCGTACCGGACGCCAGCTTTGTCATGACGCATGCCTATGACGAACTGGGCAACCGCATCCAGACGGTCTTGCCGAACGGTCGCCGCATCGATACCTTGCGCTACGGCTCCGGCCACTGGCATGGCGTGCTGTGGCAAGGCAAGGCCGTGGTCGACGTGGAGCGCGACAAGCTGCACCGGGAAAAGCAGCGGCAGCTGGGCAGCAGCGGCTTGCTGGCCACGCGCCAGTACGACCCGCAATCGCGGCTCACCCAGCTGACCCTGGCACGCGGCGCCAATGCGCCCGCCCCTGTGCGCGAACGCCGCTTCGACTACGATGCGCAAGGCAACCTGACCACTATTTTCCAAACGGGTTCCACGGCTGCCGCCCCGCTCGGCAAACTCAGCTACGCCTATGACCCCGTCGGCCAGTTGCTGTCCGCCGTGCAAGCGGGCCTGGCCGAACACTTCACCTTCGATCCGGCCGGCAATCTGGTCGACACTGCGCCCGCTACCGGCAACGTCCTGCAACGCTACGGCGATACGGAATACGACTACGACGAGCAAGGCAATGCCACCGGCAAGCGCTTCCATCCACCGGGCAGGGAATCGACGTGGAGCGACCTGGCGCTTGAATACGACGCCGAAAACCGCCTCAGCCACACCACCAGGACAGAACGCCAGTCGCGCCACCGCGCCCGCTATTTTTATGACGCCTTCAGCCGCCGCATCGCCAAGCGGGTAGAAGAAGCACACTGGAGCAATCGGCAGGACATCACCAAAGACCAGCCCGCACGCACTAGCGCCGCCACCACATTCTTCGTCTGGGACGGCGACACGCTGGCACAGGAACTTGGGCACGAAGAAACGGTCACATATTTATACGAGCCGGACAGCTTCGTGCCGCTGGCCAGGATCAGTTCGCCAACCTGCCGCCAGGCAAGTGCGGTCTACCTGCCGCGCATCGCGCAGTGGGATTTACCCGCCACCCGGCACGACGTCGAACTACAGGCAGCCATTGCGCAAGAACAGGCGGACATTGAAGCGCATCATGTATCGGCATGGCAAGGTATCCAGGCAGCAGCCGGCGACGCGGCAGCACACGACCGCATCACCCACTACCACTGCGACCACCTGGGCACGCCACGCGAGTTGACGGATGCGCAAGGGAGCGTGGTCTGGAGCGGGCGCTACAAGGCTTGGGGGCGCTTGCTTTATGTGGAAGGGGAAATCGAGCAGCCGCTGCGGTTTCAGGGGCAGTATGAAGATCAAGAGACGGGACTGTTTTATAACCGGTATCGCTACTATGACTCGGATGTAGCTCGGTATGTGACGCAAGATCCGGTTGGCTTGCTTGGTGGACTGAACAGCTATCAATACGCGCCAAACCCGATTTTATGGATTGATCCATTAGGACTGGCGAAAAACGCAAAGAATTGTCTTAAAAATCCGATTTGTAACGCATGTACAGGTCGTGATCCGGCTAGTGAAGCAAGAAATTGGCAAGGTCCGCATAATTATCCATATTTAGGTCAAGATATTTATACTAATGTTGTCGTAAAAAAGGGAACCGTGTTATTTACTTTATATCCACATGGACCTGCACCGGGAAACTACTTCTCCAAGGCGGATGCAGTTTTGGCAAACGGTGAGGCGAGAAAATTCAACGACGCGGTACAGGTAGCACATGCAGATAATTCCAAGCATAAAGGGGTTCGCCCCATGCGTACAAAACTTCATGTATATGTATTAAAGGAAGATACTTGCATGGCAGAGGGGATATCAAGAAACAATCCAAATTTTGGGCCAGGAGGTGCGCAGCAATTATTTTTAGAAAATAGAAATAAAAAAAATCTAATTGATACTGGAAAAATAATATCTTTAAAAAAATGAAAAAAATATCCTTCGACACAAAAAATGGTTATCTACTATTAGATAACATAATAATTGCGCCACTTAAAGAATATGAATTTACCAAAACCGCAGAAGAAAATGACATCAAAATAGAAAACAATCAAACAAACACCTATATGCATAATTTATCAACGTGCGGAAGCTTGAATGAATTTGAATTTGGCATAAATTTTACTTTTGAAAATTATTTCATGACGAGTGTTTGGCTATCGTGGGATGGAGGAAACACAAAAAAATATGGATACAACATAACAGAAAACCAGCTAATAGCCGATAAGAACAACCTAGCCAGATTACTTTCTGAAGTCTTTGGCAAAAATCCTGATGAGATAAAAAAATCATTTTCTTCATTTAATTTTCCGTGGGGCAACATTTCAGCTTCAGCATCTCCTCAATCTGCGATGGCGTCAATTGGAATGTCTTGGAAAAGAGTTGATTAATCTGAAAGGGGTAGCAGCATGGTGAAATTTAAAAAAAATTATTCGGCCTCTACTACAATGTCATTCATGGAATCCAGAAAAGAAACTCCCATTTTAGATACCATCAATATAGGAATATATTGCCTGAATTTTGACGAGGCAAAAAATTTTTACATTGAGAATCTAGGATTTTATATTACGATGGATAGCACTATTCAATGTGATTCAGGTACCAGTCGTCGACTGATGATGGCGCACGAATCCAACAAAAATTTCTCAATAGAATTCATCCATCCTTCAAGCATTGAGCAAGCACATCACGTAGGTAGCAAAGGTGGTACGATTAATTTATTTACTTTACCAACGAAAAATATTGACATACTCAAGGAGCGACTGGGGGAAAATGCTTTTTTCGTCAATTACGTAGAGACTCCCTACGCGAGTTTTCTAAGCGTGGAAGATACGATGGGGAAAATTATTTGCCTCTACGAACCGTGCTGACCACTGCGATCATTCGTTTCAAGATGCATGATTAGAAATCATGCATAATAAAGTGAAAAAATTTGAAATAACAGGCTCTTTTTTTTGACTTCATTGATGGATCACTGATCATCAATGGAAAGGTTACATTATCGAAAAAAGCTCCAGCAGAACATTTCATGAACAACATTGTCAATATATTTCATATCGAACCCAGGACAAAAGGGCCAGGAATATATGTTTTTGACATTAATGACTGGATAGGCGACCACATTGTCGAGTTAATTATTGCAAAAGAAAAGCTCCTCAAGATAGATTGCATATTAATTAATTATTTTGAAAATAATTCTGTGGGCAACGGCGTGAGTGAATCATCATTAGTCAAAAAAATTCAACTAAAGTCTGGCATTCCCGGTCAGATGAAGGGACTATCAGAAATAGTATTTCAATTTTCGTGGGGAAGCATTATCGTACGACATGACATTAAAGCATCATCTTCCTGCATAATCTTGCGGTACAAAACAGCCTGAAAATCAGCCATCATGTCGAAAATAAATGAGGATTGCAAATCGCACGTCAATATAGAAAAATCGATAGAGGTGCAGCAACGAATAATGGAGTTTATAAAAAATAGTGCAACTTTTTTCCCAAAATCAAGTGATATACGATGGCTGATTTTATTGAAGAAACTACCTCTAAAATTAAAAATATGTATCTTTGATGAAATTTCTTTTGGAAATTGCTTGATAGCATTGCATTCTTCCGGCTGGCCAGAGAAGGGGAGCGTTGTAGCGCTGTTAAATAGCAAGTTCAGAACGAAGGAATTCGACAAGGATTTTCATTTCAGAGCGCTCAACGATCCGCATTACTGTAACGAAGAAATTTCATATGCGGAAGATAACGTTACGTATTTGATTATAAATTAGATAACAACAAGAATAGGCCAAGATTTGACTTGACCGACGCCCTGCACGATACTTGCCGCTGTCGCCAAAGCTCTCCGCCCGGAGCAATCAACCGTCAGCAACTGTCACCACCATCCACACTCACCGCATGCCCTCCTCCCCCTACATCGGCCGCTTCGCCCCCTCGCCCTCCGGCCCACTGCACATGGGTTCGCTCGTTGCCGCCATGGCCAGTTATCTCGATGCGAAGGTGCATCATGGAACGTGGCTGCTGCGCATCGAGGACCTGGACTATGACCGCAATGTCGAGGGTGCCGATCGGGGCATCCTGGCCAGCCTGCAGCGCTGCGGCATGCAGTGGGATGGCGAGGCGACGTGGCAGAGCAAGCGCTTGCCGCTGTACGAGGCGGCGCTGAAGCAGTTGCAGGACGATGGCCTCGTGTATGCGTGCGGCTGTTCGCGCAAGGAAATCCAGGATTCGGTGTTGCTGGCGGGCGGGCCCAAGGGTGGGGCCGCCGTGTATCCGGGCACTTGCCGCCATGGCTTGGCGCCGGGCAAGGCGGCACGGGCCTTGCGGCTGCGGGTGCCGCAGGGGGCCGAAGCCGTGTACGCTTTTGCCGACCGCTGGGCGGGTCCGCAGCGGCAGGACCTGGCCAGCGAGGTGGGCGACTTCATCGTGCTGCGCGGCGATGGTTACTGGGCGTATCAGCTGGCCGTCGTGGTCGACGATGGCGCGCAGGGCATCACGCAGGTGGTGCGCGGCGCGGATTTGCTCGATTCCACGCCGCGCCAGCTGTACCTGCAGGATGTACTGGGCTTGCCCCATCCCGGCTTCCTGCACGTGCCTGTCGTCACGAACGACAGCGGCGAAAAGCTGTCCAAGCAGACGGGCGCCCTCGCCTTTGATACGGCAAGCAATGCCGCCGACCTGCTGGCGTCGGCGCTGCTGCCGGCGGCCCGCTTCCTCGGCCTCGACGTGCGTGCCGACAAGGTGGAAGACTTCTGGCGGCAAGCCATTCCCGCCTGGGCGCAGCGGCTGGCGCAGCTTCCCGAGCATCCATAAAAAAACCCGCCGCGGCGAACCGGGCGGGCAGCAATGCAGGCGCCAGCACATGGCCGGCACCTGGTATCAGGCAATTAGAAGTTGCCCTTGAACTGCACACCAAACTGACGTGGCTCATTGATGAAGCCCGTGCGGTTGTTGAAGTCGATGGCGCCCGTGATACGCTGGGTGTCGGTGATGTTGCGGCCAAAAACGGCCATTTCATACTTGCCGGCATCCCAGGTGTAGCCCACGCGCAAGCCACCTTCGACCATCGGCTTGCCGGTGAACTCGGTGGACTCGTACAGGAAGAAGTTGATCTTGCTGCGGTAAGCCCAGTCCGTGAAGACGAAGAATTCGCCGTTTTCCATCGGGATCGAATAACGGCCCGTGGCGGTAACCGTCCACTTCGGCGCTTGCGGCAACGGATTGCCATTGATGATGGCGAAGCCGGCGGCGTTTTTCGGATCGGTCACGGTGCAGCTGCGGCATGTGGCCACCGACAGGCTCGGATCCTTGATTTCCGTGAAGTTGTAGCTGCCGCCCAGGGACATCTTCAGGCTAGGCGTGACAAAACCTTCCAGTTCCAGTTCCGCGCCGCGGCCATTCGTCTTGGCTGCGTTGATCAAACGCGTCACGTTCGAGGTGCCGCCAACGACCGTCAGTTGCTGGTTTTTCACCTGGTAGTTATACAGGCTGAAAGCAACGCGGGCACGGCGCTCGAACAGGTCGGCCTTGATGCCCGCTTCGACCGAGGTAATGGTTTCCGCATCGGCCACGGTCACAGATACATCCTTGCTGGCTGGCGCGATACTTGGCGCGCGGAAACCGGTAGCGACACGGCCGTAGAAGTTCACGTCCTTGTTGTACTTGTAGGTACCGCTCAGGTCCCAGTTGACCTTGGCTTTGCTGACATCGGCGCTGGTCGGGTTGATTTGCGGGACGTTGGTCGCAATCACCGTGTTGAAATCCTTCTTGTCCTTGGTGTAGCGCAAGCCGGCACGCACCATGAAGTCATCGTTGACGGCGTAGTTGACGGAACCGAAGGTGGCCCAGGCACTGTTTTTCTGGCGGCTGGCCAGGTGCGAAACGAGCGCATGGTCGCTACCGCCGAAATTATCCGTGTAGCCGTTGGCATCTTCGTTGAAGTAGTACACGCCAGCCTGCCAATTGAGCGGACCGGCATTTTTCGATTCGGCGCGGAATTCTTGCGAGTACTGTTTCACGCTGCTGATGCCGCCAGCCGTTTCCACCGGGAATGGAATCGCTGGCACCATGCCTTTTGCGCCACCGTCGATGTCGCCATGCGACACATACTTGCCCACGCGTTCGAAACCGGTGATCGAGTACAGCTTGACGCCGTCGAGTTCCCAGCTCAGGCGGGCGCTGGCGCCATTGGTGCGCAGCTCCTGGAAGTTCAAGGCATCGGTGTAGGATTTGGTCGGATTGAAACCGTCGACCAGGTCATTCGTGCCCAGCTTGATGGCGTTGGCGAAGAACACGCGCGCGCTGCCCGTGGTGCTGCGCTGATGCACGTTGAACAGGGCGTTGAACGTGCCGTTCGGCGCATACATCAGTTGCACGCGTTCCGCGTGTTCGTTGTAGCCGTCCAGCGCGTTTTTCTGGCCCGTAAACGTGTTGTCGACGTAATCGTCACGGTGCTGGCGCAAGGTCGAGACACGCATCGCCCATTCTTTGCTCAGCGGCACGTTGACGGCACCGTCGAAATTGGTGGTGTTGTGCGTGGCGGCGGAAACGTTGTAATAGCCTTCAACCTTGTCCAGGTTCGGCTTGACGGATTCGAACTTGACCACGCCGGCAGGCGTATTGCGGCCGAACAAGGTGCCTTGCGGGCCGCGCAGCACTTCCACGCCAGCCACGTCGAAAATCGGATAGCCCTTGAGGATAGGGTTTTCTTGCACGACATCGTCGTAAATCAGGGAAACAGGTTGCGATGCAAAGATGTTGAAGTCGGTATTGCCGTAGCCGCGGATGTAGAAGCGGGGGAAGGTGCGGCCATTCGACGATTCCACGTTCAGGCTCGGCACTTTGCCGGCCAGCACGCGAATGTCTTGTCCACCGGACACCAGCACGTCGAGCTTTTCATCACGCAGCAGCGACACGGAGACGGGCACGTCGCGGATATTTTCCTTGCGGCGCTGCGCCGTCACGGTCACGGTTTCCAGCTGGCTGGCGGCAGGGGTCGTATCAGCAGCGACTTCATCAGCATAAGCCGAGCCGATAGGCAAGGCAGCGGACAGTGCCAGCATAGCAGCGCTTTTGGCGCACAAACGCTTGTGCATCTTGGACATCTTGATCATGTTGTTTCCCAGAAGTTTAAAAAAGAATTGCGAAACCTGTCTCCGGGTTATGTACGGCGCTGGATGATCGTTTGCACCATTTCGGTGCAACAGCGCGAGCGGATGTCTCTCCGCTCTCGGCGTCACTGGCTCTGCCCTGGCTGTCGTTCAAGCTGACAGCGGTTCTGGCCGCATCTCCGGGATGTCTGATGAACACCAACTTTTAAGTAAGGCGCCAATTTAATTCAAGCGCCTTATGCGCTGCAAGAATATTGTTATGTAAAATATTCATTCATCAACATAAAGGCCAGACTAGTGGTTATTCAGCCACAATAGCGTGCTCGCCTTGCTATTTCCTCCGATGCCATGCCGCCTGACGCACCTTTTCGCCAGGCCAGCCGAAAGCGGAATTGCTGCCCTGCGAGACAGCCCCGAGGGTAAAAATAGTTGTAATATCGCCAGAATGAAGTTGCCAGGCCGCCCCATTCCAGTGCGGCGGCGGCCCCCTGCACCATCATCGATAGCCTCCATGTCCGAACCCAGCCAGCCCAGCAACGCCGTTCCGTCCTCCACCGTCGCCGCCCAGGCGGCGCATCTGCTGCTGAGCGCCCATTGCGACATCGTCTGGAGCACGAAAACCTTCGGCCTGTTCGATGCCGACCAGCCGTCCTGGCGCGCCTTCACGGGCCAGACCGAAGCCGAACTGCTGGGCCGCGGCTGGGTCAATGCCCTGCATCCGGACGACCGCAACTTGCCTTACGTCATGCCATCGCACCTGACCAGCGTGTTCGAAGCGGAATACCGGCTGCGCCACGTCAGCGGCGCCTACCGCAACATGCTCGTGCGCATGTTGCCCGTGCTGGCGCCCGACGGCAGCATCGTTGAATGGCTGGGCTCGCATAGCGACGTGACGCGGCAACGGCAGACGGAACAGCGGCTGCGCCTGGCCATGCAGGGCGGCCGCATGGGTACGTGGGAGATCGACCTGGGCAGCGGCAGCATGGCCGGCTCCGACGCCTTCAAGGCGAATCTGGGCTTGCCGCCTGACAGCCGCATCGATTACGCGCAGCTGACGGGCGCCATGCTCGACGGCGACCTGCAGCACTGGCAAACGGTGGTGCACGCGGCCATCGCCAGCGCCAGCGATTTCGAAATCGACATCCGCGTGCGCTGGCCCGACGGTTCACTGCACTGGGCGCACATGCGCGGCACCTGCGCCAGCGATGGCGCCGGCAACGTGATCGCCCTGTCCGGCATCTCGCTCGACTTGACGACCAGCAAGCAGAACGAGGAAACCCTGCGCCTGACCCTGGCGGCCGGCGAAGTGGCCACCTGGAACTGGGACATCGTTGCCGACCGGGTCACGGCCGACAGCAATATGGCGCGCTTGTTCCCCGTCAATGCCGATGCGGCCACGGCGGCGCCGCTGGCGCGCTACCTGGAGATCATCCATCCCGATGACCGCGAGCAAGTCAGCGCGCAGATTGCCCAGGCGCTGCAGGCGCACACGCCGTTCGAGGCCAGCTACCGCGTCGGCGCCGGCGATGGCCAGTACCGCTCGGTCATCGCGCGGGGCCGCGCGGAATACGCGCCCGATGGCACGCCCCTGCAATTGCCCGGCGTCTTGCTCGACATCACGCGCCAGAAACAGGTGGAAGATGCGCTGCGCCGCAGCGAGGAACGCTACCGCACCCTGATCGAGCTGATGGACCAGGCGTTTTGCGTCATCGAAATGCTGTACGACGAGCAAGGCCGCCCCGTCGATTTCCGCTACCTGGAAGGCAACCCCGCCTTCGTCAAGCAATCAGGACTGGACAATGCCATCGGCAAGACCATCCGCAGCTTCGTGCCCGACCACGACCAGCACTGGTTCGACCTGTACGACCAAGTCGTCAAGACCGGCGAGCCCGTGCGCTACGAAAACGAAGCCGTGGCCATGGAGCGCTGGTTCGAAGTCTTCGCCGCGCGCCTGGGCGGCCCCGGCAGCCGCCTGCTGACGGTATTGTTCAGCGACATCAGCGAGCGCAAGCGCTCTGAGCAGCAATTGCGCCAGCTGGCCGACAACCTGTCCGAAATGGACCGGCGCAAGACGGAATTCCTGGCCACGCTGGCGCACGAACTGCGCAACCCGCTGGCACCCATCCGCAACGGCTTGCAAATCATGCGCCTGGCCGCCGACAAGCCCGCCACCGTGGCGAGAGTGCGCGACGTGATGGAGCGGCAAGTCAATCAGATGGTGCATCTGGTCAATGATTTGCTGGACGTGGCACGCATCACGCGGGGCCAGATCGAACTCAAGCTGGAACGCGCGGACTTGAAAACCATCATCGCCAGCGCCGTGGAAACGAGCATGCCGCTGATCGAGGCCAGCCGCCATCAATTGCAGGTGCAAGTCGATGAACAAGCGCTGCCGCTCGAGGCCGATCCCACGCGCCTGGCGCAAGTACTGGGCAATCTGCTCAACAATGCCGCCAAGTACACGCCGGCCGGCGGCCAGATCAGCTTGCGCGCGCGGTGCGATGGCAATGAGGCATTGATCGAGGTCAAGGACAGCGGCGTCGGCATCCCCGCCGAGTCGATCACGACCGTGTTTGACATGTTCACCCAGGTGGGGCAAAACATGGGCCGCGCGCAGGGCGGGCTGGGCATCGGCCTGTCGCTGGTGCGGCGCCTGGCCGAGTTGCATGGGGGCAGCGCCACGGCGGCCAGTCCCGGCGCCGGCCTGGGCAGCACCTTCAGCGTGCGCCTGCCCCTGCTGGCGGAGGCAGCGGCAGCGCCCGCAACAGTGGCCACGCCCGCCAGCGCGACCGGCGGTCCGCATTTCCGCGTGCTGGTGGTCGACGACAATGTCGATGCGGCCGATACCCTTGCCGCCGTGCTCGACATGATGGGCCATGTCACGCAAGTGGCCCACGACGGCGCACAGGCCCTGGCCGTGGCGCCGCAATTTTTACCGGACGTCATCTTCCTCGACATCGGCTTGCCCGGCATGAACGGCTACGAAGTGGCGCGCGCGTTGCGCCGGATACCGGCCGGCGCCAACGTCGTGCTCGTTGCCTTGACGGGCTGGGGCGCCGAAAACGACCGCAGCCAATCGAGTGCGGCCGGCTTCGACCACCATCTGACCAAACCGGCCAACCTGCTTGCCATCGGCGAACTGCTGGCCACCCTTTCCACTCCAACAACACTGACCGACCATGACTGAATCCCTGAACCACGTCCGCCGCCACCTCCTGCTGGCCGGCGGCACCGCCCTGCTGTGCCCGACACCGCTGCTGTTTGCCGCGCCCGCCACCGGCATCGCCGCCGCCCAGACGCAGCTGGCCGCGCTGGAACAGGCCGCAGGCGGACGCCTCGGCGTTGCCGCCTGGCGCCACGGCAGCGAACAGCGCGTTGCCTATCGCGCCGACGAACGCTTCCCCCTGGCCAGCACCTTCAAGGCGATGCTGGCGGGCGCCGTGCTGGCCCGCAGCGTCAGCCAGCCGGGTTTGCTGGACCAGCACGTGCGTTACGAGAAAAAGGAACTGGTCACGTATTCGCCCATCACGGAAAAGCATCTGAGCGACGGCATGAACGTGGCCGACCTGTGCGCCGCCACCTTGCAGTACAGCGACAATAGCGCGGCCAATTTCTTGATGACAATATTGGGCGGACCGCAAGCCGTGACGGCGTTTGCGCGCAGCATCGGCAATACGGTATTCCAGCTGGAACGCTGGGAAACGGAATTGAATAGCGCCATCCCCGGCGAAGTGCGCGACACGGCCAGCCCCGCGTCCATGGCGCACAGCTTGCAGCAATTGTTATTGGGAAATAGTTTGCCAACACCGCAGCGCCAGCAACTGGATGCCTGGATGCGCGGCAACACGACGGGCGACAAGCGCATCCGCGCCGGCGTGCCTGCCGGCTGGCAGGTGGCGGATAAAACGGGTTCGGGCGCGTATGGCAGCGTCAACGACATCGGCGTCGCCTACCCGGCCAGCGGCGCGCCGCTGATCATCGCCGTGTACTACACGCGCGAACAGAAAAAAGCGGACACGAACCAGAACATCATCACGGCCGCCACGCGCATCGTGGCCGCCGCATTGACGTAATTACTTCGGTAACGCGGCCATGAAGCCTGCATACGTGGACCAGGCGGGGTCGGCCGCGCTGCGGATTTCAATCGGGAACTTTGGACGCGGCGCCAGCGCCGTGTTCAGGCGATTGAAGAATTCTTCGCCCGACTGCGTGTAATAAATCCATTCGCGCAAGTTCTCGCCCGTCGACACCAGCGCCAGCGTGGCGAAGCCTTGCTCTTCCACCACGGGCGCCAGCGCCGCTTCCAGCTCTTCCATGTGCTCGCGCTCGTTCGGCGCGGGCATGCCCGTCTCGTCCTCATAGCGCCAGGCGATGATGATGCGGTCCGGCTGCGACGACAGGTCCCAATCGTCATGGAAGGTGTCGACATAGCGGTAGATGATGGCCATCTCGTCGCTATGCGTGACGATGGTGCCCCAGCTGCGGGCGGAAGTGGAATTTTCGTTCATGGTTGCAACAGTCAAAAAAACAATCGAGGGGGCGCAGCTTACAGCACTGGCGGGCAAGTCACATTCCACGCGTCATACTGGGCACCGCTCTTGCGCAGCCAGACACGGGCGTAGCTGTCGCGGTCGCTCTTGAACACGAGCGCATAGCGCTCTTCGGCGCGCGGTGCGGCGGCGCCCACGTCGACGGCCGCCAGCGCAAACTTCAGCGCGCGCAACGGGGCGCAGGCCGTGTTACCCGCCATCAATAAGCGCGCCCGCTCCAGCAGCGGCTTCTGGTACAGCAGCACGCTTTCCAGTTCCGCATCGGGGACGCGCTGCAGCATGCGCACGGGTTCGGCCACGGCGCGGCAAGTGCCGCGGTCGAGCCAGGCGTAATACTCCATGCCCGCCTCTTGCCAGAGCGCCAGCTTGCCCTCGCCGTGCAGCACGAACTTGGTGCGCTGCGTACGGCACAGCGCGCCATGACCGCGATACGGCGCCGTTTCCACGCTGCCCACCACTTCGCTGCCGCGTCCGCCCACCACGGGCACGCTCTCGAACACGGTGCGCGCAGCCGGCTCGCCCGGATATTGCTGCGCATAAAACTCCAGCAAGGACGCGCGCTGCTGCGCATCCACCGCCACCGCCTCGGCAGCACTGGCAGAGAGGCACACAGCCGACACTACGCACAGCGCCAAGGGGCGCACGATATATCTAGGCATGGATCCAGGCATGGCATTCCTTCATCGACGTTCAAGGGCGGGTATCGCCCAAGCGCAGATTATATAGTTACCAGGAAATACCAGGAGGAGCGGACGTCAGGACGTGCGGAAGCTGGCGCCGCCAGCGAGCAACTTGGCGCCACAGGTGGTGCTATCGCCTTCGAAGGCGATAGCGATGCCATTGATGCTGTGCCGGGATGAGCCGCTGGCAATCTTGCAACCCTGATGTCCCTTGATGGGGCAGCTGCACAAGTCCCCGACGCAGGCGACAGGAATCCCATTGACCGTAAAATGCGTGGCGGCACAACTGAGCACCTTGCCGCCGTGCGAGGTGGCGTCTCCCAACCGGATGACTTTGCGCATACTGCCTCCAGAATCATTGTCCCGCCTGGCTTTCCAGGATGGCTTCCACCGATGGCGCCGCGTAGTTTGCGGGGTCGACGGCTGGCGTGATACGGCTGCGGAAGATATCGCCGCCGGCATCCTGTTTCTTGCGGGTTGCGTCCGATGGCGGCGTAATGAAGATAATGCTCGCCTCGTTATTGTCGCGCAGATTGATCGCCGCACTGGCGCCACCGTCGCGATAGCTGCCCAGCACGCCGATGGCCATCTGCACGAACCAAGTGGCCGCACCGGTATTGCCCAGGCGATGATCGGTATTGATGAACTGCGCGCTCTTGCCGCTGTCGATTTCCGGGCCGCCCTGTGCCGCGTAGTCATGCAGCATGCTTTCCAGCATCAGCAGCTGCTCCGGATGCTTGCCCGTACCGGCCACGATGCGCGCCGGCCCCTTGCCGCGTTCCGCTTTCGGCAAGGTCCGCAGCGCCTGCTGCCAGCCCGCATTGAGTATCTTCTGGCGCGCATCACGCCGCGTGACGGGCTTGCCTTCCTCATCCGTAAATTTGACGAATACGGGCCGGTGCACGAAACCGAACGAGGGCAAGCGGTCGAAGGTTTCCATCTGTTCCCGGTTCCATGGAATGGGGAACCACGGCGTCGGTTTCCAGTCGCGCGGCGGACGATTTTCCCATGGGTTGAGTTTATCGAAAGTATGCAAGCCCACGCCGCGGATATCGGGCCGCTGAGCGAAGGCGGCGGCGGCGGCGAGCCATTCGGCGACGGTGGGTTGACGCTCGCTGAAGGCGTCAGGTCGTTTCTGTTTCTCGCGTGAGGGAAGCGATTGCATCAGTTCGTTGTACATGGCACGGAGTTGTTCCCTAACGAATTTATTCGCTGGGTCATCCCATACAAAAGGGCGCAACGGTTCTATTCGCTCTCGGCGCGCAAGGATAAATACTGCCGTGGCATCGGGCATATCTGGAATGAAATATCCGTTTACCAATTTCCTTGCAGTACCTGGCTTCCGGTTGCCATCCCGCGTGCCAACGCTGTCCTCCGAGTGTAAGGCGACGTAGGGTACGTCAGGATGCTTATCGAAAAAATCAAAAACATCAATCAGCAATTGATCGGGATGTTCATCCAACTTCCATGAAGCCACGGAAAATAGATGCAAGGGCATGCCCCCCGTACCAGCGCCAGCCACGAGTCCCGCCATCGGCTCTATCAAGCTCGGTTGTGCGGCCGGGTCGAGGATGGGAGTACCTGCATAGAAGGATGGCAAGCCCCAGTTCATCGGAGTGAAATTGATGCCATTTTCCAGCGCATCGTAGGCCCTACTGCCGCCCTCCCCATCCTTGTCATCACCCGTCCATGGGTATTTCTTGGGGTCTTGTTCGCGTATGCTGGTATAAGCACTTCCTTTTTGCAAAGCTTCCCACAATTTACCCTGACGGTATTTGTCCACTGTCACACCGAATCCGATCACTTCCAGCACGTATTCTTGCCCAGATTCCACAGGTTTCGTTGGCTGTTGCGCCTGCAACTGGGATGCAATTTCACGCGCCTGACTCTTCGATAAGGCATTGAGCCATAAAAAACCAAAAAATAAAATTACAACAACTAATGATATTCCCAACCAACGAAGCGTCATCATAGCTATCACCTTTTGGTCTGCAATTCCGGCGAGACAATATTCGGCCCAGGCAAGTTGCTACCGACGGGGATTCGACAATTCTTTTATTTTGCTTTTTTCACTCACTATTTTTATGTTTTTTGTTTGTGACACTACAATTTTCCACAACGGCCCTGATAGCAAGGGCAATCCTACAGGCAAGATCCCAGTGTTGTAATAGTCAATGCTGCCATTGATCGCAGCACTTCTCCATCCAGGTTCTACGGATAAATAGGGAGCAAACTCCAATATGAATTTATCTTTTATCCGTATTCCCTTACGCCCTTTTTCGTTGCTCTTCAGGTTCTTCACCCGCCAATCCGCCACCGCACACAGATACGCATAAAACTGCGGATCCGACGACGCCTTGCCACTGCCAATGGCCACGTCATACGCCGTCACTTGGCGATGATTCTTCGCGCTACCGATAATGGAACTGTGGAAAGATTTGGCACTGACCTCGCGCTGCCAGCGCAAGCGCGCCTCGTTCGGACTTTCCTGAATTTTCGCCACGACGTTGCTGTCAGGGTAGCGTAGCGCGGACACGATTTCACGTTGATCAAGCTTGTCTTTCACGTGCAGTCCCTGTTCTTTGTTGTAGCTTGCCGTCATCAATGCCAACTCTCGTGGATTAAGGTGTTCTAGCCGCTCGGGAAACTTTTGATAGCCTCCCGGATCAGGACGATATTCGCTACGTAACTGCATGCCAGTCCCGCTCGTCAGTGCGACCGTAGCATCGCAAGGATCAACCTCCTCCGCGGGTCCCTGATCGGCAACAGGACGGTTTCTCATCATGGACGTTGCCGGGATATTCGCAGGATCGATTTGCGACATGCCGCGTAAATCGGCGGCCACCGGCTGCTTCAATGCTTCGCCCGTAATGGTGCGTATGCCATTGCGCTGCTCCATCTTTCCCAACCGGGCATTGACAGGCCAGGCCACCGCCTGATGTTGTGCACGGTGTTTTCGCAGCGAAACCTCCACGTGCGACTGCTCCGTTTCCGTCGGCAGGCGCAACGGAAAATCAAAAGGCGGCGGCTTGCCCACCAATGAAACCGTGGTCTTGCCAGTGGCCGGATCCAGCCTGGTCTTCTCGCTGAATACGCGCTGATAAAATCTGCCCCCCAGTTCCGCCAGCGCGCCGCGTACCTGCTTGTGTTCCACCATCTTGGTATGTCCGGAAGAAATACTGTACCCATCAAGACTGGATGTCTCCTCTTCTTCCATCAATTCACTTCCCGACGCATAATCGGGGACGCCATCCCATCCTATGCCCTGGATGTTATCCAGGGCCACGGTCATATCTTCAGGGCAAAAATACAGATAGACCTTGCGGCGATTGTCGCGGTCGTCGGCACTCTGCCAGCGGCTGCCGACCATGCCACGATGTTCGTCCTTTTTCAGGTCGGAAAACGGCGGCTTGCATGCCTGGCCGTTGCCCTTCGCCACGCCGGTAACTATATTCACCAAGGTCTTCAGGCGCGCGCCCAAGGTCTGCGCACCACTGAGCAAATGGTAGTAGGGCTTCATTGCCGCATCCTCGCCGCCATCGAACCAGGCGGCACCTCGCATCAACAGAGGCAGGCTGTCCACCAGGCTGTACGGCGGATGCGTGAGTATCAGATTATCGGCCGGCGCCAGCCCCTTTTCCATCAGCATGGCTTGCGCCAGCAGCGACAGCAGGCAACCCTGGCTGTGAGCAACGATGCTGACAGTGTCTTCCGCGTCATAATCGCGGATCATGGAAATGAGTGCGGCCAGGCGCTGCGCCGCCAGCACCATGTACATACGCCCGGGCGCCGTCCTCAGTGGCCGCAAAGCATCGCCCATGGGATCCGCAGGTGCATACATGCCCGGGCGCCACATGTCGGGCAAGCTGCTGGTGGCGTTGCCGAACGGCCCGCCTTCCTTGGATAAATCCTTGTCCAGGCGGTTACCGTAGCGATCAACAAACTGTCCATTGACGACATCAATTTTGTCCTTCACTTCACGGTAGCCCCAGTAAAATGGAATCACGGGACTGTTAGTATTCTTGTCGATGGTGCGCTTGAAGAAGACGGCGTCGGGATCGTCTTCCAGCCTGTCCTTGTCCGCCGCCACAGGCATGCGGTAAGACGCGGCCGTAAAGCCGCGACCCAGCCTTTGCGTCAGGCCTTCGCACAAGCCATCTTCCACCGCCTTGTAGCTGACGCCCACATCGTTGACGCCATGAATGACGATGATATTGCCCGGCAGATTGCGGCGTATCTTGACCTTCTTGCACACGCTGCGTTCGCAATGCAGGATCGCCACATCGTCGCCCACGACATACGGCACTGTCGGATAACTGCCCATCGCACTCTCCTGGCGTCATCAATCCTTGTTGTTGAACACTTCGATGGCCGCCAGATGCATCGCCGTGCGCTCCAGCACGTCCGTCTTGCCGTTCCCATCGCTGCGGCCATCCGTCGCTGAACCATCGCCCAGCTTCACTGCAAAGTGCGCCTGCGGCGCCAGCTGCGGTTCTTGCGGCACGCCATCGACGGGACTGTCGTCGCCCTCGTATTGAAAAATGAATTGCTGGTCGGTCTTGCCCTCGGCAAAGTTTGGCAATTGCACCGCCATGCTCTGCGGATCATTGAAAACGAAGTTGGGTGCATTGAAATTCAGCGGCGACTTGCTGCCGAAGGTGATGCCATCGGCGATGCGGATAAAGGCGCCGTGCTTGGAGATCAACACGATTTCATCGGCCATGCCAGTCAGCTTGCCGTCGCTGGCCGTCAGTTTCAGGTTTTTCCCCGCATTCAGTTCCATGTCGTCATGCTGGCTTTGCAGCAGGAACTTGCCATGGTGCGCGATGGCGCGGATGCCGTCCGCATGGGAAAACAGCGAGATGCCCTTGCCCGCATTCACGCTATAGCGCTGGCCCGCGACCGTTTGCAGATGCTGCTGCGCCACCGTATCGATATTGCTGGCGGCGTAGCTGACGATGGCCTTCGAACTGGCAAAGCTGATGCCGGCGGGCGCCGTGACGGCAATCGCCGCCGCACCGCCCAGTTCGGCGCGGGGCTCCGTATTGCTGCCGCCTTCCCAATTTTTTAAACTTTGCTGCAATGCCTGCTGCGCCTGGTCTTCCTGTTCCAGTGCCTGATGCGCCACCGCATAGCTGCCCAGCGAGCGAAACAATTCCAGGCAGTTTTCCATCAGGCCCAGATATTCGCTGCGCGCCATATGGTTGCCATCGCCATTCAGGCGCTTCCAGGCCGAAATCAGCATGCCCTTGCCCGCCCGCATAGCCATTTGCTCGTCGGTACGCAACTCGGCACCCTCGCCGCGCGCCGTGCCCTGGCCGTTGCGCCTATCCTGCGTCAGCCAGCCCAGGTTGAGCTGAGTGGAACCATGATCGCTGGCAAGCTGGGCATTGATTTGCCCATGGACATCATCAAAACGCAGCTGGTTGCCACGCGTGCCCTTGATTTCGCGGCTCTTAATGCCGGACAAGTAACGGTTACCGGGCAAGTCGCCTGCCTTGCTCAGGGCGATCGGCTGCGCGTTGTGGTTGTACAGCTGGCCGACGACGATAGGCCGATCCGGATCGCCCCCCAGAAAGGCCAGCAGGACTTCGCTGCCCACGCGGGGCAAGCCCAGGTAGCCGCATTGCTGCATGCTGCCAGGTCCGTTCCCCGCCCAATTCGACGCGACGCGTATCCAGGCCGAATCGGCATCCGTGTCGGAGGCGCCCGTGCCGCCCGCATGCTCGTGGTCCAGCTTGCGCGTGGCGGGAAAACGAACCTTGACCCGGCCCATCGCGTCGCAATGAACTTCCTCATTCGCCGGTCCCACCACCACGGCGCTTTGCATGGCGACTGACGGCAGGTCGATGCGCGTGTCATAGGATGGGACGATGGGCACGCCGCGCCGCACGGCAGTCAGTGCAATATGCATGCGCAGGGGGCCATCATCCACCGCCGCCGCCAGTTCGCGCTGCGGCAGCGCTATGTCATCGGCCAGCCAGCGGTTGCGCGCAAACAGGCGTGCTACCCTGGCGGCAAGCTCTCGGGGTAGGTTATTTTGCGCTGCCACCTGCAGCGATGTAACGACAAAATCACGCTCGGCCGCCGGCAAGGCGTCAATGTCCGGGTGCTCGGCCAGGCTGAAGTATTCGCCCGGGCACAGGTCGCGCACGCTGCCTTCGGCATGAAAGCAATGGCTCTCGTAATCGTGCTGCTGCATGGCCAGCATGCCCAGCTGGCACAAGGCCTCATGATCGATGCCCGCGCGCGGCGGCAGCACGCGGTAATCATCAAGCGTGGCGGCAACGGCATTGCCATGCATGCCCTGCTGTCCACGCCCCAAGGCATCGGCAGTCATGAACGGCCGCGCGCGCGGGTGTTCTTCATTCCAGCTATGGCGCGTTACCTTGCCCGCCTGCAGCTTGCGCACTTCGCTCCACGACGTCAGGGTGTCGCGCTGTTCCGTCGCGCGGTCCGCGTGATAGCGCACGGTATCCGCCATGTTTTTCCGCAAGCCATCGGCATGGTTGAATAGCACCAGGGTATGCGCCGGCTCTGCATGCGTATCCGTATTGCCCGCCGCACGAAAAAACCAGGCGACGCCGCTACGCTTGAGCAAGCGGCGCACGAAGGCTGCATCGGATTCATTGTGCTGCATGACAAATTCACGCTGCGGATACGTTTGCGCCTCGAAGAAATCGGCAAATGCATACTGGAAGGCGTGCGCCAGCACGGTATTGCTGCGTATCCACTCGTCGAGCAGGGTCTTGACGATCTCGATATCCGTCAGGCGCCGGAAGACGCGCATATTGCAGCGCTTCTCCATGATGGCGAAGGCATCCGTCAGCACCAGCTGGTAGCTGGCCAGCCCACCGTCGCTGTCGCCGGCGCTCGCTTGCGTGACGAGGCCGCAGATACTGCGCAGCCGGCCCTGATCCGTCACGATATCGATGGCGGCTGGCAAGGCAATCAAACTACTGAGCGGCAAGTCGGCATGTGTCGAGACACACAGTACACGGTACTCGATACCGCCACAGATCGCCTCGCTGCCGGCGATACGCTGCGGTATCAGCACGCCGGCAGGCACCTTGGGCGAGACACCCAGGCGCAGGCGCAAGGGACGCTGGGCACCCGATATCGACTCGTCACCGTCCATGGAGCTCTCCTCATTCGCACTTGCATTTAGAGCCTATCCCAGTAGATGAATACATCTCCCGCTGGCGCGCCTCAGAAGCGGGGACTGCGTTGATCGTCGTTGCGTGGCTCGCCACGCGTCCTCCTCACGCCTTGTCCGCGCTCCTGATGTGCTGCCAGCAGAAGACGCTCCCTACTGGGATATGCTCTTAATCAAGCTGGAGAACCGACAATGCCATGAGATGGCAAGGAAATACTTGATATTTAGTAAGAATCCGCCAAGGTTCCCACTACTTCCGTCAAGCTTTGCCGCTTGGCCGCCAGCGCCGCATCCGCCAGACTCCATTGCTCCAGCCGCAACGCATACGCGGGCGTCATCATCCAGCCGAACACTTCCGCCTTGTCTTCCTCGGGGCCGTAGGCCGCGTACAGGCTCACGAGGCCCGGCTGCGGGTGGCCCAGGTTCTGGAAACCCTTGCCATAGGCCGTGGCGCCGCCCTGGCCGTAGGTTGTGCCGGGCGGGTTCAGGGCCAGCCAGGCGGGGTCGCGGTAATAGAAATCGTTGAACAGCCGGTATTCGATGAAGTGGTAGTACTCGTGGTGCACGCGCAGCTCCATGCCGGATGGACACATCGCGGCCAGCAAGTTATCGGCGTAGACGACGCTGTCGATTTCCGGCGCCGGCATGGCCAGGCGGCGCTGGCCATCCACGCTCAAGTCCTTGACCAGGACGACGTGGCGCAAGCCCGTGCGCGCGAAGACGCCGGCCGGGTAGCGCTCCATGGCCGGCAAGACGATGCTGAGAAGCAATTGCAGCCCGGCGCGGTCTTGCTCCGACTCCGTAAAGGCGTTCGCCGCGCTGCCGGGCATGGACAAGGTCCAGGCGGGCGCCAGTTGCAAGGCCGCCAGGCGCGCCGTAGCGATGGCCTGCAACTGCGCCACGCTGGCGTCCCTGGGCGCGACGGGGGCGTAGCGCACATTCCAGTCGCATTCGCTGCGCATGCTGTCTTGCTGGGCGGCGCGCTCGAACGCCAGTGCGTAGGCCGCCGATGGGGCGGGCGGACCGCCACTGGCGCAAGCGGACAGCAAGACGCAGGCAAGGCAGGACAGCAGGCGGCAAGCGGGCATGGGAATCTTCACAGGAATAAAAATAGGGCGCAATCGCGGCGCCCCATTCTACAAGCTTCAGTTCCCTACGCCATCAGCGCTGGTAATTCTTGAAGAAATTCCAGCTGATCGCGGTGGCGTCCGGGCCCAGCTCGTCGCTGAATGGCCAGCCGGGAGGGCCGCCACTCCACGCGTGGTTCATGCCCTCGACCGTGTACTTTTGCGCGATGACGGCGCCGTTGTGCAGGTAGGTGTCGATGGAATAGCTGCGGCCATACGGCACCGTCTGACGCACGATGCTGTCGGCACGGTAGCGCACGCTGTCATTGTCGAAGCCATCGTCGCCGTAATCGCTCGTTTGCAGGAATTGCTCGATGGTTTGCTCGCCGTTGATCGGGTTGACGACGATGTCGGAAGTGCCGTGGAACACCATCGTCGGCATCAGCCGGCGCGGCGACCCCGAGCAGCGCCAGGCATCCTTGCCGCGCACTTTCGGATCGAAGGAACTGCCGTTGAACAGGGAATCGGCGGCCGTGATCATGCCCGTGGCACCCTTGTACATGCCGCCCGAATGCACCATCACGGCGGCGAACACGTCCGAATAGCAGGCGGCCATGATGGACGCCATGGCGCCGCCGGCCGAGATGCCCGTCACATACACGCGGCTGTCCTGCACCGCATACTTGCTCTTGACCTTGTTCAAGATGCCCATCAGCACGGCCGGTTCGCCCGTGCCCCGCTCCTGGTTCAGCGGCAACATGAAATTCCAGCAGCGCATCGGGTTGGCCGTGACGTTCTGGCGCGGATAGACGACGATGAAGTTTTCGCTGTCGGCCAGCTGGTTGTAGCGGCTGACGGCGGCCATGCTGTTGGGCTCGGAGCCGCAGCCGTGCAGCATCAACACGACGGGCAGCGGCGTGTTCGGATTGTAGTTGCTCGGTAGCCAGACCTGGTATTCGCGCGAGCCCCACAGGCTCGCGTACAGGCCGAAGTCCCACTGGCCGGCTGCGGCCGGCAGCGCGGCCAGCAAGCCGCAGGCGGCGATGAGTGCAGATAATAAGTGACGCAGTTGCTGATTCAGATGTGCCATGCCAGTCTCCTGATTATTATTAAGGACGAAAACAGCGACAACAAACCGGCTTGATGCATATCAAGCCGGCACTTCTACAAGCGCTTAAAATTTGTAGCCTGCCTTGGCGATGATCTGGCGCGGCGGGCCATAGAAACCGTCGAGGATGAACAGCGCAGGAATGTTGTAGCCGTCCGTGCGGTAGCGTTTATTGCCCAGGTTGCTGCCATGCAAACTGAAGGTCCAGTTCTTCGGCGCTTCCCAGACGACGCCAGCCGTCCACATGCTGTAGCCACCCTGCGCCAGGGTTTCGCTCAAGTCCGTGGTCGGATACACCTTGCTGCGGTAGCCGTAGCCGACCATGCTGCGCAGGGCGCCGCCAAACACGTCGCGGTCCGTGCGCGTCAGGTTCAGGCCCACTTGCCGGCGCGGCGTATTGCTGAACTTTTGCGTGTCCGCAATGTTCTTGCCACCGCTCATGAACTCGTCATAGCTGGCGTTCAGCAAAGCGAGGAAGCCGTTGACTTCCCACTGGCGGTTCGGCCGCCACGAAAATTCGAACTCCGCGCCCTTCACGGTGGCCTTGCCCGCATTCGTGAAGTCGCCATAGAAACCGGGCAAGCCGCCCGGCTGCACGTAGCTGGTGAAGACGGACAACTGGATATCCTTGTAGCGGTTGTAGAACAGGGCCACGTTGGCGTCGAACGTATCGTCCGGCGCCGCGTACTTCATGCCCACTTCCAGCGCGTCGAGTTTTTCATCCTTGTACGGGCGCGCGGAATCGGGTACCACCAGGTTGTTGGCGCGCACGTTGTAGCCGCCCGACTTGAAGCCGCGCGACAAGTTGCTGTAGAAATTCGTCGTCTTCGACGCTTCATAGCGCACGGACAGTTTCGGCGAGGTATTGCTGACCGACAAAGACTTGTCGAAATCGGCCGCCGTCTGGATCGGCCGCGTGAAGCTCACGTCGGCAAAAGCACGGTTGAGCACGATGGCGCGCTTTTCCTCGCGCGTGTGGCGCAAGCCCGCATTGATGCTCCACGCCTTGCCCACAGGCCAGGTCCAGTCCGTGTACAGCGCAGTGCTGTCCGTCTCCACCGTGCTGACGGCGGCCTGGAACTGGCGTCCCAGGAAATTGTTGTAGATGCCGCCGCCGGCCGTGCCTTCGAAACGGTACAAGCCGATCACGCCGGCGCCATAGTCGCCGCTGTAGGATGCCTGCAATTCCAGGCTTTTCTGCTCGTCGCGCGAGTCGCCGAACACGTCGGCGATGGGCTGCGGCAAGCCGTCGAAGTCGATGGTTTGCTCGGACGTGCTGCGCCGCTTGGCGCCGATCACTTTCACGGACCAGTCGTTCGACAAGGTGTAGTTGGCCACCAGCGAGCCGCCCCGGTTGTGCGTGAAGTTATTGCCCGGCATGCCGCTCTGGATATCGTAGGCGCTGGTGCTCGGTGGCCGCTTGAGCGGATCGAAAGCGCTCACGCCCATGCGCTGGAAGCCGCGCACGCCCGATTTGTCGTCCGTGGCGTCCAGGCTCAGCACGACGGTCAAGGGGATGTCTTGCGGGAAATAGCCGACGGACAGGCGCGCGGCCGTGCTGTCCTGGTCGCTGACCTGTTCTCCGTTAAACGTGTTGCGGCCGAAACCGTCACGGTCCAGCTTGGCAGCCGCCAGGCGCGCGCGCCACGTGCCGTTTTCGTTGGCCACGTTGAAGGCGGCCTTGAAGTTGCGCTGGTTGTAATTGCCGATGCCCACTTCCGCCGAGGCGCCGTTTTCCTTCGCCAGCGGACGCGAGATGTACTTGATGGCGCCGCCGATGGTGTTCTTGCCGTACAAGGTGCCTTGCGGGCCGCGCAGCACTTCGATGCGCTGCACGTCGAACACGTCGAGCAGCGCGCCTTGCGGACGGGCCATGTAGACGTCGTCAAAATAAATGCCCACGCCCGGATCCACGCCCCAGACGGGGTCGGCCTGGCCGACGCCGCGGATAAACGCCGTCAGGGTGGTGTTCGTGCCGCGCGAAGCGTACACGGTCAGGTTCGGCACGCGTTCCTGCAAGTCCGCCAGGTTCTGGATATTCGCCCGTTCCAGGGCCTTGGCGGAAAACGCCGTGACGGCCAGCGGCACGTCCTGCAGGCGCTCTTCGCGGCGCCGGGCGGAGACCGTCACGGTTTCCATGCGTTCTTTCGCGTCGCTGGCTTCCTGGGCGCTGACGGCAGTTGCCGGGTTGGCTTCCTGCGCCTGGGCCTGGGTGGCAAACGCGCCGGCAACGGCGAGGGCGGCGGGCATCAATTTCAAAGCAAGTTTCATAGCGTCTCCAATGTCAGGCTTGCTTACCGCCTGGGAAAACGGCCGGATTCCAGAATCGCAAGACGTAACGGTACCCGCGCGCAAAAAGCGTGCACCTGCCCTGCGATGACTGTGTTCCGGCCCTCGGCCCGTGCGGCGAGTGGCCTGTTTATTTTGAATTTATAGTAAGGAAGGACTGCAACAAGGTATTCACACGCTGCGCCTGGTCCAGGGGCGTGGCGTGGCGCGAGTTCGCGATGATCTCGATCTCGCACTGCTGAAACTGTGCGGCAAAGGCCCGCTTGCTGGCGACGGGCGTGTAATCCTGGTCGGCCGCCATGATCAGGACGGGCATGGCCAGGGCCTGGAAATGGATGTCGATATCCCAGTGGAAAATGGCGTCCAGCGCGGCCAGGTAGGCGCGCTTGTCCATGCCCGCCATCTGCGTGGCGAAGCGCTCGACGAGGGCTTGCTGTTCAGGATCGGGAAACAGTTTCTTGCCGATGATCTTGCCCATGGCTTTCAAGCCGAAGGTGGCGATCACCGTGCGGCGCAGCCAGTAGGCAAACAGCAGCGCGGCCGGTTTGCTGCCCTGGAACGGCTGGGAATTGATCAGGCACAAACTGGTGACCCTGCCGGGGGCGCGGTTGGCCATTTCCAGGCCCATCATGCCGCCCAGCGAAAAGCCGACGATGTGCGCGCGCGCCACGTCGAGCTGGTCCATCAGGTTGAAGAGGTCGTTGGCGAAGTCGCCGATCTGCCAGTCGCCGTTGGGCGCCGGACTGGCGCCATGGCCGCGCAGGTCGGGCACGATCAGGCGATGGCTGCTGCCGAGGGCGTCGATTTGCGGGCGCCAGTCTTCGGCGCAGGAACCGAGACCGTGCAACAAAAACACGGGATCGCCCTGCCCTGCCTGTGTGCCGGGACCGAGGTCGAGATAATGCAATGGAACATCGGATGTCGTGTGACGCCGCATTCTGTCTCCTTGCTGTTGAACATGCTTTGTGTTCAGGTGCAGGAATATATTTTCCTGCTGTTGGAAAACATAATACGGAATCCGAATTCCGATTTCAAGTTAAATCGGTAAATATCTCAAGTCAGGTAATTTAAAGCAACACGTACCAGCTCGTCTTCCAGCGCGGCCGCCGACAGGAAGGACAGCGAACCCGACAACACGTGCTGGTTCAGGATGCCCAGCAGCACGGGCGGCACCACCATCATCGCCTGCGTGGGATTCGGATGGCGGATGCTGGCCGACTTGCTGGCCAGCACGGCGACCGTGCGCTGCGAGATCAGATGGTTGATCTGGTGCACCTTGTCGCGGAACTGCGCATCCTGCGAGCAGCGCGTGATCAGGGCGCGCAGCACGCCGCGCCGGCCCATGTTGACGGCCACGAACATGGCCACCATGGCGCGGATGAAGTCTTCCAGGCTGCGCCCTTCCCACTGACGCAGCTCCGTCAGGGTTTCGACCTTTTCCACCATGTCGGAAAAAAAGCGCTGCAGCAGCAAGCGGCTCAAGGTGTCCTTGTCGCCCAATAAGCGGTAAAACGTGCCCACCGAGGTTTCCGCCAGTTTTGCCAGGTCGGCCACGCCGATTTCATCGAAACGGTTTTCCGCCAGCAACTGTTCACCCACCAGCAGCAAGCGCTCGAAGGCCAGCTTGCTGCGCGCCTGGGTGGGCTCGGGTGGAACGATCAACTGCGGGAAGGGCATCGGGAAGGAAGGCATGCGGCGTCGGCGTCTCGGAATAGTGGAACCTAAGTTCCGTTATGGATGCGCGTATTGTAACGCGGGAGACGGCCGATGGGGAGCGCCGCGTGGCGCCATGGCGTGCGTTAACGGCCCTGCCACTCCATGTAGACGTCGGCGCGCTGGTAATGGGCCTCGCCGGCGGGCCGCGCCACGTGCGTAAAACCGCTGCTTTCATACAGGCGGATGGCGGGCGCCAGCTTGCTGTTCGATTCCAGGAACAGCAATTGCGCGCCGCTGGCCTCGAAGGCGTCGAAGGCCCGTTCGATCAGGCGGCGCGCGATGCCCAAGCCCTGGCACTCGGGGGTGACAGCCATCTTCGACAGCTCGATGCTGGCGTCGCCGGCGCGGATCAGGGCGCAGGTGCCGACGATGCAGCCATCGAGGCGCGCGAGGAAGATCTGTCCGCCGTCGTCCAGGATCGAGCGTTGCGGATCGGACAGCACCTTGTCGTCCAGCGCCTCGACATAGAAATACCGCTCCAGCCAGGCGATGTTCAGCCGCTTGAAGTCTGCCGCGTATTGCGGCTGGTAATCGATGATTTCCACGGCGGCCCGCTCGCGCTGGCGCCGGCAGGCGGCGATGGTTTCGCCGAAACCTTGCGCCTGCAGGCGCGCTTCGGCCCGGTCCAGGGTGGCCATCAGCTGCGGCGTCCCCTGCTCGAAGACGCTATCGACGGCCGCGCGTACATCGTCCCACAGGGGCGCCATGTTGCGCAGCAACGCTTGACCGGCGTCGGACAGCGCCAGCAGCCGGCGCCGCTCATCCTTGGCGTCCGGCATCTCCACCACCACGCCGGCATCGAGCAGCTTGCGCCCCAGCTGCACCACCACCGGATGCGTCTGCCCGATCTGCGCGGCCAGGGCCGTGATCGCCGTCGGGCCATTGTCGCGCAGCAGCAATAACAGGGGGAAACAACGCGACGTCAACTCGACGCCGGCGGCCAGATAGCTGGTATCGACACCGGCATACAGTTGATCGGAAAGACGGCGCAGGCGGCTGGCCAGCATCAGGGAGCCGTAGGTTTGCAAGTTGGAAGACATGTTGGGTGGGATATATGTAAGTAGTTACGTATACCCTAACGTAAACGGGCTTTCCAGGTCAAGGGCAGGCTTGCCTAGTCCTCATCGTCCGCCAGCGCCTCCTGCAGCCTGGCCTGAAACACGGTCTCGACCAACTCTTCCAGAGTCGGCCACACCTGCGTCAGCCAGCGCTTGCCCTCTGCGCTCACCGCCACATACGGCGCGTCGCGCGTGACGCAGGCCAGGCCGAGCTCGATGACTTGTCCCGCATCGTCCAGGCCGCCCGCGATCATGGCGGCTATGGGCAAGGCGATCAGCTCGGCGGTCAGATGCGGACGCAGCAGGCAGGCGGGCGCGATGATGGCGAACGATGCTTCCACGTAACTCCAGCAGTTGGTGGGCCAGTGGGCGGCTTTGACGGCGCCGAGGAAGGCCGCGTCGCCGATAGCATCCGGATGGGCTTGCGCCTGCGCATAAAAGCCGGCCAGGGCGACGAGTTGTGGCGGGGAAGTCCAGGTGGGCATGGGGTCTGAGGCAAGGTGGGCTGGCGAACGCGGAACCGAAGCCCGGCGTTCGCCATATTACATCACTTAGTTACATCACTTAGTTTGACGTGAAGTCGGCGTTATAAACGAAAGACTGGCCCGTTTCCGCCACAAAGAACTTGTAGCTCAGTTTAGCCGTTGCGCCATTCGTCTTGGGCGACACCAGCGAGAAGGTGGCGCTGCTGCCGGCAGGAATGACCTGGCCCGACACCAGACCGACGATGGCTGGAACGACCTTGCCGGTACTGTCGACGGCCGTCACATTGGTAATCATGAAGCTCGTCCCGGCGGCGGCCACCTTGAAGGTATCGACCGTAAAGTTGACCGCGCACGATCCCGAGCACGACTTCTGTACCGTCGCATTGGCGAGGTAAGGCAAGCCGGCCTTCGTCTCGACCGGACCGGCCCCATTGTCCTGCACCTGGTATAAATTGAGCAGATTCGGCGTCGCCGTTACCGTGACATTATCTTCGCCACTATTCACCGAGCCATCGTTGACGATTAATGTCGCGACATAATCACCGGCCATATCTGCGACAAATGTCGGCTGCGCGTCAGTCAGCGACGACAGCACGGCCGCACTGCCAGCAGGCTTGCTCTTCAACTGCCAGCGGTATGTCAACACATCGCGGTCCGCATCCGTACTGCCAAGTCCCGTCAAACGCACGGTCGTTCCTGGTGCGACAACCTGATCTATGCCCGCATTGGCCATCGGCTCCGCATTGGTCGAGCTTGCAGTGGCAATAATGGTGGCGGTTGATGGTGCACTGTCGACCGTACCGTCATTGACGACAAGGCTGACGACATAGGTTCCCGGCACATTCGCCCAAAATCTGCTGACTGCCTGGCTGCGGTACCATTCGCCGGGAAACGGTTGCAGCATGCTATTTGGCGGCACGGAGATGAACGTCCATTTATAGCTGAGATTGTCGCCGTCCGCATCCGAACTGCCCCTGCCATCGAGGGTCACACCATACGCACCTGCCTGCACACGCTGATCCACCCCGGCATTCGCCACCGGGGCGGCATTCGTGGACGTCGCCGTAATCGTGACGCTCATTGAATCGCTCGATGTCGTTGCGTCCCACACACGCAACGTGGCGACATACGTGCCAGCCTTGTCGGCGATAAACGAGGGTTTCACCAGCGTTGCGGACGACAACGTGGCAGTACTCCCCGCAGGACGGTAAGTCAGGGTCCAGTAATACGTCAGGGCATCGCCATTCGCATCGGAACTTGCGCTGCCATCAAGAATAACGGTGTTCCCCTTGAGCACGTTCTGCGCCACGCCCGCATTGGCCAATGGCCGGGCATTGCCGACAACCGCCGTCGTCGTCACGAAAGCCGGCGCACTATCGACCTTGCCATCGTTGACAACCAGGCTCAGTTCATAGGCACCCGGCAAATCCACGCCGACATACGGACGCACGGAGTTTGCATCCACGATCCGTACAGTACTGCCGGCAGGCTTCGATACCAGGCTCCATTTATAGGTGAGGATATCGCCATTCGCATCGCTGCTTGCGCTACCATCCAACATGATACCCATACCCGCAACAATGGTCATTGACTGCCCCGCGTTAGCGACAGGCGGGGCATTGGCTACCGACGCGGCAACCGTCACCGACGACAGCTCGCTGCTGATCTTGCCATCATTGACCATCAGCGTGGCCACGTACACGCCCTCCACATCAGCGGTAAAAGTCGGTTTCACGGCAGATAAGGAATCCAGGACAGCGGCGCTGGATGCAGGTTTGGAGCTGATCACCCATTTGTAGGTCAAGGCATCGCCATTGGCGTCGGAGCTGGTACTCGCATCCAAGGTCACGACGCTGCCGACCACCACGCTTTGGGCCGGCCCGGCTTGCGCGACTGGCTGCGTATTGACCACGGTGACGGGGGGAGTTACGGGTGGCGCCACGACGCCGCCATTGTCCGCCGCGTCATTACTGCCGCCGCCACAGGCCGACAAGGCAGCAAAAGCCAGCGCACAAAATAAAATTCTACTATTCACGTGATATTCCGATCAGGTTAATGACATTTCACTCGACCCGAATTATTCACGATAACTAAAAAATATGATAGGCAACCGCTGAATTGAACGGCATAAAAATATATTAATTCCAGCGCCGCCTTCGTATTATCCATTTCAAGCAGAGAAAAATATCGCACCACAACCATCTAATAAAATTCATTTGTAACGATGAGTCACCACAGGAAGCCGAATTAATAAACACGAAAACAAGGACGATGCATTTTGATCGAAAAGAAATCTGCCACCATCAATAAAATCACGGGCGGCACAGGTCATAATGGCAGCTCATCGCGATCATTTCATTCATGCCATGCCATCCTCATTCGAACACTGGAAAGCCGAACTTTTAATTTTGGGCAACATCATCCAGGATGACGACACCGCCACGCCGCCCGATGAAGCCCAGCAGCGCTTCCAGCGCTATTGCGCCATGCTCGATGCGCTGACGGGCAAGGAAGGTGCGCAATACGCACTGGCCATCTTTCAATCCGTGCAAGCCGAACACGATTACGGCGCCTATCAGATAGCCAACCGCGCCGCCTGGCGCTACGGCGAGACGGCGTATTGCATGGCACTGCTGCATGAACTGCCGCGCCTGATCGCCACCTTGCCCGACTGGGCTGGCGAGTTTCTCGTCGGTATCGCCAATGGCGCCGGTACGCCCCACGCCTCGGCCATCAATTGCTTCAACTCCCTGCTGGCCGGCGCGCCGCCCGCGCCTCAGGCGCTGATCGCGGCCTTTATTGCCGAGGAAGAAGACGATGGCTGGTTCGAGCATTGCCCTGGCGTGCTGGGCGTCATTGCCAGCGAACGCTACGCAGGCATCATGCCAGGCCACGCTGGCGCCCCCGGCTACCAGCTGTTCCTGCTGCCCGGCGAAGGCGGCGCCCTGCCCTGGCAAGCCGCGCTCGACTGGGCCGCGGCGCGCGGCGCCTGCCTGCCGACGCGCAGCGAACTGGCCTTGCTGCACGCCAACTTGCGCGACGCCTTCCCGGATGCCTGGTACTGGTCGTCGGAAGCGGACGCCATCCTGCCCCGCCTGGCCTGGAGCCACGATTTCGATAACGGCACCCAATACAACTTTCGCAAGACCTACAGCGGCCGCGCCTGCGCCGTGCGCCGGGTCGAATTGGCGCCATCGGCGACCGCACCCGTCCCCTTGCGGCAGGGCGAACGCTATGCCGGCCTGATTCTCGGCAAGGATGGCGCGCCCGACTACCATCTGGTATTGCAGCCGGACAAGTTCGAGCAGGAGTACGACTCGTGGCAAGCCACGTCGGACTGGGCCGCCAGCCTCGGCCACAGCTTGCCGGATCGGCGCGAGCAGACCTTGCTGTATGCGACATTGAAAGAGGCGTTCCGGCCAAACTGGCACTGGTCGAGCGAGCCGGGCGACATCGAAGACGAAGCCTGGTGCAAGGACTTTGACACGGGCGTCGCCTATCTGACTTTGCGCGAGTTCGACGGCTACGCGCTCTGCGTGCGCCGGGTGCTTGTATAGTGCGCGTTTGCTCAGCCGAGCTGTCCCATCAAGGAAAACCATGCTGTTATCACTCGACGATCCCCTCTGGCCCACCCTGGAAGGCGGCTACCGCATGCCTTACGACGTGGCCGAGGCGCTCAAGGCCATGCAGTCGGGCGAAGACGTATGGCATGAGCTGTGGGAAGAGCTGCACCACCAGGGCGACGTGGGCGTCGCCTCGTATGCGGCCGTGCCCCAGCTCGTCGCCATGCTGGGCGGCGCGCAAGCGCGCGAGGAAGATTTCTATGCGCTCATCGCCCTGATTGAAATCGAGCGCCACCGCCTGCACAATCCGCCTCTGCCGGACTGGCTGGCCGACAGCTACCGCGATGCCTGGGCGCAACTGCCCGCCATCGCCGCGCGCGACTTGCAGGGCCAGCTCGACCCCGTCATGCTGGAATCCGTGTTCGCCGTGCTGGCCCTGGCCAAGGGCAAGCTGCGGCTGGGCGCCGCCCTGATGCACATGGATAGCTCGGAAGTGGACGAATGGCTGGAAGAGCGTCTCGGCTGGTCCGAGGTCTACGGCGAAAACGCGTAAAGACTGGAAATAAGCTAGAAACGCTCGTCGCGCAGCGCGGGCATCACCAGTTCGCGCACGAACGAGGCGTTCGACAGCTTCAGCAGCATGCGCACGACGGCAACGACGTCATGCACGGGTATCAGCTCGCCTTCGCCGCGCGCGCTAGCGTCCGCCAGCGGCACGGATAAGCCATCGTAGGTATTCAGGTAGCCGAGTTGCAGCGCCGTCACGGCCAGTCCCTGTTCGCGGAAACCTTCGCGCAAGGCGTCGGCGATGCCGTTCAGAGCGAATTTCGACGCGCTGAACGTCACTTCCGGGCGGCCGCTCTGGCGCAGGCCGGACGTCGACCCCGTGAGTATCAGCTGCGGCTTGTTGCTGGCCAGCAAGCGTGGCACCAGGCGCTTGAGCAGCAAGATCGTCGCCGTGATATTCGTATTGACCATGTCGACGATGGCGTCGTCCGCATCGCCGAGAAAAGCGTAGTCATCGCTGAATGCCTTTTCTTCCCACACGCCCAGATTGTAGATCACCGCGTCCAGCGCGGCAGGCGCTGCACGCGCGATGCGTTCGACGGCCTCGGCAGGTGCGGCCAGGTCCGCCGCGATCCATTGCAGCTGCGTGCCCTGGCCGGCGGGCAAGTCGGCAGGTTGCTGGCGCGATACACCGATGACGGCATGCCCGTCAGCGAGCAAACCGTCCACCAGCGCGCGTCCCAGGCCCCGGCTGGCGCCCACAATCATGATGTGCATACTGTGTCCTTTGCAATGAAGTCAACGCCGATGATAGCGGCGTTGTATTAAGCACAGCTGAGGCGGCTCCCCCTCCCCCCGCATTTACTCACGCGGCGGAATTGCGTATGCTAGGTCTGGCAATCTCCCATAACACACAAGAACGAGACACATGCCTACCTCCGACACCGCCGCAAGCAACGCCGCAAGCCGTCCCCTCACCCAGCAAGACTACAAGACCCTGTCGCTGGCCGCCCTGGGCGGCGCGCTGGAGTTCTACGACTTCATCATCTTCGTCTTCTTTGCCAACGCCATCGGCCAATTGTTCTTCCCGCCGGAAATGCCGGAATGGCTGCGCCTGCTGCAAACCTTCGGCATCTTCGCCGCCGGCTACGTCGTGCGTCCGCTGGGCGGCATCGTCATGGCCCACTTCGGCGACTTGCTCGGCCGCAAGCGCATGTTCACCCTCTCCATCCTGATGATGGCCGTGCCGACACTGCTGATCGGCCTGCTGCCCACGTATGCCACCATCGGCCTGGCCGCCCCGCTGCTGCTGCTGTTGATGCGCATCTTCCAGGGCGCGGCCGTGGGCGGCGAAGTGCCGGGCGCCTGGGTGTTTGTGTCCGAACACGTGCCCAGCCGTTTCACGGGCTTTGCCTGCGGCGTGCTGACGGCGGGCCTGACTGTCGGTATTTTGTTGGGTTCGCTGGTGGCGACGGGCTTGAACACCGTCTACACGCCGGCAGAAATCACCGATGGCGCCTGGCGCTATCCGTTCTTGCTGGGAGGTATCTTCGGCTTCGGCGCCATGTATCTGCGCCGTTGGCTGCATGAAACCCCCGTGTTTGCGGAAATGCAGCAGCGCAAGGCGCTGGCGACGGAAATGCCCTTGAAATCCGTGCTGCGCAGCCACCGCGGCGCCGTCGTCGTATCGATGCTGCTGACGTGGATGTTGTCGGCCGGCATCGTCGTCGTCATCCTGATGACGCCTGCCCTGCTGCAAAAGATCCACCACATCGCGCCGCGCACCACCCTGGTGGCCAATACCGTGGCGACCCTGTGCCTGGCCTTCGGCTGCATCATCGCCGGCATGCTGGCCGACCGCCTGGGCGGCAAGCGCGTGATCTTCGTCGGTTCCGTGCTGCTGGCCATTTCCACGTACCTCTTCTACACCACCGTCGGCACCCGCCCCGACCTGCTGCTGCCCCTGTACGCCATGACGGGCCTGTTCGTCGGCGTCGTCGGCGCCGTGCCCTACGTGCTGGTGCAAGCGTTTCCGGCCCAGGTACGCTTCTCGGGACTGTCGTTTTCCTACAACTTGTCGTACGCGATTTTCGGCGGCCTGACGCCCGTGGTCGTGACCCTGATGCTGAAGAACAACGTGCTGGGCCCCGCCTATTACGTGATCGGCGTGTGCGTGGTGGGCATGCTGACGGCCCTGTTCATCAAGGATCAGCGGCAGACGGTGGGACGCTAGACTCGGGCAGCGCACGGGCTTGCCTCGTGCGCTGCAGCAGTTGCCCCGGCAAGCGATCAGGAAAATAGCAATAGAAAGTCTTCAAAGGAGTTTGAAATCTTCCGCCAGTAATCATCGTCCCACAAGATGACGGATGGTGCGCCCCGGACGCCCCTGAAATCGAGACAGAATGGACTGCCGTCACCGGCCATGCCGAAACAAATGATTTCTGTAAAATCAACGATGTCCGGCATGGCTCCCGGGCCAGCACTGCCGCTTCCAGGCTCCCCATAGCAGCCATCGCCAACGAAGTACGCCCCCAGCTGCGCTGTCCGGGCAGTCAATTCGGCGGCATCCATATAGATGTGCGCCAATTCCGTCTGCAGGATGCGACCGAAAGAATCGAGCTCCTCCTTCAGCCGCAAATTGCAGAATCCTGCCGCATCCCGATACCTTGCCGCAAAAGCAATATACTCGACGGGTAAATCCATACCGTTAATCTGCATCGCTGACGTTACCTTTCACAAGCGGAGCATGATATTAAAACAAATGTACCGCTACGCCACCTTCGGGTGGCTCCTTTCGCCCCGATTTGTCGCGCTGCACCAAAATCTGAAAAGGCGTTTCACATCGCGGGATTTCAAACGACAGACTCATCCATTAATGCTCTCACTTTTTGAAAATTCATTTCACATCCTGAAAAATTATAATTAAGTCGTTGAAAAACAACGATTAAATTTAAGTTATATGTCTTATATAAGACTTGAAGATCGGCGCGAATCGGCCTACTATTTAGTCATGCAGTTTGCTTCGACAAGACGTTGTGGCGCACTCGGCGATTTTCTCAAACATAGCTTTTCTTTTTAGGAGATTCACATGTCCCAATATCAAGACGACATCAAGGCTGTTGCTGGTTTGAAAGACCAACAAGGTAGCGCCTGGAACGCCATCAATCCCGAGTCCGCCGCCCGCATGCGTGCCCAGAACAAGTTCAAGACCGGCCTGGACATCGCCAAGTACACGGCGAAGATCATGCGCAACGACATGGCCGCCTACGATGCGGACCCATCCAAGTACACCCAGTCGCTCGGTTGCTGGCATGGTTTCATCGGTCAACAGAAGATGATCTCGATCAAGAAGCACTTCAACAGCACCGACCGCCGCTACCTCTACCTGTCCGGCTGGATGGTCGCCGCCCTGCGCTCCGAGTTCGGCCCGCTGCCGGACCAGTCGATGCATGAAAAAACCGCCGTCTCGGCCCTGATCAAGGAACTGTACACCTTCCTGCGCCAGGCCGATGCCCGCGAACTGGGCGGCCTGTTCCGCCAGCTGGACGCGGCCCAGGGCGATGCCAAGCAAGCCATCCAGGCGAAGATCGACGGCCACGTGACCCACGTCGTGCCCATCATCGCCGACATCGACGCCGGTTTCGGCAATGCCGAAGCGACCTATTTGCTGGCGAAACAGTTCATCGAAGCGGGCGCCTGCTGCATCCAGATCGAAAATCAGGTATCCGACGAGAAACAATGCGGCCACCAGGACGGTAAAGTCACGGTACCGCACGAAGACTTCCTGGCCAAGATCCGCGCCATCCGTTACGCCTTCCTGGAACTGGGCGTGGACGACGGCATCATCGTCGCCCGCACGGACTCGCTGGGCGCCGGCCTGACCAAGCAGATCGCCGTCACCAATGAACCAGGCGACCTGGGCGACCAATACAACTCCTTCCTCGACTGCGAAGAAGTGTCGGCCGACGCGCTGGGCAATGGCGACGTCATCATCAAGCGCGAAGGCAAGCTGCTGCGTCCGAAACGCCTGCCGAGCAACCTGTTCCAGTTCCGCGCCGGTTCCGGCGAAGAGCGTTGCGTGCTCGACTGCATCACCTCCTTGCAAAACGGCGCCGACCTGCTGTGGATCGAAACGGAAAAACCGCATATCGCGCAAATCGGTGGCATGGTCAGCGAAATCCGCAAGGTCATCCCGAACGCCAAGCTGGTGTACAACAACAGCCCATCGTTCAACTGGACCCTGAACTTCCGCCAGCAAATCTTCGACGGCATGAAAGCGGCAGGCAAGGACGTGTCCGCCTACGACCGTGCCCAGCTGATGAGCGTGGAATACGACCAGACGGAACTGGCGATCGCCGCCGACGAGAAGATCCGCACCTTCCAGGCCGACTCGGCCCGCGAAGCCGGCATCTTCCACCACCTGATCACCCTGCCGACCTACCACACGGCAGCCTTGTCGACGGACAACCTGGCCAAGGAATACTTCGGCGACCAGGGCATGCTGGGCTACGTGGCCGGCGTGCAGCGCAAGGAAATCCGCCAGGGCATCGCCTGCGTGAAACATCAAAACATGTCCGGCTCGGACATCGGCGACGATCACAAGGATTACTTCAGCGGCGAAGCGGCGCTGAAGGCGGCAGGTAAAGACAATACGATGAACCAGTTCTGAGGTTTTGGTTTGGTTGTAGAGTGAAAAAAACCCGCTTTGGCGGGTTTTTTTGCGTCTGAACGAGAGGGGGATTCACATTACTTAAGGAGTTACTCCCAAATGAGAGAATTTTTGCGCTCTAAGAATACTGTATGCCCCCATTCATGCCCCAAGATAGGAAAGCCGATATTGAGCTTGATCCATTTAAGATAATTCAAAAAACAGGGGCCGATCAGATCGAATTTTAGGGAGCAAGCGTATCCCTACGCAATTCGCAATCACTGTCGGTGGACCTCGCACCAGCGAACACGTCGGTAAGATCCCGCAATGTCACAAAGACACACAACAATTAACTCACGAAGGAAACTCAAAGAGAGCTATAACCGCGTTTTTAGCTAGAAAACAAAATTCCACCTTCGCTGCCTTCGATGGGAATGAGTGCCGGTGAACAACGTAAAAAGGCAGCACTTAGAACCGGTTAAGCAAGCGCTCCGATTTTTTAAAGATATCCTTTTTCACAGAACCAATCGTTCGCCGCTAGCGCTTGGAAAAATGCTGCACGCCACGAATTCTTGTGCAAGGCCAATTCTGTCGTTGCACACGCCGTTAAAAATTCACGAACCGCACCGGGTCCGCTATGGCTAACATAGTCGGCCAACATTCCCGTTAGACTCGACAACTCATTCGCTGCCATGATTGAAAATCTTGCCGCAAGCTTAAAGGCATCGAAATGTGCTTTAGCTCTTTCCTTATTTTCACGAAGCCACGTATCTGGAGCTGAAACAAAAAATCTAATCGTTGCAGGTGAGGAAATTAAAACCTCAGCAAATATCCATTGTTCAGTAACAAAGGGGGAAATATCAAAATAAGGATGTAGAGACTGAGATTCTTTATCCTCACCAAATTCCGCGAGTTTCCCCGTATTGCAATCACGGCAAGCAGGGACCAAATTTAAAGGTAATACTGAGAATAATGGGAACTTCGCCTTGGGCATATAATGATCAAGGGTCGCCGCCATACCCACCCCACACAATGGACATATCCCCCTAGGTGCCGCCGCAAGTATAGAATCATAATAACTCCGGGCTCCGATCTTTTTTACCAAGTTGTAAGTATAAAGATTTTTGACTTCGCCTTTTGTTACATTACCAACCAGAATTTCTTCATCTTTTTGGTGGTTTACAAGAAAAGTATATAACTGTGCAATCTCAGCAGATTTTCGATAACTAACGGAAGCGTCTATAAAATTTTGTCTTACTTCGAGCATACGATTGCGCAAATCTTCATTACCAATACTGCCTATACAAGCATCTAATACTTCAGCAGGCATACCCACCGGAATTTTCATCTCACGCATAGCTCAATATCCACGCGTAGCAATTAGAGAACGAAGCACAGCCTTGCCTTCTAGCCCTATCTGGCCGTCGTAGTCATTTAAAATTTCATCAAACGACTTCCCCTCATTTACGTCTCGATTCAGCAGATCATGAAATCCAGACTTTTGCACTTCCAGTTGAAATACCTCACGAGTTAATACCCCAACGTTCTCGCCAAACGTTTCGCTTTCAGGTCGATCCGCGTTTGCGTTCAGTTTGGTACGTCTAAGCTTCCAAACACAACGCCGAGGTACCTCTTGCAGTACTACAGGCGAATGAGTGGCAATAATGCAAACGGCGTTACGATTGGTGAGTAGATCAGAAAGTGCTCTTGTGAATGCTGAGAGCAAGGGCGGGTGTAAATGACTTTCCGGTTCGTCCATCAATACCAATGTTTTTTCATCAACTTTTTCAACCAGTTTAGTCATCGTCAGTAGTACTACGGCATGACCGGAACTCATTTTCTTAAATAGTTTAAATTTAAGTTCGTTCAACCTAACGGTCCCATCTTCTTCTGCAAAACGGGTCAAATCCATTTCCGCAAAATTCTCGTCGGACTCAAGAAATCGAATTGCCCTAATCCAACGATGCTTTTTTTGGGGTTGGCTAAAACAGCTTGACAAACTCGAAGCAAATTCTACGCTAAATTTTTCTATATCTTTGTGTTCGCTTTTCAAGACATTATTTTCACGAACAACTTTTTTTAGGCCTACATAAAAATATTTTAGATCATTGCTGTGATCTTCCGAGTCAAGTGGCGGTGTGAATGGATCAAAGGCGCTGAATGACACCGAAACCAACGATGAAAAATATTTATCTTCGATTAGGCTAAAAGGAATCTGCGACACATTCCAAAAATTCCCGGCCCCACGCTCTAACTTATGACCCTTAACAATCGCAGATATCATTCCATTTAATAAAGTAGTTTTGCCAATTCCGTTTCTACCAATCAACACATGAATATTTGTTGATGGTTTAGAATCAGGCGAGACATCAAACCTTAGTTCCAACCCCGCTGTCTCAGCATCGGCTTGCACTTTATAAATAAAGTTATAAGGAGTCTGCGGCGCACCCCCACCAAGTGTTCGTCGAAATTGCTCAGATATAGAAGTAAAGCTGACGCCACGGGTTAGCGATGTCTGAAACGCTTTATCATCTTTTATGCGGTTCAAAAAATCCGGATCAGCAACGACATCATGTAAAGAACCGGTAATATTTCTACATATCTCAGGTGGCAATTTAGAAAGCTTCTCATAATACTCTACGTCCAGTCCAAGTGAGTAAAAATTGGGTGGCAAACTTTCAAATTCTTTCGGAAATGAATGAGCTGTCCAACCACTAGACTGGTTCTCAAAAGCAATTTTTATCTCTCCCAAGTAGTGCTCAGAAGCATTGAAATCACACCACGTAACCGCAAATTGTGTTTTGAATCCGAAATCATCCCAGTTGTTTGGGTTTAGGAAAACTATATTTTTACCACCTGGAACTCGCCCCCTGTAAACACCATAATCCAGTGGAATAAATTTTAGTTTCATAATATTAGAATAACTCAGCTTGAAAAATTTTAAATATATCGATTAAAAATCCGAACTTCTATTGGATCAAGCAAACTAGCAATATTTCTCATTCTTAGCTTTTTAACACGCTGAACATCATCTAAGGTTTCGCAATTAGAAAAAATGTTCGATATTTTGCGAATGGACTCCGATGGAATACCACAATCCTTCAGTATTATTTCATGATTTTTTGTCGTACCGTATTCCAGTTGTGCAATCATCAACTCCAGAGAGATTGGGCTTGCATCATTTATCTTGGCTGCATAATTGTAAATATTTTGGAATGCCATAATGTATCGAGGCCATATAAATTCAAAATATCTAGACGTTAAATCAAAAATATATCGTATTCTAGAGTCAATTTTTGGCCTAAACTTTATAATCGTCGCACTAGAAAGTAATTCCGTAAATGACGGTTTATAAAAAAGATAATAACTTGTCAACTGCAATAAAATTGACTTTCCAACCTCATCTTTAAAATTCCGTCCACGATCGCTCTCGGTGAACAAATGGTCGTATATACAGGAAAGTATGAGCTTGGCCACTTCAGCATTCGGCATGCCACCCATAAAACTAAATTGTTCCCAAGACTTACTAGTGATCAAGTACTTTAACAACGATGCTTGACCACCAACGCTAACATATTTATTCTCTTTGAACATCTCAAACGGAAGGCCAACGCTTTCCATTGTTGATTTTAGTTGATTCTTTTTATGATGCCCGGCTTCTGACAAGAGTTCATCGTCGAATTGGATAATAGCTTCGATTGACGGATTCTCGCTATCCAGAGATTCAATTTCCACTACTCGATCGTCATTATTTTCAATATACGCCTCCAGATGAAAGACACGACCAACAAAGTGGCGCATAAACCGCCCCGCACGCCCCTCAATATTACGCCGGTCCAGAACACCGATCGGGTCTCCAGTACCAATCTTTTCATCATATAAGACCACATTCTTTGCCGAGGTGTTAATTCCCTCTGTCAATGATGTTGTGCAAAATAAGAAATCGATGCCTCCGCCCGATGAGTTATTGAATTCGTCGACAATCAGGTCCTGGATATGTCGAGGCATCGCGCCATGATGAAATGCTACCCCCTTTTTTATGCATGAAACCAGCTTCCATTCAGGCGAAACAGTTTTTTCAAGATATCTTATCAGATTTGAATCCCATCTAACTTCAGATCTTGCGGAGGAAAACTTTCCTGCAGACTCTTCAACATACCGTTTTTGATAACGATATATCAAAAATTTTCCATCAATATAATCATTCGAAGTTAGTCTGGTCAAATTCACAAACTTATCTCCGACAATTTTTATGAAGCGGCCTTCAATTTTGTGCGAACCTTTTAATCCAACATTATCAAGAAAATAGAAGTCCTTCTGAACGATCTCAACCTCGAATTTGAGCATCTTTGCGTTGAACAGCGCACGAAAACGTTGACTAAAATCGGTAATATATGGGCCAATTAAATAAAAATCGGAACCTCGTTGCGCCAAACGTAGCAATACATCAGAAAACACTCTAAACCTATCGTCATTAAGCTTAAAGTCAGTTTTATAAATTTCATCCATCACAAAAAAATCAAAATGAAATTCAGGATTCTCACTGAGGAATGCACTCATTCGTTCTGGAGTCAAAACAAGAATATAATTCCTATCAGGCTCAATCTTAATTTTTGAGGTCTTTGATACCACGTACCCGCTAATGGAATCCTTTATATCACGGTATTGCTCAGACAAAAGCGATACCGTAGGTAGTATAAGCGCTATATTGCGATAGTTGTTGTGACGGATGATCTCACGAATTATTCGTGTCTTCCCGAATGAAGTTGGCGCACTTACAATTAAACGCCTACATTCTTGAAAATTATCAAAAACCTCTTTCTGTGGTTTCGTCAAAGTAGTTTCTGTAGTACGGCTAGTGTAAAAGGCTTTTAATATATGATCCTGCATTGAAAACTCAGGATTGTAATTTTCATCTCTCGTATGCAGCAAATTATCGTAAAGAAATATTCTTGATTTTGAAACATTATCGTGTAGCAATTGCTGAATCATTACATCGCTAAATCTTCGATCTGCCACGTGACATATTACGGCCAAACATAAACTGAAATCAGAGGGATCGATTGAGTCTAATAACTCATATGTGCTGAGTAACAGACATTCCAAATCATCGATTTTCATTTCAACATTAGATCGAAGCACATTTAATTGGTACTGAACAGTTTCTCTCAAGACACCCCCTAAAATTTCATCGCAGTTTCAATTGTATCTAACATTTCTTTAAGCTCGGAAACCGACCTCAATGGTAGTAAATAAAATGAAATAGTTATATTATTTTTAGCTGGCCAAGTGCGCTCATAGACAGAAAGAAATTTTCCCTTCAACTCAGCAATCAGACTTTCTTGAAAAACAGCTGAGCCGATATCGGCATTTTCTGTTCCACAAAAATCCCCAATGCATTTACTATCGTATGTCAACAGAACAGGGACCTGGATTGAAACTTTATCTAACGACTTTGACCCGTTTGTATGCGACTTTAGAAGCAAATACTCATCAGGTAGTATATTTTTATTTATTTCTATCTCACCACTCAAAAGTCGCAATTCAGACTTAATTTTTTCCGCATCCATCAAATGATCGTTGAGTGATTTAAATGACTGAGCAATTGCACCTGAAAAAGTTTGATGAAATTTTGCCTCTCCGAGCCAGAGAGTGATCGTTCTATCCGCATTTATTGAAAAATGTGCGCAATCAAAACCCTTAATCTGCTCACGAGTCGATGAACGAAGTCTTGCTTTTGTGACGAATTTCGGAGTGTCATAAAATATGTTCAAAATAATGTAAAGCAACAATTCACCGTAGTCGCCTTTTTTTGTCGGCTGAGCATCAGAGATTCTAGTGAAGCTGCTTTTATTCCAATCTGACTTATCTAATGATGCAATTTCTTCCTGGGTTAAAGCGAAATATGGAACAGTGTCACGGATAAGACCGGCTAACGCTTGTTGCCGATAATTCTTTTCTTCAAAGTCTAACGTGAACGTCGCATCCTTCCCAGACTCACATCCAAGTGACGCGTCTATCTTAAAAATTTGATTTACAGCGCGTAATCGTAATGCGTCATCCATATCCGGCCCGTTCATTTCTACGTAATTTCAGGTAAATCTGCGGCTGCTGCTCGATTGGAACAGGTAGGTAACCTTTCGTTCATGATAATCCAATAATTGCTTGATGACAATTCGAAGATTGCCGCTAAAGAAATATTTTCGAACAGAGCGATAATTTTGGATTCGATTTGGCTAAATGTCTCGTGCGATGGCACTGCAAGTTCAAATTCAGAGCGCCGTTGATAGGAAAAGCCATCAGAGCAAAAGGTTTAAGTGCCCAGTCCCGCTCGAAAGGGAGCAGGAGAGCAAGGGTCAGATCTGCCATTCGGACATGGACTCACGCAAAGGTGCAGTAGATGCATGCTCATTCGAAAGTCTCATTTGGAGCGATACGTTGAGCACAAAGTGAGAATAAGCAGGTGTGAAGTTAGCGAAACAAAGATTAGCTAACTTCACCTATCCTGCCCCACTCTGTGCAGCGACTGAATCACTAAAATCATCGGACGCAACTTCGACCGAGTCGTTTTTTCAGGTACGAGAGCAGGTTTAGCAGGACCGCCAAGGTCTGGTCCGCCATTCGGACACAGACTGATGCATTTGATGCCATAAAAGCATGCTCTATCGATGCCTAATTGGAACCACGAACGCGCGCCACAGGCGCGCAGGACTGCCGCGCAGCGGCAGCAGTTGGACGATTCGGAGAAGGCCGGTAGGCCCGCCCCAGGACATCTTACGAGGTAGAGCGCTGCTAATCCAGCCACTATTAACTCCCACTCAAGCAACTCCCCGCCTAGCGTCAATACAGCGCTGCTGCCATTGAGCGATTTCCTCTGCGTCCCAGGCAACGGACTTGGGGCCAATAGGAATTGGCGCTGGCAACACGCCTGCCTTCACCTTGCGCCAAATTGTGGCGCGGGACCAGCCGGTGGCTTCGATTACCGCAGGCAAGCGGAGGAATTTTTTAGTCGTGGTCATAAGATTCTCCTTCGATTGATGAACAGCAAACAATGAAGAGTCATGCCGACTCTCCGCGATCATTCCGGCAGCGCCAGCGCTGCCCCTTCTGCATCTCTTCTATTCCATGCGCTGCGGCCCTGATACAAGTGGGCGGTCATCTACCCAGATAAATGGACGTAACCTGCTCACGCCCATGCCCCATCTCCACCGAAATCTTCAGCCGTGCAGCTTGATCTGCGAGCTTTTGTGAAACATCCAGTTGTCTGGACGTCGCGCCGCCACACGCTGGGCTAGGTCGGCCAGTCAACTCGGCATAGCGCCGCTGTGCGTACTCATGACGTAGCCCGTGCACGCCATGGATGCCAGCCTTGTCGCACTGCGCCCGAAAGCGGTTCAACTGGTCCCGATAGCGCAACTGCGCCGGAATCAAGCTGCCTTTTCCCGCCAGCGCCTTGGCCGCTTCCAGCACGGCGCGCTGCTGCATGGTGGCAATCGGCACCTCCCGGTACTTACCGCCCTTGGTCCAGCTATCCTGCAGACGCAGGATGTTCCCGCCATCGGCCCATCCCGGCTTGATCTTGATGCTTTCCTCGCGCCGCAAACCAAACGCCGCCTGCAACTGCAAGGATATGCGCGTATACGGATCATTCACGCGGGCCAGCGTGTCGGCGTCGAGCACCTTCGCCTTCGAGACATTGGTGACAAACACCCGCTCCGCGATGCCGTATTCGCCGTTGGTGCGCGCAACGATATTTTCCTTGCCGATCTTCTCGGCCCACCAGCGCAAGGCGCTCATGCGATTCTTGATCGTTCCAGTACTGACGCCATCCTGCTTCCACTTGTCGAGCAGCGCCGCCACATGCTTCGGCTTCAGGCTGTCCACGCTCATATGCTGGAAGCCCCGTTCCGCCAGGTCGTTGGCGCACAGGTTTAGTAAGCGTTCGCGGTCGGCCTGCGTCGCAAAGCTGCCATCCCGGTTGCGGTGACACAGTTGCTTGAGCTGGTAGTTCAAGTCGCGCATGGCAAAGTCATCCCTTCGATCTTTGGTTTTCACATCGATGCCGCGTGGTGTAATCCTGTCTGGTAAGTGTTTCTGGCCACCCTCACTGCCTCGGCAGAAAAGGTTGAATCAAGGGCCTCGGGACACCACTCCCGTGTATGCGGTTGCTGTTACTGCCTGCCCGCGCCGCATGCGCGTGTGGCACCGCTGCGCGCTCCCGGAGGAAGCTACCGCAGCGGGGACCAATCACCCAGGGTCCATGGAGTGCACATCGTGCACGGATCAACTTCTATTAATCAGCCCGTAGCGGGCAAAGGACATCGCAGGGCTTGCCTGCGATGCGGGGCGCCTGGCCCTGTCACTGAACAACATCACGCGGTGGAATTCCGCTTGCCGCCTGGGCGTATGCCGTCGGCGGCGCGTCGTCACTGGCAGCACGCCGCCAGTAACGACGCGCGCACGCAGCCATGGCATGTGACGGCATACATGCCAGCATCGCACTCGCGGTGACGATACTGGCGACTCTGAAGCACATGCGCTGGCGGCGGCCGCGATGGCATCGCATCGCTGGCATTTCTGCTGACGGTGCGGCTTGCGGCAAAGCCATGCTGTGCTTCATACGGTGCGCTACCTCGCGGGGCATGCGAACCAATCAGGGCAGGAGTCTTGCTCCTGTTTGAAGAAGCGCCCATCGGGCGCAATCATCCAGGCAATCCGACTTGCGGATTGTGGGATATGAAGACGCTGAAGGCAGCGCTTTATCGTGCCGAGATGTGCATGCTTCTGCATGGCCCGGCGATTTATCTAGCAGAAACTGCTAAGTATCATGGTGGCGGGTGACGACCGCAACGCCTATGCCGCTAAGCATAGGATCATGCTCGAAGCATGCCCTCGTGGGAGCGATTCCCACATAAGAGAGCTTCATTCTATGCCTGATATCGACGTTTGCAAGTGGTTCGTTTCGTCAAGTGCGCTTTTCGTAGTACGCAGCATCGGAACCGGCGCGGACTGGGCTGCTGCCACTGGCATTGACCGGCAGCGTTGCAGCCCGGACAAAGGCTCCGATAGCCAGTTTATGTAATTTTTCCTTGGAAGCGGTCTGCTTGATAAGCGCATCCGTGAGGCGCAATACATACTTAGACATGGTGCCCTCCTGTTCCGCCATCCCGGCTGAATTCGCCACTGACCAGCGTTAATCTTGGCGTCTGCGGTGGCGCTCCCTTGCCGCTGACGGCATCGATGTAATCGGCCCAATCCTGCATCATCCGGCGCCGTTCCGCCAGGAACTGCGCCCGGTCATAAGCACTGGCCACCTTGTCCTTCGGCGCATGTGCCAGCTGCCGGTCCACGACTTCATGCCGGTAGCCCAGGCGCTCCTTGATAGTGCTCATGGCCAGCGCCCGGAAGCCGTGGCCGGTCATCTTGCCCTTGTATCCCATGCGTCCAAGCGCCACCAGTATCGTGTTATTGCTGATCGGCTTTTCGTGGTCGCGCTGATTCGGGAACAGGTACTTGCTGCGGCCCGTGATCGCGTGCAGTTCGCGCAGCAGCTCCAGCGCCTGGCGCGACAGGCATACGTGATGGTTGGTCATATCCGGATTGACGGTCAGCTTGCCGCGCTTCATGCGCTGCCATGGAATGATCCACTCGCCGCGCTCCAGGTCAATTTCACTCCAGGGCGTTTCGATCAACTCGCTGGTACGCACAAAGCACAGCAGCATCAGCCGCAGCGCAATGCGGGTCGGCGCGAACATGCGTGCTTCGTTGCGGTCCAGAATAGCCAGAAACTGCGGTAGTTCGTCGGCGTTGATTGCGGCGAAGTGTCCGGCGCGGACGGTCTTCAACACATCCTTCATATCGGTGACCAGATTGCGCTCTGTGAATCCGCATTGAATCGCGTAGCTGAAAATTGACGCACATACCGCTCTCAGGCGATGAGCGACTTCGCTTGCGCCACGCTCCTCGATCTTGCGCAGCGCGGCAATCAGATCGCGGTGCTTTATCTCATCGATCGGCATGCGGCCGATGGCTGGGAAGATGTCCGCTTGCAGGCGCTGGATGGTGCTCTTGGCGGTGCGTTCGCTCCACGTCGGCACTTTGTTGCCGTGCCACTCGCGCGCGATTTTTTCGAACGTGTTGGACGCCTTATCCTTTGCCAAGCGTTTGGCGTCGTCACGATGCTTGGCGGGGTCGATACCTTGCAGCAGCAGGCGGCGTGTCGCCAGGCGCTTTTCCCGTGCGTCCTGCAAGGTGATTTCCGGGTAAGGGCCGAACGTCAGCGTATTCTCTTTGCCGTTGGCCTGCCGGAACTTGAAACGCCAGATGCGGGAACCGGTAGGAGCGACGACGAGGTACATACCGTCACCATCGAACATTTTGTACGGCCGCTCGCGTGGCTTGGCGTTGCGGATGAGTAAGTCTGTCAGCGGAGCAATGATCTTTGGCATGGCAAACCTCCTGCGCGGCATGCTGTAAAGATCAATATAGTCGTTTTTTTGAATTTTTGGGGCAAGCGGCAATGGCTGAGTACGAGAAGCCCCCAAACTTGCGCCTACTTGAGGTTGATGTCCTGGGACGCTGTGCAACGTCCAGAAACGAAAAAACCGCTTAGAATCAAGGCTCTAAGCGGTTTTTGAGGGACTTCCTGAGACGTCCTGATCTTACTTAATTACTATCCGTGGCGGAGAGAGGGGGATTCGAACCCCCGATAGGCTATGAACCTATACACGCTTTCCAGGCGTGCGACTTCAACCACTCATCCACCTCTCCTGCAGGCAATGCATCTACTTGCTCGCATTGCGTACTATTTCTCGCTTGTCGCGAAGCCGCAGATTATAGCAAAGATTCTACGGACTGCCAAAGTTATTTACCGTGGGGTAAAAGTTAAAGCACACAGCGACAAGCAGCAGCCCAATACAGGCCATGGTCGGCCCCCGCAGGGACCGGCCTTTCATTACGACGCTTCCTTCAACTGCTCCAGGATGGCCGGGTTTTCCAGGGTCGAGACGTCTTGCGTGATCGTCTCGCCCTTGGCCAGCACGCGCAGCAGGCGGCGCATGATTTTGCCGGAGCGGGTTTTCGGCAGGTTGTCGCCGAAACGGATTTCCTTTGGCTTGGCGATCGGGCCGATTTCCTTGCCGACCCAGTTGCGCAGCTCCAGGGCCAGCTTCTTCGCTTCCTCGCCTGTCGGACGCGCCTGCTTGAGCACGACGAAGGCGCAGATCGATTCGCCTGTCGTGTCGTCCGGACGGCCCACCACGGCCGCCTCGGCCACCAGCGGGTTGGCCACCAGGGCCGATTCGATTTCCATCGTGCCCATGCGGTGGCCGGACACGTTCAGCACGTCATCGATGCGGCCCGTGATGGTGAAGTAGCCCGTGTCCTTGTTGCGGATGGCGCCGTCGCCTGCCAGGTACATCTTGCCGCCCAGTTCTTCCGGGAAATAGCTGGACTTGAAACGCTCGGGGTTGTTCCAGATCGTGCGGATCATCGATGGCCATGGACGCTTCACCACCAGGATGCCGCCCTGGCCGTTCGGCACGTCCTGGCCCGCTTCGTCGACGATGGCGGCCATGATGCCCGGCAATGGCAGGGTGCAGGAACCGGGGACCATCGGCGTCGCGCCCGGCAACGGGGTGATCATGTGGCCACCCGTTTCCGTTTGCCAGAAGGTATCGACGATCGGGCATTTCTCGCCGCCGATGTGCTTGTAGTACCACATCCACGCTTCCGGATTGATCGGCTCGCCGACCGTGCCCAGCAAACGCAGGCTGGTCAGGTCGTAGTTGCCTGGATGGACTTTCGGGTCCACGTCGGCCGCCTTGATCAGCGAACGGATGGCCGTTGGCGCCGTGTAGAAGATGCTGACGTTGTGTTTTTTGATGGTTTCCCAGAAACGGCCCGCGTTCGGGTAGGTAGGAATGCCTTCGAACACCACTTGCGTGGCGCCCACGGCCATCGGGCCATACGCGATGTAGCTGTGGCCCGTCACCCAGCCGATGTCGGCCGTGCACCAGAACACGTCGTCGGGCTTGATGTCGAAACTCCACTTCATCGTCAGCGCGGCCCACAGCAGGTAGCCGCCGCTCGAATGCTGCACGCCCTTCGGCGTGCCCGTCGAGCCGGAGGTGTACAAGATGAACAGTGGATGCTCGGCATCGACCCATTCCGGTTCGCATTGCGCGCTCTGGCCTGCGACCAGGTCGTGCAGCCACGTGTCACGGCCTGCCACCATCGGCAAATCGCTGCCCGTGCGCTTGTAGACGATGACGTTTTTCACGGTATCGCAGCCGCCCAGCGCCAGCGCTTCGTCGACGATGGATTTCAATGGCAGCTTCTTGCCGCCGCGCAATTGCTCGTCGCCCGTGATGACGGCCACGGCGCCCGCGTCGATGATGCGCTCCTGCAAGGATTTCGCGGAAAAGCCGCCGAACACGACCGAGTGGGTGGCGCCGATGCGCGCGCAGGCTTGCATGGCGGCAACGCCTTCGACGGACATCGACATATAGATGATGACGCGGTCACCCTTGGCGATACCCTTGGATTTCAGGCCGTTGGCGAACTTGCAGACTTTTTCGTGCAGTTCTTTATAGGTAGCCTTGGTAACGGTGCCGTCGTCCGCTTCGAAGATGATGGCCGTCTTGTCGCCCAGGCCATTTTCGATATTGCGGTCCAGGCAGTTGTACGACACGTTCAGCTGGCCGTCTTCGAACCATTTGTAGAACGGGGCATTGTCTTCGTTCAGGGTGCGGGTGAACGGCTTTTTCCAGCTCAGGTTTTCGCGCGCCAGCTTGGCCCAGAAGCCTTCGTAGTCGGTTTCTGCCTCTTTCACCATGGCCTGGTACGCGGCCATGCCGGAAATGGTGGCTTGTGCGGCAAAGGCAGCCGATGGTTCAAATACGCGCGACTCTTCTGGTCCTTGCTGCTGCGTGCCCTGTCCTTGGTTTTCTGTAGCGGCCATGCTTGTCTCCAGTGTAGTAATTGTTTGCTAACACGATAAGCGCCCTGTCTTACGGACGCCTTACATTGCGCATTTTCTGCAGCGTTTTCCTCTGTCAAGGCTAACCATAAGCGCCTTCGGCGATGGGCGTCAAGAGGACGCCGTACAGTATTTTCACTGGGAAAATGCCTGGCGCGCCGAAGCTTCAATACCACTTTGTGTTTCATCAAACCCAATAATACAGAGCAAGGCCATGCGCAGTAATCGACAGCAAGTGTAAAATGTCGGGCATGCCAAAAATTGGTATTTACTCCCCCAGGAACCCCTACATGATCGACCACCTACCACCGTCTGCCAAACATACCAAGCTGCATCCATTGTCCGCCTTCATCTTCATGTCGCGCTGGCTGCAGTTGCCGCTGTACCTGGGCCTGATCCTCGCACAATGCGTGTATGTCTTCCATTTCTGGGTGGAATTATCCGACCTGATCGGCGCCGTGTTCGGCAATGATGCAGCCCTGCAGCACGTACTGACGGCCGTCGCCGTGCCCGGCAGCGCCCTGCCGACCAAGCTGAACGAAGCGACCATCATGCTGGTGGTATTAGGCCTGATCGACGTGGTCATGATTTCGAACCTGTTGATCATGGTCATTATTGGCGGCTACGAAACCTTCGTTTCGCGCATGCACCTCGATGACCACCCAGACCAGCCGGAATGGTTGTCGCATGTAAATGCTTCCGTGCTGAAGACGAAATTGGCGATGGCCATCATCGGCATCTCGTCCATCCACCTGCTGAAGACTTTCATCAATGCCAACTCCTACAAGATGGAAGTGATCATCGCGCAGACGGTGATCCATATGGTCTTCATCATTTCCGCCATGGCGATCGCGTACACCGACCGCATCATGACGGTGACACAGAACCAGGCACGACCGCATTAAGGAGCATCCATAAAAAAGTCCAGGGCGTTGTTGCCTTGCCTCGCCGTACATTCGTACTGCCTTCGGCAAGGCGCCTAGCCCTGAACATTTTTCTGGCGCTCCCGTACTAATTAGCAAGCAGCACCAGGCATCAAGTAACTAGCATCAAAGTCTTACCCTTCTTATCTACCGCGAGAACACCATGACTGTCATAAAGCAAGAAGACCTGATCGAATCCGTCGCCGCAGCGTTGCAGTACATTAGCTACTACCACCCTGCTGATTACATCGAACACCTGGCGCGCGCCTACGCGGCCGAGCAAAGCCCGGCGGCAAAAGATGCGATCGCGCAAATCCTGACCAATTCGCGCATGTGCGCGGAAGGCAAGCGTCCGATTTGCCAGGACACGGGTATCGTCAACGTCTTCCTGAAAATCGGCATGGGTGTGCGCTTCGAAGGTTTCAGCGGCACGGTTACCGACGCCGTCAACGAAGGCGTGCGCCGCGCGTACAACTTCGACGACAACAAGCTGCGCGCCTCCATCGTGGCCGACCCGCATTTCGACCGCAAGAACACCAAGGACAACACGCCAGCCGTCGTGCACATGGAATTGGTTGAAGGCAATACCGTCGACGTGAAAGTGGCTGCCAAGGGCGGCGGTTCGGAAAACAAGTCGAAAATGATCATGATGAACCCGTCCGACTCGCTGGTGGACTGGGTCATGAAGACCGTGCCGACCATGGGCGCCGGCTGGTGCCCGCCTGGCATGCTGGGCATCGGCATCGGCGGCACGGCCGAAAAAGCCATGCTGATGGCAAAAGAAGTGTTGATGGAAGACATCGACATGTTTGAGCTGAAACAACGCGGCCCGCAAAATAAACTGGAAGAATTGCGTATCGAGCTGTGCGACAAGATCAACTCGCTGGGCATCGGCGCGCAAGGCCTGGGCGGCCTGACAACCGTGCTCGACGTCAAGATCATGATGCACCCGACGCATGCCGCGTCGAAGCCCGTCGCCATGATCCCGAACTGCGCCGCCACGCGCCACGGCCACTTCGTGCTGGACGGCTCGGGCCCTGCCTACATGGAACCGCCATCGCTGTCGTCGTGGCCGGAAGTGCACTGGACGCCGGACACGGAAAAATCCAAGCGCGTCGACCTGAACACCCTGACGAAGGAAGAAGTCGCTTCGTGGACGCCGGGCCAGACCTTGCTGTTGAACGGCAAGATGCTGACGGGCCGCGACGCCGCGCACAAGCGCATCCAGGACATGCTGGCCAAGGGCGAAGAGCTGCCGGTCGACTTCAAGAACCGCGTAATTTACTACGTCGGCCCGGTCGATCCGGTACGCGACGAAGTGGTCGGCCCGGCCGGCCCGACGACCGCCACGCGTATGGACAAGTTCACCGACATGATGCTGGAACAGACGGGCTTGATCGCCATGATCGGCAAGGCCGAACGCGGTCCGGTCGCCATCGAATCGATCCAGAAACACCAGTCGGCCTACCTGATGGCCGTGGGCGGTTCCGCCTACCTGGTGTCGAAAGCCATCAAGGGCGCGAAAGTGCTGGGCTTTGCCGACATGGGCATGGAAGCCATCTACGAATTCGACGTCGTCGACATGCCGGTGACGGTGGCCGTGGACTCGAAAGGCACCTCCGTGCACAACACGGGCCCGAAAGAGTGGCAGGCAAAGATCGAGCAACTCAATAGCGTCAGCAAGATTCCCGTGACGGTCGCTTAAACAAGCACTACCATTAACGCCGCGCGGCAACACAGCGCGGCGTTTTTTTATCTTCTTCGGCTTTATATGACTTCTATTGCAAGCAATGCCCGCCCGGACGCCCCCATCGGCATTTTTGACTCCGGCGTGGGCGGCCTGTCGGTACTGCGCCATATCCGCGCGCAGCTGCCGCAGGAAGACCTGATTTACTTTGCCGACTCCGGCTATGCCCCGTATGGCGACAAGACGGAACAGCAAGTGATCGACCGTTCGCTGGCGATCACCGCCTTTTTATTGCAGCAAGGCGCGAAGGCGCTGGTCGTGGCCTGCAACACGGCCACCATCGCCGCCATCAAGGCGCTGCGCGCGCGCTACCCCGACCTGCCCATCGTCGGCGTCGAACCGGGCTTGAAACCGGCGGCAGGCATCAGCCGCAACGGCAAGATCGCCGTGCTGGCCACGGAACGCGCCTTGCGCGGCGACAAACTGCTGGCCTTGCGCGAGCAGGTGAGCGCCGCCACGGGCGCCACGTTCATCTTGCAGCCCTGCATCGGCCTGGCCGACCGCATCGAGCAATGCGAGCTGGGCACCGATCCGCTGGACGCCACCAGCGCCATGCTGGAACGCTACATCGCCCCCATGCTGGAACAAGGCGTCGACACGCTGGTGCTGGGCTGCACGCACTACCTGTTCGTGCAGGACGCCATCGAACGCACGGTGCGCGCCCACACGCAGGAACAGATCACCCTGGTCGACACGGGCGACGCCGTGGCGCGCCAGCTGGCCCGCCTGCTCGATGCGGCAAGCTTGCGCCGCATCAACAACGACGCGCCACGACTGCAAGGCTACACGACGGCCAAGGTCGAGTCCCTGGCGAAAGCCTTCGCCGGTTTGCTCGACTTGCACCCGCCCGTCGAACACCTGTCCGTGTGAGCTGGGTGAGCAAAAGCGACCGTTTTCATGCAATCTTTCGATTCTTTAAAAAAGACTGCATTTAGATTTGCCACTTTGCCGAGTTCTTTGTATAATTCGGCACCTGTTCAGCAAAACAGCTAAACAGGTAAGTAAGACAGTGGTGGCTGTAGCTCAGTTGGTAGAGTCCAGGATTGTGATTCCTGTTGTCGTGGGTTCGAGCCCCATCAGCCACCCCACAAAATTCAGTAAGATCAGTGCTCGTAAGAAGCAAACTGATTTCACAAGGTGAAATTTCGAGAATTCTAGAAATTTCCCAATGAGCGAAAAACCAAGCCAGCTATTTGCTGGCTTTTTCGTTTGTGCATTTGCAACGTATTTTCGTACGTTAGACGCTTTCCACAGATTCTGCTGTATTGCGCTAGGGCTAACGCAGTATGATCATTTGACAGATTCGATTTCCCCGTCCCTAGCAGCCCAGTGACAATTGAATAGAATTTACAACAACTCTGAGGCTATGATGCCTGAGTTGCAACTCATTGACCAACTGCAATATTGATGGCTCCAGTTCATTAGTTGCTCTGTCTAATAGCCCAAACGATACTGATGGAAACACTTGAACTTTCGCCCGCAGTACTAGACTGGGCAGCAGCCCAAGTCGGTGAGCACCTTGGGGACCTTGCGCAAAAAATTTCCAAACGATCTGCAGACAAGATAAAAGAAGGAACTCTTACTTATCCGCAGGTGCTAAAGTACGCAAAGCTCGCTAGAGTGCCACTAGGATATTTATTTCTAGATGAACCTCCGGAAGTACGAAAAACACCACTAGCTGATTTCCGTACAGTTCCAGATGCACATCCTCTAAGCAAAGATTTTTTTGATGTCTATGATGATATTGATTTTAAACAGTCTTGGTTTAAGGAGCGACTAGTAGGACTAGGAGCCGAGCCACTAGCGTTTGTTGGAAAGTATCGAGCTAAACGCCCTACTGTGGAAACGTTGGCTACTGAGATACGGACAACAATCAATTTCAAGACCACAGACCTCCATACCGTCCCAAATCCTGATCAGCATTTCGGATTGCTATCTGAAAAATGCGAGCGTGCAGGAATCTTAATTTTCAAAAATGGTGTAGTAGGAAATAGCAATAAACGAAGTTTATCTGTCAGTGAATTTCGAGGGTTTGTCATAGCAGATGAATATTGCCCAGTCATTTTTATAAATGGCGCTGATGCGCCCGCAGCTTGGGTATTCACCCTCGCACACGAACTAGCTCATATTTGGCTTGGAGACTCTAGTATTTCTGACGTAAATGCGGGAAACGAGCATGAAGTCGAAAAATATTGTAACGCTGTTGCAGGAGAAATTCTTGTTCCCACTGAAGAATTTTTACGCATCTGGTCTAGCGAGCAAGGATTATCTTCCGATACACAACTCGATAATATTCGCAAGCACTTCAAGGTAAGTAAAACAGTTGCGGCAAGAAAAGCTTTTGATTTATCTTTTATTTCTCGCCACAACTACTTTCAAGTCTATGAAAGTGCGCGACAAGCAGCAAAGGCAAAAGCTCAAGATATAGCAGGCGGTGATTTTTACCGAACGTTAGCAGTGCGAAATAGCAAATTTTTCTCTATGGAAGTAGCAAATTTAGCTGTAGGCGGAGAGATTACATTAGCTCAAGCAGGTCGTTTATTAAATGCAAATCCCAACAAAGTAGTAAAACTATTTGAGAAGCGGAATGCGATATCTATTTGACTCTGATGTTTTAATCAATTCGGCGCGGCTACACTACCACCCCAATTACTGCCAAGCATTTTGGGACTGGGTAACTGCTGGCTACAGAGCCGGAATTTTCTTCAGCATAGATAAAGTCAAAGATGAGCTTTTAGATGGGGATGAGGACCCATTGCATGCGTGGGCCAACGCTCCAGCACTTACCGGATTTTTTCAACCTAGCAATCAAGCATTACCTCTGTGGGGAACCCTCACCAAGTTCGCAACAGACCCCGCTCGCGCTTACAAAGAATCGGCTAAATCAAAATTTCTGAATGCAGAAAAGGCAGATGCTTGGCTTATTGCACATGCAGCGCATCAAAAAGATTTTACAATTATCACGAACGAAACGTCCGCACCCGACTCGAAAAGGGAAATTAAACTTCCTGACGCTTCTGCATGGTTATCCGTTCCCACCACTCGCATCCACTCTGTTCTACATAATTTTGCCGAAGCCAACTTCAAATTTCAGGTGAAGTAGCTCCTTACCTATCTTATAGAAATATATGTAAATCTCTCTTATCGACGACCTACTGATATATAACAGAGACAGACGAAAGAGTTAATCAACCCGCCAGCACCGACTGCACCGTCGTCGCCAGGTCTTCCAGGCGCACGGGTTTGACGAGAAAGTGGCGGAAGCCCACTGCCAGCGCGTCGTCCATGTACATGGGCAGGCTGTGGCCGGTGACGGCGATCAGCACGGCGTTGGCCGTTTCGGGGTTGTGGTGCAGGCGGCGGCCGATTTCGATGCCGCTGATGCCGGGCATTTCGATGTCGAGGTAGACGGCGTCGGGCACGCACAGCTTGACTTGCTCGACGGCCATCTGCCAGTTGCGCACCACCACCGCGTGGTGGCCCAGCGCTTCGAGCAGCATGGCCAGCGATTCGCCCACTTCCTGGTTGTCGTCGACCACCAGCAGATTCAATTTGCGCGCAGCACTTGCCGGCTGGTCGCCCTGGCGGCGCTCCACGGGGGGATTGCCTGGTGTCGTTTCAGTTGTCTGGCTCATTGTACGTTCACGTCTGACGGCTGCAAAAACGGGAGTATACAAGAAGCGCGCACAATGCCGCCGCACCCGAGCACTGGTGCCAAGCGGCAATCAAGGCCGCCCGCTGTACCGCGCCAGCAACACTTCCCCACCCTGCGGGCGGGCATACCGCCACTACGCAATATTCGCAATTGACGGATAAAATGAGAATCATTATCATTCTTATCCCCTTGCGCAGGATGCCCACGCCACGATGTTGTCGCGCCGCCAAAAATGCCCGCGCAACCATTGTCCCTACGGAGATCCATGCATGGCCGCCACACTTTCCCCACTGCCTTTTTCGCTGCGCCCGTGCGCGCTGGCCATCGCCCTCGCTTGCCTGGGCATTTCCCTTGCCGCGCAGGCACAGGACGCCAATACTGCCGATAACGCCGGCCCCATCCTGGAATCCATCCAGGTCAGCAGCAACCTGCTGGGCACCAGCATGGCTGCCAGCACGAAGAATTTCGCGGGCGCCCGCACGGTAGTGCAAAAGGATGACATCGAAAACTCGGGCGCAACCAGCCTCAGCGACGTGATGCGCCGCATTCCCGGCGTGCAGATCAGCGACAACTCGGGCAGCGCCGGCAGCGCCATTTCCCTGAATATCGGCGTACGCGGCCTGGCCGGACGCTATTCGCCGCGCAGCACGGTCTTGCTCGATGGCATTCCGATGTCGGTCGCGCCGTATGGCCAGCCGCAACTGTCGTTCGCGCCCGTCAGCCTGGCCAATGTCGAGACGGTCGACGTGGTGCGCGGCGGCGGCGCCGTGCGCTTCGGCCCGCAAAACGTGGGCGGCATCATCAACTTCAAGACGCGCCGCGTGCCCACCACGCCAGGCATCACGGGCGACGCCACCGTGCGCTACAACTCGTACAGCGAAGTGGGCCACAACACGCAGGCCAGCGTGTTTGCCGGCACCCAGCTCGACAGCGGCCTGGGCCTGGCGGTGCTGTATTCCGGCATCCGCGGCAGCGACTGGCGCGTGGGCAGCGATGAAAAGGTCAACGACTTCGCCCTCAAATTCCGCTACGACCTGAGCCCGACGGCCGAGGTGTACGGCAAGCTGTCCTACTATGACGTGACGTCGCGCACGCCGGGCGGCCTGACGGCCGCGCAATACAAGCAGGACCCGTTCCAGAACACGCGCCCGACCGACTTCTGGAGCGGCGAGCGCAAGGCCTTCGACATCGGCTACCTGAATGCCATTTCCGGCACGCAAGAATTCGAGGTGCGCGCCTATTACAACAAGAGCTCGCGCGAAAGCACGCTGATCAGCGGAAACAATCTGGGGCATCAGCCGCGCAACTATGAAACGACGGCCATCGAACCGCGCTACACGCAGCGCTTCACGACCGGCAAGGTGTCGCAGGACGTCACCGTCGGCTACCGTTATCTGGTCGAACGGGCCGATGAAAGCATCTACAACGTCGTCATCGCCAGCGGCGTGCAGCAGGCGCCGACGCGCTTCGCCGACAACTCCACCGATGCGCAAGCCGTGTATATCGACGACAAGATCGCCATCGACGCCTGGCGCATCACGCCGGGCGTGCGCTACGAGCACATCAAGACGGTGCGCTTCAACCACTTGCCGACCGACCAAAAGATCGAGTTGCTCAACAACAAGGCCCTGCCGTCGCTGAACGTGGCCTACTTGCTCAATAACAACGTCACCCTGTTCGGCAACTGCAACAGCTCGTTTGGCGCCGTGCAAAATACGCAGCTCAATGCGCAATCGAGCAAGAACCCGCTGCAGCCGGAACTGGCGAAAACCGCCGAGCTGGGCGCGCGCTGGAAGAGCGGCCAGCTGTCGGCCGAGGCGACCTTGTTCAACATCAAGTTCGACAACCAGATCCAGTCCGTCGGCAGCGGCGAGAACGTCGTCTTCTACAACGTGGGCGCCACGCATCACCGGGGCCTGGAATCGGCCGTCGACTACCACTTCGACCAATCCGGCCCGCTGGCCGGATTGAACGCCTACGCCACCTACACCTACACCAAGGCCACCTTGCAGGATGGCGTGAACGCGGGCAATGACGTGCCCTTCTACTCGCGCACCACGGACACCGTCGGCGCCCACTACCAGCTGGGCGCGTGGGGCTTCGACCTGTCGAGCAGCCACCAGAGCCGCCAATTCGCCGACGAGGCCAACACCGTGGCGGAAAACCCGGCCGGCAGCGTGGGCGTCATTCCCGGCTTCCGTACGTGGAACACGCAAGTGAAATGGAAAGTACCGGGCCAGAACGGCCTGGAACTGGTCGCCGGCGTCAACAACCTCGCCGACAAGCGCTATTTCACGCGCACCTCGGACGGCAACCTGGGCAAGCTGGTGGGCGCGCCGCGCATGGTCTACCTGCAAGGACGGCTGGCGTTCTAGTCCCGCGCACGTCGCGGCTATGGCATCAATAGCCGGGCGCGCACGCGGGCGGCACGCAAAAAACCTGCATCGTTGTTATTTCGATGCAGGTTTTTTTACGTCCCGATGTCACAAAAATACTCCGGGGCAAGCAGCCTCAGGGCCGCGCTCACCCTGCGGCAGCACTGCAATTGGTTCACCATGGAAATTAATGCAATTTTGAACATGAATGATTTCACAATTACAAATATTTTTATCGTGCAGCAGTTTTTTTCGTGAGTTTTAGTGATATTCTTTAAATGTCATTTAGGAAATGAAATTAACTTTTAAATAATAGAACGGACCCACATGAAAATGCCTGCTACCCTCTTCAAGATTGCCGCGCTGGCCTCCCTGATCACTGCCGGCGGCGCCAACGCCGCGACCGAACTGGTCGTCAACGGCAGCTTCGAAAGCAACGCCATCACCACCCCATTCGCACAATTGAGCGCCGTGACGGGCTGGACCTCATCCGTCAGCGGCAATACGGCCTTTGAAATCCAGAAGGGCGCCACGCAAGGCGGCCAGAGCGGCTTCAACCCCGTCGCTGCCGCCGGCACGCAATACCTGGAACTCAACGCCGAGCGCCTGACGTCCGTGTCGCAATCGCTCGCTACCACGGCCGGCGGCACGTATGCGCTGTCGTTTGCCTACTCGGGCCGCCCGAATACGCCAGGCGGCGCAAGCAGCCTGATGAACGTCTACTGGGGTTCGACCCTGCTGACGCCAACGGCCCTGGTCGGCAACACCACCGGCGTGTGGCAAACCTACAGCCAGAACGTCACCGCGCTCGGTTCGTCCACCTTGCTGCGTTTCGAATCGATCGGCCCGGCCTCCGCGCCAACCTATGGTTCCTACCTGGACAACGTCTCGGTGACGACGGCCGTGCCGGAACCGGAAAGCTACGCCATGATGCTGCTGGGCCTGGGCTTGCTGGGTTTCATGGCACGCCGCAAGACTGCCGCCTGAGTCTGAAGTCGTCGTGCAACAGCCGCTCCGCCACCAGGCCGGGCGGCTTTTTTTATGGCCCAAACGGAAGCATAATTCCCAGGAAATGTTGCCAAAAAGAATTAAATTGACGCTACAATAGCGGGGTATCAAGCAATGCCAAGCATCGCTCCGCCAGGGCCACTACCCCGCCCTGATCATCAGCACGCATTTTTTGAACAGGATGACTGGCGCTGCCGGGCCCGATTGCGCTCCCGGCACGGCCACCACACGTACCATGTCTGCAGAAAAAACCATTACCGAAACGAGTTCCTACGGCAAGGAAACGCCCGTGGGACGTCCCGACATCGATGGCCGCGCCGGCATTTTCGTGCCCACGGCGGAATTTGACATCGACAACACCACCACCATCCGCAAGGGCGCGGGCATTGTCGGCTTCGGCAACCTCGATGGCACCCTGACCGTGTATTTCGAAGCGAACCGCTTCGACGAAAGCAATCTGCACAAATGGGAACACAAGGCGCGCAAGGCGTATGACCGCATGGTCATGGGCGCGCCCACGGTGTCGAAGGCGAAAATCGATGCACGCATGCTGGAACAGGTCGGCATCATCGATGGCATGGGCATCAATCTCAAGCATCCGGAACGCCTGACGCACTGGCTGGCGATCTCGAACGTGCCGGACACGGCGCCGGAAGAGCCTGTAGTGCGCTGGAAAAACCGCTAAGTAATCCTCAGGAAATTATTGTGAAGTTATGACGAACAGAACCGGATGCTATGCAAGGCGCCCGCTGCGACGCAGTGCGAGCACTGCTAGCAGTGGGCAACACCGCAGAGCGCCGGTTATGGAAGTCAGAAATCGGAATAATTGATTGGGGGTTACTCAGGCGGTCGGAGAGCGAGACGGGGCGCCAGGGACGAGGTGTTGTCCTACATCGTGGCGGACGTTCATCCGATGCCCAAAGGCATCGAGTCATCCTATGATGAAAGCCTGACCACACCTCACACTACTCAGGAGTACGACATGTCCCGCCTCATCCCGATCAGCTTTGGCGCCTTGCAAATAGGTCTGGCAGCGGCGGCGATGTACATCCTGTGCTCGGCGGACGTGCTGCACCAGAGTTCCGTGTATTTCCACTGAGTTCATATTACGTCACAACTCTCACCAAATTGTAGCGAGCGGCAGTGAGTCGTGGGGGAGAAGCGCAGCTGTACTTTAGTACAGCGAGCATCGCAGCCCGCGAATCGCGACGCGCAGTAAATTTGGTGGGATGTTGACTAGCGGCGGCCGTAGTAACGTCCGTGCCCGCCCCAGCCGCCGCGGTGTCCACCGTAGCGCCCAAAGCCAAACATGAAGTCCAACCCGATCGATACGGGCGGATTGTAATAATACGGTTGCGGCGCGTACACGGGCGCCGGCACATACACGGGCTGCTGCACGTACACCGGTTGCTGCTGCACATACACGGGTTCATTCGTGTATTCCACGCGCGGTGCGCTCACCACGCGCGATGACTGCACCGGCTCGGACGAGACCGTATGCCATTCATAGGGATTGTAAGCCCCCTGTGGCGCGCGCGAACCGTAATACGCGGGACCGGGCGGCGCCACGACGCAGCCCCCCAGGGCGGCCAGCGAAATTACTGCCAACAGGGTTTTCATTGCAATTCTCCTCGGGTACCAATACTGGTGTACTACCTTAATTAAGTACTATAAGAAATTACGCCGCGCTTTGCTGTGCTTTTACCGATTGTTACACCCCGACGCACGCCGCAACATGAAGTGTCGCAAAGCCGCCACAAACGGCGCGCGCGGCATGTTTCCTCAAATAAACGGTATCGCGCAGGTATCGATGGCCTTGCCGGCCGCATCGTAGCGCTGCACGCACACCTGGTAGCGCACGCCGTAATCGAGCTCAACCTGCTCGACCTTTCCATACTTCAATTTCCAGCTGGGCTGCACCTGTTGCCGGCCAGCCAGCGCGGCCACATCCTGCGGAATCGCCATCGCCGTCTGCGTCTCTCCCAGGCGCGCATCCTGGCGCCGCGCCACGTCGATAGCCACGCTCACGGCCAGGTCGACGCCGCCGTCCGCATACTGCAAAGCGGGCGCGCCGCGCTGCGCCCGCATCACGCCCCAGGCGCACGGCTTGCCGCCCGCCTCGCATTGCTTCAGCTGCGCCAGCGGAAAATACTCAGGGGCAATCTTGCCATCCTTGATGGGCCAGCTGGTGCGCACGCCGTCGCGCTTGCCCGTCAGCGGATTGTCCCAGCTCAGGCTATTGACGACGGCCACGGTCTGCCCGGCCTGCAAGCCCACGGGCGTGCCCAGCGAGGCGCAGGCGGAAAGCAGCAAGCCGCTGGCGGCCAGGAAAGAAAGTGTCAGGATGCGCTGCATGGTAGGCCTCTTGTGGTGGGAGATCCCGAAGGTATGTTTCGAGGGTAACAGAATCGGCGGCGACAGTGCCGTTGGCTGGCGCACATAACAGTACGGGCGGCACCCTTGCAGGCGCCGCCCGTAGCGGAGAGCTCATGCCGGGAGCCAGGCCCCCGGCAATAGGTGGATCAGTCCAGCTTCCAGGCGTAGTCGACCTTGGTCCAGGTCTGCGCTGCGGCGCCATCCTTGGTGCCCGGCTTGAACTTGCACGCGGACAGGGCCTTGATGGCGGCCTTGTCCAGGTTCTTGAAGCCGCTGCTCTTGTCGACTTTCGAATCGGCAACGCTACCATCGGCATTGACCAGGAAGGACATCGACACGGTGCCCTGCTCTTCGTTCATCAGCGAGGCTTTCGGATACTCGGCCTTGCAATTCTTGGCATCGAACGACGCCGGCACCTCTGCCGCGAAAGCCGCGGAAGAAACGGACACCAGCAAGGCTGCTGCAACACTCATCAAACGCTTATTCTCAAACATGTGCTTCCCCATGATTATCAGATACGGTAATTACAACTTCCTGTGCGCTGTTGGCCGCGCTTAAAACTCTTCCCACTCGTCATTGCTGCCGGCGCTTGCCGCCTTGCGCGGCGCCGGAGCAGCCACGGGAGCTGCCGCTTCCGCCTTGCGTGCCAGCGATTTCACCGGACGCAATGCCGGCGCCGGCTTGCGCGCGGCAACGGGGGCAGCCACAGCCGCCACGGGGGCCGGCACATACGCCGCCGGCTTTTCTTCGCCTTCGACCAGTTTGAAGATGCTGACCACGTGGGCCAGTTCGGCCGCCTGGTCTTGCAAGCTTTGCGCCGCGGCGGCAGCCTGCTCCACCAGGGCCGCATTTTGCTGCGTCATGCCATCCATCTCGATGATCGACAGGTTGACCTGCTCGATGCCGGCGCTTTGTTCCTGGCTGGCACTGGCGATCTCGCTCATGATGTCGGTGACGCGGCGCACGCTGTCGACCACTTCGCCCATCGTCACGCCGGCCTGGCCCACCAGACGCGTACCGCGTTCCGTCTTCTCGGCCGAATCGTCGATGAGGATCTTGATTTCTTTCGCGGCGCCAGCGGAACGCTGGGCCAGGTTGCGCACTTCCGACGCCACCACGGCAAAGCCGCGGCCTTGTTCGCCGGCGCGTGCCGCTTCCACGGCCGCGTTCAGGGCCAGGATGTTGGTCTGGAAGGCGATGCCATCGATCACGCCGATGATGTCGACAATTTTCTTCGCCGATTCATTGATCGAGCTCATGGTGTCAACCACTTGCGACACCACTGAGCCGCCCTTCAGGGCCACGTCCGACGCCGTGGCGGCCAGCTTGTTGGCTTCCCGCGCATTGTCCGCATTCTGTTTCACGGTCGAGGTCAGCTCTTCCATGGCCGACGCCGTTTTTTCCAGCGCGCTGGCCTGCATTTCCGTACGCGACGACAGGTCGATATTGCCGTCGGCAATTTCACGCGACGCCGTGCCGATGGTTTCCGTGCCGACACGTACCTGGCCGACGATGCCCACCAGGCTGTTGCGCATTTCCTTCATTTCCGCCAGCAGGCTGGAATTGTCCGATGGCTGCGTGTGGATGCCGATCGACAGGTCGCCATTGGCGATGCTGCCGGCGATCGACGCCGTGTAGTCAGGCTCGCCGCCCAGTTGTTTCAGCAAGCCGCGGGTGATCACCAGTGCCGCCGCCACGCCCATCGCCACGGCCAGTACGCCGAGGATAATCATGAACAGGCGCGCGCTGTCGAAGGCCTTGCGGGCGTCCGATTGCATCTGCTCATTGAGCTTGTCTTCCAGCACGGCCAGTTGCTCCAGCGCTTCCATCCATTTTTTCTGTACCGGGCGGATTTCCTTGATCATCACGCGCGTGGCGCCTTCCGCATCGTTGGCCATCCACAGCGCGGACGCCTTGGCGATGGCCGGCATGGCGGCGGCTTCGTATTCCTTGATCGAGGTCAGCAGGGCTTTTTCTTCAGAAGTCGACTCGACGGCGAATTTCTCTTCGAGCTTCTTCTGCGTTTCCTGATAGGTGCTGGTCTGCGTCTTGATACGCGCCATTTCCGGCTCCATATCGCTCGCGTCGGTCATCAGGGTCAGGATGCGCAGCGAGGTGATGCGGTCGCTGACGTTGCCACGCATGTCGATCACCAGGCGGGTGACGACGTTGTTGACATTGATCACGTGATCGAGACGTTCCTGGATTTGCGCCATGCGCGCGATGCCGAGGACGGTCACGGCCACCAGCAGAACCAGTACCAGGGCGAAACCCAGGCCCAGGCGGGTACCAACCTTCATTTTTGCTAAATTCATTTCGGCTCTTCGTAAATGAAACTATTGATAAGGATTTTTGCCCGGCACGACAAGACGAAGGCTGCGCAACACCGGCATCCGCCCTTACCCATTGGTATGCTGGCGGTATCCGGCCGCACGCAGCCTGGGGTACTTCCTGATCTACAACAGCCCTGAAAACCCCCAGTGACTGCGAATGCAAATTTGTTCCACAAACTGAATTTTTGACGCAGATGATGTGAGATCAACATCAAACATTCATATGAGAAATATTTGTCTATAATCAATTATAGGTGTAAATTTTGCCTCAAAGCAAGCAATAAGTACCTGAATAAATGGCTGATTAACTTTCTTCGGGGAAATGGCAACAACGCCGTTTCTTGCCCCATAGAAATGCCCCACGACAGTGCGGCCGTGCGCCGAAACAGCGCATTTACAACACATGGCATAGCCATATGACATCGTTTCGGAAGTGGTATTCAGAGGAGGGGGTGGTGCGGACAATACCAGTGCGCCGGGGCACCGGTATAGACAAGTTTGCTCAGCGGTCCCAGCTGCAATGCATCACATAGGCGTGACGCTCTGTGCCAAAGACAAAGACGCTCCAGATGGCGCCCAATTGACTGGCCAGGCTGTGCTGACCGGACGATACCAGTTGATACCAGCGGGGCGCACTGCCCAGCAGTTCGGCCAGTTCGTTCTCGAAACCATCGAACAGGCGCGCGTCGAGCGGCTGGCGGTCGGCCTCGCTCGCCGGGCGCAAGCGCTCCAGCAGCCACTGGCGCGGCGTGCACAGGACGCCGCTGCACACCACGCTCTCGATGGGCTGCAGGCGCATGCCGTCCGGTGCGATCTCCAGCGAGCGGCACAGCGCGTCGAACGCCGCCTGCGGTGCCACGGGGCCCAGACAGGAGCATGCGAAAAGGCTGCCATCGTCCTTCAGCGCGCTGACGGCTTGCAGGTAGCCTTCAATCTGGCGCGCAAGACCATGGCAATCGCCGCTCATCAGGCAGGCAACGACAGGCGCGCCGCCGCTTCCAGCAGCAAACGCGGGTCGCCCGAAGCCAGCTTCTTCGAATCGGACAAGGTCTGGCGGAAGCCGCGCGCGCCGGGCAGGTTTTGCATCAGGCCCAGCATGTGGCGGGTAACGCTGTTCAGCTTCAAGCGCCCCGCTTCTTTCTCCAGCTGCGCACTAATATAAGGAATCATCGCTTCGAGCACCTGTTCGCGCGTTTTGACGGGAGCGTCGTCGCCGTAATAGCGCTGGTCGAACTGCGCCATCACGTACGGGTTATGATACGCCTCGCGGCCCAGCATCACGCCGTCGAGGTGCTGCAGGTGCAGGTCGATTTCCTCGAGCGTCTTAATGCCGCCATTGATAATGAACTCGAATTGCGGAAAATCACGCTTCAAACGGTAGGCATAGTCATACTTGAGGGGCGGCACTTCACGGTTTTCCTTCGGACTCAGCCCTTTCAGGATGGCGTTACGCGCATGCACGATAAACGTCTTGCAGCCGGCGTCGGCCACGGTGCCGACGAAATCGCGCACGAAGTCGTACGACTCGCTGTCGTCGATGCCGATGCGGTGTTTCACCGTGACGTCGATATCGACCACGTCGCGCATGGCTTTCACGCAATCGGCCACCAGTTGCGGCTCGGCCATCAGGCAGGCGCCAAACGCGCCCTTTTGCACGCGCTCGGACGGGCAGCCGCAGTTCAGGTTGACTTCATCGTAGCCCCACTGCTGGCCCAGCTTCGCGCTGGTGGCCAGGTCCGTCGGATCGCTGCCGCCCAGCTGCAGCGCCACCGGATGCTCTTCCTCGTTGAAGCGCAGATGGCGCTCCACGTCGCCGTACACGAGCGCGCCCGTCGTCACCATCTCGGTGTACAGCCAGGTGTGGCGCGTGATTTCGCGGTGGAACTTGCGGCAATGGCGGTCAGTCCAGTCCATCATGGGGGCAACGGACAGGCGGCGGGAAGGCAAAGAAGAGGAAGTCATGGTGTCTACAAAAAACAGGAGCTGCAAATGACAAACCCGCTGCGCGCCTCACCAGTGACGGTGACGCGGCGCAGCGGGCCGGAGCGGCATGGCCCGCAGGCCATGCTCTACAACAGATTACGAATCACGCGACGCTTTTTTACGCTCGTGCTCTTTCAGGAAGCGCTTGCGCAGACGGATCGATTTAGGGGTGATTTCCACCAGTTCGTCGTCCTCGATGAATTCGACTGCGTATTCCAGCGACATCTGAATAGGTGGTACCAGGCGCACCGCTTCGTCGGTACCCGACGAACGCACGTTGGTCAGCTGCTTGCCCTTGATCGGGTTGACGACCAGGTCGTTGTCGCGCGAGTGGATACCGATGACCATGCCTTCGTAGACCGGGTCATTGTGCGACACGAACATGCGGCCGCGGTCTTGCAGTTTCCAGATAGCGTAGGCAACAGCGGCGCCGTCGTCTTGCGAGATCAGCACGCCGTTACGACGGCCAGCCATTTCGCCACGGGTGTTGTCGACTGGTGCGTATTCATGGAATACGTGGCTCATCAGGCCGGTGCCGCGGGTCAGGGTCATGAATTCGCCCTGGAAGCCGATCAGGCCACGTGCCGGGATCAGGTACTCGAGACGCACGCGGCCCTTGCCATCCGATTCCATGTTTTGCAGGTCGCCACGACGACGGCCCAGTTCTTCCATGACGCCGCCCTGGTTGGCTTCTTCCACGTCGACCGACAGGTTTTCAAACGGCTCGTGGCGCACGCCATCGACCATTTTGAAGACCACGCGTGGACGCGAAACGGCCAGCTCGAAGCCTTCGCGACGCATGTTTTCGATCAAAATCGTCAGGTGCAGCTCGCCGCGGCCCGATACTTCGAAGATCGTGTCGTCGTCGGTTGGTGCCACGCGCAGAGCAACGTTGGCTTTCAATTCTTTTTCCAGACGGTCACGCAGTTGACGCGAGGTAACGAACTTGCCTTCGCGGCCAGCCAGTGGCGAGTTGTTGACCATGAAGTTCATGGTCAGGGTCGGCTCGTCGACGGTCAGCATAGGCAGCGCTTCTGGCGTGTCCACTGCGCACAGGGTCGAACCGATGCCGATTTCGTCGATACCGTTGATCAGGCAGATGTCGCCGGCGACGGCTTCGTCCACCAGCACGCGCTCCAGGCCCTTGAAGTTCAGCACCTGGTTGATGCGGCCCTTGATCGGGGTAGCGCCTGGGCCATTGATGACCAACACGTCTTGACCGACCTTGACGGTACCGCGGTTGACGCGGCCAATGCCGATCTTGCCGACGTACGACGAGTAGTCCAGCGAGGTGATCTGCATTTGCAGCGGGCCTTCCGGATTGTCGTCACGTACTGGAACGTGTTCCAGGATGGCGTCGAACATCGGCTTCATGTCGCCGCCGCGCACGTCTTCGGTCAGGCCGGCATAGCCGTTCAAGCCCGAAGCGTAAACGATAGGGAAGTCCAGTTGTTCATCGGTAGCACCCAGCTTGTCGAACAGTTCGAACGTCTGGTTGATGGCCCAGTCCGGACGTGCGCCCGGACGGTCGATCTTGTTGACGATAACGATAGGCTTCAGACCCAGTGCCAGCGCCTTGCGCGTGACGAAACGGGTTTGCGGCATCGGGCCTTCCTGTGCATCGATCAGCAGCAGAACCGAGTCCACCATCGACAGAACACGTTCCACTTCGCCGCCGAAGTCGGCGTGGCCTGGGGTGTCGACGATGTTGATGTGGGTGCCTTCGTACTCAACGGCGCAGTTCTTCGACAGAATCGTAATGCCGCGCTCCTTTTCCAGGTCGTTCGAGTCCATGACTCGGGTGTCGACCGCTTGGTTTTCACGGAAGGTGCCGGACTGGCGCAGCAGCTGATCCACCAGCGTGGTTTTGCCGTGGTCAACGTGGGCGATAATGGCGATATTACGAATTGCGCGTTTTGTATTTGACATGGTCGTAGTAGTTACTGAAAAACTGCGGAGTGCGTACAAGATGTACGAGATACCCGAATGCTAATCTATTTCCGGAACCGCGTAGTATAGCATGTTGCGTTGCAACGCTATCTAAAAATGCTGGCGGCTCCCGCAGTCGGGGACGGTTTGTTTAAAAAAGCGACACTGTTTAACGAGTGTCGCTGGGTAATATGACGTTGCTGTGACTTATTGATGCGCCGTGGCAATCAAGCGTTCTGGCGCCAGGATGCTGTATTCCTGCAACTGGCCCGTGCCCAGCAGCTTGCTGTCGTGATACACGCGCACCCTGCCCGGCTCGGCCGACACGGCGACGTCTTCCTTGCCCAGCGCGATGCGCTGGCCGTGCAGGAAACGCTTGGCCAATTCTTCCGTCAGCTGGACGGCGGGGAAACTCGACAATAATGCATCGACGGGCGCCAGCAAGCTCAACGGCGCGGCGTGCGCCGTCAGTTCATCGAGCGTGACGACGCCGTCCAACGTCAGGTTGCCCACGTGGGTGCGGCGCAAGGCGTTCAGATGGCCGCCGCAACCCAAGGCATGGCCGATGTCTTCGCCCAGCACGCGGATATACGTGCCCTTGCTGCACATCACGGACAATTTCAGGAACGGGGCTTCGTAGCCGAGGAACTCGAGCTTGTGGATGGTCACCGGGCGCGCTTCGCGCTCCAGGGTGATGCCGGCCCTTGCATACTCATATAAGGGCTTGCCGTCCCTTTTCAAGGCCGAGTACATGGGCGGCGTCTGCAGGATAGGCCCGCGGAACTGCGCCAGCACGGCTTCGATCTGCTCTTCGGTGACGTTGACGTCGCGCGTTTCCAGCACTTCGCCTTCCGTGTCGCCCGTATCCGTCGTCTGCCCCAGGTGCACCAGGGTTTCATAGGTTTTATCGGCTTCCAGCAAGTCCTGCGAGAACTTCGTCGCCTCGCCAAAGCACAGCGGCAGCAAGCCCGTGGCGAACGGATCCAAGGTGCCCGTATGGCCCGCCTTCTTCGCGTTCAGCACGCGCTTGGCCTTGATCAGGGCATCGTTGCTGGACCAGCCGACAGGCTTATCCAGCAGCAAGACGCCATCGACCAGGTCGCGCACCCGCTTGATGCCCGGTGGTTTCTTCGGACCCGCCACTGTTATTGCTCGTCCGTCTCGGGTTTCGCGTCCGGCTCGGCGTCGGCCGCGCGCGTGGCATTGGCCTTGTCGATCAGCAAGGACATTTCCATGCCGCGCGAAGTCGAGCTGTCGTGCACGAAATGCAACATCGGCAAGGTGTGGATGTGCAGGCGCTTGCCCAGCAAGCCACGGATGAAGCCGGCCGCGGCCATCAAGCCTTCGGTGGTGTTCTTGATGGCTTCCTTGCTGTCTTTCAACATCGTGAAAAACACCTTGGCGTGCGCGTAATCGGGCGTGATCTGCACTTCGGTGATGGTGATCATCGTGCCGACGCGCGGGTCCTTCAATTCGTAGGCGACGATTTCTGCCAGATCGCGCTGGATCTGGTCGGCCACGCGCAAGCCGCGCGCTGGCATGGTTTTGCTATGTTTAGCCATGATTTTATGCTGTCCTAAGTGCCGCAGGGCGCATGGGTCAAACGGTTGCCCGTTGACCAATGCGCCCCACGTGTTTGCGCGGACAAAGATATGTCCGCGCCATTACTGCTGTGATTACAGGGTACGAGCGATTTCCTGGACTTCGAACACTTCCAGCGTGTCGCCAACCTGAATGTCGTTGTAGTTCTTCAGCGACAGGCCGCACTCCAGACCGGCGCGAACTTCTTTCGCATCGTCCTTGAAGCGTTTCAGGGAGTCGATCTCGCCGCTCCACACCACGATGTTGTTGCGCAACAGGCGGACGGAAGAAGCACGCTTGACCACGCCATCGGTGACCAGGCAACCGGCAATCGCGCCCACTTTCGAGACCAGGATAACCTGGCGGATCTCGACCTGGCCGATGACCGTTTCGCGTTTCTCTGGTGCCAACATGCCCGACAACGCCGATTTGATCTCGTCGATCGCATCGTAAATGATGTTGTAGTAGCGAATGTCCACGCCATTCGACTCGGCCAGCTTGCGTGCCTGGGCATCAGCACGGGCGTTGAAGCCGATGATGACCGCTTTCGAGGCGACTGCCAGGTTGACGTCCGATTCCGTGATGCCGCCGACGGCAGCATGGACCACTTGTACGCGCACTTCGGAGGTCGACAGTTTCTGCAGCGAACCGACCAGCGCTTCTTGCGAACCTTGCACGTCGGTTTTGATGATCAGTGGCAAGTTTTTCACTTCGCCTTCGGCCATCTGGTCGAACATGTTTTCCAGTTTCGCAGCTTGCTGTTTTGCCAGTTTCACGTCGCGGAACTTACCTTGACGGAACAGACCGATTTCACGCGCCTTGCGCTCGTCAGCCATGACGACGACTTCTTCACCGGCAACCGGCACTTCCGTCAGGCCCTGGATTTCGACAGGAATCGAAGGACCCGCTTCAGCGATGGCTTTGCCGTTCTCGTCCAGCATGGCGCGAACACGGCCATACGAAGAGCCAGCCAGGATCACGTCGCCGCGGCGCAAGGTACCGGACTGCACCAGGATCGTCGCGACAGGACCACGGCCCTTGTCCAGACGCGCCTCGACTACCAGACCGCGCGCTGGCGCTTCGACCGGTGCCGTCAGTTCCAGCACTTCGGCTTGCAACAGCACTTGTTCCAGCAGGTCGTCGATACCCTGACCCGTTTTGGCCGACACCGGCACGAATGGCGATTCGCCACCGTATTCTTCCGGCACGACTTGTTCGGCGACCAGTTCCTGCGTCACGCGGTCAACGTTGCCGCCTGGTTTGTCGACCTTGTTGATCGCCACCACCAGCGGTACGCCGGCTGCTTTCGCATGGGCAATCGCTTCTTTCGTTTGCGGCATCACGCCATCGTCGGCGGCAACCACCAGAATGACGATGTCGGTTGCCTTGGCGCCACGGGCACGCATTGCGGTAAACGCTTCGTGACCCGGGGTGTCGAGGAAGGTGATCATGCCGCGTGGCGTATCGACGTGGTAAGCGCCGATATGCTGCGTAATGCCGCCCGCTTCGCCGGAAGCAACCTTGGCGCGACGAATATAGTCCAGCAGCGAGGTCTTGCCGTGGTCGACGTGACCCATGACGGTGACCACCGGTGCGCGTGGCTTGGTTTCGAAGTGCGCGTGTTCGCCCACGTCGGCCAGCAGCGCTTCCGGATCGTCCAGTTCGGCGGCGAACGCCTTGTGGCCCATTTCTTCCACCAGAATCATGGCGGTTTCCTGGTCCAGCACCTGGTTGATCGTGCACATCTGGCCCAATTTCATCAAATGCTTGATGACTTCGGATGCCTTGACGGACATTTTGTGCGCCAGTTCGGCCACGGTGATCGTTTCCGGTACGTGCACGTCCTTGACGACGGCTTCCGTAGGCGCCTGGAAGTTCGATTCACGGTCGTCATGGTGCGTCGGGCGACGGCCCTTCGCGCCACCGCGCCAGCTGTCACGGCCGCCTGGACCGCTGTTGCCGCGTGGTTTAGGACCACCGGTGGTGCCGCGTTTTTTCGCGTCATCGGACCAGGTGGACGACACATTCGCCGACTTGATAGATTTCTTGTCTGCAACAGCAGGCTTCTTATCGCCCGGCTTGTCGCCAGGTTTCTTGTCAGCAGGCTTGTGCAGGGTGCCTTCCGGAGCCTTCGGCTTGACCGGTACCGGTGCAGGCTCAGGAGCCTTGATGGCGCGGCGTGGCGCGTTCATCATGGCCTTGATCTGGGCGACTTCGTCGGCTACGGCCTTGCGTGCACGCTCGGTGGCTTCCGCTTTGTCAGCGGCTTCCTTGGCGGCAACAGCAGCGGCGGCGGCTTTCTTCTTCGCTTCTTCAGCGGCAGCAGCTTTTTTCGCTTCGGCGGCGGCGTCGTCAACGACAGGCGCAGCGGCGCTGGCGGCAGGCGCGGCGGCAGCCTTGGCGGCCGCTTTCTTCGCTTCTGCTTCAGCTTCTTTCTTCGCAGCCAATTCAGCCTGTTGCGTGGCTTTCGCCTGGGCTTCTTTTTCCGCGTCGAGCTTGGCCAGACGTTCTTGCTTTTCGCGCAGATCGGCTTCCTGGCGGGCGATCAGTTCAGCCTGTTTACGGGCTTCTTCTTCACGGCGCGCCACGTCGGCGGGATCGATCACCGGTGCGGCAGGCGCGACCGGTTCAGCTGCGACCGGCGCAGCTTCGTCACGCTGGACGAAAGTGCGTTTCTTGCGCACTTCCACCTGGATGGTGCGCGATTTGCCGGTGGCGTCAGCTTGCTTGATTTCAGTCGTTTCCTTGCGGGTCACGGTGATTTTCTTCTTTTCTGTGTCAGCCGCTGCGCCGTGTGTGCGGCGCAGATGATCCAAAAGCTTGTCCTTATCATCTTTCGACAATGGATCTGACGTCGAACTTTTCTCGACGCCGGCAGAACGCAGCTGCGTCAGCAGCAAATCTGCAGGCATCTTCAGTTCGGTGGCAAATTGGGCTACGTTGTTACTCGCCATTCAGTCCTCTTTTCTATGTGTCGCGGAGATGATAAAGATACTCAAATTAAGCCTTTGCGGATTCGGCCAGACTCCATGCCTTGGCTTGCAACGCCTTGGCACGATCGTCGTATTTCGAGTCAACCAACTTCATCTCATCGTCGGTCACATCTTTAAATTCACTTGTAATCAGTTCACGCGCACGGTCCGCAGACAAGGCCAGGATTGCGCCAAATTCGTCGTATGCCAGTGCTGCAAATGCTTCAACGGTCTTGATACCAGCCAGACCCAGCTTGCCGGCGGTAATGCGGTCCATGCCTTCCAGACCGACCAACGCCTCGTCCATGCCTTCCAGACCCTCTTCCGAAGCAATCGCTTCGGTCACGAGCGCATCACGCGCACGGGTACGGAGTTCATTGACGGTATCTTCGTCAAACGATTCGATTTCCAGCATTTCGGAAATTGGCACGTAAGCGATTTCTTCCAGACTGGCGAAACCTTCTTCCACCAGAATATCGGCCACTTCCTGGTCGACATCGAGCTTTTCCATGAACAGGATGCGCACGGCAGCCGTTTCCTGGGCAGCTTTGTCAGCCGATTCTTCGGCCGTCATGATGTTGATCTTCCAGCCGGTCAGGTCCGAGGCCAGGCGCACGTTCTGGCCGGAACGGCCGATCGCGATTGCCAGGTTTTCTTCGTCCACGACGACATCCATCGCGTGTTTTTCTTCGTCGACCATGATCGACGACACGTTCGCCGGCGCCAGAGCGCCGATGACGAACTGCGCCGGATCTTCCGACCACAGCACGATGTCGACACGTTCGCCGCCGAGTTCGCCGGTCACGGCCTGCACGCGCGAACCGCGCATGCCGACGCAAGTACCGATCGGGTCGATGCGCTTGTCGGCCGTGTAGACGGCGATCTTGGCGCGGACGCCGGCATCGCGGGCTGCGGATTTGATTTCCAGCATGCCTTGCTCGATTTCCGGCACTTCCAGTTCAAACAGCTTCATGATGAAGTCTGGCGCGGTACGCGACAAAATCACTTGCGGGCCGCGCATATTGCGGTCGATGCGCAAGATGAAAGCACGCACGCGGTCGCCGATACGCAGATTCTCTTTCGGGATCATCTGGTCGCGTGGCAGACGCGCTTCGATCTTGCCCGATTCGACGATGGCGTCGCCGCGTTCCATGCGCTTGATGGTGCCGGTGACGAGCGAGTCGCCGCGTTCCAGGAAGTCGACCAGGATCTGTTCGCGCTCGGCGTCACGCACGCGCTGCAGGACGACCTGTTTGGTATCCTGGGCGAAACGGCGGCCGAATTCGACGGATTCGATCGGTTCTTCGATGTGGTCATCGACTTCGATATCCGGAATCTGTTCTTTTGCCTCGAAATGCAGGATCTCCTGATCCGGCAATTGCAGGCCCGCTTCATCGGGCACCACGTGCCAGCGGCGGAACGATTCGAATTCGCCCGTTTCGCGGTCGATCGAAACGCGGATGTCTACCTCACCCTCATACCGTTTCTTCGTGGCTTGCGCCAACGCGAATTCGAGGGCGCCGAAGACGACATCTTTATCGACGTTTTTTTCGCGCGCCAGCGCGTCAACCAATAATAAAACTTCGCGGCTCATGCTTTGCGTCCCTTAAAAACCACCTGCGGCACCAAGCGTGCCTTATCCACATCCGCGAGCGTAAACTCCAACATCGCCGGACCATCCTTACCTTCAAATTCCAACGACAATTTATCGCCCACGGGTTCTTGCAAGATCCCCTGGAACGATTTCCGGTTGTTCGTACCCGGCATCGCCACCATCAGCTTGACGATGATTTCCTGACCTGCGAAACGGACAAAGTCTTCCAGCTTGCGCACCGGACGATCCAGACCCGGGGAAGAAATCTCGAGGCGTTCGTAAGGAACGTTCTCTACCGTCAACACATGCGATAACTGGTGACTCACCGTGGCACAGTCTTCGACCGTGATCGGACCTTTTTCAGCGGCATCGGCGGCGCTGAAATCAATAAAGACGCGCAGCAGTCCGCGCTCGGCACGTTCGACATCAACGAGCTCATAGCCCAGACCTGTAACTGTCTTTTCAATTAATCCCAACTGCTGCAAGAAATTCTCCAGAAATAAGGCCCGTTTTCGGCATGACAGCGCCACATCGGGCGCCTACAACATGCAAAAACACGCATTCAAGTCATATATGGCCCCTTGCGGAGCCATTACAAACGGTTCAACAAAAAAAAAATGGGCATCTGCCCATCTTCTTGTATTTCCCCAACCAGATGAAAGCACTCCCCACCAAACAACCCTGCGGAGAACTTTTATTAGGCTGCAGATTATAACCTCTTATTAACTTCGCCGCAATGCCGCACACGCGGAGCGGCCCGGCTTACAACAGTTACAAGAGCGCGCACCCGCGGCAGATCGGCGGGCGCGCAAGAAGAAACTCTTCCCGATTAACCTTTGCTGCGGCGGCGCGGCATGCCATCCATGCCGCCACGATCCATGCCGCCACGCGGCTGGCCACCGGAACGTTGCCCACCAGCACCACCGCCACCCGTATTGCGGCGCGGACCCGTGTTGGCGAAGCCGAACGCCGTTTGCAGCGGATCGGGCTGGCGCGGACCGCGCTGCGGCGCGCGGCCTTCACCACCCGGACGGCCTTGACCCTGGCCTGCCGCACGCGGCGGACGGCCCTGGCCTTGCGGCGCGCCTTCGAACGATGCCGACGAGCGGGGCTGACCACCCTGGAACGGACCTTGCGGCTGGCCACGGCCAGGACCACGCGCGTCGCCTGGACGGCCGGCGCCGCCTGGGCGACCCTGGCCTTGCGGACGGGCAAACTGGCCTTGCGGCTGGCCACGGCGCGGCGCGACCGGGAAAGGATCGGCGTTGCGGTTGCTCACATCGATGCGGTTGCCATTCGGCTCGTCATCGCGGCTGGCCTTGCGCGCTTCGCGGCCCTTGGCGGCGCCAGCGGCACGGGGGTCGCCCGATGCCGGCATTTTCTTTTCGATGCCGTAGGCCGTCAACAGGTCGCGCACGGTGTTTTCATCCATCTCTTCCCAGCGGCCGCGTTTCAGGCCGCTCGGCAGGGTCATGGCGCCGTAGCGGGTACGGATCAGGCGCGAGACGGTCAGGCCGATGGCTTCGAACATGCGGCGCACTTCGCGGTTACGGCCTTCGCCGATCACCACGCGGTACCACTTGTTGATGCCCTCGCCGCCGCCATCGGCGATCTTCGAGAACTGCGCCAGGCCGTCTTCCAGCTCGACGCCGGCCAGCAGTTTCTGGCGCATGCCCTCTTCCAGCTCGCCCAGGGTACGCACGGCGTACTCGCGGTCGATGCCGTAGCGCGGGTGCATCAGGCGGTTGGCCAGGTCACCGGAGGTGGTAAACAGCAGCAAGCCTTCCGTGTTGAAGTCGAGGCGGCCAACGGCCAGCCACTTGCCGGCTTTCATGGTCGGCAAGCGGTCGAATACGGATGGACGGCCGTCCGGGTCATTATGGCTGACGATTTCGCCGGCCGGCTTGTGGTAGACCAATACGCGTGGCGGCTTCTTGCTGACGCGGCGCTGGATCAACTTGCCATTGATGCGCACGTGATCGCTCGGCAAGATGCGCTGGCCGATGTGGGCTGGCTCGCCATTGACGGACACGCGGCCCGAAATGATCAGGTCTTCCATGTCGCGGCGCGAACCGAGACCGGCTTCGGCCAGCACCTTGTGCAGCTTCGGCGCATCGTCGTCGGACGTCAGGTCGCGGCGCACGACGGCTTTCTGTACGCGGCCCGTGCCGCCTTCTTCGCTGTCGAACGCGTCGGAGGTGACGAACGAGAAGACAGCATCAGCGTCGCTGAGCTTGCCCGGCGCAGCCTGGCGGCCCTTGCCCTTCTTGCGGCTCTTGCCGGCATTCTTGCCGGCGCCCGGCACGTCGTTGCGCGGACCGCGCGGCAGGCGCGGGCCGGAGACGAGGTTGCCTTCGGCATCGAACACATCGGCGACAGGCGCGGCAGCTTGCTCGGCGACAGGTGCGGCTTCGGCTGCCTGCGGCGCTTCGGCGCGCGGCGGCTGGCGCAGCGCGCGCTCCGCCTGCACACCGCGCATCTGGCGCGGACCGCGCGTCGGGCGCGCTTCGGCAGGCTTGTCGGCAGCAACTTCCGGCGCCGTTTCAGCGACGGCGGCAGCAGCCTTGGCGGCGGCGCGGGCGCGCGGCGGACGCGGCGCCGGAGCGGCAACCGCCTCGGCAGCCGCTTCGGCGGCGTCGGCCACGGCCTTCAAGGCTGGCTTGGCGCGGGTTTTCTTGGCGGCTGGCGCCGCTTCAGCAGCGGCGACAACGACGGGCGCATCGGCAGCCACGTCGGCTTTCGTGCGGCGCTTCGGCTTGGCAACGGCGGTATCGCCTGCGGCGGCAGCAGCGGCCGTATCGGCTTCGATCTGGGCCTTGGTGCGGCGCTTGGGCTTGGCAACGATGGCTTCGTCGCTGGCGGTTACTGTCTCGGGTGTGTTCGGATTATTCATTCTTCGTTTCTTGGCTGTGCTGACCTGGCGCAGCGTCAACCGTTAGTTCTGGCGCAGGGTCGTGAGTGTAGGCTTCGTCCGTGGGCGAAGCATCGGGGCCGGCATCAAGGCTTGCTGTCACATCTACATCTGTCACAGCCGTATTGCTACCTGCACCAAGCTGGGGGACAAGCTCATTGCTTGCCTTGTCAAAATTCTCTTGCAGGGCCGCTTCCAGGGCTTCCAGCCCATTGCCCTGCATTTCACTGATTTGCTGCAACGGCGGCAGCTGGGACAGCGAATGCAAACCCAGGTCATCCAAAAACTGCTTGGTGGTGGCCAGCAAGGCCGGCCGTCCCACCACGTCGCGGTAACCGATGGCATCGACCCAGCCACGGTCTTCCAGCATCTTGATCGTCTGCGAATTGACGGCAACGCCGCGAATCTCCTCGATATCGCCGCGCGTCACCGGCTGGCGGTAGGCGATGATGGCCAGGGTTTCCAGGGTCGCCCGCGAATACTTGGGCGGCCGCTCGGGCGTCAGACGGTCCAGATACATCTTCATTTCCGGGCGGCTTTGAAAGCGCCAGCCCGAAGCGAGACTGACGATCTCGATGCCGCGCCCGTCCCACTCATCGCGCAACTCTTCCAGCAATTGCTTGATCGTGTCGGCGCCGACGCCGACGCCACGCACGCGACCATTCTCGTCCGCATCGACGAACAGCTTCTTCAAGCTGTGGATCGTCAGCGATTCACGAGCGCACAGCAACGCGGTTTCGAGGACTTTTTTAGCCTCAATTGTATTCATAGCAATTCTGTGCGGATGTGTGTTGCAATTCGTATGCAGAGAAAGAAATCAAAAACGTTCATTTCAACGTAACAGAGGGCAGACATCGATGATGACGCCGTGCTGGGTTACTAGTTGAGGCTGTTTTTCCGACGCCTTGGCCGATGCGCGCAAAGCGGGACTAAAGCGGATGCAGTGAAAGTCCTGCCATCCATGGTGCTGGCCTTAAATAACCAGCAATGAAACGAACTCCGGAGCAGCTGCTTTTCCCGTGGCGACGATGCAGCCAGACGGGAAAGCGACAGTCGTCGTTTCATCCAACGATGCCAATTGTACCTGATAAAAAGCGGAAAAGCGCAAAACCGGGTAAAACACGCGTTTTACCCGGCTCTGGCGCGACATCCCGCCCGCTGCCCGCATCACAGGGAGGCGAGTTTCTCCGAGAGAATGGCCGATGCGCCCAGGAAAGCTGGGTACTGCGCCGTGATGACAAAGGTCGGCACTTGCGAGACATAATTGGCGAAGCGACCCTTGCGCTCGAAGCGGGCGCGGAAGCCGGAGCGGTCGAAACGCGCGCCCAGGCGCGGCACGATGCCGCCGCCGATATAAATGCCGCCCAGCGCGCCCAGGGTGACGGCGACGTTGCCCGCCACGGTGCCCAGCATGCAGCAGAACGCTTCGATGACGTCGTCGCACAACTGGGATTCGCCAGCCAACGCGCGGCGCGTGATTTCCGCCGCCGGCAAGTCTTCCGCCGGCACGCCCGCGCGGTCGGCCAGGGCGCGGTAGATCAATTCCAGGCCATCGCCGGAAATCAGGCGCTCGGCCGAGACATGCTCGTATTCGCGCCAGGCGAATTGCAGAATGCTCACTTCCGTTTCATTGAACGGCGCGAAGCTGACGTGGCCGCCCTCGCTTTGCAGGGCGATCCAGCCGCCATGCGAAGGAATCAGGCCCGATACGCCCAGGCCCGTGCCGGCGCCGATCAGGCCGATGGCCGTGTTCGGACGGGCCGTGCCCGCGCCCACCTGGTGCTTTTGCTCGTTGGACAGCTGCGGCAAGGCGCGCGCCAGGGCCGTGAAATCGTTGACCACGTCCAGGGTCGTGAAACCGCACTCTTCGCGCATGGCGCGGATCGAGAACGACCAGTGGTGGTTCGTCATGCTGAGGAAATCGCCGTCGACCGGATTGGCGATGGCGATCACGGCATGGCGCACGGCTTGCCCGCCGGCCGCGGCGATGTGCGGTAGGGCCAGGTAGGCTTGCAGGGCGGCGGACAGGCTCGGGTAATCGGCACAGGGCAACACTTCCACCAGGGTGATGTGGCCGGCGGCCACTTCCAGGGCGAAACGGGCATTGGTGCCGCCCACGTCGGCCAGCAGGCGCGGTCCATCGGCGAAGGCGGAAGTCGGCAGTACGGGAGAAGACGAAGCGCTCATGATTTTAAATGATGAAGTGGGACGCATGGGACGCCAAGCTTAAAGGATGAATGCGCCCGGAGGCAAGCAAAGTTTGTAGTTTAAGTACATCAAAACAAGCCTTTATTGGTAGTTCCACTCCAAATGCAACAGGCAGCGCCAAAATTGCTTAGAAACAATGATTTATAGTAAGTACTTGCACTCGTCAGGCACGCGAAAAGCATGCTGCACAGCAGCAGGAATCACCTTGAAAACAGAGTATGCCGGAGTTTGCGCAAAGCCGCTTGGTACGCGGCGGCGCTGGTGCGGCGCTGCCGTCCTGGGCGCGCCGCAAAGGTGTTTTCGTATTATTACTACCGGTTTTTACTGCGGGTTTTATTGCCAGCCTGGCGTGCCGGCGGCAGCCTGGATCAGGAAGGCAAGCCTTCGCCCAACAGGCTGGCGGGCGCCGGCTGGTCCGAGCGGTAGGCGGCATTCCAGGCATCGAGGCCGCCATGCAGGGGCTTGGCCCGGTGGAAGCCGTGCTGGTGCAGCAGCTTGGCCACTTGCGCGGCCGTCACGTCGTTGGGACAGCTGCAATACACGATGATGTGGCGGTCCTTGTCCATGGCGATCATGGCGGGCACCGGTTCCTTGCCATTGAAAAACAAGGCACCCGGCACGGCCGGCTCCAGCGCCTGCGCCGTGGCGCTGCGCGCGTCGACCATCAGCGGCTCTTCGCCCTGCTCTATGAGTTCGAGCAATTCATCGATGCCGATGCGCTCGATCTGCAAGGCCTGGCGGAAACGCCGGCGTTCGAGGAATTTGTACAGCAGGAACAAGCCCAGCAAGGTAGCCAGCATCAGCAAGGCCGTGCTGCCCATGGTGCTGAGCAAGTCGAGCACCTGCTGCACGCTGGCATGGAAAATCACGCCGACGACGATGCCCGTGCCCGTCCACAGCAAGGCGCCCAGGCCCGCGTACAGGAAAAACAGGCCCGGCGGCGTGCCCAGCGCGCCCGACATGGGCGCGGCCACGGTATTGAATCCCGGCACGAACTTGGAGACGATCAGGGCTTTCGGACCCCAGCGCTTGAATTTGTCTTCCGTCTGGCTGACGCAGTAATCGGGCGACAGCGAGATACGGCACAGCAGCCGCAGGATGCGCTTGCCGAAATGGCGGCCCGCGCGGAACCACGTGAAGTCGCTGATCAGGCAAGCGCTGAGCGCGGCGGCCAGCACCAGCCCCCCATTCATGTCGCCATCGACGGCCAGCGCCCCCGCCACCACGAGGATGGGAAAGGCGGGAATCGGCAGGCCGAGCTGCTCCACCAGCACGATGCCAAAGACAATCAGGACACCGTAATGTTCGAGCAGGTAAATGAGGTTGGGCATGGCCGCTATCTTACCGTAAAAAGCCCGACCTAAACGTCGGACATAACCGTAGCGAGCGGCAGTGATTTGTGGCTAAGAAGCGCAACCGTGCTTGAGCACGGCGAGCATCGCAGGCCGCAAAGCGCGACGCGCAGCAGGTTTTGACAGACGTTATATTTGCACGCCCTTCGGTATCGCGCTTAGTAACGTGCGCGTGTACGGATGCACGGGATTGCGGTACAGCTCATCCGAATCGGCCAGTTCCACCACTTGCCCCTTGTGCATCACCATCACCTGGTCGGCGATGTATTTGACGACGGACAAATCGTGCGAGATGAAGATGTACGACAATCCAAATTCATCCTGCAAATCCTGCAGCAAGTTCAATACCTGCGCTTGCACCGACACGTCCAGCGCCGACACGGATTCGTCGCACACGAGAATTTCCGGCTGCATGGTCAGGCAGCGGGCAATGGCGATGCGCTGACGTTGTCCACCGGAAAACTCGTGCGGATAGCGGTGGAAGGCCTGCTCCGGCAAGCCGACTTTATCGAGCAGCCAGTAGGCCTTGGCGATGCGTTCCTGGTCCGTCGCGCCGATCTTGTGGATGCGCATGGGTTCCAGCAGGATCTGCCCTACCGTGAAGCGCGGGTTCAGCGAGGCATATGGATTCTGGAAGATGATCTGGATGCGGCGTTTATACGGCAAATACTCCTTGTTCGGCATGGCGATCAGGTCCTTGCCGTGGAACATGGCCGTGCCGCCCGTCGCCTGGTGCAGGCGCAGCAAGGTCAGGCCCACCGTCGTCTTGCCGGAACCGGACTCGCCCACCACGCCCAGCGTTTTTCCGCGTGGCAAGGTGAACGACACATCCTTGACGGCCTGGAATTCGCGCTTGCCGAACAAGCCCTCGCGCGTGTAAAAGCTTTTACTCAAGTTATTGACCACCAGCACGGGTTCGTCGCCCGGCGTGTAGCCGCGCGTGCGCTGCTTCACCTCGATGCCGGGACCCGCCTTGCCATCCATATAATCGGCGATGACGGGCAGGCGCCAAGGGCGCTCGTCCAGGGACGGACGGCAATGCAGCAGCGCCTTGGTATAACTGTCTTGCGGCGCTTCAAACACTTGCCGCACGTCCCCCGTCTCGCGCACTTCGCCGTGGCGCATGACGATCACCTGGTCGGCAATCTCTCCCACCAGGCCCAGGTCATGGGTAATGAACAGCACGGACATCTGGTGTTTCTTTTGCAGCGCCGCGATCAAGTCCATGATCTGCTTCTGGATCGTCACATCCAGCGCCGTCGTCGGTTCATCCGCGATCAGGAGTTTCGGTTCGCAGGCGATGGCCATGGCGATCATCACACGCTGCTGCTGGCCGCCCGACATCTGGCTCGGGTAGGCGTCGATCTTGGTGGCCGGGTCCGGTATGCCCACTTCCTCGAGCAATTCCAGGGTGCGCGCCCGCGCCTGCTTGCGGTTCATGCCCATGTGCTGGCGCAACACCTCGGCGATCTGGAAACCCACCGTAAACACGGGGTTCAGGGATGACATCGGCTCCTGGAAGATCATCGAGATATCCTTGCCGCACATGGTGCGCCGCTCGGCGATCGACAATTTGAGCAAGTCGCGCCCGCCGAAGTGGATGCTGGATCCGGGGTCGATGATGGTGTTATCCGGCGGCAACAAGCCCATCACGGCCAAGGAGCTGACGGACTTGCCGCTGCCCGATTCGCCCACCAGCGCGACGGTGCTGTTGCGCGGCACGTTGAACGAGATGCCCTTGACGGCTTCGAACGTGGTCTTCTTGTCCAGGCGGAAGGTGACGCGCAGGTCGCGCACTTCCAACAGGTTATTCTGGTCCATGAGCAACTCCTATTTCACTTTGGGGTCGAGCGCATCGCGCAAGGCATCGGTAAACAGCGAGAACGCCGTCACCAGCACGGCCATCGCCGTGGCGGCGGCTGTCAGCTGCCACCATTTGCCCAGGATCAGTTCATTTTGTGCCTCATTGAGCATGCTGCCCCACGAGACGGTGCCCACCGGCACGCCAAAGCCGAGGAAACTCAGGATCACTTCCGCCTTGATGAAGCCCACCACGAGGATGGACATTTGCACCAAGGCAACGTGGCTGACGTTCGGGAAGATGTGGGAAAACATCTTGCGCCAGTGCGAGGCGCCGATGGCGTCGGCCGCCATCACGTATTCGCGCGCCTTGTGCTTGATGTATTCGGCGCGGATCAAGCGGTACGGCCCCGTCCAGCCCGTCAAGCCCAGGATCAGCACGATGGTCAGCACGCCCTTTTGCTGCAAGACCGCCGCCACCGTCAAAATCATCAGGATCGAAGGAATCGACGTGAAGATGCTGTAGAACCAGTTGAAGAAGTCATCGACGATGCCGCCGAAATAGCCGGACACGGCGCCAAAGATGGTGCCCAGCACGACGGCCAGCAAGGCGGCCACCAGGCCCACGACGATCGACGTCTCGCCGCCCTTGACGGTTTTCTGCAGGATATCGTGGCCCCACTTGTCGGCGCCGAACGGCAAGGTTGCCGCCTTGTGCGTGACGAGTTTCTTGGCCTTGCCCATGCCGGCACGCAAGGCCGTCAAGTCGTCGGCCAGCGGGTCCGCGACGCCGTACATTTCCACGCCAGCCGATGGGTTGCTGCCCATCTGGGCGCGCAGTTCGGCGATATCGTCGGCCAGCGGGTCGAGCACGTTGACGGGTGTCGGCGCGCTGCGCTCGTCCGTCACGGGCATGGCGCCATCGGCGGCGACGTCCTTGTCGGCGCCGACAAAGGTGGGCGGCGCGTAGCTGACGGCCACTTCGTCTTCCCAGTTCGAAGCCACCAGGCCGCTGGCGGAAGCCAGCACCAGCAGGAAAAAGGCGCCGACCACGGCCAGCGATACCATTGCAATCTTGTCGCCGCGCAAACGGCGCCACGCCAGGGCCCACAGGCCGGGCGATGTATGAGGTTTCGACATCGTCTCTTTCTACTTCAGTTGTACGCGAGGATCGACCGCCTGGTACAGCAGGTCGGTGAGCAGGTTGAAGAGCATGGTGGCGGCGGCGACATACACGGTGATCGCCTTGATCACCGGAAAGTCGCTGCGCTCGACAGCCAGAATCACTTCACGCCCGATGCCGGGGATGCCAAAGAAGCGCTCGAGCAGGAAAGCGCCGATCAGCAGGGCCGGCAAGTTCGACATCACATAGGTAATGATGGGGATGCCGGCGTTGCGCAGCACGTGCACCCACATGATGCGGCCTTCCTTCAAGCCCTTGGCGCGCGCCGTGCGCACGTAATCCTGGTTGGCCTCGTCCAGCACGAAGGTACGGAACAGGCGCAGGGTCGGCGCGATCGACACGGCCAGGCCGATCAGGATGGGCAAGGTCGAATAGCGCAGCAGGTTTTCCCAGAAGCTGTCGCCCCAGCCTTGCACGGGGAACAGGCCCAGCTTGTAGGCAAAGCCGTACTGGAAGACGATGATGTAGACGAGGATGGAAATCGACATGCCCACCGTGCAGGCGATCATGACGGCGCGGTCCGTCAGCGAACCGCGCACAAACGCGATGGCCAGCGCCAGCGCCACGCCAAAAAACGTTTCCAGCACGGTCAGCGGGATCAGCACCATCATCGACGGCCCCAGGCGCGAGGTGATGATGTGCGACACGGATTCCCCCGTGGCCCAGCTCTGGCCGAAGTCAAACGTGACGATCTGCTTGATGAAGATCCACAGTTGCACGTAATACGGCTGGTCGACGCCCAGCTGGCGGCGGATGTTGGCGATGCTTTCCGCACTAGACATCTTGCCGGCCAGGATGTAGGCGGGGTCGCCGCCCACCCAGTTAAACAGGATAAACACCAGCAGGACGACGCCCAGCATGGTGGGCAGCATCTGCCACAAGCGGCGCAGGATATAAGCAAACATAATGATTCCTTGTCGTTATAAGCCGCGCTTATTTTTTAGCGGAATCGGCAACGGGCGCCACTGGCGTGCCCGTGCTGTCGATATCCATGTACGCCCATTCCTGGAACAGGATCGGGTGCTTCTTGTAGCCCTGCACCGACTTTTGCGCCAGCATGTTGCGGTAGCGCGCATAGCCGATCAGGGCGCCCGCATTGACTTCCAGGCGGCGCGCCATCTTGTGGAACAGCTCGTCGCGCTCGGGGCTGGCCGGCATGGCCTGGCTGGCCGCGTACCATTTATCGTACTCGGGGTCCTGGTAGCAGCCATTGTTGTTCTGATGCGTGTTCGGGCCGTAGAACAGCTGCATGAAGTTGTCGCCGTCCGGATAATCGGCCAGCCACGGCGCCGTGCGCGTCTGCATCTTGCACTGCTTTTCCGTCTTCAAAATGTCGGAAAAGATCATGCGGTCGTTTTCCATGCGGATGCCCAGCGAGTTGTAGGTCTTGCGCCACATTTCCGCCTGCAGCACGCCATTGGCTTCATTGCGCGAAGCGTAGCGGATCAGGAGCGGCTTGCCGTCCGGTAAGGTGCGCCAGCCGTCGGCGCCCTTCTTGTAGCCGAATTTATCCAGCAATTTATTGGCCAGCACGGGATCGTATTGCAGCAGGCTCTTGTAGTGGGGATCGTAGCCGACGACACCGGGCGGTATCGGATAGTCGAGGCGCTTGGCCTGGCCGTTCCAGATGATGCGGATTTCTTCATCGATATTGTGCGCCATGGCAATAGCGCGGCGCAGGGCGATCTTTTCCTTGCTGAAGCCGCCGAGGGTGGGGTCTTCCATGTTCCAGTAGTAATAGCTGATCTCCGGGTCCAGCAAGCGCGACAGTTGCACGCCCTTCTCCGCCAGTTCGGGACGCAGCTTGCCGTTCAGCAATGCTTTCGGCGCCAGCGGGCCGTCGAGCCAAAACACGTCCGTGCCGCCGCTCTGGAAGGACAGCCAGCGCGACTGGTCTTCGATCATCACGGAAATTTCGATGCGGTCGATAGCGGGAATGCGTTTACCCTGCATCTGGCGCACGATGCGCTGGTCGTCCGGATCGTCGCCAGCCATGAAATTCCACGTTTCCGGCAAGTGCTGCGGGTTGCGGTTCAGGACGATGCGGTTGCCGCGCGTCCATTCACCGAGCGTGTAGTAACCGGTGCCGACGGGATTCGAACCCACTTCGCCCTTCACGTCGCCGTATTTGTCCACCACTTCGCGCGCCACGGCGGCCGTCGGCACGTAGGCGAGGATCATGGGGAAGTTGAAATCCGTCTTGGTCAGCGTGATGCGCAAGGTGTACGGATCGAGAATTTCCAGGCCGGCCACCTTCTTGTTGAAGTCCAGCTTGTTCGCCTTGGCCGCTTCCTTGGCCAGGTCGTCCAGCCCCACTACCTTGCCTTCGAACAGCCAGCTGTGCGGCGAAGCGAGGCGCGGGTCGAACAATCGTTTCCACGAATACACATAGTCGGCCATCGTCAGTTCGCGGCGCTTGCCGCCGAACGCGGCGTCCGGCGTGAACAGGATGCCTTTTTTCAGGCGGATGGTGTAGGTCTTGCCGTCGGCGGACACTTCCGGCATGGCGGCGGCCGCGCCGGGCACCACCTTGACGGGGCGCGCCAGGTAATCATAGGTGTACAGGGTGTCGAAGACGGCCTGCGTGATGTGGTTCGAATACAGGTCGCGCGCGGTGGCCGGATCGAAGCCCGTCTCGGCGGCCGGCAAGATATAGCGCAAGGTTTTGACCGGCGCGGCCGCGGCGCTGGGGGCATCGGCGGCAACGGCCGCCAGCGGCAGGGTGGCCAGGCAGGCGAGCAGCGCCACGCGCCGCATCCATGGTGACTTCATGTAATACCCTTCATCTCGATTATCTGTCGCACCGTATTGGTGCGCTTGTACTGGCTTCCCCCTGGGATACAGGATTCCACCGCCAAAACCAGTCCATCCTCGCAAGATCTATGCCTTGCTCATCGCCAGCCCCGTCCGCATGCAGGCGAGCTGGAAAAAGGCGTAACGATAACGCATATTCTGTTCGCCGGGCAAAAAGCCGCAGTACGGGCGTGGCGGGCAGCCACGGCTGCCTGCCGTGCAGGGGAAATCTTCCGCAGCGCAACAAAGACCGGTCGCCACCATGAAAAAACGACTTGGCAGTAACCGTTACGGCCCCGAATGACGACAGTTTTTATGGCAGTACGGAAAATATACGGCGCGGTGCAACATTGAAATAATTGCAAATATTGAAACAAGTCGGCGCCCTGGGCCTGGCCGTGGGCGCGGAACACCGCCGCGACAATCTCGACAACCCATCGTTGTCGGGCACGAAAGACGGCTCCATCCATTCCAGCTGTGTCGCCGCCAAGGGCGACAGCAAGGTGTCGGCCGTGTTCCTGGAAGTGCTGGCGTCCGTGATCAAGACGGTGGAAGTGTCCGGCGCCTTGCGTGACGACAAATACGACCGTTTCTCGTCGACCACGCCGAAACTGGGCGCCAGCGACAAGTTATTCCCAGCGTCCGCTCAGGCTGCCACGCACAGCCTGAACATTCGGCAGGCACAAGTCACTATCGCCATGCCATCCACACCAACGCCCGCTGCACTGCAGCGAGCGTATTTTTATTTTGCGCACGAAGGGGGATGGCAGCCTCGTCAAAAATGCGGCACAAAATGCACCTTCTTTGTTCTAAATCAGTACCTCTGATGCACTGCGTTGTTTAGGCACACAAACCTGTTTGCCACGTTGACAAGGACTTTTGCAGCTCATTACAGTGAATCTCTTGAAAAGATATAAATACTTTTCAATGTTCTCGGTGCGCCAACCAGCGCGGCCGTTCTTGCCCTTCTAGCCAACCGCTTTTCCAGGAGTCTTGAACATGATCAGAGAAACACGCTTGTCCCGCTCCATCCGTTTGATTTGCGCCAGCGGCCTTGCCGCAGGCCTGCTCAGCCAGCAGGTGCTGGCGCAAGAAGTCAGCGATACCAGCAGCATGCAACGCGTCGAAGTCACCGGTTCCTCCATCAAGCGCCTCGTCTCGGAAACGGCGACGCCCTTGTCCATCTTCAAGGCCGAGGATTTTGCCAAACAGGGCTTGACGACGGCCCAGGAAGTGCTCAGCAAGATCCCCTCGAATGCATCGAGCATGGGCAGCGGCAATGCCGTCGGCGGCAATACCAGCGGCTTGCCCACGGGCGGCCAGGCCAGTGCCGACTTGCGCGGCCTGGGCGGCGACAAGACCCTGGTCCTGCTCAACGGCCGGCGCATCGCCAACCATCCGTATGACGGCGCCAGCGTCGACCTGAACATCATTCCCATCGCCGCCCTGGAACGGGTCGAAGTGCTGCGCGACGGCGCCTCGGCCATCTACGGCACGGACGCCATCGGCGGCGTCATCAACTTCATCACGAAGCGCTCCGTCAACGTCACGAATATCACCGCCGAGGTCGTCGCGCCAGAACACAAGGGCGCAGGCGAGCACCGCATCAACCTGTCGACGGGTTTCGGCAAGCTCGACACGGACGGCTACAATATTTTCGGCGTGGTCGACTACCACAAGCAAAATGTGCTCACGTCGCAGGACCGCGATTTTTCCAAGACCGGCATCATTCCCGAGCGGGGCCTGTCGCTCACCAGCGGCACCACCTTCCCCGGCAACTACTTCGATGCGGCGGCCAACGGCGGCAAGGGCCTGGCCGGCAATCCGTACGCGGCCGGCGGCTGTCTGCCACCGCTGTCGGTGGCGGCCGCCAACGGCACTTGCCGCCAGGATTACACGCGCCAGATCGACGACCTGCCCGCGCAGGAGCAAGTGGCCTTCTTCGGCAAGGGCGCCTTCAAGCTCGGCGGCGGCCACCTGGCCACGGTGGAATACCTGCATTCGCAAAACAAGGTGAAGGCACGCACGGCGCCGCCGCCGCAAACGGGCTTGATCTTGCCCATTAGCAGCAAATATTATCCGGGCAATGCGGGCGGCGTGCCGGCGCAGCCGGACTTGTCAGGCCAGCCCCTGAGCGTCAACTGGCGCCCCGTGGAAGCGGGCCAGCGGCAGATCGATTCGGACGGCAAGGCGGACCGCCTGGTGCTGGCGCTGGAGGGAGAACTGGCCGGCTGGGATTACAAGACGGGGCTGAGCCACGCGATCAGCAAATCGTCGGAGAAATTTACGGGTGGCTATGTGCAGGATGCCTCGTTCGCCGCCGGCGTGCTCAATGGCATCCTGAACCCGTTTGGCGTGCAGGATGCGGCCGGCAAGGCTTATCTGGACAGCACTGCCCTGCGCGGTGAAGTGCAGAACGCCAAGGTCACCACCACGGGCTTCGACATCAAGGGCAGCCGCGACCTGATGCAACTGGCCGGCGGCCCGCTGGCGATCGCTTTGGGCGGCGAAGTACGGCGCGAAAAGGCCGACTTCAACGTGAACCGCGACATCGCCGGCCAGGCCACCAGTTCAGGCCTGTCCGGCTCGCTGTCGAAGAGCGGTTCACGCACGATCCAGGCCGTCTTCGGCGAAGTTAACTTGCCGCTGATCAAGGACCTGGAAGTGCAGCTGGCCGCCCGCTTCGACCATTACAGCGACGTGGGCAGCACCACCAATCCGAAGCTGGCCCTGCGCTACCAGGCCAGCAGCGCGCTGGTGCTGCGCGGCTCGGCCAGCACGGGTTTCCGCGCGCCCACCCTGTTTGAAAAGAATGCGCCGCCGTCGAAGAACGATACCAACGATTCCTACGACGACCCGATCCTGTGCCCCGGAGGCGTGCCGCAACCGGGCGCCAATCCCTTGCGCGATTGCGACTTGCAGCAATTCAAGCTGCAAGGCGGAAATGAAAAGCTGAAACCGGAAAAATCCACCACCTTCGCCTTTGGCCTGGTGCTCGAACCCATCAAGGAAGTCACCGTCGCCGTCGATTACTGGAACATCCATTTGAAGGACAAGATTTCGTCCCTGCCCGAACAATCGATCTACGGCAACTATGAAAAATACAAGGCCTTGTTCCTGCGCAATCCCGACGGTTCGCCCTACGCCATCCTCGACCTGAACGACAACCTCGGTGAAGTGAAGACCGACGGCATCGACGTCAGCCTGAATGCGCGCCTGGGACGCGGTGCGTATGGCGATTTCAGCGTGTCTGTCGACGGCACCTGGACCCACAAGTATGACTACCAGAACGAGCGCGGCGGCGAATTCATCGCCAACGTGGGCCGCTACGCGGACAACAATCCCGTCTTCCGCTGGAAGCATACGGCGGCGCTGAACTGGCGCATGGGCAACTGGGGCGCCACCGTGTCGCAATCGTTCAAGTCCGGCTACACGGATCAGAACCAGGTGGATCCGCAGTACCGCCACGATGTGCCGTCCTACAGCCTGCTGGGACTGTCGGGCAGCTATGCGTGGAAGGGCTTGCTGCTGACTGCCGGCGTGAAAAACCTGCTGGACAAGGAACCGCCGTTCTCGAACCAGGGCACCCTGTTCCAGAAAGGCTATGACCCGCGTTACACGGACCCGATCGGGCGCGCCTGGTACTTGCGCGGCAGCTATACGTTTTAAGGGGAAATTGCGGGAAACGCGATCAGACGGACAGCGCTGGCAAGCATATGCCAGCGGAAGCAAAGACGGCGCCATCAGCGATGATGTGCGCCGTTTTATTTTACGCATCTGAGCACGCCTGACAAGGGTTCACGATATTTTATTGCTGAAGGATTATAAAAAAAACAGGAAAATGTTGCATTTCGTCCAAAAAGTCCGCACGAAATTGACAATCTGAATCGTGAATGTTTTGATGAGGCCCAAGAAAATTTACAGAATTTTCGTTGGTCAATTTTGAAATAAGCAAATAAATTGTCAGCAAGCAACATGTTATTTCAAAATAAATGCCATCTTTATCACAATAACAAGGAATTTCAGATGATGATAGAAAATGTAATATCGCGGTCGCTGCGCCTGATGTTTGCAGGCGGCATGGCCCTGGGCATGCACGCCGCGTATGCGCAAGAAACAACAGATGGCACCATGCAACGCGTGGAAGTCACGGGTTCGAGCATCAAGCGCATCGCTTCCGAAGCGTCGCTGCCGGTACAGTCGTTCAACCAGAAAGACATCAAGAAAACCGGCGTTACCACGGTTACCGATTTCATCCAGCAAATTCCTGCAATGCAGGGCTTCTCCGTGGCCGCCGATTCGGTGGGCGGCGGCGGCGGTGGCGTCACCACGGCCTCGATCCACGATATCGGCGCAGCCTACACGCTGGTGCTACTGAACGGCCGCCGCTTGGCGCCATCCAATTCCGGCACCACCATCGACCTGAATTCGATCCCCCTGTCGGCCATCGAACGCGTGGAAGTGCTGACGGACGGCGCCTCGGCCCTGTATGGCGCCGACGCCATCGCCGGCGTGGTCAACTTCATCCTGAAAAAAGGCACATCGCCGCTGGAAATCAATGCCAAGTACTCGCGCCCTGAAGAAAAAGGCGGCGCCAGCAATTCGATTTCGATCAGCAAGGGCTTCGGCGATATCGACGAAGACGGCTACAGCATCTTCGTGTCGGCCAGCCACGACGAACAAAAATCGCTGAAAGCATCGCAGCGCAGCTTCGCGAAAAGCGGCATCATCAATTTCAACGATCCGAAGACCGGCAAGGCGCTGCAATTCATCAACGGTTCCTCGCGTTCGTCGGCGGCCAATGCCGCTGCCACCTACAACCGTACCGATGCAAACGGCAATGTGGTGATCAACCCGGAAACCAACAAACCGTTCGTCGATACCGTCAACCTGGCCAATCCGTATGCATTGGCCCATGGCGGCAAGTGCGCGCCTGGCAATATGGACTTCTACGGCGATGGCAACTGCTATTTCGACTCGCCGTCGACCATTGAAATCAATCCCGAATCGAAGCGCGACTCACTGTTCAGTTCGGGTACCGTCAAGCTGGGCAAGACCGGCTGGCAAGGTTTCTACGACTTCGCCTACACCGAAGCGAGCATCAAGGCCAGCATCGCGCCGTACCCGGCCGATTTCTCCATTTCCCCGAATTCGCCCCTGTTCAGCAAGTACCTGGCTTCGCAGTTGAGCCCGTCGCAACTGGCCAATGCCGTGAGCGGCGTCGCCAAGTACCGCCTGTCCGAAATGGGTAACCGCGTGTACGACTACGGCAACAAGGCGACCCACCTCGTCGGTGGCGTGGAAGGCAGCGCATTCGGCTGGGATATCAACACGGCCGTGACGTACTCGAAAAACAAGCAGACGCAGGACTACGTCAGCGGCTTCCCGCTGTCCGACAAGTTCAACGCCCTGCTCGACGCCGGCACTATCGACCCGTTCGCCTACCCCGTGGGCGCCATGCCGGACGCCATGCGCCAGGCCCTGCTCGGCACTGGCTTCAGCGGCACCTACAACACGCAAACCGTGGAAATGAAGGGCGTCGACGGCCGCGCTTCGCGCCCTGTGTTCTCGCTGCCGGGCGGCACCGCCATGCTGGGCGTGGGCGCCGATTACCGCAACACCTCGTTCAAGATGCAACAGGCGGACGTCGCCAAGCAGGCGCAAATCCTGTTTGACAATGCGCAAGTCGACAGCGAATACGCACGCGACAACGCGGGCGCGTATGCCGAGCTGATGCTGCCGATTTCGAAAAAACTGGAAGTGACCGGCTCGGTGCGTTATGACCAGATCGGCGCCATCGACGACAAGCTGACGGGCAAGACGGTAGGCAAGAAAGAAAACGCCACCACCTGGAAAATCAGCGGCAAGTATTCCGCGACCAAGAGCCTGATGTTCCGCGCCGCTGCCGGCACCGGCTTCCGCGCCGCCAGCATGCAGGAAATCGCCGGACCGCTGGAAGACTGGGGCGTCACGGGCGGTAACTACCAATGCCCATTGACGGCGGCAAACGGCATGGGCGGTCACCCGCTGGCCAGCTATTGCAGTGGCGTTGGACGCCAGCAATTCGAAGCCTTCCAGGGCGGCAATCCTGAGCTGAAGCCGGAAACGTCGAAGCAATGGAGCATCGGTACCGTGTTCGAGCCGATCGACAGCCTGTCGATGTCGTTCGACCTGTGGAACGTGGAAATCCGCGACCAGGTCACGGCCGTCTCCGAAGGCTTGATCTTCAACAATCCAGCCAAGTATGCCAACCTGTTCACCACCAAGCACATCACCTCGACGGGCCTCGACGTGCTGGCCATCAAGCTGCTGCCGATTAACATCGGCAAGGTGGAAAACCGCGGTATCGACTACGACTTCACCCACAAGATGAAGTTGCTGGACGGCCGTCTGACGAGCCGCCTGATGGGTACCTACCTGCTGCGTTCGCGCTACACGACGCCGGGCACCGATGATCAGTGGGAAACCAGCCTGAACCGCTACGGTTCGAACGACAAGGTCAGCTTCCGCAACATCATCCGCGCCACCACCTCGTATGAGACGGCCAAGTTCACGCATACGCTGAGCGCCAGCTACCGCAATGGCTACACGGACAAGGAACAGACGGTCGACGATTGCGCCGTGATCGTCGCCGGCAGCCCTGGCGAATGCTATGGCATCCAGCTGGAAGTGCCGAGCTACACCACCTTCGACTTCCAGACGGCTTACCGTCCGCTGAAGAACGTGGAAATCACGGGCGGCATCCTGAACCTGTTCGACCGCAATCCGCCGTTCACCCTGCGTAACACGGGTTCGCATCAAATTGGCTACAACCCATCGTACTCGAGCGCCCTGGGCCGCCAGTTCTACCTGAGCGGTTCCTACAAGTTCTAAGCTGATTGCATCGGCTGAAAACTGAAAAAGCCCGGAAAGCTTAGCTTTCCGGGCTTTTTTTCATGCTGCGCGCCACCTTATTCCGCGTCGCCCTGCAGGCGGCGCTGCCTGACGGCCGCCGCCAGGTTTTCCAGCACGGCCACGCTGGCGCTCCAGTCGATGCAGCCATCCGTGACGGACTGGCCATAGATCAATTCCTTGCCTGGGATCAAATCCTGGCGGCCCGCCACCAGGTGCGATTCCACCATCACGCCGACGATGCGGCCATCGCCGCCGGCCACCTGGCTGGCGATGTCGGCGCATACGGGAATCTGGTTTTCCGGTTTTTTCGAACTGTTCGCATGCGAGGCGTCGATCATCAGGCGCGCCGCCAGGCCTTGCGCGGCGATCGCCTTGCACGCCTCGTCCACGCTGGCCGCGTCATAGTTCGGGGTTTTACCGCCGCGCAAGATGATGTGGCAATCCTCGTTGCCGTTGGTCGAGACGATGGCCGAGTGGCCGCCTTTCGTGACGGACAGGAAATGGTGCGGCTGCGAGGCGGCCTTGATGGCTTCCACGGCGATTTTCACGTTGCCATCCGTGCCATTCTTGAAGCCGACCGGACAGGACAATCCCGACGCCAGCTCACGGTGCACCTGCGATTCCGTCGTGCGCGCGCCGATGGCGCCCCAGCTGATCAGGTCGGCGATGTATTGCGGGCTGATCACGTCGAGGAACTCCGTGCCGGCCGGCAAGCCCAGCTCATTGATATCGCGCAACAGTTCGCGCGCCATGCGCAAGCCGTCGTTGATGCGGAAGCTGTTGTCCATGTACGGGTCGTTGATCAGGCCCTTCCAGCCCACCGTGGTGCGCGGCTTCTCGAAGTAGACGCGCATGACGATTTCCAGTTCGCCCGCGAAACGCGCGCGTTCCTTGACCAGCAGGCGCGCATATTCCATCGCCGCCTTGGTGTCGTGGATGGAGCAAGGCCCGATCACCACCATCAGGCGGTCGTCCTGGCCATGCAGGATACGGTGCAGGGCAATGCGGGCGCTGGCGGCAGTCTGTTCGGCTTGCTCCGAGCAGGCAAATTCGCGGATCAGGTGGGACGGCGGGGTCAGTTCCTTCATTTCGCGAATGCGCAAATCATCGGTGCGGGGCATCATTTTCTCCAAAATTTAAGGAAGGGTAAAACATCTGGGTAAAAAAAAACCGCCATCGGTGGCGGTTTTTTAGAATTTGCTGGGATCTCGTTTTGCTGCTACGTGAACCGACCGCTACTCCACCGCCTTTGGGTTGGAATTGCTAAAGTAAAAATAAGCGGTAAAAAAGTGGCGAGCGAACATGCGAGTCATCCGTAAGTGATGAACGACTATAAACCTAAATTGCAAGGGTTGGCAAGCATATTTGTCGGCAAAGCCGCATGCCGCTGCCGTTTTACACTGCATAACCCGCAAAAAAGCATAAAAAGTTGCGCGCTGTGAATCTCACCGCGACTCTGCATCCCCGGCGCCACCGTTGTGCCCGTCGTGGCAACCACGCCACGCCAGCCATTCTATCGACGACAAGCGGGGCACTCCTTGATCCAGGTCTAGTCCCGGCGTCGCCGCACGGACAAAACTCAAGGACGTATCGACGACCTTTGACTGCCTGACCTTTCCGGAGAACCGCATGATCCCTACTCCATCCTTGCATTCCGCTGCATTTTCACCACCCAGACTAGGCCTGGCACTGGCCAGTGCACTGCTGAGCCTACCCGTCCTGGCGCAGGACGCCGCGCCGATTGCGCGCGTGGAAATTACCGGCTCGAACATCCGCCGCGCGCAAGCGGAAACGGCTTCGGCCGTGCAAACCCTGAGCGCGGCCGACATTGAAAAATCGGGCAAGTCCAGCGTGGCCGAACTGCTGCAGACCCTGGCCGTCGACAACCAGGGCTCCGTCCCCACCACCTTCGGCAACGGCTTTGCCGCCGGCGCTTCCGGCGTGTCGCTGCGGGGCCTGGGCACGGCCTCGACCCTGGTACTGCTGAATGGCCGCCGCGTCGCGCCGTATGGCCTGGCCGACGACGGGCAGAAAGTGTTTGCCGACCTGAACATCATTCCCCTGGAAGCCGTGGAACGGGTGGAAATCCTCAAGGATGGCGCCTCGGCCATCTATGGCTCGGACGCCATCGCCGGCGTCGTCAACGTGATCCTGCGGCGCGACTACCAGGGCACGGCCATCAAGGGCAATTACGGCAAGACGAAGGAGTGGGACGGGCGCGACGCGCGCGCCGCCATCACGCACGGCTTCGGCGACATCGACACGGACCGCTACAACGTGCTGCTGAACCTCGAGTACAGCGAAAAGGCCGCCATCTGGAACCGCGACCGGGCCGGCCGGGGCGCCGTCGGCCGCAGCGACTTGCGCGACCTGGGCTTCAGCGCCCAGGAAGCACTGGGCGGCACGGGCGCCATCACCACCAACAATGCGGCCGGCAGCGCCGTCAATGGCAATGTGCGCAATCCCGACACGCTCGACTACTACAACCGCGGCAACCTCGCTGGCGCGGGCTTTACGCGCACCTTCCCCGGCGCCGCCTGCGGCAATTTCACCACGCATCGGCAGGGCGATCCGGGCGGCGGCTGCCTGACTGATGCCGCACAGCAATATGGCCAAATCCAGCCCAAGCAAAAGAACATCAATTTCTTCGGCCGCGGCGCCTGGCAATTGACGCCGGAACTGCAAACCTATGCCGAACTGAATGTTTACCACAGCGCATCCACAGCGGCCACGACGCCGGCAGGCATCAATGGAACCATCATTTATCCTGGCGGCCCCATCAGCACTGCAAGCGTGTCACTCGGCGCAGACCATCCCGACAACCCGTATTTCGGGCGCACCGCGCGGCTACGCTACCTGGCGGCCGATGTCGGCCCCCGTATTTCTGATATCGATTCGACCTTTGTCCGCTTCGCCGCCGGCATCAAGGGCACGCTGGCGGGCTGGAATATCGACAGCGCCCTGCTATATTCGCGCAACAAGGTATCGAACGAAAGCAGCGGCTATCTGCAACGCGACGTGACTTTCGCCCTGCTCAACCCCACCGCCGCCAACGTGGCGACAGCCAGCGCCAACCCGGCGTATGCCGCCCTACCTCCCGGTAGCGTGTGGCGCATCGCAGAAAATGCCGGTCTCAATTCCGCCGCGCTGTATGCGGCCTTGTCGCCGCGCATTTCCAGTGCCGGCAAGACACACATCGCGCAGATCGATTTCAAGGCCAGCCGCGATATTGGCAAGCTTGATGGAGGAGCGCTTGGCGCGGCCGTGGGGGCCGAGTTCCGCCACGAATCGACAGAACTCCAACCAACCACCGGCACCGAACGCGGCAACATCATCGGTTTGGGTTACTCCGCCTACAAGGGCAGCCGCAACGCCACGGCCTTGTATGCCGAAGTGTTGGCACCCGTACTAAAAACGCTGGAACTGTCGGGCGCCCTGCGCGCCGACCATTTCACCGATGTCGGCAATTCCTATACGCCGAAGCTGGGCGTGAAATGGACGCCGATACGCGAACTGGCTCTGCGCAGCACCTTCGCCCGGGGTTTCCGGGCACCCAATGCGGCAGAAAATGGCGTCGGCGGCCTGGCGGCCTTTGCTGTTGGCACCGATCCTGTCCGCTGCGCACTGGGCGTCGAAGCAGCATGCGACCCCAGCAACATCGCGGTCATTACCAAAAGCAACCCGAACCTCTCGCCCGAACGTTCAAAGAGCTATTCCATCGGCGCCATCTGGGATCCATTACCGCGGACAAGCATTTCATTCGACCTGTGGGAAATACGGCGCAAGAATGAAATCAACCAGGAACAGACCGATATGGCCATACTCGCCGGCCATGTCGCACGCGACCCCTCCACGGCGACCGCCATTCCCGGCGATCCGGGCGCCATCACGGCCGTCCTAGGCAGCTATGTGAATTCGGCGCAAACGACGGTGCGCGGCATCGATATCGACGCGCGCCAGCGCTTCAGCCGGGGCAGCGACTATGGCAACCTGACCTTCGACTTGAAGTGGACGCATCTGTATAAATGGCTGCGCACGGAACAGGACGGCACGCAGCGCGATTTTGCCGGCACGCATGGCAATTGCGACGTGTCCAACTGCATGGGCACCCCGGACGACCGCATCAACCTGGGCGCCACCTGGGAACGCCAGAACTGGCGCGTCACGGCCAACGTCAACTACCGCGCGCCGCTCGACAACCTGCTGTTCAAGAATGACCCGGACGGCTGCGCCACGCACTTCGCCGACGGCACGGACGCGCCGCGCGGCTGCCGCATCGCCTCGTTCACCACGGTGGACCTGACGGCCCGCTGGCTGGCCACGCCCAAGCTGGAAGTGTTTGCGACAATACAAAACCTGTTCGACAAGATCGCCCCGCTCGATCCGCTCACGTATGGCGCCACGGGCTACAACCCGCTCGACTACGCGGGCGCGGCGGGACGCTTCATCAGTGCGGGGGTGAAGTACAAGTTCTGAATTTCGTCATATTTTCAACGTATCAGGCGTTTCAGGAACCGTAGCGAGCAAGCCCAATATTGGGTTGAGTAGCGCAGCTGTACTTCAGGTACAGCGAGCAACGCAAACTCAAGAGTGGGCTGCGCAGTAGGTTCCTGAAATGGCGATCTAAGCCGTGCCGCCAACGGTAATGCCGTCCAGGCGCAAGGTTGGCTGCCCCACACCCACGGGCACGCTTTGCCCTTCCTTGCCGCACACGCCCACGCCCGAATCGAGGCGCATGTCGTTGCCGATCATGGAAACGCGGTTGAGCACGTCCGGGCCATTGCCGATCAGGGTCGCGCCCTTCACCGGGTAGCTGAGCTTGCCATTTTCAATCATATACGCTTCGCTGGCCGAAAAGACGAACTTGCCATTCGTGATGTCGACCTGGCCGCCGCCGAAGTTGACGGCATATAAGCCGTTTTTGACGGAGGCGAGGATCTCGCCCGGGTCCTTGTCGCCGCCCAACATGTACGTATTCGTCATGCGCGGCATGGGCAGGTGGGCGAACGATTCGCGGCGCGCATTGCCCGTCACGGGCATCTTCATCAGGCGCGCATTCATGGTGTCCTGGATATAACCCTTCAGGATGCCATCCTCGATCAGGGTCGTGCACTGCGTGGGGTTGCCCTCGTCATCGATATTCAGGGAGCCGCGCCGGCCAGCCAGGGTGCCGTCGTCGACCACGGTGACGCCCTTGGCGGCCACGCGCTCGCCGATGCACCCGGAAAACGCGGACGAGCCCTTGCGGTTGAAATCGCCTTCCAGGCCATGGCCGATGGCTTCGTGCAACAGGATGCCGGGCCAGCCCGGCCCCAGCACGATGGTCATGGGGCCAGCGGGCGCCGGGCGCGCTTCCAGGTTCACCAGGGCCGAATTGACGGCGTCCGTCGCGTATTGTTCCAGCACGGCATCGCTGAAATAGTCATAGCTGTAACGCCCGCCGCCACCTGCCGAGCCCGTTTCGCGGCGGCCATTCTGTTCCGCGATCACCGTCAGCGAGACGCGCACCAGCGGACGGATGTCGGCCGCCAGCACGCCGTCGCTGCGCAGCACCAGCACCACGTCATATTCGCCGGCCAGGCCCGCCATCACTTGCACGACCCTGGGATCTTTCGCCCGCGCCATCTTTTCCACGCGTTCGAGCAATTGCACCTTGGCCGTGGCGTCCAGCGAGGCGAGCGGATCGTTGGGCAGGTACAAGGAGCGTCCGCCCTGCGGCTGCATCTGGCCCGCGATCTTGATCCTGCCGGCGCCGGCGCGCGCAATCGTGCGCGTGGCCGCAGCCGCTTCCAGCAGGGCACGCTGGGAAATGTCGTCGGAATACGCAAACGCCGTCTTGTCGCCGGACACGGCGCGCACGCCCACGCCCTGGTCGATGGAAAAACTGCCCGTCTTGACGATGCCCTCTTCCAGGCTCCAGCCTTCGCTCTTGGTCGACTGGAAATACAGGTCGGCATAGTCGACCTTGTGCGTAAACATCGTGCCCAGGGCTTTCAACAGCTTGTCTTCATCCAGGCCGAACGGCGTCAACAGGATCTCGCGCGCCACGGCCAGGCTGGACAGATTGGGTTCAAATGGCTTCATAACTTTGCACTCGCTAATTATATTCAACTCATTCTCAGTACCTGACAGAAGCGTAGCGAGCGGCAGTGATTTGTGGCCGAGAAGCGCAGCCGTGCTTGAGCACGGTGAGCATCGCAGGCCGCAAAGCGCGACGCGCAGTAGCTTATGTCAGGTACCCTCACATAGTGCGGTGCGCCAGGGCTGGCAAGGATTCGCGCACGCCGGCCAAAAACAGCAGGTCGATCTCGCCGCTCACCACGCCCTCGCCTTCGGGCAACACGGCTTTCACTTCGCCCCACGGGTCGATCAGCATGCTGTGGCCCCACGTGCGGCGGCCGTTCGGATGCAAGCCGCCCTGCGCCGAGGCCAGCACATAGCACTGGTTTTCGATGGCGCGCGCGCGCAGCAGCACTTCCCAGTGGGCGCTGCCCGTCGTATGGGTAAACGCGGCCGGCACGACGATCAGCGCGCAATCGCCCATGGCGCGGTACAGTTCGGGAAAGCGCAAGTCATAGCAGATGGACAAGCCGACCCGTCCGAACGGGGTCTCGATCGAGCGCACCTGCGCACCCGGCACGATGGTGCGCGATTCGTTGTACGACTCGGCGCCGCGCGTAAAACCGAACAGGTGGATCTTGTCGTAGCGGCCGGCCGGTTCGCCTTGCGGGTCATACACCAGCGTGGTGTTGAGGACCTTGCCCTCCTCGCCGGAAATCAGGGGCAAGGTGCCGCCGATCAGCCAGATGCCGTGCTGGCGCGCCATCTGCGCCATGCCATCCTGGATGGGGCCGCTGCCGGGCTGTTCCGCGTGGGCCAGCTTGTCCGTTTCCTGCTTGCCCATGATGGCCCAGTACTCGGGCAGCACCACCAGCTGCGCGCCACCGGCGGCGGCCTGCGCCACCAGGCGGCGCGCCGTGGCCAGGTTGTCTTCCACGGAAGGCGAGGAAATCATTTGTACTGCTGCGACTGTATGCATCATTGCCACCTCTTCTCCATTCGAACGCCGCGCCTATTTCGCCACGGCCTCCGCCGCTGCGGCGGCAGGCACGGCGACAGGGTCCAATTTACCACCATCGAGCTTGGTCACGACGGGCGCTTTCCACGGCCCGGCGATCTGCATATGGTAAGTGAGCGCCTTCATCACGGGCGCGCGCAGGAACAATTGCGCCAGGAAACTGCCCAGGCCGATGACGGGGTTGACGGCCAGCGCGTACACGAGCGGCCCCGTGCCCAGGTTGAATTCCGGGATCACCACCACGTGCAAATTCGTCGTTTCATTGGCGATATCGGCCGTGCCATCCATCAGCACGGTTGCCGCCACGCCATGCATCTTGAGGTTATCGGTGCTCACCACCCCGCGCTTGATGCTGGCGTTGGCCGTGATGCCGTCGAAGGCCAGGCCTTCGGAAAACACGTCGTGGAAATCGAGTTTCAGCAAGCGGGGCAAGGCTTGCAGGCTAAGCACGCCCAACAGCTTGGCCGCGCCCGGATCCTGCTTGAGGAACTGACCCGATTCCACGTTCATCTCGATCTGCCCCGACAAGGTGGAGATGTCGAGCGAATACGGCAAGCCGTTCCAGGCGATGTCGCCGCTCAGGCGGCCCTTGCCGCGGCGCACCGTGTCGGCAAAGCCGAAGCGGTCGAGCAACTTGCCCGCATCGACGATATCGAGGCCGAAACGCAGGCTGGTCGTGCTTTGCCCATCCTTGATCACCCATTTGCCATTGCCGCTCAGGGCGCCATCGGGATTCGACAGTTGCAGCTTGCCCACGCGCCATTCGCGCCCGCCCGCCGCCATGGTGTTATAGGCCTGCAACTCCAGCCGGCCGATCTTCTTGTTGAACAGTTCAAATTGCTCGGCGACGATATCGAGCGAAGGAATCGACTGGGCGCCGTTCTTTCCTTCCAGCAAATTCTTCACGTCGTTGGCGGCCGACTCCGGAATGATCAGCGACGACAGGCGCGCCGTCATCTTGCCCAGGCCGGACGGCGTTTCCAGCCAGGTCACATAGCCGGACACTTGTTTTGCATCAATATTGGCTTGCCACACATCCTTCTGGTGCGTGGCGCCCACGACCACGTTTTCCAGCTTGCGCTCGCCCAGCATCAGTTCGCTGGCACGGGCGGCCATCATGTCCGGCACCACGTATTGCGCGATATCGGGGGCATCGTCGGCGGCGCCGCTGTCGGCGGATGCCGAGCCGCTGCCGGCGATCTCGCTGCCGGCGGCGATCCAGCTGTCCACGTCCAGGGTTTTCATGTTGACGTTGAACATCATGCCGCTGTCCGGTTCCGGTGCCGGCACGTTCACGCCGATGCCGCCGCGCACCAGGCGCCAGGCGTCCTTGCCCTGCTTCTGGCGCTGGTAACGCGCGGCAATGCCGGATCCCAGCGCGATGCGGATATCGTCCGTGCGCAGGCCCGCGCCGTTGGCCGCATTGCCCGTCAAGGTGAATTTCACGGGCAGGCTGTCGCCGGCCGGCTTTTTCAGGGGGGCGGGGAAATCCAGGCCCAGGCCCGTCAGCGGCGATTCGACATTGACCACCACCTGGTGGTCGCGCGCCGTGATCAAGCCGCTGTAGCGCGCGCCGCCATTCAAATGTTTCGCCAGGCGCTGCAGCACGGGCGCCGGATACGTCTTGCGCAAGCCGTCGATGGTCATGTTGCCAGCAATCTTGACCTGGATGGAACTGTCCGCCTGCGTGCCGCCCGAGATGGCCAGCGGCCCGCCCAGCAGACTGCCGTTCAAGCCGTTCAGGTTAACGCCCTTTTCGTTGAATTCGATCTTACCCTGCGTACCCAGTACGGGCGGCATATCGTGGAACAGCACCACGTCGTTGCCCGCCAGCTGCAAGCTGCCCTGCACGGTCGATTCGAGCATGCGCTCGATCGGCAAGTGCAATTTGAGGGCCAGCCTGGCGTTGCCCGTCGCCGTCGTTTCATCCGTGAAATGCTCGATCCAGCCCAGCACGGGGCTGGCCGTCACGTACTTGAGGAATTCCTGCATGGGGCCGGCCGCGTTGCCTTCAATGTCGAGCAAGGTGTCGAACACGGTCAGGTCGGGGATCACGGCTTTGACATTCGTCAAGGCCACGCCGCCCGTGATGGCCGTGTCGCCGCGGATTTCCATACGCGCCCGTTCAAACACGAAACTGCCCTTGATCTTGTCCGCCTGCGGCCACAGGGGCGCCTTACCGGCCAGCGGGCCGCTTTCCGCAAATTCGCCGGGCGCGTAGTTCAGGGTGCCATTCTCGAGCTTGCCCGCCACGCGGAATTCGCCCCGGGTGAGCTGGGCCGGCGTGTCGGCCTTGAAGGGGAAATGCTCGAGTTCGCCGCGCAGGCGCAGGCTGACATCGCGCGCCACGCCGCCTTCCAGCGCCCCCGTCAGCCAGTGGCGCAGGAGCTCGGGCGTTTGCAGCGGCAGGTAGCGGCCGATGGTGTTGATCTGGAAATTGTCTATCGTGCCCGTCAAGTCGACCTGGCCCAGGTTCTTGCCGTCGAGCGGCATGCGGTGCGTGCCTTGCAAGGCGACGCGCAAACCTTGCTGATTGAAGTCGAGCTTGTCCAGCTCGACTTGCAGCATATTCTCCGCTTCGAACGTCCAGCGCGCCTGCATGGCGAATTGTTCGAACGGCATGGCCGGTTCGCTCAGGTACGATGGAAACTGCAGCACCAGGTCCTGCGCATCGATAGCGATGCTGCCGCCCTTGTCGCTGGCGTCGATGGTGCCGCTGAGTTTGTCGAAGCCGGGAATGGCCGGTGCGGCCGCCTGCGCGGGGCTGCTGGCCGTCTTCGCCACGGCCAGGCGTGCCGGCTGCGCATTCAGGCCCAGGTCGATGAGCTTGCCGCGCAAACGGTAGCTGGCAGGAGTCGCCATCTCGCCTTCCCATTGCGCCGAGAAATCCTGCAAACGCCCGCGCGGTGCCAGGGCGTCGAGGCGCTGGCGCTGCTGTTCGCCCAGCGGCAGCTTGTCAGCCAGCGCGGCCAGGGTTTGCAAATCGAGCGACTTGGCCGTGATTTCCGTGCGCGCCGGCTTGCGCTTGGTGGCGGCAATGAAACGTTCGGACAGGGTCGTGGGTGGCAGGCTGAGGCCGTCGCGTGTTTCCACCGCGAAATTCGTCAACTCCACCTGATGGCCATTCGCGCCAAAGGTGGGCTTGCCGTCCGGCACCTGCGCCGACAGCTCTTCTTTTGCCGAAATGCGCCCGCTGACCGACAGCAAGTCGAGCGGGGCGATATGCTCGCCCAGCTGCGCCTGCACATCCGTCAAGCCCACGTCGGCCGTGAAGCCGGCCAGGCGCGCGTGATCCAGGCTCAACCAGGCGCGCAAGGCACCCTTGCCCTGGCTCAGCTCGAACGGATAATCGAGGTAGCGGCGCCAGGCGGCCAGGTCGGCGTTTTTCAGGTCCGCATACAGCTCGCCCTTCCACATCGACACATCCGAGATGCGCGTGCTGAAAGGCGGATGCGTGAAGTGAGCACGCACATCGATGGGTGCGGCCAGGCTGGCGGGCGGCGTGGCCTGCAAGCCCAGCCGGTGGCTGCGCCAGCGGTTGCGCAGCAGCAAGTTGACCTGGGTTAAAGCCAGCTCCGGCGTGCCGCGCGCTTCGTCGGTCCAGCGCACCTTGCCGTCCCGAATGATGATGTCATGCTGCGACAGCAGCCAGTCGGCGCCCTTGCCGTCGCTGCCCTGGCTGCTGTCGACGAGCACGCCGGCCACATACAGCTTGCCATCCATGCTGCGCCGCACGTCCAGGTCGGGCCGCGTGATTTCCAGAGTAGTGAAGCGCACGGAACCGAGCACGCTCCACCACGACACAGTCGCCGAAATGCTCGGTAGGCTCAGCGCCTGGCGCCCCGCCTGGTCGCGCAGGGTCACGTCGCCGAGGAAGAGATTCGGCCGCACGCCATGCCAGGAAGCATAAATGCGCGCGATGCTGACAGGGTTGCCCAGCGCGCGGCTGGCCGCCCGCTCGATATCGCCTTTGTAATAGTCGATATTCGGCAAGATAGCGTAGCGCAGGAATAAAAACAGCACGGCGAAGGCGAAATACGCCAGCAGCACCAGTTTGATGGTAAAACCCAATACATGGTGGGTGGCCAGGTTGGCCATGCGATAGGCGGCACGCAGCCTCTGCCAGCGCAGGGCCAATGGCACATGTTCTGTCACGCTTGCTTCTGGCGGTTTTTGCATCAATAAGCTAATAAACTGGCCCGGCGTCAAATAATGGCAAAAATCGTCTGCATTCGTGGTGCGCGCCTGCATCCTTGCGCTTGCGTCTGAGCAAAGCCTCCCTTACCATCGTCCGGAAGAGCACGCACTACCGGCGGTATTCAGCCAGCGGCACAATTTTACCGCATCCCCCGCCGTTCGCAGCCAAGTTAAACAAGAACATGCACGCAGCATCCACGAGACCCTTACCGATACCATGAGCACACAGCCTTTGATTTCCGCCTCCCGTTTCTACCAGCGCTGGCTGGACGCCGCCCCCGAGCGCGCCGCGCAGGTGGCGCAACTGGTGCGCGCGCCGCTGGACGGGCTCGACTTTGCCGCCGAGCTGGCCACCCAGGCGAACGCCGCCACGCCGCCGCTGCCGCCCGAACGGGCCATGCGCCGCCTGCGCAACCTGCTCGTCTGCGGCCTGATCGCGCGCGATCTTGGCGGCCAGGCCGACTTGAACGAAGTCGTGACCGCCATGACGGGTTTTGCCGATTTTGCCATCCGCACGCATGTGGACGCCATCATGGCCGAGATGGTGGCCCTGCACGGCATGCCCGTCGGCGAGGAATCGGGCGAGGAACAAGCTTTGATGGTGCTGGCGATGGGCAAGCAGGGCGGCGGCGAACTCAATGTGTCGTCGGATATCGACCTGATCTTTGTCTACCCGGAAGATGGCGACACACAAGCGACCTTGCCGGGCCAGCGCAGCCTGTCCAACCACGAGTTTTTCATTCGCATGGGCAAGAAACTGATCGCCGCCCTGGCCGAGATCACGCAAGACGGTTTTACTTTCCGTGTGGATATGGCCCTGCGTCCGAACGGCAATTCCGGCCCGCTGGCCGCCAGCCTGGGCATGGTGGAACAGTACCTGATCGTGCAAGGGCGCGAATGGGAGCGCTACGCCTGGGTCAAGGCGCGCGCCGTGACGGGCAAGCCGGAGGACATCGCCGCGCTCGACGCCATCGTGCGCCCCTTCGTCTTCCGCCGCTACCTCGATTTCGGCGTCATCGATGCCATCCGCACCATGCACGGCCAGATCCGCGCCGAGGTCAACCGCCAGGAGCGGCTGCACCCGGACCGCAGCAACAACGTCAAGCTGGGCCGTGGCGGCATCCGCGAAATCGAATTCCTCGCGCAAGTGTTTCAATTGATACGGGGCGGGCGCGACGCCGAGCTGCGCGAACGTTCCACGCGCGCCACCCTGCGTACGGTGGCGGACAAGGGGCTATTGGAACCGGCCATCGTGGAACAATTGCTGGGTTCCTACACTTTCCTGCGCAACCTGGAACACCGGCTGCAGTATCTTGACGATGCGCAAACCCATACCCTGCCCGCGAACGAGGCCGACCGCCTCACCGTGGCGCAGATGATGGGTTTACCCGACACGCCCACCCTGCTGGCCCAGCTGGAAGCGCACCGCGTGTTTGTCGCCGGCCAGTTCGACGAAATGTTCAGCGACAAGAGCAGCGGCACGCCGCCGGCCGACACGGGCATCGACCCGCAAACGTCGAACGACTGCGCCGCCTCGGACCAGCAGGAAGCCATCGAAGCGCGCTTCGCCGCCCTGGGGTTCCATGAACCGGCCGCCTGCGCGCGCCGCCTGCTGGCCACGTGGCAAGCGCCCCGTTTGCAATCCTTGCCCGAGGCGAGCCGCACGCGTTTAGTGGCCCTCGTCAATTCCGCCCTGCCCCTGATCACCGATTGCTCCGTGTCCAACGGCAACGCCAGCCAGCTGGCCACCCTGGGCCGCCTGCTCGATTTCCTGGAGGCCATCGCGCGCCGCTCGGCCTATCTGTCGCTGCTGACGGAATACCCGCACACGCTCGAGCGCGTCGTGCGCATGGTATGCGCCAGCGGCTGGGCCGCCACCTTCCTCACGCAGCATCCGATACTGCTCGACGAGCTGCTCGATGAACGCATCCGCAATACGGTGCCGGACCCGGCCGCGCTGGCGCTGGACTTGCAACGCCAGCTCGACGACGCGCCCGGCGACACGGAGCGGCAGATGGATATCCTGCGAGAAACGCACCACGCGCAGCTGTTCCAGTGCCTAGCGCAAGACTTGGCTGGCGACCTCAGCGTGGAGAAGCTGGCCGATTACCTGTCCCAGCTGGCCGACATCATCGTCGCCGCCACCGTGCAAGCCGTCTGGCAAACCTTACCGGCGCGCCACCGCGACGTGCCCAAATTCGCCGTCATCGCGTACGGCAAGCTGGGCGGCAAGGAGCTGGGCTATGTCTCCGACCTCGACGTCATCTTCCTGTTCGACGACGACGACCAGGAAGCGCCCGGCCTGTACGCCAAGCTGGCGCAGCGCTTCATTACCTGGATGACCTCGCACACTTCGGCCGGCATTTTGTTCGATATCGACATCGCCCTGCGTCCCGACGGCGCCTCGGGCATGCTGGTTTCCAGCGTGCAAGCGTTCGAGCGCTACCAGGGCAGCGCGGCCTGGGTGTGGGAACACCAGGCGCTCACGCGCGCGCGCTTCTGCGCCGGCGATGTCGGCATCGGCAAGCATTTCGAGCGCATCCGCGACACGATCCTGCGCAAGGAAAGGCCGGAAAACGGCCCGCTCAAGGGCGAGGTGGTGGCCATGCGCAAGAAGATGCTGGACGCCCACCCGCCCCGCCCCGGCAACTTTGATTTGAAACAAGATCCGGGCGGCATGATCGACATCGAGTTCATGGTGCAATACCTGGTGCTCCAGCATGCGGCGCAGTACCCGCAGCTGACGGCCAACTCGGGCAATATCGCCCTGCTGCGCCTGTGCGGCGAACTGGGGCTGATCGACGCCCAGCTGGCCGCCCTGGTGGCCGACGCCTACCGCGCGCTGCGCAAGCTGCAGCACCAGCTGCGCCTGCAGGGGCAAGACCTGGCCCGCGTGGAACCGGAAAGAGTGCGCGTGCATGCGGACAACGTCATGCGCCTGTGGCAAGCCATCTTCGGCGCCACCGCCTGAGGCCGGCCCAGGCATGCCGCTTCATTACCTGTCCCGCCTGAGCGGATCGGCGCGCGATACGCAAGCCAATCTGCAGCTGGGCTGTGTGCTGGCGCTGGTGGCCGGCGCCGTGAATGCGGGCGGTTTTCTCGCCATCGGCGGCTATACCTCGCACATGACGGGCATCGTCTCGGGCATGGCGGACGACTTGGCGCTGGGCAATATCACACTGGCCCTGGCGGCGCTGGGCGCATGGCTGGCCTTTGTCAGCGGCGCGGCCGTGACGGCCATCATGGTGAACTGGGGCAAGCGGCGCCGCCTGCACAGCCAGTTTGCCGCCAGCCTGCTGCTGGAAGCCGCATTATTGCTGCTGTTCGGCTTGACGGGCAATTACCTGGCCACCATGCCCGACGTGCTGGGCCCCGTCACCATCTTGCTGCTGTGCTTTGTGATGGGTTTGCAAAACGCCATCATCACCAAGATTTCGGGCGCCGTCATCCGCACCACGCACGTGACGGGGCTGTCCACCGACATCGGCATCGAACTGGGCAAGATGGCGTATTACAACCGGCGCCACCTGCCGGACCGGATGGTCAAGGTCAACCGCGGCAAGCTGAGAACGCACAGCCTGCTGATCGCCTGCTTCTTCATCGGCGGCGTCAGCGGCGCCCTGGCCTTCAAGCACATCGGCTTTCCTGCCGCCACCATCCTGCTCGCCGGCGTGCTGACCCTGCTGTCGGGCGTGCCCGTGCTGCGCGACTTGCGCCTACTGTGGCGCTTTTACCGGCGCCGCCTGCACATCCTCCGTTAGCAAAAATATTTTTCTTTAAAGCAATAACATACTGGTTTTAATGCTAATATTTTTCTGCGTCCGGCGAGCCAATCAGGCTTGGCAGGACGGCGTTTTGATTTGACACCCTATCGTTGTCCAATTGTGAAAGCGAGAAAAATGATTTCCATCAAAAAAGCCCTGTTTGTCTTTGCCGCCGCTGTCGGAGTTGCCGCCTCGTTTGCCAGTAACGCGACCGAACATGCACGCAGACCGCCGGATACGTGCACCTATCTCTTGAACAGCTGCTATCAGGGCAATAACAATGACTGCGAACTCTGGTACGCACAGTGCGCCAACGTCGACCCTGAGTAAGCGGACTAAAGCAACAAACGAAAAAAAACGCCCCGAAGGGCGTTTTTGCTTATGCGGTCAAAAGATTACTTGGCCGACATCAATGCAACGGTGGTGTCGAGCATGCGGTTCGAGAAACCCCACTCGTTGTCGTACCACGACGACACTTTTACCAGGCGGCCCGACACTTTGGTCAGGGTCGAGTCGAAGTTCGACGACGCCGGGTTGTGGTTGAAGTCGATCGAGACCAGCGGTTCGGTCTGGTACGTCAGGATGCCTTCCAGGGCGCCTTCCGAAGCGGACTTCATCAGGGCGTTGACTTCTTCCACGGTGGTGTCGCGCTTGGCGATGAAGGACAGGTCGACCAGCGACACGTTGATGGTCGGCACGCGGATGGCGAAACCGTCCAGCTTGCCATTCAGCTCAGGCAGCACCAGGCCCACGGCGGCAGCGGCGCCCGTCTTGGTCGGGATCATGCTCATGGTGGCCGAACGGGCGCGACGCAGGTCTTCATGCATCACGTCGGACAGCACCTGGTCGTTGGTGTAGGCATGCACGGTGGTCATCAGGCCCGTTTCGATGCCGATGGCGTCGTTCAGCGGCTTGACCAGCGGTGCCAGGCAGTTGGTGGTGCACGAAGCGTTCGAGATGACGGTGTCCGTCGATTTCAGCACGGAGTGGTTCACGCCGAACACGACGGTAGCATCGACGTCCTTGCCGCCTGGTGCCGAAATGATGACTTTTTTCGCGCCGCCCTTCAAGTGAGCCGAAGCTTTCTCTTTGGTGGTGAAGAAGCCCGTGCATTCCAGCACGACGTCCACGCCCAACTCGCCCCATGGGATTTCAGCCGGGTTGCGCTGTGCGAATACGCGGATCGGATCGCCATTGACGATCATGTTGTCGCCTTCGACGGTGACCGTGCCCGGGAACTTGCCGTGCGCGGTGTCATAGCGGGTCAGGTGGGCGTTCGATTTGGCATCGCCCAGGTCGTTGATGGCAACGATCTGGATATCCTGTTTCTTGCCGCCTTCGTAGAAAGCGCGCAATACATTACGGCCGATGCGGCCGTAGCCGTTGATTGCAACTTTGATCGTCATACTCTGCTCCTGATTAAAAAAAAAGGTATCAGCACAGCACCCCGGCCAGCACATGGCCAGGGTCTGCTCAAAATCAATATTAGCCAGCGATAACGGCTTTAACCTTGGCTACGACATTCTCGACCGTGAAGCCGAAGTGCTTGAACAGCACGCCGGCCGGAGCCGATTCGCCAAACGTGTCGATACCGACCACGGCGCCTTCCAGGCCCACGTATTTGTACCAGAAGCTGGTCACGCCCGCTTCGATGGCCACGCGCGGCACGCCTTTCGTCAGCACGCTGGCCTTGTAGGCGGCGTCCTGGCGGTCGTACACGTCGGTCGACGGCATCGACACCACGCGCACGGCGATGCCTTCGGCAGCCAGCGCGCTGGCGGCGGCGACGGCCAGTTCCACTTCGGAACCGGTGGCGATCAGGATCGCCTTGGCGTCGGCCACGTCGTTCAGCACATAGCCGCCGCGGTAGATGTTCTCGATCTGCTCGGCGCTACGCTCCTGGTATGGCAGGTTCTGGCGCGAGAAGATCAGGGTCGACGGACCGTCCTTGCGGCGCACGGCGGCGCCCCAGGCAGCAGCCGACTCGACGGTGTCGCACGGACGCCAGTTGTCCAGGTTCGGGATCAAACGCATCGACGAGACGTGCTCGACCGATTGGTGCGTCGGGCCGTCTTCGCCCAGGCCGATCGAATCGTGGGTGAACACGAAGATCGAACGCAGTTTCATCAGGGCAGCCATGCGCAGCGCATTGCGGCTGTAGTCGGAGAACGTCAGGAACGTGGCGCCGAACGGGATGTAGCCGCCGTGCAAGGTGATGCCGTTCATGATGGCGCTCATGCCGAATTCGCGCACGCCGTAGTTGATGTGGTTGCCAGGCTGGCCCGAACGCACGGCCACGCACTCTTTCCAGTTGGTCAGGTTCGAACCGGTCAGATCGGCCGAGCCGCCCAGGAATTCCGGCAGGGACGACGCCAGTGCCTGGATGGCGTTCTGGCTGGCCTTGCGGGTGGCGATGTTTTCTTTCTTCTCGACGCAGGAAGCGATGGCGGCCGACAGCGCCGTTTCAAACGCGGCGGGCAAGTCGCCCTGCATGCGGCGGCTCAGTTCAGCGGCTTGCTGCGGGAATTCGCGGCCATAAGCGACGAAACGCTCGTTCCAGTCCGCTTCCAGCAGGGCGCCTTGCTTTTTGGCATCCCAGGCTGCGTACACGTCGGCCGGCATCTCGAACGGGGCGGCATCCCAGCCGATGTATTCGCGCACGGCAGCGATTTCCTTGTCGCCCAGCGCGGCGCCGTGGACCTTGTCGCCGCCTTGCAGGTTGGGCGAACCCTTGCCGATGATGGTCTTGCAGCAGATCAAGGTTGGCTTGCTGGCCGTCTTGGCGGCGGCGATGGCGGCAGCCACGGCGGCAACATCGTGGCCGTCGACGGCGCGGATGACGTTCCAGCCGTACGCTTCGAAGCGGGCCGGGGTATCGTCCGTGAACCAGCCTTCGACTTTGCCGTCGATGGAAATGCCGTTGTCATCGTACAGGGCGATCAGTTTGTTCAAGCCCAGGGTGCCGGCCAGCGCGCACACTTCGTGCGAAATACCTTCCATCAGGCAACCATCGCCGACGAACGCGTAGGTGTAGTGGTTGACGATATCGTAGCCAGGCTTGTTGAATTCAGCGGCCAGCAGTTGCTCCGACAGCGCCATGCCGACGGCGTTGGCGATGCCCTGGCCCAGCGGGCCGGTGGTCGTTTCCACGCCTGGCGTGACATCGACTTCCGGGTGGCCCGGGGTTTTCGAATGCATCTGGCGGAAGGCCTTGATGTCATCCATCGACAGCTCGTAGCCGGTCAGGTGCAGCAGCGCGTAGTGCAGCATCGAGCCATGGCCGTTCGACAACAGGAAACGGTCGCGGTTCTGCCATTTTGGATTCGCGGGATTGTGGCGATAGTGACCGCTCCACAGGGCAACTGCGATCTCGGCCATGCCCATCGGCATGCCTGGATGGCCGGAGTTGGCCTTTTGTACAGCGTCCATTGCCAGTGCGCGGATCGCATTGGCCATTTTGGTAGTCGGGAGCGTAGTTGTCATGATGGTATGGGTCAGTCGCGAGTTTAAATTCGTTTGCTGCGCAGCTGGGCGCAGTCAGAGCTGTGTATTTTACCAGACCAACAAGGGGAAAAATCAAACCGCGCAACGCCGCCGCCGCGGGTTGCGTCCCTTGCGCCCAGCAGGGGCGAAAAAAAACCGGGCCAGGCCCGGTTTTTCGCGACTTACGCCGCTGCGGAGCGCGCCGCAAATCGACCCGCCCCACCCGTCAGTCTACCCTCACGTCATTTGAAGGAGTATGACGCCGACATATAGATGTAACGGCCACGCGGATTGCCGTAGGCGGTGTCGTAGCCGATGTTCGACGATGGATCGAACGCTGGCGCACGATCGAACACGTTATTGACGCCACCGCGCAGCACCAGGTTCTTGAAGCCGCTGTAGGACAGCGAGGCGTCAACCAGGGTCGCGCTCGGGATCATCAGGCCGTTCGCGTACTCGTCGTAGTAAAGGTTGATCGTCGCCGACGGTGTCCGGTCCACGTGGTAATGCGAGGTGAAGTTGGCGCTTGTCGTCGCCGCCCAAGCACCGCGATCCCAGTTGACACCCAGCTTGGCCAGCAGCTTAGGATAGCCGTATTCACCGGCCTCGCAGGCCGTGTTGTTGGCGCAATTGATCGCCGGATCGTCAGGCAACAGCGCGCGGTCATAGGACAGTGTGTAGGTCGCCTCGCCGAACACCTTGAAACGCCCCATCTCGGCTGTGCGCAGCGTGTACGACGCTTCGACATCCAAACCGTCGGTGGTGACCTTGCTGCGGTTGATCAAACCAACCTGCAGCTGCTTCAGGCGACCTACCAACGGACCCAGCGTCGCGCGCTGGGCGGCGCTCAGCGCGTTATACTTCTCCTGGTCTTCCGCCGTCACGGCGTAGCGCGTAACGGCATTCTTGTACTGACCATCCTCGCCCGCCAACACGGTTTCGTTGTCAAGATTCTCGACCCGATCGTTCCACTTGATATTCCAGTAGGTTAAACCCAGCGTCAGGTTCTTGATCGGCTCGGCAACCACGCCCAGGTTGAACTGCTTCGATTTTTCGGGCTTCAAATCCTTCGTGCCAGACAGCAGAGACAGCGCCGAACCGCTGCAAGCGGTGTCAAAATACGCGTCACCCACGATGCAACGCTTCGGATCCTTGGTTGCGACGAAACCGCCGCGGCCTTCGTTAAAGCGCTGCGACAGCGTCGGCGCGCGGAAACCGGTGCTGTAGCTGGTGCGGAACATCAAGGTCGGCAAGGCGGTCCAGCGCAGGCCAAGCTTCGGGTTGGTGGTACCGCCAGCCAACTGGTAGCGGTCATAGCGGACGGCCGCCTGCGCTTCCAGGTTTTTCAGCAGCGGCAGGGCCAACTCGCCGAACACGGCGCCGAGCGACTCGGAGCCGTCGATGCCGCGCAGGGTCGAATAGATGCCGATCGCGCCATCGCGCCAAGCCTGCGACGGATCGTAGCTGAGCTTCTCGCGCTTGTACTCGGCACCGACGGCCACACCGATCTTGCCGCCGGGCAGTTGGCCAAATTCGCTGGAAGCAGTCACCTTGGCAAAATCCGTCGAGGACTTGGTCTTGGTGTACTGGTCGGCTGTCAGTTCGTTGATGACCTGCTCCGAATTGTGGTTGCCGCCGAAGGGGTTAAACTTGCCCTGCGCCAGGTAACTCTGCAATTTATCGTGCAGGAAGGAGCCGTAGACGCGCGTTTCGCCCTTCTCTTGGCTGTGGCCCACAGACACGGTCCAGTCCCAGTTGGCTGCACGACCGGTAGCGCCGCCGACCAGCCAGGTGGTGTCAACATTGGTGCCCGTACCACCCTCGGCGGCGGGGAAGTAGCGGCGGATGTTGACCGGCACGCCGTAGATGTTGAAGGGGTTGTCCGCCGCCACACGCAGCACGTTGGAACGGTCGGCGTTTTGGATCCAGGCCGGCGAGCCTTGGATGCGGGTGTCGAAGTGGTTGTAGAACAGATTGGCGAACAGCGACACATCCGGCGTCAAATCCCAGTTCGCCGTGACCGCCCCGCCGTAGCGTGTGGACGGGCGCACCAGGTCTATCGACTCGGCGGTGGAGTACAAGCAGGCGTTGCGGTTCGGCGCAGCCACCCATTCCGGCGCGTCAGGATAGGGCTTGCGGTGGGCTGCGTCGCACTCCGGATCGGCCATGCGCTGCGAACCGCCCAGCGAAATGGTGCCAGGATCGCGGCCCTTGGCGCCGTACGTGCTACCCTGATACAGGCCGCCCTTGTGACCGGTGAAATCGGTACTGTTCGCCCAATCGCGGTCGACACCATGGATGGCCTTGGTTTTTTCGTACGAAGCCGAATAAGTCACGTTAAATTTCTGTGCGTCACGGTCACCGAAACCGCCGGACACGGACACCTTATGGTTTTGCCCGTCGCCATAGGTGGTCGAACCGGTGCTGGCGTCCAGGGTCAAGCCCTGGTAATCCTTGCGCAGGATGAAGTTAATGACGCCGCCGACGGCATCGGTGCCGTAGATGGCCGAGGCGCCGTCCTTGAGGACATCGATGCGCTCGATGGCCGCCAACGGAATGGCGTTCAGATCGACCGAGGTCTGGCCGCTGTAATCGTCCGAACCGGACGCCGGCAGGCGATAGCCGTTCAACAGGATGAGGGTCGGCAGACCGCGCAGCGAGACGCTGGTGGCGCCGTTGCGGAAGGAACTCGACGTCGCCAGCTCACCGCCGTTACCGCCCGCAGCAGTCAAGTTGCGCATCAGGTCCAGCACCGACGTCGCGCCCGAGCGGGCGATCGATTCGCGCGTCATCACGGTGATCGGGGAAATACCTTCGGCTTCGATACGTTTGATACTCGAACCGGTGATTTCGACGCGCTGCACCTTAGGCACCGGCGCATCGATCGCTTCCTGCGCGTGCACGCTCATCGTTGCGACGCCGGCGAACGCGGCCAACGCCAATCTCACCACCTGCACACTCTTTTTTTCGCGAAACATCAACATCATAACTGATTCCTTTTCTTGATCCCTGATATCACTTGATAAGCGATTAGTTTGTATTTTTATAATCGCTTAAATCTCTCATGGTCTTGCGAAAAACGGCAAGGCCCTCCCGCTACAGTTACAGTGCCATGCTTTCCAACCAATTTAAGCTGGCCGCAACGCGCCCAGGGCCATAGGCCCAAGCATTGAAACGTGCGGCGTCTCCCCATACCATACCGAATCACATCACGGACGACATTGCTGGAAACAATTGATGTCGTTCAACACAACTTGTATAGTCATCAAACCACGCCAAAAGCTTCACTGTCAATAATGCAATGGTTTATGAAATCAAAAAACAACATTTCGTTTTTGATCAGCTTGTTATAGCCGCGCAATTTCCCGCCCCGGATGCGCCGTGCGCAGGCCGGCGGCAAGAATTTCACCCGGCCGCGCGCAGCGGTACTAAAATTGCACCCTCGAGTCGCAGCCGCGCGCGCCCTACCCGCGCGCGGCGCGGCACCTCCCATTGTTTCTCTCCGCAGGATGTTGCATGCCGCGTTTTTTCTGTCCCCAGCCACTCGCCATAGGCGCCACCATCGCTCTGCCCGACGCCGTCGCCCACCACGTCCATGTGGTGCGGCTTGTGCCGGGCGAGGCCATCACCGTCTTCAACGGCGAGGGCGGCGAGTACACGGCTGTCTTGTGCAACGTCGAGAAAAAACGCGCCAGCGCCGAACTGAAGTCCCACACGGCGCGCGAGGCGGAACTGCCGTACGCAGTGACCCTGGCGCAAGCGCTGCCGGAAGCGTCGAAAATGGACTGGATCATCGAAAAAGCCATCGAACTGGGCGCGGCCGGCATCGTGCCGCTGGCGGCGCAGCGCTGCGTCGTGCGCTTGTCCAGCGAGCGGGCCGAGAAAAAGCTCGCGCATTGGCAAGCGATCATCGTGTCCGCATCGGAACAATGCGGGCGCAACCGCCTGGCGCAGCTGGCGCCATTGCAGGATTTTAATAGCTGGAGCAGCCAGCAAGATTTACATAAACGCATCATTTTGACGCCGCGCGCCGAGCAGTCGCTGGCCGACTGGGCCCGCCACCAGCCGCCGCAGGCGATCACCGTGATGGTGGGGCCGGAAGGGGGATTTTCGGAAGCGGAAGAAAAGGCGGCGCTGGCCGCCGGCGCCTTCGGCCTGACCATGGGTCCGCGCATCCTGCGCACGGAAACGGCAGGCCTGACGGCGCTGGCCACGCTGAGTGCCTTGTGGGGCGGGATGTGACCCCTCCCGCCAAATGACAACACCCCGCAAGTGTCGCCACTTGCGGGGTGTTTTCTTTCCAGCGAACCACTGCGTGGTGCGCTGGCCGGACAGCCGAGCCAACCAAAAGGTCAACTCAAGCTGTCAGCTTGCATCAGAACTTATGGTTGTACTCGACCGACAGTTTGACCGTACGTGGTGCTTGCAAGGTGCGGTATTCGTTGTAGTTGGCCAGGACCCCTTCGCCGCTGCCGTCATCGTAGGTTTCTTGACGAGCCGTTGCCGTTTGCGAGTTGGTGACGTTGAACACGTCGATCTTGAACTCGACACCTTTCAGTATCGCCGGCTTGTAGGCCACGTTCATGTCCAGACGCTTCTCGTATGGCATACGACCCAGGCTGCCACGTGGGGTCGGCTTGCCGCCGCAGAAGTAGTACTCTGCACCGTAACCAGGACCACCGTATGGATTGTCTTCGCCTGCATCGGCAACCGGGTTGGTGCCCAAGCAAGTTTTCGGACGACCCGATTGGATCAACAGATTGGCGCCAACCGACCACTCGTTAGTGAACTCGTAGTAGCCGAATGCTTTCAACTGATGACGACGATCGTTAGGCAGCAAGCCCATCGAGTCCGGAGTGAACTCAGGGAAGTCCCAACCAGCCGAGGTACCAACGTCGGTTTGACCGGTATCGGAACGGGTTTGACCTTCCATGTTGCCGTAGCTACGCGACCATGTGTAGTTGATCTTGCCATACCAGCCATTGCGGAATGGATGTTCGGCAAACAGATCCAGAGCAGCATACGTACGTTTCACTTTCGGGAAACCCAGCTCTTCCTTGGACAGGTGCACATAGCGGCCGCTGCCATCGGAACCGTTCAGCCATACCGTTGCATCTTCGCCTGGATTGAAGATGAAGCAAGGAATATCCGAAGCTTCAACAGGAATGCCGTTTTTGGCGGCATAGGCGCGCAGCGGACGGGTATCGCAGCTATCATCGATACCGGCGCCCAGTTTGCGGTAGGTTGCCTTGGCACCAAAGTTCAGGCTAGGGTTGTAGGCTTTTTCAAAGCCCAGGGTGATTTCATCCTGGTAGTTAGGCTTGAGATCTTTGACAACGACGCTACGCACGTCCTTGCGTTGGCCGTATTCATTATCAGGCGATACCGGGGTATTGATGGCAACCAGGCCCGTAGGCTGGCCCAGAGCATCGATACCGGTATAGGTGAAATCCTGCGTAATCAAGGTCGAACGGCTGGCGGCACGTGCAGCTACCTGGGTAGGCAATTGCAGGTGATAACGACCGGCGCTACCAAACACCTTCATCGATGCGTCGCCAAAGACGTCCCACGATGCGGCCAGACGCGGGGCGATCTGGTTTTTCACATCGATGAACTTCTCGCCATCGCCGTTTTTGTTGGTGTATTGCTCATTACGCAAACCAGCCGTAATCAGCAGGTTCTTGGTAACTTGATAGCGGTCCTCGATGTACTGCGCCGATTGGGTTGCCGAAGCATCCGTCACGCTCGAGAAGTCCGACAAGCGCACGTAGTAACCGCGCGTGCCATAACCACCGAAATCGCCGACTACAGCAGGACGACCACCCGACAGGTTGACCGGCTTGTTGGCATTGGCCTGGCCGACCGTACGATAGCTCCACGAACCGCCACCAGCACGGAACTGGCCAGCGTTCACGGAATCGATTTCATTGTGATCGACACCGACGCGCAGGGTATGGCTACCCAGCTTGTATTCCAAGTCGGCACGGAAGGATTTCACTTCATCGCTACCCGGCTTGGTGATATTGCCTGTCGCACCCGAATATTTTTGGTAGTCGCGGTACAGATTTTTCGCGTCAAGTTCAGGCACGCGGCCAGCGACGGTGGAAGTAACCGAACGCAAGATGCCGTTCACGTCATAGTCTTCGTACGTGGTGCTGCGTGGCGCCTTGGAGACGCCATACAAGGTCGTGAAGACCAGGTCATCGGTGAATTGGCCCGTGTACTTCAGCGCATTCGATTCGGCACCGTTACCGCCGCCGTTCTTGTCGTTCTGCTCCGAATACTTGACGCCATTCGACTTGTACGTATCGGTGTTCAAACCATACGCACGCTGGCGGTCTTTGGTGGTATCGCCGATCGACGTCCATTCCAGACGATGGTTATCGGAGATATTCCAGTCGAATTTGGCCAGGTAGCGGGTTTGCTCGACGCGGCGGTCGGCCCAGCCGTCACGCCCCAGAGTGGTGCTGGCGGTGCTGTTGGCGATACCGGTCTTGGTAGCGGTTTGATCCACGGCGACAAACATGAACAGTTTGTCTTCTACGATCGGACCACCCACGTATGCGCCATAGTAGTTCTGCGTGCTCTGGCTGGTATCACGGCGGAAATGCAGCTTGCCATCCGTATTCGGGTTCACACCCGTGTTTGGATAGTAAATATTCTTGGCATCCGAACGCATCGAGTTTGGCGTAATGGCAGCCGTTGCGCCAAATTCCCAATTATTGGTACCGCTCTTGGTCGTGACGTTGAGCACGCCACCGATGGAGCGGCCAAATTCCGCGCCAAAACCGCCGGTCAACACCTGGGCTTGAGCGATGGCGCCAAACGGCAGTTCCGACGAACCGAGCTGAGTCAGCGGGTTGGTGACTGGGAAACCGTTGACATAGAACGCATTTTCCGATGCGCCGCCGCCGCCGATACTCGTGCCGCCATAAGCGGAATCAGCGCGCGTGGTGTTCGGCGCCAGCAAAATGATCGAACTCAAGTTCGTAGCAACTGGCAACTTATCCAGTTCCTTCGCCGTAAAGATCGCGCCATTATTGGTATTCGAGACATCGATACGGTTACGGCGGCCGGTCACTTGCACGGCTTGCACTTTGGAACCGAAGGATGCATCCACACCCTGGCCAATCACGACATCCGTTTCCTTCGTTTCAACAACTTTGCCATCGCGAATCAGTTCAACTTTGTAGTGACCGATAGGCAACGCCGTGACCGTGTAGCGGCCGCTAGCCTCTACCGTCACGGTACGCTTCAACCCGGTGTCCAGATTTTGCAGCGACACGGTCGTGCCCGCAGGCGTGTCAACCGTACCGTAAATCGTACCGGATGCGTTCGACTGTGCCATGACAGGCGCAACGACCATCGTGGACATGGCACCTGCACTGAACGCCAGTGCAAGCGCGCGTACTAAAACAGTTTTTCTCAACATGTGGTTTCCTAATTATTAGATTAAGCGTCTCTGGTAGAGCTGCTTGGTAAATTTAAGCACTAAATCATGTTTAATACGTTTTTATTTCCGGTTTTAGTTTTTGATGATTTGACACTCCCCCACCACTGATAGGGCAGGCCTCAGACAAAACAGGAAGAACCTGCTTGCCTAAGCGATACATAAAACCATAGGCAATTGTTCACTGTCAATACAGGGTAAAAATATGATGCAAACAAACAACAATTTAAATAAACGGGGAAATATTGAACAATCCAGCGAAAATGGTGCAGCAGCGCACCATTTTGATGCAGTGCAGAAAAAACAGAATAAGAATATGTGAAAAATGTACTTTGATAGCGTGCATTTCGGCGTGTACATTGCAGGTATGGCGGGGCACGGCACGCGCATGCTGACGTGCGCGTAGCCCTTGAAACGGCATTTTTTCGCCTTTGCAAGGACTAAAACAATGTTGCGAATTAACAACATTTTGTGAAATTAAATTTCTGAAATATTGAGTTCTCAATTACATTACATAATTGAATTTGAAAAAATGTCCCTCGCTGAATGGATGTTTTAAAAAATCACCATCATAGAAAATGACGTCGCAAAAAAAAGTTTTATATTCATTATATAAAACCGAATATCAGACACAAATACTCATCTCGGGCATTTCTCTAAAAAAGAATAAACGCAGCGGCATAAAAAACAGTCAATCCGGCAAATAGAAATAAAAACCGGAAATATGATTGAGGCAATCATCGGAAAACTCCGCACTGCTGCGGTACGTCAGTTATAGAGCAGCATCAGTGCGACGAATATATATCCTGCGACTCGCAATATCATGCCGTGCCATCGGGGCATGCTCGCGGAGATGACGGCATCGGCAGGCGCCTTCCGCCACACTTCGACACCCCTTCCTTGCGGCGCGGCAGCCTTGGCCACGCGGCAGAAGTCTCATCAATTCCTTCTTGTCCATTCAACTCAATAGAAAAATTGAGAAATTGCCTATACATCTCTATTTTCAATTTCTTATCGCCTCCATTAGATTGGCTAATAAGCAAGCGAACCACCGTGGATAAAATGGCATGCCATGAAAGATATTCAGCATACGAATGGGCGATATCTGAAAACTGGCAAGACAGCCTGACTTCGACCATTGGCGGGCAGTTCGTCCGGCCACATTGCCTGTGCGATCCAGCCTGCGAAACGACGGGCCAGCGCACCAGCATGGTGCACTGCAATAGGGCACAGGTGCCGCTCGAACATGCGTCAGGCTAGCGGCAAATGGCGTGCCAATGCCGTGCCTGCGTACGCTTTCCCTGGCTCTGCGCCGGCTACGCACCCGGCAATTTTCAAGACGGCACAGCGTCTTGCATACCGGCAGCACCAGCGATCCTGGCCTGTATCTCGCGGCAACAGCTGATATAGGCCCTGTCTCCGGCAAGCAGGGGAATTCCAGGAGTCTTCCGCGCTCCCTGTTGCATGCAGCACGCTCGCACCGTCCCGCCGGCCACTCGACACACTGGCCCCGGCATGCTCATGCACACGGCCAGCAGCGCTACCGTTCGCGCCCTGCAGGCTTACCTGGCATGCGCGCCACGGCATGCTGCGGGCCCGCTTGCGCCACAAGACCTGTGGCTCGACTATGCACATTCCCTGCTGACATCGGATCTCGTGCGCCAGGCATATTGAAGGCAACCTTGGGCGTGTTCCCACACCCGAGGGTGACATCGAAAAAAAAGGGCGGGATGACTCTTCAGTCATCCCGCCCTTTCGAAGAACGGGGCGGCATCGCTGCCGCCTTGTTCACCTTGCTATATTAGAAGGTATATGCCAGACCCAGGCTCAGGAAGCGGCCAACAGCGCCTGCCTGGTGCAGCGATGCGTTGTACGTGGTTTGTACAGTGGCATTGCCGTAGGTGCTCAGGTCAAACGGTGGCTGACGGTCGAACAGATTCAGGATCGAACCTTTCAATGTCAGGTTCGGGCTGACCTTGTACTGGATGTTCAGATTGGTCGTCGTGAACGATGGTACGTGGCAATACTGATCAGGCTGCGTAAGGTTCTGGTAGTAAGGACGGCTCGTGATGACAGCCGATGCTTTGGAGCAATCGGTAGCACCCACCGATGGGTCCAGTGCCGAGAAGCTGCTGGTGTAGTTCAGCGTGGCATTCACGTCCAGCGGACCACGGGTCCAACCCAGGCTCAGCTGCGCACGGTCTTTCGGCGAACCGGTTGCACCGGAAACCACCGTCGGGCCCTGGGTACCGGCCAGCTGGTAAGTCACGCCAGCAACGGTTTGCTCGTAGCTGATGGTGTGAGCATAGCTCAGGTTGGCACGAATGACGCCGTTTTCAGACAGGTTCCAACGGTAGCCGATATCGGTTTCCACGCCGGAAGTCTTGGTCGAACCACCGTTGATGTAGGCCGATTCTGCGAACAGGATAGGACCAACCGATGGGGTACCTTGAGCAACGCCCGTACCTACGCCAGTAGCGATGTCGATCGGCACGGCTGCACCACGCACAAACGTCTCGCGGTAGGTAGGATCGTTGCCGGCGGCGGTCACGATCTGGTTACGCACTTCGATGTTGTAGTAGTCGATGGTCGCGTTCAAGCCCTTGAATGGCTGGAGCACGGCACCCAGGGTGTACGATTTCGATTTCTCTGGCGACAGATCCTTGTTTGGACGTTGTACGTACGTAGGCTGAATGTTGCAAGAGCTTGGTACGTTGCCAGCGGTGTATTGCTGGCCGTTGGCGCACAGGATCGGATCGTTGATACCGTGGTACAGGAAGAACGAACCCGAATTGCCGGTCTCTGCAGGGTTAGGCGAGCGGAAACCACGAGCGAAGGTACCGCGCAATGCGACTTCCTTGGTCGGCGTCCATTTCAGCGTTGCTGCCGGGGTGAACGAGTTATTGTTATCGAAACTATCATAACGGCTCGACAGATTGAACTCGACATTTTTCACCGGAATTGCTGCCAGCTCGGCGAAGATTGCCTTGTTGGTCTCTTCACCAAACACGAAGGCCGACGTCGAACCAACCTGACCATTCAGGGTCAGTGGCGACGGTGGCGCATCCCAGGTACGTTTGTGCCAGTGGACGCCGACTGCCAGTTTCAGCGGGCCTGCACCCAGTTGCGGCATCACTTCACGCGAACCGACTGCATCGATGTAGTTCAGCTTCGATACCAGCGTGTTCGAGAAGCGTGGCGACACTTGGTCGATCAGCTGTTGCGAGTTACCACCCAGTGCATTCCACGAACCGGAGCGCAGCAGGCTGTACAAGGCGGCACGGTCAACAAAACCACTGTAATCGACTTCTGCCTTGGACTTGGTCAAGCCGCCTGCCAATTGCAGGTCCCAGCCCATCGCGGCACCAGTCAGATCGATCGCCAGACGGGTGGTGGTCGCGGTGTTGCTCTGTTGCGAGTTGCCGTCCAGGCCAGGAATGTAGCCATACAGGCGGGCATTGTTGGCGAACGGGTTGTTCACGTTGGCGCCGACAGCTGCGCCAGGAGCAAACGTGGTGCTAGGCATGGCGCCGAAACCCGGGATCAGCACGCCATTGTTATTGACGTTGGTACCGGCGAACGAGGTCGGCGAGTAGGCTGCTGGCAAGCCGCGATTGTTCAGGTTATCACGCTGGAAGATCGAAGCCTTGACCGACATTTCCCAGTCTTGCGGCAGCTTTTTGGTAAAGCCGACCAGCAAGTTCTTGTTTTCGGTTTCAGGCTGGATGAATGCATACTTGTCTTCCACCGCGCAGCCGCCGGCGCGGTAGGAAGTGTAATTACATTTCGGATCCAGGAAGACGAAGTTGGCCGCATTTTGCGCACCACCAGCACCCGAAGGGTTGTACAGGAATGGCGAATTGGCGGCGGTCAGGAAGCCGTTACGGGCAGTTGGCACACCGAAAGTCAGGTTTTGGCCACCACGTGGGCGCCAGTCCAGTTGGTCCCAGGCGTACTGCTTGCGGTCGTCGACCTTGATCGCGCCTTGGCGGCGCCATTCGGCGGTAGCGAAAACGTTGTAGCCATCGGTGTCGAGATCGCCGAAACCGGTGCTCAACGAAGCGCGGTTGGTCGTGCCGCCGCCATGTTCCGTGGTACCGCTGTCAGCCGAGAAGCGGGTGCCCGTGAAGTTTTTCTTCAGTTTGATGTTGACCACGCCAGCGACAGCATCCGAGCCGTACAGCGAGGAAGCACCGCTTTTCAGCACTTCGATGCTTTCGATGGCATCGAATGGGATGTTGGATACGTCAACGAAGGAGCGTTGCGAATCGTCACCGATCGCGTAAGGCGACATGCGGTGGCCGTCGATCAGCACCAGGGTCGAACCGACGGTCAGGCCGCGCAGCGAGACGCCCGATGCGCCGTTGGCGAATGCGCCAGAGAAGCCCGTACCAAGTGTGCCTGCACCGTTGGAGGCCAGATCCTGCAGCAGCTCGGCAACCGAGGTTTTGCCGCTGCGCTGGATTTCGGCTGCAGTGATTACCTGAACTGGTGCCGCGGTTTCGGAATCGGTACGGCTGATCAGCGAACCGGTCACCATGACGCGTTGCACAGGCTCGCTAGCAGCGGCTTGTTGAGCCATGGCTGGGGAAATGGCGGCAACGGAAATTGCGCCACTTGCAAATACTTGCAAGATCGCAACTGGCATAGGTTTGATACGTAACTTCATGTAAAAAACTCCTTCTGGGCATGTCCCTGAATTTTTATAAGGAAACCCTTGGGTAAAGGTTTTCCCGGTAAATGTGTCAAAACGTTACAAATGTGACGCAGCCACTACATGGAACCATACGGCACAGAGCGGTGTCAATTTATTAGGCGACCGGTATAACTTTAAAACAACAGCTTAATTTCCATAATCCAGCCTTACGCCATAGCTTATTCGGAAATAGTGCGAAAACCGTCCAAATTAGTGCGCAGCCGCCCGTTTTTGGTGCAATGATATTTACATTGCAATGCAGCAAAAAAATGATGACGCATTTACAAAACACTGTTACAACTTTTCTCGAAATCACTCTTCTTAGCTGTCTTGACACCTGGAAAAAAAGGCTGCTTTCCCTGCTCGATGACAATTGTGCAAATGCAGCAAACAGAAGATTGGCAAAACCGGTTTGGAACCCCATCGCGGCGCAGGCAGCGCTCTCGACGAACTGTTGTTTTTTCGCAGCAGCAACATGCTGTGCACTGCTGGAATGCTCCTGCTGCCGGCACCACGACAACATTTTCCGCACTCATCCATTCCTCACCGCAGGCCTGTGCGTGCCGCCCGTCCCGGAACAAGGCTGGCAGTTACATTTGTATCGATGCAAATTTAACATTGTGGTTTTAAGAATCCGGCAGAATCCAGCGTCCAGCGCCCTCCCGGCGGGGTCCACAGGCCATGCATTGCGTACAAGAAGGAGTAAAATGCCGCCTTGCGCCGCGCCACGCGGCTGCCCACTCTCCGCTAGATACGGAGCCCTGCACTTTTCGGATAGACACCATGTTGCGACTCAACGAAGTAAAACTCCCCCTCGAACACGACGAAGCGGCCCTGCCCGCCGCCATCCTGGCGCGCCTGGGCATCGCTGCGGCCGATTTGCTCGGCTTTACCGTCTTCAAACGCAGCTATGACGCGCGCAAGCGCAGCGCCGTGGTGTTGATTTACTCGCTGCATGTGGACGTCAAGAATGAAGCGGCCGTGCTGGCACGCCTGAGCCACGACATCCACCTGATGCCCGCGCCCGACACCGACTATAAATTTGTTGCCGGCGGCGAACAGCTGGCTGGACACAGCACTGAACCGCGTCCCATCGTCATCGGCACGGGCCCCTGCGGCCTGTTCGTGGCGCTGATCCTGGCGCAGATGGGCTTGCGCCCCCTCATCCTGGAACGGGGCAAGCAGGTGCGCGAGCGCACGGTCGACACCTTCGGCTTCTGGCGCAAGCGCGAACTCAATCCCGAATCGAACGTGCAGTTCGGCGAAGGCGGCGCCGGCACCTTCTCGGACGGCAAGCTGTACAGCCAGATCAAGGACCCCAAGCACTACGGCCGCAAGGTCTTGACGGAATTCGTCAAGGCGGGCGCGCCCGAGGAAATCATGTATGTGAGCAAGCCGCACATCGGCACCTTCCGCCTGGTCAAGATGGTGGAAGAAATGCGCGCCAATATCGAGCGGCTGGGCGGCGAATACCGTTTCAGCAGCAAGGTGGTCGACCTCGACATCGTGCCAGGCGCCGACGGCGGCCAGGTGCGCGGCGTGGTGCTGGACAATGGCGAAACCATCGCCAGCAACCACGTCGTGCTGGCCATCGGCCACAGCGCGCGCGACACCTTTGAAATGCTGCACAAGCGCGGCGTGTACATCGAAGCGAAACCGTTCTCGATCGGCTTCCGCGTGGAACACCCGCAATCCCTGATCGACAGCTGCCGCTTCGGCCCCAGCGCCGGCCACCCGATCCTGGGCGCGGCCGACTACAAGCTCGTGCACCACGCCAGCAATGGCCGTTCCGTCTACAGCTTCTGCATGTGCCCGGGCGGCACGGTGGTGGCGGCCGCCTCGGAACCGGGCCGCCTGGTGACGAACGGCATGAGCCAGTATTCGCGCAACGAGCGCAACGCCAACAGCGCCATCGTGGTCGGCATCACGCCGGCCGACTATCCGGGCGACCCGCTGGCCGGCATCGCCCTGCAGCGCGAACTGGAAGAGCGCGCATTTGCCTTGGGTGGCGGCAACTACGATGCTCCAGGGCAATTGGTCGGCGACTTCGTCGCTGGCCGCGCCTCGACGGAATTTGGCAGCGTGGTGCCGTCGTACAAGCCGGCCGTGCACCTGACGGACCTTGCGCCCTCGCTGCCCGAATACGCGATCACGGCGCTGCGTGAAGCGTTTCCGGCGTTCAACAAGCAAATCAAGGGCTATTACAAGGCCGACGCCGTGCTGACGGGCGTGGAAACGCGCACTTCGTCGCCGATCCGCATCAAGCGCCGCGACGACGACCTGCAAAGCCTGAACACGCGCGGCCTGTTCCCCGCCGGCGAAGGCGCCGGCTATGCGGGCGGCATCCTGTCGGCGGCCGTCGACGGCATCAAGGTGGCAGAAGCGGTGGCCCTGTCGATGGCGGCGCGCGGCTAGGCCACGCCGTCCCCGCCCTGCGGCGGGACGAAAAAAAACCGGCACAATGTGCCGGTTTTTTTATACCTGTACCTGACGATTAGAACTTGTACGAGGCATTCAGGTAGCCGGTACGGCCGCGCGGATCGTAGTAGCGGTCGTCATAGCCGAATTGCTGGCCGCGGTTCGCGCCGGACGTCGATGGCACGAATGGCGGGCTCTTGTCGGTCAGGTTCAGCACGCCTGCGGTGAGAACCCAGCTCTTGCTGGGCGTCCACACCGTTTGCCAGTCGAGCGTCGAATAGAAGCCCACTTGCATGCGGATCTTTTCCTGGCCCGTCACGGCGCCGGAGGCGTCGAGCACATCGACCGACGTTTCCTGGTCCTTGTAGCCGGACAGGAAGTTGACCGTCAGCGAGTTGGCCCAGTTGCCCGTTTTCAAGGTATTCGTCCACTGGCCGCGCGTGCGGAACGTCACCGTGCCCAGATCGGCGAAGTTGCCCAGCGCAGAATAATACTGGCCATTGCGTTCCTGCTGGATGTCTTCGCGCAGCATCCGCGTCGCGTTCAGCTGCGACGTAAACAGGCCGATGCCGGAGCGGTAACGGGCGCTGACATCGATATCGACACCGGTGGCAAACGATTTACCGAGGTTCTGGTTATCCGCCAGGAAGGCCAGGTAAGTCGTCCCCGTGCCCACGTCCTTGTTGACGCCCCAGGATTTCGGGAAGTTGGCCGGATTGGCGAACACCAGCTGCTCCGTCAACTGGCCGAAGGAATCGCGGATCTGCACATGCCACAGGTCGGCGCCCAGGGTGATGGCGCTGATCGGCTCGTAACGGAAACCGATGGTCGCCTGTTTCGATTTTTCAGGCTGCAAATCGCGGTTGCCGCCAGCCAGCTGGTCGTACTGGCGATTGCCTGGCTGACATTGTGCATTCAGACGCGTGGCGATGGCCTGCAGAGCCGGCGTACATGTGTACTTGTCGCTGGTGACGCCATAGCCGCGCTGCAGGGCGTTGACTTGCGGCACTGTCGGTGCATGGAAACCATTGCCGACCGAGCCGCGGATCAGCAAGGTGGGGGCCGGCGTCCACTTGAAGCTGGCCTTGGCCGTGGTGGCGCCGCCGAAGTCCGAGAATTCATCGAAACGCAAGGCTGCGCCCAGTTCCAGTTCCTTCAGCACGGGCGCGATGACTTCGCCAAAAATGCCTTTCGAGGTACGGCTGGCGCTGTATGGCTGGCTGCTGGCGGCGTCGCCGAAACGCTGGTCGCATTCCAGTCCCGTCGTGCCGCCGCACAAGGTGCCTTTGACCGGATCGGCCAGAATGCCTTGCGCAAACGGACTCGGCTTGGCCGAGAATTCCTCGCGGTTGATGTTGGCGCCCACGCCCAGCATCATGGCGCCGCCCGGCAGGCGTCGTATTTCCGTCGAACCATTCAAATTGATGGTTTGCAGGCGCGAGGTGCCGCCATCCCAATAGCCGGAGAACGCGGCGCCCTTGATGGCGTCCTGGGCGGCAGTGGACTGCTTGCCCGGGCCGACGAAGGGATCGAGCAAGCCGCTCGACGTGAGATTATTGACGGCGATGGCGCCGGGATAGCCGGAAATACTGCCTTTTACGCGGCTTTCCGAGAAGTTGTACGACGCATTGTAGTCCCAGCCGGCAGCAATGCCGCGCGTGCCGACCACCACGCTGGCGAAGTCCGCCGTATCCTTCGAGGTGCGCTGGCCCATGTCGAACAGCCGGTAAAATGCCGTGCTGTCGCCTGTAATGCCAATTGGCAATAAATATTTGTTATGCAGCGCCGTGCCCGCGTCGACGGCGATGGCGCCCGGCACGGGCGCGATGCGCGACGTCTGCTTGGTGCGCGACAGCAACACGTCCGCATACACTTCTTGGCCGGCGATCTTGAAGGTGCCCGAGGCCATGAAGTTGTCGCGTTTGCGTTCCGGATAGATTTCCAGATCCTTCACAAAATCATAGCCGCAGTAATCGTCGACCAGGCCGCTGCCATCGTTATACGGCTCGATCACGCGGAAGGTCTTGTCGGGGCAGGAGCCGTTGGTCTTCTGATAAGGGCTGATCAATTGTCCCTGGTCATCGGTGGCGTTGGCGGGAATCGGGCTGGCCGAGAATTGCTGTTTCTGATAGCGCTTGCCATTGGCCGAAAACTGCACCTTGCCCGTGCTGGCGAACGAGCGGTCGACCGAGCCCAGCTTGTCGCGCTCGTCGTGGCCGAAGGTCAGCACCACGTTGTAGCCATCGTCCTCCAGGTTGCCGAAGCCCTTGGTGGCGCTGATGCGTTTCTCGCGCGCGCCGTTTTTGGGCGCCGAATAGCCGATGGAGACGTCGCCTTCCGTCGTATCGTGCTTGGTAATGAAGTTGACCACGCCGGCAATGGCGTCGGCGCCGTACAGGGCGGATGCGCCGTCGGTCAGCAACTCGACGCGCTGAATGGCCGAAATGGGAATCGAATTCAAGTCGAAACCGGCGGCGAAGCCCGTCAAGGTCTGGCCGCCGAACTGGGCCAGACGCTTGCCGTTCAGCAAGACGAGCGTACGCGTCTCACCCACGTTGTGCACGGAAATGCCGGAGAAACCGAAGGTGCTGCCCCCGACCGAGGAACTTTCCGTCGTCGCGCCCTGGGCGGACGAGAGTTTCTTGACCAGGTCGGTGACGGACGTGGCGCCCGAGGTACGGATGGCTTCGGCGGTCAGGACGGTGACGGGCAAGGCGCCTTCGGCGGCGATGCGCTTGATCGACGAACCGGTGACTTCGACGCGCTGGATCTGCGTATCGGCCCCTTGTGCATCCTGCGCGATCGCCGGCTGTGACGCAACGGACAGCGCCGCTGCCACGCCACCGGCGCAAACGATGCGCACGGCATGAGATATGACGGTTTCTTTAAGCATGGTGAACCCTTTTTATTGTACGTTAGACAAGCAACGGATTTGCTATCCGCACTGCATTCGTTCACTTCAAGGCACTCTTTTCACCGCACATTCTTCAGGTCTCGGCCCAGCAAGGAACCCCACGACATTTGCGCGGAAACAGACACCAAATAACCGAAAGTTAACTCGGAAACTACATGGAATCACAATGCCAATCTTGGTGTCAACAGAACTCGGCACGTGTATGGCGCGCATACAACATTGTGAAAACAAGGGAGGATGGGGTACGCAGGCCACCTGAAAGTGGCGCAAACGCAGGCTTGCTCAGCTGGTCAGCTGGCCAGCGGCAGCCTGATCTGTATATGACAGCCGGGCGTGCTGTCGATGGCGCACACCTGGCCGCCCAGCTGCTGCACGATGGTGTAGACGATGTGCATGCCCAGGCCGGAGCCGCCCTGGCCCCGCTTGGTGGTGAAGAACGGTTCGAACATATGTTCGCGCACTGCCGGCGCCAGGCCGATGCCGTCGTCGGAAAAATCGAGCAGCAGCCAGCGCGCAGCCGCGTCGGTGTCATCCTCCTCGATGCGCGCGCGTATCGTGATGCGCCCCGGTCCGCCCTGCGGATAGCCATGGCGGGCGCTGTTCATCAGCAGGTTCGAGAGGATTTGCGACAGCTTGCCGGCCGCCAGGCGCACCTGGCAATCGGGCGCGATATCGAGTTCCACGCCCAGCGCCGCCTTGCGCAATTCCGGACTGTGCGCCGACACCAGGCCGTGCACATAGTCGTGCAGCGCCAGGTCGGCCACGTATTCGCTGACCTGGTCCACGGCCAGTTGCTTGAAATTGCCGATCAGGTCGGCGGCCCGCGCCAGGTTGCGTTCGATCAAGGCGGCCGCTCCCTTGAGCGACTCGGCAATGTCGATCAGTTCAGCACGGCTGACCTTGGCGCCGCCCAGCAGCTGCACCAGCTGGTCGGCATAGCTGCCCATGCTCGACGCGGCCGTCAGCGCCACGCCGATGGGCGTGTTGACTTCATGCGAGACACCGGCCACCAGCGAACCGAGGGCCGCCATCTGCTCTTGCTCGATCAGGTTGGCCTGCGCCGCCAGCAGCGATTCGGTGCGCACGCGCACGATTTCTTCCAGCTGCTGGGTGCGCTCCTGGTGCTGCAGCTCGGCCGCGCCGCGGGCCGAGAAGATCGACAGCAGCAGCAGCGCCAGCAAACGCTTGTTTTCATCGATGGGCCGCGTGTCGATGGCCGACAGGATGCCCAGGGTCTTGCCATCGGTATCGATCAGCGGCATGCCGACATAGCTTTCCGCCTGCATGTCGACGAGGAGGGTATCGAATGGAAAGCGACGCTGGATATCGCTGCCATGAAAACACATGCTCTGGCACGTCACGTCCTGGCATGGCGTGTGCTGCAGGCTGTATTCGATATTCGGCTGGTAACCGTCGCCGCCCCACAGGGCGAGGGTGCGGATGCCTTCGCTGCCATCTTCCAGGCGCACCAGGCGTCCGGCGATCACATAGTGCACGTCGAGCGCTTCGGCCAGGTCCTTGACGAGGATGCGCAGGAAGTCGTCGCCCCGGGCGTGCGCCGTCGAGGCGGTAATCGAGCGCAGAGCCGCTTCCGCCAGGGTGCGCCGCTGCTCGGCATCGAACAGGGGTTCTTGCGAATTCACATCAAACAACGGAATACTCATGAATGCTCCTGCACGGCACCGGAAGCGCAGGCACACCTGCCGGCGCGGCGACTCTCAGCCATGGCCCACCCCAGCGGACCTGCCGCGATTGTACCCCTGGCTATTGCTTAATAATACAGATACACAGGAATTTTTTACAGCCAGCCGGAACGCTTGAACAAGTAATACATATAACCGCAGACACAGCTCATCACTGCCACGGCGGCCGGATAGCCATAATGCCAGTCCAGCTCCGGCATGAACTTGAAGTTCATGCCCCAGATGCCGGCAAACGCCGTAAACACGGCGAAGATGGCCGCCCAGGCCGCCAATTGCTTGTTCACTTCGCTCTCGTCGATGGCCACCATCGACAGATTCACCTGGATCGCCGTGCTGATGGTGTCGCGGATGGTGTCGAGCGTGCCATTGATGCGCGCCAGGTGGTCGTGCACGTCGCGGAAATACTCCTGGGTATCGTGGCACAGGGGCGGCACGCGCCCGCCGTGCAGCTTGCCCACGGCTTCCATCAGGGGCGCCACCACATGGCGCAGGACCATGACCTTGCGTTTCAGCTGGTACAGCCGTTCGATATTGTCGCGCTCGGTGCCACGGTCGAAGATGCGGTCCTCGATCAGTTCCAGTTCCGATTCCAGCGCGTCGAGCACGGGAAAGTAGCGGTCGACGACGGCATCCATCAGCGCGTACAGCACGAAGGCCGAGCCCTGGCGCAGCAGATGCGGTTCGCGCTCGGCGCGCGCGCGCACGCCGAGGAAACCTTGCGAACTGTTGCTGCGCGACGAAAGCACGTAATTGGCGCCGACAAAAATGTCGACTTCGCCCAGCACCAGTTCGTTCTCGACCATTTCCACGGTTTTCACGACGGCAAACAGGGAATCGCCATATTCCTCGATCTTCGGGCGCTGGTGGCCCCGCTGCGCGTCTTCCACCGCCAGTTCGTGCAGGCAAAACTCGTGCTGCATCTGTTTCAGCTCGTCCGGCGTGGCGTCGAGCAGGGCGACCCAGACGAAACAATCGGGGCGCTCGACGTAATCGCTGATGTCGTCGATCGGCAAGTCGGCCAGTTTTTTGCCATCCTGGTAGGCCACGCAGTTTATGAGCATGCTATTCCACAGTTCAAGTTAACACCGGACGAAACAGTCCGGCAGGCGCCAGCTTACCTTATCGCCTGCAGTGCGTGTTGTGGCGTGCGAGGGACGCCGCGTGGAAAAGCGGACGGGGGAGCCCCCGTCCTGACCTGCATCAATCGTCCTTGGCGCCGTCGATGCCCAGTTCCGAGATCTTGCGGGTGATGGTGTTGCGGCCGATGCCCAGGCGCACGGCGGCATCGTTCTTGCGCCCATGCGTATGCTTGAGCGCCGTCTTGATCAGGGCCGACTCGAACTGGCGTCCCAGCACGGCCATGACTTCCTGCTGCCCCGCGCCCAGCATGCCGGCCGCCTGCAATTCCAGTAAACCAATCCAGCCCGGCGGCGCGCCGTTGGCGGGCGCGGCCGCCTCGAAGACCTGGCCGCCATGCGCATGGGCAACGGCCGCCGACGCAGGCTCGCCCGCCGCCGTGGTGGCCGCGCCATCGCCCTGCCCCTGCGTCAATTCCAGCGGCAAGTCCTTGATTTCCACCGTCTGGCCCGGCGCCATGACGGTGATCCAGTTGCACAGGTTTTCCAGCTGGCGCACATTGCCGGGCAAATCGAGGCTGCTGAGGAACTGCATCGTCGACTCGCTCATGCGTTTGGCTTCCACGCCCAACTGGCGTGCGCTTTGCACCAGGAAGTGGCGCACCAGGATGGGGATATCTTCGCGCCGCTCCCGCAAACTGGGCAGGCGCAGGCGGATCACGTTCAGCCGGTGATACAAGTCTTCGCGGAACAGGCCGTCGCGCACGCGCTGTTCCAGGTTCTGGTGCGTGGCCGTAATCACGCGCACGTTCGCCTTCATGGGCTGGTGGCCGCCGACGCGGTAGAAATGCCCGTCGGACAACACGCGCAAGAGGCGCGTCTGCAGGTCGAACGGCATGTCGCCGATCTCGTCGAGGAACAGGGTGCCGTTCTCCGCTTGCTCGAAGCGGCCCCGGCGCGTCGTCTGGGCGCCCGTAAACGCCCCCCGTTCATGGCCGAACAGTTCCGATTCCAGCAAATCCTTGGGTATTGCCGCCGTGTTGAGGGCAATGAACGGCTGCGCCGCGCGCGGGCTGTGCTTGTGCAGCGCGCGCGCCACGAGTTCCTTGCCGGAACCGGATTCGCCCGTGATGAGCACCGTCACGTTCGATTGCGACAGGCGGCCGATGGCGCGGAAGACTTCCTGCATGGCCGGCGCCTGGCCGAGGATTTCCGGCGTTTCCGACGGCCCCGACTCGACGCTGGTTTCGCGCAGGCTTTCTTCCAGCGCGCGGCGGATCAGCTCGACTGCCTTGTCGATGTCGAAGGGCTTGGCCAGGTATTCGAAGGCGCCGCCCTGGAAGGCTGCGACGGCCGAATCGAGGTCGGAAAAGGCCGTGATGATGATGACAGGCAAGCCGGGAAAGCGCGACTTGACCGTCTGCAACAATTCCAGGCCGGAGGCGCCCGGCATGCGGATATCGGACACGAGCACTTGCGGCGTGTCAAATTCCAGTGCGGCGATGGCGTCGCGCGCATTGGCAAAACTCTTGGTGGCGAGATTTTCCCGCGCCAGGGCTTTTTCCAGCACCCAGCGGATTGATTCGTCGTCGTCAACTATCCAGATTGGCTTCATTAGTGTGTGCGTCCCGCAATGGATTTCATGGGTGGGATACCTCCTCGCTTATGGCAAGGGTAGAACGATCCTGAAATCGGTGTATCCAGGCCGGCTTTCGCACTCGATCACGCCCAGGTGCTGTTGCACGAAGGTTTGCGCCAAGGTCAGTCCCAGCCCGCTGCCGCCTTCCCTGCCCGACACCAGCGGGTAGAAAATCCGGTCGCGGATCTGGGGTGCGATGCCCGGTCCATTGTCAATGATATGCAAGTCTAATGCCAGGCCGTAACGGACCTTGGCCAGGGTCACCTGGCGCGCCACGCGCGTCTTGAAAATCAGCTCCGCATCGCCCGCCTCGATGCGCTCGGCCAGGGCCTGCGCCGCGTTATGCGCGATGTTGAGCACGGTCTGTATCAATTGCTCCTTGTCGCCGCGAAACTCGGGGATCGAAGCGTCGTAATCGCGCGCAATGGTCAGGCCGCTGGGGAATTCGGCCAGGATCAGGCTGCGGACCCTTTCGCACACTTCGTGGATATTCACGTCGCCCACGATATGCGGGCGGCGGTGCGGCGCCAGCAGGCGGTCGACCAGGGTTTGCAGGCGGTCCGCTTCCTTGATGATGACTTGCGTGTATTCGCGCAGTTCGCTCAGGTGCAGGGCCGGCAATTCCAGTTCCAGCAGCTGGGCCGCGCCGCGGATGCCGCCCAGCGGGTTCTTGATTTCATGCGCCAGGTTGCGGATCAGCTCCTTGTTGACCTGGCTCTGGTCGAGGATGCGCTCCTCGCGGTCGAGCTTTAACTGCTGCACGTTCTCGCGCAGCTCGATCAGCACGCCGTCGCGCGGCGCGTCGAGCGCGCTGACGATGCTGTGCACGCGCAGCGGCTCGCGCCCCAGGCGCTCCAGGCTCAGGTCCTGGCGCAAGTCGGAAAACTTGTGTTCAAGCGCCTGCGCGCAAATGCCGGCCAGCTCCTCGGGATTGAGGAACAGCGCCGTCAGCTTTTGCCGCGACAGGGCCTTCAAGGAGCTTTCCAGCAGGTTTTCCGCCGCCGCGTTGGCGTAGCTGATGCGGCCGTCGCCATCGAGCAGGATCACGGCCGAGGCCAGCAAATCAAGGCCGGCCAGGTGGGCGGGACGGCTGGAATGGTTGTCTAGTGTCATGTGCTTTACCGGATATTCGCGATCTCGCGTTTCAGGGCCTCGACGTTTTGCTGTGTCCGGCTAATGTTGTCCTTCAACTGCGCCACTCTTTCCTGGTATTTCGCGTAGTTGCGCTCATTGCCCTGGCGCTCGGGCTGGCCGCCGTTAAATTCCAGGCGCTGCGCCGCCAGTTTCTGCTCTTCGCTGCGCAACTCGTCCTGCAGGATCTGGCGCCGGTCCAGGTCGCGCGCGCGCTGCTCGGCGCCATCGACCTTGGGAAACGCGCCGGCGGCAGGCGCCGCCGTGGCCGCCGCCTGCAGGGCGGGCCGTACCGGCGCACCGGCCAGCGGCGCCGTCCTGCGTGGCGGCTCCGTCATGGCGCCCGGCAAATCGAGCAGCTGGCAATGTTTGCCAGCACTCCTGTCCGTGTACGTCTTGTGTCCCTGCGCATCGGCGCACACATACAGCTGCCCGTGCGCCTGTGCCGCCGCGCCCAGCAATCCTGCCATCAGCGCCATTCTGTAATGCTTGGTCAATCTTCACTCCTGTCGGCTCGTGCCGCATCGTTCCTGGGCCGACTATACAACACCGCACTGTCACCGCCTTGGCGCCTTGCATAAAAAAACGCGGGCAAGACCATCGCCTCACCCGCGTTTTTTATTCACTACCGGCACATTGCCGGCGTGGCGCCATTACAGCGAGTAGTACATGTCGAACTCGGCAGGATGCGTGGTCATGCGCATGCGCTGTACGTCCTGCATTTTCAGTTCCAGGTAAGCGTCGATCATGGAATCGCTGAACACGCCGCCACGGGTCAGGAACTCGCGGTCCTTGTCCAGGGCTTCCAGTGCTTCTTCCAGCGAAGCGCACACGGTCGGGATCAGTGCATCTTCTTCCGGCGGCAGATGGTACAGATCTTTCGAGGCGGCTTCGCCCGGATGGATCTTGTTGGCAACACCGTCCAGGCCGGCCATCAGCAGTGCGGCGAAGCACAGGTACGGGTTCGCCAGTGGATCCGGGAAGCGCGCTTCGACGCGGCGGCCTTTTGGATTGGCCACGTGCGGAATACGGATCGAGGCGGAACGGTTTTTCGCCGAGTACGCCAGTTTCACTGGAGCTTCGTAGCCTGGTACCAGACGCTTGTACGAGTTGGTGCCCGGATTCGTGATCGCGTTCAGTGCCTTGGCGTGCTTGATGATGCCGCCGATGTAGTACAGGGCGAAATCGGACAGGCCGGCATAGCCGTCGCCGGCGAACAGGTTTTTGCCATCTTTCCATACGGATTGATGCACGTGCATGCCCGAACCGTTGTCGCCAACGATAGGTTTCGGCATGAAGGTGGCGGTCTTACCATAGCTGTGCGCCACGTTCCACACCACGTATTTCAGGTTTTGCGTCCAGTCGGCGCGCTCGACCAGGGTCGAGAACTTGGTGCCGATTTCATTTTGACCGGCGCCGGCCACTTCGTGATGATGTACCTCAACCGGGATGCCCAGCGATTCCAAAATCAGGCACATTTCCGAACGCATGTCCTGGAAGCTGTCCACTGGTGGCACTGGGAAATAGCCGCCCTTGACGGTAGGACGGTGGCCGCTGTTGCCGCCTTCGATATCCTTGCCGGTCGACCACGAACCTTCGTCCGAACCGATCTTGACGAAGCAGCCCGACATGTCGATCTTCCAGCGCACGCTGTCGAAGATGAAGAATTCCGGCTCAGGGCCGAAGTAGGCGGTGTCGCCCATGCCCGACGATTTCAGGTAGGCTTCGGCGCGTTTCGCGATCGAGCGCGGGTCGCGGTCGTAGCCCTTGCCGTCCGACGGTTCGATCACGTCGCACTGCATGAACAGGGTCGTTTCTTCCATGAACGGATCGATATTGGCCGTGTTTGGATCCGGCAACAAGATCATGTCGGACGCTTCAATGCCTTTCCAGCCAGCGATCGAAGAACCGTCAAAGGCGTGGCCCGACTCGAATTTGTCCATGTCGAAGTGCGACACGGGAACCGTCACGTGCTGCTCTTTACCACGGGTATCGGCAAAGCGGAAATCAACGAATTTGACTTCGTTTTCTTCTACCATCTTCAAGACTTCTGCGGCTGTCATTGCCATGCGTATCTCCTAAATGAATGTGGGGTGAGCCGACCTTAGTGCGTCTGGGCTGATGAAGCGAAGCAAACATTGCGTGCCACCAAAACTCATAAGGATCATAGCAGATTCCATGCCAGCTCCAGGAGCCCCCCGGTGCCGGCAACAAAATTACTGCCATCCCAGTGAAAGTTTTCATGCCCGCGATTTTGACACGCGTTTGCGTCAAATCAAGAATGCACTAAGCAAGTGCAAAAAACGAATAACGCACCATTATCGTGCATTTTGTGCGAATTACCGAAAAATGCCTCCTTGTGGTGCATGCGCCGTGCACCATGGATTCCCGTTTGCGGGGCGCGGACGGCGCACTATAATCGTACACACACCTGCCCACTTTCATCGAGGACGCCATGACCACCGCCGCCGACATCCTGACCACCGCCCGCAGCCGGGCCAATGAAGGTACGCCGTATGCCGGCGCCGTCACGCCGCAGGAAGCGTATGACTTGCTGCAAGGCGATGCCGCCGTCAAGCTCATCGATGTGCGCACGACTGCCGAGCGCGACTGGGTCGGCCGCGTCGACATCGCCGATACCCAGCATGGTGCGGTGCAGTGGGCCACCTACCCGGGCGGCGTGCCGAATCCCGACTTCCTCGCGCAACTGGCGGCCCAGGCCGGCAAGGACGAGGTGCTGCTGTTCCTGTGCCGCTCCGGCGTGCGTTCGCGCCATGCCGCCAAGCTGGCGACCGAACACGGCTATATCAACTGCTTCGACATCCTCGAAGGCTTCGAGGGCGACAAGGACGCCGACGGCCACCGCAAGCAGATCGGCGGCTGGTGCAAGGCGGGCTTGCCGTGGCTGGGCGCCTGACGCTGGCCGCCGAATTATCTGAACAGTGTTTGATCTGGCGGGCCACCATGCGGCCCGCCATCGGCTACAACCATCCATGCGCGCCCGATTTTCTCAAGAGCGGCGCCGATTCTCCTTGCGAATATGTACCTTATATAGTACAACGTAGAGGTGCGTCATGGATGCTTCCGGCTTGCGGCAGATTACCCTGCTGTTCTATGCGAACGGCAATGGCGGCGAACCCGTGCGCGACTGGCTCAAATCCTTGCCCGTCGAAGAACGTCATGTGATCGGGCAAGACTTGATGCATGCGCAATGGCGCTGGCCCGTGGGCATGCCCTTGTGCCGCCACCTGGGGCAGGGCTTGTCGGAGGTGCGCAGCAGCTTGCCCGGCAACCGCATTGCGCGCGTGCTGATCTGCCATCACGGCGATTGCCTGGTGGCGCTGCACGGCTTTATCAAGAAAACCCGCGCCACGCCGGACGACGACCTGGCGCTGGCCCGCAAACGCCACAAGGAATTGACATGAACGCCACCGCTCCCCACCTCGGCAGCAGTCTCGACGACTTCCTCAAGGAAGAAGGCATCTTTGAGCAAACGCAAACCCGCGCCATCAAGGAAGTGATCGCCTGGCAACTGACGCAGGCCATGCAGGAACAATCGCTGTCGAAGACGCGCATGGCGGCGCTGCTGCAGACGAGCCGTTCGCAACTCGACCGCCTGCTCGACCCCAGCAGCGACGTGACCCTCTCCACCCTGGAGCGGGCCGCCGCGCTGCTCGGGCGCAAGCTGTCGATCACCCTCGTTTAAGCGGGTTAAGCGCTCAGGCCGACTCGGCCGCCTCCGCGGCCGGATGCTCGCCCATCAGTGTCAGGATGCGCTTGCGCACGAAATTGATGTGGCTGCGCAAGCCGTACAGGCCATCGGCGAACGACAGCGGTATCGAGATCTGGTTGACCATTTCCTCGATCTGGTCGAGCCGTTTCAATTGTTCCGCATACACGTGCGCGCGCTGCCCTTCCGGCACGTCTTCCAGCGCCTGCTCCACCGTGCGCAGCTGGCCATACCAGCGGTACACGCGCGAACGGATGCGCCACACGTACAGGGGCGGCACGACGCGCGACAGGGGCAGGATCAAGGCCCCGAGCGCTACCACCAGCACCCACATGCGGTCGAAGAAATTAGCCAGCCAGAAACTCATGTAGCGCTGCAGCACGGGCGCGCCATCCTTGTAGAATTTCAACGCTTCCGGCGCCACGGGAATTTCCGTGTAGCGCGCGGACGGGAACTGTCCCTGCTGCTGGAACCAGCCCGTGCCGCCATGGATGCCGGCCGCCGCCTGCACGAACAGGTCGACCAGGGCCGGATGCAAGTCTTCGCGCGCGACCAGGGTGGCCGTCGGCGCGATCAGGTGATAATCCTGCGCGGGAATGTTTTGCCCCAGGTCGACGATGCCACGCGGCAAGACGACATGCGTGAGGAAAGGCAGGCGCCGCGTGTACGCCTCCGCTTGCGAAAAATCAAACAGCTTGATGCCCGGCGTTTGCAGCAGCATCTGGATCAGCGGCGCTTCCGGCGCCGAGCTGAACACGAGACCGTCGATGCGCCCTTCCAGCAGTTCCACCGTGGCGGGCGTGTTCTGCAAGTCGCTCACCGTCAGTTCCTTGGCTTCCACGCCATTGACGGACAGCAACTGCCGGAACAGGCCGGGCACGCCCGTGCCTTCCGGCCCCAGGTTGATCTTCATGCCCTTCAATTGCGTCAGCTCCGTCACGGCCTTGTCTTCGCGCATGAACAGCCAGACGGGTTCCGTAAACAGGCTGCCCAGGGAAATGAGGCCGTGGCGCTCGGCATCTTCGTGTTCCGTCGAGCCACTTTGCACGAAGGCGATATCGGTCTTGCCCGCGTTCAAGCGCTGCAGGTTTTCCTGCGAGCCCAGCGACGGCTGCAAGGTCACCTTGATGCCGTGCCTGGCCAGGGTGGCCGCGTACTTCTTGCCGAACTCTTCGTAGGCGCTATTGTCCTGCCCTGTCGACAGGGTTACCTTGCGCGGCGGCGCCGGGTCGACCAGCCAGTAAGCGAGCGCGCAAAACGCGCCGACCAGCAGCAAGGTGGGACCGGCGGTGGCGAGGAAATCGCGCACGGAAAAGCGGCTGAACGCGAGGATTTTGGACATGTGGTGGCGCATAGGTTTCATGGGTGGCTACGATGCCAAGAAAAGCTCAACTATGCAAGGCACTTTCACATGCGCGGCGTGGTCATTTCGGCTACAGTGGCAGATCACTCATTCGCCCTTCGGAGCCCTGCATGCTGAAAATTCTTGGAAAAGCCGCCTCGATCAATGTCCGCAAAGTCTTGTGGACGTGCGAGGAACTCGACCTGCCGTACGAACGCGAAGACTGGGGCAGCGGCTTTCGCGCCACGGACGACCCCGCCTTCCTGGCCCTGAACCCGAACGCCATGGTGCCCGTGCTGCTCGACGGCGACCTGGTGCTGTGGGAATCGAACACGATATGCCGCTACCTGTGCGCGCAGGCGGGCCGCGACGACTTGCTGCCGAGTAATCCCCGCACCCGCGCGGAAGTGGAAAAATGGATGGACTGGCAAATGGGCGACCTCAACAACAGCTGGCGCTACGCCTTCATGTCGCTGGTGCGCCACAGCCCCGCACACCAGGATGCGGCCCAGCTGGCCGCTGGTATTGCCGGATGGAACAAGATGATGGGCGTGCTGGAACAGCAGTTGCAGCGCACGGGCGCGTATGTGTGCGGTGAAACGTTCACCCTGGCGGATATCGTGCTGGGCCTGTCCGTCAAGCGCTGGCTGATGGCGCCCATGCAGCGCCCCGAGTATCCGGCCATCGCCGCGTATCACGCGCGCCTGGAAGGTAAAACGGCCGTGTTTGCCGGTTAATCCAGTTCGATTGCCTCGACCGTGCCGCCGATGACGTAGCAATCGCCATCGCGGCGCACCTCCTCCAGGGTCGCCGGGTCGTCGTGCGCATACGTGCCGTCGATATCCACGCACCAGACATCGCCAAAGCGCAGCAGCTTCACGCCGCAGCAGATGCGGTTGATGAAGTTGCCCGGCGTCTTTATCATCAATTCCCGCACCTCTCCCACCGTGATGGCCACCTGGCGCCAGACATTGCCTTCCAGCCCATGATTCCTCGCGTACAACACGATGCGCACGCTCTGCACGCCCCGGGGTCCATATGCTTGCTCGAATGATACGAGCGTGCCATCGTCAAAACGGTGATATTGCGCAAAGATCTGCTGTGTTCTTTCCATGGATTCTTTCTCCTCCATAAAAAAACCGGCCCATTCAGGCCGGCTTTTTAATGCAGCAACGATTTAATTCGTGCACTGCTTGGCCACGCCCTCGGCTGGCGCAGGCGGCTCGATCAGCGGCATCAGGCTCGGCGCCAGGGACACCAGCAGTTGCACGGGCAAGGCGCTGGTGAAATCGTAGTTCTTCGATTCCGGCCCCCGCACATACGCCGTCATGCTGCCATAGAAGCGCTCGCCGATATTGAAGACGAACGTGGCCGAACGGTTCACGTAGCGCGACTCGATCAGGCGGCCGCCGGCGCCATACACGTCGAAGCGCTGGTCGCCCGTGCCCGTCTTGCCGCCCATCGGGATCGGCACGCCGTCGGCGCCGACAAACGCCGTCTTCGCCCGTTTCGCCGTGCCGTCCGACACCACTTCGCGGATGGCCTTGGCGACAGCTTTCGCCACGTCCGGCGACAGCACTTGCTCCGCTTCCACCTTCGCGCCCCGCTTGACCATGGTGTCGTACGGCGTATTGGCGGCGAAATGCATGGAATCGATGCGCACGCTGGGTTTACGCACGCCATCGTTGATGATGATGCCCATCAACTCGGCCAGCGCGGCGGGACGGTCGGCCGACGCGCCCAGGGTGGTCGCGTAGGACGGTACAAGCGAATCGAACGGGTAACCCATCTTCTTCCACTGGCGGTGGATTTCCAGGAAACCTTCCACTTCCAGCAAGTTGGCGATGCGGCGGTCCTGCGCATGCTTGCGGTGCGTATTGAACAGCCATTTATACACTTCCTGGCGTTCCTTCTCGCTGGCCGCCACCATCTGCGACAGGGTGGAACCTTCGTGCTGGCGCAGATACGCCACCATCCACAGTTCCAGCGGATGCACATTGGCAAGGTAGCCCCGATCGGCCAGCGACCAGTTTTCCATCGCATACTGCTGGTACATCTTGGCCACGCGCTCGGGCGGTACTTCGTTTTGCGACGGTAAATTGGCGTTGAGGAAATCGCCAAATTCCGCGACGGTGCCCTTCGGATTGATGGTGCGGAAGATATTCGCCAGGCGCACGGGTGTCGGGCGGATACTGGCCAACAGGATCTTTTCCTGCTCGTCAACGCTCTTGCCGCGGTACTTCTGGTAGAAGCGGTGCAGGAATTCGCGCCCTTCCTTGTCGGCAAAACGGCTCAGGTACTGGGCCCGGCGCGGATCGTCCGCGTCCGCCAGCAGCGAGGCCGAGGAATCGGGACGCGAAAACATGTAGTAGCGGGCCACGTCGCGCATCAGGCGCACGAACACCAGGTTGGTCGACTGGCGCAGCGCCTGCTGCACCGTCATGATGCGGCTGTCGTCGAGCTTGGAGAAGTTGCCGAAATGGTGCAAGCCGCCGCCCGTGAAGAAGCCTTCGCCCGGGTTGCCCGAATATTTGCGTTCCATGGCGGCCGCCAGCATGGCGGGTAAATTGCGCGCCTCGCCCAGCGGCAAAGGTTTCAAATAAGCAATTGCCCACTGCGACAGCATGTCCTTCGGATCGACGGCAATCTTGCCCAGTTCGGCGGCGCCCATGCCGCTGTAGCGCTGGTGCAACTGGTCGATGATGTCCATATACGTCACCAGGGTGCGCAGCTTGGCCGTGGAACCGAGGTCCAGCTTGGCGCCTTCGTTGATGTCCAGCGGCTGGTCGTAGTTATCCGTCTGCACGCGCAGCAAGTTGGCTTGTTCGCCCTTTTGCAGCAAAGTAAAACTGTAGACCACGTTGGCGGGGTCGCCATTGCCCAGCATGCCCTTGCCCGTCAAGCCGGCCGCTTTCGCCACTTCCGGGTCGCGCAGCTCGCGCAAGACCTTGGTGACGGCGTTTTGCGCCTGCGCGTCGAGCGTGCTGACCACTTTCAGGTCGAGACGGTCGAGGTTATACAAACGCGGATCGCCCAGCATGCTGGCCAGGTGGTTGCGCACGGCATTCGATGCCTTGCGCGTGACGAACGAGGTCGACGCTTCCGATTGCACGCCCGAGGCCGTCGATGGGCGCAGCTTCTCGGCGATGGCCGCATTGCGCAGCTGCGGCGAGATCACGCCCGCTTGCGCCAGCAGGCGCAGATGGCTGTTGGTCAACTCTTCCAGGTCGGCGCCGCCTGCCACCAGGTAATGCGAGGGACGGCGCTGCGCGATCAGCAAGCTCAGCGCCTGCTTGTAGGCGAGCGCACTGCCCGGCTGGTCCATATTGCCTTTGAGCAAAGTTTTCACTTCGGAAAATGGACGGCCATACCAGACCCACATGCCGTCGCCGATCCCGTTGACCTCGCCAAAGCCGCTCTTTGCCGACAGCGGCACGGTATTGAGGTAATTGACAACGATCTTGCGCCGCGCTTCCATGGTATTTTCGCCATCCTGGTACGAGCGCAGGCTGGCCGACAGCATCTGCAGCAGCTTGTCCTGCATGGAACTGGTGCGGCCGTCTTCCGAATGGCGGTATTTTTCAATTTGCGTGGCCAGCGTGCTGCCGCCGCCGCCGCGGTGGCCGCCGAACAGGTTCAGCGCCTTGTCCAGAATCGCCTTGCTCAGGCGGTCCCATTCCACGGCCGGATTGCGCTCGGGAGTACCCGGATCGAGCAATTCGCGGTTTTCGATGAACAGCAGGCTTTGCACGAGCGCGGGCGGCGCTTCGGCAAAGCCGTCGAACATGCGCTCGGGATAGCTGGCCGCGAACAGGGGCGCGGCGCGGCAATCGAGGATGCTCAATCCCGCGCGGTTTTTCTCGTGATAGGTGGCAAAGATGCCCCGGTCGACCAGCTGCACCATCTTCGGCGACATGCGCGCCTGCGCCGTCACTTCATAGTCGCGCGCATTGAGCTTGCTAATAAAATCCGGCAGGCTGGCATAGCCGAGGCGCTCGTCATACGGGCCGTGCTGCGGATAGCGGATGGCGCCCGCCGGTGCGGGGCCGGGCTCGACCTTGAACGACAGCTGGCGGTCCAGGCGCGTGAAAAATTCCGCCTGCAGGGCCGAGGTGCGCACTTCGCGCATGACGAACCAGGCCACGCCGGCGATCAGCGCCAGCAGGATGATGGCAAAGATGGGCCAGATGCGCGAACGGCGCTTCTTCGGCGGGCTCGCCGGCGGCGGCGCCTCGGCAGCTGGATCAGAGGGGGGCCGCTCTTGCGCGGCCAGATTGACGCCTGTGTCTTTCATGGGATGCTGGGGTAAGGTTGGGTTTGGACGGCGCGGGAAATGCGGCAGCGATACCGCTCCGCGCGGGATAAGACGAGGGCCAGCCAGGGCCGGTCACAACAAAGCTTGCTTAACATGATGTCCATACCGGTAAATCAAAAAAACACGCTACTGCACAGGCAGGCGACCCCGCGTTTGACACGCAAGGTCCCTGTTCACCATTCCACCACATCGGCATGAAAACGACTGACGAGCGCGCACAAAAATCTTGCTTCATTGAAGATTTTCGCAAAAAAACAACGTCTTGGAATGTACGCTTGCGTACATAGATGCACGGCGGGCTGGACGCCGGCAAAAAAGCTGCCGGCGCCGGGCTGGCTGCATGTCAGATGGTGGTGTATTCCGCCTGCAAGATATCGAGTGCGGCGCACATCTGCGCGAAGGCGGCCGCCGCTTGCGCCGGCTCGCCCTTGACGCCCAGTTCGATATGCCGGCGCGTCTGCGCGTCGCCCACGCTGGGCAAGCTGAAAACCTTGATCAACGGAAACTCCGCTTCCAGCCGCACCATCAGCGGCGTCAGCAGGGATTCGGCCGTTTCGTACACGAGCAAGGCATGTTCCGCGTGCGGCACCTGGTTGAACAAATGGGGGTAATGCGTGTCCAGCACCCATTCGATCATGGGCCAGGACATGATGGGAAAGCCCGGCACGAAGTAATGCTCGCGCACGGCAAAGCCGGCAATCTTGTTGTACGGATTCGGAATCAGCTCGGCGCCTTCGACAAATTCCGCCATTTTCAGGCGGTGCAGGTTTTCCGGCGAGTGCAAATCGGCCGGCACGCCCGCCTCTACGCCCATTTCCGTGATGCGCTGCTGGATATTGATCTTGCCCTGCGGATGCAGCACCAGCGGCAAGCCCAGCGCATCGGCCGCCGCCTGGCGCGTATGGTCGTCCGGCGTGGCGCCGATGCCGCCAAAGCTGAAGACGATGTCGCCGCTGGCAAAGCTGCGCTTGAGCAAGGCGACCAGGCGGGCAGGCTCGTCGCCCACGTATTCCGCCCAGCTCAGCTGCAATCCCCGCGCCTTGAGCATTTGCACCACTTTCGGGAAATGCTGGTCCGTGCGCTTGCCCGACAGGATTTCGTCGCCGATGATGATCAATCCGATAGCCATGAAGCTTCCTCGTAGAATTCGATAAAAATACTCAAGCGTCCGCCGGCGCCACGTCGGTCATGCCGCGTACGCCCCGCAACCGCGACAGTGCTTCCAGGCAGTAATACTGGAACCACAGCCCCGTAAAGATGAATATCAGCACATACAGCCAGATGGCGAACGCCGCCAGGAAGGGGAAGAACACCACCGACATCGCGCCGCCCATCCACAGCAAGCCCGGCACGGCGCCGGCCGCGCCGGACACCATGCCGATGGCCAGCAGGGGCCAGCGCTGCGTGCGCATGATGGCGTGGCGCTCGTCCACGCTGGCGTAGTCGGCCATGGCGTCGTACGCCATCACGCGGTAGGTCAGCCAGCCCCACAGCACGGCTTGCCCCGCCAGGGCGGCCGGCGGAAACGCGTACAGGGGCAGCAGGATGACCCAGGCAACGATAAAGAGTAAAAACGTGGCCAGCGAAGTGCCGACGCTGCCGAGCAGGCTGCCGCCATGCTTCTTTTCCAGCTGAGGAAAGTGCCGCCCGCCGATATGGCGGCCGATGGCCGGCATGGCGAACAGGCCCATGAAGATCAGCGCCGTCAGGATCATCAGCGGCAGCAGCATGAACATGGCGATCAGCGGCACGATCACGGCTTTCAGCACGCCCAGGCCGAAGGTGGTCAGCACCTGGCCGCTGGTGCGGAAGAAATCGTACTGCGTGAACAGCGCATGCAGGCTGTCGATCAGCGGCTGCAAGCCCACGTACAGCAAGCCACCCCACAGCACCAGCGACAGGATGAACGGCGCCACGCTCAGCAGCAGTATCCTGCCATGCAATTGCGACAGGAAAGCACGGCCATACGAATTCAACACATTACGCATCAACGGCGTCCTTTTCGTTTAATTCTTGCAAATTCCACCATGCGGCGCAGGCCCAGCCATTGCTGCTGCCAGAAACCGCGGCCATAGTTGCGCCCCGGCCGGCCGACACCGTTGCTGTCGATGCGGGCCAGCTGGTCGCGCACGCCCGTGCGCGCATAGCCCGCCGAGAAATTCGCGGTGCCCAGCAGCATATCCCAAATCGGCAAGACCACGCCGAAGTTGCAACCACCCATGCTGCCCTTGCCTTTCGACTCGTGCCCCACGCCGATCGCGTGATGCGTGCGGTGGAAACGGGGCGAGATCAAGAGCCGCTCGCCGATGCGACCGAAGTGTATCCTCACATTCGCATGCTGCAAGCTTTGCAAAATGCGCGAAATCGACACCAGCAGCACATACTGGCCAGGCGGCACGCCAATGCCGAGCGCCACCAGCGCCATCACCACGTCGCGCAGGAAGTCATCGAGCAAGTGGTTGCGGTCATCGCTCCACAAATTCATGTTTTGCTGGCTGTGATGCAGGCTGTGCAAGCCCCACCACCAGCCGAAATGGTGCGAGGCCCGGTGGTAGCAATAGTCGACGAAGTCCAGTATCACAAAATAGATGATAAAACTGAGCAAGGGGCTGATGCCGGGCAACAGCGATTCCAGGTTCAATGGATGAATATTGTCGAAGCGCAAGGCGCCCGCCAATGCATCCATCAGCGGATCGAGCGTGAAGAAGACCACGACGGAAAACAGGCCGACGCGGTGCAGCACGGTATAGAGAAAATCGTTCCAGCGGGCGCGCGGGTCCGTCATCTTTTGCGCGGGAATCAAGGCTTCGAGCGGACGCAGCACGAGAAACAGCAGCACCAGTTCGCACAGGCCGATCAGCAGCCACTCCGTGCCCTCGAACGCTTCTTCCGTGAATTCGCCAAAGCCCAGGTGATACACAAGCGGGTTCACCACCGTCTGGAACAGCCATCCTTGCGCCGCGCCAAAGGCGTCGACCACGGCATCGATGACGGGCGTGACGAAGCTGACGATGTCGGCGGCGATCATGGCTGGCCCTTCTTCCGCGCATAGGCAGGATGCTCGCGCAGGGTGGCAAAGCAGAAACCCTTGTCTTGCAGGCCGGAAATCAAGGCGTCCAGGTTGGCCGGTGCCCACGGCTCCTTGCGCGACCAGATGCCCATGTGTGCAATGAAAATGTCGCCGCTGCGCAAGTTCGCCAGGGCTTTTTTCAGCAGCGTGGCGTTCGGATACTTATCACTGGGCAATTCATCGCCCGAATAGCCGGCCGGCGCCCAGCCCGCGTGCTGATAGCCGCAGGCGCTGCCGGCCGCCAGGGTGCGCGCCGACGTGTAGCCGCCCGGCGCGCGCCAGAACGGGTCGAGCTTGCGCCCGGTCAGCTCCTGGAAGCGCGTATCGACGCGGCGCAATTCCTCGCAGAACTGCTGATCCGTGAACGACGCCAGCTTGCCGCCATCCTTGCCGAACTGGGGCTTGACCTGGATCAAGCCGTTGGCCAGATCCTTCTTCCAGTACACGTGGTCAAACGTATGCGTGCCGAACGCATGGCCTTCGGCCACGCGGGCTTTCCAGTACGGCGCCCACGAGTCATCGAGCGAATAGTCGCCCCGCGTGGTCTTTTCATTGGCCAGGAAGAAGGTTGCCTTCACATGGCGCTTGTTCAGCACGTCGGCGATCAGCTGCGCTTGCGACTGGCTACCCGTGTCGAAGGTCATGTAGATGGTGCCCTTGCAGGCGGCCGGCGCTGGCGATGCAACTGGGGATGCGGCTGGGGCAGCAGATACGGCGGCAGGTACGGCAGCAGGTGCGGCGGCATGCGCGGGCGACAGCATGGCGTTGGCGCACAGCAGCATGGCGGGCCCGTGGCCCGCGAAAATGAAGCGTTTCATCATCACCGGCTCATCACATGCGCGGCGAGTGGGTGGCGAAGTACACGCCATGGGGCGAGCGGCCCACCGGGATGGTCTTGATCACCTTGCGCGTGGTCAAGTCGATCACGGCCACTTTCTTGATCCAGCGCAACGTTACCCACATGGTCTTGCCGTCCGGCGTGATTTCCATGCAATCGGGGCCGCCCGGCACATTGATGGTGCCCACGTTTTCCAGGGTTTGCTGGTCGATGATGTTGATGGTGTTCGACACGCGGTTCGAGACGAACGTCATGCGGTTGTCGCCCAGCGCGCGGAAATTGTGCGTGCCGGCGCCCGCCTTGATGCGCTTGACGGTCTTTTGCGTGCGCCAGTCGATCACTTCCACGTAATCGCTGCCCATGATGCCCACCAGCAAATGCTTGCCATCGGGCGTCATCGTGATGCCGGCTGGCGCCGGGCCGACGGGCATGGTCCATTTCACCGTTTGCGTGGCCAGGTCGATGGCGCTGACCTGGTTGCTGCCCTGCTGCGTAATGAAAGCCATGGTGCTGTCGGCCGTGAACGCCATATGGCTGGGCAACTTTGGCAGCGGAATGCGCTTGGCCAGGGTCAGGTTCTTGCCGTCATAGCGGTACAGGTCGATACGGTCCAGGCGCAAGGAGTTCGAGATGAACCATTTCTGGTCCGGCGAAAAGCCGATCTGGTACGGGTCGAGGATGTTGCTGATGCGGCGCTGGATCTGGCCCGACACGGGGTCGAGGAAAATCAGCTCGTTGCCGACGGAACTGGCGACGATCAGCGACTTGCCGTCCGGCGTTTCCATCAGATGGTGCGGTTCCTTGCCGACGGCAAAGGTGGACAGGGGAGCATAGGTTTTCTGGTCCAGCAGTTGCACCGTAGCATCACGGGAATTGAGCACCACCACCACTTCGGCTTGCGCCGTCGATATTGCGGAAACCAGGCACAGCGAGGAAAAAACAAGGCGGCGTAGACTGCGGAACATGGCAAAAATCACTGTTAAATACAAAACATGCATTTTACGTGGAACACTGTATTTATTGTGTGAAATCCCCCCTTAAATGCTGCCGGCAGCCACACATCGCCGTAATTTCCGTTTTTTCCCCGTGCCAGGCCTGGAATGGCGCTTTGCAACTCATTGCTCTACAATCTGAAGCTTTCATCGCCTACACAAGGATAATCATGACCACCACCACTACCGCTTCCGGTCTGCAATACATCGACACCACCGTTGGCGAAGGCGCTGAAGCGCAAGCCGGCAACAATGTTGTCGTGCATTACACGGGCTGGCTGCAAAACGACGACGGCAGCGCCGGCGCGAAATTTGACTCGAGCAAGGACCGCAACGATCCATTCGAATTCCCGCTGGGCGCCGGCCGCGTCATTCAAGGCTGGGACGAAGGCGTGCAAGGCATGAAAGTGGGCGGCAAGCGCCAGCTGATCATCCCGGCAGCACTGGGCTATGGCGCACGCGGCGCCGGCGGCGTGATTCCTCCGAACGCCACCCTGATTTTCGACGTCGAACTGCTGGGCGTATAAGCACCGACTCCGCAGCGCTCAAGCGACTGTACCGACGCCGCCCCTGTTCACTCAGCGGCGGCGTTTTTGTTTTGAGTGTGTCCTCTAATGCACGGCGCGCTTTTTTCACTATGATGTCAGGCACTGCAGCACGCACGGTGGCCACTCCGCCGGGCCTGCCGCACTTTTCCAGCGATTCCATCAGCACACAGGAGCCATCATGAGTTTACAAGAGCAATTCGAACAAGCGCAGCTCGATTCCAAGACCCTGTCCGAGCGTCCGGACAATATGACCTTGTTGAAAATCTACGCCTTGTTCAAGCAAGCGTCGAGCGGCGACGCCACGGGCGAGCGTCCTGGCATGACCGACTTCGTCAACCGCGCCAAGTTCGACGCCTGGGCGGCCCTGGCCGGCACCTCGAAGGAAGAGGCGCAACAGCAATACATCGACCTGATCGAAGACTTGAAGGACTGATGTATCCCTGCCCCGGCGCCTGCCGGGGCAGTATAATTTCTGCATGACCCCATCCCCGCTTTCCCCAGTTTCCCTGGCGCACGCCGCCGACCTGCCCCGTCTGTTCGACGTCTGGCACCTGTCCGTCCGCGCCACCCACGACTTCCTCGCCGACAGCGATATCGCCTTCCTGATGCCCTTAGTGCGCGAGGAGCTGGCCAGGGTGACGGCGGAACGCCTGCTGCACGTGCTGCGCGCGGATGACGGCGTCGCCCATGCCTTCCTGTGCGTCGAGCACGCCAAGATCGAGATGCTGTTCGTCCATCCGGATCACCGGGGCAGCGGCGCCGGCCGCACCCTGGTCCGTCACGCCATCGCGGCCCTGGGCGCCACGGCCGTCGATGTCAACGAGCACAACGCGCAAGCGCACGGTTTTTACCGCCACCTGGGCTTTATCGTGGAAAACCGCTCGGAATGCGACCCGTTTGGCAAGCCTTTCCCCATTTTGCACCTGAAACTGGCTGAAATGGCCTAAAAACTCACCAAAAACCACCAAAACAGGCCGTTAACGCAAAAGTGGCTACCAAATCGGTAGCCACTTTTTTTACGCCTGTCTCAGCCGCAAACTTACTTTTTCGCCGCCGCCAGCGCTTGCGCGATCCAGCCGTCAAACGTCTGCTGGTGGAACTTGATCCAGCCAGCCGTGTGGCGCGCGATATCCGCTTGCGTGTTTTCGCCGCGGCGCATGCGCTCGTTCTGCGCATTGATGTCCGCCACGGGCAATTGCATCACTTCGAACAGCTTGGCCGCGGCCGGATTCTTCTCCGCCCAGGCCTTGTTCGACACGATGCGCGCCGTGTTGACGGCAAAGCCGTAGTCGCTGCCATCGTCGAGACGGGTATTCACCTTGTCCGGATTGGCCGAGAACGGCACTTTCAGCCAGACTACGTCCTTGCCCGGCACCAGCACGCCGCTGACCCAGTACGGCGTCCACGTGTAATACAGGATCGGTTCGCCACGCTTGTAGCGGCCCAGGGTGTCGGCGATCAGGGCCGCATAGCTGCCCTGCACGTGCGTCACCGTCTTGCGCAATTTATACGCATCCATGTGGTTCTCGATCAGCGCTTCGCAACCCCAGCCTGGGTTGCAACCGGTCAAGTCGGCCTTGCCATCGCCATCATGGTCGAACAGCTTGGCCAGGTTGGGATCGCGCAACTGGTCGATATTCGTGATGTTGTACTTTTCCGCCGTCGCCTTGTCGATCAGATAACCTTGCGCGGCAGGCCCCGCATACTGGCCCGTGCGCGACAGCTTGGCGTCGCCGCCCGCATTGTTATAGAAATCCTTGTGCATCGGGTCCCAGTGCACGGCCATGAAGGTGGCGTCACCGTTGGCAATGGCGATATGCGCCGTCGGGTATTCCACTTCCTTGATCGGCTGCACGTCGTAGCCCAGCTTTTCCAGGGCCTTATCGACCAGCATGGTCTGGAAGGTTTCTTCCGCGATCGAGCTTTGCAGCGGTTGCACCTTGACGCCCTTGCCGGGCAGCGCATCGGCAGCGGCGGCCGGCGTCTGCGCCATGGCCAGGCTGGTGGTCAGGGCCATGGCGGCGATCGCCAGGGCGGAAAACAGCTGGAACTTGCGTTGCGATTTTTGCGTCACTTTGAAATTGTCGATTTGATGCATGTGTATCCTTTATTGTGCGTTGGCCAGCGTTACTTGCTGTTCAACATTATTTTTCTCCGCATTGCCGCGCACCAGGCACAGCACGAAACCGGCAGGACCCGTCTGGTACCAGTGGCGCACGCCGCGGCGTGGCTGGCCCATCGCCTGCGTCAAGCGGTCCAGGGTGATGGCCAGCAGCACGATGCCCAGGCCGCCCACGGTGGCCAGGCCCATGTCCAGGCGGCCGATGCCGCGCAATACCATCTGGCCCAGGCCGCCGACGGCGATCATCGAGGCGATCACGACCATCGACAGCGACAGCATCAGCGACTGGTTGATACCGGCCATGATCGATGGCATGGCCAGCGGAAATTGCACGCGGGTCAGCAACTGCCACGGCGAGGCGCCATATGCGCGGGCCGCTTCGATCAGGTCGGGACGTACCTGGCGGATGCCGAGGTTGGTCAGACGTACCAGCGGCGGCAGGGCAAAGATGATCGTCACGATCACGCCAGGCGCATTACCGATACCAAACAGCATCACCACGGGCACCAGGTAGACAAACGCGGGCGTCGTCTGCATGGCGTCGAGCAGGGGGCGCAGGATATTCTGCGCGCGGTCGCTGCTGGCAAGGAAGATACCCAACGGCAAGCCAATGGCCAGGCAGAACGCCAGCGACGTCAAGACCAGCGACAGGGTCGTCATGGCTTCCGGCCAGATGCCCAGCATGGACACCACCAGCAGCGCCAGCACGGTGCCGATGGCCAGGGTGCGGCTGGTAAATTGCCAAGCCAGCAAGCCGATGATGGCGATCACCGTCAGCGACGGGGCGGCCAGCAGCACGCCTTCCACGCCGGACAGCACGCTGTCGATCGGCGCGCGCACGGCCTGGAAGAAGGGACGGAAATGCGCGACGACCCAGCCCAGGCCCTGGTTGATCCAGCTTTCCAGCGGCAGCGAGCCGTCGAAAATCTGCGTCAGGTGAAAGCCGGACGCATGTTCCGGCTGCACGGCAGGCGCGGCGGCGTCCAGCCAGGCGGTGCTGGCGTCGGTAGGCGGCGTCAGCGCCCAGGGATTGATTTGGGCGGCCTGTTCAACAACAGGTTCTACTGCGGAAACGGTGCTTGGATTCATGCTTGTCCTTTCTGTTGTTGTTCGGCTATGGCTGGCGTGTCGCGGTCGAGGAACTTCAGCAAGGTTGTCTTGCTGATGGCGCCGCGGAAGCTGCCGTCATTGGCCACCACAGGGACGGCGTAAGGCAGTTGCGCCACCTGGCCGAACAGGCCGGCGACTGGCTCATCTGCATTGATGGTCTGCACGTCGGGCAAATAGGCATGCGCCAGGCCCAGCGGACCCACATGGCCGTCGAGCGCACTGCGCAGCGAATCGGCCGAGACGACGCCGAGAAACTTGCGCTGCGGATTGACGACATACGCAAACGCGCGATCCTGCTCTTCCAGCATCGACAGCGCGGCGCGCGAGCCGCGGCTCGGCGACTCGGACACGACGATCTGGCTCTTGCGGGCAATATCGCTGGCCTTGAAGACGGCCGCCGCATCGACGCCGCGCACGAAGTTGCGCACGTAATCGTTGGCAGGTTTACGCAGGATTTCTTCCGGCGTGCCCACTTGCACCACGTGGCCGTCTTTCATGATGGCAACGCGGTCGCCGATGCGCATGGCTTCGTCGAGGTCATGCGAAATGAAGACGATGGTGCGGCGCTTGATTTGCTGCAAGCGCAGCAGTTCCGATTGCATTTCCGTACGGATAATCGGATCGAGCGCGGAAAACGCTTCATCCATCAGCAGAATCGATGGATCGCAGGCCAATGCACGGGCCAGGCCCACGCGCTGCTGCATGCCGCCCGACAATTCGTCGGGATAGCTGGCGCCGTAGCCGTCCAGGCCCACCTGCTCCAGCGCTTGCTGGGCCAGCGCATGGCGCTCGGCCTTGGGCATGCCGGCCAGTTCCATGCCGAAGGCAGTGTTGTCGAGCACGGTAATTTGCGGCAGCAGCGCGAACGACTGGAACACCATGCTGATGTCCTTGCGGCGCAGGGCACGCAGCTGGGCGTCCGGCAAGGTATTGATGTCGTTGCCGTCGATCAAGATGCGGCCGGCGGTCGGCTCGATCAGGCGGTTCAGCATGCGCACCAGGGTCGACTTGCCCGAACCGGACAGGCCCATGATGACGAAGATCTCACCCGCTTCAATGGTAAAGGTGGCGTCGAAAACGCCGATGGTGCAGTCAGTCTGGGCCAGGATATCCTGCTTGCTGGCGCCCTGATGGACGAGTTCAAGTGCTTCTTCTGGCTTGTCGCCGAACACTTTGAACACATGGTCGATAATGATTTGTTTTGCCACGATGTGGTTCTCCCTCGATTTGACGAATGGAATGAAACCCAGCAAGCTGCCAGCTTGCGGCGGGAATCAGCAAACCCTGTTGCGTCGGCTACGCCACGGCGCAAAAAAGCGCACGGGAGCGACAGGAAACAGGGGGTGACACGCATGTGACCAGCGGATGGCCAAAGCCGGTGCCGGGGTGCCGTGTGCGTGCTAAAAGAGGCTGTGGTTCAGGACTTTTAACAACGCTAGCGCCATGCAAATACATGGCACCAAATGTATTTGACCGAAAAAAATCGACCAAGCTACTTTTAACTGGATGCGGGTGTAAAACCCAATGAATTATTCACCACTCAGCGAGTGGGGAGTACTGCGAAGCAGATGGTGAAACGCGGTGTAGCTGTTGTAAATATGACTCAAGTATAACGCAAAAAGCCGCCAAAGTCCAATGGCTTTCCAAATAGAAATGTGCTAGCAATGTTCGCCAGCGTACAGTCAGACGTGAAAAAGGCGAAAAGCGACGTGTTTTCATCGTCTTTTCGCCCATCGCTGCGACGCGTTTTCTAGCACCAAACATGGCGCCAGACAAGCGGATCAAACTGGCTCGGTAAACACCTTGCGCATCTTTTCGGCGATCTTGCCTTCAATCGTGGAAGCGAAGGCGCTGAGCATGAAGCCCAGCTTGATTTGCAGTTGCGCCTGCTCTTTTTCCAGGGTCAGCGAACCATCGACGCCGCTGCGCTCGAAGCGCAGCACATCGCCATCCCAGGCGCACGCCAGGTCATATTCCTGGGCCAGCTTGTCGGCCACTTGCTGCGCCGCTTCGCGCGCCTTTGCTGCTGTCAGCTTATGTTGCTGAACTATATTTATATCCGCCATCAAACGATCCTTTTATTATAAAAACGGGTGCCATACGGCCAGCATCATACCAGCCGCCACGCGGCAGCCGCAGCCATGGGGAACGGCGGCACACGGAAAAAACCGCGCTTTCTTGCGCCGCACTTGCGCCGCATCAAACCGCAACCACCGAAGCAGGCCGACTATCTCCATTCCAGTTGCGAGTGTCTTGGAGAGCTACCATGGACCAGAAAGTCATCGTGCCGGTCGAAGCCGTGCTGACCCAATGCGTGTCCTTGCCTGTCGGCTATGTCCCTACCCCCTCGGCGCCCTACCGCCTGCACCGCAAGAATGCGCAACTGACCCTGCAGCCGGGTCCGCCCCGCCTGACGGACGCCACGGTCCGCAACCTGGCCGCCGTGCCCGTCGGTTCGCGCGTGCTGATCTGGAAGCAAGACCCGTCCGTGAGCGAGCTGGGCACGCGCAAGTCCTTCCTGCCCGGCCTGATCCTGCAAGGCCCGCGCGACGCGCGCATCACCTTTGGCGAGCCGGGCATCGCCCAGGTCAGCCCGAATGCCTTTGGCGACTTCATCGTCTCGCCCAACACCGACCAGTTCGACGCCGTGCACACGTTTGCCATCGTGCGCATGACGCTGACCATGTACCAGCGCGCGATGGCCAGCAACAATACGGCGCCGCCCCTGCCCTGGCAATGGAATAGCGCCAGCAACACGGCACCGCTGCGCGTGTTCCCGCACGGCTTGCCCAATGTCATGAATGCCTATTACAGCCGCAGCGACAAGGCCGTCAAGTTCGGCGACTTCATTCCCAGCGGCGCCACCGAGCGCGTCTACACTTGCCGCTCGCTCGACATCGTCTCGCATGAAACCGGGCACGCCATCCTCGATGGCCTCAAGCCGAATTGGCTGCTCAACAATAATCCACCGCAAACGGGCGGCTTGCACGAATCGTTCGGCGACCTGACGGCCATCTTCCTGGCCCTGTCTCAGCTGGACCAGGTCGAAGCCGTGATCGCGCAAACCAAGTCCGACCTGCACGACAAAACTTTCCTGGCCGACCTGGCGGAACAGTTCGGCCTGGCGCTGGGCCGGCCGAACGGCTTGCGCAATGCCGATAACGACATCAAATTGTCGGAGGCCGGCACGGAAGTGCACGCCATCTCGCAAGTGTTTACAGGCGCTATCTACGACATCCTGGCCGACATCTTTGCCCACGAACGCCAGCCCCAGCTGGAAGATGACGCGGCCGTGCTGCACCGTTGCGGCGACTACCTGCGCAGCCTGGTCTTGCGCGCCCTGGTGGCGTCCCCCGACCAGGCGGCCACGTACGCTGACGTGGCCGGCCACATGCTGACCCTGGCGCAAGCCGACGGCTTTACCAGCTACCTCGATTTCATCCGCAACAGCTTTACCGTGCGCGAAGTGCTCAAGGACAATGCCATGACGGAGGATGGACAAATGACCTTTGCCCCCGATGTCGTCGACGAAGCGGGCGCCGTGCAAGACAGGCGCGCCTGCTGCGGTACCATGAACCATGCGGAATACAGCGAATCGGATCAATTGCTGGAAGCGGAGCGCGAAGCGCTGGCGGCCTGGTGCCGCAGTTACGCCCCCCGATAAGCGCCCCGCGCCGCAAGCCCGCCAGCGGTCAGCCGCAGGCGAAGGCATGCAGCATCACATTCCCACCACCGTCCCCAAGAAGGAGCAGCATGAAAATTTCAGCCCGCAGCAGCGGCGGCTTTGCCGGCCTGAGCGAACAGTACGACATCGATACGCAAGCCCACCCGGCCGGCCCCGGGCTGGAAGCGGCACTGGCCAGCAGCGGTTTTTTCACGCACCCGCAGGGCACGGGTGAACAGGTGGGCGCCGATATCCCCCATTGGCAGATCACCGTCGAGGCACCGGCCGCGCGCCGCACCATCACGTTTGCCGAAGATGGCAGTGCTGAAAATGCACGTTGGCAACAGTTGCTGACGCAAATACGCGCCAGCGCCTGATTGTTCCGGCACTTATTTTTACCGATCTTGATTTGGGTAAAACAAAAACACCACACGGCGAGCTTCCGCCTCGCCCGTCCTGCTCCCTGCAGCATCGGGCGACTGTCGCTTTCTTGCCGCGTTCTTCATGGTAACGTCCCGGATAGTCGCTGAATTGCACGCTCTGCGCGGCAACGGCGCTGCCAAAAAATGAATTTGCTTATATGTATTGTATATAAGCGGGATTTGTGAGAAATAGCGAATTGCCTTAAAATACAATGCTTTGCTTTAGTATGCGCCGCCGAGGTTCCTGCAGGCGCTACAGCACCTCCCCCCAAATTGATAGGACTGTTATGACCCACGTTGTCACCGAATCCTGCATCGCCTGTCGCTATACCGACTGCGTCGATGTCTGCCCGGTAGATTGTTTCCGGGAAGGCCCGAACTTCCTGGCAATCGATCCGGACGAATGTATTGACTGCGCAGTCTGCGTGGCAGAGTGCCCGGTGAACGCGATTTTCGCGGAAGAAGACGTGCCGGGCGACCAGCAAGCCTTCATCAAGATCAACGTCGACCTGGCCCGTAACTGGCCTTCGATCACCAAGACGAAGGCTGCCTTGCCGGAAGCCGAGCAATACAAGGACGTCAAGGACAAACTTGACATGCTGGTGCGCTAAGCGCACGGCACTTGCCGCGGCGTTTCCGGCGGAGACACTGTTCTCCGCAGGGGCGTGGCGGCGAAAAAATGTACAAAAAGCAGCGGAAACGCTGCTTTTTTTGCTTTTAGAGCATCGTTGCAGGTCTATCCACGCAAGTGTGGCGCGCTGTCACACCAAAGCGCAAACTGTGGACCTATGCGCGGTAATGCACATTTTGTCCTCAACAAATATCGTAAAATTGGATTATGATATTTGAGCCGATATTGGCGCTTGGAATTAAACAAGGACTATATATGCTTTACCAACTGCACGAACTGCAACGCTCCTTCCTCACTCCGGTGATGCAATGGGCAGACATGTCCTCCAAGTTATTTACCAACCCGGTTTCTCCACTGGCCCACACCCCGTTTTCGCAACGCATCGCAGCCGGCTACGAGCTGATGTACCGCCTTGGCAAAGACTACGAAAAACCACAATTTGACATCAAATCCGTTCTCGTCCAAGGCGAGAACGTCGACATCCGCGAACACGTTGTCGTGACAAAACCGTTTTGCCGCCTGATTCACTTCAAGAAAGAAGCCACTGGCTTGCAACAGCCCAAAGTTTTGCTGGTTGCCCCCCTGTCCGGTCACCACTCGACCCTGCTGCGCGATACCGTGCGCGGCTTGCTGGCCGAGCACGATGTCTACATCACCGACTGGACGGACGCGCGCATGGTACCGCTGACGGAAGGCCCGTTCCACCTGGACGACTACATTTATTATGTGCAGGAATTCATCCGCCTGCTGGCGCCTGACTTGCACGTCATTTCCGTCTGTCAACCGACCGTGCCCGTGCTGGCTGCCATCTCGCTGATGGCGACGGCCAAAGATCCGCACATGCCGAAAACCATGACGATGATGGGCGGCCCGATCGACCCGCGCCGCTCGCCCACGCAAGTGAACAACCTGGCGACGGAAAAGAAATTCTCGTGGTTTGAAAACACCGTGATCTACGCGGTGCCGCCGAACTACCCGGGTTTTGGCCGCAAGGTGTATCCGGGCTTCCTGCAGCACGCCGGCTTCATCGCCATGAACCCGGGCCGTCACGCGCAAAGCCATCGCGAGTTCTACATGCACCTGGTGACGGGCGACGACGAGCCGGCGGAAGGCCATCGCCAGTTCTACAACGAGTACAACGCCGTGCTGGACATGCCGGCCGAGTACTACCTGGAAACCATTAAAACGGTTTTCCAGGAATTCAGCCTGCCGATGGGCACGTGGAAAGTGGGCGGCCAGCTGGTGCGTCCGCAAGACATCACGAATGTGGCGCTGTTCACCGTAGAAGGCGAGCTGGACGACATTTCCGGCGCCGGCCAGACGCAGGCGGCGCATGACCTGTGTTCCGGCATCCCTGCCGAGATGCAGCAGGATTTCGTGGCGCCAAAATGTGGCCATTATGGCATTTTCTCGGGCCGCCGCTGGCGCGAAATCATTTGCCCGAAAATCGGCGAATTCATCCAGAAACATTCCTGATCCGCAGTATTTCAGGCAAAACGGCACGCCAGGCTACCCTGGCGTGCCGTTTTTTTATGCCCGGCTCATGCGCGTGACGTTTCGATCTTCACCGTCGGACGCGTATTGACAAAGATTTGCTCGACTCGCGGCTCGCCCGGCCCCGGCTTCTTCATCGCATAGCCATTCACGGGCTGCGAGCGGTTCACCCACAGCGCGTAATACAAATGGTCGGCGCGGGGATCTTCCGTGTTCGGGTGTATCAGTATCGTCAGGCCCAGGCTATTGAGCTGCAGCCACGGCACGATGACGGGCAGCAAGTCATTCGTAAAACCAAAGTAAAACGACGGCGTCACGTGCGGGCCGCGCGGCTCCAGGTTCCAGTCACCCAGTTCGATCTGGAAGCGCTCGGCCGCCCACTTGCGTATCAGCGCCGCCTTCTGGTAACTGTCTTCGTCAAAATAGATATGCGCGTGATAACTCTCGATATCCGTGTAGGCGCGCGGCTTCGATGGCAAGGTTTCCTCACCGGGCCGTACGCTGACGGGGCGCGGCGTGGGTGCCGTGTCCGTATGCTCGCCCCACGGGCTCTTGCCGGGTGCTGGTTTGGCGCGCTTGACGCCGCCATCCTGGGCCAAGGCCGTGCCGGCCAGGCCCGAAGCGGCCAATGCCGCCACCAGGCCGCCGCCGCGCAAGACCGTGCGGCGCTGCGGCGAGAGGAGATTGGCCCATTCCAGGTCGATGGCCGCGTGTTGATTGTTGTCAGACATAGGATTTCCTGTTCTTGATGATAAATATGGAGAGAAGGCAGATCAAAAGTGCACAGTGGCGCGGGCGTAGTAATAACCGCCCAGTACGCCCAATGGTCCCGAGTTGTCATACGCGCCCGTGTACTGCGCCAGATTCGCGGCGCTGCGCGCGTCCCGCGGCACCTGGCCCGGTTTCTGGTCGAAAACATTGTTGGCGCCCACCGTCACGTTGATGCGCTTGCTGATGTCGTAGCCGACGCTGACATCCGTCACGAAGGCGGCTTTCAGCTGGTAATCGCCGCCCGTGATGACGTTCAGGCGCTTGAGCTTGCCGTAGCGCGTCTCGCGCAGGTTGAACGTCCAGCCCGCCTTTTCATACGCCAGGGTGACGATTTCCTTGTCGCGCGGCGCCCGGTACAGCAAGTCGTACTCGGCCGATTTGCTCAGGGTGCCGATATTCGGCAAGCCTTGCAGCACCGTCGGCAAGGCCGCCTTGCCGACCAGGCTCGTGTGGTTGATATTCGCAGCCGCCGTCCAGCGCAGCTTGCCGTCGGCCACGCGCAGGATATCCTCGGCCGTCAAGTCGATGCCGCGCGTGCGCGTGTCGCCCACGTTGGCAAAGTAATGCGCGACGAGGCCATTGCCTACCGTCAAACCCGCCGAGCGCAGCAGGTTTTCGATCACGCTTGCTTGCGCGGCCGTCAGCGGCCGGCCACTTCCATCGAGCGCCACGCCCGAGCTGCGGTCGATACCGATGTTCGACGACACACCCAGGCGGTCGCTGACCTTGATTTGATACGCGTCAACGGCCAGGCGCAGGGTGGGCGTAGGATTGAAGGTCAGCCCGGCCGACAGATTCGTCGATTTTTCCGGTTTCAGCGCTTGCGCGCCCAGGGCCCGCGCGGCGGCCGAGTTCGGCTGCGCCAGGGTATACGGCACGCCCGCATGGTCGGAGGTGTTTGAATACGATTGCGTCACCAGGCTCGGCGCATGGAATCCATTGCTGACGGTGCCGCGTACGGCCACCGTGGGCGTGACGTCATAGCGGGCGGACAAACGGCCCGTCGTCTTGCTGCCGAAATCGGAATATTTCTCGGCACGCAGTGCCGTGTCGAGCAGCAATTGCGGCGTCAGTTTCGCGCCCAGGCCGACATACGCCGCATAGCTGTGGCGCGCCGTATCCGAGGCGTCGACGGGCAGGTAGCCGGCCAGCGCCGATGAGCCGCTGCCCTGCCAGGAAGCGGGCTCACCCGGGCTGCGTTGCTGCGTTTCATGCGAATACTCGAGACCGACGCTCAGGTCGGCCGGCTCGCTCAATCCCAGCGGCACGGGACGGCGCGCGTCGGCGTTGGTGGTCGAGCGGCTGTAGCGCTGATTGCCGATGGTGAAATCCGTCTTGCCGCCTGGATAACTCAGCGAATAATTGGCCGAGTTTTCCACGCCCACGTCGATATCGTCGCGTCCGTAAGTACTGCTGATATCCCAGTTCCAGCCGGCCGTCTCGCCCTTGACGCCGCCCGTCAGGGAAAAATCGTTTTCGCTCGTCGTTTCATACGGCGTGAAGCCGTCGGGATACACGGACAGCAAGCCTTTGTTGTTATTAAAAATGGTATTGGGCAGGCGGAAATTCTGCGCCGAGCGGGCATTGCGGTGCGCATACGTGCCGAAGCCGTACAGTTGCACCTCGTTCGACACGTCATAACCGAAGTTGGCGCTGAGCGAAGCGGTCGTGCTTTGCGGCACGCCCGTATTGCGCCATGGATTGCTGTTGCGGCTTGCTTCTGCCGGGTTCGGCGAGGCGCCGGCCGGCAAGCTGTTGTTCGGCCCCAATTTCACCAGCTGGCCATCGCTGTTGCGCACGGCCGGATACGACAGGTAGCCGGGATTCAGGCCGAAATTGCGCACGGCGATGCCCTGGCGCTGGACTTCGGCGCCGAAGTGGGCAAAGCCGTGTTCGCCCAGGCGCGTGCCGCCATCGATGCGCACGGAACCGTTCGTGCCGTCGCCGTCGTAGGTGGAGCCGAGTTGCGTGCTGAAGCTGCCCTTGTCATCCGCTTTCAGGATGATGTTGATGACGCCGGCGATGGCGTCGGAACCGTAGATGGCCGAGGCGCCGTCGCGCAGGATTTCCACGCGTGCAATGGCGCCCGTGGGTATCAGGGCCAGGTCGGTGGCGACGGAACCGGGAAAACCATCCTCGTTGACGATGGCCGTCGTATGCCGGCGCTTGCCATTGACCAATACCAGGGTATGCGACGGGTCGAGGTTGCGCAATTGACCGGCACGCACGATGCTGCCCAGGTCCGGCTGCACGCGGGCTGGCAAGTTGAACGACGGCAAGGCCGTGTCCAGCGCATCGAGCAAGTTCAGCTTGCCCGTGGCTTGCAATTGCTGCGCGCTGATCACGTCGATGGGGGCGGCGCTGTTGGCCACCGTGCGGCCCGTGCCGCGCGCCCCCGTGACGATGACGGTGTCATACGGCGCGGCAGCCAGCGCGCCAGCGCCGTCCGGCGCGGCCTGCGCGTGGAGCACGCCAGGCGCCCCCAGCAGCAGTACGGCGGCGGAGACGGCGTGCGCCAGTTGCCGTAAACGCGGGGCGGGGTCATGCTTGTGAATCGGTTCCAGCATACGAAAACATCCTTTCAAAGTCGTCAACACAGTGGCTGCAGACTAAAGGATGGACAAACAAACAAGAACGAATGGTTTCGTATTTAGATATTTCGTTTTGGCAACTTACAACAGCGGCGGCACGCCGTGTCAGGGAGTCGCCGGGGCGGTCGCCAGGCTCTGGTCGAGCCGCTTCCAGTAATCGCGTTCCAGCCGGGCCGTATCGATATCGCGCGCCGCCTCGTTGAAGCGTTTTTGCCACGCCGCCCCCCCGGCATCGCGCTGGAAGCACACATGCACGGGACGCTCCTTGAAGACGGTATCGATGACGGCGATGCGTTCGCGCTCGGCCTTGCTGAAGTTGCGCCCCATCAACAAGTGCTGCAGGACATGGCGCTCGATGACGATCACGCGGTAACGCTTGATGAACAGTTTCTTCAGGTTCGTCGCGTCGTTCAAGCCCTCTTCCGTCTTCAGCTCGCCGCGCGCCACCATGCCATCGAACTGTTCCCCATTCGAGTAGCCGGCCACGGTGCCGATGCGCAGCTTGCCCAGGTCGGCCAGGCTGGCACCGGGCACGCCGTCCTCCTTCAGGTAGGCCAGCACACCCTGCGTGTTACCAACCGGAACAGAAAAGTGGCAGAGTTTTTCCCGTTCCGGCGTGCGCCACACGGCCAGAAACCCGGCATAGCGGGAACTGGCCAGGCCAAACTGCATGGCGCGCTTCCAGGGAAAATAGTCATATTTGACCGTATAGCCGAGACGCTCGAAAACGGCGCTGACCATGGCGCCCGACATGCCATCGGCCGGCAGGCTACGGGAAATAAAGGGCGGCCAGTCTTCCGCCGCGAAGCGGACGATGCGCGAACTGGCAGCGCCCGGCGGCGCCATGGGGGAGCTAGCCTGCCCGTGTGCAAGGGCAAGTGCAGAGTGCATGAACAAACAGAAGGGCAAACCAACTGTCCGGAGGAAACGCATGTTTGGCTCCTATGGCCTGGCGCACCGTGCAATGCAGGCGCGGCAACAGGACTGGCGGTCGGCTTTTTTTGATCACTGGCTTGATAAAAATCATGCTCCCACAAAAAAAAGAAATTGCAAAGTTGTTTATTTGCACTTTGACATTCCCACGGGAAATAAAATACGATTGCGGCGCGCCTGCAACAGGCTGTCATGGCGCCGGCTATCCCCTCTCACGCAACAGGTTTTTACTTGTGCGCGCGCCGGATGGCCGATAATGGCGTTTTACCGTGGAAGATGACCGTGCCGCACCCTGCCCCTCCCTCACTTGCCGACCAGATCGAAGACTTGCTGCCGCAAACGCAATGCACCAAATGCGGCTACAACGGTTGCCGCCCGTATGCGGAAGCGATTGCCGCCGGCAGCGCCGACATCAACCAGTGCCCGCCGGGCGGCGCGCAAGGCATCGTGCGTCTGGCCGGCTTGCTGGGCAAAAAAGTCATTCCGCTCAATCCCGTCAACGGCCTCGAACGTCCGCGATCTATCGCCTATATCGACGAATCGCTGTGTATCGGCTGTACCCTGTGCATCCAGGCTTGCCCGGTGGACGCCATCGTCGGCGCCGCCAAGCAGATGCATACGGTGGTGACAAGCCTGTGCACGGGCTGCGACTTGTGCGTGGCGCCCTGCCCCGTCGATTGCATCGTCATGTACCCCGTCAGCGGCGACGCCACGGGCTGGGATGCCTGGAGCCAGGCAGAAGCAGACGACGCGCGCGCGCGCCACGATTTCCGCACGCAGCGCCTGCGCCGCGAAACAGAGGAAAACGAAGCGCGCCTGGCTGCCAAGGCCGTCGCCAAGATGCGCGAAGTGACGCAGGAAGTGCCCGTCACGCCCGACGAACAGGCGGAAAAGGAACGCAAGCGCGCCATCATCGCCGCCGCCATGGAGCGCGCGCGCGCCAAGGCCGCTGCCGCCAGCACGGATACCCCCCAGCCAGCCCCCACCACCCCGAAAAAAGACGCATGAACGCTGCCAAACGCCTGGAAATCTTTACGCGCTTTCGCGCCGCCAATCCTTCCCCGAAAACGGAACTCGACTACACGACGCCGTTCGAGCTGCTGATCGCCGTGCTGCTGTCGGCACAGGCGACGGACGTGTCCGTCAACAAGGCGACCCGCTTGCTGTATCCGGTCGCCAATACGCCAGCCACGATACTGGCGCTGGGCGTGGACGAGCTGGCCAGCTACATCCGCACCATCGGCCTGTTCCGCACCAAGGCGAAGAACGTCATCGCCACCTGCCAGATCCTGCTCGAGCAGCACGGCGGCGAAGTGCCGCGCGACCGTGCCTCGCTGGAAGCCTTGCCCGGCGTGGGCCGCAAGACGGCCAACGTGGTCATGAACACGGCGTTTGGCGAACCGACGATGGCCGTGGACACGCATATCTTCCGCGTCTCGAACCGCACCGGCATCGCGCCAGGCAAGAATGTCGATATCGTCGAGCAAAAACTGCTGAAATTCATCCCCAAGGAATTCCTGCACGACGCCCACCACTGGCTCATCCTGCACGGCCGCTACACATGTACGGCGCGCAAGCCCCAATGCTGGAATTGCATGATTGCCGACCTGTGCGATTACAAGGACAAGTCGCCGATGCCGGCTGTGGTGTAAGGCAAAAAAAACGGCCCGCGAGGGCCGTTTTTGTCATTCGCAGCAAGCGGACGCTTACAGCAACACCATATTGTCGCGGTGGATCAGCTCATGGCCTTCCATGTAGCCGAGAATCGCTTCGATCTCGGTGGACGGCTTGCGCATGATGCGGCGCGCTTCGCCGCTCGTGTAGTTCGACAAGCCGCGCGCCACGGGCACGCCATCCACGTCGACGCAGGTGATGACGGCGCCGCGGCCGAATTCGCCGTTCACGCCCGTCACGCCGATCGGCAGCAGGGACTTGCCTTCCTGGCGCAGCTTTTGCACGGCGCCCGCGTCCAGCACGACGGCGCCGGCCGTGTGCAGATGATCGGCCATCCACTGCTTACGCGCCGTCAATTGCCCCGTTTGTGCCAGTAACTCCGTGCCGATCGCTTCGCCCTGGGCGAGGCGGCTGAGCACGTCGCTGTCGCGGCCCCAGGCGATGATGGTGTGGGCGCCGGACTTGGCGGCGCGCTTGGCGGCGAGGATTTTCGTCAGCATGCCGCCACGGCCCAGGCTGCTGCCGGCGCCACCGGCCATCGCTTCCAGGGCCGGATCGCCAGCGATGCCTTGCGTTATCAGGTAGGCGGTCGGGTCCTTGCGCGGGTCGGCCGAGAACAGACCGTGCTGGTCCGTCAGGATGACGAGCGCATCGGCTTCGATCAGGTTCGCGACCAGGGCGCCCAGCGTATCGTTGTCGCCGAACTTGATTTCATCGGTGACGACCGTGTCGTTTTCATTGATGATCGGCACCACGCCCAGGCGCAGCAGGGTCGTCAGGGTGGAGCGGGCATTCAGGTAGCGTTCGCGGTCGGCCAGGTCGGCGTGCGTGAGCAGCACTTGCGCCGTGCCGAGGCTGTGGGCACGGAAGCTGCTTTCATAGATTTGCGCCAGGCCCATCTGGCCGACGGCGGCGCAGGCCTGCAATTCATGGATATCGGTGGGACGCTGCTCGAAACCGAGGCGCAGCATGCCTTCGGCGATGGCGCCGGAACTGACGAGCACCACTTCCTTGCCCAAAGCGCGCAAGCCGGAAATCTGCGCAGCCCAGCGCGCGATGGCGGCATGGTCGAGCCCGCGGCCATCGTTGGTGACCAGCGAAGAGCCGACTTTGATGATGATACGGGTAGCTTTTTGAATCACGGAATCCATGGGGCGGCGCTCTTCACTTAATAGACGTCAGCGCGCAGGACGCAGCAGCAGCAAGGCCAGCCCCGCCGTCAGCTCCATTGCGCACATGAACAACACAAAACCCTGGGGCAAGCCGAAGCTGATGGCCGCGAACAGACGGCCGGCGGGCTGCGCCAGGACCAACATTGCTGTGATATCGCCGAGGACAGGCGGTTCGCCCTGCCGTGCCGCGAACAGCGCCAGGAGCGCGGTAGCGCCCCAGACACCGACATGCGTGGCGTAGAACTGGCTGTAGCCATTGACGCCATTGAGGAAGATGCCCATGCCGGCCGCCATTTCATCGGCGAACAACAGGCAGGCGACCGCGCTCAGCCCGTAAGCATACGCGATCAGATGCAATACACGGCGCTGCCACGCTTGCTTGCGCGCTGGCGCGGCAGCGGCCGTCTGTACCGACATCAGGGTAAAGCCTTAGTCGAGGATCTTGAAACGCGGATCATCCGGGTCGATCGACGAGATACCGCGCGCTTCTTCGGTCATCTGCGTTTCTTCGGCACGGCTTTCGCTGTGTTTCTTCGCTTCCAGATGCTGGTAAATCGCATTCACCAGTTCCGGGCAACCTTGATGGTTCAGCGCGGAGATCTCGAAGACGGGACCTTTCCAGGCGAAACGCTTGAGGAAGTCCTTGACGATCTTCTTGCGCTCTTCTTCCGGCACCATGTCGAGCTTGTTCAACACCAGCCAGCGCGGCTTGTCGACCAGCGACTCGTCGTACTTCTTCAATTCCTTCACCAGCGCCTTGGCTTCCTTGACAGGATCGACGTTGGTTTCGAACGGCGCCAGGTCGACGATGTGCAACAGCAGACCCGTGCGCTGCAAGTGACGCAGGAATTGATGGCCCAGGCCCGCGCCTTCGGAAGCGCCTTCGATCAAGCCGGGAATATCGGCGATCACAAAGCTCTTCTCGTGCGACACGCGCACCACGCCCAGGTTCGGGTGCAGGGTGGTAAATGGATAATCGGCAATTTTCGGGCGCGCGTTCGAGACGGCCGAAATGAAGGTCGACTTGCCGGCGTTCGGCATGCCCAGCAGACCCACGTCAGCCAGGACTTTCAGTTCCAGGCGCAGTTCGCGGCGTTCGCCTTCCTTGCCCTCGCCTTTTTGGCGTGGCGCGCGGTTGGTCGAGGACTTGAAGTGGATATTGCCCCAGCCGCCTTCGCCGCCCTTGGCCAGCAATTCGATCTGGCCGTGTTCGGTCAAATCGGCCAGGATTTCGCCGCTCGCGTTGTCGATGATCAAGGTGCCCACAGGCATGCGCAGGTGGATGTCATCCGCGCCCTTGCCATAGCAATCTGCGCCACGGCCAGGCTCGCCATTGCGAGCCTTGTGCATTTTGGAGAAACGGAAATCGACGAGCGTGTTGATATTGCGGTCGGCGACAGCCCAGATGGACCCGCCCTTGCCGCCATCGCCGCCATCGGGACCGCCGAAAGGCCGGAATTTTTCACGGCAGAAAGATGCGCAGCCGTTGCCGCCATCGCCCGCGATGACTTCGATTTTTGCTTCGTCGATAAACTTCATAATTTTGCCGCCATAAAACTAAAAAGGCTCTACCTTGGGCAGAGCCTTTCGATTGAAGGCTTGCGCCTTACATCATGCGATCATGGCGGAGCGAACTGGCGCTCCGCGATGAATTACGCTGGTACTGCTTCGTTTGGTACAACGGTCACGAATTGCTTCGAGCCAGCACCTTTGACAACGAACTTCACTTTGCCCGCGATCAGCGCGAACAACGTGTGGTCCTTGCCCATGCCTACGCCTTCGCCGGCGCGCACTGGGGTGCCGCGTTGACGAATGATGATGCCGCCAGCATTGATAGCTTGGCCGCCGTAGACTTTAACGCCCAGACGTTTTGATTCTGAATCACGGCCGTTTCGCGTTGTGCCGCCGCCTTTTTTATGTGCCATTTAAGACTCCTTGATAGCTGATTAATTCAAACAGCGGCGATTAGCCGTTGATCGAAACGATTTGGATTTCGGTAAAATTCTGGCGATGGCCTTGATGCTTTTGGTAGTGCTTACGACGACGCATCTTGAAAATTTTGACCTTATCATGGCGACCATGCGCCACAACCGTAACCAGTACCGTTGCACCTTCGACCAATGGAGCACCAAACTTGATGCTGTCGCCCGCGCCTACTGCGAGCACTTGATCGATGGTGATTTCGGAACCAATGTCTGCCGGTATCTGTTCTACTTTAAGTTTTTCGCCAGCGACAACTTTGTATTGTTTGCCACCGGTTTTTATGACCGCGTACATGATTTGAAACCTCATCAAATGTTGAAAGAATTTGTCCCACTGCCATGAAAAGCAAGCCGTGCACAACAGGGGGAACCAGCGATTATACACGGACTGAGAAATTGCGTCAAAAAGTATTCACAAAGCTTGACGATCGTGGTATGTCGACAACCTGACCATCATGTCAGGCTTGCGCCAGGCGGACAGCAAAACGCGCGCCAGTGCCAAGCAGATCAATCAATTGCTCTACAGTCATAGGCAAACATCACGCACGCGCAAGCCTTGTCGTATAATCGCGGCACCCACAATCTAATGCAGGTTCGCCTTGTCTGACGCTAACAAACACGTTAACCAAAACACCATCGTGCAAACGATTGCCGCCGATATGGACGCAGTCAATACGGTGATCCGCCAAAAGTTGCACTCCGATGTGATTCTGATCAACCAGATCGCTGAATACATCATCAGCGCAGGCGGCAAACGCATCCGTCCCGTGCTGATCTTGCTGGTGGCCAATGCCCACGCCTATCGCGGCACGGCGCACCATGAACTGGCCGCCGTGGTCGAATTCATCCATACCGCCACCCTGCTGCACGACGACGTCGTCGACGAATCGTCGATGCGCCGCGGACGCCAGACGGCCAACGCCCTGTTCGGCAATGCCGCCTCGGTGCTGGTGGGCGATTTCCTGCACTCGCGCTCGTTCCAGTTGATGGTCTCGCTGAATAATATGCGCGTCATGCAAATCCTGTCCGACGCCACCAACGTGATCGCCGAAGGCGAAGTGCTGCAGTTGCTGAACATGCACGATCCGGACGTGACGCAAGACAGCTACCTGAACGTCATCCGCTCGAAGACGGCCAAGCTGTTCGAAGCGTCGGCGCAACTGGGCGCCCTGATCGCCGGCGCCAGCGAAGACGATATCGAAGCGGCTGCCGAATACGGCCGCTCGCTGGGCACGGCTTTCCAGCTGATCGACGACGTGCTCGACTATGCAGGCGACGCTGCCGAAATCGGCAAGAACGTGGGCGACGACTTGCGCGAAGGCAAACCGACCATGCCGCTGATCTGGCTGATGGAAAACGGTACGCCAGAGCAACGCGAACTGGTGCGCAGCTGCATCGAGCAAGGCGACGAACAGCATTTCGACGCCGTCCTGACGGCCATCACCAGCAGCGGCGCCCTCGACTACACGCGCAAGCAGGCGGAAATCGCCGGCCAGCGCGCCGCCGATGCCATCGCCGGCTGGCCGGACAGCGTCTACAAGCAATCCATGCTGCAACTGTGCTCGTTTGCCGTGGACCGCAATCACTGATCGCGATTTGCGTTACAGCAAAGACAACGGCGCCGATGGCGCCGTTTTTTATGCACTGTCGAAAAGCTAGGTGCGCTCGTGCTCCATTGCCGCGCCCGCCAATTCCTGCACGATGGCCGGCGCCGCTTCCAGCCGCTCGCTGTAGCGGCTGCCCAGGTAATCGCGGCGGTCGCGCACCAGCAGGGTGAATTTGTACAGTTCCTCCATCACGTCGACCAGGCGCTCGTAATACGGCGACGGCTTCATGCGGCCGTCATCGTCGAATTCCTGGTACGCCTTGGCAACGGAAGACTGGTTCGGAATGGTGACCATGCGCATCCAGCGCCCCAGCACGCGCAAGCCGTTGACGGCATTGAACGATTGCGAACCACCGGACACTTGCATCACAGCAAGAGTGCGCCCCTGCGTGGGCCGCACGCTGCCCGTTTCCAGCGGCAGCCAGTCGATCTGCGATTTGAACACGCCCGTGACGGCGCCATGTCGCTCGGGGCTGCACCAGACTTGCCCTTCCGACCACAGCGACAGTGCCCGCAACTCCTGCACTTTCGGATGCTCGGGCGGCACGCTGTCGACCATGGGCAAGCCGTGCGGGTCGAACACGCGCGTGTCGGCGCCGAAGTGACGCAGGATGCGCTCCGCCTCCAGGGTCAGCAATTTGCTGTACGAGCGCTCGCGCAAGGAACCGTACAGCAGCAAGATGCGCGGCGCGTGGGTGGACACGCTGGCCGGCGCCAGCTTGTCCAGGTCCGGCACGTCCAGGTGCGCGGCGCTGATGTTCGGCAACTCGTTGGCAAGGTCTGCCATCTCAGGCCACCGGCTTGCCGTCGGCGCCCACCACGGCCTGGCCATCTTCCTTGGCAAACGCGCCCTGCTGCGGCAGCGGCAGGATTTCCAGCACTTTTTCCGAAGGCCGGCACAGGCGCACGCCCAGTTCCGTGACGACGATGGGGCGGTTGATCAAGATAGGATGGGCTTGCATGGCGTCGAGCAGGGCTGCATCGGGCAAATCCGGATTGGCCAGGCCCAGTTCGTCGTACAGGGCGCCCTTGTCGCGCATGACGGCGCGCACGGTCAGGCCGGCGCGGGCGATCAGGTCGACCAGCTCCTCGCGCGAAGGCGGATGCTTGACGTAATCGATGATGACGGGTTCGACGCCCGTGTTGCGGATCAGGGCCAGGGTATTGCGCGAGGTGCCGCACGCCGTGTTGTGGTAAATCGTGATCGTCATGTCGTGATGTCCTTCAGTAAATGTGGTTCGCTGACGCAGCAAGACGCGCCAGCGCAGCAGTTCTCGGTCAAAAAGGCCAGCAAGCCGTTCATGCCCGCATAATTGGCCGCATAGATGATGGAACGGCCCGCCTTGCTTGCCGTTACCAGATTGGCGTGCGCCAGTTCTTTCAAGTGAAACGACAGCGACGAGGGCGCAATGGCCAGCGCTTCGGCGATTTTCGTCGCCGCCATGCCTTGCGGCCCCGCTTGCACCAGCAGGCGGAACACGGCCAGCCGCGATTCCTGTGCCAGCGCCGCCAGGGCCACGATGGCGGAAGTACTCGTCAGCGGTGTCGCTCCGCTCGCTATTTGCTGTGTATTTTCCATATTTCAATAATAGTCGAATTATTGAATCATTTCAAGCCACAGGTCTTGGCTACCTATCTTACGTAACCTAGCGCACCGACTGTCATGGCCTATCGGTCTACCTTGATGAAAAATTACTGCGATCGGCATCCCATGACACGCTCGACACCCCTGAAAATCCTCGGCTGGAGCCTGGCCGCCCTGCTGGCCCTGGTTGCCATCGTGGTCATCTTTGTGCTGACCTTCGACTGGAACCGCGCGCGCCCCTACATCAACGAGAAGGTGTCGGAAAGCACGGGCCGTACCTTCGTCATCGGCGGCGATTTGCAGGTGAAATGGAAACAAGGGCTGAAAACGGAGCCCGGCTGGCGCCGCTACGTGCCGCGGCCCACCATCAGCGCGCAGGACGTGCGCATGAGCAACCCGGACTGGGTCACGGCCGGCCCGCAGCTAGCCAGCGCGAAACGCATCGACGTGGCCCTCCATCCATTGCCCTTGCTGCAGCACAAGGTAGTGCTGACGGACCTGGCGCTCGACACGCCGAACATCGCCCTGCAGCGGCGCGCCGATGGCAGCAACAGCTGGACCTTCAAGGATAACGGCCCTTCGGCATGGGACGTGGAAATCCAGCGCATGGCCTTCGGCGACGGCGCCATCCGTTATCTGGACGAGGGCATCGCGCTGGACGTGCGCGCCAAGGTCAGCTCGACGGCGCCCGATGCGACGCCGGGCGACGCGCCAGGCAGCGCGCCCGTGCAGAAATACGGCATCGCATTCACCCTGGGCGGAACCTATCGCAAGGCGCCCGTGACGGGTGGCGGCAAGGCGGGCGCCGTGCTGTCCTTGACCGATAACAACACCGTTTATCCCGTGCAGGCACATGCCGTGCTAGGCAAGAACAAGGCCAGCATCGACGGCACCCTGACGGACCCGCGCTCCTTGTCTGGCATCGATTTGCAACTGAGCCTGGCCGGCGCCAGCATGGCAGACCTGTATCCGCTGACGGGCGTGCTGCTGCCGGAAACGCCGGACTACGCCACCAAGGGACGCTTGCTGGGCAAGAAAGACGGCGCCACCTGGAACTGGACCTATCAAGACTTCAAGGGCACGGTGGGCCAGAGCGACCTGGCTGGCACCCTGCAATACTTGCCGCGCCAGTCGCGTCCCTTGCTGCGCGGTGAAGTGACGTCGCAGCAATTGCGTCTGGAAGACCTGGGCCCCACCATCGGCGCCGACAGCAATGCGCAGAAACAGGCGCGCGGCAAGGCGCCCGTGCAACCCGACAACAAAGCCTTGCCCGTGGAACAGTTCAACACGGCCAAATGGAATGCGCTCGATGCCGACGTGAAATTCACGGGCAAGAAACTGGTGCGCACGCACGACATTCCGTTCAACGATATCGTCGCCCATATCCACATGAAAGACAAGGTGTTGAGTTTGACGCCGCTCAACTTCGGCATGGCCGGCGGCGACATCACCTCGAATATCACGCTCGATGGCCGTCAAAAGACCATCGCCGCGCAAGCCAAGGTGGCGGCGCGCCACCTCAAAATTCGCGAACTGTTTCCCAAGCTGCAATCGATGCAAGCGAGTTTCGGCGAAGTGTATGGCGACGCGGCACTGACGGGCCACGGTAACTCCGTCTCGGCCATGCTGGCCAGCGCGAATGGCGAACTGGCGGCCACCGTCAGCGAAGGCTCCGTCAGCCAATTCATGCTGGAACTGGCCGGCCTGAACCTGGCCAACGCCGTCTTCGTCAAAATCTTTGGCGACAAGCAAGTGCACCTCAATTGCATGGCCAGCGACTTCGCCGTGACGAATGGCCAGGCCGACGTGCGCCGCTTCGTGCTCGATACGGACACGGCCGTCGTGAATGTCACGGGTAACGTCAACCTGGCCCACGAAACCCTGGACCTCGACGTGCGCCCGCGCACCAAGGGCGCCCGCATCATCACCCTGCGCACGCCGCTGTATGCGAAAGGCACGTTCAAGAACCCGGACGTGGGCCCGCAAAAAGGCCCGCTGGCCCTGAAAGCGGGCGCCGCCGTGGCCCTGGCCACCGTCGTCACGCCGCTAGCCGCCCTGCTGCCGCTGGTCAACGTCGACAAGGCGCCCGACACGGACTGCGCCGCCGTCATGGCGCAAGCAAACGCCACCCGCAAGGCCCCTGCCTCGCCGGCGACGAACGCGCCAGCCAAGAAAGTGAGCGAAGCGGACATCAGGAAGGCGCAGCAGGAAAAGAAATAAGCTTTGATGCAACCGCTTGAAAGCCACCCCGCCATCTGCTGTAATGAAGAAAAGCGGGGTGTGGCTCAGCCTGGTAGAGCGCTGCGTTCGGGACGCAGAGGCCGGAGGTTCGAATCCTCTCACCCCGACCAGCCCTTTCTTCCTTGCTGCGCCTGCATCAACTGCTTGCACCTTGACCTGCGCGTTGGTGTCTTGCTGAGAAGTATGATACTAATTACATCATTGGTATCCTGATCACTTTTCGCGCAAGGGCCTGACCGATGTCTTTCCTGATAGTTCTGGCCGCACTGGCCTTCCTGATGCTGGCCGCCTACCGCGGCTATAGCGTAATCCTGTTTGCGCCCGTCGCCGCGCTGGGCGCCGTGCTGCTGACCGATCCGTCGGCCGTGCCGGCCGTCTTCAGCGGCATCTTCATGGAAAAGATGGTGGGCTTCATCAAGCTGTATTTCCCCGTCTTCTTGCTCGGCGCCGTGTTCGGTAAACTCATCGAGCTGTCCGGCTTTTCCCAGTCCATCGTCGTGGCGGCCATTCGCTATATCGGCAGCTCGCGCGCGAATGCCGTCATCGTTGCCGTGTGCGCGGCCCTGACCTATGGCGGCGTGTCGCTGTTCGTGGTGGTGTTCGCCGTGTATCCGTTTGCGGCCGAGCTGTATCGCCAGAGCAATATCCCCAAGCGGCTAATGCCCGGCGCCATCGCCCTGGGCGCGTTCTCGTTCACCATGGATACCTTGCCCGGCACGCCGCAGATCCAGAACATCATTCCCACCACCTTTTTCAATACGACCGGCTGGGCCGCGCCGTGGCTGGGCACCATCGGCGCCGTGCTGACGGTAATCATGGGCCTGGCTTTCCTCGAATGGCGCCGCCGTTCCGTCATGGCGACGGGCGAAGGCTATGGAGCCGAGGCCGAAAAGGCCACGGCCGACGTGGGCGACCTGCCCCATCCGCTGCTGTCGGTAGCGCCTCTGGTGCTGGTGGGGGTGGCCAACTTTGCGCTGACCCGGCTGATTCCCCACTGGTACGGTGCCAGCTACTCGCTCACCGCCGAGGCGTTGCCAGGGCTGCATGCGCCCGTGACCACGTCGATCGCCTCCGTCACCGGTATCTGGGCCGTGGAAGGCGCCTTGTTGCTGGGAATTTTGCTCGTGTGCGCAACGGCTTTCGGGCGCATCCGCGCCGCCTTTGCAGAAGGCACCAAGGCGGCCGTGGGCGGCGCCTTGCTGGCGGCCATGAATACGGCCTCCGAATATGGCTTTGGCGGCGTCATTGCCGCCCTGCCCGGCTTTCTTGCCGTCAGCAACACCTTGCGCAGCGTACCCGATCCCCTCGTCAACGCGGCCGTGTCCGTGACGACCCTGGCCGGCATTACGGGTTCGGCCTCGGGCGGGATGAGCATCGCGCTGGCCGCCATGTCGGACAGTTTCATCCAGGCCGCTCAGCAGGCGCATATTCCGCTGGAGGTGATGCACCGCGTGGTGGCCATGGCCAGCGGCGGTATGGATACCTTGCCGCACAACGGCGCCGTGATCACCCTGCTGGCCGTCACGGGCCTCACGCACCGCCAGTCCTACCGCGACATTTTCGGCATCACCGTCATCAAGACGGTGGCCGTGTTCCTCGTCATTGCCCTGTATTACCTGACGGGGCTGGTCTGACCTAGAGCCGTGACGACGATACCGGCTTCGCCACGGCTTGCGCCGGCTTGAACAGATGGCTGATGCCCATGGTCAGCAGCGGACCGGCCAGCGCCAGGTAGGAACTGTCGATGCCGTAGGGATTGCCTGCCAGGAACCAGCCGATGGTGGCGATCACCGAGACGATCACGCCGACAAAGGCGCCGCGCGGCGTGCCGAATTTCGGCGCATAGAAAGCCATCAGCACCAGCACGGCCAGGGTGGCGCGCAGGGCCTTGCCCAGGAAGGCGATCATCAGCAGTTTTTCCGCATACAGCGCCAGCACCAGCGGCAGCAAACCGGCCACGACGATGGCGATGCGCAGGAACATCAGCGATTTCGCGTCGTTCTTTGCCTTGTTGTACCAGGGATCATAAAAATCCTTCATGGCCAGGGTGGCCGATGCCAGGGTGGTGGCGGAAATGCCGCCGAACAGGGCGCCGGCCAGACCGACGATCATGATGCTGGCGGAAAACGCCGGCATGTGGGCGATCAGGGTGGGAAAGGCGTCGATCGACTTCATGCCCGGATACAACACGGCGCTGCACATGCCGATCAGGGCGGCCATCAGGCCGAACGGAATCATCAACGAAGACACGTAATAGCAGGCGCGCTTGGCCACGGCCGGGTTGTCCGTGCTGACGAGGGCCTGGATCACGTATTGCGTGGCGAAGATGGAACCGATGCCGCCGATCATCCAAGCGATGATCTGGCCCCAGCCGATCTCGACCCAGTTGAACATCTTGGCCGGCAGCTGCGCCTGCAGCGCGCCGATGCCGCCGGTTGCTTCCAGCGCATACGCCAGCGCCAGGATCACGCCCAGGTATTTGACGATGGAGTGGGCGAAATTGGTGTACACCACCGAGCGCATGCCGCCCAGACTGACATAAATCACGGTGATGGCACCCACCAGTAGGATGGCCACCGTCTTGTTGATGTGCAGCACGGCCGCCAGCACGGCGCCGCCGCTCGCGTACAGGGCCACGGCAACGATGCTCAGCGCGACGATGGTGAGGATAGATGCCGCATAGCGCACGGGTTCGCCGTACGTCTGCGCCAGGATGCCGGAAATCGTCGACTGCCCGCTTTCCTTGTATTTTTTCACCAGCACGATGGCCAGCAGCAAAAATCCCAGCGACAGCGCCACCAGGTTCCAGGCGGCCGAAATGCCCAGTTCATAGCCCTTCTGGGCCGTGCCGATGCTGACGGAACTGCCGATGAATTCCGACAATAGCAGCGCGCCGATCAGGTAAGCGGGATAGTTGCGTCCTCCCGCCGTCATGCCCTCGGCACTGTTGGCATGCTTGCGCACGCTATACGTAATGTACGACATGAGAGCGAAATAGCCCACCGTGACCGCCGCGATGATGATCAATCTGTTTTCCATCTGTCTACTCCAAGTTTGCTTTTTTTCTTATTATTTTTTCAAAAAAGCTTCCCCTGCCGCGTGCCGGTCTTTGCCGGTGGCGGTGCTCAGGGGCAAAGCGAAATCTTACCCTGCCGGCGACGCGACAAAGGCGCGCAGCTGCGCCGTGAAGGCTGGCGCCGCCTCGACATTCGACAAATGCGACGCGGGCACCTGGGCCAGCTGTGCGCCTGCCACCTGCCGCTGCAGCCAGCGCGCATCGTCCACCGTGGTGACGGGATCGTGCTCGCCGGCAATGACCAGGGTGGGCACCGCAATCGTGGCCACCTGCGCGCGCAAGTCCGCCTGCGCCAGCGCTGCGCAGCAGGCCGCGTAGCCTTCGGCATCCTGCCCGCGCAGGGTGGCGATCATGCGCGCCACCGTGGCCGCTTCACGCGCGATGAAGGCTGGCGTAAACCAGCGCGCGGCGGCGCCGTCGGCCACCGTGGCCATGCCGTCGCGGCGCACCTGCGCCGCGCGCGCCAGCCAGGCGTCGGCCGTGCCGATGCGCGCCGCCGTATTCGCCAGCACGAGCTTCGTCAAGCGCTGCGGCTGGTGAATGCCCAGCCACTGGCCCGTCAAGCCGCCCAGGGAAATGCCGCAGAACGCGGCACGGGCGATATCCAGGTGGTCGAGCAGCGCCACCACGTCCAGGCCCAAGCGCTCGATGTCGAACGGCGCGCCGCCGCTGGCCGACCGGCCATGGCCGCGCGTATCGTAGCGCGCGACATAGAAGTCGCTGGCCAGGTCCGCCGCCTGGGCATCCCACATGGACAGGTCCGTGCCCAGGGAATTCGACAATACCAGGCACGGTTTGCCCCGCTCGCCGTCGGTGCGGTAATGCAGCAGCGTATCTTCCCCGTTCCAGGTGGTCACGACAATTCCGGTATCCGTGTGTTTCATCGCATGTCTCCTTTGCTCTGCGGGTCAGGCATCGCCGTCGCGCACCGACGAAGGATGGCGGCACAGCGGCATCACGTCGATCTGCATGTAGGGGAACAGCGGCAAGGAGGTGAGCACGTTGTGCAACTCGTCCACGCTGTCCACATCGAAAACGCTGATGTTGGCGTACTGGCCGGCGATACGCCACAGGTGGCGCCACTTGCCCTCGTGCTGCAAGCGCTGCGCCAGTTCCTTTTCCGTCTGTTTCAGCTGCGCTGCCTGCTCGGCGGGCATGCTCAATGGCAGGTTCACGTTCATGCGTACATGGAATAACATTGTGTCTCCTTAAGATTTTTATAGGCACTTACAAGGCCTAACAAAACCGTAGCGAGCGGAAGAGAGTTGCGGTCGAGAAGCGCAACTGTACGAAGGTACAGTGAGCATCGCAGACCGTAAATCACGACGCGCAGTAGGTTTTGATAGGCGTCCTCAGGCGCGCTGCATGGTGCGTAGTTTGTCCATATCGATCTCGACGCCCAGGCCCGGGCCTGTCGGCACCTGCAGCATGAAGTCGCGGTACACGAGCGGCTCGCGCAGGACTTCCTGCGTCAGCAGCAGTGGCCCGAACAGCTCCGTGCCCCAGGCCAGTTCGGCAAACGTGGAACACACGTGGGCCGTGGCGGCCGTGCCGACGCCGCCTTCGAGCATGGTGCCGCCGTACAGGCCGACGCCGGCCAGGCGCGCCACGGTGGCCACTTCCAGCGCCGGCAGCAAGCCGCCAGACTGGGTGATTTTCACCGCATACACGTCGGCCGCATCGGCCTGCGCCAGCGCCAGCGCGTCGGCGGGGCCGTGCAAGGCTTCATCGGCCATGATGGCCACGTCGAAGCGCTGCGTCAGGCGCGCCAGCGCGACGCGGTTGCCCGCCTTGACGGGCTGTTCGATCAAGTCGATGCCGCCCGCTTCCAGCGCGGCGATGCCACGCACGGCGTCCGTCTCGCTCCAGGCCTGGTTGACGTCGACGCGCACGCTGGCCCGTTCGCCCAGCGCCCGCTTGATCTCCAGCACATGGGCCACGTCGTCCATCACGTCGCGCAAGCCGATCTTCAGCTTGAAGATGCGGTGGCGGCGCAATTCCAGCATTTTTTCCCCTTCGGCGATATCGCGCGCGGTATCGCCGCTGGCCAGCACCCAGGCCACGGGCAGCGCATCGCGCACGCGGCCGCCCAGCAATTCCGACAGCGGCACATTCAGGCGGCGCGCCTGCGCGTCCAGCAGCGCCGTCTCGATCGCACACTTGGCGAAGCGGTTGCCCTGGATGACCTTGCGCACCCTGGCCATGGCCTTGGCCACTTCGCTCGCTTCCATGCCGACCAGCAGCGGCGCGATGTAGGTATCGATATTCGTCTTGATGCTTTCCGGGCTTTCGCCGCCGTAGCTCAAGCCGCCGATGGTGGTCGCCTCGCCCCAGCCCGTGATGCCGTCGGCGCAGCGCAGCCGTACCAGCACCAGGGTTTGCGTATTCATGGTGGCGACGGACAGCTTGTGCGGACGGATGGTTGGCACATCGACCAGGTAGGTCTCGATATTTTGAATCATATTTATTCCGTATAATTCTGTAGAGTGGAGACACGATATTCCCCGAATGACCCCGCGTCCAACACCGAGTTGGTATCAAACCTATACCTGAAAGGTATGAAGATGGAATTACGGCACTTGCGCTACTTCGTGGCAGTGGCAGAGGAAAGGAACTTCACGCGGGCCGCCGCGCGCCTGCATATCGCGCAGCCGCCACTGAGCCGGCAGATGCAGCAGCTGGAAGAAACCCTGGGCGTGGCGCTGATCGAGAAAGGCTCGCGACCCTTGCGGCTGACGGAAGCGGGCGAGTTTTTTCTCGCCCACGCGCGCCCGCTGCTCGACCAGGTGCGCGACCTGAAGGCGATGACCCAGCGCATCGGCAAGCTGGAACGCACGCTGTCGATCGGCTTCGTCGCCTCGACCCTGTATGGGGAATTGCCCGACGTCGTGCACCGCTATTGCGAGCGCCATCCCGAGGTCGACGTGACCCTGCATGAAATGACGACGGTGGAGCAAATCAAGGCCCTGAAGGAAGGCCGCATCGACGTGGGTTTCGGGCGCCTGAAAAGCGAGGATCCCAGCATCCGCCGCATCCTGCTGCGCGAGGAGCGCCTGGTGGTGGCCCTGCCACCCGGCCACCGGCTGGCCAAGGGGGAAGGCGGGTTGCGCCTGACGGACCTGATCCACGAAACCCTGCTCGTGTATCCGAAAGCGCCCCGCCCCAGCTTTGCCGACCAGGTGCTGGCCATGTTCAGCGAGGGTAATGTCACGCCCGGCCCCGTCACGGAAGTGCGCGAGCTGCAGATTTCCATGGGACTGGTGGCGGCCGGCCAGGGCATCTCCATCGTGCCGGAAAGCGTGCAAGCCATGCATCACCGGAACGTCGTATACCGCAAGCTGGACGACAAGCATGCGTTCTCGCCCATTTTATTCAGCATGCGGCACATGGACCGCTCGCCGGAACTGGACAATCTCCTCGCTGCCGTGTACTCGATCTACGATGAACACGGCATCGCGCACGTCAAGGAAAGCCTGTAGCCCTCAGACAGATAGCGGCGCGTCGGCCAGCAATGCCGGGCGCAGCGCGCGGATGCGCAGTTCCGTGAAATAACCGCCCGCCTCGTTGTAGCGAAGATAGTGGCGACCACAATTGAGGCAGCGTGCTACCTGGCTCAGATTGGCGGGATAAAAGCGCGGCGCGATGGGCGCATCGACGCTGTCGTAGCGCGTGCCGTGCGGGTGATACTCGTCAAACGTCGGTTCCTCGTACGGATCTTCGCGCAGAGTGCCGATTTCTTCAAACCGGTCCAGCTCCAGCGAGGTGGGAAGGCGCTGCCAGGCGTCCAGCGGAACGACGCAGCAGCTGCATTTCTGGGTAACCGCGGCCGACGCGGCGGCCAGTGCGGACAAGGCGGGAAAATCGATGAATACCATGGTTCAGCCTATGCAAGGGGCGGCCCATGGCAACGAGCCGGGCCGCGCCCTTTCATTCTAGCGGAATGCATCTTTCAATGCCCCATGAAGTCATTCCACTTCGGCAGCAGCACGATGCTGTTCGGATTGAGCCCCTTGTTTTTCAAGGTATCGACACTACCCGCCACCACCTCCTTTTTCATGTCGATGACGGTGATGCTGCCATCGCTCATGCCCGGCAGGTTGAGCAGCGCGTTCTGCACGAAGGCATAGCGGCCATCCCTGGTGAACGCCACGTGGTGCGCGCCTTCGGCGGCAGGGATCGATTTCAATAGCCGGGGCTTGCCGATGCCGCCCGTCAGGTCGAAGATATGCAGGTGGCCCGGCTTGGCCGTCGTCACGTACAGCCGCGTCGCGCCCTTGTTGAAATACAGCTCCAGCGGCACGCCCGCCTTTTGTTCGGCAAAGTCATGCACCTGGGCCGTGTCGAAATCTTTGGTTGTCGGATTCCACGTGGCGGTCCACACGGTGCCGCCGTACATATTGGCGACGTAGGCGACAGGCAGTTTGCTGCCCGGGACGAACAGCACTTCCACCGGCGCTTCGCCAGACGGCGACGGCTTTTTCGACAGCTTGTGCGTGCCCAGCACCTTGCCCGTGCTAGTTTCCACCACGCTGATTACCTCACCCGCGTCGCCCAGGTCCGTGGGGCGGATAGTGCTCGTCAGCAGAGTGCGGTCGATGCCATCGTGGACGGCCAGGCCATGCGGATATGGTGCCGGCAGCCTGACGGTGCGCCCCGGCTTGTCATGCACGGCGTCGCCTTCCAGCATGGCCTGCGATCCCATGCAGCTCAGATACCAGCGCTTGTGGTCATCCGAAAAGACGATGTCCTCGCCCACCTGGCAAGTCGGCACCTCGATCACCTTGATGGGAAAGTCCTTGTGGCGCATGTCCATCACGCGCAGCTGCGTCTTGCCCAGCGCCGTGATGTAAGCCTTGCTCATGTCGTGGTTGTAGAAGATATGGTGCGCCACCAGGTCCGGCGGCAGGGCGATGTCGCGCACGATCTTGCCGAAGTTTTTCGACTCGGGATCGACATCGATGATGGCGATACCCTCCTTACGCGACGGCGGCGCGACAGGGCTTTTCAGCGACTTCAATGACTCGGGCGCCTTGCTCTCGTAATTGACCATGGCCAGGATTTCGGCCGACGCAGGCAACACCGCCAGGCATGTCACGGCCAGTGCAAACATCGCTTTTTTCATCATCTCCCCCGCCTTTTCCAAGTGTCGTCGGATCCGCGCCGATCATTCTACGGCCGCACTTTTTCAAACTGGTGTTTTTTTTCAGATGGCCAATGCTGGAAATCTTTCCTAAAATTTAAGCATGAAAAAATACTCATTCCGCCCTCCGCTTGCCAGCCTGGGCCTGGCCATTTTCCTGCTATGCATATCGGCGCAAAGCCAGTCGCAGAGCGACTCCGCGGCAAAACCGCAACAACAGGAACAGCATGTGGCGCTGGCCATCGCGCAGCGCAAAATCGCCGCGAAGCCACCGACGATACGGGTCCGGCAGGACGCCCGGATCACCGTGGATTGGAGTACCGACGAAATAGTCAGTATCCACTTGCATGGCTACGATCAGCTGCTGGAAGTCAAGCCGGGCGAGACAAAAGCCATGCGCATCGACGCCACGGTGCCGGGACGCTTCCCTGTTTCCGCGCACGGCTATGGCGCGCAAACGGAGGGCAAGAAGGGCAAGCAGCACAAGCATCACCGCGAGGCGCCCCTGATGTACCTGGAAGTGCTGCCGCGATGATGCGGCGCGCCATCGCTTTCGTCCTGCTGGCCGCGCCAGGCATCGCCCATGCGCACGGCTTTGGCCAGCGCTACGACCTGCCCTTGCCGCTCTGGCTATATTTGCTGGGCGCGGGACTGACGGTGGCGCTGTCGTTTGCCTTCCTGGCACTGTGGCGCCGGGATGGCACAGCGACCTGCCAGGGCGACTATCCGCGCCTCGTCCTGCGGCAGGTTCCTGGCGCACGCGCCATCGCTTTCGCACTGCGCCTGCTGGTGCTGGCGTTGTATATTCTGGTGATCGTGGCGGGACTGGTGGGCGTGCAAAACCCCGTGAAAAATATCGCGCCCGCCATGGTGTGGGCCATCTGGTGGGTCGGCATGGCCTACGTGTCGGCGCTGCTGGGCGACTTGTGGGCGCTGGTCAATCCGCTCGACAGCGTGGCGCGCGCGGCGCAGCAACTGTTCCCCCGCTGGCGCGCACCGCTGGCGTGGCCGCGCTGGCTCGATAGCTGGCCGGCGGCGGCCCTGTTCTTCGGCTTTATCTGGATGGAGCTGAACTGGGAAGGCAGCGAGCAGCCGGCCAGCCTGGCCTGGACCATGCTGCTGTATTCTGCCTGCACGTGGGCAGGCATGGCGCTGTTCGGCCGCGCCGCCTGGCTGCGCCATGCGGAAGTTTTCAACGTCGTCTTCGGTCTGCTGGCCCGCTTCGCGCCCGTGACATTCCGCGACGGCGCCTGCTACGTGCGCCCGTATGCGGCGGGCTTGCTGACGGTGGAACCCGTGCGTCCCGCCTGCCTGGTGCTGGTGATCCTCATGCTGGCCTCCGTCAGCTTCGACGGCATGATGGAAACGCAAACGTGGTACGACATCGTCGACGCCGTCCTCGTCGTGGCGCCTGGTGCGCTAGCATGGATCACCACGGCCGCCCTGCTGCTGATGCCGGCCCTGTTCCTGCTGGTGTTCCTGCTGTTTTGCGCGCTGATCGCCCGCTGCGGCGCCAGCGATGGCCAGCCGGCCATACCCTTGCTGCGCGTGGCCGGCCACTTCGTGCTGACCCTGGTGCCGATCGCCATCGCCTACCATTTCGCCCACTACCTGTCTTTCCTGGCGATGGCGGGCCAGTACCTGATTCCGCTGGCGTCGGACCCGCTGGGCCTGGACTGGGACCTGTTCGACACGAAGCTGTACTTCATCCGCCTTGGCATCGTTGACGCCAAGGTGGTGTGGTACGTATCGCTGTTCGCCATCGTCGCAGGCCACGTGGCGGCCGTCTGGCTGGCTCATGTCTGCGCGCTGCGCCTGTACGCCAGTCGCCGCGCGGCCCTGCGCAGCCAGTATCCGATGCTGGCCCTGATGATCGCCTACACTTTGCTCAGTCTCTGGATCATCGCGCAGCCCATCGTCGGCGGCTAGCCCGTGCCAGGAACAGCTCCAGCAGCAACAGCATGCCGCCGGAAACGAGCAGCAGCGGCATCAGCGCGCACATGGCGGCTGCCGCCAGCCAAGCCAGCGCGGAAGGCGACGTCCAGGCGCCCGGCAGCAGCTTGGGTAAACCCAGCGAGCCAGGCAAGCGCCGTTTGAAAAACATCACCCAGCCCGACACCAGCGAGAACAGCACGCTGGCGCCGAACAGCAGCAGCACGGCCTGGTTCCACCAGCCGAATTCGCCGCGATGAAACGGGATGCCGATGGCCGTCGCCTTGCCGAACGCCGTCTGCGCCTCCCACCCCGCATAATACAAAGGCTTGCCACTGTAGGCGTCGAATTGCAGGTCGAAGCGCAAGGTGGGCTGACTGCGGTCGGCCATGGTGGCGCGCCACACATCGTCCTGGCTGGCCGGCGCCGTCAGCTGCACGGCGATGGCGGGCGCATGGCTGCGCGCCACCTGCCACGCATCCTGCCAGTCGAGCGGGGCGCCCTCCTCGTTTGAGTGCAGGCCGCGCGGCACGGGCGGCGGCGCCTGGCCGCTGATGTCGCGCAGCGCGCGGATGCGCCCGCCCGCCTGCTGGCTCCACGTCAGCCCCGTCGTCAGAATGACGACACTGACGATGCCGAGCGCCACGCCGAGAAAAGCATGCCACTGGCGCCAGCCATTGCGCCCGCGCGCGCCCCGCTTCGGCAAGCCCGCTTGCGCGCTGCGCGGCCACCACAGGATCACGCCCGTTACCAGCATCACCATCAGCCAACTGGCAGCCAGCTCGATCATCCAGCGCCAGCCATCGTTTTGCAGCAGGCGCGAATGCAGCTTTTTCGCCCAGTTGCCGAAGCGCTCACTACTGGCCAGGCTACCCAGCACGCGCGCGTCATAGGGGTTCACATATACGACGACGGCTTGCGCGGGCAGGCCGAACTTCGGCCTGGCGGGCGTGGCCGGCGCGGCATGTCCGCCATGGCCCGCATGTTCATCCTGCGCGCCGCCGGGCGGCGCGAACGCCACCCGCACCGCGTCATCCTGCTGAAACGGCGGCACCACGTGCTGCACCGCCCAGCCACGCGGCGCCGCCCGTTCGGCAGCCGCCACCGCGGCATCCAGCGGCAGCATGGACGCTTGCGGTGTCACGTGATCGAGATGCTGGTACAGCCTTGCCTCGATCTGCGGGGTGAATACATACAAAATGCCCGTCAGGGTGGCCACCAGGGCAAACGGCGATGCGATCAGCGCGGCCCAGAAGTGGATGCGCCAGTACAGGCTTTTGCGCCGTGCGATGAGAAAAGTTGCGTCGTCCATGGCCATCCTCACAGTGCGTTGAAGGTATAGGCCAGGCCGAGCATCACGCTGCGCGGCGCGCCGGGCGTGTACTGATTCTGGGTATTGGCCGCGTAGCTGCCCGCGCCCGAATAGCTGCTGCTGGCCGAATCCGCATAGCGCTTGTCCATCAGGTTGCGCACCTGCGCCCACGCTTCCAGCCCGCGCGCGAGCTGGTAACTGGCGCGCAGGTTCAGCAAGGCGTGCCCCTTGTACTCCACCGTGTTGGCATTGTTCATCCAATAGCGGCCCTGATGCACGGCTTCGAGCGCGATACGCGCGCCGGCCACGGGCTTGTAGCCGATCTCGATCGAGGTGATGTCGCGCGGCGCCTGCGGCATGGTGCGGCCGCTGTAATCGAGAGTGGAAGACACCTGGTAGCGCAGGTAGCGGTGACGCGCGATGGCCGTGGCGAAGCGCGCGTCGAAGGGGCCGCTGCCGTAGTTCAGGCCCAGCTCCAAGCCTTCGCTACGCGTGCGCCCCGCATTGCGATTTTCGCTGTTGCCCGGCGAAAGCGTGTAGCTGACGATGGTGTCACGTCCGTCGAGCCGGTACAGCGCCATATCGAGTTTCAAACGGCCCTGCAAAAAGGCCCAGCGCAAGCCCAGCTCATAGTTATTGTAGACGGACGGCTGCAAGTCGGCGATGCCCGTCTTGCCATACAGCTGGCTCACCTCGGGCGGCGTGAAGCCCTGGCTGACGTTTGCATACGCGCTGCCCGCATGGCCGAGGGCGTAGGTGGCGCCCAGCTTCGGGCTCACGTGCGAAAAGCTGCGCGACTCGTCTGGCGCGCCGTAATTGACGCTGCCGCCGGGCGCCAGCTTGTTATGGTAATCGTAGCGTATGGCGTCCGAACGGCCGCCCAGCACCACGCGCGTGCCCGCCAGCGGAGAAAATTCCCATTGCGCGAAGACGGCCGTGTTGAGGATATTCGTCTGGTAGTCGCGCACGCCCTGCGGATTGGATGCATTGGCCACGGTGTAGCGCAGGTAGCGGCCCGTGGCGGCATCGCGCAAGATGGACAGGTTGTCGCTGACAAAGGGATTGTCGCTCTTGTCCACATACACGCCGGCGATCAGGCGCGAACGCAGCCAGGCGAATTCCTGCTGGTGCTTCACGTCCAGGCCCAGCGAATCGACGTGGTTGTTGTTGATGACACCCTTGCACAGCATACCCGCGCAGCTGCCGATGGAATACGCGGGAATCTGTCCATGGTCATTCTTGCGCGTAAACACGGTGACGGTGCTCGTGCCATTGGCCGTCGTCGCGCCCTCCCACGCCAGATTCATGCGCGTGGTCTTGTCCTTGCGGTAGGTAAACGTGTTCAGGCTCTTGCCCGGGTCATTGCGGTAGTCGTTCTCGAACAAGCTGCCCGTCATCGCCGCATCGAGATCCGTGTGGACGATGGTGGCGCGCAGCTGCGAGGTGGGGCTGAGCGCATAATCGGCGCGCAGCGAGAACGAATCCTTGTCGCCATAGCTGTACTCTTGCCAGTTGTCGCGCGAACGGCGCGAACTGTAATGGGAAAAGCGCAGTCCCAGCGGCCCCCACGTATCGCTGGCGGAAGTGTCGTAGCGGGTGTAGCCGGCCACGTTGTCGCGCCGCACGCCAACCTTGGCCGTGGGTGTCGCGCTGGCGCCGGCTGTCAGGAAATTGACGGCGCCGCCGACGGCATTGCTGCCGTACAGCGAGGAAGCGGCACCCTTCACCACTTCCACGCCGCTGGCACCCGCCATGTTCATCTCGTTGAGCGAATTGTGGTTGAAGACGCCCAGCGGGCGGATGGGAATGCCGTCTTCCAGGTACTGGTAGACGGCATTCGTGCCGATGGGCTGGCGGATGCTCATGCTGTGCTGCTCGTTTCCCAGGTCATTCCAGTACACGCCGGCGATGCGGTTGAGGATATCGCCCATGGTCTTGGGCTTGTCGCGTTCCAGGGTTGCGGCATTGACGACGCCGATGGCCTGCGGCGTCTCGGACAGCCACGCTTGTGCGCGCGAACCGGAAACGACGACGGTGTCGATGGCGTGGTCAAGTTGCTGCGCCCGCGCGCAGGGGTAAGCCACGGTGATGGCGACGGCCAGCACCAATAATTTCTTGTTCATGTGATTCTCGTTTAAGTGTGCGGATGCGGCGCGTCACACCACAAGGCGGACAGCGCCAACATTGAAAATGCAAAAAGACTTAAACGAGGGTGGGCGGTGCGCGCGACTGCGCGATGGACCAGATGAACAGTGGCGATGGGGACTGATAGTACAGGGCCGGGAAAATGGCCGTGCCGCTGGCCACGAGCAGCGGCAGCACGGGGCTGGCGGGCGGCAGGCCGACGGAACCCGCATGCGTGGAACAGAAGGCGCAATGCTCCATCTGCATGGCCTTGCCGCCGGATTTCTCGTCGGCGGCACCGTCATCGGTCTGCACAAGCTGGACAAAACGGATACCGGCCACCGAGCAGATTTCCGCCCAGCCGGAGCCGGATTCCTGCTTGGCGTTGGCGACGGCCTGGGAAATCGATGGCGCGAGCGCCGCCAGCAGGATCGCGAAACAGGCGATCCATGCGGCAAAGCGGCGCGTGAACAAGGTCATTCCCATGGCCGCATTTTACCAGCGGCCGCCGGGACTGGGTAGCGGAAAGCGGCTCAGGCGGCCGGGCAGGCGGCGTTGCCGTTGTCAAAAGCGCGCACGACGCTCGCCGTATCGGCGGCGATGCGGGCGACGGCGCGGCGGTGGCCCAGCACCAGTTCATCGTAGCCGGCGCCCACCCTCTCATTGGCTATCGTGCGGCAAGTCACCACCTTGCTGCTGGCCAGCTGGCGCACGCTCCACACGGCGTCGATCAGCGCATATTGGCCCATCACGGACTCGAAACGCTGCACATTGGTGCTGATGCGGTACACGGGCAAGTTGTCCGGATGCGGCGTGCGGAACACGTCGATGGCGCCCAGGTCGTTCGTCACGGCCGTCGACAGCGCCTGGCCGATCTCGCCGGCCAGCGGCCCCGCCCAGCGCTGCTGCTCCAGCAATTCGATGCGCCCCGATGGCGCCGTCACGACAAACTGGTTACGGCTCACCTGCTGCGGCACGCTGACGGCCAGCACTTCGACATAGTATTTGACGGGCTTGGCCGGCTGCGCGTCGGCGCCGCCGCTGAGCGTATAGAAATGCTCGGGCTGTGGCGTGGAACAGGCACCCAGCAGGATGGCTGTCATCAAAAGCGCAAGAATTGGCTGCTTCATTTTTTCTCATCTCCTTTTTTACCGCGGATCAGGGACTCGGGGTGGCGTTCCAGGTAATCCGACAGGGCATTGAGCGATTGCAGGGTTTGCGTCAGCTGCTGCAAGGCCTGGCGCACGTCCGACTGCAGCGGCGAATCCTTTTGCAGCACCTGTTCGGCCGTGCCGAAGGTCTGTTTCGCCGCCGTCAAGGTATCGCGCATTTCCGGCACCACCTGACCATCGAGCTGCTTGAACAGGGTATTGGCCTGCTTGATGGTGGCGTTCAGGTTATTGCCGATCTCCGCATACGGTACCTGATCGAGCTTGCGGGCGATGCTGGCGATCTGCGTCTGCAATTCGTCGAGCGTGTTCGGCACGGTCGGCACTTCCAGCGGATACTTGTTCGCGTCGAGCACCACCTTCGGCGCTTTCGGGAAGAAGTCCAGCGCGATGTACAGCTGGCTGGTCAGCAGGTTGCCCGTGCGTAGCTGGGCGCGCAAGCCACGGCTGACCATGCGTTCGAGCAGCTGGTGGCCGGCCGAGCCTTCCTCATCGTCGACAGCGGCCTTGAAGCGCATGCCCAGGCGGGCGGGGTACAAATTGACGGTGACGGGCATGCGGAAGTTCTTCTTCACGGGATCGAACTCGATGCCGACCGAACGCACTTCGCCCAGCACGATGCCGCGGAAGTCCACCGTGGCGCCAGGCTGCAAGCCGCGCAGGGACTGGTCGAAATAGAACACGGTAGTAATGGCTTCGCCATCGGGTTCGCGCATGGCGCTGGCTTCGTCGGCCGCCAAGCGGAAATTGGTATTGGCCGGTGCCGGTTCTTCCGGCTTACGGCCATTTTCCGCCTCGAAGGCGATGCCGCCCACCAGCATGGCCGCCAGGGACTGGGTGTTCAGCTTGAAGCCGTTGGAATCGAGGCGCACATCGACGCCGCTGGCATGCCACCAGCGCGCGTTCTTGCCGACGAACTGGTCGTACGGCGCGTTCACGAAGACGGACATGGTGATGCCGTTGCCATCCTTGTCCAGCGCAAAGCTGACCACCTTGCCCACCCGCAGGCGGTGGAAGAACAGGGGCGAACCGACATCGACGGATCCCAGGCTGTCCGCATGCAGGGTGTACAGCTTGCCCTTCTGGTCACCGGCCACGGCGGGCGGACTCTCCATGCCGATGAAATTCTCCTTTTTGGCTTCCGACTTGCCCGTGTCGACGCCGATGTAGGCGCCCGACAGCAAGGTGCCCAGCCCCGTCACGCCGCTGGCGCCGATCTGCGGGCGCACCACCCAGAAACGCGAATCGGCGGTAGCGAAGCGGCGCGCTTCCTTGCTCATGTCGATCGTCACCAGCACCTTGCTCAAGTCCTCGCCCAGGGTGATGGCGCGCACCTGGCCGATATCGACATCCTTGTATTTGACCTTGGTCTTGCCAGGCTCGAGTCCTTCGGCGCTCTTGAAGCTGACCGTCACCGTGGGCCCCTGGTCGAGGATGGACTTGGCGGCCAGGCCGGCGCCGATCAGTGCGGCCAGCAGCGGGATGAGCCATACCAGCGACGGCAGCCAGCGGCTGCCCTGTTCCACATCAGGCTCGGGCAATGGACGGCCACCCGCTTCGGCAAGGTCGCCTGCTTCTTTGTCAGACATGCTGTTCTCCAATCACTGTATTGTTTCCGGTATTTGTCACCACCACGGGTTCTTCCTCGCCGGGCACCTGCCCGTCGATGGGGTCCCAGATCAGGCGCGGGTCGAACTGCATCGCCGCCAGCATGGTCAGCACCACCACGGCGCCAAAGGCCAGCGCGCCGGGGCCGGCCGTGATCACGGCCAGCGACTTGAAGCGCACCAGCGCCACCGTCAGGGTGACGACAAAGATATCGAGCATGGACCAGCGGCCGATGAATTCGACCATGCGGTACAGGATGGTGCGCTGGCGCGGCCGCCAGCGCGAACGCCGCTGCGCGGTGAACGCCAGCAGCGCCAGCACGCCCAGCTTCAGCATGGGCACGACCACGCTGGCGATGAAAATGATGATGGCCAGGCCCTTCGAGCCGCTGGTCCAGAACAGCACCACGCCGCTCATGATGGTGTCGTCCTGCGCGCCGAACAGCGATTGCGTCACCATCACGGGCAATAGGTTGGCGGGAATGTAGAGGATCATGGCGGCGATCAGCAAGGCCCAGGTGCGGTTGATGCTGTCCGGTTTGCGTACGTGCAGGGCCGTGCCGCAGCGCGCGCAAGCCAGGTGCCTGCCCTTGCCCAGCGGCGGCGCCACCAGGCCGCAGGCATGGCAAGGCAGCACTTTCTCGCCCGGCGCGAAGGCCTTGTAGCGGATGCCCGGCAGCGCTTGCCGGGTCAGGTCGTCGCCCAGGTTCCACAGGGCCTTGGGGTCAAACGAGACGACGATGGCCAGCATCAGGGTCAGCGCGCCAAACGCGAACAGCCCCGGTTGCGGCAGCACCGTGGCCAGGCTGGTCATCTTGACGACGGTGATCAGGATGCCGATCATCAGCACCTCCGTCATGCCCCATTCGCGCGCCGTCTGCACGGCGCGCAGCACGCGGTTAAAGCCGGGCACCTTGACGCCGCCGCGCAAGCCCAGCGCCACGTACAGCAGGGAACCGAGTTCGATTGCGGGAAAGAGGATGGTAAACAGGAAGACCATCGTCGCCACGATGTGCATCTGCTCGGACCACAGCACGCGGATGGAACCGAGCAAGGTAGCGCTGGAAGTGAGGCCATTGACGTCGAGTTCGACGATAGGGAAAAACTGGGCGATCAGGAAGACAAAAGCGGCGCCCAGCGTGAGCGCCACCACCTTGGTCAATTCGGCCGATGCACCCCGCGCGTGGGCGCCGCGATACAGCACCGAGCGGCAACGGATACAGCGCGCCTTTTCGCGGGGACGCAGCGGACGTTTGCGGTACAGCACGCCGCAGTCATGACAACTAATCAGGTCGTATCGGTGCACAGTGTGAAGTTTGCCGGCGCCCGAAGCGCGACTATCCCATGTCAATGCCAGCCATCATGACAGAGTTGGCATTTTTCTGCACTACGACATTATTCTTTTCCACGCCCCCGCAGCAGCACCTCCACGGCGCGGCCGATCTGCAGCACTTGATCGTCAGCGCCCGCCAGGCCGCAAATGCCCAGCCCCACGGGCAACTCGCCGTCGGCGTGGCAAGGCAGCGACAGCGCGCAGCCGTCGAGGAAGTTGATCACGCTGGCGTTGCGCAGCACCAGGCCATTCGTGGCAAAGAAGGTGGCGTCATCCGCTTCCAGCGGCGCGGCTTCCGGCGCCAGTATGGCCACGCTGGGCATCAGCCAGGCGTCGAACGGCGCCAGGCGCCGCCGGGCAACACCGATCAGACGCGCGCGCGCATCGAGCAAATCGATGTAGTCGGCGGCACCCTGCTGCTGGCCGCGCCGGATGCGCGCCGCCACGCGCTGGTCGTATTGCGCGCCCTTCTCTTCAAGTAACACCCTGTGCCAGTGCCAGGCTTCCGCCGCCACCAGTCCGCCGCCGCCATTGATACCCGGCAGTTCCAGCAATTCAGGGAAATCGAACTGTTCCACCTGGGCGCCAGCTTGCCGCAGCTTGTCCAGGGCAGCCTCGAAAGCCTGCTGCACCTGCGGCGCCACATGCGTACCGACGTAATCCAGGGTAAAGCCAAAGCGCAAGCCTTTCAGTGCTGGCGCCTGCGCGCCGATGTCATGGCCCGACAGCGCTGCGTACAAAATGGCGCAGCAATCGACACTGTGCGCGATGGGTCCGGCCGAATCGAGGGAGCGCGACAGCGGCACCGTGCCGGCCAGCGACACGGAGGCCGCCGTCGGCTTGAAACCGGTCAAGCCGCAAAAGGCGGACGGGATGCGGATCGAGCCGCCCGTGTCCGTGCCCAGCGCTCCCGCAGCCATCCCCAGCGCCACCGTCACGGCGCCGCCCGAGGTGGAGCCGCCCGCCACGCGCGCGCGGTCGTGCGGATGGCGCGGCGTGCCGTAATGGGGATTGAGGCCCAAGCCGGAGAATGCGAATTCGCTCATGTTGGTGCGGCCCAGCAGGATGGCGCCGGCAGCGCGCAGGCGCGCCACGGCACCGGCATCCACAACGGCGGGCGGGGCGTCAGCCAGCGCCAGCGAGGCGGCGCTGCTGACCTGTCCCCTGACGTCGAACAGGTCCTTGATGGACAGGGGAACACCCGCCAGCGGCGAAGGCACCCAGCCGGCCGCGCGCGCCGCATCGCTGGCGCGCGCTTCCATCAGCGCCTGTTCCCCATCGAGGCTGACATAGGCATAGCCGCCCTGCGCCCGGTGCGCCTCGGCGCGCGCCAGCATGCGCTGCGTCAATTCCACGCTGGTGATGCGGCCGGCGGCCAGGTCGGCGGCCAGGTCACGGATGGTCTTGGTCATTGTATTTATCCTTCCACGGGCAGGGTTTGCACGGCATAGCGGTGCTGCAGGCGGCGCTGCAAGGCTGGATCATACAGCTCCAGTTCGAAAGCATCGCCGTGACCCATCTCGCCGATGATCGGTTGCGTGCCGCAGAACATGGCGCTGCCCACGGGCAGGCTGGCCTGCCCCGTGTAGCGCAGGATCAGGTCTTCCGGCGACAGCATGCGCGTCACGGGTCCATCCTGGTACAGGGCCGGCACGCCGGCCCGTTCGCGCCAGGAGCGCATCTGCAGCTGGTCCCAGTGGCCCGCCACGTCGGCATAGCGCCACAAGGTGTCGCCCACGGGCTTGCCGCACATCTGCTTCGACACCGTCACGCCATAGCTTTCCACCTTGCGGTCCGTATGGTCGGAGCCGATCCCCACCAGCAGGCCGTATTCGGTGGAGAACAGCACGAATTCCGCCTCGCCCGACGAATCGCTGCCCGGCACTTCGATGGCGGCATCGCTGGACAGCAGCGCCGCCGCCACGCGGTAAAAGGTCGGCACGCTTTTCGGGCGCGCCACGCCGATGGCTTCCAGTTCGGCGATATGGTGCTCCACCATCGCCATGTCGCGGCCCGTCCAGCCGGCGATGATCAGGTTGTCGATGTCGAAGGTGACGGGGCCGTGGCCCGCCAGGTTGAAGGTATGGGTAGTCATGGTTTCTCTTTACTCCTCAAGGGGGCCGCGGCCCGTTTCTCTGGCCGCGAAGACGGCGGCACCGGTGATCAGCAGGGCCGCCGCTACATACAGCGAGACGGCCATGGTGCTGTTGTAGGAGCGGTACAGGCTGGCGATGACGAGCGGTGCAAAGCCGCCGCCGATGACGCCGGCCAGGGTATAGGCCAGCGAGGAACCCGCGTAGCGCACCTTGGTGGGGAATTGCTCGATGACGAAGGCCGCTTGCGGGCCGTACATGATGGCGTGGATGACCAGGCCTACGACGACGGCCGTGACGATGGCGGCCGGACTGGCCGTGTCGAGCAGGGTGAAGAAGGCGAACGCCCACACCAGGCCCAGGATGGCGCCCAGCGCATACACGGGTCGGCGGCCGATCTTGTCCGATAGCGCGCCAAATACGGGCACCGACAGCGCATTGCAGGCCGTGCCGATCATGATGGCGGTCAGCGCCAGGGTCGACGACAGGTGCAGCACCGTCGTCACGTACGTCAGGGTGAACACCACCACCAGCGCATACAGCACGTCCGAGCCGATGCGCACGCCGCCGGCGATCAGCAAACGGCGCCAGTAGAGGCGCAGCACGTCGCCGATCGGCGCTTCCGCCTTCGCATCCTTCTGGTCAAGTTCCTTGAACAGCGGCGTTTCCTCGATGCCGCTGCGTATCCACATGCCGAAGGCCACCAGCAGCAGGCTGGCGATGAACGGCATACGCCAGCCCCAGTCCATGAACGCTTCATGCGGCAGCAAATAGGTGATCAAACCGATGCAGCCAGTGGCCAGCAAGGTGCCGAACGATGGTCCCACCTGTGTCCACGAAGCGTTGCGGCCACGCTTGTCCGCTGCTCCGTGTTCGACGGAGATCAGCACGGCGCCTGCCCATTCGCCACCCAGCGCGATGCCCTGCACGAAGCGCAGTGCCACCAGCAGGACCGGGCTCCAGATGCCAGCCGTCGCATACGTGGGCAAGAGGCCCATCAAGCCCGTCGTCACGCCCATCAACATCAGGGTCACGACCAGCACCCAGCGGCGTCCCAGCTTATCGCCCAGATGACCGAAGATCACGCCGCCGATGGGGCGCGAGATATAGCCGACGGCATACGTGGAAAAGGCCAGGATGGTGCCCGTCAGCGGATCGAAAGAAGGGAAAAACAGATGGTTGAAGATCAGCGCGGCCATGGTGTTGTAGACGGTGAAGTCATACCATTCCAGGGTCGTGCCGACCATGCTGGCCGTGGCCAGGCGTCCCGTTTTTGGCTTGTCGCCCGGTGTCTGAGCCGCCGGATGCGCAGCGTTTGCCGTTGTATATGTGGTCATTGCCTACCTCTCTCGTCAGTTTTATTGCAGGTCTGGTGCAGGATGCTTTGCCCTGCGCCGTGGCCCGTGTCTCGTGTTATCAGTGCCGGCAAGATACGCGCGGCCGTGTCAGGCCGCGTGCAGGTCGGCCTCGCGCAACTGCCAGGACAACTGCAGGATGGCAGCCTGTTCGCCGTCGAGGCCCAGCGCCGCGCTGGCGGCATCGGCGGCCGCCACAGCAGCGCTTTCCGACGATGCGTCGATCAGGAAGATCGGGTCGAGCAAGCGGCCCTCCTTCTGCTCCGCCGGCAGAGGGCCGGACAGCTTGGCGTCGGGCGTCAGCAAGCGCGTGGCAATGACGCCATCGATCTGCAGCAATGTCGCCCCCAGCGCGGCCATGGCGGCCACGGCTTGCGCATCCTGGTCGATCGCCGGCGCGCCCAGACGCATCACGGCCAGCCAGGCGCCCGTACCCATGCCCGTTTCCGCCTCGATGGCGCAAACGCGGCGCATCGGGTCCACCATGCGCTGCAGATTCGCCACCGACCATGGCGTCTGCTGGCCGAAAGCCTTGAAGTAGTCGGGAGTCTGGAAGGCGTCGAGCGAGACGGTGCGGTACAGGCCCAGATATTTGCGGGAACCGCGCACGCTCTGGTAGCGCGTGCCGCTGACAAAACCGGGAATGCGCACGCGCTCTTCCACGTGTTCGCGGTCGTACCAGCGGTTGAAATCGCGTTCGTGTTCCGGGTCTGCGCTGGTCCAGACAAACAGGATGCCTGGCAAGGTAGGTGACGTCGTCATGATGGTTCCGTTCTGCGTTATGGGTGGTATGCCAGCCCAGAATAGGTGGCACGCCATCACTTGGCAAACGGGTTATTCTGAACGCGACTGATAAGTTTTTCTTATGGGTCGCGGTGACAACAGCAATTTAATTCTCACGTCCGCGCACCGGCGCCATACTCTTCGCCCAGCCCCAGGGTGAACCTGGCCGCCTCCTCGCATGCCAGCATGGCCACCAATTGAATCGCTTCCGTGGTGAGGTCTTCGCTGTAACTGATGACGATGCGCTGCGGCGCCAGGCTGCTGGTACAGGGAATCAGGGCGATGTGGCCCTGCTCGATTTCCTCGCGCAGGGGCGCCAACGGCAGCACGGCGATGCCGAAACCTGCTTTGACCAGCCGTACGATGGCGGAAATCGAGCTGACGCAATGTACCCTGCCCAGCTGCACGCCCTCGTCCTGGCACAGCGCTTTTAATGCGGAATGGGGCTGCGAGCCCCGGTTCATGGTGATGATCGGATGCTGCGCCAGTTGCGCCACCGTGAACGGCTTGCCCGTGTCGGGCCAGTCGGCGGCCCTGCCCGCCCAGCCCATAGCGATGGCGCCGCTGCCCGTGCTGCGGAGATGGTCGCCCGTCAGCATGTCCGTCTGCAGCGCGATATCGAGCTCGCCCTGCTGCAGCTGCTCGTGCAGGCGGCGCGTCGATTCCGACGTCAGTTGAATCTCGATGCCCGGATAGCGCTCCTGCACCCGCTGCAGGAACGGGATCAGCCAGGTATGCACGATGGTTTCGATGACGCCGATGCGCACTTCGCCCGTAATCAGCGCGGGCGAGGAATTGGCCGCATACATGTCGCGACACAGTTCCAGCATGCGTTCGGCGTACACGAGCAGGTTGCGTCCGGCGAAGGTCAGGCGGATTTCACGCGCGTCGCGGTCGAACAGACGCGTGCCGAAATCCTGCTCCAGCGAGGCGATGCGGTTCGAGATGGCCGCCTGCGTGATGTGCAGCTTGTCGGCCGCCGTGCGGAAGCTGCCCAGCCGCGCAGCCCAGACAAACGCTTCGAGAAAACGGGTATTCAATGGGGCTCTTCTTCACAGTTTGAATGTCCACCCCATTGTAAGCCAAAGTCAGCGACCTTATTTTTGCGCCAGGAAGTCCAGCAGGGTCAGGGCCACGATCTTACTGGCCTTGCGCAAATCGTCGAGCGCCAGGCGCTCGTCGGCCTTCTTCGCATTCGATTCGGGCACCGTGCGCGGACCGGCGCCATACAGCACGGCGGGGATGCCCCGCTCGCCATACAGACGCGCATCCGCATACAGGGGCGTGCCAACGGCGGGAATCGTTTCGCCGAGGATGACTTGCGCATTCTTTTGCAGGCTGCTCACCAGCTGCTCGGAGCCGGGCAAGGGGCGCAGCGCGTGCGACAGCAGCAGGCGGCGGATCTCGAGGCGGATGCCGGGATCGCCCCGCACGGCGTCCTCGATCAGCGCGCGCACCTGCGCTTCCACCGCCACCGGGTCTTCTTCGGGAATCATGCGGCGGTCCATCTTCATGACGACCTTGCCCGGCACCACATTGGTATTCGTGCCGCCGTCGATGCGCCCCACCAGCATGGTGGGCGAATCGATGCCCGCCACTTTGGATCTGACCTTTTTCAGCTCCGGCAACTGGCCGTAGATGGCGTTGAGTATCTTGTTGGCCGCCTGCAGCGCGTCGTGTCCTGTCTCCGGCATGGAGCCGTGGCCCGACTTGCCGTGCACGGTGATTTCCAGCTGCAGGCAGGCGTTGTGGGCGGTGACGATGCCGTAGCTGAAACCGGCGGCGATGACGAAATCGGGCTTCGTCAGCTGCTGCTCCAGCAGCCAGCCCGGTCCCAGCAAGCCGCCGAATTCCTCGTCGTACGTGAAGTGCAGCTCAAGCTGGCCCTTCAAGGGAATTCCCAGCGCTTCGAGCGCGCGCGCGGCAAACACATAGGTGGCGAAATCGCCTTTCGAGACGGCCGTCGCGCGACCGTAGATATAGCCATCGTCGATCTGGCCGCCATACGGCGGATACGTCCAGTTGTCGCCGGGCGGCACCACGTCGCCATGCGCATTCAGGGCCACGGTCGGACCGCCCGCGGCATACGGCCGGCGCACGATCAGGTTGGTGATGCTTTGCATGCCGTACGCTTCCACCTGCTCCGCTGGCACGGCGTGCTTTTCCGCCTGCCAGCCATACGCCTGCAGCAGCTGTGCCACCAGTTCCGCATGGGGCGCGTTATTGCCGGGCGGCGTATCCGTCGGCTGCTGCACCACCTTTTGCAAAAAGGCGACTTCCTCGTCAAAATGGCTGTCGATCCAGGCCATAATCTGTTCTACGTGTGTTGTCATTTTGCTCCTTGCATGGTCTGTTGCAGCCAGGCGCCCAGCTCACTGCGCTCGGCGTCCGTCATATTGGTCAGGTTCCCGATCGGCATGGCCTTCAGTTCGATGGCCTGCTTGTAGATCTGCGCCGCGTGTTGTCGGATTTCCGTTTCATTATCCAGCATCATGCCGGCCGGCGCCGTGGCGAAGCCCGGTTGCGTGGGCTGGGCCGAATGGCAGGTGGCGCAGCGCTGGGCGATGATGGCATGCACGGCCTTGAATTGCGCTGCGGGGTTCGCCGCCGGCGCGGCCGCCACCGCCACGGGCGCCTTGGGCGCGATGGCCACGGCCACGGCCACCAGCAAGGCCACGCCCAGGGCCGGATAGCGCCACTCGACCCGGCCCTTGTGGCGCAGGTTGAAGAAGTGGCGGATAAAGACGCCGGCCGCCATGATCAGCGCCAGCACCAGCCAGGCGTGATCGTTGCGGTAGGTCATCGCGTAGTGGTTGCTGATCATGATGAACAGCACGGGCAACGTAAAATAATTGTTATGCACGCTGCGCTGCTTGGCTTTCAGGCCGTGTTTGGGATCGGGCAGTTTTCCGGCGGCCATGGCTTCGACCATCTTGCGCTGGCCGGGAATGATCAGCATCAGCACATTGGCTACCATGATGGTGCCGATCATGGCGCCCACGTGGATGTAGGCGGCGCGCCCGCTGAGCAAGTGCGTGAGCACATACGCGGCGCCGACGATCATTGCAAACACCGTCACGCCGAACCACAGCTCGTATTGCGCCAGCTTTGATCGGCACAGCAGGTCGTACGCGGTCCAGCCGATGACGAGGGTAGCGATGCCGATGCCGATCGCCTGGCCGCTGCTGATGTCGGCCACGGATTTGTCGATCATCATGGCCTGTGCATTGAAGTAGTAGGCAATCGTCAGCAGGGCAAAGCCGGACAGCCAGGTCGAATACGCTTCCCACTTGAACCAGTGCAGTTCCTTCGGCAGTTCGGCGGGAGCCACCAGGTATTTTTGCGGGTTGTAAAAGCCGCCGCCATGTACGGCCCACAGCTCGCCCGACACGCCCTTCTTCGCCAGCTCGGAGCCGGGCGCGGGCGGGCGGATCGAGTTGTCGAGCCAGACGAAATAAAAGGAAGCGCCGATCCAGGCAATGCCCGTGATGACGTGCAGCCAGCGGACGATCAGGTTCAGCCACTCAAGGCCGTACGGAATCAGGTAGGCAAATACTTCCATAAATTTCCTCTAGTCAGACCGAACCAATATTCGTGCCAATCTACACAAGATAAACGGATTTACCGCCCATCACATGAAAAATATCGTATATTTGACATATTCAAATCGATATACAACAGAGCCGCCGCCACATGTCCAGCCTGCCGCAACACCTCGACCTGCACTTGATCCGCATCCTCTACCTGCTGCTGGTGGAAAAGAATGTCTCACGCGTGGCGCTGAAACTCAATCAGCCGCAACCTTCGATTTCCGCCTCCCTGCGCAAGCTGCGCGAACTGACGGGCGACCCGCTGCTCGTGCGCGGCGCGCGCGGCATGGTGCCAACCCAGCATGGCGAAAGTCTGCTCAATCCGGCCAAGCGCATCCTCGACCAGACGGAGAGCCTGTTCGTCAAGAAGACGCCATTCGTGGCGCAGGAAGAAGCGCGCACTTTCCACATCGCCGCGCCCGACTACCTGGACAGCCAGTTCCTGCCCAACGTGGTGGCCCTGCTGCGCCGCGGCTCGCCGAAAAGCCGCGTCGTGCTGCACAGCCTGGGGCCCGGCATCGACCATATCCGCCAACTGTCCGATGGGGGCCTGGACCTGGTCATCGCCAACTGGGACGAGCCGCCCGCGCATCTGCACATCTCGAAGCTGTTCGAAGACCCCATCATCTGCGCCATGCATGCGGAAAACGCCTATGCGCGGCGCACGGCCAGCGACGCCATGACCCTCGACGATTATCTGAGCCTGCCCCACGTGGCGCCGTCGCAGATGATGCCCGGCTACCACGGCGTGATCGATTCCTTCCTCGAACGGCAAAACCTGCAGCGCAACGTGGTAGTGGAATCGGCGTATTTCGGCCTGATCCCCTACATGCTGACGCAGACGGACCTGGTGCTGACCACGGGCCGGCAATTCATGCGCTTCTATGAAAAGACGCTGCCGCTGAAAACTTATACCGTACCTCTGAAATTCCCGCCCATGCGTTTTTACCAGCTGTGGCACCAGCGCGTGCACCAGGCGCCCGAACACAAATGGCTGCGCGACCAGGTCAGCGCGGCCGCCAAGGCGCTGGTGCAGCGATAGCCGCTATCAGCAAGCGCATATAATGGAGACAGGAACAGGGCGCTATCATCACCGCTTGCATGATCGGAAAACCATGACCACCCTTTCAGACCTGAACGCCGGCAGCACGGCAGACTTTATCGCACGGCTGCACGGCATCTATGAACATTCGCCCTGGATCGCCCAGCGCGCGGCACCCGCCCGGCCATTTGCCAGCCTGACGGCACTCAAGACGGAGCTGCAGCACGTGCTGGCGCAAGCTTCGCCCGAAGAGCAGCTGGGGCTGATACGCGCCCACCCGGAGCTGGCCGGCAAGGCCGCCATCGCAGGGCAATTGACGGCGGAATCGACGCGCGAGCAGGCCAAGTCCGGCCTGAACCTGTGCAGCGCCGACGAATTCGCCACCCTGCAGCAACTGAACGACGACTACAACGCCAAGTTCGGTTTTCCCTTTATCCTGGCCGTCAAGGGCCCGACGGGCGAAGGCTTGACGCGCCAGGACATCATCGCCACGTTTGCGCGGCGCCTGAAGAACCGGCGCGCCGATGAACTGGCCGAATCGCTGCGGCAGATCAAGCGCATCGCCGAGCTGCGCCTGAACGACCTGTTCGACGTGCGCCTGGACTTCGGTCCGGCCATCATGCAGCAGGCGGAAACCCTGGCCGGCTGGAGCGACAGCGATTACAACCTGACCTGCGCTTACCTGACGCCGGCGCACCAGAAAACGGCAGCACAGCTGGCCGACTGGATGCGGGACGCGAGCATGCAGGTGCACATCGACGCCGTCGGCAACGTGGTCGGGCGCTATCTGTCCGATGCACCCGGCGCAAAAACCCTGATGACGGGATCGCATTACGACACGGTGCGCAACGGCGGCAAGTACGATGGCCGCCTGGGCATCGTGCTGCCGATCGCCGTCGTGCGCCACCTGCATGAGCGGGGAGAAAGGCTGCCGTTTCACTTCGAGATTGTCGGCTTCGCCGAGGAAGAAGGCGTGCGCTTCAAGAGCACTTTTTTGGGCAGTACGGCCGTCACGGGCAAGTTCGACGTATCGCTGCTGGAACAACTGGATACGGATGGCGTGAGCATGCGCGACGCGCTGGCCGCCGCCGGCCACGAAGTGAGCGCCATCGGCGCTATCGCACGCGATCCCACCGACTTGCTCGGCTATGTGGAAGTGCATATCGAGCAGGGTCCCGTGCTGCTGGAACGCGACCTGCCGCTGGGGATCGTCACGGCGATTGCCGGCAGCTCGCGCTACCTGGTCAATCTTGGCGGCGTGGCCAGCCACGCAGGCACCACGCCCATGACCATGCGCAAGGATGCCGCCAGCGCGGCGGCCGAAATCATCCTGCTGGTGGAGCGGCGCTGCAACCAGGGCGAGGCGCTGGTGGGCACCGTGGGGCAGCTGCACGTGCCGAACGGCTCTGTCAACGTGATCGCCGGCGCCTGCACCCTGTCGCTCGACATCCGCGCGGCCGTTGATGCCGTGCGCCAGGCAGCCGTCGACGATATTCTCGATGGCATCGCCGCCATTTGTGCGCGGCGCCAGATCGACTACCAGCTGGAACTGCTGCTGTCGGCGCGTGCCGCGCCGTGCGCGCCGTGGCTGATGGCGCAGCTGGCGCAAGCCGTGGAATCGGTCGGCGTCGAACCATACGCGCTGCTGTCGGGCGCCGGCCACGACGCCATGGCCATGGCTGCCATCACCGACGTGGCCATGCTATTTACCCGTTGCGGCAATGGCGGCATCAGCCACAACCCGCTGGAAACCATGACGGCCGACGACGCCGACATCGCGGCACGCGCCCTGCTGGCGTTTTTGCGCAACTTCCAGCCCAAGCCGTAAGACTACACAGCCACGGCCCGCTCCAGCATCGCGTGCAGCAGCACGTTGCAGCCCGCTTCCAGGTGCTCGGGCTTGGCGTCCTCGATTTCATTGTGGCTGATGCCATCCTTGCACGGCACGAAGATCATGCCGGCCGGCGCCAGCCTGGCCGCGTAGATGGCATCGTGGCCGGCGCCGGACACCACGTCCATCACCGAGTAGCCCAGCTTTGCCGTGGCGTTGCGCACGGCGCCCACGCAGTCGGGATGGAACGGGCATGGCGGGTAATAGGAAACCCGCTCAAGAGAGATATCCAGTCCAGTACCAGTGCGCGTGGCGTCGATAAAGGCCGTGATTTCGCCATGCATGGTGTTGAGAAGTTCATCATTCACGTTACGCAGGTCGATGCTGAATTTGACTTCGCCGGGAATCACGTTACGGCTGTTGGGGAAGACCTGCACCATGCCCACCGTGCCGCGGCCATACGGCGGGTAGCGGTTGGCGATGGCGACGACTTCCTGCATGATGGTGGTGGATACCTGCAGCGCATCCTTGCGCAAGCCCATGGGCGTGGGGCCCGCATGCGCCTCCATGCCCGTCACCACGCAGTCGTACCACGACAGTCCCATCACGGCCGGCACCACGCCGATCACCTTGTCCGCGTCTTCCAGCACGGGACCCTGCTCTATGTGCGTCTCGAAGTAGGCGCCGATGGGATGATCGCCCGGCACCTGGACGCCACGATAGCCGATGCGCGCCAGTTCCTCGCCCACCGTTTTGCCATCCGTGTCTTTCGCCGCATACGCGGTTTCGAGCGAAAAGGCGCCGCAGAACACGCCCGAGCCCATCATCACGGGCACGAAGCGCGAGCCTTCCTCGTTGGTCCAGAAGGCCACTTCGATGGGAGCCTGCGTCTTGATCTTCAGATCGTTCAGGGTGCGTACCACTTCCAGACCGGCCAGTACGCCGTAATTGCCATCGAACTTGCCGCCCGTGGGCTGCGTGTCGATGTGGCTGCCCGTCATCACGGGCGGCAAGCTATTGTCGGTGCCGTCACGGCGCATGAAGACATTGCCTATCTGGTCGATGGTGATGCTCATACCGGCTTCCTTGCCCCAGCCTACCACCAGGTCGCGCCCCTGCTTGTCCAGGTCCGTCAGGGCCAGGCGCTTGACGCCGCCCTTCGCTGTCGCGCCGATTTGCGCCAGTTCCATCAGGGCCGCCCACAGCCGTTCGCCATTGATACGCAATGCATCCATCGTCAACTCCTTATGCGGTGGTGGCGGAAAACGCGGGCCGCTCAACATAGCGCCCGGCCCCTTCCACCGCCATCAGTTCACCCTTGTGGAAGACCACCTTGCCGGCGGCAATCGTGGTGCTGGGGATGCCGCGCACGGTACGTCCTTCGAAGACATTGAAGCCTCCCTTGGCGAACTGCGTGGCGGCGGAAATGGTGCGCGTGCCCTGCGGATCCCACAGCACGATGTCGGCATCGCTGCCAGTGGCGATGATGCCCTTGCGCGGATACATATTGAAGATCTGCGCCGCATTGGTCGACGACACCTTGACGAATTCGGACGGCGTCAGCATGCCGGAATTGACGCCGGCATCCCATACGACGGCCATGCGCTCCTCGACGCCGCCGCAGCCGTTCGGGATGCGCGTGAAGTCGTTCTTGCCGGCCGCCTTCTGCTCGGCGCAGAAGGTGCAGTGGTCGGTGGCAGTCGTATGCAGGTTACCGCTTTGCAAGCCGTGCCACAGGGCCGCCTGATGTTGCTTGCCGCGGAACGGCGGGCTCATGACGTGGCCCGCGACGAAATCGAAATCGTCGCTCTGGTAGACGCTGTCGTCGATCACCAGGTGCCCGGCCAACGCTTCGCCATACACACGCTGACCGTTGGCGCGCGCCCGCGTGATGGCGTCCAGCGACTCGGCGCACGACACGTGCACGATGTACACGGGGGTATTGAGGACGTTGGCAATCGCGATGGCGCGGTTGGCCGCCTCCGCTTCCACGGCCGGAGGGCGCGACAGCGGATGCGCCTGCGGCCCGGTAATTCCCTTCTTGAGCAAGGCTTGCTGCAACTGGAAAACCAGTTCGCCGTTTTCCGCATGCACGGTGGGCAGCGCACCCAGTTCCAGCGAACGTGTAAAACTTTTCACCAGCGTTTCATCGTCGGCCATGATGGCGTTTTTATAGGCCATGAAGTGCTTGAAGCTGTTCACGCCATGTTCGCGCACGAGGGTGCCCATCTCCGCATGTACCTGCTCGCTCCACCAGGTGATCGCCACGTGGAAGGTGTAGTCGCCGGCCGCCTTGGCCGACCACTCGCGCCACTGGTGATACGCCTCGATCAGCGACTGCTTCGGTGCGGGGATGACGAAATCCATGATGGTGGTGGTGCCGCCCGCCAGGCCCGCCGCCGTGCCCGAGAAAAAATCGTCGGACGTCACGGTGCCCATAAAGGGCAGATTCATGTGCGTGTGGGTGTCTATTCCGCCCGGCATCACATACAGGCCGCCCGCATCGATCACCGTGGCGCCGACCGGCACCGGCAGGTTCTCGCCGACGGCGGCAATCGTGTCGCCCTCGATCAGCACATCGGCGCGGAAGGCGCGGTCGGCGTTGACGACAGTACCGCCACGTATCAGTGTAGTCATCTTGTCTCCTTGAGTGATTACGACTGCGGCGCCTGCTGCACTCTCTCCGCCGCCTTGCCCTTCATCATGGCGCCGTAAACGACGGCGGCGATGGCCACGCCCACGAACCAGGCGTAGGTGTAGATGGTTTTAAAACCTTCGGCCACGCCGGGAAACGCCGTGGGGAAGGCCGCGTTCAAAAAGCCCGGGATGTTCGGCAGCACGGCAATGACAAAGGCGATCAGCGCCGCCATGTTCCAGCCATTGCCATACGAGTAGACACCGTCGTCGCGGTACAGCTGTTTGACGTCCAGCTGCGTCTTGCGTACAAAGTAGTAGTCGACGATGAGGATGCCGGCGATGGGGCCCAGCAGGGCCGAATAGCCGATCAGCCAGGTGAAGATATAGCCCTGCGTCGATTCGAGCACCTTCCACGGCATCATGACGATGGCGATGAAGGCCGTGATGTAGCCGCCCATCTTGTACGAAATCTGTTTCGGCGCCAGCGAAGAAAAATCGTAGGCGGGGCCAACCAGATTGGCCGCCAGGTTGACGCTGACCGTGTCGATCAGCAGGATGATCAGGGCGATCAGCACGGCGGCGCCCGTCATGCGGCTGGCCAGGTCGACGGGATCCCAGATGGCCTTGCCGTACATGACGACGGAGCCTGCCGTGACGATCACGGCCAGCATGGCGAGCAATCCCATCGGCACGGGCAGGCCGATCGACTGGCCGATCACCTGGTCGCGCTGCGTCTTGGCGAAGCGCGTGAAGTCGGGAATGTTCAAGGCCAGGGTGGCCCAGAAGCCCACCATGGCCGTCAACGATGGCCAGAAGACGCTCCAGAACTGGCCCGCCTTCTTGCCGCCGGGGATGAATTGCGATGGCTGATCCAGCAGGCTGGCTACGCCGCCGGCCTTGCTGTGCACCCAGTACAGCAGCACGAAGCAGATGAGGATTTTCAAGGGCGCCGTGTAGGTTTCCAGCTTGCGGATCGACTCCATGCCATGCAGGATGTAATAGAACTGGATGGCCCAGAAAGCCAGGAAGCACAGCAACTGGCTGCCATTGATGCCCAGGCCCGCAATCTTCTCGCCGCCCAGCTCATGGCCCGCCAGCACGCCCATCAGGGTGTAGATCATCTGCCCGCCGAACCAGGTCTGGATGCCATACCAGCCGCAGGCGACGACGGCGCGCATCAGGGCCGGAAGACGCGCGCCCATGGTGCCGAACGAGGCGCGCGCCAGCACGGCATACGGGATGCCGTACTTGGTACCCGCATGGCCGATCAGCAGCATGGGCAAGAGCACGATGGCGTTGGCGAGAAAAACCGTGAGCACGGCCTGGTAACCGGACATGCCACTGTCGATCAAGCTGGCCGACAGGGTGTAGGCGGGAATGCACATCACCATGCCGACCCACAGCGCGGCGAAGTGATACCAGCGCCAGGTGCGCTGTGTCGCCGTGGTGGGCGCCAGGTCTTCATTCCAGAGTTGCGTGTTGCCTGAATAGTCGTGGTTCACAGGTATGCTCCATCGGTTGGGAGAGGATCGGTTTTATAGAAACGGCTCGACTTTTAAGTCAACCTAGCTTACCGCAAAGCCCGGCCGCTGTTTACAAATAAAACGCACGCAAAAAACGTGCCCTACGCCGTTTCCGCCAACGCCCGTGGATTCCTGGGGTCTTGCGTCCAGTTCATGTATGGCTTGCCCGTGACCTGCGGCACCATCGTGATGCAGCCCTGCACCGGGCAGGTGATTTCGCACAGGTTGCAGCCCACGCATTCCTCCTTGATCACCTCATACGTGCGCGTGCCGGCAGCGTCGATCAGCTGCGCAATCGACTGGTGCGAGGTGTCTTCGCAAGCCACGTAGCACTTGCCGCATTTGATGCAGTCGTCCTGATTGATCTGCGCGATGACCTGGTAATTCATGTCCAGGTATTTCCAGTCCGTCGTATTGGCCACAGCCTTGCCGGAAAAGTCGCTGATGCGCTCATATCCCTTCTCGTCCATCCAGCGCGACAAGCCATCCTTCATCTCTTCGACGATGCGGAAACCATGCAGCATGGCTGCCGTGCACACCTGCACGCAGCCTGCGCCCAGGGCAAGGAATTCGGCCGCGTCGCGCCAGTTGCCGATGCCGCCGATGCCGGAAATGGGCAAGCCCCGCGTCTGCGGATCGCGGGCGATTTCCGCCACCATGTTCAGCGCGATGGGTTTCACGGCCGCTCCGCAATAGCCGCCGTGCGTGCTGGCGCCGCCCACGATGGGCAAGGCCACCATGCGGTCCAGGTCCAGCGAGGTAATCGAGTTGATGGTGTTGATCAGCGCGACGGCGTCCGCACCGCCCGCCTTGGCCGCGCGCGCCGGCATGCGCACGTCCGTGATGTTGGGCGTGAGCTTGACGATGACGGGGAGTTTGCTGTGCTTCTTGCACCAGGCGGTGACCATCTGCACGTACTCGGGCACCTGACCCACGGCCGCGCCCATGCCCCGCTCCGGCATGCCGTGCGGGCAGCCGAAATTGAGCTCGATGCCGTCCGCGCCTGTCGCCTCCACCTTGGGCAGGATGTCGGCCCAGTAGTGCTCTTCGCACGGCAGCATCAGGGAGACGATCATGGCGCGGTCGGGCCAATCCTTTTTCACCTGCGTGATTTCGCGCAGGTTGATCTCCAGCGAGCGGTCGGTAATGAGTTCGATGTTATTGAAGCCGACCACTTCGCGGTTCTTGCCGTACAAAGCGGAATAGCGCGACGAGACGTTGACGGCGGCAGGGTCTTCACCGAGCGTTTTCCACACGACGCCACCCCATCCCGCTTCGAAGGCGCGCACCACGTTGTAGGCCTTGTCGGTCGGCGGCGCGGACGCCAGCCAGAACGGGTTCGGCGCCTTGATGCCGCAAAATTCGATGCTGAGATCAGCCATTATGCAGCCTCCACTTTATTGAATAAATCGGAATGGATGGCCAGTGCGGCCAGCTTGCCATGCTGGACGGCCTGCACCGTCAAGTCCTGTCCCGGCGCCACGCAGTCGCCGCCCGCGTAGATCCCCGGCAGCACCGTGCGAAAGCGCGCATCGACGGCGATCTTGTCGCCGTCTCGCTGCAACAGCGCCGCCATCGGGTCATGCAGCACGTCGGGGTCGAGGCTCTGGCCGATGGCCTTGAAAATGGCGTCAGCCGCCACGTCGAAGGTTTCGCCGGTGCCCGCCAGGCGCGTGCCCTGCATGCGGGTCTTCTCGAAGCGCATGCCGGCCACCTTGCCAGCCGCATCGAGCAACACCTGCTGCGGCTGGGCCCACGTCAGCATGCGCACCTGGTTGGCCTTGGCGATTTCCTGTTCATGATGCGTGGCCGTCATGGCGTCGAAGCCGCGGCGGTAGACGAGAGTGACTTCCTCGGCGCCCAGCCTTTGAATCTGCACGGCCATGTCGATGGCCGTATTGCCGGCGCCAATCACGATCGCCCGTTTCGGCACGGGCAGCGCAGCCAGGTCGTCGGCCTGGCGCAGCGCGGCGATGTAATCGACGGCGGCCAGCAAGCCCGGTGCGTCCTCGCCCGTCAAGCCCAGCTTGCGGCTGGCGCCCAGGCCCAGGCCGAGGAACACGGCGTCATACTGCACATGCAGGTCGCGCAGCTGCAGGTTCTCGCCCAGCACCTGGCGACATCGGATTTCAATGCCGCCGATGTCCAGCAGGAAGTCGATTTCATTTTGCGCGAAATCGTCCGTCAGCTTGTACTTGGCGATGCCGTATTCATTCAAGCCGCCCGCCTTGCCTTCCTTTTCAAAGATCACCACTTCGTGTCCCAGCATGGCCAGGCGGTGCGCGCACGACAGGCCGCCAGGGCCCGCACCGACGATGGCAATTGTCTTGCCCGTGCTTGCCGCCCGTTTGAACGGGTGCTCCGCGAACTGCATATGATCGACGGCGTAGCGCTGCAAGAGGCCGATCTTGACGGGCTGGCCTTCCGCGTCGTGGTTGCGCACGCAAACGTCTTCGCAGAGGATTTCCGTCGGGCAGACGCGGGCGCAGCTGCCGCCCAGGATGTTCTGTTTCAGGATGCCGGCGGCGGCGCCGTTGATGTTCTTGTCGTGGATATTGCGGATGAAGCTGGCCACGTCGATTTCCGACGGACAGATGCGGCTGCACGGCGCGTCGTAGCAGTACAGGCAGCGGGCGCTTTCGATGGCGGCCTGGCGCGCGCTCAAAGGAGGCGCCAGGTCCGTGAAATGGCCCGCCAGTTCCTCGTTGGGCAGGGCGGGATGCGGCAAATAGTTCAGGGACTCGATCATCGCGTTTTCCTTCTTTGATCCTGCGGTGGATTTTCAGTGTGAAACCGTCACTTCATCTGGGGAAAAGCAAATTCCACACCAGCGCTTGCCGTATTCGGCCAGCGCTGCATCACGGCCTTGTGGCGCGTGTAGAAACGCACGCCTTCGGGACCATAGGCGTGGTGGTCGCCGAACATGCTGCGCTTCCAGCCGCCAAAGCTGTTGAAGGCCATCGGCACCGGCAAGGGGATGTTGACCCCCACCATGCCGACCTGGATCTGTCGCACGAATTCGCGCGCCACGCCGCCGTCGCGCGTATAGATGGCCACGCCGTTGCCATACTCGTTGGCATTGATCAGCTCCACCGCATGCACCACGTCTGGGCAGCGGAGCACGCACAGCACGGGGCCAAAAATCTCTTCCTTGTAGATGCTCATGTCGCGCGTCACGTGGTCAAATAAAGTGCCGCCCACAAAGAAGCCGCTCTCGCGGCCCGGCACCACATGGTTGCGGCCATCGACGACCAGGGTCGCGCCCTGCTCCACGCCCGAGGCGATGAGTTTTTCGATACGCTGCTTGGCGGCCAGCGACACGACCGGCCCCATTTCCGCCCCCTCTGCCATGCCGTCGCGCACTTTCAGTGCGGCCGTGCGCGTTGCCAGTGCATCGATCAATTTGTCGCCCGCGTCGCCCACGGCCACGACGACGGAAATGGCCATGCAACGCTCGCCCGCCGAACCGTAGGCGGCGCCGATCAAGGCGTCGACCGTCATGTCCATGTCCGCATCGGGCATCACCACCATGTGGTTTTTCGCGCCGCCCAGCGCTTGCACGCGCTTGCCGCTGGCACTGCCGCGCGCATAGATGTATTCGGCGATCGGCGTGGAACCGACAAAGCTGATCGCCTGCACGACAGGATGATCGAGCAAGGCGTCGACCGTCACCTTGTCGCCCTGTACCACGTTGAAGACGCCGTCGGGCAAGCCCGCCTCCTTCAGCAGTTTGGCGTGCAGCAGGGATGCCGACGGATCGCGCTCCGACGGTTTCAGGACGAAGGTATTGCCGCAGGCGATGGCGACGGGGAACATCCACATCGGCACCATCACGGGAAAATTGAATGGCGTGATGCCGGCCACCACGCCCAGCGCCTGGCGCATGGACCAGGCGTCGATGCCGCGCGAAATCTGGTCCGTGAATTCGCCCTTTAACAATTGCGGGATGCCGACGGCAAACTCCACCATCTCGATGCCGCGCGCCACCTCACCCTGCGCATCCGCGAAAGTCTTGCCGTGCTCGCGCGTGAGCATGGCGGCAAAGTCGTCCGTGTGCTGCTGGCACAGCTGCAGGTAGCGGAACAGCACGCGCGCACGCGTCAAGGGCGGCATTGCGGACCAGGAAGGAAAGGCGGCGGCGGCCGCCTGCACGGCCGCATCCACGTCTTCCACGGTGCCCAGCGCCACCCGGGCCACGGGTACGCCCAGGGCCGGGTTGTACACGGCGCCATAGCGGCCACTATTCGTGTCGACTTTGGCGCCGTTGATGTAGTGGGTGATGGTGTCGAGATCGTTCATGGTGTTCCTTAGTCGAGATTTTTGAGTACCTTGGCCAGCTTGCCAAACAGCTCGTCGACATGCTGTTTTTCCAGCACCAGCGGCGGCGACAGGGCGATGATGTCGCCCGTCGTGCGTATCAGCACGCCGTCGGCGAAGGCTTGTTTGAAGGCGCTGAAGGCGCGCGCACCGGGTTTACCGGCGATGGGATCGAGTTCGATGCCAGCGATAAGGCCAATGCTGCGCAGGTCAATCACGTGCGGCAAGCCTTTCAAGGAATGCACGGCATCGCTCCAATACGCCTGCATCGCTTTCGCGTGGCCGAGAATGTCCTGTTCCTCGAACACTTGCAGGGTCGCCAGCGAGGCGGCGCAGGCCAGCGGGTGACCGGAATACGTGTAACCGTGGAACAGTTCGATGCCGGCCGGCGCATCCATGAAGGCGTCGTGGATATACTTTTTGCTGAAGACGGCCCCCATCGGCACCATGCCGTTGGTCAGGCCCTTGGCCGTCGTCATCAGGTCAGGCTCGACATCGAAATAATCAGCCGCGAACGGCGTCGTCATGCGGCCAAAACCCGTGATGACTTCATCGAAAATCAAGAGGATGCCGTGCTTGGTGCACAGCTCACGCAAGCGTTTCAGATAGCCTTTCGGCGGAATCAGCACGCCCGTGGAGCCGGCCACCGGTTCGACGATGACGGCGGCAATCGTCGAGGCGTCGTGCAGAGCGACGATGCGTTCCAGTTCATCGGCCAGGTGGGTGCCGTATTCGGGCTCGCCCACCGTATAGGCGTTCTTGTCCAGGTTATGCGTGTGCGGCAAATGGTCCACGCCGGGCAACAGCGGGCCAAAGGTCTTGCGGTTGCCGCCGATGCCGCCCACGGAAATGCCGCCGAAGCCCACGCCGTGGTAACCGCGTTCGCGGCCGATCAAGCGCGTACGTGCGCCCTCGCCGCGCGCCCGGTGGTAGGCCAGCGCGATCTTCAAGGCAGTGTCGACGGCTTCGGAACCGGAGTTGGTGTAGAAGACATGGCCAAATTTATGCCCCGTGTAGTCCATCAGTTTTTCCGCCAGGTCGAAGGCGGCCGGATGGCCCATCTGGAAGGTGGGCGCGAAGTCGAGCTGGCCCACCATGTCGCGGATGGCGCAGACGATTTTTGGCTGCGCATGGCCGCAGGGCACGCACCACAGGCCGGCCGTGCCATCGAGGATGCTATTGCCATCGACATCCTTGTAATACATGCCTTCGGCCGACACGAGCAAGCGCGGGTTGGCCTTGAAATCACGGTTGTTCGTAAACGGCATCCAGAATGCCGACATCGATTCCGGCCTTGTTTCGTTCATGACCTTCTCCTTGGGATGGGCTGGCGCGGGGCCAGGATCGTTTTTGACGAAGCGTAAAATAATTTACCAGTTGGCAAAAAGCTGATGTAATAATAGACAGGCCATCCCCAACGGCACAGATACACAAACGGCAAAGTATCCCAACCGTACAGGTCGGAAAACCACTACAGTTTTGTGCAAGGCAGCATAAGGAGCCACCGTGAAGCACAGCGACAGCGCAGACGATGCCCCCGAACAGAGCAGCGGCTGGCCCGTGCTGGACATCGACCGCCAGAAGAAGGGCGGCCTCGTCGAGCAGATCGTCATCGCCATCAGCGTCATGGTGGGCAGCCGCACCCTGCGCATCGGCACGCGCATGCCGTCCGTGCGCCAGTTCGCCCGCTGCAATGGCGTGTCGACGTTTACCGTCGTCGAATCGTATGACCGCCTGGTCAACCTGGGCTTGCTGTCGTCGCGCCGCGGCTCCGGCTATTTCGTCGCACGCCACGATATCGCCGCCTCGCCGCAGACGGCCGTACACGCGAGTCCCACCGCCATCGACGCCCTCACGCCGGACCTGTATTCGGGCGTGTCCGACGCCCTGCCCGTGGGCGCGGGCTGGCTGCCGCCCGAGATGTATGGCGAAGCGACCGTGCTCGACGCCGTGCGCCAGGCCATGCGCATTCCCGCCAGCCGGCTGCGCGGCTATGGCCATCCGCTGGGCTTTCCCTCGCTGCGCCAGCACCTGGCGACAAGCCTGTCGGAAGAGCTGTTCCAGGTGGAGCCGGACCAGGTCTTGCTGACGCATGGCGCCACGCACGCTTTTGACCTGGTCCTGCGCAGCCTGACCAAGCCGGGCGACACGGTGCTGGTGGAAGACCCAGGCTACAGCAATCTGCAGTCGCTGATCCGCCACCATGGCTGCATCCCCGTGGGCATTGCGCGCGGCGAGGCGGGCCTGGACCTCGATGCGCTGGCCAGCGAGGCTGCGCGCACGCAGCCCAAGCTGATGTTCGTCAACACGGTGCTGCAAAATCCGCTCGGCACCTCGCTCAGCCAGACGCAGGCGCACCGCTTGCTGGCACTGGCCGAACAATTCGATTTCTGGCTGGTGGAAGACGATATCTACCGCGAACTGGCGGCGCGCGGCGACGCGTCGCTGGCGGCCATGGATGGCTTGCGCCGCGTGATCCGCGTGGGCAGTTTTTCCAAGACCCTGTCGCCCGTGCTGCGCGTGGGATCGATTTGCGCCTCGCCATCGCTGGTGGCCGAACTGGTACGCGTGAAAATGCTGGCGGGCCTGACGACGTCGGAAATCAACGAGCGCGCCGTCTACCACGCCATCTCCGCGCGGCCCTACAAGCGCATGGTGGAACGGCTGGTGGCGCAGCTCGATGCGGCCCGCGAGCGCAGCATCGATTGCCTGGCGCAGGCGGGCATGGCGCCCGTGGCGCGTCCGCGCGGCGGCATGTTCGTCAGCGCCGGCTGGCCCGATGTGCAAACGCCGGAGTGGAATGGCAAGATCATCGCCGACATGGCCTTGAAGGCCGGTATCCTGCTGTCGCCGAACGAATTTTTCATGCTGCGCGCGCCCGAGACGGTGTGGTTCCGCTTCAACGTGGCCTACACCGACACCCCCGTGCTGCAAGCCTTCCTGCAATCGATCCGCCCACGCTAAAGAATCCGCCATGGCCAGCGACAAATCCCCTGCCCTTTCCGTGAAAAATGCCGGCGGCCGGCGCCTGCAAAACCGCGACCGTCTGGAAGCGGACATCCTGGAGCAAGCCGTGCGCGTGTTCGCGGAAAGCGGCTATGAGGGCGCGTCGATCGCCACCATCGCCGAGCGAGCCGGCCTGTCGAAGCAAAACCTGATGTATTACTTTCCATCCAAGCAGCTGCTGTACCAGCGCGTGCTCGACGACGTGCTCGACGACTGGCTGGCGCGCATGGAATCGCTGGCCAATGAACACGACGAGCCGCGCGACGTGCTGCGCGCGTACATCGGCGCCAAACTGCGTTTTTCGCGCGAACAGCCGTGGGCTTCGCGCGTATATGCGCTGGAAGTGATCAATGGCGCACCCCTGTACGGCGCGCAGATACGCGACCGGGTCGTGCCCCTGCTGCGCAAGGATATCGCCGTCTTCGAAGCCTGGGTCGCCGCCGGCAGGATCGCGCCCGTCAACGCCACGCACCTGATGTTCGCCATCTGGGCCATGACGCAATCGTATGCGGATTTTTCAGCACAGATGGCACTGGTGCTGGAGCGCAAGCAGCTCACGCGCAAGGATTACGAGGATGCCGAAATCCTGCTCACGCACATGGTGCAGGCGGCCATCGCCCTGCCCGGAGCAGTGCCCGGCACGTGATGAAATTTCCAATGAACAATCTGACAGTGATAGCATGGCGCGCTGAAGCGTTTGCAATGGCGACGCAATATCAACAGGATAAGGAACAGGCATGAAACAATGGTCATCGGCGCGCACCGCGTCATTGCTGGGCAAAGCTGCCTGCGCGACGCTGCTGGCAGTGGCGGGCGCGGCACAGGCGCAGACAGTCGGCATGATAGATAACCAGCCGCTGAGCGAAACCTGGCTCAACGCGGGCTTTTATTCGTATCATTTCCAGCGCGACAAGAACCTGAACGACAGCAATCCGGGCCTGGGCGCCGAATACCGTTTTTCCACCGTCGCCTCGGTCACGGCCGGCCGCTTCTACAATAGCGACCGCGCCTATTCGAACTATCTGGGCGTGTACTACCAGCCCATCAAGGTGGGCCCGCTGCGCGTCGGCGCCGTCGTTGGCGGCTTCAGCGGCTATCCGAAGATGCGCGATGGCGGCTGGTTCCCGGCCCTGGTGCCTACCATCAGCTATGAATACCAGCGCGTGGGCGTGAATATCGCCATCGTGCCATCCTACAAGGACCGCCTGTATGGCGCCCTCAGTTTCCAGCTGAAACTCAAGGTGTTTGAATAACCGTTTGTCCCGACCTGTCGCCGTTCGGCCCGCCATTCCTGCCATTCGTCGCATACGCGACGCCTGGCAGCTGGGTTTTGCCTATAGTGGATTCATCGCCAGCTTGCATACGCAGCGGCACCCACACGACAGGAGAACGGCATGAAAGACCTCAATTCGGCACCGGGCAGCACTTCCTTCAGCGCTTTCTGGAACGAGCTGTGCGCTTACACGCGCCAAGGCATGGCCGCCCTGCGCGCCATGTCCTGGCCCATGCTGCTGGCATGCTGCCTGGGCCTGGCGTTCGTGATCACCATCTTGCCGCTGGCAATCATGCTGTTTGCCCTCGTCATGCTGCTGAGATGGGCAAGCAACAGCGATGACATGGACGCGGACACGAAGGCAGCGAACTCTTCGCAGTCGCCGCAATAAAAATTTGCGCAGTAGCAAGAGTGCAATGATTATTCTATGGCACTATGGATGGGCGCAGCACTGACGGGCATCAAACCCCTCCCGATGGATGGTATTGAGACGGAACGCTACGCAAGATTAACAATCGAAGCTACTCCCCCACAGCCATAGGAGTTTTCTGATGACCTCGACTGCAAAAGCCACAACCGGCACGACCATTCCCTGCCTGCGCTACCGCGATGCGCCCGCCGCCATCGAATGGCTGTGCAAGGCGCTCGGCTTTGAAAAACAATTGATTGTGCCTGACGGAAACGGCGGCGTCGCCCATGCGCAATTGAGCTTTGGCAATGGCATGGTCATGGTGGCGCCGGCCATCGACAGCGACTATGGCCGCCTGATGAAACTGCCCGGCGACGTCGGTGGCGCGAACACGCAAAACTGTTACCTGGTCGTCAGCGATGCCGATGCTGTCTACCGCAGCGCGCGCGAAGCGGGCGCCGAAATCGTGCTCGACATCAAGGATGAAGATTACGGCGGACGGGGCTTTACCTGCCGCGACCCGGAAGGCCATATCTGGAGCCTGGGCACCTACGATCCATGGTAAGACGGAGAACAATGATTATCAGTACCCTCGCCGCCGCCAGCCTTGCGCTGATCGGCGGTTTCCTGTCCGCTCCCGTCCTCGTCGACGAGCACCTCAACCGCGTCCATCCTCCGTCCGGCAAGGCGCCATCGGCAGCCACTGTGGCCCTGCACCAGAGCCTGTGGATCGCCGACCTGCACGCGGACAGCCTGCTGTGGCAACGCAACCTGAACCGCGACAGCCAGCGCGGGCATGTCGACTTCCCCCGCCTGCAGCGGGCCAACGTGGCGCTGCAAGCCTTTTCCGTCGTCACCAAGACGCCGCGCAAGATGAATATCGAGCGCAATGGCAGCGATACGGACAACATCACGGCCCTGGTGGTGGCGCAAGGCTTGCCGCCTGCCACCTGGAACAGCCTGCTGGCGCGCGCCACCTACCAGGCCGACGAGCTGCGCCAGCAAGCGGCCAAGAGCCAGGGCAAGGTCAGGGTCATCGGCAGCCGCGCCCAGCTGCGCAGCTTCATCGCCGCGCGCGAGCAAGATCCCGCCCTGCTGGCCGGCTGGCTGACACTGGAAGGCGCGCATGCGCTCGAAGGCAAGCTGGACAACCTCGATACCCTGTACCGGGCCGGCTACCGCATGGCCGCGCCCACGCATTTCTTCGACACGGAACTGTCCGGCTCCCAGCACGGCTTGAAGAAAGGCGGCTTGACGCCGCTGGGCAAGCAATGGCTGCGCGCCATGGAGCAACGCAAGATGATCGTCGACCTGGCGCACGCCTCGCCAGCCACCATCGACGACGTATTGACGATGGCGAAACGCCCCGTAATGGTGTCGCACACGGGCGTGCGCGGCACTTGCGCCAACGGGCGCAACCTGAGCGACGCACAACTGAAACGCATCGCCGCCCAGGGTGGCCTGGTGGGCATCGGTTTCTGGAATACGGCCGTCTGCGGCAAGGACGTGGCGTCCATCGCGCGCGCCATCAAGTACACGGTAAAACTGATCGGTGCGGAGCACGTGGCCTATGGCTCGGACTTCGACGGCGCCGTCACCACGGCCATCGATGCGACGGGCTTGCCGCGCCTGACGCAAGCCCTGCTCGACGCAGGCTTGTCGGAAGCGCAGATCCGCCGCGTGGCGGGAGAAAACGTGCGCGACTTTTTACTGAAAAACCTGCCGGACGATGACGCCTAGGCTAGCCTAACGCCTGGACCAGGGCCTGGTCGGCCACCTGGCGTGGCCGGATGCGTATCAGCTTGCGGTACAGCGGCGGCATCGACTCGCACAGCGCCAGCAGCGCGTCTTCCGCCATGACGGGTCGCACGTACTGGAATTGCGCCGGATTATTCTCCGGCAGTGCCCCCTCCATGGTGGAGCCGTAGGCGCCCAGGGTCATGAAACTGGCGGCGCTGTCGTCCGGGCCGATGGCCAGCACGAAGGTGCCGTGCTTGGGGTGGCCCAGATAGCTTTTGAATTCTTCCTGCAGCGCCGGCGCCGCATTCGCCATCAGCTCAAAGCGCAGCTGCGCGTACTGCCGCGTGCATTCCATGAACGGCGTGCGGATGGCCGATTGCGCCACGTTTCCCGGCATGCACAGCAGCAGGTTGCCGAAGGAATCGAGCAAGGCGGCCGCGTCGCCCTGGCCACCATCGCGCACATCCTGCTCCATGGCCGCCTGCAGGAATGGCGCCAGGCCCGCATCGGGCGCGTGCGGGTCGCAACGGTAAGTGAGGGCATCGGGATAGCGGCGGCGCAGGGCGCGCACCACGGCATGCTCGGATGGCAAGGTGGCGGGATCGCGCAAGTACACGTCGTCGCCGGCGTTCAGCAGCTGCATCACCTGCGCCGATGTCGACTCGAACACGAGCGAGCACAGAGCCTGCGTCGCCTCGTGGATGCTCTTGCCGATGAAAAAAGACTTGGGCGTGGCGCCGGAAGGCAGGCGCGCATACTCGGTGGCGCCGCGCACGGCCGGATAGCAAAAGCTGCGACCGGCCTGCGCCTGCAGGGGCGCCGGCAAAGCTGTAAACGTGGCGCTACCATCGTAATTGATGCCGGCCTTGACATCGGGCGCGGCCACCACCACGTTGAAACCGGCCGCCAGAATCGCTCCCGTGCACATGCAGCAGGGGTCGAGCGAGGTGACGATGGTCAGTTCGCCCGGCGGCGGCAAGGGCGTGCCCTTGGCCCGTTCGGCGAAATACCAGTCCACCAGCTGGCGTTCGCCATGCGCCGTGGGATCGAACACCAGGCCCTGGCGCACGACGTTGTTGTGCATCGATTGCAGCACGTTGCCGGCACCATCGAGCAGCACGCCGCCCACGCCGAAGGTGCCTTGCGTCTTGGCGGCCATGGCTTCGGCCGCGGCAATCGCCACGGCGGCCTGGATGTCGATCGTCTTGTTCAAGCGGATCCTGTTACTTCATGTCCAGGTCGGAATTGCCGAAGCCATGCGGCAGCAGCCAGCCCGCCGTCACTTCCATGACATCGTTTTTCAGGTTCGTCAGAATTACGGGCAGGTCGGCGCCGCCCATCTCGAACATCACCTGACGGCAGGCGCCGCATGGCGAAATCGGTTCCGCCGTGTCGCCCGTGACGGCCAGCTTGGCGAAATCGCCCGGTTTGCAGCCATGCGCGATGGCGCTGAAAAACGCCGTGCGCTCGGCGCAGTTGCACAGGCCATAAGCGGCGTTTTCCACGTTACAGCCACGGAAGACGCGGCCATCCTTGCACAGCAGCGCCGCGCCCACCTTGAAACGCGAGTAGGGCGCGTAGGCCAGTTCACGGCCGGCATTGGCTTCGGCGATCAGTTCTTGGTTGTTCATTTTTTCTGCAATACCCTTGAATTCATAAGACTGGGGTCAGACCACCGCCGACACAAAGCTTAGCGCTATCGCAAGCGGGGGTCTCACTCCGGTTTTCAACTACGGACGTATGGTACGGTAAATCACCGGATTGGCCGCCAGCGCCACCGCGCTGATGGCATACGCATCCTGGATTTCCTTGACGGCTTGCTGCGCCGCCGCTGCCGTGCGCGCGTGCACCATGGCCAGCGGCTGGCCGACAGCAACCTGCTCGCCCAGGCCCACCAGATCCGTCAGGCCGACGGCGAAATCGATGCTGTCCGTCGGACGGCGTCGGCCGCCGCCCAGGGCCACCACGGCCAGGCCGATGGCGCGGCAATCGCGCACGTTGGCGTAACCGGACGACAGCGCAGGCGCCGGCACGACGAACGGCGCCTGTTCCAGGTGCTTGTCCGGATGTTCGACCAGGTCGGCCGGGCCGCCCAGTGCGGACACCATGCGCGCAAAGCGCTCGGCCGCTTCGCCCGAATCGAGGGCCGCCATCAATTTCACGCGCGCCTCTTCTTCGGTGGCGGCCAGGCCGCCCAGCACCAGCATCTCGGCGCACAGCGCCAGGGTGACTTCATGCAGGCGCGCGGGACGCGAACGGCCCGTCAGGTAATCCATGGCGCCGCGCACTTCCAGCGCATTGCCGGCGTACGGCGCCAGCGACTCGTTCATGTCCGTCAAAATCGCCGACGTCTGCATGCCCGCGCCATTGCCGACGGCGACGATGCTTTCGGCCAGTTCCACCGATTTGTCGTAGGTCGGCATGAAGGCGCCCGTGCCCACTTTGACATCCATCACCAGCGCGTCCAGCCCGGCCGACAGTTTCTTCGACAGGATGGAGCCGGTAATCATGGCCACCGATTCCACCGTGGCGGTGACGTCGCGGATGCTGTAGAAACGCTTGTCGGCCGGCGCCAGCTGCGCCGTCTGGCCGATGATGGCCACGCCCACTTCCTTGACCACCTTGCGGAACAATTCATTGTCCGGCACCGTGCAATAGCCTGGAATGGCGTCGAACTTGTCCAAGGTGCCGCCCGTGTGTCCCAGGCCGCGGCCCGAGATCATCGGCACGTAGCCTCCGCACGCGGCGACCATGGGGCCCAGCAGCAGGGAGACGACATCGCCCACGCCGCCCGTCGAATGCTTGTCGACGATGGGGCCCGGCAAGTTCAGCGAACGCCAGTCCAGCACCTGGCCGGAATCGCGCATGGCCAGGGTGAACGCCACGCGCTCGTCCATGTTCATGTCATTGAAATAGACGGCCATGCCCAGCGCCGCGATCTGGCCTTCGCTGACGCTGCCGTCAGTGATGCCGCGCACGAAAAACTGGATTTCCTCGGCGCTCAGCACGCCCTTGTCGCGTTTCTTGCGAATGATTTCCTGGGTTAACAACATGGAATAACTCCAATCATGAGATCTGGGGTCAGTCCCTGCGGATCTGACCCCAGCTTTGTAACGCTAGCTACTTATCAGACGCCGTAAGGAATCCACACGTTTTTCACTTGCGACGCATGCGCCAGCACGGCACGGCCGCCGCTTTGCGCGGCGCTGTACCAGTCGCGGCCCTTGGCGCCGCCTACCCAGGTGCGCTTCAGGGTGCCGGCCGACAGGCGCTCGACTTCGGCGCAGCCGTCAAGCGAACCGTCATGGCGCCAGACGGCGTCGATGTCGGCGTGCGTGGCCAGGGTGCGCGCCAGTTCATCGGCGTTGCCGCTGATAATGTTGACGACGCCGCCCGGCAAGTCGGACGTGTCGAACACCTGGTACAGGTCCAGCGCGGAGAGCGGATGCGCTTCCGACGGTACCACCACCACGCGGTTGCCCAGCGCGATGGCCGGCGCCACCAGCGAAATGAAGCCCAGCAAAGGCGCTTCGTTCGGGCAGACGATACCGATCACGCCGACCGCTTCATTGAGCGCCACGGTGATGCCCTTGGTTGGCGGCTGGTGCGCCAGGCCGTCGTACTTGTCGGCCCAGGCGGCGTAGTAGAACAGGCGTTCGATCGATGCCTGCACTTCCTTTTCAGGATTTTTACTGCCCGTCATGGCAGCGATGCGGGCGGCAAATTCGTCGGCGCGCGCTGCCAGGTTTTCGGCGATGTAGTACAGCACTTGCGCGCGGTTGTGCGCCGTGGCGCTGGTCCAGCCGGACGCTTTATGGGCCGCTTCGACGGCATTGCGGATGTCCTTGCGGCTGCCCACGCCCACTTCGGCCAGCAGAGCGCCATTCGCGCCGAATACGGGCACGCTGTAGGCGCTGTCAGGGCGTGCCTGCTTGCCGCCGATGTACATCTTGGCCGTGCGGTCGATGGCGAACGGATCGGCTGCCGCCGGCTTTGCCGCCGCCTTGGCCTTGGCTTCTACCACCAGCAAGGCCGGACGCGCATCTTCGGCCAGGGCCGTCATGTATTCCAGCATGCCTTCGCGGCCGCCTTCACGGCCGAAGCCCGATTCGCGGTAGCCGCCGAAGCCGCACGCCGCGTCGAACTGGTTGGCGCTGTTGATCCACACCACGCCAGCCTTGATGGCAGGCGCGATGTCCAGCGCCAGGCTGATCGACTCGGTCCACACGCTGGCGGCCAGGCCGTACACCGTGTTGTTCGCCAGTTGCACCGCTTCAGGCGGCGTGCGGAAGCTCATCGCCACCAGCACGGGGCCGAAGATTTCAGCTTGCGCCACGGCGGCGGAAGTGGACGCGCCCGTGATCAGGGTCGGCGGGAACCACGAACCGTCCGCCGGCAATTCGCACGCCGGTTGCCATACGTCGCAGCCTTCGGCACGGGCCGAATCGACCAGCGCAGCGATGCGCTGGCGCTGCACGGGGTCGACCAGCGCGCCCACGTCCATCGATTTGTCCAGCGGCGAACCGAGGCGCAGGTTTTCCATGCGGGCGCGTACCTTGTTCAGGAAGCGCTCCTGGATCGATTCCTGCACCAGCAGGCGCGAACCGGCGCAGCAGACTTGTCCCTGGTTGAACCAGATCGAATCGACCAGGCCTTCCACGGCGCCGTCCAGGTCCGCGTCTTCGAAGACGATGAACGGCGACTTGCCGCCCAATTCGAGAGACAGCTTCTTGCCGCTGCCGGCCGTCGCCTCGCGAATCAGGCGGCCCACTTCCGTGGAACCCGTAAACGCGATCTTGTCGACGCCAGGGTGGTTGACGATGGCCGAGCCCACGCGGCCGTCGCCCGTGACGATGTTGACCACGCCAGCCGGCACACCCGCCTGCACGCACAATTCGGCGAACAGCATGGCCGTCAGCGAGGTGAATTCGGCCGGCTTGAAGACCACCGTGTTACCCGCGGCCAGGGCCGGGGCGATTTTCCACGACAGCATCAGCAGGGGGAAATTCCACGGCACGATCTGGCCCACCACGCCCACGGCGCGGTAGTCGGCGAATTCTTCCGACTGCAGCTGCGCCCAGCCGGCGTGATGGTAGAAATGGCGCGCGGCCAGCGGCAAGTCGATATCGCGCGTTTCGCGGATGGTCTTGCCGTTGTCCAGGGTTTCCAGCACGGCGAACAGGCGCGAGTGCTTTTGCAGCAGGCGGGCCAGCGCGTACATGACTTTCGCGCGGCCATGGCCGCCCATGCCTTGCCATACGGGCAGCGCGCGGCGCGCCGCTTCCACGGCGCGTTCCACGTCGGCATCCGTGGCTTGCGTCAGCTCGGCCAGTTGCGTGCCGTCGGCAGGATTGGTCGAGGCGAACAGCTCGGCCGGCTCGCTCCAGGCATTGTCGACGAACAGACCGAATGTGCGCTGGTGGCCGTCGAGCCACGCCTGCGCTTCTTTTTGACTTTCGGGAGCAGGGCCGTAGTCCATAGTATTGAGAATCTCGTTAATTGTTGGCATGACGATTGTTCTTTAAGGTTGTGCGTGACGATGATTGGCCGAGTAGCTGCCGGTGACGTAGTGCTCGAGCTGGCGCTCGATGTCGGTCAGCAGGCTGGAAGCGCCGATGCGGAACAGGTGCGGCTGCAGCCATTCGTTGCCCAGCTCTTCCTTCATCAGGGTCAGGTATTGCAGCGCGCTCTTGGCCGAGCTGACGCCGCCGGCCGGCTTGAAGCCCACCTGGAAACCCGTCTGCTCGTGGTATTCGCGGATCGTGCGCACCATCGTCAGGGCCACGGGGATGGTGGCGTTCACGCCCTCCTTGCCGGTGGAAGTCTTGATGAAATCGGCGCCTGCCATCATGCAGACCCACGACGCCTTGGCCACGTTTTCCATGGTCAGCAAGTCGCCCGTGGCGAGAATCGCCTTCACGTGCGCTTCGCCGCAAGCCTTGCGGTAAGCCAGCATTTCGTCGTACAGCACTTGCCAGTTGCCGTTCAGGACATGCTGGCGCGTGATGACGATATCGATTTCCGAGGCGCCCGCGGCGACCGACAGTTCGATCTCGCGCAGCTTCGTTTCCATGCTCGTCAAGCCGGCAGGGAAACCCGTCGACACGGCGGCGATGGGCAAGCGGCCCTGGATGACTTTCACGGCCGGCTGGATCATCTCGTGGTACACGCACACGGCGCCGGTGCTCAGTTCCGTCAAGCCCAACGCGTCCATCAGGTCGGCGCGCAGCGGGCGCATGGCCTTCATGCACAGGCGTTCCACGCGGCCCGGCGTATCGTCGCCGCCCAGGGTGGTCAGGTCGATCATCTGGATGGCTTTCACCAGCCAGGCGGCCTGGTATTCCTTTTTCACCGTGCGGCGGTTCGCCAGGCTGGCCGCGCGGCGGTCCGTCGCGGCGCGGTTGACGCGGATCTGGTTGATCCAGCCCAGGTCGAGGCCAACGGCCTCGTTACGCTTGAATTCGGGGTGCATGAGTGTCATAACAAGCTGGTTCCATTAGCAAGTGGTGGTACGCCAAGGTGCTTGGCGAGGGTTTGGCCAATATCGGAGAACGTCTCGGAAATACCCAGTGCGCGCGGAGCGACGCCGGGGCCGAAGAAGATCATCGGAATGTGTTCGCGGGTGTGGTCGGAGCCGTGCCAGGTAGGGTCGCAACCATGGTCGGCGGTGATCACGACCAGGTCGCCTTCCTTGAGCTTGGCCATGAATTCCGGCAAGCGCGCATCCATTTCGCGCAGCGCGTCGGCATAGCCTTCGACGTTGCGGCGGTGGCCGAAAGCCTGGTCGAAATCGACGAAGTTCACAAAAGTGAGCGACTTGTCCCGCACTTCATCGGCCGTCTTCAACAGCGCTTCGAACAGCGCCATGTTGTCGACGCCTTTGACGACGCGCGAGATGCCCTGGGTGGCGAAAATGTCGCTGATCTTGCCCAGGCCGACGACTTCGCCGCCCGCATCCTTGACGTGGTCGAGCAGCGTCTTGCTTGGCGGCGCGACGGCGTAGTCGTGGCGGTTGGAAGTGCGCGTGTAGTTGCCATTGCTGCCGGTGAACGGGCGGGCGATGACGCGGCCGATGTTGTACGGCTCGACCAGCTTGAAGGCCATTTCGCACACTTCATACAGGCGCTCGAGGCCGAACGATTCTTCGTGCGCGGCGATCTGCATCACCGAGTCGCCCGAGGTATAGATAATCAGCTTGCCGGTGGCGACGTGCTCGTCGCCATGCTTGTTGATGATGTCCGTGCCAGAGGCATGGCAGTCGCCGAGGAAGCCCGGCACGCCGGACATGGCTTTCAGCTTGTCGGTCAGGTCGGCCGGAAACGATGGCGTCGTGCGGGGGAAGTAGCCCCAGTCGAATTCGACGGGCACACCGGCGATTTCCCAGTGGCCGCTCTGCGTGTCCTTGCCGGTGGAGCGCTCGCGCGCCGCGCCGTAGGCGCCGGTGAAACCGTCGCGCTGCTCGAAGCCCGTGGCCCATTCGCCGCTGGCCAGGTGCGCCGCGGCGCCCAGGCCCAGGCGTTCCATGTTCGGGAGTTTCAAGGTCTTGCCGCTTTTGGCGACAGTGCTGGCAATATGGCCAAAGGTATTGGCACCTGCGTCGCCATACTTGGCAGCGTCTGGCGTCGCGCCAAGGCCGAAGGAATCAAGCAGGAGGATAAATGCGCGTGACATGATAAGGCTCGCTTTGTGGATGATGCGGACAGTGTAGGCCGGATTTTCCCGGCCTGCCGCGCGGCAGCGCCGGTGGCCGGCGCGCCGCTACTGCATAAAAAAGTGCTTAGGCTTGCGGTTTTTCAGCGACTTTGGAGAGGAAAGCCAGGATCAGCTTGACCAGGTCTTTGGCGCCGATGGCCGCGTATTTCAGGGTCTGTTCGTGCGACAGGGCGAATGGCGACATGCCTTCGGCCAGATTGGTGATGACGGACACGCCCACCACTTTCAAGTCGCAATGACGGGCCGACACCACTTCCGGCACCACCGACATGCCGACCGTGTCGGCGCCCAGGCGGGCCATCATGCGGATTTCCGCTGCCGTCTCGAAGTTCGGGCCAGGGTAGGCGACGAACACGCCTTCGTGCAGGGTGATGCCGTTCGTGGCGGCCGTGTCCTTGACCAGGTTGCGCAGATCCGCATCGTAGGCGTTGGCCATGCTGAAGAAGCGCGGGCCGAAGCGGTCGTCGTTCGGGCCGACCATCGGCGTGCCTGGCAACAGGTTGATATGGTCGCTGATGGCGACCAGGCTGCCAGCGTCCACTTCAGGACGCAGGGAACCGGCGGCGTTGGTGACGAACAGCATTTCGCAGCCCAGCAGTTTCAGGGTGCGGATGGCGCTCGTCATGACGCCCATGCCATAGCCTTCGTAGAAGTGGCCACGGCCCTTCATGCAGACGACGGCGACGCCCGACAGGGTGCCGACCACCAGTTCGCCGGCATGGCCGTGCACGGTGCTGATCGGGAAGCCTGGCAATTCGTCAAAGCTGATGCTGACGGCGTCCGTCATCTGCTCGGCCAACACACCCAGGCCGGAGCCGAGGATCATCGCCACGCGCGGCTTGAAATTTGCAGGAGCGCGGGCACGGATGATTTCGGCGGCGTGGAAAGGGCTGTTGTTCGACATGGTTATCCTCTGATTGACTAATGATGATGGGTTGCTGCCTGCGCGGCCGAGCCCAATGAAGGACTGCGGCCCAGGTATCGGCTAAGTATGGTGTTACAGGTATATCGAAATGCGTATTGCCACTATTTGCCGCCACTATGCATCAAACGGAATATGTATGGCAAATACCATTTTTCTTGCCCATTTATACAATTCAAATATAAATGGCCGACATTATAGTCCAGGCAAGCCCTGACCTGCCATGCCCCGAAAATGCATGCATACAAGCTCCATACGACCGCTTTTCGCGCACGCCTGACACGGGCTTGACATGGGCTTGACACATGGAAGACAAATGTTTACAGTCACGGACAAATGTTTAAACCTTCAGCGAAAACCTTGTGACCGACACCAATAAAAAAGACCAGCTGTACACGCTGATCCGCAACAACCCCTTCATCTCGCAGCAAGACCTGGCGAGCGAACTGGGCTTGTCGCGCTCGGCCGTCGCCGGCCACATCGCCGGTTTGATCCGCGAACGACGCCTGCTGGGACGCGCCTATGTGCTGCCCGACAGCCGTCCCGTGCTGTGCATAGGCGCCGCTAACCTCGACCGCAAGATGCGCACGCTGGCGACCTTGCAGATGGGCACCTCGAATCCCGTGCGCTCGGAAGAAGTGTTTGGCGGCGTCGGCCGCAACATCGCGGAAAACCTGGCCCGCCTGTCCATTCCCGTCGCCCTGCTGACGGCGCTGGGCGACGATGCGGCCGGCCACGCGCTGCAGACGCACGCGGAAGACGCGGGCATCGACATGCGCGGCAGCTTGCATTTGAGCAACACCAGCAGCGGCACCTATACGGCCGTGCTCGACGAACATGGCGAAATGCTGCTGGCGATGGCCAATATGCAACTCTACGAACAGCTGACACCCGCCTTTTTGCACAGCCGCCAGCCGCAGCGCGCGGCCGCCGCCCTCACCGTCTGCGACCTGAACCTGGGCCACGACAGCGTGCAGGCGCTGCTGGCCGACGCGCGCCAGGACGCCGCCCATGCGACGCCGCTGGTCATCGTCGCCGTCTCGCAGCCGAAGATGGCGCACCTGCCGCAAGACCTGACGGGCTTGCATTTGCTGATACTCAACCGTGGCGAACTGGAAACGCGCGTGGCGCGGGCCTTGCCCACGGCGTTCGAAGTGCGCGCCGCCTGCCGCGAAGTGCAGCGCCAGGGCGCGCGCCAGGTGATCGTCACCTGCGGCGGCGAAGGCGTGTACTTCACGGATGGCGACAGCCTGGACGCGCCTGTCGTGCATCTGGCCGCGCGCGAAGTGGACGCCGTCGACGTGACGGGCGCCGGCGACGCGTTTTCCGCCGCCGTCTGCTGGTCGCTGTACCACGACAGCGGCGACTTGAAACTGGCGTGCCGGCGCGGCCTGAAACTGGCCGCCATGACCCTGGAATCGGCCGCCACCGTCTCCCCCCATATTTCCGCCGGTGCGCTCGACAACATTGACGACGCTGACCTGGCGCCGCCCCCCCCTACCCTCTTTCAACAGGACTGACATGACCCAATTACAGAATTTCCTCTTGTTCTCGCAAGAAGTGCTCGACGCGCGCGCCGCCGGCAAGGCCATCGTGGCGCTGGAATCGACCATCATTTCGCACGGCATGCCGTATCCGCAAAACGTGGAAATGGCGCGCGAAGTGGAGCAAATCATCCGTGACGGCGGCGCCGTGCCGGCCACCATCGCCATCATCGGCGGCAAGATCTGCGTGGGCTTGTCGCCCGAGCAACTGGAATTGCTGGGCACCTCGCCCGACGCCATGAAAGTCAGCCGCCGCGACCTGCCGTTCGTCCTGTCGCAGGGTAAACTGGGCGCCACCACCGTGGCGGCCACCATGATCTGCGCGGAACTGGCGGGTATTTCCGTGTTCGTCACGGGCGGCATCGGCGGCGTGCACCGCGGCGCCGAAACGAGCTTCGACATTTCCGCCGACTTGCAGGAACTGGCGCAAACGTCCGTCGCCGTCGTCTGCGCGGGCGTGAAATCCATCCTCGACATCGGCCTGACCCTGGAATACCTGGAAACCCATGGCGTGCCCGTCATCAGCGTGGGCCAGGAAGGCTTCCCCGCCTTCTTCACGCGCGAAAGCGGTTTCAAGGCCGATTTCCGCCTCGATACGGCCGCCGAACAGGCTGCCTTCATCGGCACCAAGTGGCAACTGGGCTTGAAAGGCGGCGTGATCGTCAGCAACCCCGTGCCGGCCGCGCAAGCCATGCCCAAGGAAGAAATCGACGCCATCACCACGCAAGCGCTGCAGGAAGCGGATGCGGGCGGCGTGAAGGGCAAGCAAGTCACGCCATTCCTCTTGTCGCGCATCAAGCAGCTGACGGATGGCCGCAGCCTGGCGACGAATATTGCGCTGGTCAAGCACAATGCCCAGGTCGGCACGGCGCTGGCCATTGCCATGCAGGCAGTCGTGGCACGATAATAGGACTGCTGTAAAGAAAGCGCGCATGCCGGCATCCAGGCCTGCGCGCCGTTCCATCGCCTAGCACCACGCAACGCCAAGGAAAGCATGTCCATCGATCTGAAACAGTTAAAGTATTTTCTTGCCGTTGCCGAGGAGAAAAGCTTCAGCCGCGCCGCCGAGCGCCTGCATATCTCGCAGCCGCCCCTGAGCCAGCAGATCATGAAACTGGAAAGCGAACTGGGCGTACGCCTGTTTGCGCGCACCACGCGCACGTTCGAACTGACCGTGGCGGGCAAGGCGCTGATGAACGAGGCGGCCGACCTGCTGGCCAAGATGCGCATGACCATCGACACCATCCGCCAGATCGACCGCGGCGAAGTGGGCCGCTTGCGCGTGGGCATCGTCGGCTCGGCCATGTGGGGCCCCATTCCCAGCCTGCTGGAAGAATTCCAGACCAAATTTCCCCGCGTCAGCTGGACCATCCATGAATTTGGTCCCACGGTGCAATACGAAGCCTTGCGCGCCAAGCAAATCGACGTGGGCTTCTGGCGCGAACCCAAGCTCAACGACGACGACTTGCGTCACGACAATTTACGCCAGGAACTGTGTTTCCGCGAAAACGTCTGCGTGGCCGTCAATGAACACCACCCGCTGGCGAAAAACACGTCCATCGAACTGATCGACATCGCCCACGAACCGATGCTCACCCTGAACCTCGACAAATCCGCGTTTCCCCGCTATCTGGTGCAATGCTGCATCAATGCCGGCTTCGAACCCGTGATCTTCCAGGAAGCGAGCGAACCGCAAACCCTGCTGGCCATGGTGGGCGCGGGCCTGGGCGTGACCCTGGTGCCGGAAACGACGAGCCGCATCGGCTGGCCCGGCGTGGTGTTTCTGCCGATCAAGACCAATCCGCCGTCGGCCAACCTGTATATCAGCTACACCACGCTGGACGACGCGCCCGTCGTGCGGGCCTTCCTGAATATCCTGAATCCCCCCGCCGCTTGAAGCCGCAATTTATATGGCTTTCATATAAATAACTAAACAAAAACGTATTTGTCATACATATCTGGCATGATGCATAGTGATTCGGACGCCCATCGCGGCGCCGGTTCCGTGCTTGCCCTGCCCGTCAACTGACGGCGCATCCCAGCCCGCTCCGGCAGCCCCCTTCGATGTTGTACCTATAAAAGACACGGGGTCGACTGTTGCATGAGCATCACATTGTCGACATAAAAGCAGTCAAGGTCAGCAATGATCTTGTGCAATACAGTGCAATGTTGATAAGGAATTATCACCTCGTGCATCAAAAACAGGCTAAATCGGCCCCAAATTATATGTTTCACCTATAAAAAATATACAATATCGATCTTCCAGGAGCCAATTCATGAAACTTACACAATTTAGTTTGACGATCGCAGCCGTATTTCTGACTGCTCAAGCGTCCGCGGCTACCCCAAAACTGGGTGTCGTGTATGACGCGGGCGGCAAGTTCGACAAGTCGTTCAACCAATCCGCTTTCGAAGGCGCCTCGCGCTTCAAAAAAGACACGGGCATTTCCTTCATCGAAGTGCAAGCCTCCAGCGATACGCAAGCCGAGCAAGTCATGCGTGGCCTGGCCCGCAAGAAACTCGACATGATCGCCGCCATCGGCTTTGCGCAAACGCAAGCCGTGCAAAAGGTCGCCAAGGAATTCCCGAACGTAAAATTCGTGCTGATCGACGGCCAGGCCGCCGGCAGCAACGTCAATTCCGTCGTCTTCAAGGAAGAAGAAGGCTCCTACCTGGTGGGCGTGGCTGCGGCCATGGCCAGCAAGAGCAAGAAGGTCGGCTTCATCGGCGGCATCGATATTCCCCTGATCCGCAACTTCGCCTGCGGCTACGCGCAAGGCGTCAAGGCAGTGAATGCGAAAGCGGAAATCACGCAAAACATGGTCGGCACCACGTCCGGTGCCTGGAATGACCCGGCCAAGGGCGGCGAACTGGCCCGCTCGCAATTCGAGCGCGGCGTCGATGTCGTCTTCGCCGTCGCTGGCGGCAGCGGCATGGGTACCCTGCAAATGGCCAAGGAAAAAGGCAAGCTGGCCATCGGCGTCGATTCGAACCAGAACCATCTGTATCCAGGCAGCATCCTGACCTCGATGGTCAAGCGCGTCGACAACACCGTCTATGACAGCTTCATGGAAGTCAAGAACGGCACTTGGAAGGGCGGCGTCAGCTATAAAGGCTTGAAAGAAGGCGGCGTGGACTGGGCGCTCGACGCGAACAACCGCAAGCTGATTACGCCGGAAATCGAAAAGCGCGTGTTGGGTGCGCGTAAGGACATCATCGATGGCAAGATCAAAGTGATCGATTACCGCGTCGGCAGCAGCTGCCCGGTTTAATTTTTCTCCGTATCTTTTAGCGCGCCGCCGGGGCCAGTCTCCGCGCGGCGCGTTTCCATGAAACTATCCAGTTATGAACCTATGCAGCCAGCAGTAGAATTTCGCAGCATTTCCAAGCAGTTTGGACATGTGAAGGCGAACGCCGACGTCAACTTCTCCATCGCCAAGGGCAGTATCCACGGCCTGGTGGGGGAGAACGGCGCCGGCAAATCGACCTTGATGAGCATCCTGTACGGGTATTACCGTGCCGACGGCGGGGAAATCCTGCTCGACGGAAAAGTACAACCGATCCGCAACAGCCAGGAAGCGATCAACCTCGGCATCGGCATGGTGCACCAGCACTTCATGCTGGTCGAGAACTTCACCGTTCTCGACAATATCATGCTGGGCACGGAAGGCGGTTTTCGCCTGGCCAGCCACCGCACGGAAGCGGAAGCGAAGTTGCGCGAGATTTGCGCCCGCTACCGCCTCGACGTCGACCCGCTGGCAAAGATCGAAGACCTCTCCGTCGGTGCGCAGCAGCGCGTGGAAATCCTCAAGCAGATTTACCGCAGCGCCAATATCCTGATCCTCGACGAGCCGACAGCCGTGCTGACAGCCCAGGAAACGGCTTCGCTGTTTGAAATCTTGCGCCTGTTCAAGGAACAAGGCAAGACCATCATCCTGATCACGCACAAGCTGCAAGAGATCCTGGAAATCACCGACAACGTCACCGTCATGCGCGGCGGCACGGTGGTGGGCGCCGTGGCGACCGCCGGCACCTCGAAAGAGGAACTGGCCAACATGATGGTCGGCCGCCCCATCCAGAGCCACTTGCCTCGCGCACCGTACAATCCGGGCGCCACGGTGCTGGAAGTTGACGGTTTGCAACTGGCCGATGACCAGCAAGTCAAATTGCTGGCCGACATAGGTTTCAACTTGCGCGCCGGCGAAATCGTCGCCATCGCGGGGGTGTCGGGCAATGGGCAGAGCGAGCTGCTGGAAATCCTGTCGGGCATGCGTTTGCCGACGTCGGGCAAGCTGCGCTTCCTGGACAAGGACTTGCCGTTTGCCAAGCGCCACGATGCCGACGGCTTGCCGCTGGCCTTCCGCGAACTGGGCATCGCCCACATTCCGGAAGACCGCTTGCGCGATGGCGTGGTGAAAAATTTTTCCGTCATGCAAAACACCATCCTCGGTTACCAGGACCGCCTGAAAAACCGCTGGGGCTTGTTCAACTTCAAGGCCATCGGCGCCCGCTGCGCGCAATTGCTGAAGACTTTCGACGTGCGCCCGGCCAATCCGGACCTGCGCATCGGCTTGTTGTCGGGCGGTAACCAGCAAAAGGTGGTGATCGCGCGCGAAGTACTGGCCAAGCCAAAACTGATGCTGGTGGGCCAGCCCACGCGCGGCGTCGACATCGGCACCATCGAAAGCATCCATACGCAATTGCTGGCCCTGCGCGACGCGGGCGTGGCGATCCTGCTGGTGTCCGTCGAACTGGAAGAAGTGCGGGCGCTGGCCGACCGCATTCTCGTCATGTGCGGCGGACGCATCACCGGCGAACTGAAAATTGAAGAATTCGATACCACCCGCATCGGTCTGTTGATGGGGGGAATGCATAAATCATGAATAACGACTTGCCACGCTGGGCGACAGCCTTTGTCATGCCCATGTTAAACCTGCTGTCGGCCTTGCTGGTCGCAGCCCTGGTGATTTATATGCTGGGCGAAGACCCGGCCGAATCGCTGTCGATCCTCGTCCACAGCGCCATCCTCAATCCGGAAGGCTTGAGCTATACCCTGTTCTACGCCAGCACCTTCATCTTCACGGGCCTGTCCGTTTCCGTGGCGATGCAGGCCGGCCTGTTCAATATCGGTTCCGAAGGCCAGATGTATATCGGCGGCCTGGGCCTCACTGTCGCCATGCTGGCCTTCGACCAGACCCTGCCCGCCTGGCTGCTGATTCCGGCCGCCATGATCGGCGCGGCCCTGTTCGGCGCGCTGTGGGGTTTCCTGCCCGGCTACCTGCAAGCGAAGCGCGGCAGCCATATCGTCGTCACCACCATCATGTTCAACTTCATCGCCGCCAGCCTGATGAACTTCGTGATCGTGAAATACCTGATCCCGCCAGGCGAACAGAACACGGCCAGCCGCGTGTTTGCGGAAAGCGGCGAAATGCCGCGCCTGTCCACCTGGTTCCCGTCGCTGGGCGACACCCCGCTGAACATCAGCTTTATCCTGGCGATTGCCGCGCTGGTAATTTACGGCGTGATGGTCTGGCGCTCGTCGTGGGGCTTCAAGCTGCGCGCCACGGGCCTCAACAAGCACGCGGCCCACTATGCGGGCGTGTCGATCAGCAAGATGATCATCATCGTCATGCTGATCTCCGGCGCGCTGGCAGGCTTGGGTTCCGTCAATTCCATCATGGGTTCGACGCATTATCTGTCGCTCAATTTCGTCGGCGGCGCCGGCTTCATCGGCATCGCCATCGCCCTGATGGGCCGCCAGCATCCGGTCGGCATCTTCCTGTCGGCCGTGCTGTTCGGCGCGCTGATACAGGGTGGTTTCGACTTGTCGCTGGAAAAACCGAATATCCCGACGGAAACTTTCATTTTCATCCAGGGCTTGATCATCCTGTTCTGCGGCGCCATGGAAAACTTCTACGCACCGGCCATTTCCGCCCTGCTCAAGCGCACCAAAGGCTAACACCATGACACTCGACGACTTTCAATTCGCCAGCATCCTGGTATCGACCGTGCGCAATGCGCCCGTCCTGATCTTTGCCGCCATGGCCGGCCTGTTTGCCGAACGCAGCGGCATGATCGACATCGGCCTGGAAGGCAAGATCCTGGCCAGCGCCTTCGCTTCCGCCGCCGTGGCCTACACGACGCAAAACCCGTATTACGGCATGGCTGCCGGCATGCTCGTCTGCGTCGCGCTGGCCCTGCTACAAGCGTATGTCAGCATCACGCAAAAGGGCAACCAGCTGGTGGCCGGCATGGCGATCAACATCGCCATGAGCGGACTGACGTTTGTTCTGGCGCAATTCTTCTTCCAGCAAGGCGGCCGCACGCCCGACCTCGGTTCGGCGCGGCTGTTCGACGTGGTCTTGCCGGGTACGCAATACGTGGAACACATCCCCTTCATCGGCTGGGTGTACGCCCACCTGATCGGCGGCCATTCCATCCTCGTCTACGTGGCATTCCTGCTGATTCCGCTCGTGCACTGGCTGCTGTACCACACGCGCTTCGGCCTGCGCCTGCGCGCCTGCGGCGAAAACCCGCACGCGGCCGACTCGGCCGGCGTCAGCGTGGAAGCGACGCGCTACCTGGCCATGCTGGTGGCCGGCATCCTGTGCTCGTTCTCGGGCGCATATCTTGCCATCGTGCAAAGCGGCTTCTTCCTGCGCGACATGTCGGCCGGCGCCGGCTACCTGGCCCTGACGGCCATGGTGTTCGGCAACTGGCGTCCTGTCTACACCTTCCTCGGCTGCTTGATGTTCGGCTTCTTCGCCGCCATCCAGATTCAGATTGAAGGCGTGGACTTGCCCGTCGTGGGCCGCATCCCCGGCTCGCTGATCCAGATGGTGCCGTACGTGGTCACCGTGATCGTGCTGGCAGGCTTGATGGCGAAATCCATCGCGCCGAAGGCCATCGGTATCCCCTTTGTGAAGTCCCGTTAAGAGGCTATCACATCATAAAAAAGCGAAGCCCGCGGGCTTCGCTTTTTTACGCCTGCTCAATCTCTTCCAGCGAGAAAAACACGGCCAGGCCCAAGTTGCGCGCCACCGCCACCATCTGGTCGGCACCCAGCGACGCGCCACCGATGCGCAGCACGGCATCACAATGGTTCAATAAACGCGTCGCATGCGCGTGGAACAGTTCTTCGTACACAAGGTCGCCCACCCGGGTGGAACCGGCCAGCGCCAGCATGGGCAAAGCCAGCCATTCACCGAGCACGGGCATGTGTCCCTTGGCATACAGGGGCAGGCAGACGGCTTGCATGGCGTCCACATTGCGCTGCATCAAGACGGGGTCGTCGCCCGTGCCGGAACGATACGGGCCAGCTACTAAAATCTGCAGTCCTCTTTTGCGCGGCATCAAGTGCAACTGCGCATGCTGCAGCAGCATGATGGTCTTGCCGTCGCAGATGCGGCCATCGGCCACCATCTGCAGCGCTTGCGCCAGGGGCAGTTCCAGCACTTCGATATCCTCGCCCTCGTGCGCCAGGCCGCCGCCATCGCCGATGCGGCTGGCCGGATCGTATTCGGCCACAAAAAAATGCAGGCGCTCCGTCACGGAACCGGGGCTCATGAAAGCCTCGAACACTTTATGCACGGCGCCCACCGCATAGCCCGTTTCTTCTTCCACTTCGGCGCGGATGCGCTGTTCCGCGCTGGCCTCTTCCAGCAAGCCGGCCGCCGATTCGATGAGGAAACCGTCGTGGCCTTCGCGGTAGGTGGGAAAGCGGAACTGGCGGATCAAAATCACCGTGCGTTTGACTTTGTTGTAGAGCAAGATGGTGGCCCCATCGCCCCGGTCATAGGTTTCCCGCGTCTGCGTCTGCCACTGTCCATCGCGGCGCAGATAGTCGAACGTGGTTTTCTGCAATAAATACCAGTCGTGCGACAGGGTCTGCACGCCGTGGATGCGGACCCGTTCCTGCTTGCTATTTTCTTCACGCATAGTGTCTCCTTGTGCTTGTATATGCTTGCCTTTGCCGACTTTATCATGCAAACTCGTGCAATATCAAGAAAATACAAGAAAATACAAGAAAAATCATGCTGACACATCAACGCAAACAATACCTGCTGGACTTGCTCCAACGCGAAGGCCAGATCGTCGCCAAGGCCGTCAGCGATAGCCTGGGCTTGTCGGAAGACACGATACGCCGCGACCTGCGCGAACTGGCGAAAGAGGGTTTATTGGAGCGCGTGCACGGCGGCGCCCTGCCCTTGCTGCCCCGTTCGCCCGCGCTGGCGCCGTTCGCCGGGCGCGAACAGCTTTCGCTGGAAGCCAAGCCCGCCATCGGTCGCGCGGCGGGTGCCATGATACAAACGGGACAAGTGGTATTTCTCGATGGCGGCACGACTGCCGTGCAACTGGCGCGCCAGCTGCCGCGGGAATTGCGCGCCACCATCGTCACGCACAGTCCCTCGATTGCCGTCGAGCTGGTGAATCACCCCGGCGTCGAGGTGCTGATGCTGGGCGGGCGCCTGTACAAGCACTCGATCGTGGGTGTCGGTGCGGCCACCGTGGAAGCCATCGGCCGCATCCGCGCCGACGTGTATTTCATGGGCGTGTCCAGCCTGCATCCACAAGCGGGCATCACTACGGGGGATCATGAAGAAGCGTGCGTGAAACGCGCGCTGAGCAAAGCGTCCAGCCGCACTGTCGTGCTGGCTTCGCCGGAAAAGTTCAATACGGCCTCGCCGTTTCAAATCGTCCCCTTGAGCCAGGTCAACGACATCATCGTGCACCGCGACGTGGAAGACGCCCTGATCGCGCCCTACCGCGAGATGGGGATCAGCATCACCCTGGCATGAAAAAAGCGGCCCGCAGGCCGCTTTCGCATGACACTTTACTGCGGCCAGATCGCCTGCAGCACGGCGGCCAGGCGATAGCCGCCCTCGATCAACTGCTGCTTCGCCAGCGCCGAACTGGGCACGGGATAATGGTCCGGCACGTTCAAGTTCCACACGTTGTAGACATCGCCCTTGCGGCTGGTCTGCTGCGTGGCCGGGCCGGCCACCACATCCGTGAAGGCAATCTTTGACGCCGCCAGCGAGGCATCGGCCCATTGATACGGCCAGGTGGCGGGGTCGCCGCTATTGGCGCTGACCACAGGCGCGCTGGCGATCACGGTGCGCGCGAACTGCTTCGGCGTGCGCGTGCTCAGGCGGCGCATGGCGTAATCGACGACGGTCGTGTCCCAATATGAATGCAGGGGCTTGGTGGGCGACTTCGGATACGCGCTGGCGGGCTTGGCCGCGCCATCCTCGGCCGGCAGCGGCGCGGGGATCACGGCATCCGACAGCGCCGTCATCTTCGCATCGTCGAGCAGCAAGTCATTGCCGCCGCGCGCATTGAAAATGGTGACATCGTCAATCTGCGCCTGCGTGGCGGGCACGAAAAACTGGCCATCCTTGCCGACAAACGCATTGCCCACATGCAATGGCTGGTGGATATCACCGACCAGATGCGTGATCAAAATCAAAGCTTCGCGCTGGCTGAAGCCGTGCGGATTGCTGGCCGCATCGGCCTTGCCTTGCAACACCAGGATCGCCTGCTTGAGCGTCTGCACGATATCGTCATCGGCCGTGCCCACGCCATGGTCGTGGTAGTGCGCGTTCTGGAACGGCACATTCGTGTAATGGTATTCGCCATGCTTGGGGTTCGCCGCGACATAGGTCAACATTTCCGGCGATTGTGGGCCGCAATACGTGCCCTTCACGCAATCGGGCCAGTTGGCGATCTTTTCCAGGCTTTCGCCGGGCAACAGCAATTTCTCCAGCCGCGCCTGCGCCGCGCTACCCTTGAGCAACTGATCGGCGATGGCGCCCACGGCACGGTGGCCGTCGTTGCCCCACGCCAGCGCATTGCCGGAGGAGAAAGCCGCACCCAGCGCCAGCACCGTCAGCAGTTTTTTCATGTTCACTCCTTGCCTTGCGGCGTCGCCTTGGCCGGCTTCGGATATTGCTTGTTGATATCGATAGGCTGGGCATACGCCGAGCTCCACGTCTGCTCATGCAGCGCGGCAATACGCTGCGCCATGGCATCGTTGCGCAACACCACTTCCAGGTTGCGCGACAGGTCGAAATAGCCGCCCGCCCAGTTGCTCGTGCCGACCCAGGCCAGCTTGCCGTCGATGCTCATGGTCTTGCTGTGGATCACGCGCGCGAACGGGATGAAACCCGTCGACGCCGTGGGTATCGTCACGATGCGGATTTCCACGTTCGGCACCAGGGCCAGGCTTTTCAGGTAAGCGATGGCAGGCGCCTCCGTGTTCCAGGCGGATACCATCAGCTTGATTTTCACGCCGCGCTGGGCGGCCGCGCGCACGGCGTTATCGATCACGGCGTAGTACGGCCGCGTGCGGTTCGGGCCGTAGGACAGGGGCGCGTAGTCGAGCAGCTGGATGCGCACTTCGCTTTTCGCTTCCGCCAGCAAGGCGGGCAAGCCCGTTTCCGAGTCCCCAACGCCGGCCGGGTTGTAGGCATTAGGGCTGGCCAGCAGGAAGGCGTTTTGCGCGTAATTGGCAGGCACGATCTTGCTGTTGAGCACCGTGGCGCGGCTGCCTTGCGACGTCAATGCCTGGGCTTGCCAATCCTGTTCAAAAATCGCTTGCACCTGGCTCACCATGCCTGGCTCCGTGATCTTCAAGCCCGTCTCATGGATGTGCTCGAACGAGCGCCAGTCGAAATTCTGACTGCCGATGTATGCCACCTGGCCATCGACGGCCAGGTATTTCGCGTGCACGATGCCATTGCCCGTGATTTTATTGAAATCGATGAGGCGCAAGTCCAGGTTCGGAATCGTCTTGATCTGGGCGATGGTCGCCGCTTCCGACAGGCCCACGCCCTTCTGGTCCAGCAGGAAGCGGATTTTCACGCCGCGCTGGCCTGCGGCCGTCAGGCTCGCCAGCACTTTTTCAAAGGCCGTGCCCGGCTTGCTGACGGCATAGAACTGGGCGATGACGATTTCTTTCTTGGCCGAATCAAACAGCTCGCTCCACACGGTGACGGGCTCGCGCAGGTCGGGATTGGTCAAGCTCGTTTCCACGGGCGAGGTGTGCACCAGCTCAAAGCCGGGAATCGTGAAATCGGCATGGGCCGTGCCCGCGAACAGACTGGAGAGAACGATAGAAACAAATAAGCGACGCATGGTTATTCCTTGTAATGTTATTTGACGCGCACGATGCGGCCGGCCGCCGTGGCGCTGCCAGCCGGCTTGCCGGCGCGCGCGCGGTCGATCAGGTAATTGCTGAAGGCGTCGATGTCGCGCACGCCCGTGTCCAGGCGGCGCGTGCCGGCCGCCAGCACGGTGAAGCGGTCGCCGCCACCGGCCAGGAAACTGTTGGCGGCGACTCGGTATTGTTGATTGTCTTCAAGAGGAATGCCATTCAGCATGATGCTGCCCGGCACCACGCGCTGGCCTTGCGGCTGCGTGCTGTCCCAGCGGTAGCTAAAACCTTGGGACACTTGCAGCAGATTGCCCTCGCCGGCCTCTTCGCCCGGCCATTGCTGCTCGAGCAAGGTACGGATTTGCGCGCCGGAAAGACTCACGACGATCAGGGTATTGCCAAACGGCACCACGGCCTGGTTCTGGCCCACGTTCGTCATCAAGTCGGCGCCTGCTTCCAGGTCCTTGCGGATGCCGCCATTGTTCATCAGGCCAATTTGCGCGCCGGCTGCGCGCGCGCCAAATAAGGTGCTGTCGGCCACCAGGTCACCCAGCGGGGATGCGCCGCCGCCCTTGGTGCTGCGGCCCACGGTGGGCACGGCGATGGCGGCCACGGGACGCGACAATTCGGCCGCGCTGCGCTGCTTCACCGATTCCAGGTAAGCTGCCACGGCCGGGTCCGGCTCATACATGCCTGGCAGCATGACCACGTTTTGCGCGCTGGCATCGATCAGCGCATTCTTGACAGGATCGACCTTGAGCTTGATGCGCGTCAACATGTGTCCGCCCATTTGTGCCTGCGTCACCAGGCGGCCATCGACGCGGCACAAATAGCCCTGGTGCGAATGGCCGCTGATGACCAGCTGAATCGCCGGATCGAGACGTTTCACCACATCCACCACTTCGCCCTTCAGCTGGCTGCAATCGGGCTGGTCGACGGCTTCCTTCGTCTCGCCGCCCTGGTGCAGCAGCACGACGAACACGCCAACGCCCTGCGCGCGCAGCTGCGGCAAGGTGGCGTTGATGGCATCCGCTTCATCACCGAATTGCAAACCGGAAATGCCGGCGGCCGTCACCACGGACGGCGTATCTTTCAGCACGGCGCCGATAAGGCCCACCTTGACGCCATGCGCCTCTTCGATGCGGTAGGCGGGCAGCAGCGACTTGCCCGTCTGCGTGTCGATGACATTGGCCGCCATATAGGTATAGCTGGCGCCCTTGAAGTCGGGTGTGAACTTGCATGCCTTGTCGGCGCGCGACGAGTCGCAACCGCCGCGCTGCTGACGCAACAGTTCCGCCTTGCCCTGGTCAAATTCATGGTTGCCGACGGAACTGGCCTTCATGCCCAGCATGTTCATGGCAACGATGCTCGGCTCGTCCGCCCACAGGGCCGACATGGCGGGGCTCGCGCCGACCAGGTCGCCATTGCCGACAAAAATCAGCTGCGCGTCTTCGCGCCGCCACGCCGTCAATGCGCCGGACAAGGTATCGATGCCACCGGCCTGCACCGTCTTGCGCTCAGCATCAGCGACGCTCGTGTAGCTAAATTTGCTGCGGTCGAGATTGCCGTGAAAATCGTTCAGGGCGACCAGGTTGATATCAACGGGCGCCGCGGAAGGCGTGGGAGGCGTGGCGCAGGCGGCCAGCAGCAAGGTCAGGGCCGCCGCTGCGGCGAGTGGTGTCAGATGATGTTTCATGGTCCCCACGTAGTCATAGTTATCAAAAAATCTACCTCATCCGGGGGACGCCGCGCGCCGCAAGCCCATCCGAGCATTACAAGAAAGCAGAACATAAACGAAAAAACGGCCGGTGTCGCCACCAGCCGTTTGCAACTTCAATCAAGCGTCGAGATTAGAACTCGTACTTGACCGTAGCCTGGATTGCCCATTGGGACTCACCCTTTTGTTGACGCACGGTGTAGTCCTCTACCTTGTCACGCACTTGGTAGATATAACGGCCTTGAGCATCGAGACCCGCAAAATCAACAAAGTTACGCGTTTGACCACCAGCCGAGCGGAAAGCCATTTCATTGATACGGCCCCACTTGCGGTTGATCATGTTGCCCACGTTGAAGAAGTCCATCGTCAACACGCCTTTGTTGCCTTTGAAGAAGCCTGGGACTTCCTGGCTGACACGCATGTCGAAGCTGTTGGTCCAAGGCGAGAAGCTGTCGTTACGCTTCACCACGCCGCCTTTCGCGCTGCGCAGGTCACCGTTTGCGTTAACAAATGCCCAGAAACGGTCTTCGTTGGCGTGATTGGTTGCCGTATCACCACGGAACACCACTTCGCCCGAACCCGGTTTCGATGGGATGTACATCAAATCGTTGCCGCTGACGCCGTCACCGTTCAAGTCATTGCTGTAGGTCCAGCTGAATGGCTTGCCCTTGCGGCCTTCATAGAACAGACCGAAGCTGGTCTTGTAATTGTCGAAGAAACGCTTCTGGAAGTTCAACACTGCATTGAAGCGGTCTTTTACCAGGTAGCCGGAATTGGCGGCAACGTTTTCGTTCGGATTGAAAATCGAACGGGCGTTGAAGTTCGACGTCGATACCGACGAGGTCAAAGGCGACACTTCCGTTGCATCCGTGTACGTGTAGGCAACCGACCAGCCGAAGCCCTTGGTCATAGGCTGGCTAACCGACAGGGTTACCAGATTGCCTGCGCCCTTGTCAGTTTTCTGGGCAACCATGACGTTGTTGAAAGCAGGATTCTTGAGTGCCTTGGCAACGATGGAACCGGAGCAGCCCGTGTTCGTCGCCGACAAGCCACCAGTGGAAGTCCAGCAATTCGTATTGTAAGCACCGGCACCGTAGTACAGCTCACGGCCATCGGTCCCCTTACGCGTCGCCGCGCCCAGGTTCAGATGCTCATAGTAAATGGCATCCTTGTTTTGCGTACGCAGGTATTCCGCGCCGAAAACCAGACCCATCCATGGCAACTCGTGTTCGAATGCCAGGTTGCCCTTCCAGATCGATGGCTGACGCAAGCTAGGCGACAGGAAGTCCACGTTAGCCGCAGGCGCGGCATCAGCGAAGTTCGTCGGCTGCGCATTCGGATCAGGATTGAACAAGCCACCGACGGTTGGGCAAGCCTTGAAGCCGCTGGTGCCGCAACCGACGATACGGGTCGCCACGCCAGGATTGGCGAACGGATTCGACATCCAGACCGTGGCTGCCGCGCCCTGGAACAGGCCGAAGCCGCCGCGCAACTGGGTAGGACGGGCGCTCTCAAACTTGTAGTTGAAGCCCACGCGTGGCTGCCACAGCGTCTGGCCATCGATGGTTTGCGTATTGTTCAAGCCAAAACCGCCGCTTTGTGCCTTGCCAGTCTGAGCGTTGCCAGCAACCAAAGGTGCAGCTGCCGCGGCGTTGTACAGCGGACGATCGCTGATGCCGGCCTTGTCCACGCGCACGCCATATTGCACGGTCAACTGTTTGTTGACGGTCCATACGTCTTGAGCGAAGAAGCCATAGTTTTTCAGGCTGAAATCAGCAATGGCGTTTTCCAGGGAGCCGCCTGCCAACGGTACCTGAACCTGATAAGAGCTCGGGCGTCCAATGCGGAAGTTTTCCAGGATGGCTTGTTGCTGAAGCGTCGGTGAATTGTTGCAGTTGAAACTAGTGCTGCCATCCGGGTTCGGTTTGACAAACGAGTAGCCAACGTTATTGATACAACCGAAGGTGTAGTTACCGTTCACGTTTTGCAGGAACGCATTGTAGACATCGTTCTTGCTAAAGTCGGTACCAAACTTGACTTCATGGTCACCCAAGGCCCAGTTGGCGCCCAGGTAGGCATCTTTGGTCTTGGTGCGCAAGACGTTGAACTGGTACGACTGGTCGGTACCAAAGTTCAGGTAGCGGTCTTTGGTCGAGATACCTGCAGGCGATCCCGCTGGCACGTCACCCGTAAACTTGAGGGACATGGTTGGCAGGGTGGAATTGTTCTTCGGCAGACTTTCATAGTCGCGCGACGACACCTTGAATTCCGTCGAGAAATTCGGCGTCCAGTCGGCAAACCACTGGCCGACGATGGTCTCGATCGACTTGTTTTGCGAACGCCATGCCGAGTTCAGGGCGATGCCGCTATCCGATACACCAGTAAACATCGGCTCGGACTGATCGGTTTTGGAGTAGCGAACCATCGCGCGATGGTTGTCGTTGATGTTCCAGTCCAGTTTCAGCAAGACATCATCAACCGTCAACTTCGTGCCTGCGGGAACTGCCGTGGTACCGACTGGCAAGTTGTACTTATCCTTGGCAATCGTCTGTAAAGCCGAAATAGCGGATTCGGTAATACCGACGTTCGTCATCGAGCTGCCAATTGGACCAAAGTTTGGCGCAGTGCGCGTGCTTTCCAGCTTTTCCTTGTTGGCGAAGAAGAACAGTTTATCCTTGATCAGGGGGCCGCCGACGGAAGCACCCTTGGTCGTTTCGCGGAACGGCGCTGGCGCGTAATAGCTGTCTTTGACGTTGTCGTAACGGTCACCGGCCATCCGGTCATTACGGAACACGTAGTAGACGCTGCCCTTGACATCATTGGTACCGGACTTGGTCACGGCATTGATATTGGCGCCCGTATAGCCTTTTTGCGTCACGTCGTAGTTGGCGACGTTCACTTGCACGGACTGGATCGCCTCGATCGAAATCGGTTGCTTGGCAGTCGGGCTGCCGTTCGATTCCAGGCCGAAGGTGTCGTTCACCGCCACGCCATCGATGGTCATCGAGTTGTAGCGCGAGTTTTGACCGGCAACGGACAATTCGCCGCGCTCTTTGTCGGTTTGCGAAACACGCGGGTCGGAACGGGCGTAATCTTGCAGATTGCGCTGGATCGACGCCTGCATGGCCAGCTCATTGGCGCCAATGTTGGTGCCGGCACCCATGTTGCTGCGGTTAAAGATCTGTGCGCGTGCGCCTGTACCCGTCACGTTCACGACTTGCATCTGGGCGCCCAAGGTGGCGTCCACATTGGCCGTTTCGGCCAGTTCCAGGAACACGCCTTCGCGTTTTTCAACTTCACCATTCTTCGTGATGGTGATGGTGTAGGGACCGCCAGCGCGCAAGCCGCGGGCGACGTAACGGCCTTCCGCATCGGTCGTCACATTGCTGACGGAACCCGATTCGGTGTGCACGATGGTAACAGTGGCGCCAGCTGCCGGCTTGCCGTCGGTGGCCGAGATACGGCCGCCAATGGAAGACGTAGTGTTCTGTGCGAACGATGGTGCCGCCGCCAGTGCAATAGACAGGCTGAACGCGATTTGCGTTAGCCGAAGTCGCTTGTGATTGATCATCTTTAACCCCAGAAAAGACTATTATTTTTGAAAATCCTGGATTGCCCCACCATCCGGCTGCGCCGCACAGCAAAACAAACACAACATTTCCTCTTTACGATGCTGCAACTGTTACGCCGGCGGGACTGGCTGCGGTCCTGACAAGACCATCACAAAACGCCGCTCCACACATCACAACCATTCCTATTCAGACAATAACGGCGGAAAAAACTGCGACCGATCCGTACGACCCAGGGCGCTAGCTCCTGTGTCATTCACCCGACAGGCTTACCCGGCGAACATGGCAAGCCGCGAGTGTAATTGTTAAATATTTCAAGACTGTGACACGGCGGTAAAATGCAGAGGAATGTCGTCATTTAGCTGCGCGACTGTTTGTTTCACTCTGCATCTCACCTTTATTTACTGCAAATACCCATCTTCATACGCTATCAGCCATATGAATTGTGACTTTTTAATATCACATTCATCCCACTATGCATCATCAAAAAATGGATGACAAATACGTTTTTTTTTACATATTTATATATTTTAAGTATAAATAGCGTGGGGTAACTAGCTGGATTGATATCGTGCTGACAGCGTCCGGGCTTATGGCGCGTGATTATAAATGAGCAATATGTACTTGAAATTGATTCATCCAAGAAATTGGACAAAGTCGTGCATCTGCCGTTAATTGTGTCGCATGGCCGCCACAAAATTAACAAAAATACATTACCGGGATTTGAGGGGGAGAAATGAAAACGGCCGGAATATCCGGCCGTCCTGAGAGTATCAGTTGTGAACGTCGCGCAACTTACGGTTTGCTGTTCTTGCCTGCCTTGTCGGCCGCGGCAATTTGCGCTTCAAAGCGGGTGAAACGGGCATCGAGTGCTTTCAGCAAACGTTGCTTGTCCGCTTCCGCCAGGAACGAGTACCGCAAGCTGTTATACGACAGCTTTTTGATCTCCGCATAATCGGTCTTGTACTGGCTGGCAAACAGCACGTATTCATTCGACAGGGTATTGCGCGAGACGCCCGCGTCATCGGTGGAGATGACGAAGGGCACGCCATATTTACGGTACAGGGTGATCGGATGGGCCTGACCCTTGATGCCGAGAATGTAATCGTTACTGGTCAGGTTCACTTCCACGGGGATGCCCCGTTCACGCATCTTTTGCATGGTCGCCAGCGCATTGTGCTCGTAGGCGATATCCATGCCGTGACCGATACGGTCGGCGCCCGCCACATCGACGGCTTCGGCGATATGGAAAGCCATGCCTTCCGGCGGCACCATGCCCAGCGCCAGCTCGCCGGCGTGCAAGGCGATCTTAACGTTCGGATACTTTGCCTTGAGGAACTTGAACATTTCCATGTGCAGGCTGTAATCGCGCATCGACACGTTCACGCTTTCCTGGCCCACGATGTTCACGCCCACCAGCAAGGGATTCAGGCTCGCTGCCTTGAACGCGGCCACCATCGAGGAAAAAACTTGCGATGGCGACAGGAAACGCAACACATACGCCTGGTAACGCATGGTGAAGTGCGCATCGTCGATGCCGGCGCTGCTGGCGTTGACGTTGTCGTTGTAGGCGGTGATGCTTTTCTGGAAGCCGGCATCCTGCTCCAGGCTGCCTGTCCAGTTGGCCAGCAACGCTTGCAGCGCGGCCGGCTGCAAGCCCGGCGCCAGCACTTGCTGGTCGAACTGCGCGTTTTGCACGAATGGCGACAGCTCAAAGATCGTCTCAATATAGCTGAGGTTTTCCGCGATGGCGCGCTGCTTCAGGGTTTTCAGGCCATCGGCCGTGTTCGTGGATGCCACGGGGCCGAAATAGCCAAAGGTATCGAAGAAGGTACGGTCCGGCGGCGTCTGGATGGCGCCGTGATTATAGAAATCCTTGGTCGACCAGCGCTGCAGCAATTCCGCATACAAGCCCGCATCGGCAAACACTTCCGTGGACGACAGGCATCCACGCTGCGCGGCCGGCTTGGCGCGCTCGGCCGCCACGACGTCCTTGTTGCTTTCGATGCGATACGTTGTCTTGTTGACGCAATAGTTTTCCTTGTCGACCCAGTCGAGGAATTGCTCGGCGTAAATGGCGCCCGAGTAATGGTGATGCAAGTCACCTCCCTTGGGCATCATGGAAAAGAACAGGCTCAACTCGGCCGTCTTCGGCTGCGCACCGGCAACCAGCGCGGCAAAATGGCGCGCGGTGGCTGCTTCATTGGAAGACGGGGCGGCCTGCGCCGTTCCGGTCAAGGCCAGCGCGGCGCCAAGCGCCAGGCCAGTGAGTTTCTTGTACATTCGCGTTCTCGCTCAGGATAATTCGTATGGAACAACGGGTAGGTCAGCCCTGCCCCCGCACATGCACGCATCGGCCGCCTGAATAGGTGGCGGCCACGGCACGGTCGTCGCCCAGCAGCGCAAAGGCAAACAGCAATTCCTCCAGGCTTTGACAACCGGCCGTGCGGCGTTCGAGCAGCGGCGTCGATTGCTTGTCGAGCACAATAAAATCCGCTTCCGTGCCTGCCGCAAAATTGCCCAGGGTGCCCTCCAGTTGCATGGCCCGCGCAGCGCCCAGTGTCGCCAGATAAAACATGCGCAAGGCGGGCAGATAGCTGCCTTTCAAGCGTGCTACTTTATAGGCTTCGTTCATTGTTTGCAACATCGAGAACGAGGTGCCGCCGCCCACGTCGGTGGCCAGCGACAGCAGCACCCGCGCCGCATCGGCCCGCTCGAAATCGAACAGGCCGCTGCCCAAGAACAGGTTTGATGTAGAACAAATGGCGGCCGCCGACGACGTCTCCGCCATGCGCGCGCGGTCGCGCTCGTCGAGCCAGATACAGTGCCCGAACATGGCGCGCGGACGCAGCATGCCGTACTGGTCATACACATCGAGATAGCTGCGCGCCTGCGGATGCAATTCGCGCACCCAGCGGCATTCATCCGCGTTTTCCGACACGTGCGTCTGCAAATACGTATCCGGATAGGCGCGCGCCAGCTCGCCCGCCAGGTGCATCTGTTCGTTGGTGGACGTCGGCACGAAACGGGGCGTGATCGCATACAGCGAACGGCCGTGCTTGTGCCAGCGCTGGATCAGCTCTTCGCTTTCGCGCGCACCCGACTCGGCCGTGTCGCGCAGGAACTCGGGGCAATTGCGGTCCATCATGACCTTGCCCGCCACCATGCGCAAGCCGCGCGCCTCGCTGGCGCCAAAGAAGGCATCGACCGATTGCGGATGCACGCTGCCATACACCATGGCCGTCGTGGTGCCGCAGCGCAGCAGTTCATCGAGGAAAAACTCGGCCACATCGCGCGCATGTTGAGGATTCTCAAACGCGCGCTCGGTGGGGAAAGTATAGGTTTCCAGCCACGGCAGCAAACCGGGAGCGGGCGAGGCGATCATTTCCGTCTGCGGGAAGTGCAGATGGGTATCGATGAAACCCGGCACGATCAGCTTGCCGCGGTAATCGACGATCTCGGTGCCGGGCGGCAAAGTCGCTTGCAGCTGCGCATAATCGCCGGCGGCCACGACCTTGCCATCGGCCACGATCAGCAAGCCATCCGCATGCCAGGCGTGCGCCTCCTCGCTAAAGGCGGGATCGGCGTGGAAGTGCAGCAAGCTGGCACGGTAAGCTTGCAATGTAGCAGGAACAATCGGCATGACTTCTTTCTATAACGGGTGAATGGCGGCGCGTTTCTCGCGTCGCGGTGGCGCGCTGGCCGAGGCCAGCCGCAGCGGTGCGGCCAGGGCGGCCGCGGCCGCGTCCTCCCACACCATGAGTAGTTGACAGGCAACGGACGCGGCGATCACGGCCGGCGCCTTGTTGCGGATGCCGGGCATGCCGATCGGACACACCATGGCGGCAATACGCGCGTCCGGCACGCCGCGCGCCTGCAGGCGGTGCTCGAACTGCTTGCGTTTCGTATGCGAACCGATCAAGCCGAACCAGCCCGCATCCTCGCGCTCCATGATGGCTTGCGTCAAGCGCTGATCGAGCGCATGGCTATGCGTCATGACGAGAAAACTGCCGCCCGGCGGCGCCATGGCGACAAATTCCTCGGGCGTATCGGTGGCGGCGATGCGCACATTATCCGGTAGTTGCGCAGGAAACATGTCTTCGCGTTCATCGACCCAGGTGATATTGCAGGGCAAGTGGGCCAGCGCGCGCACGATGGCGGCACCCACATGGCCGGCGCCAAACAAGGTCAAATGGGCGCGCGGCGCCAGGCAGGGATCGACCAGCCAGCGCCGGCCCTTGCCATCCTGCGCGACATGGGTACTGCGTTCGCGCGAAAACGTGTCGGGCGCCTGTGCGCCTGTACCGGCGATCAGGCGACCGGCAGCATCGAACAGCGCCGACACGGCTTCACCGTCGAGCACCGTCAAACGCCAGCTGTCTTGCTGGCGGCGTTCGCGCAAGGTGGCCAGCAATTCGTTCAGGCTGGCATCGACATATTCGAATGCCAGGTGGACGACGCCGCCGCAGCATTGTCCCAGGCTGGGGCCCAGTGCAAAACGCTCGAGCCGCGCATGGGTCTCGCCCGTGGCCAGCATGGTCTTGGCGATTTCCACGGCGCGCAATTCCAGGTGGCCGCCACCGATGGTGTCCAGCTGGCCATCGAGGGTCACGCGCATCTTCGCCCCCGCCTCGCGCGGTCCGGAACCTTCCACCAGGGCAACCGTCACCAGCACGGATGCCTGCGTGTCGTTCTCCATCGCTGTCAGCCAGTCGCTCATGCTGTACTCCTAGGCGCCGGCATGCGCCGCTTGCACGGCCATGACCGCCTTGAGGATTTCCTCGCTGGTGGCGGGGGCATTCAGCGGTGGCTGCACGGCGTGATGGCCCACGCTGGAAATGGCGTCGCGGATGGCGAAGAACACGGAAAACGGCAGCAGCAGCGGCGGCTCGCCCACGGCCTTGGAACGGTGAATGCTGTCTTCCACATTGCGATTCTGAAACAGTTTCACGCGAAAATCTTCCGGGCAATCGGAAATACCCGGAATTTTGTACGTCGATGGCGCGTGCGTCATCAGCTTGCCCGCCGCATTCCACCACAGCTGCTCCGTCGTCAGCCAACCCATGCCCTGGATAAATGCCCCCTCCACTTGACCCAGATCAATCGCGGGATTCAATGACTGGCCCGCATCGTACAAGGCGTCCGCACGCAGCAATTTCCATTCGCCTGTCAGGGTATCGACCACCACTTCGGCCACAGCCGCACCATACGCGTAATACGAAAACGGATGACCCGTCATCGTCTTCGCATCCCACGACAGGCCGGGCGTGGCATAGAAACCGTCCGACCACAGTTGTACGCGGGCCAGATACGCCTTCTGCACCAGTTCGGCAAACGCGACGACATGGCCATGCACGTGGATATGGTTGTCAAAGAAGCGCACAGCAGCAACGTCGCCGCCATACAGTTTGACCGCGTAATCGGCCAGGCGTTCACGGATCTGGCGCGCTGCATCCTGCGCCGCCTTGCCGTTCAAGTCGGCGCCGGTGGACGCCGCCGTGGCCGACGTGTTCGCCACCTTGCTGGTATCGGTGGCCGTGGCCCGCACGCGGTCCAGGTCCAGGCCCAGCTCGTGCGCCACCACCTGCATGACCTTGGTATTGATGCCCTGTCCCATTTCCGTGCCGCCATGGTTGACCAGCACGGAGCCATCCACGTACACGTGCACGAGGGCGCCCGCCTGGTTCAGATGCGTGACGTTGAAGGCGATGCCGAATTTCAAGGGCGTGAAGGCCAGGCCCTTCTTCAAGACCGGGCTGGCCTCGTTGTAGGCATCGATGGCGCGGCGGCGCGCCCGGTAATCGCTGCTCTCTTCCAGTTCGGCAACAAGTTCATGGATCACGTTGTCGACGATCTTCTGGCCATATGGCGTGACGTTGCGTCCCTCGGCATCGTTGCGGCCATAGAAATTGAGCAGGCGGATATCGAGCGCATCGCGTTGCAAGTGGCGGGCGATTTCATCGATGACATACTCGATGGCAATGGCGCCCTGCGGCCCGCCAAAGCCCCGGAATGCCGTGTTCGACTGGGTATTCGTCTTGCCGCAGGCGGCGCGGATATCCACGTCGGACAGGTAATATGTATTGTCGAAGTGACAGACGGCGCGCGTGGCGACAGGGCCGGACAAGTCGGCCGAATAGCCCGCGCGCGTGGTCATGTCGACCTTGGCGGCAAGGATGCGGCCTTCGTCGTCGTAGCCCACTTCGTACTCATAGTAAAAACAGTGGCGCTTGCCCGTCACCAGCATGTCGTCGTCGCGGTCGGCGCGCAATTTCACGGGACGCTTCAGTTTGGCCGCCGCAATCGATGACGCCGCCGCCCACAGGGCCGATTGCGATTCCTTGCCGCCGAAGCCGCCCCCCATGCGCCGGCACTCGACGGTGATATTGTGCGAATGCACGCCCAGCGCATGCGCCACCACGTGCTGCATCTCGCTCGGATGCTGGGTCGAACACAGCACCAGCATGCCCTGCGCTTCCTTCGGGATGGCGTAGGAAATCTGTCCTTCCAGATAAAACTGTTCTTGGCCGCCCACATACAGCTGGCCCTTGACCACGTGCGGCGCGCCTTCGAACGCGGCCTGGTAGTTGCCGCGCGTCAGCTGCATCGGCGGCAGCACGTACGATTGCGCGGCCTTGGCCGCTTGCGGCGTCATGATCGCGGGCAATTCCTCATATGACACTTGCGCCAGGCGGGCGGCGCGGCGCGCATGGTCATGCGTATCGGCCACAACGATGAAGATGGGCTGGCCCACGTATTGCACCAGATCAAAAGCCAGGATGGGATCGTCGTGGATAATGGGACCGCAATCATTCGTGCCGGGAATGTCCTGCGCCGTATAGACGGCAACGACACCGCCAGCGGCGCGCACGGCCGACAAATCCATGGCCGTAATGCGCGCATGGGGCTTTTGCGACAGCCCCAGCGCCGCATGCAAGGTACCCTGCAGTTCGGCGATGTCGTCCGTGTAAGTGGCTTGTCCCAGCACATGCAATTGTGCCGATTCATGCGGGCTGGGCTTGCCCACGGCGGCCCAGGCAGCCGCTTGCAGTTCGGGCGTGGCAGGATGGTTCATACTGGTCCTTTCAGGCGCGGCAAGCGTAGGCGTTGACGGCCGTGCGCAGCAGCGGCGCAGCGGGACGTGTTTCCAGCCAGAAGCGGCGTAGCAGGTTTTGCGCCGTCGTCATGCGATAGGTAGTCGACGCGCGCATGTCAGACAGCGGCGCGTAATCGTCGGCCAGCAAGCGCATGGCGATGACCAGGTTCTCTTCCGTCCACGCCTGTCCACGCAAAAATGCTTCCGTTTGCGCGGCACGCTGCGGCGTGGCCGCCATGCCGCCAAAGGCGATGCGCGCATCGACGATATGTTCGCCATCGAGCCGGAACGCGAACGCGGCGCACACGGCCGAAATATCCTGGTCGAAACGTTTCGCCAGTTTATAGGTGCGGAATTGCACGTCGGCACGTGGCAAGGGAACGCGCACGGCTTCGACGAATTCGCCTGGCTGCATATCTTTCTTTTGGTACCCCAGATAGAAGTTTTCCAGCGGCATGATGCGCTGTCCGGCAGGGCCACGCAGCACGATCTCGCTGCCCAGTGCAATCAGCCACGGCATCGAGTCGCCGATGGGAGAACCATTGGCCACATTGCCGCCCAAAGTACCGGCGTTACGAATCGGCAAGGAGGCAAAGCGTTGCCACAGTTCCGACAATTCCTCCGGGTAATGCTGGCACAGCGCCCCGTAAGCATCGTTCAGGCTGGCGCCGGCGCCGATGTGCAGCTTGCCGTCAACGAGGGCAATCGTCTTCAGCGCCGCCACGTTGCCCAGATAAATGATGTCGCCCAGGTCGCGCAATTGCTTGGTCACCCACAAGCCCACGTCTGTGGAACCGGCCAGCAGGCACGCTTGCGGCTTTTCCGCGCGCAACGCCACCAGTTCATCGATGCTGCGCGGCGCGTGGAAGTGCCGGCCGCCATGTTCATACGTATGCAGGCTGCCACGCTGCAGCGCCTGCAATTGCCCCCTCAAGGCATCGCGATCGAACGTGACGTGCGGCAATTCCACCATGCGTCTGGCGGCATCGATGATGGGCCGGTAACCGGTGCAGCGGCACAGATTGCCCGACAGGGTGTCGTCGATTTCGCAGCGCGTGGGCGTCTCGCCGTTTTTCTGCAGATACATGCCCCACAAGGACATGACAAAACCTGGCGTGCAAAAACCGCACTGGGAACCGTGGCATTCGACCATCGCCTGCTGCACCGGGTGCAGGGCGCCGTCCGGCTGCTGCAAGTCTTCCACGGAAAACAGGGCCTTGCCATCGAGGGTGGGCGTGAGCTGGATGCAGGCGTTGACGGCCTTCATCTCGACCTGGCCATCGACCAGGCTGCCGATGACGACGGTGCAGGCGCCGCAATCGCCTTCGGCGCAGCCTTCCTTGGTGCCCGTGCAATGCAAATCCTCGCGCAGGTGCTGCAACACAGTCTGCGTAGGGGCGGCGTTGCGTACTTCCTGTACGGCACCACGGTAATAAAAGCGGATCGGTTCTGACATGCTGGCCTCGGTATAGTCCCAGTATAGGAGATTAACACCGGCATATGGGACAACTATATGCAAAGACTGATTTTACTTATCATCCAATATCAATACCCATCAAGCAGCATAGGGATGCGTCGCATGCCAGTGCTCGGCGATATCGATGCGGCGCGTGATCCACACCTGCTCATGGCCCTGCACATAATCGAGAAAGCGCGCCAGCGCCGCGGCCCGTCCCGGACGTCCCACCAGGCGGCAATGCAAGCCCACCGACAACATCTTCGGCTGATTCAAGCCGTTCGGATCGCCTTCCGCATACAACACATCGAAGGCATCCTTCAGATAATCGAAAAATTGCGTGCCCGAATTAAAGCCTTGCATGGCGGCAAAGCGCATGTCGTTCGTGTCCAGGGTGTAAGGCACGATCAGTTGCGGCTGCACGGCCGGCATGCCGGCGGCATCCGTGTACGCCACTTTTTCCCAGAATGGCAGATCGTCGCCATAGTAATCGGCGTCGTAGCGGAAACCGCCATGCTCCACCACCAGTTTGCGCGTATTGGGCGAATCGCGCCCCGTGTACCAGCCTTGCGGGGCCGAACCCGTCAATTCGCGGATGATCTGCACGGCTTCGCGCATGTGTTCGCGTTCCGTTGCTTCATCCATGTTTTGGTAGGAAATCCAGCGCAAGCCATGGCAGGCGATTTCATGCCCCAGTTCCTGGAAAGCCGCCACCGCCTCCGGATTGCGTTTCAAGGCCATCGATACGCCGAATACGGTCAGCGGCAGGCGCCGCTCCTCGAACATGCGCAGCAAGCGCCATAATCCGGCACGCGAGCCGTATTCGTAGATCGACTCCATGCTCAGGTGGCGCGCGGGAAAGGCGGCCGCACCGATCATTTCCGATAAAAAGGTTTCCGAGGCAGGATCGCCATGCAGCACGCTGTTTTCCGCCCCTTCCTCGTAATTGAGGACGAATTGCAGGGCGATGCGGGCCTTGCCCGGCCATTGCGGATACGGGGGCGTGCGGCCATAGCCGATCAAGTCGCGTGGATAATCTTCGTAATTGTTCATGCGGAGGCGCGCCTATAGGAGGACAATGTTGGCTATATGCCCAATCATATAGCCAGGCGCAGTCACCGGTATATGATTTGCACGATAAGCACATTCACTCACCCTATATACAGGATAGCAAATGGGAAAACTCAGCACGCATGTACTCGATATCGCCCACGGCAGGCCGGGAGCCGGCGTCAAGGTGGCCCTGTTTTCAGTCGCGCCGGAAGGAAAAGTGCTATTGAAGATGGATATGACCAATAGCGATGGCCGCTGCAGCACGCCTTTGCTGGAAGGCGAGAGCATGAAAGCGGGTCAATATGAACTGGTATTTAACGCAGGCGACTATTTCGCCGCCCAGGGAGTGGAACTGCCTTCGCCCCGCTTCATCGATCTGGTCACCCTGGCCTTCGGCATTGCGCATACGGACGAGAACTACCACGTGCCGCTGGTAGTGTCGCCGTGGTCGTATTCGACCTATCGCGGAAGTTAAGCGACGTTACATGACAAAGGCAGTGCTTAGCGCTGCTTTTTTTACGCCTGTCTGCTGACAAAACAAAACCGCCAGACGTAAAAAAACCCCAACCGGATCACCGGAAGGGGTTTTTTCGAATAACAAGCCTGACGATAACCTACTTTCACACTGGTTGCAGCACTATCATCGGCGCAAAGTTGTTTCACGGTCCTGTT